>NZ_UGNX01000001.1:0-1346366 GCF_900452415.1 Legionella cincinnatiensis | reverse complement strand
AGCGTAGATGCAACAGAAGAAACATTAATTGCTGCAGCCAAACAACATGTAAAAGATTTTCTGGCGAATCAAACGGTTAAAAAAGCGATCGTTGTTGCGCACAGACAATTAATTAATTTGGTCGTTGGTTGATGAAATACAGCTACTCAAAGTTTCAATCTATGATTTTAAAAAGTATTACTATTATGGTACTCGCTCTTTTTCTATCTGCTTGTGGATTTCATCTACGTGGGGTTAGTAACGTACCTAGTTGGCTTAATAATATTGCGATCATTTCTGAAAATAACGACAAACAATTTATCTCCATAATAGAATCACGCTTGGAAGGTTCAAAGGTTGAAATTAATGAGCCTTCTCATGCCCAATATTGGCTTCTAGTTAATGAAGTGAATCTGCAACAGCAAATTATTAGTGTTGGAGCAAGCACAAATCCCAGACAGTATACGTTAACTTTAACCGTAATCTATATATTGAAAACTCGAAAAGGGCAAGAGCTAACTCCTCCGAGCAAGGTTAGTGTGTCCAGACAGCTTACCTTGAATAATGATAGAATTCTTGGTTCTAAAGATGAAGAAAGCATTTTAATTGGAGAAATGAAACAAGATGCTGTGACTCAAATCTTGTATAGACTAAGCCATCTACAAAAACCTTCATTTTAACCTGATGTGGAAGAACCAAACTTAACATAGCCCGCAGTAAAATGAGCATACGTCAGTATGTGAGGTTTTTGAAGTGTTATTTTCGCGCAAGATTTGCCAAATGCAGCTTTTCGGTGCATGGGGCGTGACGTTTACGGCTACAAAGACAAAGGGTGACCTGTTCCTATGCAAATCAAACAACAAATGCTCGCTCAACAAGTCCAAAAAAAAATTGCACCACTCTACATGCTTATTGGGCAAGACAACTATCTATTAGAGGATTCTCTAGCTACAATAAAATCTGCCATCAAAAAAAATCATCATTATGATGAAAAAATCATCTCCATCCAGTCTACTGAAGATTGGAATAGTGTTAAAGAAGAGGCAAACAGTTACTCTTTGTTTTCAGATATTGTACTTTTAAATGTCTTTTTTGATAAAAAAACAATAGATGCGCTAGGAAAGAAAATTCTAGTAGAATACCTTAATTCTATTAACTCACGCTGCTTTATTATCATAAGAGCACCTAATTTACCTCTAAAACAATTACAATGGCTTTCCTCCCAAGAACATGCCGTACTTACTGTTGCTTACCCGCTTAATGCCGAGGCTATGAAAAATTGGATAGTCATGCAATTAAAGAAAAACTCTATCCAATTTGATCCACAGGTTCCTGATTTAATTCACCATTACACCCAAGGAAATATGCTGGCTTGCGCTCAAGTCATTGAAAAAATAGCGCTTTCTAATAATGGTAATCACAAAATTGATGTCCAACAAGTGCAAGAACATTTATCAGATCAATGCGAACACGATCTTTTTGAATTAGTTCATGCATGCCTACTTGGCCAAAGTGATAAAGCAATTCAAATTTTACGTCATGCTGCAAATAATAAAACTGAAGCTACTTTGGTGTTATGGGTACTTAGCCAAGAAATCAGAATAATCATGCAACTTTATCATTTCCTGGAGCATAAAATTGATATTAAGAGCGCTAGTGATCAATTAAAAATATGGCCACAACGTATTAATCTTTATCAAGCATGTTGTAAACGATTTAATAAAGAAACATTAATAAAATTACATAGCTGCTGTTACTCCATTGATGAACGTATTAAATCAAATATAAATAAGCAAGTATGGAATACTTTGGAAAATATTGCTCTTTCATTGTGTCTAGGACTCATAATAGGTGATTTATGTACAGCATAGCTATTTTCGGGGGCGCATTTGATCCCATCCATAATGGGCATTTGCACACCAGTTTAACCATACAAAAGCATTTCAACTTTGATTCTTATATTTTTCTTCCTTGTAAAACACCAACAATAAAACCCGCTACTGTTGCTAATAGCAAACAACGAATAGAAATGATTCTACGTGCAATAAAGCGTTATAAGCAAAATTTCAAATTGGATTTGCGTGAAATAGAGCGTACTACGCCATCTTATATGGTTGAAACTCTCGAAAGCTTTAGAGCCGAGTTTCCTGAGGCATCGATTACTTTAATTATTGGTTATGATGCTTTTCTTTCCTTATATCAATGGCATCAGTGGCAAAAAATAATTACCCTTGCCCATCTCATGGTAATCAACCGCTCTGAATTCACCACACAACCTATTCCAGAAATCATGCAACAATTTTTAAAGAAATATCAAAATGAAAATAAACAAGAACTTTTGAACACTCAATCTGGGAGTGTCTTTTTATTTGATGCAGGGAATTTTGAAATTTCTTCTACGTCACTTCGAAAAGAGATAAAAAAGGGAGTCAACGTTAAAAATAAGCTCCCTTATTCAGTCTATGAATACATTAAACATCAGGGGTTATATCAATAAGATTAAAGGACTTATTGTTTGCAGCCATTTGTTTCGCTTGATTAAGAAGCCCTGGCAAGTATCCAGAAACCCAGTTAATCACGGGTGTTAGCTGATTATACACCCTAGAGCCTTGAACATATTGCTGATAAGGCAAAGACGTCATGCTCAGTATCGCAAAGATAAGTGAGAGAATAAACACTCCTCGGCCAAAACCGAAAATACCGCCTAAAACTTTATCCATAGCACCTAAACCACTGCCTTTTAAAAAAAGGCCGATGATAAAATTCGCGATACCACCTGTGATTAAAACACCTAGTACAACAACCATAAAGCTTACTATTGAAAGGATTGAGGCATTTTGTATGTAAGGTTGGATATAAGGGCTAACGCTGCCTGAATAGTTATAACCGGCCCACACGGCTAAGATCCATACTCCTATTGCAATAAACTCTTTAACAAACCCTCTTAGCAAACCAGTAATAGAGGATAACCCAATTATTATTATAAAAATTATATCAACCCATTGAAATTGCATCGTCAGCTAACTCCAGTATTGACCACTAAACCATTCAACTGCATAGCACTTGCTAATTGAGTTCTTACTTTTATCACATCACTTTTAACAGGTGAGTGCCCTACATAAACTTTATAAATAACGCCCCGCTTTCCATTTGTTTTCAGGTAGTTTGCCTTATATCCTTGGCTCTGTAATCTGCTTACCAAAGCTTGAGCATTAGAAAGCTGTGCAAAAGATGCTAGTTGAACGGCATAAATACTTTTTTGACGTCCAGGATGAGTCCCATTTGCTTTAGCAACAACTGGCTCAGTAACCACTTTTTTTGCTGCCGCTTGTGCCTGTATCTTTACAGGTTTGACCAGTTTCGCTGGTTTTGCTGCCACTTCATTTATTTGCTTCTCAGCCGCATTTTTTGCGGCATTATTTAATGCAATCTCAATAGGTTTTGTAGCCACCTCGTGATTTGCTGTAGGCGCTGACTTAGCTATATGAATTGCTGCATCATCAACCGCTTGAACAGATTGAATAAAATCTTCTTTATCGAGATCAGATCCCTTTTGGTCTAGAACAGGAGGAATTTCTACTTTAGCTACTTTTATAGTCTCAAACATCTCTTTTTCATCAGACATAACCACATTAGGAGCTGTTGGTTTAGGAGGTAACTGCACATTGACACTAAAATTATTTTCAAAGCGCTGGCCTGATTTTTTCATCATGGAAGGAAGGAAAATAGCACCCAATGATAAAACAACAGCCAAGCCAACCAAACGATGTTTTAGCTTTTCATCAATTACTAATTTCATTGAATCTCCTATTAGCCATAACATGACTCACTGTAAAAAAAGACCCATAAACAACAATTAAGTCGCCAAGTCTAGATTGTTTTAATGCAGCTTCAAAAGCAATCAGAGGATTAGTATAGCAAAACTCCACAGAAATTGCTGCATCTCTTAAAATTGTAATTAGTAAATCAGCATCAGCAGCTCGTTTATTGTCTAATTGTGCAGGATACCAATAATCGATGCAATCCTTTAAAGGCATAATTAGGTTAAGAATATCCTTATCTTTTAATGCAGAAAAAACAGCATGTACCTTCGTCTTTTTCATTTTTTGCAACGTTTCAGCAAGTAATTTTACCGATTGAGGATTATGAGACACATCATATAAGACATCCACAGCACCTCGATGCAACTGTAAACGTCCTGGGATAAAAATGCGCTGCATCGCGAATTGCAAATGAGTATGAGCTATAGGTAAATACTCCCCCAATAAAAAACAGGCAGTAATTGCAGCCGCAGCCGATTTGAGTTGTATCGAAGGTTTAGGTAATTCATAAATTGAAAAAAGTCCCGTCTTTTCGCCATAATGAATACTCCAGGTGGAATCCTTTTCCTGAATTGAGAAATCGTGATCATAAAGATATGCAGGAGAAGCTAGTTGTGCCGCTCTCTTAGTTATAGAAGCAGGAGGATCATTGTCTGCATAAATGAATGGTTTACCTGAACGAAGAATTCCAGCTTTTTCATAACCAATTGCATCAAGTGTGTCGCCTAAATAATCCTGATGGTCATAATCAATTGTTGTAATAATGGATAAATCAGCATCAACTATGTTAGTGGCATCTAAACGTCCACCTAATCCCACTTCCAAAATAATGATATCTAATTTCATTTTTTTGAAATACCACAGAGCTGCTAAAGTAGTCATTTCAAAATAGGTCAGGAGGACTTCCCCTCGAGCTTCTTCAATGATACTGAATGCCTGACATAAGTCATCATCCGAAATTGGAGTTAAATTGACTTTAATACGTTCATTAAACTGAATTAGATGAGGCGAAGTATAAGAACCTACTTTATATCCAGCAGAATGATAAATTGTTTCAAGAGCCGTTACAGTCGAACCTTTACCATTCGTACCAGCAACAGAAATCACTCGACATCCAGGAAGTTGCAAATGCAATATTTGTGCAACATCTTTGATGCGAATTAAACCCAGTTGTATCTCTTGAGTATTTCTGGTCTCTAAATCACGTAACCATTCATTAATATCATGATGTTTTGGCAACTAAACCCCTGCGGCTTGACGCGTTAATTTGGAAACCAGTTCTGCGACAACAGGACGAATATGTTTTCGCTCCAGAATCATGTCAATGTGACCGTGCTCTAATAAAAATTCACTACGTTGAAACCCTTCTGGCAAAATCTGCCTTACTGTTTGCTCAATAACTCTGGGACCAGCGAAACCAATTAAAGCATTAGGTTCAGCAACAATTACATCACCAAGGCTTGCAAAACTCGCAGACACCCCGCCCATAGTGGGATCAGTGAGCACCACAATAAAGGGCAATCCTGTTTCTGCAAATTTCGCTAAAGCAGCTGAAGTTTTCGCCATTTGCATTAGGGAAAAAAGTCCCTCCTGCATGCGCGCGCCCCCGCTTGCGGTAAAACAAATATAGGGTCTTTGTTCTTTAGTTGCTACCTGAACCGCACGAACAAATTTCTCACCTACAGTTGCCCCCATGGATCCACCCATAAAGTTGAATTCAAAAGACCCAACTACTACAGGCTGTTGTAATAAAGTTCCTTTTACAATAACTAACGCTTCTTTTTCACCAGTTGCTTTTTGGGCCTGGGAAATCCTATCTTTGTACTTTTTGGAGTCTCTAAATTTTAATCTGTCATGAGGTTCTAAAGAGGCAGCAATTTCCTCTTGCCCTCCCTCATCAAGAAATTGCTTAATTCGGGTTCTGGCAGATATCCGGTGATGAAAATTACAGGATGGACAAACCATTAAATTTTTTTCTAACTCAATACTATAAAGAACCTCATTACAGCCAGAACATTTCAGCCATAAACCTTCAGGAACTCCTTTTTTTTGAGAAGTCTCTGTATTAATTCTTGAAGGTAATAGTTTTTTAAACCAACTCATAATTGGAACCTAATTTAAAAAATTTCATTATTATACACAGAAAAAAATATTCTTAAATCCACATATTGTTCATGTGATAATATCTTCTAATATTTAAAAAGGCAGCATTGACGCACTTATCGATGTTCTAAAGCCTAATTATTGTTTCATTTCAATATACTTAAAGTTATTATTTAAAATGCCGCTAAAGAAAATATAGTACCTAAATTGAGATTCATGTATGAAACTTATAATATCAATAATAACCTTCATCTGTTTCTTAGTTTCTAGTCAACTTGTTCTCGCTCATAATCGATATGGTGAAACATTATGCAATTCACCCGATTATTTTTGTATGAAAATTAAAAGTGGTGAGAGTTGGGATAAACTTTTCCCAAATGAAGAAGAACGAGATATGGTGAAGCGAATTAATCGTATGAATATTGCTTTGCGTCCCGGATTAACTATTGCTGTACCCAAAAATATCGATCGCTTAACGATTTATGATGTATCTCCATTTCCCAGATACATAGAACCCAACGGTGAAAAAACAATTTACGTAAGTCAGAAAAAGCTAGCATGGGCAGCCTACGACCAAGATGGAGAGTTACTCTGGTGGGGGCCAATTTCGTCAGGAATAGGAAAATGTCCTGGTGTTCTTGGTGGATGTACTACACCTACAGGCTCATTTCGAATTATTCGTAAACAAGATATAGATTGTGTTTCAACTGTATTTCCAAGGCGATCTAACGGCAACGATGGTGGCGCTTTAATGCCATATTGTATGCATTTTTATAGGGGTTATGCGCTTCATGGCAGTTATGAATTGCCTGGCTATAGGGCAAGTCATGGTTGTGTCAGAATGTTTATTGAAGATGCGCGGTGGCTTAACGAAGAATTTATAGATTTACCTGGAGGAGGTATGAAGGGAACTCGAGTTGTTATTGATGAGCCAAACGACCCTAATGAGCAATAGACAAATAATAAACAAGCTGTTAATATTTTAAAAGGTGAATTTTATACATTAGTATGATAAGGTTGTTTGTTAACATTTATGATCGAAAAAACTGCATAACTGGACATCATAAAGTTTAATCGATTAATCTACAGCATGGAACTACTCCCACGTTTTCGTCAAAATCAATAGTGTTTACACCTGGAGAATGATAAAAGAATGGCACATTACAATACACAGCCTGACTCAATAGCAAATTTCGGAATACAATCAATTATGCCTTGGATGGTATGGGGCTTAGGTTGTTTATTTTATTTTTATGAGTGTCTCTTACAAGTATCTCCAAGTGTTATGAGTCACGAGTTGATGAGAGACTTCTCAGTTACCAGCCAAACTTTAGGAATTTTATCAGGCATCTATTTTTATTCTTATGCAGCCATGCAATTGCCAGGCGGTGTATTAATGGATTATTTCGGCCCACATCGGCTGTTAACATTAGCCACTCTAGTTTGTGCCTTGAGTACTATTGCTTTTGGTATGACTGATAGCTTTTTTATGGCTTGTGTTGCACGCTTAATGATAGGTTTTGGTTCTGCTTTCGCAGCTGTTGGAACAATGAAACTTGCTGCCAATTGGTTTCCGGCTCAACGTTTTGCTTTGTTAACTGGCCTTATGGTAACTTTAGGAATGCTGGGAGCAATTGGTGGAGAGGCTCCTTTAGCATTATTAATTGACAATTTTGGTTGGCGTCACAGTATGCTGATCATGGGAAGTACAGGACTTGTACTTGCCGTTTTACTCATTTTTATTGCCAAAGATACCCCTAAAAATCATGAAGTTACTGCTTCTCATCCCATTGAAGAAGAACAACTAATACCAAGTTTACTCGCATTAATAAAGAATAAACAACTCTGGTTAGTCGCCTGCTATGGTGGTCTAATGTACATGGCAACTCCTGTTTTTTGTGGGCTATGGGGTGTTCCTTTCTTAATGAACAAAATGATGATTACCAAAACGACAGCAGCAAATTATATTTCTCTAGTCTTTGTTGGTTGGGCAATTGCCAGTCCCTTATGGGGAGTATTTTCTAACCGCATCGGTTTGCGTAAACCCCCCATGTATATAGGATGTATCGGCGCTCTAATTTGTTCTTTACTCTTTATTTTTGTCCCAATGAATACAGCAATATATATGGAGCTTTTATTATTCGCATTTGGTATTTTTTCTGCAGGATTTTTACCTGCATTTACCGTTGCTAAAGAATTATGCAATAAAAAATATGTTGCTACGGGTTTAAGTTTCATGAATATGATGAATATGATAGGAATAGCGCTAGCACAGCCCCTTATTGGTTATATTCTTGATAAAATGTGGGAAGGAGAAATCAATGGTAATGTCAGAGTTTATCCCCTGGAAGCATATCACACTGGCCTTGCTATTCTTCCACTAGGAATGCTCATTGCTTTAATTATTTTACCAAAAATCAAAGAAACTTATTGCCAAAGTGCACAGTAATGAAATAATACGAGGCTCCCTGAGATTATATAAAGTAACCTAGATGCAATAGAGTGTTCTCTCTTGAGAATAGAGAAATCTGGTTCTACTCTTTGCACCTGGAATACATTTTGAAAGTAGATTTAAATATGGCAAAAAAACTATATATCAAAACTAACGGCTGTCAGATGAATGAATATGACTCATCTAAAATGGCAGAAGTTTTGTTGCAATCACATGGCTTGGTCAAAACAGATCAGGTTGAAGATGCAGATGTGATTTTACTGAACACGTGTTCCATTCGCGAAAAAGCTCAAGAAAAAGTTTTTTCTCAATTAGGGCAATGGCGTGAATATAAAGCGAAAAACCCTCATGTGGTGATTGGAGTGGGTGGTTGTGTAGCAAGTCAAGAAGGTGAGGCTATCATTAAAAGAGCACCTTTTGTTGATCTTGTTTTTGGTCCTCAAACATTACATCGACTTCCTGAGCTACTTAACGAGCGAATGGAAAAGAAAAAACCAGTTGTTGATATTAGCTTCCCAGAAATCGAAAAATTTGATCATCTGCCTGCACCTAGAGCTGAAGGACCCACTGCTTTTGTTTCCATCATGGAAGGTTGCAGCAAATATTGCAGCTTCTGTGTCGTTCCTTATACTCGTGGCACTGAAATTAGCCGCCCTTTTGATGATGTACTTGCAGAATGTTATCAATTAGCCATGCAAGGAGTTAGAGAAATTAATTTATTGGGCCAAAATGTTAACGATTATCGCGGTCCAATGGAAAACGGCGATATTGCTGACTTAGCACTTTTAATTCATTATCTTGCTGCCCTGGAGGGGATAGGTAGAATCCGTTTTACAACATCCCACCCTTTGGCGTTTTCCGACAATCTAATTAATGCGTATGCAGAAGTACCCGAGTTGGCCAATCATCTGCATTTACCGGTACAAAGTGGTTCAGACCGTATCTTAGGTTTAATGAAGCGAGGATATACCGCTTTAGAATTCAAATCTAAAATTAGAAAATTACGAAAAGTACGACCGGATATTCGTTTATCTACAGATATTATTGTTGGTTTTCCAGGGGAAACCGATAAAGATTTTCAAGATACTATGGATTTAGTCTACGAAATAGGTTTTGATACTTCATTTAGCTTTATTTATAGCCCAAGACCCGGTACCCCAGCTGCTAATTTGCCCGATGACACACCCTTGGAAGTTAAAAAACAAAGACTTCAGATTTTACAAAATAGGCTCTTATTACAAGCCTCTCGTTATGGCCAGTCTATGGTTGGAACCATACAGAAAATATTAGTTACTGGTCATTCTAAAAAAGATTCACAACAACTTTCTGGACGTACTGAGTGCAATCGAGTAGTCAATTTTGAGGGCCCAGCACATTTGATTGGGCAATTCGTTGACACTCAAATCAGTGATGCATTACCAAACTCATTACGAGGACGTCTCATTGCCGCTGAGACCGAAACGATTTAATGATAGAACATATTCAAAAACAATTGACCATTCCTCGCGAGTACCATAATCAACGCATAGATAGTGTACTCGCGCATCTACTCCCTGACTATTCGCGCTCACAAATCAGTAGCTGGATTAAAAGTGGCACAATAACGCTTAATCACCAATCGTGTAAACCCAAAGACAAAGTTGAGGATGGTGACCTAATCGAGATTAATGTTGATTTTAATAAAACAGATGTTCATTTAGAGCATTGTGTTCCAGAAGAAATTCCTTTAAATATTATCTATGAAGATGAAGATGTTTTAGTGCTCAACAAACCAGCACATATGGTTGTTCATCCTGGTGCTGGAAATAAAGAACATACATTGGTTAATGCCTTATTACATCATGCCCCCTCACTCACTCATTTACCTCGAGCAGGAATTGTCCATCGACTCGATAAAGACACAACCGGTCTTTTAATCGTAGCTAAAACCTTACCCGCACATACTTCTTTGATACGCCAAATGCAAGCCCGTGAAATTAAACGTCATTACATTACTTTAGTGCAAGGCCACATTATTTCTGGCGGCACTATTGATACAGGGTTTGGACGACATCCTAGAAATCGACTAAAAATGGCTGTACAAGAACATGGAAAACAAGCCATAACTCATTATTCAGTAAAAAAGCAGTATCATGATTTTACTTTATTGGATGTCAACCTCATGACTGGACGAACACACCAAATCAGGGTTCATCTAGCATATATCCACCATCCGGTAGTTGGTGATCCGCTTTATGGAACACGTATGCGATTTCCAACGCACGCATCCGAGCACTTACGCACCCTATTTCAAAACTTTAAAAGACAAGCACTACACGCACGCACTCTCTCATTTTATCATCCAAAAACAGAAAAAGAGTTGACGCTTATGGCTCCTATGCCTGATGATTTTAAGCTCCTTCTAAACACATTGGACGAGCATTATGAAGACTAAATTAGCGAATTGGCTTGCCCCAGAAAATATTACAGCCTTGAGTACTACGCGACTTTCAGGGTTTAGCCAAGCACCTTATGAAAGCAATAATATGGGCTTAGGTATTGGTGATAATGACCTTCAAGTGATGCAAAATAGGCAGCAACTGATTGAACTATTGCAGCTACCTGGCGAACCTCAATGGTTAAAGCAAACACATAGCACCCATTGTGTCATAATCGAAGAAGATTCAAATAGAAATGCAGATGCCTCAATAACTCGTTCGAAGAATCATCCCTTAGTAATTCTTACTGCGGATTGCTTACCTATTATGCTATGTAACGTACAAGGCACTGAGATTGCAGCAATTCATGCTGGATGGAAAGGATTGGCTCATGGTATTATTGAAAATACACTGGATAAAATGAACAGTCTAGCATCGGAACTACTAGCCTGGATTGGCCCATCCATTTGCCACCAATGTTATGAAGTAGGTGAGGAAGTCTATCAAAAATTCATTACCACTTATCCTTTCAGTAAACAAGCGTTCAAGCCTGTAAAGGAAAAATGGCTCGCTAATTTATCTTTAATCGCTGAAATTGTCTTACATTCTAAAGGAATTAAAGGTGTTTATCAGTCAGAATTATGTACTTTTGAGTTAAAAAATGAGTTCTATTCCTACCGAAGAACCTCACAAACAGGTAGAATAGCTACCTTAATCTGGTTTAATGATCAACCTCAGGACTAAAATATGATAAAACGTATCAAATTATTTATAAGTACCCTGCTTCTTCTAACCGCTTCTGCTACATATGCGGCTGATGAAGCCTCACCGATTCCGAGTCTTGCTCCGGTTTTAAAAAATATAATGCCGGCTATTGTTAATGTTGCAGTACAAGGTTATTTGCCTGCTGATGCAACACCTCCTGGAGCCTCTTCTAGAAATGATGATGAAGCACTGAATACCCGACGCCCTCATCAAGCAGCTCCAGAAAAAGGACGTAAATTTGAAAGCATTGGCTCTGGTGTTATTTTAAATGCCCAAAATGGAATTATTATTACCAATGATCATGTCATTCGTAATGCTACCCTTATCACCATAACCTTAGAAGATGGCCGACGATTGAAGGCAAAATTGATTGGTAGTGATAGTGAAACTGATTTAGCGGTATTAAAAATCAATGCTACAAATCTAAAATCGTTACCTATAGGTGATTCAGATCAATTGCAAGTGGGTGATTTTGTAGTTGCTATCGGTAATCCTTTTGGCCTAAATAGTTTTGGTAATAGCCAGTCAGCAACTTTTGGTATTGTCAGCGCTTTAAAACGCAGTGATTTAAATATTGAAGGTGTAGAAAACTTTATTCAAACTGATGCAGCAATTAACCCAGGTAATTCTGGTGGTGCTTTAGTAAATACCAAAGGAGAATTAATAGGAATTAACACAGCGATTCTTTCACCCTATGGTGGGAATGTAGGTATAGGATTTGCCATCCCTATTAATATGGCTAAAGATGTAGCACAACAAATAATCAAATTTGGCTCTATTCACCGAGGATTAATGGGTATATATGTTCAACATTTAACCCCTGAACTTGCCCACTCCTTAGGCTATTCTGAAGATTTTCAAGGGGCATTAGTATCACAGGTTAATCCAAACTCTCCTGCTGAACGAGCTGGTTTAAAGTCAGGTGATATAATTACTCAAATTAACAATACTAAAATCACCCAAGCAACCCAAGTAAAAACAACAATCAGCCTCTTACGTGTGGGCTCAAATGTTAAAATGATTGTTCAACGTGATGGTAAACCTATTACCCTTGATGCTGTTGTAACTGACATCAAATCTCATGAGCAAAAACTTCAGTCTGAAAATCCTTTCCTCTATGGATTAGCATTAAGAAATTTTGAGCAAGAAACTCCACCTCATGGTAATGTAATAGGGGTACAAGTTGTTGGGGCCTCAGAAACAAGTGCAGGATGGCGCGCTGGTCTAAGACCCGGAGATATTATTATTTCTGCAAATAAAGCTCCTGTAAAAGACGTGAAGTCTCTGCAACAAATCGCGCTGCAGAAAAAGCAAGAGCTATTGGTTCAAATACTACGTGGACCTGGCGCAATGTATTTATTGATTATTTAGTTTTTTTCATAGCCTGGGTAAAACCATACCCAGGCTCAAATTGCTTTTATTCACAATACCTACGATAAAAAATATAACTCAATCCATTTTAAATAGCATCTTTTCCCGGTTAAAAATTAACCCACTCCAATCAAAAATTACCATTATTTCCTGAATTTAAACTCATATTAAATAAAAATATAAAAAAATCCCTTAATAGACTTGACATACTCTCATTAAAACGACAAAATCACGCGTCTTGTGGCTATGTAGCTCAGCCGGTTAGAGCGCGGCACTCATAATGCTGAGGTCGGTGGTTCGAGTCCACCCATAGCCACCATTACCAAAGGCTCTATTCCGAAGGCATCGCGGCTCTTTCGGCTCTTTCCCAATTACGGGGGCACTCACTATTTAAGGCTCTTTCCCATTTACGGGGGCACTCACATTTAACAGCACAGCACCCTAACACGAGTTCTGTAATTTTCAAAGTTACGAAAGCCATAAGCTCTTCTTTGAATCAACTTCATCTTTCTATGAAAGCCTTCAGTAATCCCATTAGACTTTCTGAAACGCCACATACGCACTATCTCTTCCTTCCATTGACAGAAAGTCTTTCCAAGAGCTGCCAGGGCTTTAAACGGACTATTTTTTAACTCATCAAGCTTATCTAAAAATAGAGGAATCATTTTTTTACACCAATCTTTATTCATGGATTTATGTAGGAGCAATGAATGAAGTTGTTGCTGAAATTGATATATAGCATTTATTGCTGGGTTATCTTCGAGAAAGGCATCACGTTTAAGCATTCGTTGGGGTGATAATCTATCAGGGCGTGTACGCAGTAAAGCCAAGATGCCTCTGTTATTTTTTATTTGGCCCGATAATTCGCGGTAGGTCATCATACATTGATGTTGAAGTAAGCGAATGACATGAAAGCGGTCAGCCACTATTTTGGCATTGGGAAAATGTTTTTTAACAATGGAACGGTACGTACTACTTAAGTCCATACACACTTTAACGCGTTCCTTTCTTACCAAAGAAGCAAGATAACTCGAAAGGTCTGTCTCACTTCTTCCTTTAACAATATCAAAAATTTTATGTTTCTTAAGGTCACAAATCGTTGTGGCAAATCCTTGTTTTCGACTAAAAAAATGTTCATCAATACCCAGCAAGCGTAGCCTGGTTGCTCGCAACCAGGATTTATCAAAGGGGCCGCTTTTGTAATAATAAAAACTCGGGGCGGTACGTATTTTTTTACGCTGGCATTAAAGGATCGAACATCAGGTGAAATCCTGGTTGCGAGCAACCAGGCTACGCGTGCTATATATCGCGGCTCTTTCCCATTTACGGGCATTAATCAAGAACACAAAACTTTAACCCTTAATCTGGAGTTTTCAAAATTTCTAAAACCATAAGCGCAATGTTGAATGAATTTCATCTTTTGATGAAAGCCACTTAGTCAGATTTCCGTTTTTTCAGGGCAAGATCATTTTCAAATACACGTTTTACTTACCTAGTAAATTTCAACAGTTATCCTTGATATAAAAAATGCTTATAATGACGAAGTATAAAATTTATTGATTGAAACACTGGGGGTATTTAATGAGAAAAGAAATAGAAGCTGATCTACAGAAAAAACAGGAAAAGCCCCTTCAAAACATTTCAACCGTAGATAAGCTATACATAATTCCTTATTATGAATTAATGCTTTCTCTTCCAGCAGAAGAACGCGAATATATTATTACTGAATTGGATAGTGATGTGGTTATTGAACGAGCTCAATTACTCTGCAAAGAGCTTTCACAAGATGAACTGGTGGGTTTAAACATTAAGGAGTCACGAATTTTATTTTTGGCAGCACTAAGAAATTTAAGAGAGGGGAAAATATCGGTAAATCAATTAGCAACACTCCATATTCTTGATTCAGCAATTCGTACTTTATATGTAAATCCCATGATATATTTTATTCATAAATATGTGAATGATAATGATGAACTCACAACAACGTTTAATCTGTTTTCCTTAGCGAATCTACAAGGGATACCTACTTCGGTTAAAAGACTTATTTACAACGCGATGATTCTACCCAAAAGTGGTATGTCAGTATCTGATATGCCATGGCGAATGCGAAAACCATTAATGCAACGTTTTTTCAATTTTAATAACTCCGAATGGAGTCATTTTTGCGAAGAAATGGCCAAAGCTCCTTCTACAGAGCAATTTTTTCATATTCTGGTCACTCCGGAAGAAGGGTGTTGGTCTAGTATTATTGCCAATATACAAAAAGTATTAAAATGCATGCGTGTATTGGATTGGCTTGTTGATTCCCAAGATGGATTAGTAACAGAAAAAATAATGCTTGTGCCAAGCTTTAGCATGTTTCAGGCAGCCATCAATGCAAAAGCAAAGACCTTAGGTAGAAATCCCGTAGAATTAATTCCCACTTATGGTTATGTTGACCCTGAACATTACGCTGACTTAAAATCTTTTGGAAAAATCGCTATGGCTATGTATATGCCAGAAAAAAGCATAGCAAATAGGTATCAAAATGATTGGGGCGGATTTAGAACGAAAATTGACGGCCATCCATCAGAAACAGCCTTTGCTGGTGCCATTCACGATGTATATCATGCAATGCGCGAAATAGCAATGTCAGAGAATGTTGCTAAAGCCAGAATGCGGCTGGCATGGATAGCAAAGAACCATCCCCAAAACTTTCAAAGTCGTCCTGTCGATGAAATTTTGGTGGATGGTGAGTTAATTCATTCATACCCCCCTGATATTGATACAGTTTTTGATCCTGAATACCGATCATCGTATGCGGAAGCCTTTGGTGATTTATTTTATGTACCTTCTTTAAAACCTGCTTTGCATAAAAATTTGAAACGTGCTTTTATTGAAGATATGGTTGTAAACAAAGAAGAATGGGAAAAACAATATCATTTAGGTAAATCAGATTTAAGAAATAAAGATCAAAAAATCTATGAAGAAATAGAATCCCAACAACTTGGAAAGCCTATAGACGATACAGTTGTTAGTTTTAGAGATGTACAAACCATGAATAGAATTGGTTTTTTAGGAAATAATCCTCAAAGAAATTCGCATTTAGATTCCTCGTCAAAAAATTTATTAAGGTTCTAGAAACTATTCAGAATTTTTTTCGCAAATACTTGGTCCCCTAGACTTATTTCAAGCTAGGGGATATGAACTTCCTCTTATAAGACCTAATTTAGAAAATTGATTTGCAAATAATAAATTCTATTTCGCTTTTACCAATATTTTGAATTGATGAACAATAGACATAAGTTTATGGTTACAACGTAAATCAATTTTTTCTAAATATTTTAGTTGCAATAATGACGTAGGCAATTCTGATAAATCATTATTACGAAGATCTAAATATAAAAGCATAATCAAAGTCTATTTCTGCGCTTGCTAAATTTATAAACTCTACTTTGAATTATTCTATTAGGTTTTACATAATAATAGGCTGTACGGTGCCTAATCATATTGCGTGTCAGTAGGATTGATAATGAGTTGATACAAACGCTCTAATTGCTTTTGTGTGACCCTATGGGTGGATAGCTCAGGAAGTTGATGGAGAGGAAAATAATCCAAATCAAGGATTTCTATGTTAGGCTCAAAGTTTTCGGATAGAATTTGGGCGTAAAAAATTAATTTATAACTATGCGGCCATTGTGGCGGATGATCGTGCTTTAATTTATCCCACACAGCCAGTAATTTTATGATTTTGACATCATAACCCGCTTCTTCGCGGACTTCACGGATAATGGCCTCTGAAGGTGACTCAGATACATCGATCCAACCACCCGGCAAAGACCAAAGCCCGTCTGATCTTTCTTTGACTAATAATATTTTTTCATTCTGGAGAATGACTGCGCGAACATCTATTTTGGGAGTCGGATAGCCTTTTTCTACTTGAAAATGTCCGTGGATAACCTCTACCGATTGTGAGGAACAGTAAGCAGCCATTTGTGCCACAATTTGTTCAATTCGCTGAAACCGTTCGATATCGTAGCTATTCTTCGAATAGGTTAAGCCCGCTTGGCAAAGTCCTTGCAGTTCAGTTATCCATTTGAACCAACACTGTTTGTCCATGATCACATTCATTGAGAAAGTTTATAAAATCATGAATTACATGATGCTTTATAGATAAGATACAATATTTTTCTACTGATTCCAATTAAATGCTCTATCCAGTCTCCACAAGCCTGTATCGTTTATGAAGTGGTTATGATTTACCTAAGATTGCGATGATTTCTAAGCAATTTAAGCACTTAAAACTATTCTATACTTTCATAAATAACGCAATTTTCATTATCCAAGGAGAGCTAAATGAAAATAGCTTCAATAATTTTGCCTAGCAAATTTAAAATCGGGCTTGGTCTCCTGACGGTTTTATCCTTTTTTTCACAAAATGCTTCTTCTGCTGAACCTGAAAATAACTCCTGTGCTTATGCTTGCATGGATTGGACTTTAGGCAGCACACAAATGGAACAAGCAGAGCAAAACTTCAAAAATAAGACTGGACAAGATGTACATTTTGGTGTTGGCACATTTATGGGAGAAGGCGATCAAGTTGGCACCGATAAGCATTTAGGGAGTTGTTTTCGGCTAGTATTTAAAGATGATCAAAAAGATATCATAGCCCAAGTAGTAAATACAGGATATGACATGAACAATCCCAATCAATTTGATTTACAAATGGGGGCTGGCGGCATGGGCGCATTCAATGCATGCGTAGGAGATCCCAAGATTAGCATGTATTCCGGCAGTAAGTCTCAATGGGGGCTCGTATATGGTGGCATTCAAAACGAAGTTGATTGCAGTAATTTGCCAGAATATCCCATGGTAGTAAGTAGTAATGGTCAAACTAATAACCTACAAATGTTATGTAAATATGGCTTTGATAATAAATACAGAGGCGAGAATGGTTTAAATTATAAATTTAAATATGTACCAGAACGAGTAAAATGTCCTGATGAACTCACTCAACTCACAGGATTTAAACGTAAAGATGATCCACCTAATTATGAGTTATTGCTTTTTAAACCCTGCAACCTAGGAGATAAATACTCGATTGCTTGTGCTATGACGCGTATGATGGATTGTGCGAAACCAACTGCCTCTTGGACTGATCACGTTAAAGATTTAGCTGTTTCTGGGCCACTACCTGCCTGCCAAAGAGATGGTTATACGCGTCAGGATAATGTAAATGCTCCTTCAGCCGCTTCATCTCAGTGCACTTCAGAACCACAACAAAGTTCTTATTGTAAAGAACATCAGGGTTCGGAGGTAGGTTTTTGCAGTTGGGATGGAGGAAACTCTACTGGTGGCGACTATTGCAATATTGATAAGTCTCATTGTTTAAGTTGTGGCGGCGGCAGCTGGTGTACTTGCAATAATGGTCAGCTTAACAGGTGCACTAATTCCTAAAAGAATTTAAAGCTGCTCGCTGAAATTTGCTTTTTCTTTAAAGATAGTGCATCGTTTATTAATGCTTATAAGCCAGCAAAAAAGGATATCAAATGCCAACACAAGAGTGGCCAGCTCATGATTATGCAATTGGCTCCTATATTCAAGCAAACATTGCGAGTAACTATTTAAAATATTTGGACATAAAACCAACGGATTACGTCTTAGATATTGGATGTGGCAATGGATCATTTAGTCGAAAAATTCTGAATAAATTTCCTCAAAACCATTTTTTAGGCGTAGATGCCTCAGAAAATATGTTGGCATTAGCAAAAGAAGAGTTAGCTGATTATCCAAATGCTAAACTGCAACATGCCGATGCATTAACCTTGCCCTTTATCAATGAATTTGACTATGTTGTCTCCTTTTGGTGCTTACAATGGTGTGCATTCGCCATAGATAAAGCATTTCTCAATATTCATAGAGCCTTAAAGACAAATGGAAAAGTATTCGCCCTTTTCCCTTCTGGCGATGATCCCTTTATTCTCAGCTATTATCAAGTAAAAGAGTCTCACCAATTTTCTTGCCTCAATGAATTTAAAGCGCCCGTAGAGTATGGCCACTTTCAAAACTTAGAAGAAAAAATACACACACTTCCCTTTAAACACATCAAACTTGAACGGCTAAAGCATCAAATTCGTTTACCGAATTTGGATATTTTTCGTAAATTTGTAAATGGTATTGCTTTTTTTCAAGGCCAAGTCCCTAAGGAACAAATAAACCTTATTAATGAGTCTTTAGTGAGGGTTTATGAGCAAGAATGCCAAGAGAAGTTTGCCGGGGAGTATTGGTTTATTTTTTCTGTTTATGTAGTACAAGGCGAAAAATAATTACGCCCAGCCTGTGTAGCAAGTTTAAATATCACAGGCTTGCATCTATAAGACACATAGAGAATACAAATTAACCCACTTTAAAATGATTAGTCATTGATATTTATATTGAGAAATTCTTGAATATTTTTTAATGTTAATAGCCCTTTTGTTCTAAGTGCTTCCTGAGTATTAAAACCTATATGTGGGGTAGCTATCAGATTAGGAGCCTCAAAAAGAGTATAATCAGTCGGTAGTGGTGGTTCCATATCAAATACATCTATTGCTGCACCAGCAATTAGTTGTTGTTCTAAGGCGTGTTTGAGATCACTACTTACTACAATAGGACCTCTGGCACAATTAATTAAATAAGCAGTTTTTTTCATTTTAGATAAAAGTTTTAAATCAACCATACCTCGGGTTTCCTTAACAAGAGGAATATGTAGCGTTATAAAATCCGATTGTGAAAATAAATTTTCTAAGGTTAATTGCGAATTTTTACCATAAGCGAGTGTTTTCATTTGAAATGCTTCAGCAAGTCTTTTGACTTCTGACCCAATCGCTCCTAAACCTACAATGCCTAATATTTTATTTTTTAATTCAATGCCTGTATTGGTCGTAGCTTTTTGTCTCACTTTCTGGTTATTACCAGGAATATCGCGTGCTAAAGAGATCATAAACCCAAACACAAGTTCCGCGACTGCAGTATTTGCATACCCAGCGGCATTTTTCACTAAAATATGTCTCTGATTCACAACATCCATATCAATATGATCAATTCCTGCAAATGCAACAGCAATCAATTTCAATTCTGTTGCTGCATGAATCACTGCAGCGGACAAGGGACGATTGGTAAGCGCAACAATATGAGCATCTTTGATATGATTGATTAATTGCTCATCAGACCAATTCCGACTGTCACATTCCGTAACCGTCTCATTGAATAGTTCAGAATGAATTTCATCGCTAGTCACACCTATTGGTTCAATAATCGCTATTTTCATTTTTAATCCTTTAATCGAATCAGCATATTAAATTAGATCGAACAGAATACAGAAAAATTAAAATACAACAGTCTACAGATAAATACTCTAAACTTTAAGACACGTTCATTAAAGCAATGACATGCTTTACTCGGCTCCAAATTTCGTCCATCCAATCTAAATGTTCCGATTTCATCAAGCAAGAGCGTAAAAGTGTGACATGTTCATCATCCCATTCCAGGTGTGCCCAGTGGGATTTTAATATTGATTTTGGTAACTTGATTAATGCGAAATGTAAATCTGATTGTGCCGATAAATCAAAAAATTGTTGACTAAGATTTGATATTGCTTTGACATTTGGTGCTTTAGGTGCCCACACCACGATATCTAACTCAGGAGGCATTGCCACTAAAAATTTAGGATGATCAACAAGATTTTGATACAGCATCAATGCTGCCTGTATTGATTTTTCCAAATCCATAGCAAACTGAGCATTTCGTATTAAAGGTAAAAGTTGTTGTGTTGCCCACAATGCCACAGCAGAAGCACCAGGTCTTGAGCATTCTAAACTAATCTCTCCAAGATGTAGTTCAGAGGAACTAAAATAAGTATAAGGAGAATCATGTTTATAAAACCGCCCTACTGAGGTATCTTTAAATAAAATGCATCCACATCCATAAGGTTGCAATCCGTGTTTATGAGGATCGACTACTAAGGAATCTACCTCGATCAGATGATTAAAATGCTCTGTTGTAGAAGCTGGTAAATTACTACATAGAGTAAAATAACCGCCATAAGCACAATCAGCATGAATTCGAAAAGAATAAATCGATTTGAGCTGCAAAATTTCAGTGAGCGGATCAAGCGCTCCAATGCTAGTGGTACCTAAAGTAACAACTACTGTTCCTACATCCCCGACTTTCAATTTATTTTCAAAATCTACTAAGTCCATTTGTCCTTTATCATTAACAGCTACTGCCTCAAAAGGGATTCCTAAAACAGAACAAAGACGCTGATGTGTATAATGTGCTTGTGATGAAGCGAGAATTTTTTTACCTGGATTAAGTTTACTGGCAACCCATAGAGCCTCTAAATTTGCCATTGTTCCACCACTACAGAGATGACCTATATGTGTTTCCCAGCCAAACATCTGTGCAATATGAGCAACAGCTTGCTTTTCCATGGAGGAACTGGCTCTCCCCCCATCAATGGCATGATTATTAGGATTTATCCACAAAGCAAGAGTATACGCTAAACGCGCGATAGGATGTGGCGGCTTAAGCATTTGACCAGCATATAACGGGTGCGGATAAGGAAAGTTATCACGCATCTTTTCAGCCACTGTCAGTAAAACACTCCGTATCGATTCTATATCTGCCTCTTGCATATAAGGAGGTAAATGGCCAAACCCCATCTCCAGGCAATTAAGAATTTCAGGCATTAAAGATAATGAATTTTTTTCTAACATGAAGCATCCTTTGCAAATGATTATACTAGAAGCTGTTCAACAGCCCCTAGCCAAATCCTAGCACACATCGACATGCTTTATACTTAAGTTGTGCAAGAAAAAAATTTACTTTTTTTATTTACAAATAGCAATTAATTAGCAACATCAATACACGAGTGAAATCGTTCATTAGTGCTCTGATCTCTTCCCCATTCCGCGTATATGACATGATGGCCTGTACGTTCTGGAACATTGCAGGTCATATGAAATTTATTATTTGCCTTATCTGCCCAAATGGTATTCTTATCTTGAGACGGATTTTTATCATCCCATGCATACTCACAGAAAGGTTCTGTTTCAAAATCACTCCATTTGAGGGGTTCATTTTTATTAAATTGGTAATCAGATTTAGTAATCCAATAGCGAAAATGCTCCGTGTCACTAAAGTGAGGACCATAAGAAACATCCCACACAAATTCTTGAGGATTATTAATTCCTTTATTGGTTGGCCAATCAATCGCAGCATCCCAAGGGGAAGCTTTTCCTTTAAATGTTTCACTGTCAAAGCCACAAACATGTTGGGGTAAAGTAATATTTTGATAATAACCGCGAGTATGACTTAATACACTCATAAATTGGTAGACATCATGATTGTAGCTCCCATCTTCCTTTGTCAAAATAGGGCGACATTCTTCATAAGGGAGTTTATTGCCAGGTTCGATATGATGTGGCTGGGTTGTTTTACCACAGAAATATTCTCGCGACATTGGTTTTTCTATTAAACCATGACTGTGTGCTGACAGTTGGAATAACATGAAGAAACCACCGATAAATAACAAATCATACCGAGTAACAAACATACTAATACCTCAATAATTAATTACAACGGTCTAATTTAGCACAAAAATGAACAAGATGCAGTTTTCTTTTAAATTTTCAAGTGAGATTTTACATGCTGAGCAATCATCAACTCTTCATTTGTGGGTATCACACCAACTACAACGGTACTGTCTTTTTCACTAATAATTGGTGCATTATTGTTGTTCGCTGCGTCATTAATTTTAATTCCTAACCAGCTTAAATGAGCACTGATTTTTTTTCGTATCAATGGAGCATGCTCGCCAATCCCAGCTGTAAATACGAGTGCATCACAACCACCAAGAGCCACTAATAATGAGCCTGTTTCCAGAGCTGCACGATAACAAAATAAATCAATAGCCTCTAATACTCGTTCATCATCGAGATGTTTTAATAATTCACGTACATTATTACTCAATCCTGATACACCTAATAAGCCTGACTCATTGTAGAGCAAATGGGTTACTTGTTTCGTCGAGTACTTTTTTTGCTCTAATAAATATAAAAGCACTCCAGGATCAATACGGCCACATCGAGTTCCCATCATTAACCCATCCAATGCCGTAAACCCCATTGACGTAGCGACACTTTTTCTTTGATACATAGCGCACATGCTTGCTCCATTACCTAAATGAGCCATAATGACACGTTTATTTCCTATTTCACCCATATACTCGGTGATTACTGAGGCTATGTATTCATAAGATACCCCATGAAATCCATACCGTAAGATTCCTTCATCGCTTAATGATCTTGGTAGTGCAAAAAGTGTTGCTAATCTCTTTTGGGTCCGATGAAAAGTAGTATCGAAACAGGAAATCTGCGCTAAGTCTGGGTATAACTGATTAATGATTTTAATCGCCTCCAAATTATGGGGCTGATGTAAAGGAGCCAATGGTATTAAACTTGCAATTTTTTGCATTACATCATCAGTAATCAACGCAGGACAGGAAAAAAATGACCCTCCATGCACAACTCGGTGTCCTACTGCTTCAAGCGTAATAGAATCAGATAAATCATTTAACCAGTTAAAAAATATCTTTAAGCCGGCTTCATGGCCCTGTGAAGTCATCTCTTGATTGAATACTTGATCTTGGCTTGCATTAAAAATATTAATTTGAGGTGACTCATAAAGATCTTGAATTTGGCCATGATAATACAACTCCAAATGCTGATTATCGCAAGTAAAAAGCGAAAATTTAATGCTTGAGGAGCCTGAATTAATCACCAAGATCAGTTTATTCATGGATGTAATCCTGATTTCGTGCATAGATTAAGGCCATAGCACAAGACGCTTTACGAGAACTCCCATCACTGCTACGACTCGTCAAAATAATAGGAACTCGTGCTCCAATTACAATACCCGCAGCCTCAATACCCGACAAAAAAGTCATTTGTTTGTACAGCATATTGCCCGCCTCTAGGTCGGGTACAACCAGAATATCCGCATCCCCTGCAACCTGAGAATAAATTCCTTTTTCTCGAGCTGATTCAATGGAAATTGCATTATCAAATGCAAGTGGTCCATCCACAATTCCACCCGTAATTTGGCCTCGCTCTGCCATTTTACATAATGCAGTGGCGTCTAAAGTGGATGGAATTTTCTCATTTACAGTCTCTACCGCCGATAAAATTGCTACCTTAGGTTGACCTAGGCCTAATCTGCAAAATAAATCAATTGCATTTTGCACTATATCCTTTTTGGTTTGTAAATTGGGTTGAATGTTTAGAGCAGCATCAGTAAGAAACAATGGTTTAAAATAGTTCGGTGTTTCTAAAGAAAAAACATGGCTCATTCGTCGACCTGTACGCAGGCCCTTTTCTTTATCTACTATAGGACTCATCAACTCATCAGTATGAATTTTTCCCTTCATAATCGCTTCTGCTTTACCTTCCTTGATCATTTTAACAGCAACTTCCGCTGCCTCATGACTATGTTTCGTGGCTACTATTTCATAGGGAGAAAGATTAATATGAGCTTCTTTTGCCGCACTTTGGATTTTTTCGACTGGACCGATAAGTATCGGGATGATTAAATGTTCTTCTGCAGCATCAATTGCGCCTCGAAGTGAAAGCACATCAACTGGATGCACCACTACTGTTTTAAGAGGCTCATAATTTTTTTTCATTTTAATCAGTTGCTTATACCATGAGTCCTTAGATTTTTGAAAAACTACTTTAGGTAATTCAACACCCTCTCTTTTCACTTTTTGAGTTGGCGCAATTACAGTTGCAACTCCTGTTATGACTATTTCTCCTTGTTGATTGGTACATTTACAGTCCAAATTAATACGATGTTTTTCAGCTATTTTCTCCAATACGGTCACAGTAACCGTCACAGTGTCTCCCGGGACTACCGGTGCAGTAAATTTAAGTGTTTGATCCACATAAATCGTTCCTGGTCCTGGCAATTCGGTTCCCAACACCGTGGAGATTAGTGATGCGCCCCACATCCCTTGAGCAATAATTTTATGAAATTGAGTATCTTTCGCATATTCAGCATCCACATGAGCAGGATTAACATCACCAGACATAATTGCAAATAACTCGATATCCTTTTGAGTGAGTGTTCGTTTTAAGCTGGCAAAATCTCCTATTTTAAGTTCATCGAACGTACGATTTTCTATGTATCCCATGATGAAGTGCTCCTAATTCAATAAAATATACCCCACTGAAGGTCCTAGTATAACAATTTTAAAACTTATACTAAGGGAAAAACTCAGAAACTCATAAATAGGTTTACTTGCTTACAAATCCTACTGACACGATGACACTATGCGCGACCGCTTTAGCTATGAATATAAACATACGCACTAGAGCCAACACTTAGCGGATATTTTTCCGGATCATAATCAGTTATAAGAATTTGAACTGGAAAACGTTGAGGTAATAAAAACCAATTATTTTCACTATTGGTAACAATTTGCTCTTGACTTCGTGGATCGGTTACTTGACGACTCGCAGCCCAATTTTTAGAAATAATGACTCCATGATAGGTTTTTTTCCAAAAATAAATTCGTGGATAAATTGTAACTTTATTGCCTGCTTTAACATTTCGTAAATCAGTTTCATTAAAATTAGCCTGAATAAACATATGATCCGTATCAATGAAAGAAAATAGTGGCTTTCGTATTTCAACAGGTGCTCCCAATGCAACAAACATGTTTTGTACAATACCATTATTTTTTGCATAAACTGTTGTTTCATCTAAATCTACTTTAGCATTATGCATATGCGCGATTAAAGACTTGATATTCATCCGTTGAACAATAACATCTTGTTTGTCTTTTTCGAGCGTTTTTTCTAATGCTTTTAGCGTACTCCAAGCTGTATTTTTTTCTTGCAGCAAATTATGCACGGTAACTTTAGGAACAGCACTGTCTCTAAGCGCTAATTGATAATGTTGGTATTCAAATGCAACTTTCTTATAAACATCGCGTTGTGCTTGCACACTATGTTGCGTTATTTCAACTTGTTTTTGTAAGGAAATTAATCGTGCTTTTGCGCTAGCAACCTTAGCCTTATAATTTTGATAGGCTAATTCATAAGGTTTTTTAAATACAGTAAATAATGGCTGTCCAACCTTAACATACTCTTCATTTTTTACATAAATATCAGTGACATAACCTGATACATTTGCGGCAACGGGACGAATGTTAGCAGCCACAAAAGCATTATTAGTGAAAGGAAAATAATAAACAAAATAAAAAATTAACACCACGATGAAAACACAAAGAACCGTTTTAATTGGAAAATTATTTCTAATTTTAGATATCCTAAATGAAATCCTAGATAACATGAGTAAGCCTTATGTTAAACAATATTTATGCGAGCGAATTAAAAGAACGTCATCGATTATCTGGTTTAATTGTCCTAATTCCTTGCCCAGCTCGACAAACATAATGTCCAGGAATACCTCTGGATCCTCTTCTTTTAACGAATCTTTTTTTATTTTATTAAGTACTAAGGATGCTGATTGTGGTGATACAGGAGGCCCAACATTAAGAAGCCTTACTCGCAAAACGTTTAAGTAATCGCGTACCTGAGTAATATTATCATCGATAATAATATGAGATCGTAACTCATCGTTTGCTAAATGGAACACAAGCACACTAACTAAATGATAAATACGTTTTGTATAGAGAAGAGCACTCGTATTCTTACTGGTAAAGGAAGGAGCTTTTCGAGTTTCAAATCGGGCTTCATCATTAAAACGATTAAAATTCGTGAGATCAGTAAGAAACTTATTTTCATGCACAAGAAAATTATCTTTAAGTGTTTGTACTGATTGAGATTTATTCAGAAAATCATTCAAGATATTTATAAGCTGAAGAAGCATATCTGCTAGAGTTCTGAGGACTAGATCGCGCGCATATTGCGGATAGAAATACCGCATAAGACTTAAAGCGATGATAAGTCCAATAATGATATTAAAGGGTCGCAATACAACTACATCGAGGTTGTTGTAATTAATAAGCATCATCACTAGGGTTAAATTTCCTAAAAAGCCTCCATACTGAAATTTACTGCCCATAAAAAAGTATGCATAGATAAATATACCCCCAATTAAGGCAATAAGATTTAGAATTGCAATATTTGCAAAAAAATAAACAATGATAATACTGTAAATAACCGCTGATAGTGTTGCCGTTATACGTAAAAAACTCTTGGTAAGCACTCCACCTACAGTAGAGTATTCAAATAGAACGGATAATGCTGTTACATAACACCAGCCAGGCTCTGGAATAACTAAATAAGTAGTTATCCAGAATATAATCAAATAGGCCAAAGATAAGCGCATCGAACGGAGTAATTTCTGCGAATCAAACCCCATGATAGCCACCACCTAAATCTTGAAATAATACAACGAGAGTTAGCATTTTTTCCAATTTATTTTGATTAATGACCAAATTGAAGTAATCCAACTTAATCTGACAAGACACTACCTCCGATAAGCTGACAATGCCAC
This sequence comes from Legionella cincinnatiensis, assembly GCF_900452415.1. Lineage (NCBI taxonomy): Bacteria > Pseudomonadati > Pseudomonadota > Gammaproteobacteria > Legionellales > Legionellaceae > Legionella > Legionella cincinnatiensis. The sequence goes on along the minus strand of NZ_UGNX01000001.1, from coordinate 1,318,917 downwards.
GACGGTAACGAGAATCAACCAAAGCACAACGTTTTTTTTCATCCAAAAATCCAGATTGATTTTTGAGTAATTGTTCGCTATATGCCGAATAAGCAGATAAAGCATTATCAACTTCTTGCAAAGCCTTTTTTACCGTATCAAGATACGCATAATAGATTGCTTGCGATCGTGCTTGGCTTGCTTGAATGAGCCCAAAGATTGGTGGATTAATCGCCGGTGTATTGATATAGGCTTCATTTAAGGCAAAAGCTCCGTTTGAGATTTGACTGAAACCTAAGAGTGAATCAAGTCTGACAGAAGGTAATAAATTAGCCCATGCAACTCCTATATCTACATTTGCAGCCTTTAATTTTGCTTCTGCTTCACCTACATCAGGACGATTTTTTAGAACTGTTGCCGGTAAATTACCAGGGACTATTGTTAAATCTTTCAATTGATTAAATGAGACTTTAAAAGGTAGAGCGCCTGGATTTTGATTTAATAAAAAATGTAGGGTGTTTTGACTTACAATAATATTGTGCTGTGTAACAACGTATTGTGATTGAGTTTGTTTTATTTGACTGCTTAATGTATCTATTTTATCTTTTGAAATGAGGCCAGCACGGTATTGACTTTGATATAATGAAATCAATTTATTTTCATCATGTAATAAACGTTGATATATTAGTTGTGCCTCACGCTGGGCCAGAAGGGTAAAATAACTGGCTGATACCTGACCTATAAGGACTAACCGTATGCCATCTTGGGCATGAGAACTTGCTTCGACCTGATATTTGGCACTTTTTTGTTGTTTTATTTGCTGAAAAATATTGAGAACATACTGTGGAAATAAAGCCACGAATGCCCCCGGATCTCCTAAATTAGGCATTTGGCTATAACCAGACAGAATACTCATTCCAGGGATCCAATTTAATTTGACTTGTTTTAATTGTGCCTGTGCATATTGAAGATTGGCCGCGGCGATGTGAATACTATTATTATTACGCAGTGCTTGTTGAATCATTTGATCTAATTCAGGGTTATGCAATTGTCGCCACCATGTCATATCAGGCAGATCAATGCGATCATCCATTTTTACTTGAGGGGGTTGCTGAGGCCATTTTGTAGGGACTTGAGGCAATGGTTGATTCGGTCGCGATGAGAAACACCCTTGTAGAAAAACTCCTATCAGAAGAAGTAAAAGAAAAAACGGATTGAATTTTGCTAGACCACGCACAATGGCAAACCGAAGTTTTAATATTGTGATTATTATCATAGGGTCATCATCTTAATAAAAAACAGATTTTGATAAATTGACTTATCCATGAGCGAGTAGTGCACATTACAGGTCTTCGAAAAATTATACATCATCTTGCAATATACCAGTGGGTCTATATGATCGCAACCAAAGCCAACAGATTAAGTTTGTTGAAAATCGCGGTTCAACGGTATACTTAACGCGTTTTTTGGCAAAAAATTCTAACTATTTTTATTTTGATAAGATCTATGTTTCATATTGCTCTTTACCAACCAGAAATTCCTCCAAATACGGGAAACATCATTCGCTTATGTGCCAATACTGGGGCAAAATTACATTTAATACACCCTCTAGGTTTTTCATTACAGGAAAAAGCATTGCGGCGCGCAGGCTTAGACTATCATGAATGGGCCTGCATTTCACAATATGAAAATTGGGAAACATTTATTCTCCAACATCAGCAAAAAACAATTTATGCTTGCAGTGCTCGAGCTGAAAAATGTTATGCGAAGGTGCAATATGCCTCTGAAGACATGTTTTTATTCGGACCAGAATCCAATGGATTACCCAAAGAAATGTTACAACAATTCATTTCACTCTCCATTCCGATGCGTGAAAATAATCGCAGCTTAAATCTTTCGAATGCAGTTGCTGTTATTTTATATGAAGCATGGAGGCAATTGGGTTTTCAATGAAATACCTTTTTAGCATGTATATATAGGCTGTTGACAATTTATCTTTCAAGATCCGACGTCCCACGGCTTGTCCGCGGGATCCAGTAATCTTGATAAATATATAAGTTTATTGCTCAAATACAGATTTTTCTGGATCCCGCGGACAAGCCGCGAGACGTCGGAAACGGAATTGCCAACATATTCTTAATATTTTAATTATTTTTATTTTATGTAAAAATACCACGTTTTATTGCGATGCCCTCACCCTATTTTCCGGCAGAAACCAAGAGTCATCTATAAACTCAAGCTTATTCTAGCTTTTGGTCCATAAAAAATAGTACTGCATCTCGAATAAAATGAGGATAACGATTAACGCCAAGGAAGTTGTCGTTAAATCAAAATCCTAGCAACGGAAACAAACTGTCCAACTAAAAGGAATAAAACAATGAAAAAAATGAATCTCTTCATAATCCTATATTTGATGATTACCATCCCTTGTTATTGCAACAGTCGTTATTTTCTCTGTGGTCCTGATGAAAATGGTTGTTTTTCTGATATCTACCGGTACTGTGCGTGCATTCCTTATAATGATTGGGAAGCCAACAATCCATATTGCCTGGATTTCGATAAACTCATTTGCACTCCTTTATCACAAACAATGCATTGCGACTCGGCTTTAATTTTTAAGAATCAAGGAGAATGTTTGGCAACTATTTTTCAAAGTGAACCTACTCCTCCCTGTCAAATAACCACACATCAATTTTGTGTTGAGCATCATACCCCCATCTGTGATAAGACCGGCCAACCAAACTCGTGTCATTAGCGGTTATTAAAAACTAGGAAACAACGCGAGTTCAACATAAAAGGCATGAAAATGCCTTTTCCGCTAAAAAATGTTATTACCTAACGTATTGTCCCTAGTGAAAGCTTGTTTCTTAGTCACAAGTTAACAATCTTGAGTAAAAGTCAGATTTGAGTTAGGTTGGTTGGATGAAAATAGCCCTTAAAAAGCGCAGCATAGATGGCTAATCCTAACTCTTTAGATTTTGGAGGCATATAGTTAATAGATCTTCAGGTTGTTTCACCAGATAAGTAGGTTGATACTGCAATAAAATTCTTTCTGAATTATAACCCCAAGTCACTGCAATTGACTGGATATTATTCCTTTTTGCAGCCTCAATATCTCGAGCTTCATCTCCTATATAAAAAACGTTACTTTTATCAATTTTATATTTCTTTAAGGTCTTTTTCAGCAAAGAACGTTTCGAAAAATGATTTGATTCGTCATGAATAAAACTAAAAAAGTGGTGAATTTGATTTATCTCTAACCAAATACGGACATTTTCAATCGAATTGGAAGTCAAGATACCAAGACAATATCCAGAATTATAAAAAGTCTCTAATACTGTAGAAATATTAGTAACTGGTTGTATATTTACCATTTGATCGAATAAAAGCCTTCTAATTTCTCGTATTAGCGAAGGTATTTTATAAAAGGGAACACCCAAAAAACTTTTTACTTCTAGAAATGTAAGATCGCGCAAATGTTCGATTTCATGTTTCTCGATCTTTCTTAAATTAAATTGTTCTGCTAATAAATTGGTTGTTTCAATAACACAATCATAACTATTTACTATCGTTCCATCAAAATCAAAAAGTAAATACATAAGTAAATATCCCAAACCCTCGATCGATTATTTCTAAGTGTGACACGGTATAATGGATTTGACCATACCAATTTAGGGACAATAATCATCTTATGAGCTATTTCGGTGGGCTGTAAAATAGCTGTTATAACTTACAATATTCTTTTTCTTGATTCATTAGGAAATGCTTTATAAATCAAACACAAGCAAGACGACGAATCTGATCATGTTCAGGTTCAAGATTAATGGATTCCGATAAAGAAACTAAAGCACATCCCACAGTAAAAACAGTAGCCGCTAAAGCCCATCCAGTCAACAACGCAACACCAACTTGAGGTACACCTAAAGCCAAAGATAAACCTACAGCAATCAATGAGGTTATAGGAGAAGCAATAAGAAGTGGTAGCGGATCCACTCTTGGCCCCCAAAACATAGTGCCTAAAATCCATCCGGTCATAAAATCATTATGATGTTTTTCAGCATATGCCAGTAATACAAGATCAATAGCTATGGTTCCTACAACAGCCATGATTAATAGGCCAGCACCCCCGCCATACATTAAACCTTTGCCAATAATTAAACTAAAATCCGCGATACCCTTTTCAACTGAAGATTCCAAAGACATATTGATGTTAGCCCTATAAAAAATGGTTTATTTTAGAACAATCACAAGATTAACTCAATACATTGTCAAGGCAGTGTTAATGCAATTTAGAATGAGTCAAAGAGAAATTTATTAGCAGAAATCATCTCATTGAAAATAATTTATTAATTAACCAATTTGATTTACCATACAGTCCACTTTTCACGAAGTAAATGAAAAATATGTTCTTCTAATAATATATTTTCCTGGGGTGATTAAATTAGCATCTCCAAACATTATTTGAATTAAAGGAGCTATAAATGCGAAAATTATTGGCATCATGTTTGTTTTTCCTATTTGCGCTATCCTATGCAACTGCTAACAGTTATGGTGTTCATGAAGATCATCCTTATGATTTCATCGTTACAAAACATATTTATAAACTTTCTGAAATTTATCAGATCAAATCCACCCAAAGAGAAACCTATCCTGGCTCAGTAAAAAAGAGTGCTTTTCGTATCCGTACGAACTATGATTTATCCAATAAAGATGGATGGCAAGCTACTGGAATTACACGAATTATTTCCTTAGGTTCTTTATACCATTGGGCTAAAGAAATTGATATTTATGACACTCGTGGTGTGCAAATTGGATTTATTGATGGAAATCTAGCGACACTCGAATCAGCAAAATTTACTATTTATGAATATGATGAATCCGGAAAAGCCACTGAAATTGGCTTCGCTTATGCTAACTCCAGCTTTGACCGATTTGTCATTTTACCATCCACGAGTAATCCTCACCCAATTGCCGAATTCAATCGAAATTTCTATGACAACAATTGGAGTGTCTCTGTGCACTATCCTGAAAAAATTGATGATCGAATCATTCGAATTTTTACCGCATTTGTGATTGATCATGAAGATAAATTTTTAACAAACTCAGATGACTTAAAAAGAGAATAAATAAATCCATAAATAGTCCAAAGTATGATTAATAAAGAGAAATGGGATAGGTTAATAGAGTTAATGATGAAATTAAGCATTAGCGAAGCAGATCTCATCGAAAAATTTATATTGGGCAGTGGTAAAGGGGGGCAGAAGCTGCATAAAACTGCCTCCACAGTTTATTTAAAACATGAACCTTCTGGCGTGGAAATAAAGTGCCAGGAATCAAGAAGCCGTGAAGACAATCGATATTTTGCAAGAATGCGGCTTTGTGAAAAATTAAATGCAATTTTGAGCCATGAAAAAACCCAAAAACAGCAAAAAATTGAAAAATTAAAGCGCCAAAAGAAAAGACGATCAAGGCGTGCTCAACAAAGGATCTTAGATGATAAATCCAAACAAAGTGAGCTAAAAATACTGCGAAAAAAGCCTAAACCTCATGAGTAAGTACTTTTTGTCGATGCAATTAATGTTGGGCCTATGCACAAAGTGCACGATTACCCTAATAAATTATTAATCCTCCAATTATAAAATAAAAGGATATTTCAATAAGTGGAGTTTAATAATGGCTGCAAATGAAGAAGTGATAAAAGAGTATTTAAACAAAGATTATTATAAAATTCTTGGTATTGATGACAAAGCAAAGGCCAATGATAGCCAATATTTAAAGCAAGCCTATAAGAATAAATCAAGAGAAGTCCATCCAGATAAGCATCAAACAGAAAAAGAAAAATGGACGGAAGCATTTAAAAAAGTTAACGAAGCCTATACAGTTCTCTCTGATCCTGATAAAAAAGCATTGTATGATCAATTCATTGCTAGTAATGAAAAATTACGGCCGGAAGATTACAAACGATTCTTTAATAATGCTGAAAAAGCCAACAAAGGTAAAGACTCAACGAATAAGGATAAAGATGCAGGATACTCTGCATTGAACCCTAATGAGATGGCAACAGATCTTAGACTTGGTCAGAGCAGAGTCTATGTTTATATTCCTCCTGACTTTCTTCATACAGGAGTTGCGACAAAAACCCATTGTCATGGACGTGATACATCCGTCAGTTTTGAAGTTGACTTTCCAGAGGGTTATTACACAAGTGCTCAAAACTTATCGTATGATGAGGAGCAGGACCGTATTAATATTACAATCAGAAAATTCAGAAATTTTACAGATACGTTTCCATCAATAAATTATAATTTAGAATCAAAGACCTTTTTACTAGCAATGCAGAAAGAGGATGATTATCGCTCATCTCCATTGGTTATCGGACTTATCACTGTAAGTGAAAACCATAAATTTGCAATTTTTAGTTTCATTGAAAACCTACCCGAAGAAACTATCATAGAAGGATTATTATGGGATGGCTTTAAAAGTCTTCCTCATCAATTTGGAAGTGCACATGGAGCAGATAAGAATAGCTATTTTAGCATTACTCAAAATTTAATTACTTCCAATGAACATGCAACTTTACTAGGCCAAAAACAAGAGAAGATAGAAAATCCAGGAAAAAAACCCAAATTTAGTATGGCGTTATTCAAAAAAGAACTTGCACAAGCACAAGAAGACAGTGCGAGAGTCAAATTTTTTGGCACAAGTGGGTTTGTTTCTGATCTATTAAAGGGTAAACCAGTTAGTTTTAATGAGATACATGCCTATGCTCAAAGTAACCCTTTTGGTACAGTAAAAAAAGTATTGGATAAATTTGATACTAGTAACCAAAAAATAGCACTTGACTTTAAGCCCTAGAGGTTTAAAAAGAACGAATAGAATGCATGGCTATCCCGTATACACGGTTTATACAGGATAGCCCTATGGATAAAGCGCGCAACCACCTCCTCTTAAACAAAATGAGGTAGCTCTTAAATGTGGCATAAACACCGTGCTACAAATAACGCTTTCTTAAAAATTGCTTTAACCAATCTTCGTTTTTTCGAAGACACATAAGAACGAATTACTAAAACTCCAAACCCGCAAAAATCACCCATTCCTCGACGTTCATCCACTAAGAGCACATTTTTATTCTAAACTTTGAGTAATAAACAGTGATTCAAGAAGTGAAGAATGTCTCCAATTACAAAAAACTTGCAAACACAATTAACCATTGACCAGCAAACTATAGAATTAATCGAAAATGCTTTAAAAGCAAAAAAGATTAAATGTCTATTACAAGCTTATTTTGCTGAGCTAGATACAATTCGCCTTCAAAAACATGTTAGCCATGGTGAAAAAGAAGCAATTGGTCGTGCTAAAAAAGCCGAAATAATTGCCCAAATTATGGATCTCACAAGCCAAGGCAATGAAATTACAAAACTGTTTGGTGAAATTGCTGATAATGCCCATACTCTTATTCACATTCCTGAAGAGGCATCTAAGTTATTGATCCACGGTGGTGGAATTGGCGCCTTGGTAACCGGAATACTTGGATTTACCACTATTCCTCTTTTATGTGCTTTAGAAAGACGAAAACCCAAACCTAACGAAGCAATACTTATGGGGCTTTCTATTGCCACCATTGTGCTTGGATCATTAGCAATTGCTGCAGTAGGTGGACCTATAGGAGTAGGTGTTTTTGTATTAGCAATTACTGCTATAGGTTTAGGTAGAACCTCATTTAATTATTTTCAGGAATGGCGTGAACGAAAAGCGCTAGAAAAAGAAGTACATCAATTAGAGCAAGAACTAAATGATTTAGAAAATGCCCTTGATAAGGAGGTCAATAATGTTGCAAAGCTCAAAAAGAAACTTATGGATGAGCTCAATAAGCCGCCCTTAACCATTGACCCCAAAAAAATTGAAAGCCTAAAAGCAACCCTCAAACAATCATCGACTCATTTAGAGTCCGTAATTAAAGAATTAGAAAATAAAAGCACTGTTTTTGCTAATAAGAGCTCTAAACTTTTAGAGCTTCAAGAAAAGCGAACCAGTCGGTGGGAGCTCGCAAGAAAAGGAATATATGTGAGCGCAGGTATTCTAGCCGTAGTTGGTGCAATCTTAATGTTAACGCCCGCCGCTCCCATAGGAGCAACATTGATGTTGGCGGCAAGTGCTATCACCGTCACTACACTTGTCAGCTCATTTGTAGTCAACCGAATTAAAAATTCTCAAGCCCAAAAATCACAGACTAAAGCGCAAGATTCGTTACATCAAGCTCAAGATATTGAAACCACAGCAGGACATAGTTCTGAATATATTATTGCACAATCACTCACTCCCGAAGGTAAAAATGTACAAGATACATTACAAAAGGAAATCGAAAATGCATCTAAAATACCTAAGGATAGCAAAGAAGATAGGGATCCTAATCCCTTAAAATTGAATCAAGAAAAAACATCCTCCCCCTCGAAATCACCTCAAATAAAAACGCCTGAAAATAGTTCCCTGGAGAAAACAGAAGTGACTCATAAAGAGGGAGTTCATGCACCTAAAATCCCCGAAGATGAAGACGGTGAACGCTCTAAAGATGGAGTCTCACCTTGCTAAAAAATAGCGCCCACTCTGCCTTATAATAGAGAAAATTAATTATTATTTATGCTTATCTCGGCTCGCTTGGCAATCACCCGTTTATCCATAACCCGTCGCCATAATGGTGGAAAAAGCGCTAGAATCATCATTCCTAAATATCCGGAAGGCAATTGTGGACTTGAATCAATATGCCTTAATATTTGATACGGGCGTGCACCATGAGTATGGTGGTCAGAATGTCTTTGCAAATGAAAAAGAAGCATATTACTGAGCCAATGATTCGCGTTCCATGAATGTTGAGGAGAAACTTTCTCATAATACCCATTTGCTAGTTTCTTACGCTCTAACCCATAGTGCTCAATATAGTTAATGATCTCAAGCAGTAAAATAGCAGTCAACGCTTGAAGAATGAAGAAAAAAAGAGCACGCCAACCACCATAACAAAAAATAATCAACGCCAAAATAATTGGGGTACTAATTATCCACCAAAATTGATTTTTTAAATGATAACCTGAATATCCCAAACGCTCTAAACGCTTACGTTCAATTAATAAAGAAGATTGAAAAGAACCAACAAGTGTCCGTGGTAAAAACTGATATAAACTTTCTCCTAATCGTGATGTCGCTGGATCTTTAGATGTAGCAACATGAACATGATGTCCTCGCACATGCTCAATAAAAAAATGGCCATAGCCCACAGTTACTAATAAAACTTTACTTAAAGTTTGATCAATTATGGAGTTTTTATGCATCAGCTCATGGGCAAGAGTAATTCCTACTCCCCCAGTCAAAAGACCTATTGACACACTAAATCCAATCAGCTCAATGAAACTTAAAGTATCATGCGCCACAAGATAAACTGAAAAAATCAAAACACAGCATTGCAAGGGAACATAGAACCATGTAAGGAGCTTGAAATAACGTTCTTGTTGCAATTGTTGTTCTTCAGTAATGCTTGGATTGGTTGGATCAACAAACCAGTAATCAATAATTGGAACCACTGTAAATAATACAAAAAAAGGAAGAAATGTATAAAAATCACCGTAATAAAAACCAATAAAAGGCAGTAGCACCAGTAAATAAGCCAACATAAAACACAATTTTTTAGATAATTTCATGGATCAACACCTTTCAGATCTTCTCTATAAAATAGAGAGAATACCTATAACAAAATAATAGCAACAGTAGCGCTAAGTATAAAGCTTTACAATTTTAACAAAAAGATTTTATAACACTCATTGTTCCTGCTTCACAATAAACCTGGAAAACCAATCCTAGTGATTATTCAAAAAAGATTGTCTTCTCACCCAATAATACCATCGCCAGAGCTGGGGCATACATAACTTTAAAAATAACACTATAATTTATATCAATGAACTTTTTAAATCGATAATCGATCTTCAAAGGATGGAATCAAATGGCTACAAAAAGTCTTGTAAAAAAAAATCCGTCGACAAAAAAGCAACCTGTTTTCCAACCACCTACAGTCAATACCGAAAGTTATTCTGAGTATATGAATAAAATTGATGATTTCTTTTATTACATTAATAAATTATATCAGGCAAATCTAGGCAAGATTACCATGGGAATGAGTCCAGCTGTAATAGGAACTGCTCATTGTGCTTGGCTTTTACAATTAGCCCAGTCGCCAGGACATCTCTTAGCACTGGATTTTTATCCTATGATACATACCCCTGAATTTTTGACTCATTTAATTTATGACAAGCAACCCGCACAAGGAAAAGATGTTCGCTTTCATAAGGAAAATTGGCAATTATTGCCTTGGCGTTTCTATGCTGAGGTTTTTCTTCATATTGAAGATTGGTGGCGTTATGCTACTACAAAAGTACCTGGACTATCTAATCGCTCAGAGCGCACCGTTTCTTTTTGCATCCGTCAATTACTTGATGCATTATCACCTTCAAATTTTGTCATGAGTAATCCGGATCTTTTTAATGAAACAATTCGCTCAGGTGGTGTAAATTTAATTCGGGGTACTCAAATTGCATTTGATCATTTACTGAGAAGATTAGCTGGTTTACCTCCTCCTGGTGCTGGAAAATTCAAACCTGGGAAAAATGTTGCCATTACTCCAGGAAAAGTGGTATTCACCAATCACTTGATTGAATTAATTCAATATAAGCCACAGACTCAAATGGTTTTTAAAGAACCGATCCTAATAATACCCGCCTGGATAATGAAATATTACATTTTAGATTTATCTTCAAAAAACTCATTAGTTAAATGGCTTGTTGAACAAGGCCATACCGTTTTTATTATTTCATGGCGTAATCCAGATGAAAATGACCGAGACTTAGGAATGGATGAGTATTATCGTCAAGGTGCAATGGCGGCAATTGATGCTGTAAATGATATTTTACCTAAAACAAAAATTCATTTGATGGGATATTGCCTTGGTGGAACACTGGCAATGATTGTTGCTGCGGCAATGGCAAGAAATCATGATAATCGCCTTAAAAGTCTTTCTCTACTAGCAGCACAAGGAGACTTTACCAAAGCAGGCGAGCTCATGCTGTTTATTAACGAGAGTGAGATAAACTTTCTCAAAAATATGATGTGGGAAAAAGGCTATCTGGATCCCAAACACATGGCAGGTTCTTTTCAGATGTTGCGTACCTACGATCTCATTTGGTCAAAAATGATTGATGATTATATGACAGGGACAAAACGAGGTATGATTGATCTACTTGCCTGGAATGCTGATGCAACCCGGATGCCCTATAAAATGCATACAGAATACCTCGATAAACTATTCCTTCATAATGAATTTGCAGAGGGCCATTTTCGTGTAGAAGATGAAATAGTAGCACCGAGTAATGTTCATTTGCCTATTTTTGCAGTAAGTCCTGAAAAAGATCATATCGCTCCGTGGGAATCTGTATATAAAATACATTTAATGATGCATACAGATATTACATTTGTACTAACAAATGGGGGACACAACGCAGGAATTGTTAGTGAACCTAATCATCCTAGACGTTTTTATTTTATTCATGAAAACAAAAAGGACATGCCCTATATTGGCCCTAAAAAGTGGTTGAATAAAGCAGAAAAAAGAGAGGGCTCTTGGTGGATAGCATGGCATGATTGGTTGGTAAATAACAGTTCACAAAAACTCATCCCTCCACCAGATATTGACCCCTTGCTGCCTGATGCTCCAGGAAAGTATGTACTTCAAAAATAGGCAATTTCAGAAATGTTGTCTCATATGCTAGCTTTAGTCCTGATATATAATGACGAGAGCAAAATAGACATGCCACTCTCAAAAACACCTAAAAACGAAAACTTCAAAGAAACTAAGAGTAGCTCATATTACACTCATTAATAATGAGCTACTCTTACTATTTAGAAAGAGGGAAATAAACTTTTGCCTGTTGTTGGTTGGGTGTAGACTCCGCTCTCATATTGTTGCCAGTTCGCGGCAGGTTTAATGCCACATTTTTTTGAAACCATGTGCCATCCCGGTTGATTCTTATAACATGCTGCTTGGGTAGGTCCAACTGCTATAATCATAGCAGTAGCGATTATTAACCCAGCTGCAGGTGATTTGATCTTCATGTAAATCTCCTTATAACGTGTCACATCAAAAGAATCAATGTGAATCAATATGATTATATTATGCACAAATAAGATATGCAAATTAGTTCCATTTGTTAATCAAACTATCCTAAATGGCCCTTTTTAGACTTATGCGGTACCGATAGAGCAGAATCCAGCTTTAAGATAATGCTACGCTTTATTGTAGAGATTGGATGATGCTCTCTTTTTCCGGCGTTATAGTATGCAGAGAAGTTCGCACCTTTTTAAGGTATTTTTTTAACTTTTTAACATAAAAATAGGCCGAATTACTGGTTATATCAACAAGCATATAAACACCCGCAATACCACAAGGCGTCACTGATGTTGGGATGTAATTAGGATGATTGCCCAGAGCAAAATAATAAGACCATGCTGAAAAAACAGTACCTAGAAATTCTAAATAGTAAGTTATGGCAAACATAGTCAAATAAAATAAAGGTTTTTTTCGTTGTCTCAGAATAACAAGGAAAAACAAATAACCTAAAAAACCGGCGACATCATTTAATAAAATTAAGGACATAAAACAGACAATAAAAGCAAATTTGCGCAAAAAATTTTCAAAATCCACATGATACTTCCATATAAATGGTTGATGAGTTATTTGAAACACTATGGCATAAACCACTGCATGTCCTAGAGGAATAAAAGGAGGAATATTATCCAGATGATACCGATATAGAGTTAATATTTTTGATCCAATTACTTCCGCGCAAAAGCTAGCAACGATCATAATTAACATCAGCCAATGTAATCTGCGGCCAGCAAAATAAAATATCCAACCATACATAAGAAACATAATTACATTATTTACATCTTGTCCCACAAAAAAATGATCAGCAAACCAGGGGCTGTCCAAAAATACAAAAATAGGAGCACCCAACAAAACTGCAACAATTTGCATTTGAATGATGATATTTTTATTCAAATTTTGACAACCCCTCGTAGAATAATACAAACTCTAATTTCACTTCGCGGTGAAAAAAATATCCTGTTATCACTAGGTATAATACAAATATAAAGTAAATCAAATCAATTTGTCATGGATCATGCATCAATCCCCAGGAACATACTGTCTAGTATAGAGCACCACTTGTATTGAATAAAGCAAGAGAACTATTTCGATAAAGATTAGATTGTCAATAGATACCATTATTGTTAAATTAATAACATTATAATGTGTGGGATTTCTGGCTATCATGAGCATGAGTATTGAAAATGGTTTTCTATTTCTTCTAAATCTTTTAAAAAATCCTAATTTATATGTTGCAGCCGCCGTAGGCTCAATTCCTGGAGGGATTACAGGTAGTGCTATTGGTGCTTTATCTGGGGCTTTTATTACCCCTCTATTTGGATTATTTACCGGATATAAAGATCTCCATTTTGGCATTGATGTAAACTTCATTGTTGGTGGCGCTTTTGGTTTTATTATTGGAATGTTCCTTGGAGGCGCGCTAACAGGAAGCATAGCAATTTTTAAAATCTATAAAAACAAGAATGACATTCAATCACTTTCTAAAGACAACATTGCGGATATTTTTCTTCCTGCACTTGGAATTAGCATTGAACTATCTATTGGGATGGCTGTAGGTGCAGTCATTGGCAGCTTAAAGTTACTCGGTATAGGAACTGCTGTGGGAGCAGCAATAGGCACTGTCTTGATACTTATCACCACAGAAATAATAAAGATGAATGAAAAAAGAAAATTAAGAACGCATTGAGTTCAGGGCAAGCAAGAAAAAAGAATGGAAGATACTTTTTTCCAAGTTATTTATAGTGCTCAAAATTCATCGTTATAATTATGCTTTAAATGGAAGATACAAAGTTAAAAGATTATTTGTTGTAATTAAACGTTCACCCAGTACTTTTGCGATATTATAAGAAATCAATAATGCATCCAGTTCCTTTGAGTAAATACGTATTCTGAAATCTTCACCTTCAATTTTTAAGAGGCGAGAATCAACCAACGCTCGAACTGACGCAGAACGTTTTTGTTGACCAAATACACATAACTCCCCGATCAAAGCTCCTCTTTCACGTCTGCCAATCATCTGCGGTGTCTGGGAATCCGATTCTGCTACGCCTTGATCTAATACAACTTCTAATTCACCCTGTTCCACAATGTACATTGCATCACCAATTTCATTTTGATGAAAAAGAAACTCACCTTGATGAAGTTCAACAAGCTCACAACTTGCTAAAAACTCATCAACATATTTTTCATCTACTCCTTTAAATAAGGAACAGTTATGTAAATCAAATTCCTCCATGTGACAATCCTTAATCTCTAGCTAATCCAATATTGTCCGATTTTTATTGGACTTAAAATTGATAATATGTGCCTAATGCAATCGTTTTATTGTAAGGTAAACGATAAAACTGAATATCAGGTACAGCATTACGTATCATGAGAGAAAATAAATGCTTTTGCCATAAGCACATACCTTTTAGTCTTTCCCTTGTCATTTCAACAAAAACGATCTCTATAAAATAAATTAATTTATTTTTGCTGATTTCAAAGGGTAATTGAACTCTTTGAAACAGTGCGTCTAAGGTATTAGGTAAATTAATATTTTCAGTAAATCCAAAATGAATATAAATGAGATGAAATCCTTTTGCTTTTGTAATGAGTTCAAATTTATTTTCGAGAGGAATATAAGGCTTATTTTCAATTTTGACACTTAAAAAAACCATATTCTCCGAAAAAATACGGTTGAGTCGTAGATGATGTAGAAGACTTTCACCTTCACAATCATAAGGATCAATAATATATAACGCCGTTCCAGATTGTCTTGAAATTTTATTTTGATCTAATTCATCAATAATAAATGCATCCATTAAAGCATCTCTATGATGTAATTCACGGAGTTTCTCGAAGCCACAATGCCAGGTATACATCACAATAACACCAAGAAGTGCAATTAAAATAGGAATCCAACCTCCAGTCAAAAACTTAGAGCTATTTCCCGCCAAAAATCCAAGTTCAATAATCAAAATTAAAGGAAAAATGATTAACTTGAGCACATTCCAATGCCAACAACGATACGCAATGATCCCTACTAAAATAGTAGTGAGAAGCATATCTAAATTAACAGCAATTCCGTAAGCATCTGCAAGGCTTGATGATGATCTAAAAGTTACCACAAGCGCACATGTACCTATAGCTAAAATAAAATTGATGAAAGGCAAATACACCTGGCCTTTTTCAATTTTGGAAGTATATATAATCTTAAGCCTTGGAATCAGGTTAAGTAATGCTGTTTGTTTTAAAATAGAAAATGCCGCAGAAATGATGGCCTGTGAAGCAACAATAGTTGCAGCTGTCGCCATAACCACCATAATAGGAAGAAACCAATGGGGTGACAAACTATAAAATGGATAGCTAATCTCTTCCGGATGCATTAAAACAAGAGCACCTTGACCAAAATAACATAAAAATAATCCAGGGAACACGATAGTAAACCATCCTATTCGAATGGCTTTTTTGCCAAAATGCCCTAAATCAGCGAATAATGCTTCACCCCCAGTCATCACTAAAAATATTCCACCCAATATAAAAAGAGCAAACTGCTGATGTAATATAAAAAAACGAATCGCATAATAGGGATTAACTGCCATAAGTACTGCAGGATTCTGAATAATTTGTAAAAAACCCAAAATTCCTATTGTGAAAAACCAAATAAGCATAATAGGGGCAAAAAAAACGCCAATTTTCCCGGTACCTAGTCGTTGCAGCTTAAATAACAACACTAAAATAACTAAAGTGACTGGTAGAATATACTTGGCTAAATGGGGAGATAATGGTTCAAGTCCTTCTACAGCACTTAATATAGAGATTGCTGGAGTTAATATTCCATCCCCAATAATAAGCCCTATTCCAACAAGAGTAATAAATAATAACCAGGCCCCTGTATTTTTTATTTTCTGTCTTAAGATACCGGCTAAAGCCATAATACCGCCTTCGCCATCATTATCTGCACGAAAAACTATCAGAAGGTATTTAAAACTGACTATGATGAGCAAAGACCAAAAAATGAGTGATAAAATCCCATAAACATTATAATCGCTAATCGGTAAATACGTGATTACTTGGCTAAAGGCATAAAGAGGGCTTGTCCCTATATCACCAAAAACAACTCCCAGGGCCGCAAATGATAAGCTGAATTGATTTGTTTTCTCTGGTGAGGATTCATCCATCATTTAGGGCTACTCCAATTTTAATACCAGATCCCTTGTTATTAAATTGAGTATAGTACTATCTAAGGTAAAAAAGTAAATTTTCTTCAGATATCATATACCTAGTGAATTACTTATTAACCTCCATGTGTTCACTAAGGTTTGCATTTGATGGATGATCGCAATCAACAGGAGCTCTTTCCTCTTTTTTCATTTTGATTAACGCTAATATACTTAAAGACAGCATAGGTATAGCAAGAATTAATGGATCAGGAGTCCATTGAGTAATCAGAATACCAACCAACCCCGAAAGACCAAACTGACAAGCCCCCAACAAAGCAGTAGCAATACCCGCTTGTTGTTTGTAATCCTTTAACGCAAGAGCAGTTGCAGCCCCCATACTAAGACCAATACCCAAGGTCAAAGAAAGCATGGGCATCATGAAACGAATCGTACTGACTTGATGAAAATTAAGAACTATCATCAAAAAGCATGAAATAATCATCAAAACGAGACCACAATAAACTGTCTTTTCTAAAGGAAAAGAATAAGTGAGTCGGGCAGCAATAAGGTTTGTGAAAAATACGGTCATTGCATTGAGGCCAAACCATAAACCATATTGGGTTGCGCTAAGATGAAGTTGGGTCATGAGAATACCCGAAGAAAGGGCGCAAAACAAATACAAACCAAGCAAGTTGACTGAGGCAATAAAAGTATAAAGCCGAAAGCCAGGATGTTTAAATATATTTTTTACACTCCTGACTAGAGAAAAGCTCGATAAATTTTGCTTACAATAGTCATAATCAGGAATGTAACGCAATGCAACCAAACTCATTAAAAGACCAAGTATGATTAAAAAATAAAACTCACTGTGCCAATCATGAGTCTGATCCAGTAACAGCCCACCAATGACTGGAGCCGAACTTGCAATCAATGAATTGGTTCCACACAAAACGCTAAAGAGGCGTGCACAGACAGTGGTTGAGTAATTATCTCTTACTATAATAAAGCAAAGTAAATAGGTACCACAGGCTCCCGCTGCTTGGATAATTCGGGCAATAATCAGTAAGTGTATGGATAAAGCAAACACTGCGAGAACAGAACCGATCAAAAAAAGAAGCGCGGAACCTAAAGCGATTCGTCGACGTCCAAAACGATCGGCTAAAGGTCCTACAAACAATTGCCCCAAAGCGACTGTCAGCATAAATACATAAAGACTCGCCTGCATCACAGCGCTGTCTGTTTTAAAAAAATAACTCATTTCCGGAATTGCAGGGACAAAAACATCCATAGCAAAAGAGATACTAATAATTAAGGGAAACAAGTGCAAAAGACATTGTCTTTCTGTCCAACGAATTACATTCAATTAACGATGATCCTGTTCAGTATTGTTTAATAACAAAATAAGGACAAATAGAATTTAATTATACCAGATTACCCCAGAATCTAAATACTCATAAAAAGAGTTATTTAAAAATCAAATTCTCTAGTTGTTTCATTTTTAGCATAAATAGCGTAAAATTTATCCAGATTGATTCGCGCAATGATGTATTATGCCTAAAAATATTAAAAAATTTAATCTAACTTATGATTTAATTCCTAAAGTATTTTTTTTACCCAAGCAACTCTATCTAAACTACGAAAAAATAGCTACATCAACTCTCGAAGATGTTTTGGAACAAACCACAGAGCAGAAAGAATATATAGCTTCGACGATAAAACAACTCGACATGGATGCAGATAGAACGTGTTATGTAGACTTTACAGGCCTTAAAGCATCTCAATTAAAAGCAGAATGGTTAACGAGAAATCTTGCTGATGAAATTAGAATAACACCAGGAATTTTTCCAACGTTCACTCAAGAAGATAACACAGGCGCATGCGTGAGTGAAATTCTTCATACCACACAAGTAATATCACCACTCGCTGTAAAAAAGAGCGACACCCTAGCGCAATTAATGGCTTCCACTAAAAGGGTTTGCTTTGCTTATCGGACTGATAATGGAGAATCTTCGGGCTTTTCATTAATTGCCTCTCCAAGTGGTGATGCGGATGGAAACCATAAAGGTTGGATCATCTCTACAATCCAAAATACCACTGGTCATTATAAAAAAAGAAAGATCACTGTATTGGCATCCTCTAATTATGTGAGTACTAAAGCCCATGTGATGACCGCTATGGACAATCCCACAACTATCGAAGCAGAGTTAAAAACTGCGATACACAATGATAAAATAGTTAAATTAATCAAGCGCATTTTTAATCAAGATGGCTCGCTCAATGAAATGGAGATTAAGCGATTAAAATCCAGGATTAAATCATCCATCAATATTGACGATCGCAATAGAAAAGAAGCTCAATTCAATTGCTTACATGAATGGTTACAACAAAGAAGTAACACGGACTTACCCGTTGATATTGCTACGGAAGATGTTGATTTTTTTCAAGATGGAATATATGAGTTTCATTTAAAGAAAAAATTAGGAACTCTTGCTGCTGTACTGCACCAAAATTCAAATGTAACCAAAACGATTAGTGAACTGACACTCATTTTAAACAAGATCTCTGCGCGAGTTGCCAGTTTTGAAATGCTCGCAGAAGAATCTTATAGAAATATAGAGTTGGCTAACACTTACAAAGCACTGGCCAAACGTATTAAATTAGAAACAGCAAACTTAACATTTGATGGGACTCGAACAGATGAAAATAAAATAACATGGCTCAGCGGACTGGATATTGCTCAATTAGATAAAAAAATAAAAAAATTTTATGCCACTGATCCCACCATACAAAAGTATTACGAACATAAAAAACAATCGAACCAAAAAATACAAGAAAAACTCACCCAAATCCCTAATCCTGAAAACAATAGTTTCCTTAGCCGGAACAGTTTCTCTCTTGGATTTGGCACATTCAGTGGTTTATTCACTGCCGCTGCACTAGGATTTATATTCTTTGAGCTATTTCACCCAGTAACACTTACATTAATTCTTGTTGGAGCAGCAGTAGTTATTGGTGGAGTCTTATCTGCTGTTGATATTTATATCAATGAAAAAGAACATGCTGAAAAAATAACTCAATACCATGATAACGTTTCTAAAATCAAATTAGGACATCATCAACAATTACAAATTGCAGAACAAAATCTTCAAAAAAGGATTAACCTTGATGAATTATTAGAGCCTGAAAAACCTGAGTTTTTATCAGCTATAAAATTCTCTCAAAGAAAACCACTAACCCCTGAGAAAGTAGCCCATGCTTTATGGTTAAATGATAAAGATGCAAAAGCCACTTCAATAGCAAAAAATAAATTTGCCTTATGGGCAGCAACACATGAAGAACTTGGTTTTGGAATTGTGGAAGTCGACAATGTAATTCAAAGGCAATATGAAATGCAATCTTAATCGGTGTACCCTAAAACTCATTGAAAGTTTCGCTTAGATACTACCGCTTGCTGGTTCCAATATCGTTATCTTTTGCGAGTGAAAGATCCAAGCCTCAATAGCCCCTACACACATTGCGAATACCCTGCACGGACTATCTATAAGTGGCGCGCTCTCTTTTTAGATTGATTTATTACCTTTTTGATGATATAATGTTCACCTCATGCGCTCGTCTGTTTTTCCAAGGAGTACAGTGATGTGGTTTACTTTTGCAATTTCTGCTGCCATTTTATGGGGATTCAATTACGCATTAGCTGAAAAAGTATTACGCAGTATCTCACCCGTTACGTTATTAGCATTGGAAATGATCATTGGAGCTTTATTATTTACTGGTATTTCTTTTTTTACGACAATGAAAAAAGATGTTCAGGTTTTAGCTGCTGATTCTGGTCTTTTATGGTTAACAATCGTAGAGATTGCTGTTCTTCTTCTCGCAAGTTTTTTCATTGCGACATCAATTAACCTGAAAAATGCCACAATCGCAGGTATATTGGAATTAATCTATCCATTATTTACCATCATTTTTACTTGGTTTTTATTTAATGAAACTCATGTGAATTCCTCAGTCATCATTGGCGGTTTTTTAATTTTCGCTGGGGTCATAGTAATAAGCCTTGCCTAAAAATATGAAATTAGCTATAAATCGTATAACATCAACGCATTGCGAAAAGACACATGAATCTCCTCATAATTCTTAATCAATTAATTGGTTGTATGTAAAAACTCTACTCAAGCTTGGGAACACTACTTACCTCCTCCAATTGCTTTACCGGCTTATTACGCGAAAAAAAGGAACCAAAATAACTTAAAACCGACGAGCGATTAGAGTTTGATTCGGCCTTTTCTTCAACTTCTGGTGGTTTCAGCGGAGGATATACACTATCCTGTACCATTCTAAATCCTGAAAAAATACTTTTTAGAACTAGAGGCAAAAGACTCAGCATAATGAACATGCTGGTGAAATTGGTAGACTCATTGAAAAAAGCATAATTTGCCAATGATTGAAAAACAGCGATGGTCAAAGCAATTGCCATGGTATTGGAAATCAAACTTGAAGCATTTATATTTCGATTATCCATAGGCAAATCAGCGCTTTCGTTAATTTCATAAAATGAAATCCACAACCACAGTAAATCAAAAGCAACACTATACCAATGCTGCTGATTCATTTCTGTAACATTTGCACCAACAGTTTTAGCTAAATCAAAAGTCATTTTCCCACTTTTAAGCGCCAAAGCCATGGTTGGTTTTTCTTGTGAATTTGCTAAAGGAGCAAATTGTTGTACAAACAAACTTTTTGGAAGATTAATATCAAAAAGCTCATAAAAAGTTTTCTGTGAACCAAACAATCTTCTTAACTGTTCTTCACTTATATTCGATAAAGAATCAACTCCAGGAGCAAAAGTACCGTCATCTGAATGATGAGCTATTACCATATTTGAATTTTTCATCATCATCACATCATTGGTGCCATCGCCATTGGCAACAACAAAATAATGATGGTCCTTAAGATAACGAGCGAGTATCCCTTTCCCCTCTGTACTCATTTCTGCAAAAATAATTACAGGTCGCTTCGTGGGCTCTCTATCCATCAGTTTCTGAAATCGTTTCAGGATTGCTTCATTAATACCTGAAAAGATGACCGTCGAATCTGCTGGATAATTTTCTTCGTTTAAAAATTCAAGAGTCTCTTCTTTTGCTTCCTTTGCACGAATAGTAAGAATGTTCTTCGCATTTTTCGGGCATAATACCTTGGCAATATTTTCTGCAGCCTTAGCAGTATCACCAGTAGCTACAAATACAGGAACAGATACTTCTCGACATTGGGCAATAAATTTTTCCGCGCCTTTTTTTACGGGATTATCAATAATAAAAGTACCGTAATACACCATACTTTTAAGTAATGCCGGTCTTTTTAAAATAAAATGTTCAATGTGCTCTTTATCATCCTTATCCGTTAATTCTTGTAAAGCAGCAAACTCATCTCCACTGAGTTTACTTCTAGCAATGCACCAATCACGGGATAATACCTCAGTACGGCTTTGCATCGTTGTATAGGCTTGCAACACAGGAGTTTCCTTAAATGAATCTTGATTAGGAACTCCACAAAATACTAGAAAATAATCCATGCCTTCCTTTACCAAGGTAAAGCGTCCACCAAACGTGCGGTATAAACCTAAATGAAATGTCTCTATTTCTTTCTTCTTGTCTTTAATTGTAAGTACTTTTTTAAAATGATTAGTACCATAAGTAGTCACATCCAAACATTGTTGATTGTTCAGCAAAGATTTGAATAGATCCAAGATGGCATGTTCTTCGGGCTCCAATTCTTTTGTGTTGTTAGTAAATGCCTCACAAAATACTTCAAGAGATTCAAGCAATTGTATTTCTTGTGGTAAAAGCAAACCCTCCTTCTCTTTCAACACCTGTTGCACATCGGGTGCCATATCCGTAGTCCACAAACCCAATACATCCATCCTAGTTGTAGTAAGAGTTCCTGTTTTATCTGAAATGACGACAACCCCATTTGGAAATCGGTCACGGTAATATCCGCCCAATGCATTACATAAATCCACCACACGAAGTGCATCTATAGTCTCTAAAGGTTGGTCTCCTAAATTATTATTTAGTGTTTTCATCAAGCGGCTATTCACTGTTTCCCTTAAAAAAGCTTCAGAAAAAGGAATCATTGTTTGAAAAAGTGTAAACATCAGTTTTATTGTTTCCGCAGGCATTGAAGTGATATCTCTTTGTAAAAAAGCTGCCATGATGATGGAGCCTAAAATTGAATATAAGACACTTTTTTGCTTACGTTCCGCAATAATTTCATTGATCACCGCTTTTTTCTCATAATTACTACTTAATAAAAGCTCCTTTTCAGGTTTAATTTGAATAAAAATATTGTCGTTGCCATAGATATTTAATTTATCTCCAACCAACACTCCTGCTTGTTTACCCTCTCTAACTGCATACAAATCTATTTTTTTATAGTTTGAAGTAAAATCAGGTTTCGTTTGATGTTCAATCCAAACATCTTCACCATTTTGTGCTTTAAGATTTACACTAAAATTTTTTTCCTCTAATACCTGAGTGAAATTTCCTTTCTCATCCCGTTTTAAGGCAAGAAGCTCTCCAGATACAGGCACACAAGCCAAATCAATGCTGCTGTCACAATAAACCAAATCCCCCGTACGTAATTGATATCTAGGAACACTCACAAACATTGGTCCATTTGATGTAAATCTTAAAACTTGATGCAATTTATGATTATACTCATAATCATGATCAAGCTTTTCTTGCTGCACACGCATTTTTTTTAAGGTAGATGGCGCCAAATCAGCTAATAATGCAGGCAAGTTACGAAATTTCTGGATTATTTTATCGGCATGACGAATATTGTGAGAGATCAGTCCTAATTGAAAGGTACGAGAACTCACCATAAGCTCATTGGCAATAAAATGATTGATTTGAAAATACAAATTCGATATTGGAGTAAGCCCTCCAGAAATAAGTGCTGTATCTGAACGTTGCGCTCCCCGATTGTATTGAAATCGAACAAGAAGTTCTTGTGCTTTTTGTGCTAGATAAGAAATTCCACTTGGAACAACCAATGCACTCGTTCCAAGCGAGGCTATTAATGAATATTCATCAGATACTGTATTATTTAATAAGAAAGTAGTTCCTTTAAACACAGAGCTATACATATAAGTTATTGCCATAACTTCACTAGCTACAGCTAGAGACAATTCTCCCTGAGACGTAAATTTTTTATCTGTAATACGATTCAAAGCGCAATAACCTAATATGGCTGCACCAAAAAGAAATTTAAAAATAAAATCATATTCTGGGCTCCCCATTTGATATTCACTCATATATTGGGTGAGATAATGACCAAGAATCAATGCAGCCCCAGAAGAAATCGTAGGCCAAATATATTTTTTAAAACTACTCCAATCCATAGAGTCTAAAGAAAACGTCATAGCTAGAGTATGATACAATTCTTTCACCCGTGTGGAAAAAAAATTTCCTATTCCTTCCACAGTACTTCTTAAATAAAAAGTGCGATCCGGCTCAACATGCTGCACTAATTGAAGTGGTAAGGCTCTATTCCCTTTAGGATTTGTTTCTTGTGAACTTTGTGAGGTGGATTTTAATTTCTTCATGTCGTAATCCCTTGGATCGCCCATAAAATTTTATTAGATAGTGTCACTTCTCAATAAGTCCGGATAAAAGAGATCTCCTACATTCCGCGGACAAGTTGCAGGACAAAGGCGAATACTTGTCCGAACTTATTGAGAAATTGCTGGATATTTAGATATCATCTTGATAATTAACTTATCTGTATAAAAGGTTCAAGAGGATTTGAAAAAATATTATACTTAGGATGAAATAATTACATGAAACAATTTAGATTATTTGCTCTATATCTGCTTATTTTTTGGTTATTAGGTAGTGTGCTTTGGCTCATTATCTTTGGTTATAGAGAAGCAATTTCTACACTTATTGCTTTGCCATACTCCATGCTAAGTGGCGTTTTAATTTTTCTTTCTACCTTTATCGCCACAGCTTTGTTGTTTGCATTCAAAAGCAAAACACTTGCAGTGCTACCTTATCCCTACTTTATTTTGGGATTTCAGATAGGCAACCTTTCATTATTAATATTATTTATACTAGATGCTTTTATTCGTCAGCTGATTATATGGAAATTCCCCGAGTTCTTCCTTATTTTCTTAGCACCTTTCATTGAACTATTTTTCTCTTATTTATTTGGTTTTGCTTTCTTAGCAATAATCCCAGCAATTACCAGTGCACTTGTTCTCTACTGGACTCAAAAAACGAAATAAGATCCTGTACCAGGGGCTGTTGACAATTCGTTTCTCCAGATCCTACGTCCCGTGGCTTGTTCGCGGGATCCAGTAATCTTGATAAGTATATAAGTTTATTACTCAAATACAGATCTTTCTAGATCCCGCGGACAAGCCACGGGACAGTGGAAACTGAATTGTAAATATATCCTAATTAAAATTAGAAAATATTTACACTTGAAAATAATTTTTTCATCCACAACAAGTGTCTTATTAAATCCAATATGCATATAATGCAAGCACATTACATAAAGTATATTCTTTAATTGGTTTAAGTACGTTTGACTTGGAGAGAAAATGAATAAAAATCTCATTAATTTAGCTAGGGGTATGCTTGAATTTAGCAAAACAACAAATGCAGTAATTCAATCCTCCAAATCGATTAGTATCTGGATTAATCATGCAACCGTACAACAGTACATCAATGGATTAACCGAACCATTTAAAAAGCTCGTGGAGCTTCAAATGAAACAATATAATAAAATTGCAGAATGTACACCCCTTACCCTAGAGTTTAACGAAGAATACATCAGTCACTGTGATGATGAAGAAGAATTGTTAAACAAAATCAATGAATTTATTACGCATTTATTAACGAGAGTTAACTCAGAGTTCGGTATCTTGTTTCTTGAGCCTAGTAAAATGGTTGGTGTTTATTATGAATCAACCATGAAGTTATTTCAGCCACCGCTTAATGAGTTTAAAAAAACAATAAAATATAATTCACTCTTAGATGGATTAATTCACCCCATGCAGCATCTCCTTAAAATGCCCTTGTTAATTAAAGAATGGAAAAAAATCAACCACCCTGATTTGGATTCACAAAAGATTCATCAATTAGAGGGAGAACTGAAAAAATATGCGGAAGATGCCGATAAGAGCACCATATTATTCCACTCAATTTGTACTCATATTCTTGAAGAAACATTTATTCATAGACTTCATGAAGTTTGTTTTAAGCTTAACAAGTCACTGCAAAAAAAAGGAGGTATACCTTCAACAGGTATTACCAAAGCAGGATTAGTTATTGAAGGTAAAACCATTAAAAATTCAAATCAATTTATTGAGGCACTTAAAACAATAATCAATAATGATGATAAAACTGTAGGAAATAAAGTAAATGATGTATGTGGCTTGTTATTAAAAGTTATTAATAAGTTATCCAAACGGATAACGATACTACACTCTAATCATACTTTAATCGAAACAAAAAGCGTCCTGGAGGATTTAATCAAAAAAATAAATGAAGACGTTAAAAATATAGCGGCCATTGATCCCTTATTTACCGAGTGCTCACTTGCGTTAGAGCCAGTGAAAATATTTGCGCTTACTGGATTGGAGCAACTCACAAACAAACTTCAACAAAATACCATGTCAACCCAAGTCGAGAACATCCCTAAATGTTATTACTGATTTTATAGTTTATATTTCACTGTTAATGATGAACCTATTTGGCAATTATTTGATTAATAAAAAGAACTTTTCAATTTTAAATTAAAATGCGAGTCCAAAGCAAAAAATGAAACAATCAAGTTCATTTGTTCTCGCATCATAAACAAAGCCGCAGCCAATCTACCAAATATGGGTTGGCTATGGAGATACTCTATGCCCATTTATAATTAATTTACCCCGATTTTTCATAATCTACCCTCATTTCTAATCCTCTTTTTTGCAATACAGCCATTTGCTCTAATTTTTTCATAGCCTCAGTATTTCCATAAGTACAATGTCTTACCTATGAAGGGGTGAACTATAATTAAATTAATTCGAAACTGAAGAAATAGAATATCTATACAAATAGTTAGCACGCAGTCAGATCATTAACTCTAATTGAGTAATAAAATGATACATTCTCGAACTAAAATTATTTTTCTCATTATTACTCTATGGATACTACTTGTTTCTTTAATTTTAATAGTATCAGGCTCATTATTAGTGAAGGGATTTCAAAAATTAGAGCAAAATATTGCTATGGATAACGCAAGACGTATAGCTCATATATTAATTACAATTTTAAATAATGATTCTTTGGATAAAGTTCATGACTTTATCCAAAATAAAAATTCAAATATTATAAACCCCTATCTCCCAGAAGATTTTTTTATTAAAAATAAAGTAAATTACGTTTTGATTTTTGATAACAATAGAAAAGTTGTCTGGTCTAGTGGATTTGATTTAGCTCATAAGAAAAGCATCCCTATTGAACCGCATATTATATCATTCTTCAAAAACAATGGATTGGATTTATTGACCAATAAAGGAAAATATTATTCTGTTATAAAAAAACAATATGAATCATCAGGATTCATGGCGCTGGCCAATAATAATATAGGTTATTTCAGTATAAGCTTCATTAAAGATTCTCATAATACTAAATCAACCCTTAGGTATATGGTTTTTGGACGAATATTAACATCTGAATATTTAAACCACTTAAGTAGTGATTTGAACATCCCTATTTATTTAATTTCTTTAGCTCGCATGCAAAAAAATCCCGAGGATAAAAAAATAATTGATCAATTAAATTCACATAAATTAATTTATACCCAACCACTAAATAACACTACTTATTTAAGTTATCTGCTCATTAAGGATTTTACTGATAAACCTATTGGACTCATTAAAATTGAGCAACCCCGTAAAGTATATAATGAAAGCAATCGTTCAGCTTTGAACAGTCAACTTATTCTTTTGGGTGTGTCCATTGCGGCTATGTTGGGAATGTCTGTCTTAGTCTATTTATTTTTTAGAAAACAAGATTTGATCACATGCTCATTTGAACGCTTTGTACCTCGTCAACTCATAGAATTACTGCAAAAACAGAATATTCTTGAAATAGACTTAGGTAATTATACAAGAAAAACTATTTCCGTTTTGTTTGTGGATATACGCAATTTTACGGCTATTTCTGAGGTATTGAAACCGCAGGAAAATTTTGATTTTATTAATATGATATTAAAACGAATTGCTCCAGTGATATCAGAAAATAATGGCTTCATTGATAAATATATAGGTGATGCCATAATGGCCTTATTCCCTAAAGAAGCAACTAATGCGGATGATGCAGTAAAAGCTGCAAAAATGATTCTGGAAGAACTTGCGAAACTCAATCAAGAGGAGGTCTTAAAAATAAAAGAAGAGGTAAAAATTGGGATTGGGATTAATACAGGGGAGGCTATATTAGGAATTATAGGCGCGGAAGGTCGTTTAGAAGGTACGGTGATTAGTGATATGGTTAATACCGCATCACGTATTCAAAATCTTACCAAAGCTTATGGACATGAGCTTTTGATCAGTAAAGCATGTTACAAAGCGATGAAGCATCCAGAATTGTATACCATTCAGTTAGTTGATAAAGTATCCTTAAAAGGGAAATCCTTAAAAATATCAGTTTATTCAGTTTATTAGAGCGTCGGCAAATAACCGCTCGATGAGTCTAGGCACCTTCTCAACTAAGGAAAAAACAACCTTTGGTTTTTATTCAGTTTTTATGTAATCATAAGCAGCTATAATCTATTGTATTTAAAAACGAATGGATCTGTTTTAAGATAAAGTTTTGGTTGAACATTTTTGAAAGCTGCTTTTCGATCTTAAGAAAATATTTAATGACCAAATTTTACTCTTTGAACTGGCATTAAATAACATTTTCTTGATGTTACATCATTTATCCAAGGAATTTACTCTTTTCTTGCCAAAATTCTGTAATTATCGATTATAATTGTTAATAATAAGGACAGTGGGAATAATAAGCATGGGCAGAAAAATTAAAGAAGAAGCATCCTCAAAACATCATAAAAGCCCTTTGTGCCGTATCAATAAGCCTACAGCCGCTTTAAAAAATACCAAACAAACCTACGAAAGAATTGCCTGTGTATTTCAGGGAGGTGGTGCATTAGGGGCTTATCAAGTCGGGGCATTTTGCGCTATTCACAAAAAAGGATACAATCCTGATTTTTTGGCAGGCGTCTCGATAGGCTCCATTAATAGTGCGATTATTGCTGGAAACCCAAGAAATAAGCAAATAGAAAAATTAACCTCGTTTTGGGATACTATTGTGCCCAAAATATGGACAGATATATTTTATGATAGGGAAATTCCAAATTTTTTACATCATGTGCACAATCAAATGGGCGCTATGCATGCAGTTCTCTACGGTTTGGATGGTTTTTTTAAACCCCGTATTATTCCACCAACCCCCCTAACTTATGATACTCCTGATAACCTCAGTTATTACGATACCTCCCTCCTCAAAAAGACGTTAGAAAATTTAATTGATTTTGATCGCATTAATGATAAAAAAATTACCCTATGTCTAGGAGCAGTCAATTTGTCATCCGGTGAAATGGAGTTTTTTAATAATCAAAAGATGACTATTACACCAGAGCATGTTATGGCAAGCGGAGCTCTTCCCCCAGGCTTCCCAGCAATTAAAATTGGTGATGATTATTATTGGGATGGGGGTATTTATGCGAATACGCCTCTTGTAACCGTGCTGGATGCCTTACCAGAACTGGATACATTATGTTTTGTAGTTGATTGCTTCAGTCTGCGCGGACGATTACCACAAACCATGGATGAACTTGAGGAAAGACAAAAAGACATTCGTTACGCCAGCCACTCTCGACGGCTCACAAACGTTTACACCAGCCGCCAAAACTTACAGGCAGCCATACAGTTTTTAGGTGAAAAATTAAGTCCAGAAGCAAAAAAAGATCCTGAAGTTAAAAAAATACTGGAATTGGGACATAGCAAACATTTCAGCGTGGTGCATATTATTTATCGCGGTACTCCTTTTGCTCATTCGTTCAAAGATTATAACTTTGTTCGCTCAGCGATTAATTATCGGATGAAAACAGGTTATGAAAATGCAATGGAGGTGCTTAAAAATCCTGATTGGGAAAATAAATCCAGTAAAGCTTTGGCTTGTTCTATTTATGGTGTGCCGCCCGATTATTTTGAACAACATTAGACTCTTTACAAACTCACTAAAGGGATACGAAAGTATCACTTACTTAAGTGTGAGTATCATAAATCCTATAAGAATAAACGATACTCACAATAAACTAATTAGGTATTTGGATTTACAGCAAGACCCGATGCCCCAGTAATTGTGGCACTACCCTGAGTACAGTTGTTAAGTCCCCCATTATTATCCAGATCACAACTAGTTACCGTATTTGGAGTAGTTACATACAACTGAGGTTGACTGTGACCAAAAACAATTTTCTCACCAAAAGCAATATTGCTTCCGAAAACTATTCCATTCCCAAGAGAAGTGAAAGAAAGACCGCACTCCATAGGATCTGTACTTGGATCACATACAAAAATATCTCCTCTGCTTTGATCATTATCTTGATTACCCACCATATAAAGAAGATTATGAGTAGGATTAAGGACTATATTGCCGAAAAACCAATTAGTAAAATTCCGAGTCATTGGTCTGGGTATGCAACTATTACTTGTCAAATCACACTCATAAACTCCATCTTGGAAAGTGCCAGCATTGAACCCATTATAGCTCACATAAGCCTTTTGATTATCAGTACTGAGCGTGATCCCAGGAGCAATAACATTAGAATCAAAACTAAAAATAGAATTACAATTAGTAAATAATCCAGTCATGCTGTCTACATCACAAGAATAAATACTTGATGAATTAGCAGGTGGCGTAATGTTTGTTGTAAAATAAGCCTTTCCACTAGTACTCAGAGCTAAACTCAATAAAGAATGTGTGGCATCATCTGCGTTAACGCATGCAGCCAAATTACCTTGTGGCGTTATATTACATACAATAACAGGAAGTGGATTACCCTGGCTATCAAACTGAACCAAATAAGCTTTACTACCAATAGAATTAATGACTATTTGAATAATTGACTGGGTAAAATTATAATCTCCTGTTTGTTGGCATGCCGTATTAAAACTTCCATTAGTAATAGTACAAAGATTTACATAAGGAGGTGCTAAGGCGCCTACATACGCAAGAGAACTCATCGTATTGTTCGTCACACTAACACTTACAGGAACACTAGATGTTGTGTTACTTCCCGAAATATTTATAATGATATTTTCAGCTACATTACCTGGTAAAAATCCAAAAATACAATTTTGATTTGCTGCCAATGTATTAGTGCATGTGGTATGAGAAGGATCAATAGTAACTTGGCTTGTTGAGGGGATTACAGCATTTAAACCTTCAACCGCTGTTGCAGCAGATGTATTATGTACTGATACCTGCCCAGAAGCACCATTCACAGTAAGCGTTAATTGACTGGGATTAACTGTGATCGTGACTTGGCTTGCGGACGACACTTTAACTTCTACTGGAACTGCTGATGTAACATTGCTTCCTGTTATTTCTATGTTGACGTCTTCTACTGTATTACCTGGAAGAAATGCAAAGATACACGATTGATTTGCTGGTAGTGTATTGGTGCATGTAGTATGTGTAGAATCTACGGTAAGCTGACTGCCTTGCGGTATTACAGCCCTCAAACCTTCAACTGCAGTTGTAGCAGATAAATTTTGCACGGTAACCTGGCCATAATTTCCGCCAGCAGTAAGATTTAACAGGTTTGGATTAACAGTAATACTTGCTGTTGGACCGCTGACCGTAGTTACTTGCAACAGGTTTCCAGGACTAGGCTGGTAGCATTGATTTGGGTTGGGGGTCCCATTAGCGTTTTTCTGGCACAGAGAGGGACCACCAAAAACACCATTTGTTGGTAAGGCACTACCGGTCACAGTCAATTCTAAATTACACACTCCCTTACCTTTAACGACACAAGGAGCGGTTTGGCTTATTCCTGGAATAGGCTTAATAACCAAACTATGTGGTTTAGAGGAGCGATTTTGAATGACGTATTTAATAGTTGCGTTTCCCGTACTGCTTACTTTCACCACGGGTGGAAAATTATTGTCGGGTGTAAATGTCCATAAAGGGCTTTGTGCCTGTACTATCGTTATCATTAAGAATAACAATACCCCAGTAATTATTTTATTTATTGATAGTCTTTTCATACCCATGTCCTTTTATAAAGATATGTAAGATTAAAAGAATAGATTTTCTATGCCGCATCAAACTCTTCTATATCTGATGCTGTTTTTTATTCTGACTCCATTCTCCCAAACCAACCCTGTGCTCTAACTCATTTAGCTTCAATATTTCAGAATAATTCCAATGAAAAAAACGTTTTTGTCCTTAATACTTACACACCTCCAGAAAAATAGCTTATCTCCTTGTTTTTGATTAAAAAATATAACGGCATGCCTCTAAGACATTATCTATAGTATTCTAAAATTTTGTATATTTAAAGAATGTTCGTTGCACGATATTGTCTGCTGCAAATAAACTCTAACTCATTTTACAAAATATGCTTTTTAGACTAATACTAAATGACGAAGGTAATGGAATACAGTTAAATCATAATGAAAAAATGGCTTGGATTTCTCGTATCTCTAGTAGTACTTATTCTTATTACTTATGACCTTATGGGTCTGATGGTGAAAAATACGCTAAGTAACATCATCAATATAATGCCCCAGAATTCAATAATGAGTGTCCAAATTGATAAATTCCAACATGGTTGGTTCTCATCTAAAGCCCTATGGGTATTCAAAATGCACATTCCCGCCCAAACGATTACGGATAAAAAGGGTATCTCACAAACAGAACCTCCTCTTGATTTGGAAATGACGCTACCGATTACGATCAAACATGGTCCCGTTTTTTTTACAAATGATGGAATATATTTTGGAATGGGTGCAATTACAACGCAACCTGAAACTCATTATAGAGCATTCATCAATTATTTAAACCAGATCATTATAAAATACAACCTCCCATCTTTTGGCATGCATACTAAGACGGTACCCAATAATGACGAGCTTCAATTTAATTGGATGGGCTTAAGTGCTTTACTTCGTCTTTCTTCAAATATAGATAATTTAGATAGCTCTCTAAAATTCTATGGCATTGATGGTTCCACCAATAATACTGTCTTTAAAATAGGCCTAATAACTCATACATTTAATTCAAAACGTATCCAGGAGTGGTTATGGGTTGGACAGTCCCATTTTAATATTTCCTCCATTTCCGTAACCTCAAACAGCCAAAATATATTAGATTTAAAAGAATTTGACTTCATTTTAAGTTCTGATATCACAAATGAAACACTAGACTTTGATTACAAACTTTCATTACAAAAATTATTGGCCAACAACCAAAATTATAGCCCGGCCATAGTGAAATTGAGTTTAAAAAATTTAGACCCAGAAGTTATGGCTAAGCTGAATAAACAAATATTCAATATGACGCAAAACAGCGATCCTCACCTTGTGGCATCAAGCATAGCTACTGAATTACCGAAACTTCTTAGTAAAGGTCCGGTATTAGAACTTTCTGAAATGACTATCAATTTACCTGAAGGAAAAATTGTAGGTCATTTTAAAATATCACTTCCACAAACAGAAGAAATAAATGACTTATCTAAAGCCATGCAACAAGTTCAAGGCCAAGGCTATTTTAAAGCCCCTATTACGATAGTAAAAGAGCTGATAACTTCATCAATTAAAAGTAAACTAAAGGGTAACCAACAAACGGAACAAACTTCGCAAAACCCAACAACATTGCCTCAATCTTCTACGAATCCAACATCAATTGCAACCGATTTAGATGAAGAGGCCAAGAATCAAGCCAATCAAATACTACAAAATTTAGTCGAGAAAGGTTTTTTAAAAATTAAAGATAAAGAGTACATACTTCAATTTAAATTAGAAAACCAAAAAATTATTGTGAATGGAAAATTATTTACTCCAGATATGTTGAGATAAATTTCCTTTGTCTCTTGAGCAACTGCTTTAAGAATTTTTAATTAAATTTCTAAGCTATAATTGATAAAAGGTATGCTTCAAGGATGCAGTAATGAATATTACTCGAGACATCATTAATAAAGCTGTGGAAGCAAAGATCATTACCCAAAAGCAATCAGAAGAACTTATCGAATTCATCAGAAAGCAACCAGGTCAAAATAAAGGATTTGGATTAACTAATGTTCTCTATTATTTAGGAGGATTAATAGCAATTAGTTCTATGAGCCTATTTATGACTCTAGGTTGGGAACTTTTCGGGGGTTGGGGTATCTTATTTCTCTGTGTCTGTTATGCCATATTAGGGTTATCATTATCCGATATTTTTTACAAAAAAGGATTTATTGTTCCCGCTGAAATATGTGCCACATTTGTTGTATGCCTTACTCCCTTAGCGATTTATGGATTACAAAAGGGAATGGGATGGTGGCCTCCTGATGATACTGTTTTCCGGGAATATAATTACTATATAAAATGGCATTGGATATTTATGGAGCTAGGTACTCTCGCTGTTGGCATTATTATGGTTTGGATTTATCGCTATCCTTTCATGATCATGCCAATAGCAATTACATTATGGTATATGTCGATGGACCTTACTGCCATGCTTACTGGCGGAGAAAGCACTGTTGATCTCAGTGCTAAAGTTTCTATGTATTTTGGATTAATAATGCTAGTCATTGGATTTTGGGTTGATTTTCAATCGAGACAGTCCGAAGATTATGCTTTTTGGTTGTATATATTTGGTGTACTTACATTTTGGGGTGGCTTAAGCGCACAACATTCAGATCATGAACTGTCTAAATTTATATACTTATGTATTAATCTCTTACTCATTTTAATCGGAATAATTCTTAGTAGAAAAGTATTTACTGTTTTTGGCGGAATTGGGGTTTGCTTTTATTTAGGGCATCTGGCTTATGATATATTTAAAGACAGTTATTTTTTTCCCATAATTCTTACTGTTATTGGATTAGGTATCATTTACTTAGGCATTCTTTGGCAGAAACACGAACAAAGGATGACTGTTGCAATACGCAAAATATTACCTAAATCGCTGCAAGAGTTTTTGCAAACACGGGATCAATTAATCTAATATCCAACAAAGTCTAAATAAAAAATACACTTGAAATTATTTACCGCCATTTTCTTCGAAAAATAATTTTTTCTAATAACGATAGCTTTTTTTAAATGAGCAGTTTACATTAGAAATATATTCATCATTCTGGAGAATCATTTATCATGATTTCAATGACAGCATATTGGCAACAATTCAAAGAGTGTATTGATAGCCTTCAAATGTCGACTCAAGATATAGAATACTCAAGACAAATTGTCACCGCTAAAAATTTGATTGAAATTGGCTTAATCATAGAGAAGCTCGGGCTCTTGGAAATTCAACAAGTGTCAGAACGATTACATGAAAAAGCAAAACTTTTTCAAAATGAGGTTTGCTATACCACTGATAACCACGAACATACATTTTATTTACCCAAGATAGCCAATACCCAAAGCTTTATTTTTGCCATTATTTATTATCAACATTTGCTCAATTATCAGAATGTAAGCTATCAAGGGACTATCAATTGGTTTCGACAAAAAGTAATTGATGGCATTAATCAAAAAAAAATTACCACCGCCATCCAAGCACAAGCATTATTTCAAGAAATTCGCCAATATTGCCAGAAGCAAAATTTAACTGTTGATGAACTCTTATTTTTAAAAAAAGAGGATGAATCAATAAACGAGTATACTTCAAGACTCATAAAAACTTTTGATTGCGAGGTTGAACAGCCTAGGATTGAAACAAAAGCCCATTTACCACCGCTAGATGAGATAACTACTCTCGAAAAATCACTTGAATTGTTACACCATAAATGGAATCAATTAAAAATTAAAGCGGACTTAATTGATCAAAAATTATCTGTTTTTAAACACGCAAAACGAGACTATTTTCAATTAAACCAGGAATGGAAAAATAAGTGGTTTTTTACTAAAGCTTTTTATTGGTTCGCCTCTTTATTTATTGAAGTATCAGCGATCAAAAATTTAAAAGCAGCACATGAACACCTCACGCAAACCAAAAATGATTTGCAGCAGGAACTACAGAATAATACCTCAAAATCATACTTTGCCAAATTACAAAAACAGCTGCGAAAATTAGAGCATGAGCAAACCAAACTTAAAAGTGAAATTGCCCTCAAGAAAGAAATACAACACCAAAAAGAACATGCACCGAAGCTTGAATTACTTCCTCATAAAGAATTAGAAAAAAATATCGTTAAATCATTGCCTAAAGAGAGAGAAGCATCTCCTTATTTAGAAACTTCATCCAACAATGATTATTATGGTTTTTTTAAAAAGAATTTACCCAGCAGATATACTGTACAGGCTGTTGCTGTGGGTGTTGCTGCCATTGCAATCCAGAATTTATTATAGAGCCAAGGGTTTGTTGACAATTCATTTGCCTCCTGCATCCCGCACTTATGTCTGCGGGATCCTTCACTAAAAGCCAGTTGATGGAGATACTATGCTCCTATAGCAACTAGATTTCTGCTTTTGGGAAAATGACATAATCCTTAAGTCAATAGTAGTAAGTCAGCAGCCTCTTCGCCATGCCCTACTCTAAGCTTCGAAACACCACATTGCGCTTTCTCAGGTCCTCGAATGACGATCCACAAGTAAAACATACTCTTTAGGGCTAAACTTAGAATTCTTTTTACCTAGAAATCGGCCTTTCCATATACTCTAGAAGCATACCATCAGAAAGAGCATCCGAAGAGGAATTACAAGAATTTGTATTTGCTTGCATAACTCCCTTAAGAACATTCACTAAAAAATTAATCTTATCTGACGAAGAAAGCTCGCTTGCTAATACCCCTTGGGTAATTCCAGCAAATGCCTCGGACAAAACGGACGAACTTTTCCCCGGATTTTTTCCATATGTATTAATAAGCGCTTTACTTACTCCTTCAAGTGCTGAGCCAAGCATGATTGCATTTTGACTAGAAACCACCATATCCATTTTTACATTTTCTTGCCTGTGTTTATCAAGTACACTAACTTTAGGTTTTTTTCTTGGAGAAGGAGAGAAAAAGTTCATTTTTTTCTCTACAGAAGGCGAAGATTTTTCTGGAAAAACTAAAGGCTTCTCTACTGAAAGGGTATGATTTTCTATAGAAGTTACAGGTTGTTTCGGGAGATGGCTTCTTTTAAAATTAACTTCTAACCAATTTACTAAGCGAGTAGGATCATCCGTATGAAGGCTATATTCATTATGCTCGCACTCTTCTATAATATTCTTTCCCTGTGAAATTCGAGGCACATGCTTTGAAACAACAAAGAATTCTTTTGTTGCTTCAAAAGGAGGTAAAATCTCACCAGGATAAACTATAAAATTGTATCCTAAAGAAGCTGCCAGCCACATCACTGCCGGGCTTTCTTCAGTAAGATAATCATGGGAACGAAGTCTCCATAACTCCTCACCACCATCTTTACCATGGCGCTTCACAAAATCATCTTGAGCCTTATTAATAGACACTTTAAGCCCATCTACTGAATCATAAAATCTCATCATTTTATTAATTTTTTCTTGACTCTCATTTTGAGCAATCCACGTTTGCCAACGAACTATTTCGAAATTTTTTCCTTGTTCCTCGGCTAATTGATTGATGATAGTGATTATTTCATTAACAGATTTATTGGGATATTTTTCATTGAACTGCCCAATAGTCATATTGAATGGAGTTAAAAAAAACTCTAGATTGCTTAGAAAATAATTATCGCCAAGCTTAATGGCTTCCTGCTTAAGCCTCTCGACTTCTAATTCGGTAGAGGCCAACTGCTTGATATTATGCCAATAAATTTCATCAGCGATTAAGAAAGTCGTTTTTCCTTTCGCACCAGAATGATCAATGGGCGTTTGATGAGTTGCAACAGCTTGTTGTACAATAGCTCCTAGATATTCACCGGTGCAATATTCATTTCCTTGAATACTCAGCAAAACTAAATCTTTTGTAGTCTTTAAGGAGGGAAAAAGACTTTTCTCTTTTCCATCAAAACTAGCAGTAATCAATTTACCGTCTCTAGGGCCTCTAACTTTTGGCATTATATAATCCTCTGCGCGTTTGGTTAGCTACGCTCGTAATTCATTATTTATATTATTGAATCAATTTACTATCTATTTGCTCGGTTTGACTAAACACCAAACTCGAAGCAGATACAAAATTTTACCAAGATTATTGCATAGTATAAATCAAATTGCAAAAAAAATAACCACTTTTATCGTAAATTAGTTTATAATAACTGATATCAAAATTTCTAGGGGCCAAGAATTTTTAACTTCTTTTGACTATACTCAATACGTAGAGTGTTCATTAATATGTTGTTTATTCTTAATAATGCACTATTTGCTTATAATGCAATACTCTAAAATGCACTCTCCTAACATCGAGCACGGTGAAAAATGGATTCAAAAGAAATAAATGACTTACAAAAAATTATTGATGAAAAAAATAATGAAATTCATCAACTCACTCTAAGTCTAGAGGAAGAACGCTCAAAGTTTAAAAATGAATTACAAGCGATTCATGATTATTACGATAATATCATTGCCTTAATGCCAGGACATGTTTATTGGTTAGATAAAAATAATGTTTTTTTAGGATGTAATGATTTGCAAGCTAAAAATGCACAATTAAAATCAAGAAAAGACATTGTGGGAAAAACAAACTTTGATATGCCTTGGAAAGATCAAGCGGAAGAATTAAACAAAGTTAATAAATTAGTGATGGAAACAGGTATACCTCATACTGCCGAAGAATATGCAGTAATGGCAAATGGAATGGGCATTTATTATTCACAAAAAGTCCCTTTACGCAATCAAAAAAATGAGGTCATTGGTGTTTTAGGGATTTCCCTGGACATAACTGAACGTAAAAAAATGGAGGTCGCTCTGCGTCGCGCCAAAGAAAATGCAGAAGTTGCTAACCAAGCAAAAAATGAATTTATCGCCAATATGAGCCATGATATTCACACCCCATTAAGTGGGATTGTAGGAATGTCAAAGCTTTTAGAAGAAAAAGAACAAAATCCAGAGAAAAAGCAATATGCGCGTTGGATCCATGAAAGTAGTGAACAATTACTGGAGTTACTCAATGGCGTCATGGACATTGTAGCTACAGATAATCTAAGAGAAGACGATATCCATGAAGACTTATTCGAGTTACGCAAAAATATTCAAGATATAGCTCATCTTGTACAACCAACTTTGCAAATGAAAAAAATTAAATTAAATATTGAAATTGATAAAGCAACGCCTAACACCGTAATCACTGATGCTACAAAAATACATAGAGTATTATTAAATCTTGTAGGCAATGCCATTAAATTTACTGATCATGGTATCGTCACCATAAAAGTGGAAGTACTTTCACTCGAAAACAATTACACACAGCTTCGATTTAGCGTCATTGATACAGGAATTGGCATACCGCCTGAATTACAAAGTAAAATTTTTGATCGTTTTTTTCGTGCTGTTCCTTCTTATAAGAGCACTCATAGTGGTTATGGTGTAGGTTTACATATCGCCCAAAAATACTTGAGTCTGTTAGGGGGGGAAATAAATCTGGAAAGTGAACTTGGCAAAGGTTCAACTTTTTATTTTACGCTTACTTTGAAAGTTGGCTATAATGATAAGCCGGCACCTAATGCCATTACAAGCTCTGACTCTCAGAAAGACAACATCTCTCCTTCACCCCTTATTTTATTAGTTGAGGATAGTATTCTATCTTTGCATATGATAGAAAATGTAGTAGAACAAGCAGGCTATGAGTTTTATTCTGCAATTGATGGAGAACATGCTCTGGAATTAATAGAAACCAATGATTTCGACCTAATCATTACTGACGTGAACTTATCAAATCTTTCAGGGAAGAATCTTGCTCTATGCATCCGTGAACTGGAAAATCAATTACATAAAAAACATATACCGGTTATTGGATTAACCACAAATACATCAACTGAAGCAGAAAAAGAATATTACCGCTTAGGTATCAATAAAGTACTCTCTAAGCCAATTCATTTAAAAGCACTTCAAACAGTGGTTAATGAATTTTTTTCACCTAAAAAACAAATAAAATTAACTTAAACTCAAAGAGTTATTCATTGGTGACATTATGGAGTTTCAAAATAGTTGTTATCATAAGGATAACAAATCCAGGTCATAGTAGAACCTTTGTAATTTACGTCAATATGTTTCGTATTTAAAGCAGATAAAGCCGGTTGCTTATCTATATAACAAACTTGCCTTACTCCATCCAATATAACATAGTAATAAGAGGTTGTTATTGTGTAACGATTTGGCAAATAATAAAAATTTCCTTGTTTTTCCAGAATAACTGGGTTACCTATAATAACAATTTTATTCGCATAGGAGGCTGTACTAAGAGTCATAAAAAATGAGATAGCGAATAGTATTTTTTTCATAATAACTTCACTCCTTGAAATAATTTGGCAACCTATGACAAGTATAGAACAATTATTTTTAGGTTAAATAATTCATCTAAAATATGAGAAACATATGAATATAATAGATTGGCTGACAAGACTCATCGCTTTTGATACTACTTCTCGCAACTCGAATTTATCGCTTATAGAGTTTCTGGCTAATGCTTTGAATGATTATCAGATAAAACCTATTATAATTCAGGACAGTAAAGAGCCGAAGGCAAATTTATTAGCGACTATTCCTGCTCATAATGATCGTTTTGACGGCGGAATTATCTTATCAGGACATACGGATGTTGTTCCTGTAGATGGACAAATCTGGGACAGTGATCCCTTTCAAGCCACCATTAAAGATGAACGTATTTATGGCAGAGGCGCGTGTGATATGAAAGGATTTATCGCTGTAGTTATGAGCCTCATTCCCCAATTAAAAGCATTAAAGCTTGAGTTTCCTATACATCTTGCTTTTTCTTATGATGAAGAAATTGGTTGTCGTGGGGCACCACACCTCATTGATAAAATAAAAGTGCTTAATTATAAACCCAAAGCATGTATTGTGGGTGAACCAACTTCCATGCAACCCGTCATTGGTCATAAAGGAATACACTCTTATCGCTGCAAAATTCACGGGGTTGCTGCTCATTCCTCACTTACTTCCCAAGGATGTAATGCCATAGAACATGCCGCATCTTTGATCCGTTTTCTTCGTGATCTGGCAAGCCAATTTCAATCTGAAGGACATAAAGACGAATCATATGACGTACCTTATACTACAGTTTCCACTAATCTTATCCACGGGGGAAATGCTTATAATACCATCCCAAACCTATGTGAATTTATTTTTGAAATTAGAAACTTAGCAACAGATAATTCAGATAATATCCATAAAAAAATAGTGAGTTACATCGAAAAAGAGTTACTTCCTAGTATGCATCAAGAGCAACCAAGTGCCCAAATAATTTTAGAAAACATCGCTAACGCACCGGGTCTTGAGACACTACCCTCCGAAGCAATTGTTCAGGCAGCACAATCTATTTGCCACAATAAAAAGCAATCAAAAGTAGCCTACGCAACCGAAGCAGGACTATTTCAACATGCTCAAATTCCTACTATTGTTTGTGGTCCAGGAAGCATAGAACAAGCACATCGTGCAAATGAATTCGTCAATCTTGAGCAATTATACCGTTGTGAACGATTTATTATTGAAATGCTTCAATTTCCTTTTCTTAAATAGTTCCGATAGCAATGATAAACACCAAATGAATATAAAATAGCCATTTTTTGAAAAACAGGCGCGCTAACTGTATAATATGGTTCGTATTTCAAAGCCTTAAAGAGAATGATTGCATGAAAATTTTATATATTCCGTTCCATGAAGAAAACGATTTATGTATTGCTGCAGTTCATTGGAAAAGAAGGCTTAGTGAGGAAAATATACTTATTATACAACATGGTCAACCAATTAATTATAATGCGATTAAAAATGAAGTAGGAGCAATTACTCTTTATATACTTGCACACGGAATAGACAGTTTAAGCCAACCCTTTCATTTAGCAAGTCATTCTCGTATTTCCAGCAAAACAACTAAGCTTGATATTGAAAAAATTGCTGATCGCTTTAATTCTGATTTTGCATATATACATCATAAAATAGGACATATTAAGCTTTATTTCTGTAACAATAAAGGAAATCAAAAACTCATCGCCGAGCGATTCAATAATAATTTAATATTATTTAGTTCACCCATCGATTATTATGCAGGCTTTCTAACCTCTCCCTGGAGAGATAAAACAAAATATTCTCTTTTTTATGGTATATGGTATAAAACTTCCAAAGTTCGTAATACTTTATATCGAAAAATAGAACCGCTGGATCCAGATATCAAACTTACCGTAAAAGAACTGTCTTTGCTTGAATTTTTAGAAACTGCAAAACAAAAACGCATGGATGCTCTACTTCAAAGACAACGTAAAACACGAGAAGAGCGGATCATAAAAAATAGAAAAGAATACACCGAAAAACACAGATTATCTCTTGAAGATGCACCTAATGAATCATCAAACACGACCCTAGCTATTTAGGATAAAGAAATAAAAAATTAAATAGAATCCAAAAGTATTGTTTTTGGGAAACACTATTTATTTTTTTCCCCTTCTTAATATTTCCTTAATAAATTTTATTTACCATTCCACAAAAAATTAGTAGAGGTATTTACCATGCAAGCAAAAACAGAAAATAACTCAGGTAATCAAGGATTATCTTTTTCTCTAACCCCTTATGTTTTGGCAAACTTAGGCGTTAAAACAGCAGCAATTTCTTTTTCTGTTTCAACGCTCACCCAACCATTTCAAGCGATGCTTACTCGACTTCAGGTAAATGCGCCAAGTGGATTTAATGGAGGACTTTTCCGCAGTATGTATCGTGGTTTCGTACCTTACGCAATTGCGGGTCAAAAAAGAGGGGCTGTATCCGTAACAGCAAAACAAGCAAATAAAGAAGTAATTGAAGAAGAAGAAATGGAAATACCTGGTCGTCAACGTTGGATGGGAACATTCCTTTTTTCTCAAGCAGATCTACTCATAAGCAATGCTTTAGGTGGAAAATCAAAATTGGAAAATGCGGGTATTATTACTAAAGCAAATTTCAAATGGTCTTTTGCAAACTACTGGAAATTAACTGGTGTTAACTGGGGATCTCGTTCTTTTGCAGGCTTTGTTAATTTTTCTGCCTTAGGCTTTGTGGGTGATTATATTAGCTCTTTTTATAAATTCAATAATGATTTTTATAACAAGTTGGCAGGTGGTTCTACTGCAGGTGTAATCGCAACAATATTCACAACGATTCCTAACTCTTATGCTGATCGAAAAGTTCTAGCATCCAAAGTTGAAAATGGTCGTCTATTGACTGTATCACCCTTCACAATGTTTGGCCAAGTGAAATCTCATGTCAAATCCGTTGGTATGAAAGAAGCATTTTCTCACTTTGTGAAATTTAACTTTTTAAAAGAAGTTTTAGTCCGCAGCCCGATGTCTGCTTTAACCTTTGGTATTATTTTCGGCTTGGATGATTTAATGGGCCCAGAACCATTGAAAAAAGTTTGGCCAAAAGTTGAAGAAATTGACACTGAACAATCAAAAAGCAATCCATCAAAAAGGATGTAACGCAACAAAAACAGGGATGTTATTTGAAAATTTGATGATTCTATTATTCCCTTTAATTTCTATTTAAATATCAATATATTCTAATGAACAGAGTTATAGTTGCATTCGCTAAAATTTCATTTAGAATTAATGCATTATATTTGGTATGATTTATTAATTATTAAACAGGACGGATATTATGATATCATTTTTCTTAAAAAGCGGATGTAATATAATTCAAATTGCAACTAAAAGATCATTAATTGACGCAACTAGAAGTGTATCAACAACAGGAATAATGTTTGGTGGTTATTATATCTACAACAAAACAGCCTCTTT
Source organism: Legionella cincinnatiensis (assembly GCF_900452415.1). Taxonomy (NCBI): domain Bacteria; kingdom Pseudomonadati; phylum Pseudomonadota; class Gammaproteobacteria; order Legionellales; family Legionellaceae; genus Legionella; species Legionella cincinnatiensis. The sequence continues at coordinate 1,275,431 of NZ_UGNX01000001.1, read as the reverse complement.
ATTTACTCATCATTACTTTTTTAAAAATAATTCTAATAAAATAGATATAAAAGAAGTTCGTGAATACGAGAATAAATCTTCATTTTCAGGCTCATAAAGAAAAAGGAGTAGTCTCATTCATCCTGCTTGTGGCCGCTATTTTAATCAGCAGTTTCTTGGGATAGGAAGGAACTTATTAATAAAAACCATAGTTCCTTTCCCATACTACTTAAATTTTATTTATCTTTACTGATCGAAAAATCGAACATGGCATTAATTATTACTATCAAAATAACTGAAGCTATTTCAGGCCAGGCCCCGACCGATGGTCTGGCAAAAAACCGCCCTCAATTAGCACAAAAAATACACATATACTAATATTAAAGTTAAAAGTTAAATATTAGATCAGAGTATGCATATCATCGTTGTTGACTTATCCGGGAAGACAAACCCTGTGAGGGAAAATATTGCACAAAACCCAAAAGAATATGAGACTTTCACTGCGAATCGAAACAGCGCAGGCGATTTGGTCATCACTGTTGAGGGTGAAAACATTGATTTATACCAAGTTGTCACTGAAAAATTGGAACAATTACCTCAATATCAAATTAAGAATCAATACATTCGCGTTTATACGCCCAGGCTAACGATGATTAAAGGTATTTCTCTCATAGTACATCCGAAAGAAGACCCTGATACAAAAAATGAAGTGCCCCTTGAATACATGAATTTAAAGGATCTAAATAAACCGGAGTTTTGGAGTAAGCAAGATAAATTCTATAAGACATACAATTCATCTTCAGCACTTATACAAAATAAACTATTACAGCTCACCTCCTACAGGAGGCTTAAGAAATACTGGAGAAATAATACTGATGGGATGGAGGCGTGGCGTTCAATAGAAGAAAGGTATAACTTACATGATCAACGATTCAGTGAGTTGTCTTATGAAATCTGCAAAATCGATGGGTGTATGTCTGATCAGGATCTAATGGCATCTCTCATGACCTATCATAGAAATTGGGGTAAAAATATAGCGAGGAAGGACCACTCTATGATGGCTCAATTATATGTGGACCGTGAAAATCAATATGGTATTAATATTGATAAAGAAGGTTACTTATATTTTAGAAGCGATCTGGAGCCCAATAAAAGTCGATTGTTCGAAGATTATATAGAAACATTTAAACTGGAATATAAAAGCAGATATGGTCAGGAATTAATTATTCAGAAATGTGTACCCATTGATATTGATTTGATCGACTTTCCTGAGTTAGCACTTAATTCCAACGTAAAAAGGGTGAGTATTCATGAAGAGGGTGGGAGATCTGAGTTTACTGCCAGAGATCATTTTATCCTGGTTTTTGAAACTGAAGTTGAAGCCTCAGAAATGCTTGTAACGATCCAAACACTTGGATTACTACCGACTATGCAAAAAATGTATCATCGGATCAATAAACTCTCCGATGATTATTACAGCCTACAGCCGGTTGTCGATCGGCATGGAGATAGTTTATACAGGAAAGAGCAACTACCAGAGTTCAACTCATTGGAAGATCTGATAAATTCCGCAGTTTATCAAAAATACGAACAGCTGGGTTTGATAAACAATCCCGAGTTGCCATATTTAACGGTTCATGTCAATGCCATCACCAGCATGCTAGAGGCATTGAAGGATTACATCAAAAATAACCCTGTGCCTCTCCACAGGCTTGAAATATTGAAACACGGTTATACATTTATTTTCGAGTACATGACGTTTGCCACGTTGTATTACAAAGATCATCGCCGATGGGTCAATACGTTTGAATGGTTAATGGAAGAAATGATCTTTATCCTCGCCATTGTGGAACCTTATGGTATGGATGATTTTGCATCGATTATGCGAGATAACATGAAAACCTGCCATTCTCCGGAACTTTTGCAAAAAGATATGGACTATCAATTTGGATTATATAATTCGGGCATGCGGGCCATCTTTGAGGCTTTATTAGCAGCAAAAAATTCTACTGGCTTAAGTAACCCTGCAGTGGTTTTTTTGGACAACATCTATTATGAAGCTGCTAAAGTACTGGAATTTTTTAAAGCCGAAAAATGTGCGTATCGGATGCAAGGTATTAATAATCCAGATGCAGATGTGTATGTGATGAACATAGGGGCTTCTCTTTCGCTAAGTGAAGAAAACATATACTCTGTTGATGTGAATCGTTTTATTGATGAACTTTTTTCAAAAAGAAAAAATAACAGGCCTGTCACCTTGATTCTTGATTCAACCTTAGTCGATATTGGCGGTCAAAAAGTGACCGATATATTGGTTAAAAATCAGAATAGAATTAAAGATGGCTTACTCAATTTAGTCTTCGCACATAGTCTGCAAAAGTATGGCATGCTAGGTGCAGACAAGGTCCAGGCAGGCATGGTATGGGCCATCAATAATCCACATGTTTTTTCAAAATACAATGAGATGATTTCAAGTTCTTCTCATCAAAGTCATTATTTTGACAGGCAGTTGGTCTCTCACATTGCAAAACATGCTTATCAACCACTCAGGCAAGCCATGCTCATCAGTTTTAAAGGTGGTCAAATCCTTCGCGACTTTTTTCGGTCTCAACCGGACAGATATGCCATGAATGAATTAAAAGATTCTCCTTTTTATTTCCGTAGATTTCCTGCACCAAGCTCTGCAGCACCAGACGAACCATCACCAAAATCCTCAGCTTATAACTTTTTTTTAAATAGAGCCAGTTTTGGATTTCCTCATACCGTAGGTACCAGGATCTCAAACACAACTGAACCTAAATTTTACTACGATCGATTTGCAGCTGGCATGGAAGGTGAATCAAAGCTTAATTTGCTAGCAGCTATGGTAGATTATCCACATAAAGACAAAGCAGCGTTGTTAGACCTTATTGAGTCCCTCCCTATCTCCGATTTAGAATATAGCGCTCAGGATTCATTTGCTGATTTATTAGAAAAAGTTGTCCATGTTCTAAGTAAACCGCAATTTCGAAACCTACTATGTGAGCAATATATCAAGGTGGTCGTGTGCCTTAAAGGAATTGTTGACAGTAGCGCTTCGGATAAGTTACCCCACAAAACGCATCTGTTTAACTTATTGAATCTTGTATTGCGTGTGCATAACGTGCCTCTACCTCCTGAAATCTATCAAAAGCTTCATGAGGAAATGGATGCCATTAAAACTCAAGTGCTGAATGAAATTCAATTTAAATTGAATTATTTTAAAGCATTACCCATGTCTAATTTCATCCAACTTAGTGCAAATCAATTCACAATTAATACATTAAGGTTGGAAGGATTACAAGATGTCTTGACGTCATACATCAATGATCAAAACTTGGCGGTCATACAACCTGCTTTAGATGCGATTGATGATTATCTTTTAACACAGAGTCACTCTAAGTTGTTGAAACTACCCAAAACCATGGAACTTGTATTCAAAATCTGTGATTCGTTAAAAGCTATTTGTGTAGATGAGAGCATATCTCCTGATTTGACAACCAAACTAACCAGTGTAAAACCAAAGGATGTGGATAAGAATCCATCCGTTATCATTCATGGTCACGACTCCAATCGAAAGGTGCATGTATTTTTTGATAATCTTGATGATGCCAAGAATTTTGTTGCCTTATCGGGCTTAAATATTAGCCCTGAAGATCTGATTGATACAGACCGAAAATCTTCAAAGGATCCCGTTGTCGCCAAGATGTATTCTCATCCTGTGATCAGTCTTTCCATAGAGCAATACGTTCTACTTTTACTTGAAGCAAAGCAAATCTTGCCAAAACATGATTCAAAATTCATCCTCTCCCACTGCAAGGAAGCAAGGCAATGTTACGAACAGGCACTAAAGTACGCAGAGCGAAACACCACACCTAGACTGTGAACTAAAAAAAATGCTCAAGGTGTTATGGAGAAAATAAGGGCTAGGTTTGCAACTTACCTCAACAAATGTTTAAGTCTATAACCTTCGATCAAGGCGTGGAGTTCGCTAATTATAGACATCTTGAAATAATATAAGGTGCAATATTCCTGTGAAACCATTATAAAGGTACTGTCGTACTTGGAACTAAATAATCTTATGTTAAAATATACTTATTATAATTTTTTCATGATAGTTATAATAAATTATCTATACTAAGGGACAATAGAATTAAATAACAAATATTGATTGATAAATAAATAACCCATTAGGCCATTATTAATACTTGTATTTATACGGCATCATGACGTATAATAACTTTAAGTATATTAACCTAAAGTTAGCTATGCAATTATCATCTCGGCCTACTTATACATCTGAAAAAGCAGAGCGTCTTGAAGCTCGACTTAGCCGTGAACAAAAAGAATTAATTCAACATGCGGCTGATTTGCTTGGACGTTCATTAACTGATTTTGTTATAAACTCACTTCAAGAAGAAGCAAAAAAAATAATTCGTGAACATGAAATCATTACATTAACTGCGAGAGAGTCAAAGAATTTTGTTAATTCACTACTTAATCCACCTGAGCCCAATGTTGCGCTAAATAAAGCAGTCAAACGTTATAACTCCTTTATTGTAGATGAGGAATAATGCTCAAATTTTTTAATAATAAAAAATATTCAATTAGTAGGCTTGATAAAATACATCAAAAGGAAAAATTTTCATGTGGGATAGATTTGCTTGATAATTATTTACATAAGCAAGCAACACAAGATTATCATAGGCATATCTCAGTAACTTATATCTTAAATGATAAAGAATCAAATCAGGTTGCTGGTTATTACACATTGTCATCTACCTCCATTGAACTTGCAGATTTACCTGACAAACTTAAATCTAAATTACCTCAATACCCTTTATTACCAGCGACACTAATTGGTCGTTTAGCCGTGGATTTAAATTATCAAAAACAAACTTTGGGTGAAGTTTTACTTATTGATGCATTAAAAAAAGCCTATCAAAATACTAATGAAGTTGCTTCTATCGCAGTAGCTGTTGATGCTATTAATGATAGTGCCATAAACTTTTATAAAAAATATGGCTTTTTACCTATGTTATCAAATGGAAGTAAGCTTTATTTACCAATGAAAACGATAGAAAAATTATTAACGTAGTGATGGTATTTCTTCGATAATTTTATTTAATTTACTTGAAATTTAGTATAACTATCTTTAATTTCTTTAAACTCCTTCTCTGCAAACATCATCCCCTGCTTGGAACAATGGAAGTAAATCCAATTCAAACCATGGATATTACAATGGCACTTGACACTATTGTACAGCGTGGAGCGCCTGTGCATGCCAATCGTATTTTAAGTACATTAAAGCAAGCGTTTAATTACGCAGTTAGCCGTGGAGCAATACAACATAATCCTGCAAACAATATCCGTGCACGTGATATCGGTGGCGTTGAAAAACCTCGAGAACGTTACTTAAGCATCGATGAAATACAAAAAATTTGGCATTTCTTAGATAGTGAAGACTATAAGATGTCTATTCAAACTAAAAGCGCCATCAAAATTATTATATTGACTGGTGTTAGAACTGCAGAAATCCGACTTGCCCAGTGGCATCACTTTGATTTTAGCAATTCTATTTGGACGGTTCCTCCCGAACATAATAAAGGTGCTGTCACCGTTAAAATTCACTTACATCAATTAACAAAATCTATTCTTACAGAACTGAAATCCATCAGTGACTCCCCTTTTGTTTTAATGGGTCTAGATCCTGAAAAACCACTGGATGAAAGTGCCTTACCACGAGCAATTAGACGTATCCAGGATCGTGTTGGCATCCCAGAGTGGACAGCACATGATTTAAGGCGTACCTTCGCCACTCAATTAGGAGAATGTTTGAATATTGACCCCGTTGTTATAGAAAAATGTCTCGGTCATAAAATGCCTCGCATTATGGCTACTTATAATAAGAATGAGATGCTACCTCAGAGAAAAGAAGCTCTTGAGAAATGGGCAATATGCATTCAAGAATGTATTGGATATAATTCTGAAGTCACAGTCGCTTTACAAAACTGCGATCAAGAATGTATAATTTAGATAACATAACCGCCACGCCTAGAGAGCTTCGGCTCTTGCGTAACCTTGGCGGTTTTTTTATATGTGCGCTATGAACACTAAAACAAAAATAAAATACCTCAAGCCCGCCCTTAGTTTTCAGGAACAACTGATACAATTAAAAGATCGTGGACTGATCGTCAATAATGAAGAAGAAGCCTTAATAATTTTATCCAATATTAGTTACTACCGTTTGAGTGCGTATTGGATACCTTTCAAGAAAAGAGATAAACAAGGAAAACTCCTTAATCAGTTTCAAGATAATATTTTCTTTGAAAACATTATCGAGCTATACGAGTTTGATAGAAAGTTAAGACTTCTTATTATGGATGCCTTAGAACGCATCGAAATATCGATAAGAACACATATCACCTACCATCTGGCCCATCATTATGGTGCATTTGCTCTTGAGAAGAGCGAAAATTTTCATAATAAGTTTGAACATAAAACTTGGCTTTTACAGATACAAAGCGAAATCATTCGCTCCAAAGAGCCCTTTATAGAACATTTTATGGATAAATATGAAGGCTTCCCTACCCTTCCCGTTTGGATGGCAACTGAAGTTACGTCTTTTGGCTCACTTTCATTTTTATATAAAGGCTTAAAAAATGAAGATAAACGAGTAATTGCTGAAACTCATTATAATTTGCATCCCAAAACATTGGCTAATTTTCTGCATTTTCTAACTTACGTCCGAAATATATGCGCACATCACAGTAGACTTTGGAATAAAGAGCTTGCAATTAGGCCAAAACTAGATGGGCTTGATCAAGCATGGCTTCCGCCAATTACTCCAAGAAGTGATCGTTCTTTTTTTATTCTACTTATCCTTAAATACTTATTAAATCATTCTGATAAAACTCAACAATGGGCAAAATCCTATGAGGAGCTGATTCTTCCAATATTGGCGAAATATAAATGGAGTGCAAGCTCAATGGGGATACCAAATAATTGGCAAAATCATCCAATATGGAATTAATGAATAATTTTTTTCACACATAGGATAATTTTCAATCCAAAAGAGCAACTTATGCTTTTTGCACAGATGGTATTAAATGAATCATTGATTTAATATTGCGCATTCGATCAAATTTAGATCAAAATACACATAACTCTTAAAAATACCGAATATGGAATTGTGAGACAAAAATTTCTATGGGTTTGATGTTGTTTAATCCACATCCAAGATAAAACAAACGAGCTAAAGGTTTGAGGTCATTAATGCAAAATTACTCCAATGCGGATGTCGATGAGTCTATTCAACAAGTAACTACTCCTAGAACTATAGAACAGGAACGCTTTTTATCTCTTATTGAATTTGCCCAGCAATCTGCTCGTTTAAAACTTAACCCAATCAAAGATGTCAGCAAGCATGGAATATTTCAACGTTTTGAGCATGATCTAATTACTTTACCAGGAGTGCAACTTGACACGAGTGAAGACGATCAAGATGAAGTATGGTTACGAATTGAAAGATTAACCGAAACATCACCACCAATACCGGAAGATGATCGATTAATCGTATGGTTAGATATATCAAATAAAGCTGAAACAGAACCTCACTGAGAATTCACAAAAACAACAGAATATAATTCTTTTATCTGAATATGAAGATCGCGATACTATAGAAACTCTCTTTCAAAATTACATTAATAATCAATGGGCTATTTGGTCAACCGAAGAAAAAAAACGTAGACTTACAATCAAATGGCTCTACCCCAAATAAAGGGGCATTTTAATCAAGTTAGTCTAGACTAACTCTTTGATTTGACGGGCAAAAGGAAGATTAAAATGCCTAAGAAAGATTGTATCCTAAATTTGCCTGAATATTCTATTAAAAAAGTAAGTGGAGAGAACCCGGTTTATATCGAAGTCACTTATCGATGTGTTGTACGATGCATTCATTGTGGGAATAAGAAGCTACGTAAAAAGGATAGTTTCATGAGGCGAATCCGCCATGAGTCAATTGGATTGCGTCGTAGTTATTTGTGTATCAAGGCTCATAAGTATTATTGTCCTGCTTGTGGTCGCTATTTTAATCAGCGTTTTCCGGGGATAGGTAAGTATCAAAGGGCGAGTGAGAGTTTACGGAAACAGGTGTTTCACTACCATAGCAAAGGAGTGAGTCAAAAGGATTTGGCTCGTGATTTAAAGCTGGGTAAATCGACTGTAGAGCGCTGGTATCATTACGGTTATGAGCTACGTTATAAAAAGATAGCGACTCGTTCCTGTCCCCGAGTATTAGGCCTTGATGAGCATTCGTTCAATAGAAAGGTGGGGTATGCGACCACCTTTTGTGACTTGGCCAAGCATAAAATATTTGATGTGGTTGAGGGGCGTTCAGCACGCGTAGCCTGGTTGCTTGCAACCAGGATTTCACCTGATTGTCGATCCTTAATGCCAGCATAAAAAAATACGTACCACCCCGAGTTTTGTCTCATCTGTAATTGACCCTGAGGTTTTTGGTCTTCCTTGTGAACTTGCACCACATAAAATAGCCTCTTTATTATTACAAAAGCCTGATAATCTTTGCCGCCTCTGATAAATCCTGGTTGCAAGCAACCAGGCTACGCGTACTAAGTCAACTGAACCAAAAATAGCTTCCGACCATGCTGTAGCATCTTCAACTGATAAATCCATATCTAACCTCAAAAGAGGGAATTTGATCATGGTTTTGACTAATAAACAAGATGTGTAGAAGATTCAGCGGAAATGGGGATGAGCCAATCAAATTATATTCTGAGCTTTTTACACTGAAACAACAACTTGAAGGAGCAATAACCGATACACAAATTGAATTAGTATGGGGAATTGGACTTGGTATATGGAAAAGGGGGGATTCTATAACTTATTGATTTTATTGATTAGGCCGTATAGGGATCGAACCTATGACCAAGAGATTAAGAGTCTCCTGCTCTACCAGCTGAGCTAACGGCCCATATTTGCGTAAACAACTTGTCGATAAAGATTTAATAATAACTGATTAATAATAACTGATTAAGGCAAGCTTTGTCATCTTTCCACTTAAAAAATCTTGCTAAATCAAATCCATATCTAAAAAATCACATGCCTGATTGAATATTAGATAATGCTGGAGCAATATTATCATTAAGTTTTTTAATAATAACTATATGATCAATGCCTTGGGTATGTCTTTCCCATTGTCCCTCTACGAAACCATAGCTTTTTAAAGTCTCGTCATCTATTCTGCCATAGGATGAAGCTTCATATAGTATTCCTGGTTTTGTAGACTTAATAAATCTTTTATCCGTATCAATATTCTTTAGAGAAAAAAATGAATGATTCACAACACTTGCTCGAGTCGGTTTTTCTGATTTAGTCTCTTGCACCAAAAAGCTTGAATACATTGAAGTAGATTTCACCGTACTTATTGGATCATTGCTACATGTAAATCCAACTTTTGCTAAAACTTCTTTGGCTGAAATACCATATGTTTTTTCATACTCTGTTACATCTAAGGCATTTTCAGTATTTAATTGAAATATAAGATTAACGGTTAAATACCCAACTTCTCTCATTCTTCCGTTTCGTTGCTTTTTTGCGGTTTGAAGATCGGCTTCAATTTCATAATCAAGAAGAGGAGACCATAGACCAGGCATATCAGCAGTCATTTGGATTCCATATTTTTTTGCTTTCATTCCTTCTTCAGTTTTAGCAGCAGCATCAAATAATGCCCGACAAACTTCCACTTCATTATGAACTAAGTTCTTTATGTAAATAATTGGCATGGAAAACTTTGTTTTAAAGAAAAATGTTATTATAACTAAGAGACAGGTGAAAGCGGAAGGTCTAAAAACAAATCTTGCTAAAAACCTCTGCTTGCACAGAGGGGGGCGCTTTTATAGTATTTTAGTATTAAAAATCAAATTAAGCTTCACTTAGTCGCTCTTTTATCGCTGATGTTCTTGCTCCTAATTTGTCCTGATATGCCAAGAAAAGTATACCTGTAAAACCTAGAGCCAAAGTTATTGGAATAACGCCTATTCCGTAAATAAAAGCATTTGCATCACGAATCCCACCCTGGGCATTAATGACAACACCAATAACTGTATGGAAACCATAGCCAAAAATCATGATGATCATATTAGCAATGGCAGTAGTCAAACCAGCAAGATTATCAGGGACATAAGTAGACACTTTATAAATAGCCAAAATCTGATAAGCACAGCACATACCGACTAATATAAAGCATACCGTGATACTTGATACAGTTAACATACCTGTAACGAGCGCAACAAAAACCAAACACATGGTTATTCCTGCAGTAATGATTGTACCCAGATAATATCCCGTTTTTTCTGCAATCAAACTTAACACCGGCGAACCAAAGCACATGCCTATAAAAATCATTGAAGGCAAGTAATTAGCTACCGAAGGTTCTAAACCATATACATGTTTTAAAAAACCTGAGCCCCATACATCCGAAAATCCCTCTAAAGGTCCAAGCATTAAACCCGAGAAAAAACAAAGCAGCATAACTTTTTTATTGGAAAAAACGGTTTTCACATTAGTAAAGACAGAGGAATGGTAGGTTGGTTTTTCTTCTGGCACAATTAAATAAGTAATACATGCAAGTATTAACCCTAGACCAATAAAAATTTCAACAACTACTTTATATCCCCATGTATCACAGAGATAGCTTACCGGTCCGCCTCCATAGACAGCGCCGATTAGGCCAATCATGACTGAAAAGCTAAGCATCCGTGAGAAATATTGTTCTTTAAACGACATTCTTATTATTTTAAATGTGCCCAAAATCGCAGCAGAAGATCCTATACCGATCAAAGCCCTCCCTATAAGAGGATAGATCCAATTGTCCGCAAAAATAAGCGGTAACAAACCAATAACAGGAAGCAAAATACATACAGTCATCACTTTTCTGGGGCCAAATCTATCGAGCATAATACCAATAGGTAAATGCATTAAAGAGTAGCCTAAATAATAGATGCCAGAAAATTGCCCAAATACCGTCGCATCAATATGAAATTGAGAGGTAATATCATCCATCATAATATTAGGCATAACTCTTAATACATATTGATACGCATAAAAAATCGAGGCAACAACCCAAACAAACCAAGCAACAACACGTGAAGCAGACATAATATCCTCAAACAAGAAACCATACTTTATGCTCATGATGTACAATTAACCATCATCAACATATTTTAATTCAAATCCTTTGAAATTAAATTGCAAAATTATGTTTTAAAATTGTTATTTTTGATATTTTATTTCAAATAAATATTTTTTATTGAAATAATATTTTATAATGTTAATTATTTATATTATTTTTTATTAACTATGGATCGTATTGACAAAAAAATACTTGATACTCTTCAATCAAATTGCAAAATTAATAATCAAGAATTGGCAGACATAGTCGCATTATCTCCTTCACCTTGTCTTCGCAGAGTCAAGTTACTTGAGGATCATGGCTATATTAAAAAAGAAGTAGCTCTTCTTGATCCAGAAAAAATAGGATTAAAGTTATCAGTGATTGTTTTAGTTGGATTAGACAATCATCAACCTACAGTGATGAGTCATTTCGAAGAAGAGATTCGCTTTCTTCCTGAGGTGATTCAATGTTATATGATTACTGGACAATCCGCTGATTATTTATTAAAAGTCATTGTGCCAGATCTGAACGCTTACCAAACATTTTTATTAGATAAACTAACTCGTATCAATGGTGTATCAAGCGTTCAATCAAGTTTTATATTAAGAACTATTTGCGAAACAACGTCCCTACCCCTGAATCATCTTGATTAAAAAGTTTCTATAAAACCAACAACCAGGATAGACAAGTCTTTCAATAAATAGGAATAAATATAGTTTCACCACCTGTAATAATTTACAATATCAAAAATAATGTACAAATAATGAATTATTCATGCCCAAAAGGATTTTCATCTTCCTATTATTGATTGAAATAGTAGCAGGCTGCCATAGAAATGTTGAGCAACAAGTCTCTACACCACTTAAAAAGTTTCCTTCCAGTACAAAAGCATATAAACCAATAAATAACTTGCCTTATACCGCTTGGTGGCAGCAATTTCATGATTTAGAATTAAATCAATTAATTGAAACTGGCTTAAAAAATAATATGGATATTCATATCGCCATAGGAAATGTACAACAAGCTCAAGGAGAATTACAGCAAGTCAAGCTCAGCTGGATTCCAACCTTAAAATTATTTGCCGGTTATTCTACTAACCCTGCCTTAGGTGTTCCAGGAGCATTTTATGGAGCATGGCCGTACTATGTTTTAAATATCATGCAACTTTACACCCAGCAAAAGCAAGCTACTTATAATGTACAAATGTATCAAGCTGCTGTTGATGGGGTCCGCTTAGCCTTAATTGGTCAAATTACCTCCGCATACTTCACTTTAATCGCCCAAATGGAGCAACTAAGATTACTGCAGCAACTTGATAAAGATTTAAAATCTTTGATTGCATTGAGTGAACAGGATATCAAGATTGGTTTAGTTAATGAAATTGATTTAGCCCAGCTGCAATCTGATGAACAAATCATTGCGGCACAAATGAAACCCATTTTGTATAATATTGTATTTAGTGAAAATGCGCTTCGCTTTTTAATCAACGAAATTCCCGGAAGAATAAAAAATAAAAATAATTTTGCATCATTAGATTTTACTCATTTTAAACCAGGTAGCTTACCTGCCACTGTATTAAATAATCGACCTGATATGAAAATGGCAGAATATGCGCTAAAAGCATCGCGCATAAAAATCTCCGTTGCCTACAGTAATTTTTTTCCAATCTTACAATTAGATGATTTCCTAGGTGAAGTAAGCTTACCGGACAGTTCTTTTGCACAATCAGTAGATACTTATGTAAATTGGACAATAACACCCAGTGTTTTAGGCAATATCGCCGCAAGTAAAGGCGCCTATCATGCAAAAGTTGCTGAATTTGAGAAAACAGTAAAACGCATTTTAAAAGAAGTAGATACTGATTATTCTGCAAATAAACGAATGAATGAACAGTTTACTGCTTATTTACATGCAGAAGAAGATTATCATCGCAAATATAAATTACAACAAGGTTTATTAAAAACAGGATTGATTTCTTATAAAGATTTATTACAAAGTAAGATATATTTGGATAACTTGGCGCTGTTAACCAATCAAGCCAAATTAGAACTTGCAATGTCTTTAGTTGCTTTATACCAGGATTTGGCTGGAGGTTATGCATATCATTTGCAACCCCAAAAATTGCAAGCAGAATAATGATCGTGAGAATCAGGACTCCTCTTTGAGGAGATGAAAAATTTAAACTAATTTGTTTTTATGAAAAATTTTATTCAATTTCGTACAAAAATTAAAAAAAACTATACTCGCTTAAAGCGTTCGATTACCTTAGTTAATACAATTATTTTTATAGGTATTTTAACGACCATTATTTATATTTTTTCTTATTTATTTCCTTTCACCGATAATGCATTTGTTGTTAATAATGTACGCCCCGTTGCCGCTCTGACTAATGGTTATATTACTGATCTTTATGTCCAAAATGGTGATGTTGTTAAAAAAGGACAAAAACTTTTTACCGTATTTCAAAAACCTTATATCTATGCAGTGGAGCAACTCACCGCTGATTTAGCCAGTGCCCAAGCACAATTAGCAGTACTAAAAACAACTTATGATCGTGATCTCAAACTCAGTGAAAACGAACACAGAAATTACATTAAACTCGACCAAGATGATCAAAAATATCGCAAAGGATACAGAATAAAATCAGTCTCCTTAATGACTCTCCAAAACTCCCAACAAGAAACACAAGCAGCAAAAGACAAATGGCAAGCTGCTTTAAAGCAATTAGAAATTGATAAAAACCAAATAGAAGCGCAAGCAAATGAAATTAAGTCCATTAATGCACGATTAAAAAATGCAAAAGTCAATTTAGAGTTGACAAATGTCTACGCCCAAGGAAATGGAATTATCCAAAATTTATTCTTCACTATTGGAACCCCAGTGAATATCAATCAACCTCTTTTTTCTTTAGTAGATTCCGATAATGTTTACATACAGGCAAATTTTAATGAAACAGATTTACGCGATGTACGTAGAGGATCAAAAGTTTTAATATTTCCCAGGATGTATCTAAGTAGGAAAATGTTTCATGGAGTAGTGGAGTCCGATTATTGGTCTGCTAATCGACAATTAGTAGATAATCGAACGCAATTACAAAATGTTATTAATGAAAATCAATGGATTTTGTTACCGCAACGACTCCCCGTCATTATTCGAATCACCGATCCTGATCCTCATTATCCACTTCGTGTTGGAACCAGCGCTTATGTCTATATCAAAGTTTAAACAATGGCTTGATGAAGTTGATCCTTATGCTCTTCAACGCATTACGCTTTATAAATGTCTCTTTATTGCAACTGTAGAAGTATATGTCTATTGGTTATTTCAACCGGTGAGCTTTATTGCTTTTTTTATACCCTTTCTTTTAGCATCACTTTATGAAGCACCGGTACTTCCAACTTTTAAAGAAAAAGAACAATTACTGATTTTTATTACCATAGGCGTAATCCTCATCAGTGTCACATTCTATCTCGTTTATCCTTTTCGAGTGATTTTTTTCTTTTTTTCCGTTTTTGTTCTTTCAATCACTTACTTTTGTGTATTAAAGTATTTTTACACTCTAAAAAATTTAACGATGTTACTTATTTCCTCAGGCGCCCTTGTTTTAAGTATCGACCCTCCTGCGAATCTTGAAGTTGCATATGGCTTTATTTCATCCATTACCTTATCAATGACTTTTATTTTCATTTGTTTAAGGGTTTTTCCGAATATGTATTTAATCGTCTGGAACAGAGCGCTGCAAAAATTCATCCAATACCTTGAAAAGGATATTGATTACACCATCAATAAAAATGATAAGAAGCCAACCTGGGAAGAGATTATGCATTTGGGAATAGTTAGAAATTATACAAAAATGCTCCCAAAGAAATATATGATCCCTGCCTATCGTATCTCAGTAAACATTCGCAATATTCAACATTCTTTAGATAATCTTTATTATGAGACCATGAATGAAGCATTTTGGTATGGGATAAAAAATAACTTACTCTGGCTTAGGCTTCACATGCACGTTTATTCCCAATGCGGCTTACCTAAACTTCCTATAGAGCCTAAAACAAAATTACAGCATCATGTTGCCCTTTGCCTAGAACAATCATTTAGCAGCTGGAATAAATTATGCTTACTCAAAATGCATTAAAAAGAAAGCTTGATTACGCGCGATTTGTTCATTTGGCAATTATGTTTATGGTTGCCATGTTGATTTACTTATTTTCGAACATTCCTCATAAATGGTGGGTTTTACTCACTGTCATTGTCATCAGCGCCGGAATTGAGCCAGGTTTAATTGTTAAAAGAGCCATTTTTCGCATTGGTGGCACTTTTGCTGCTTTGTTGATTTTAATTCCATTACTTTATTTAACCCAATTTAACTATCGATTAATCCCCGTTATATTCATCGTGGCAGTCATTGGATTTTCTGTATCCTCAATTAACACGAATCGTTATGATATTAGTGTTTTTTTTATTACCCTCATCGTATTCTTTTTATTAGCTCAAACTACTGAAATGAACTCTCCTGAGGGCCCATTTGTGATGATGCTAAATCGAGGAATATGTACCTTACTTGGTGTTGCTATAGTTTTAATTGGCGATTACTTTTTATTTCAGACCTATCATTATTCGCAAAAACTTTATTTATTTCATCAGATGATGGTTTACAATTTTTTTAATGATGTGGTGCAACAAATCACTCAAACCGGTTCCCAAAGAACTAACTCTTCTATTTTTGTCGCAAAATTAAGGACTCAAGTTATAAAAACCTGCTCACCTATAGCCGTTAGTTCGCAAAATTTAAAATTAGAAGCGAAAGTAACTCCGCAAACTATAAAGCGAATCGATACCTTTCAAGAGACAATTTGGGAAATACGTAGAGTGCTTTTTGCATTATGTGTTTCTGAGTTTGTGTTGCATTCTCCAGCAACGACTCAGAAACATTTACAGCGATTTAATACCTTAATGAATAAGGCAAAAGGTAATTTTATTTATACCTAAATCAAATAATCTTGTCCGTTATTTTGAGTATCCTCGGACTATTTGAGGTGCACTGATTAACTGTTCTTTCTCTTGAATAATACTATTAAGAATTTTTAATTCAGAAATAGCTCCTGATTTCTTTTTTGTTAAATCTTCGCACCTCTTTGTCAAATGTTCAATCCTTAAATGGGATTGCTGCACAGAGGTTATAAGGTATGATAACTTTTGATTATAAACTTCCATTGGAGATATACCAATCGATTTTCTTGCCAGAAATCGTTCCGAATGATCAGTGATGTCATTTAACGACTCTAGACTAAGCCTATACTCCTGTTCGCTCAATACCACAGAATCATAAGTGAGTTCATAATTACTTTTTTGTTCTTGTAATGAGTGCCGATGTTGACATTCGACTACTAAAGCCCGATTGCATTCATCAATCTTGTTTTCTAAATTCTCAAAATGCGCGCCATAGGCGTGATTTTCTTTTTTCAATTGATCTAAACTCAATTTTTTAAAATATTGGCAAAGTTCATGGTGAGTTTTATTTGGAAATCTTGACATTATCACAACCTTTTTAATTAAAAAAAGAATACTATCATTTTATTTTATGCAAATAAAATCTTGAATCCAGAATATGCTAAGAACACCTTGGTATTTTTCAAATCTATAGCTCTCTCTATGGTCATCAAACACAATATTTAGAGGGGAATATTGCTATTTTTTCGTTTTAAGTATATTAATTTAATATCCTGATGCTTGCGAGATAGGTCATGTTTGTTAATCCTCTTGATAATCGGTATCTTTATAATATTTATGATTTTAATATGCGTTTACTGCAGCCTTATTCCGATTATTGTGAAAATCTGGCAAGACGTTTTCGTAGAGTTTCTGATAATATTAACTTACCTTATAAAATTCCTTACCTCGCTGATGATACACAGGACTCTTTTCGTAAAATATTAGAAGCGACATCCAGTCATTACCGTAGAGTATCAGGTTATGCTTATATTTTTCATATGATTACTAACGTTTATGACAAGCCTAAATTTGATATTAATCAAGTTAAAATTGACGATGAATATTATGACATTCAAGAAGAACTTATTGATAAGCAAAGCTTTTGTAATCTGATTCGTTTTAAAAAGGCTTATGCGGAGCATTTGAATTTACCTAAAATGCTCGTAGTCGCCCCTATGTCAGGACATTATGCTACTTTACTCCGTGATACAGTAATAAACCTATTACCTTTATATGATGTATATATTACCGATTGGAAAAATGCTCGCGATGTTCCCTTAACTGAAGGATCATTTGATTTAGATGATTATATTGAATATATGATTGCCTATTTTAATTTGTTAGGACCTAATTTAAATGTAATGGCAGTTTGTCAACCCACCGTCCCCGTTTTAGCTGCGGTTGCATTAATGTCTACGAATCATTCAGCTAACTTACCACGAACAGCAATATTGCTAGGTGGGCCAATTGATACAAGCCAATCCCCTACTACAGTAAATGATCTCGCTGCATCACGAGGAGATGATTGGTTTCAGCAAAATGTGATTTCCATCGTTCCCTCTCGTTTTCCAGGAGCAATGCGCCTTGTATACCCTGGATTTATGCAACTTGCTGGCTTTATGAGTATGAATTTGCAACGACATATGGAGTCCTTACAAAGAGCAGTCGACAGATATGCGGAAAATCAAAAAGAAGCCGCATTCAAAATAATCAAATTTTATCTTGAGTATTTTTCAACCATGGACTTGACGGCTGAATTTTACATGCAAACCATTAACACCGTCTTTCAAGAAAAATTATTAACAACAGGCCGCTATAAATCCAGAGGTCATAATGTGCGCTTACAAGACATACAAAAAACAGCCATCTTAGCTATTGAAGGTGAGCGAGATGATATAACAGGAGTTGGACAAACAAAATCAGTAATCAGTTTATGTAAAAACTTACCTGACTCCATGAAGAAATATTTTCTTGCTGAAGAAGTTGGGCATTATGGATTATTCAATGGCAAAAAATTCCGCAATATTATTATTCCAGAAATTCACCAATTTACTCAATCGTATGTTAATTCATAATTATTGAATGGACACTTAGATTAATGTCAGCTATGGATAAGAGATCGAGTAATTACTTCGAACCGTTCAGGCTGAGGAGGCGCATCAGCGCTTCCTCAGCCTGAACGATTTGTGATAGAGACTCGTTATAATTATATCCTTATCCATTAGAAATGGATTTCGTTTTCGCGAAAATGATAAAACCCTTAAAGTACCCTCACTCTTCCAGGGTAAGTAACATTTTAGTGAGGAAAAACGTTAATTTGAAACCTACCCTAGTTTTATAATTCACTAAATTCTTATACAAGTTTTCAGAATAGCTTCTGTTTATCTATTTTTATACCACTTAAGATTTTTTTAAGACTTATGGTGTAATATTTGCCCACCGCGAACTATTTTTACAATTACATGTTATCTAAATACGTATCTGAAAATGCTTTAATTAAAACTTTATTCAAACCAATTTTAACTAAAAATGAAGAAACTCCTCCATCTGAGACTTCTTTGCAGTCAGCAGATGACCAAGTACTTTCGCCTGAACACTTGGCTCCTATTGGACCAGGAACTACTAATACCTGGGATAAAAAAGAACTGATTTTAAGTGAAAAAACACGACTTAAATACAATGTAGCAACTTGCACTGCAGTAAATATTAATGGTTTAGGTGCAAAGTGCTTAACCGATGCCTATCATGAGATCCATGGTTTACCTGGATTTGTTCATCGTTTTTTACAAGGTAGACCTTCTTTGGAAAGAGCTTTATTTGTACAAGCGCCAGAAATGTATCCAATTTTTGATACACCTTATGATAACTCAAAAACCATATTAATGACTAACCCTGCATACCTTGACACCAAGAAATTTTTATCTGATTGTCAAAAAGTATCCACTAGTTATGCATTGAAACAATTAAAAAACTCTGAAAATGGTTTAGCTTTGGTTACCTGGTATATTCATCCTGAAGCTTTACCGACTAAATTTAAATCTATACTTCCAGCAAACGAGATTCTTGAATGTTATAGAAATCAATTAATGCAGGAAGCAGAATTAGCTTGTAAAAGTAAAAAGGAGAAACAACCGTTTGACTATTATCGATATGGGCAAGAAATGACACCCTTGCAGTTGCACGGAAGTTTTTCAAGATTACCACGGACTTTGAGTCAAGAATCAATTACCACGTTAGAATCAAAAAGTGACAGTGTTTATTTGGCCTGCTTATTTGATTTAGATCAAGATAAAAAACAATCACTGATTTATTTAAAATCACTTAGAGACAATATTTTAGCAAATCTTGCAGCAGTATATGGTGTTACCCAGGAGGATAAAATAAAAATATATCTCCATATGCCTTACCTGGAAGCGACTACAACACTCCATGTCCATATTCGAGTAAACCAAGCCGATCATGGCCTCGAAGATGCTAAAAGCTTCGGACTCAATGAAATTATCACCACCTTAGAAAATGGTGGCTCAGTCACTGATATGATTCTTAGCCGTGGAACTATTTACTGTTCAGAATATCCAATTGGTGAAAATATAGAAGGTGTTTGCGTAAAAACGGTGCCAAATATCCAACGAGATTGGAAGGATATCTTCACTTTATTAAAAGCAGATCAATTAACGATTAATTATTTACTGCAAGCACTTCAGCAGAATGAAGTAAAAAATCGAATGCAATTGCTTGATCTTGATCAAATTGAAAAATTATTAAAAATTATTGGAGAACCTGATGAGCTTCCAAGCATTGAGGAATTGATCAATATACTCAAACAAATGGAAGTCAATGCGGACTTGAAAAAACTTGGATGGTCACTGGAAACAGGTACATGTACTGAACACGAGCCTCCGATAAACTCTCTTAGAGCCTTATAGTTTAATTCATTATAGTGAAGTGTCTGCAGACTTGTAGACACTTCATCTGGATTTCTAAGCTAGAATAAATTATTTTCGAGGCGTCATTTTAACGCTTCAATAAATTCTCGAACAATTTGAAAAAATTTTTCTGGATTTTCTAATTGAGGTAAATGGCCACACTCAGTAAAACAATAATAACGCGCTCCAGGAATATTATTGGCAAGATACTTAGAGTCCCGTTCACTAATAATGATATCTTGATCAGCTGTCAATACTAAAACAGGCACCTTGATTTGTCCTATCCAATTTTGTGAATCAAATTGTTGAAGAGCTCCATATTGTCCTTCATGTCCTTTAATCGTAAACGGAAAAGGATTATTCAAGCCAATCTGTATGAGTTGATCAAGTACTCCAGGTTGAGAAAGAAATTGATATGAAAAACACCAACTGCATGAAGCTTTAATGAGTGATTTAAAGGGAGCATTGGCTTTCATGAACTCAAGTTGTGCCTGAAGATAAATATTAAAAGCTGTTTGGATTTTCGCGCCAGAATTACCAATTACGGCGGATTTGACAAGGCTAGGATAGCGATACGCTAAGGATTGCAGTATAAACCCTCCCATTGAATTACTCACGAAATGAGCTTGTGGGATATTAAGCGCGGTGCATAGATCAGCTACATCATTTGCCATTTGATCAATATTATAAACATCATCCGGAATATCAGTCTGACCAACACCACGATTATCTAAAAGAATCACTTGGTATTTTTCTTTAAAGTGCTCAACGATTGCAGCCCATGCTGTATGATCGGCACTGAATCCAGCAATAAAAACAATAGGCTCTCCCTGACCATGCCTTTCATAATACATGGAGATATCATTCACTTTAATACGGGGCATAATATTCCTGAATATTCTATTAATTCTGAAAAAATATATCATTTTCTCAAGTTAAGCTACAGTAAGTTTTATGATATTGCATTCCTATATTTTTCCAAGCACAACCCATCCAGTAACTGTACTATCCGTATCTTCTAGCTTTCTTGCAAAGACATGGGAGGCCTTACTAGTAATTAGCCTTTATATTCTTACCATTCCAAGTTAATTTCATTTTGCCCCCCATTTCCGTTCTTCTTTTTTGGCATAGAAAGTTTGAATAAATTAGGATTTTCATTCAATTTTAATGCACATAATGATTACTTAATAATCAATTGATATAATTACCCTGCAATTGTTGTATAGAAAATGAAGGAGTTGTAAATGAAATTAAAATTAGATAAAAAACTATTTAATAAAATAAAAATACCTAAAAATAAGATTGATTTAAAAAACAATGGTACTATGAAAGATCAATCAATATTTCATGAAAAAAATACAACAAATAATATAATAAAAGAAAAGGCAACAACAATTGAGACTGTAGAAATACCTAAGAATGATATGCCTAACCCTAACAAATTTTTCAATAAATGCTATGTAAAGGGTGAAGAGAAAAAATCAAAAAATAGTGCAGGAACCCGTCAATATCATACAACTCATAAATCGCAAAGGCCAGAGCGAGAGGTTATTGATTATCTTCATACCACAACAAAAGATTTAGATAAGCAAGTAACTCAAAAACAAAAAGACAGCGGATATCAGGCTGATGATTGGGGCATGGCTACCTTTGGACAAATTTTTAAGAAACATGGAGCTCCTATTGTTGTTCAATCTTTAGTAAATGGTGCGGAGAGCTTAATCCAGACACTAAATAAGCCACTAAATGAGATCACCATTGACGATTTACGCTATCTCAGCGTTTTATATATGAATGGTCAACTCCCTAAAGGAACAAGTTTATACTTTACATCACCCAATGCTCTTAAAACCGGTCTAATTCATCCACAATATATATCTAATAAAGAGTGGAAGCATATGGGGCATTTTACTCAAGTATCCCCTACTTTTTGTCAACATACAGGGGACATTCAACGAAATCTAAGAGAAACTGCTGGGATCTTTAGAATTCCAAATTGGTTAGATGAAATTCCATTAGCCGTTTCTGAGGTCAAAGCAAACTCCAAGCGCAAAATGACACTTACCAATGGTACTGACAAAGAAGTTGATATTGGCTGCGGTGGCGAAATACAAATATATGTAAGTCCTGAGGTTATGGGTTTTTTGCATCGAGATGTTATTAAAGTTATTTATCAAAATAACCATCGGCATGGAATTAAAACAGCTGTTCGCGATAATAGCGGTGTAATTGTAGAATTTAAATTTAATGGACGCAATGAGCTAGATAATTATGCGTATATTGATACTGGAGCAGGCCTCAAGAAAGGCGAATCCACATTCATAGCAAATGAGACTGGTGAAATTTATCATACTTTTAAATGATAACGAATAGGTAAAAGCTTTCTAAATACGGCAGTAATGACTTACTGCCGTAGCTCTTTCTTTCATCTTATAAAACCAAAAAACGCTCACTACATTTACCCAATTAATTCATTCTGTATCATGATTTGAATCATAAAATTTTTCTACAACTTCATTTAGTTTTCCAATTATCAGTATTCAAAGAGACATAATTAAAACATACATTATGCTATTCTTATTTTAAGGATGAATTTAGGATATTCCATGCATGCGCTATAAAGTTTCAGAACAGTTTGCTCGTGGCGAAGAAAAAGCAATTGCTGAATTTAGAGAATTAAGTGATGCAAAAATTTTTATTGCCCAAAAACAAGAAAATACAAGAATTGAGAAGCAAAAAATTATTTTTAGACTTTACGATGACTCTGATTTATTACATGAATTCAATGAAAATAATAGTTCTGTTGCTTATGCAAAATATGCTGATGGTAATGGAGATCTCAATATTATTAAATTTCCTTATCACGTCATGATAAAAGCACAGCATGCTACAGATAAAAAATGCATTGCAAACTTTATTCATAAAATTAATGCCAATTTGTTCGTAATTAGCAAATGCGACAGTGATGATCAGCTTAACGAAAATGATCTTTTTTTCATTTTTAAAGAACAAAACCTGATTGATACTTTAAATAAAATCATCTGTACTCATCGGAAAATTGAATCTGATCGCTCCAACGACAATGAAAAAGGAGCAAAGTTTCATCCCACGCCATTACCAAAGCGACCAAGACCACCAGGAGGTCCTAGCGATTGTTGGATTGAGGAAAATAATGAAAATGAATAATAGCATTATCAGATCATCTATGGCATTGCTTTGATTCAAGCGCAAAAGATATGAAAATTCTTTCTCATGCAATTAGCTTAATTTTTGTCAATCAGTTTGTTTATAAAGAAACAAAAATATTACACGCTTATAAATAACATAGGACGAGATTAAGGTAAGAGCTTCATTAACTTAGTTCACGATATGAACTTTTAAAAAGAGTTTGCACTATAATGTATATATGATGAGAAATTGGAGATAGTCATGGACTCATCGAATGAAAAGAATACCTATGAAGCCAGAATTTTGATAGAAAATAAAATTATCTTTACAACTACTGGAAAAGACCTTGATAATTTGAAAATATGTTTAAGTGAAAAATGTGATCAGGAACACTCAGGAGTAGAAGGAGAAATTATTGAACTTGCTTCTGGTTTAATAATATATAAATGTCATAAACAAACAATCATCGATCAATAGGTCCATATTTTTAGAAATCAAAACCAGGGAAGGTAGCCAAAATGAACTTTTATCTTAGTCCTATCAATTGGATAAAACGACCGGATTAAGCTAACGTGCGGAGTTCGATTTTTAAAATTGACATTTTAATCAAGGAGTGATTGTTTAAAACACAGCATTCATTATCATAACTACTAATGTTTATTGCAAATATATTGCAAGTGCGTAAAGCTAATGTATTATTTAATTTTATCGGCAAGGAAGTCTTATGTATAAACAGATTATGATTGCTGTGGATGGGAGTAAAGCTTCCTCTTTAGCATTAAAAGAGGCCATTCAACTTGCTAAAAACCAAAATTCTAAGCTTTGTGTGATTCACATCGTAGATACCTTATATGAGGGTGATGTAGATCGTGAGGCTTTCGTTGAATTAATAAGAAAACAAGGACAAGAAGTTTTAAATTCAATAAAGAAAAAACTAAGCCGCGTAAAAATTGAGTTTGAAATGAAACTCGCGGAACTTACTCCCTCTAAATCACAAATTGCTGAAAAACTTGTTGATGAGGCATCAGCATGGTCTGCTGACTTAATCATTATTGGCACTCATGGTCGACGTGGAATTCAGCATATACTGACTGGAAGTGTCGCTGAAGAAGTCATTCGCATCTCCAAAATCCCTGTATTGTTAGTAAAAAAATAAAACCTATGTTTTTAGGTGATCTTGCCTATGTTAATATTCCTAAAACAAATTAGCTCTCTTATATTGGCAAACAAGCATGCACGCATGGCAAGAGAAAAATGGAGTATGTTGTTTTTACACCCTGATCAGACACTTATTTTTACACTTCGAATTAACAACATTCGTGTTACATCATATATCCTTAAGCAAAATATGCTATAAGTTTTACCCAATAAAAATAACTTTGATACATAATGACAAAAGTATATTCAAAAAAATGCGTTAACTTCGATCTCGTAAATAAGAATGAACTTCCACGATATGAATATCATCGTACGCTACGTGATGCCATAGAATTATCTGCTACAAGCTATTCAAAACAATCAAAAAACAGCATTATGTATCAATGGGATAACATTGCTCCAGAAATTGCTCTTGTTGTCTTGCAAGATGCAAAAAAAATAGGCATTGATATTCAAGAAGAAGTACTGCAAGTAATAGGTACTGAAACATTTCACCAAGAATGTCTAAAAGCAGCTCTAGAAAAATTACAAAATAACCCTCATTACTCCTTATTTCTACAAAAACTGGCATTACATATTACCCATAGAAAGTCCCAAGAATTAAGCGTCGAGCATTTAAAATCATTAGGGATTAATACCATTGATCAATTTAATAAAATCTTTATCCACTTTTTGTCAATGCAAAGCAAATTAGCTAAGAGTTTTCCTAATTTCCACAAGATTAGAGAAGAGGATGATTATGAGCAGTTCATTGCTTTTATGACAAATGAACCATTATACGAATCATTTCTGCTCTCATTTACACAATATTTAGCTTCTGAATTTAATCAAAGAAGAACACAAAGCGAGCAGGTAGAAACACCTAAAGAAATTGATAGCAAAGCATTACTTAAGTTTCTCCACGTAATTAGCTATGACTTATGTCTTACAATGCCCAACAAAGATTTGCTGAAAAAAAACACTTTATATATAGAGTTATTCGATAACCAGCTAAAATATACTGTCATTGATCCCTCTGGAAAAGAAATCAATGCAATAATTAACTTCTGTGAACTTGATTTTGCTTTGGATAAAACTGTTTCTGAGGAAGACTTAAAAAAACATTTACCAGCTATTTTGCGAATTACATCACAACGAGGACATACTGGAGATATTTCTCTTTATAATACCTCATCATTGAAAGATAAAGGAATTGCCTTTTTAGATAGCGATCTTGGTGCAAGCTTATTTCTAGCTCATTTACCTGCGGTTGATTTAGTGAAAGATGAAGAAATGAAGTTTAGCCTTTATCAGTGGCTAAGCCAAGGTAACCTAGCTCGATTTAAAGATCTATTAGCAGCAGGAGCATGCCAACATTATAACCAAGAACTCGATATTCAGATAAAACAAATCAAAGAAACCGTTGGTATCAATGAAGTATTACAAAATGAAATCGAAACAATAGGCCTCTTAATGAAGGAAATAGTTACTTTAGTCGCTGCATTAGAAGAGGATCCCCATGCCAAAGATAAAGAATTGGATAATAAGATAATACAGCTGATTAAGCTTTTAAAAACTATTGACGAATTCTATAAAAATACTCCGCTTTTGAAACAAAACGAAACGTTTCCATCCACGACAGGAAATTTTGAAAATTTTATCAAAAAAATCATCTTTAACTCTACTAATGACAAAATCACCCAATATGTGCCAGACAGTAAAGAGAAAGAAAAAATCTGGAAACTTAATTTAGTAGATTTGGTTATTGGCTTAGTGAACAATACAAATTTTGTTTCCGTACGTGATGTTAAAAATAAAAAAGAGCATTCTTTTTTAACAGATGAATCAAGCTTAGTAATACCGCCATCTATTGTATTTCGAGAGCAGCTTAAAGATAAACTAACATCCTATTTAAAAAATGACATACATCACTATCATACTGTACGTAGTTATGAAAATGATAAATTAAATCTCACTCAAGCTCCCGTAGTTTTTAAAGGAGAGCATTTAACTGACTCCTTAGCTGAAACAGAGTTTTTTGCTAAAAAAGTGACTCGTATCGGGGAGTATCCTACTGATAGTCATTTATTATCCGGGCAAGAAAATAACCTAAAAAAACATGAAATTCGCTCAGGAACCGCTACTCCATTAGCAGCTACTGGAGTTGGCACCCATACTGTGACTGATAAATTTGATATCACCCTTAAATTTGGGGGCATGAATGATATTAAGATTCTCTACATTGTTCGCGGAAAAGAAGCATTTCATTCACAACCTTTTGCAGAAATGATGGGAAAAACCAAACTGTCTGAAATTGCTTATACGCATCTTAAGCCTCAAGATTATGTGATGACTATTATCTATGATCATAATCATGAAATACTTGATGTCATTCCTGGCAACCTAAACGGTGAGATTCAAGGAGTTAGCGATCAGGCCAAAGAGATTCTTGCAGCAGGTATTGATTTTTATAATAAACAGCATGATCACTCTTTGCTTTCCAAACCTTCAGTGAGGTTGCCTCATTTTCAAGCACAAAAACAGAAAGCAACAAATCCATTACCTAAAAAGAAACCTTTACTTGCTCTCTTACATATGCATCAAATGGAATCGAATTCCTTAGTCAAAAAAATGCCCTCCACAAACTCTCTAGGTAGTGTAAGAATTAGTCGTAGCGCTCGTAATGGCAATAAAATTTTATCTATGGACATATTGAGGCCGGAAGTAAAAGAAGTTCGCCCATTAAGTGAAGAATTGACCCTTCCCGAACAATCATTCTCAAAACCACTAAACCGATTAAGCGAGGTTAGGGAAGCAGCAGTTGCTCATTTTAATATGAGGCATATCTTAACTCTAAAGGGTTTGAGTCGATGGAATACTCAAGAAAAAAAATTACACGAAACTTATAATCGCATACTCCAACCTAATTTTATGGAAGGTGATCTACAAGATCAATTAATTCATGCGAATATAGCTCATGAAGAATGGCTGACTGATGTCTTAGTTCCCAAAATGCAAACAACATTAATGCTTCATCTTGCTACGAGACTCATCACTGATTATCGAGTAGATGTGGAAGAAGTCAATAAATTAGCACAACAATTATTTCATAGTATTCTAAAATCCAGTACAAAATTCGAGAAACTTTTAGATGCTTGGTCAAAAATTTATATATCACTCAAAGAGCCAAATACCGAACAAATCTGTACTAAAAAAGCCCACGAACGAATGGAAAAACTATATCCTTCACTAAATCAAGGGAGTATCGCATACCAATCCAGATTTAATTCGTGCTTCATCATGGAAATGAATAAGATACAAAAAAAGCTGGTTAATCAAACTATGTCCGCGTTTTTAGATAAAAACTTAGATGACTTTACTGAAGAAATAAAGCTTGAGAAAAAAACAGTATATTCATTAACCGATAATCATGATTTTGTTTTTTTAGGACCAGCAGCGAGCGGTAAAAGTACTATTTCTAACAGATACATAAAAAAAGAAGAAAGAAAAGACTACGTATCACTTGCAACGGATGATTATCGGGGCATATTTATGCCGTTCACTGATGAATTTGAAAAACAGGAAACAGAACAAGTTTTTATTCGTACTCAAGATAGTGCCTATTTAATTAGTGAGCTTATTGAAGAGCACCTGCAAGCAAAAAAGGAAAAACGGCCCAATATCATTATTGATGGAGTGACTTATAAACCTTCACAAAAAGCCTTAGTTGCAAAAAATAATAATTCTTTAGTCATTTGTGCTTGTCTGAATGACATGTCAGAAGTTGTCAAACGTTCTTATGAAAGAGCAAGACAAGAAGAAAGCAGCTCAGCTGATAAAGGTCGTTATGTAAACACCACAAGCCTGATTCATATGCATAAAACAGCAAGTCTTAACTTATTAATTCATTGTGATCCCAATACAACAATTGCGTTTTACAACACTAATGTCCCTCGCAACACGATCCCGCCTTTAATTGCTACTGTGGACACACATGGAGAAAAAACCCTAACAATTAGCCATGATAAAGGCTCTTTGATGTGTTTAGCATCCTTTTTTAATAAAGCGCGAGTAAATACTGGAGCCAAAAGTGACAAACATCTTTTTTTGAAACGATTAAAACAACCTGAATTCCAAATTGACTCATTATTTGCAGTAACAGATTATGGATTTAAAATTGTATTGAATGGAGAGCATAATAAACCATGCTTCACTGTTAAAAAGGAAAGTAATGGTCAAATGATTATGGAAATAATCGATCCTGAACAAATTAAAATGAAGATCAAAGAAAATAAGACTGAAAAATCTTTATTACAAATGTTTTTATTATACGCAAAACTTGGTAATCTAAAGTCCGTTCAAAAAGAGTGTTTATTGCATGATGATATTGATTTTGTTGTTGATCAATTAATTGATACATACTCTACGCAAGATAATAATGGAAATTCTTTGCTTAAAACCATTTCAAACTAAATATAATATGATTAGCGCATCTTTTAGGTCAGGAGGTTATATAATGAATACTGAGTTGCAGGTAAAAATTGCATTCCAGAAAAATAAAATAGAACAATTTATTAATCAAATGCGAAAAATACTTTCAACCACTCCAGATGCAATTGAAAAAGAAAACAGACTCGAAGTATTTGATACTTTGTTACTTTTAGCCACTTATGCTGATTCCGAAGAACTCGAAAAAGAATTTCAAAGATCACTCCCTCAATACGAAACTGATAATACAATCAATTATATGTGCCGACAATTGCGCGAAATTAATGGTTTTTGCAAATGCTCCTTGAGTGATGAACACGAGGTCTATCAAGATTTATTCACTACCATAACTCTCCCTTCAACCAGAGCAAAACACTCAGCGCGCGAATTGCTTAGTGAAACAATTTCTAAAATGATCATTGAAACAACAAATGCAGCTCATACATACCAAATAACGCCATCCAGATAGTACTCTCGAAACAAATTTGGTAAATTTTATTAGCGATAAATTTCTATACTAATCTATCTTTCAAATGTTAGCGCGCATTTTGTTTTGCTTTTTCTGATAATTTTGTTCGGCTGCCGATTTTATTTCTTTGTACGAAGAGATTTTACCCGCCACCGGCCCGAATGTTCCTGTTTCTAAAAAATTCATGATTAATTCACGAGTTTTTGCATTATTCATAATAAATGTATGATTGGCATTAACAATGACAGGATCATTTTGTCCTTCTAAACGTGCATATTCAGGTGGTACTTTCGCATCATACCGACCCGCTATTATCCCTATTTTAATGTTAGGCACAGGCACATGATGTACGTATGAGGTTTGATCAGAGCTAAGCTCAGCTAATGGTTTTATCGGAAAAGTAAGCATAGGAAACACTTTCGTCGAGATTTTTGCTAATTTTGAACCTTGGTTGGGAGGAGCCAGCATAATAAGAGAACCAATATCTTTTAATTGTTCTTTGGAAAGTTTAGAGAGCGCTTCTCGAGTAATAATTCCTCCCAGACTGTGAGTAATAAAGTTAATTTTTACTCCGGGATTTTTTGCCAATAAATTTTTAATATACTGATTTAAATAAGTCCCATGTTCTTGAATACTGTATTTATGCGAAGGATAGCTATAAGTGTAAACTTCATATCCATTCCTTTTTAAAAAATTTTTTAGGGGCCACATACTTAAAGAAGTACGCATTAAACCATGAATTAAGACAATTACTTCCCGAGGGTGTTGTGGTTTGAGCTGCATTTTATGGGCACTAAGCTCATGCTTAGTCTGAGGAAAGAATGCATGAACTGGAACCACGCTCATCAATCCACTCATTACCAACATGAGTTGAATATATCGCCTTAATTTGTGAATGGTTTTAACCTTGACCATTAATATCCCTTTATTAAAAAGAACCTTTCTAATTTTATCTAATATAGCAGCTTCAAAAAACATTCCAAGGCGAGTATATAAATCTTTTTTTTGACATAGTTGATGGATTTTTTTCCTATTACAAGATACTCTATTTATCCTTTTACAATGAATTCCGTTAACAAAAAATTGAACCACTAATCTAGGAGTTTTTTATGTTAAAAAAGGTGATTTTTACTACTTTTTCCATAATGAGTTTTTCGGCCTTTCTTCCTGCATATGCTAGCACAGATATAAGCTGTAAGGTTCAAGTGGCCGTTTCAACACCGCCAGTAACTTTTGACCAAAATGTTGCATTTAATGTAACAAATCAATTAGGGTTGAGTAAATCAATTACACTAAGCGGCGGAAGTGCCCCACAATATATTGAAAAACTACCTTGCATTTCAGAGCCCTTAACTATAAGCGCTACGCTATATACAACTCCAGTAAATAGCTGGTTGCAAGCTCCTGTTATTGGCCAATGTGTTTTAAAAGCAGGTCCCGTTGTTTTAAATGGCCCAGAAAATAGTGTTTCTGTAGTATTTCCTTATGATTTTAATTGCAATTATTAGAGCCAGCTTATAATTCGGCCCTCTTAGTCATTCATACCTTGATTTTCCGTGATAAGCGTTCACGCCTCATGCCCCGAAAGGCGCATTTTGCGCGAAAATGACATTTCAGAAGCCTTACATGCTGCTGCGTCGTTACCAGGAAATCAAGGGACTTGTCTCATCTTTAGCAAATTAGAAACAAAGACTAAGCTGCAGCAAATTATGCCTACATCGTTTCTGATGTAGGCATAATCGTTTACTTATCCTTATTTCTATGACAACGCATTCCCCAATGAGCACCAAGACAACTAAACATTGCTCCAAGAAAAAATAACAAGAAGGCTAAAAAAGCACCTGAAGCAAGATCCGCAGGAGTCACATTAACCTCCACAACAGTGACTTTTTCCCCATTTTCTGTTGAAGAAGAAATCTTAGTCGAGCCAACTGGGGTCGTAATTTGTGTAATGGGCACTGGAATTGCCACCACAGTACGAGCAATATTTGAATAAGCTACTACGTTTTGACTTAAAATCCCTAGTAATATAGCGCCTAAGATCAAAGAAGAAACCCATGTAATAAAGCCATACACAATACCTAAATGATGGTGTTTGGAACAATGCAAACGGCCTAGATAACCTGTTATGTAACCACTTATAGCTGTAGCCACAATAACACAAACGATTACTCCTAGCATTCCACCAAGCGAGAATACAATTGAACCACTATTTACAGTCTTCAAAGAATTTAATCCTATAACTGCACCTAAAAGACCAAACAATAGACCAAGCCCAAGGGCTATTAATGCACCTACAAAAATAGCGGTCCAAGAGATACATTTGTTAGGATGTATATGGCAATGCTCATGCTCTAACGTGTTATTACTTATCATTTAACCCTCCTTATCTCAATGATGGATGTGCTGATATCTCCCAGATAATAGATGAAGCCTGCTCCTGCGGATAAACATACTAGCTCCAGGGAAAATCTTCAGGTATTAAGTTGGGTTCATTTAGGGACAATCATTTCCATAAAAATTACCCCATGTATCTTTGCTTTTCAAGCAAAAATTCAATAACTTACCTTAACCTATACTCGATACAGAGCATAAGTGCTCAATGCGCGTCGATCTCAGCAATTTGTTCTACATTCCGCACAATATTTTTAGCAATCGCATTAAGCGGTAAATCATTATCATCTTTGCCAAAAGGATCTTCTAATTCTTCAGATAAGATTTCTAGGCCCAGTAAAATGTAAACAATCATAACCATCATTGGAATAATAAAAAAGCCAAAAGTGTCAATCCAACCAAAAGGAAACATAAGCGCGTAAAAAAGCAACGCTTGTTTCACAAAAAAAGCAAAAGCGGGAGGCACATGAGTATTAGCAATACGCTCACAGCCCCCTACCATATCCATAAGGTTCGCAAGATGAACATCTAAAGCCAGATATTGTTCCAGATGCAGCTTATTTTCTTGACGCAACTCATTAAGAATACGATACATGCGTTTTGTGATCAAAAGAACAGGATGTTTGCCTTCAAACTCATGAATACATAAAGAAAGTAATTCTGTTTGAATGCCACTATTTTCTTTTCGTAAATGTGATTTAATAACCACAGGAAGCTTCTGGAGTAATAAATAAAAATCCGGATATTGATTCAACCCCACAAATGCATCAAACTTTAAACCCAAATTACGGCAATTATTTACAATAGATCCCCATAAAACTCGCCCTTCCCACCAACGTGCATAACTGGTATTGACTCTAAAACTAATAATAATAGTTAGAATAAAGCTAAAAATAAGATGAAACTGACCTAAATTATAGCGAGTTGCACTTTCAAAAAAATAAGCAATGAATACAGCATAGAGAATAATAATGATTGAGATCGGCAATAATTTTCGAAATACTTTTTCTTTATAAAACAAAAAAAGATGGGGCACCCAAGTTAAAAGGTTATGTGATCTTTGCTTCATCCTAAAAAAACCTTAATTAGATAATTCTATAGTGTAACTTGACTACTTATTCTCAACAAAGCTGCAATTATATTAATTTTGAGGTCCAAAAAATGCGTTATTATAACGTTAGTCTTCTCTTAATTGTCAATCAATCTCACCCTAGGTATTTTCTTTATTGTTGAAAATAAGTGAAATTTTCTTAGTTGCCCACTATTTCTAATCCAGCTAAGATAGGAAGCCACTAAAAATCATAAGGAAGCGATCCATGAGTGATTTTTTTCAAACTCCGCCTTGTCTTGGCAATCAATACGATGACGATCGAATATTAAAGGCTTATCTTGAGTGGAAACTTCCATCGTGCATGCTTACTGAGATTCAACCTGAATTGCATCATTTAGGTCAACGGGTCATTGAAGATATCTATCAATTGGGCCAAGAAGCAGAAGCATTTCCACCAAAACATATACCCTATGATCCATGGGGTAAGCGTATCGACCATATTGAAGTATCTCGAGCATGGAAAGAGCTCGACAAAATTTCGGCTGAAGAAAAATTAATTGCTATTGGCTATGAGCGTCGGAATGGTGCCTTCTCTCGCATTCATCAATTTGCAAAATTATATTTATTTCACCCCTCTTCAGCCATTTATACATGCCCTCTTGCAATGACGGATGGCGCCGCTCGAGCATTGGAACTTTATGCCGATGAATCACTAAAACAGCGCGTACTTCCTCATCTGATTACTTCTGACCCGAATCAATTTTGGACTTCTGGACAATGGATGACGGAACGCACAGGAGGTTCGGATGTCAGTGGTACTTCAACTATTGCTAAACCTGATGGTACTTACTTTCTTCTTAATGGCGACAAATGGTTCACTTCGGCAACAACATCACAAATCGCTATGACTCTTGCACGCATCGAAGGTGCTCCTGAAGGCAGTAAAGGACTAAGTCTTTTTTATCTCGAACTTCGCGATCAAATGGGTAAACTCAATGGCATACGTATTAATCGCTTAAAGGATAAATTAGGTACACGCGCCCTACCTACAGCGGAACTTACATTAAAAAATACGCCCGCATTATTGATCGGAGGCGCTGGTGATGGAGTAAAGAAAATCTCTTCTTTATTTAATATCACGCGGATCTATAATGCATGTTGCGCTGTAGGCTATATGCGCCGCGCCATTGCACTTGCCCGTGATTATGCCACAAAACGCGTCGCATTTGGACATACCTTATCAAAGCATGGGCTACACCTAGAAACTTTAGCAAATATGCAAATAGAATTTACCGCAGCCTTTCATCTTGTTTTTCATGCCATTGAACTTTTAGGAAAAGATGAATCAGGTGAAGCAACACCGGCGGAACGAGCCGTATTAAGATTATTAACACCTCTTGTA
The DNA here is from genome assembly GCF_900452415.1 of Legionella cincinnatiensis. NCBI lineage: Bacteria > Pseudomonadati > Pseudomonadota > Gammaproteobacteria > Legionellales > Legionellaceae > Legionella > Legionella cincinnatiensis. Next base: position 1,241,210 of record NZ_UGNX01000001.1, on the reverse strand, counting down.
AAACTCTATTCAGCAAAACAAGCAATCGCACTAGTTAGTGAAGCATTAGAATCCTTTGGTGGAGCTGGATATATTGAAGATACAGGATTGCCACAATTACTACGAAATGCTCAAGTATTATCTATATGGGAAGGTACAACAAATATTCTAAGTTTAGATGCCTTACGAGCGATTCATAAAGAAAATGCAGCAGTAGCATTTCTTGAGGATGTACAACAACGATTGCACCAAATCAAGCTCCAAGATCTCATTCAGTCTAAAGTAAAAGTCCAAAATGTTGCACAAAAGCTACAAAATTACATCCACTCGCCGCAGATAAACAATGAGGAACAACAAACAGGTGCGCGTCAGCTTGCTTATTCTTTAACACAAACCTTTGCTGCAAGCTTATTGCTGGAACATGCGCAATGGGCTTTTTATAAAAGCAAAGACTCTATAACGCTCACTACTGCTATCCGGTGGTGTGAGAAAAATCTATCTGAACCATCCCTATTCTCAGAAGCCCACAGGAAAAAATCATTAATTCTTGCTATGGATTATAATGATTTTTAAAGCGGGAAAATAAAAATATGTATAACATGGAGCTATCAACATGAACATCTTACCTTCACGTCTTTACTCTTTATTCTTTATAACCCTTTTTCTATTACTTCAATCCTCCATATCTGCAGCGAGCAATTCAATTAGTTTGGTGGGTAATCAAGGTTATGATCTCGTATCCTATCAACAAAAAAGTGGGCCCGTACGAGGAAATGGCAATCATGTTGCGTTTTATCAAGGTGTTGCTTACATCTTTGCAACTGCAGAAAACCAAAAAACTTTTGCAGCAAATCCTGAAAAATATCTACCTGCCTATGGAGGATATTGTGCATATGGAGTCTCTGTCGGCCATAAAGTGATTAGTGATCCGCTAGCATGGAAAATAGTAAATAACAAACTCTATCTTAATTTGAATCAACAAATCCAAGGCATTTGGGTAAAAGATATTCCTGGTAACATCAAAAAAGCAGATGCACAATGGATAAAAATACAAAATAAGGGTCCTTCCATATAAAATAAGGAGTTGTTGATCCTTGACTCCCATTGCCACGTACTGCGCCTTATGCGGTTAAGTTACAGAAACGGCCAAATGCGACCAGGGGCCGATTTCTGTATAATATAGGTACATAATCGCACGATATCCCAAACAATATCTAACTTTACTTCAGAATGCGGAGAGTTTTTCTCTTATATTTTTTTGAAAATCGTCTTCGCCAATTCATCCAGGCAAACGTATGCGCCACAAACTAGTGGTTTTTGACAGGGTTTTATAAAATACTGACAAAAACTGTCATAAGTCTGTTTTATATTCGTCAACAGATTAAAGAAATATAAAACAGGAGAAATCATGACATTCGATCCCAATTTAGTTCTATTTTATGTGAGTAATATAGAAAACAGTGCTCATTTTTACTCAGAGCTGCTCAATGTCCAACCCATCCATACTGAACCTAATTATGTCATGTTTTTATTAAAAGCTGGCTTACGATTGGGTTTGTGGTCTCAACACTCGGCAAAACCCAACCCAACTACGTCTGGCGGAGGTAGCGAGATTGCCCTTCAGGTAGCTGATGAGCAAGCCATTGATGAAATTTGGGGAAATTATAAAAATAAGGACTTTCTGATGATACAACCACCCACTCACATGGATTTTGGTTACACCTTTGTAACCTCTGATCCAGATGGTCATCGAATCCGCTTTTTTTCAAAAAAATAATCAGAAGAGTCGCATCCTTCGGCAATCATTAATGCCTGGGAAACTATTTGGGACTATTTTAATAAAAAACCAAAATACCAACGAACCTATCTCGCTGATTTTGAGCTCTATAAAACTCCTCAAGAAAGTGCAGTCTACATAGGTATTAAATAACCAACGTTGGACATTAACGGTAAGTTATGGATAAGGATTTTATGAGATCCAGAGTATACCTAGTTCCGTTCGGGCTTAGGAGGCATTTATGCTGTCTCGAAGCCTTGTATGGATTTTAATTTCGTGCTAAGGCTTCGAGACGATGCCTTAAGCATCTCCTCAGCCAGAACGGACCTAGAGTATAATTTTTTCTTGAATATGCGAATTTGTCGTTGGAAAGATTATTGAGTGATTATTGTATTCAATACTAAATTTAGAAGGTCTTATTCATGAATCAACCACCTTGGAATTTAAAAAGAAAAAGGACCTCATTATCACCATTTTTGTAGAAAACATCTTAATTATTCATCATTTATATACGTCTTTACCAAGCACCCGGAAACCATGAACCGTGTAACCCATGGGGGACTCGTTGAGGTAATTTAATTATCGCAAGCGGGCTGGCGGCAAAATTTTGCGCATCTAAAATAACAAATAGGCTCTCCTTAGTTGTTTTGTGATAGGTAAATAACATTAAGTAACCCTCATCTTCTTGTTTGGCTTGATTGGCGGGAACATAAACTGCCTCACCAATTTCAATATCCTGGCCAAAATCATGAACAATTGAACTATTAGTGTTTAAATCATATTTTATCAACGCATGATAAATATCACTGCTAGCGGCAGCTGAATGGAAACAAGCAGGAGTATAAATATAGCGATGTTGATTTCCTGTATAATGATCATTAATGCGCGGAAACTCAACATTTCGATCATCAAGTTGTTGATGATGAGCGGTTTTTTGCAGGAAATTAAGCGTCGTTCGGTATAAAAAAGCGGGTTTTAAATCAGCGGTGGCCATCATAAAATCAGGATAACGAACATAGTCGACGATTATTTCTTGTTTATCTTCGTAAGCATTGGCAAAGTGGAAGCAAAAAAAAGCTTCCGAATTGATCCAAATGATCTCCTGATCCAAATGAGCACGAGATAAAACTGCGATTCGCGTTGGAAATTGAGGTTCCCAGGTAGCAAAATGTTTTCCCTTCATTTTAGCCATAAAATCAACCATAACCGGGCATAGAAAAATAACAACATAATGATGAGTAATGACAAAGTCATGAACCATATAATTGTGTTGTACATTAATGATACCTTGTTTCGTCAATTTACCTTTTTTATTAAATACATGGTAAGTAATGATAGATTCGCTACCATAGGCTATAGTAAATAATTCACCGGTTTGTGGATCCAAGCGCGTGTGGGCATTTAATGCAATGGCTTCAGCAGCGTTGCTGGGATTCCACTCCCCAAGGGTATTTAATTGCGCATCAATTTCATAAGCGGACGTCGCTTCATGTAACGCTAAATAACGATCAGCATGACGAATAACATGAATAAAACGGCCAATTTTAACAGGTATTGAAGGATCTGTCGGTTTTAACAATTTTGCATCACGAATAAAGGGCAACTCCACGCCACCATATATTGCTTTTCCGAAGCGGCGTTCTACTTGTAATTGTGTCGTATTAACGAAGCGATTTTTATAAGTCACTTGACCCTCTTTAAAATAAAGAGCATGCAACATTCCATCTCCATCGAAAGGATAGGTATAGCTGAAAGGAGGAAAAAGAGGATTAGGCCCGTTACGTACATAAATTCCCAGTAAGTCTTTGGGCAAGAGGCCAGTAACAGACAAATGGCTTACCTCTAATTCCTGAGTAACTGGAGCAAAATTGTGTTGTAAAAAGGGATTGTTTTTTTGAGCTAATTCGGATTGTTCAATGAGTTGACGACTTTTTTTCTCTTTATACCAATCAGGAAACTTTTGAGTAAACCAAACAGCAAACACGACCGGCAGATAGGAAATAGTTTGATAAAACCAGGGATTAAATGCTGTATAGAGTTGTAAACTATCAATACAAGCGTTTATCAAAAAACTAGCAGTCCAAACGCCAGTAATCCATTGATTGATTCGAATAAAAATTTTGCTTTCCCAAAACTCTTTAGGTACTTGTTCTCGTGCGTATTGCAATGTAAATGGTTTATTAATCAATAAAGAAAACCCAGCAATACTTGCCAAAGCATAACTAGCTATTAAATCAGCATGCAGAGTTAGCCAGTCCAAGGAAGTAAAAAGTGTTACTCCCAACAACAATAGAAAAAATAGAAAGGTACCCCAAGTTAATATAAAACCTTTTTTTAATTCATTAAAACTTAAAAGAACAGTAACTACTAATGCCGTACTAATCGCTAAAATATATTGGTTATAGCCTAATAAAATAAAATATAAAACCCAAGGTAAAAATCCTAAAATAATGTTTAGCATTTCTTTTTCCAAAAGAGCTTAACCAGTACTCTTTAGTATATACCCATCAGACTTGAAGATGCTGGATTTTTCCTGTCGCTTTTGACGCCTGAATAAAAACTATTCTATCAATGCTCATAAAAAGTATTTAGAATGAGTAAGGTACTAAAAAACTACCTAATCTTTCCCAAATCATGATTATCTAATAGGCTCGAAGTTCCTTGGTTTTATCGATAACTAATCGGCCTGTGCCTCTAAAGTCAATTAAGAGAAAAACTGCTTGTTAGGGATTCTTTTCACGAGGTTCATAAATCTAATAATTTAAATGAGTAAATCCTTGTTCCTCATCTTCTCTTTGGCATAACTGGGTAATTTTACTGAATTGTTTTAAAGGTGGAATTTATTCATTATTGGCACACTATGCTTGATATTGTATCAATCATAAAAAAGGAAACATTCTATTTTGAGACTAGCAAAAGAAGAATGTTTTGATGGGATATTTCAGTTTAATAGAGAGAGCCTTATTAATGTATATTAGAGTTTTTGATTTCGACCAAACAATAACGAAACATCATACTTTTCAAACACCAAGTTTGTTTCATTCAGACAACAACATAAAAATAGGTATTGATGAGTTTTTTTTGCATGATAAAGAGAATGTATCTGCAATTGCTACTTACCATGATAACCAGGAGTATGTGAAATCTTATATCGAAAAGATATTAAACAAAAAATTAACATTACAAAACACTATTGATTATGAAAATGATAGGTTATCTGTTTATACCGTTGACAAGGAAACAATTCCGTTATTGATTTCAACAGTTCAACCTGAAAATTATAATTCCTCAGTTGAAATACTAACGTCGGAGGGTAAAAATACTCAAATTAGACATATTCTGGATTATCTAAAAAAGAACCACAGTATTAACTATCAAAATCATGAAATTCATTTCTATGATGATAGTGAGTTTAATATTACCGCAGCTGAAAAATTAACAGATATGATCAGTAAAATTAAATGTCATCTTATTGATAAATATAAACCGAATCAATTTTCAATCAAATCTATAAAAGAAGAGTCTACCCTGAAAAATAAAATCATCAACACCAAATCAAACGGAGAATTAGAAATCTTTGACAATTGTCCAACACAATATGAAAGAGCTTTGGATTACTATGCTAAAAGGTCTTCTTTTTTTACACCACGGACTCCCAAAGAAAGTGAATATAGAAAAAAAGCTTATTTATTATTTAAATCGATACCTAAAGACCATGAGTTATACGAAACCATTTTTTCAATCGTTAAGCATTTTGCCATCGCTACGGATACTTATCGTCTCTATAAGGGCGAGATTGAAATGGATAAATATGATAAATATTGCCAAAATGACAAAGAAAGACGTGCAGTACAATTCTTACTACAACATAAAGAATTTATCGAATTTGTTAATTTTGCCAAGACGATGGAGCATTATAAATTAAGTCTCGAAAATTTAATAAGAGCAGGTTTTAATGAATTTATTGAGGAACGGGAATCCAAACCAAGTTTCAGTATGTAAATTTGTTTTAGCCGTCTATGGTCGCGAATGCAATAGATATTGATATAGAAGAAAAGTTGCCTCACTACAGAGGTAGTTTTTTTGCCCTTCTCATGAAGGGCAAGATAAAGTTCTAACCTGTATAATTTAAATACGGTGCTTGCTCCTCCGTTACTGGAGTACTTGCCAAGAAATTAAATAAGCCCCAACGAGGTAAGTTGTTTGATTGTTTAAGCGTTGTGCTATTAATAACTGTCGATTGTGTTTGGAGTAATAAATACTCCTCATTATTTTTTATATAAGCTTTTAGCACGGGCCTCCATATCGGTTCATAGAGATGATTCGGTAGCCTGTAAAGATGCTGGAGAAGTAACATAAAGTGATTAATATAGTCACCATTGCTCCAATCTTCAATAGAGCGATTACGTGTAATAGCTCGAGGAAAAGAGCTTTCATAAGTGCCTTCTAAGAGTAGCGGAATAATTTTTAATCGTTTGGATTGGTGAATTATTTCGGTGAACTCATCATTTACCATATGAAAATTTGCAGGAGTTTCATATTTTGCTTTTAAAGAGGGTGTGCCAATGAGAATCACCGTATCACTTTCTTTAATACGATTAATGTGGTCTTGAAGAGGATAACCATATCTACTATCGGCTTCATCAAGATAAACCATAACCCCGGCAGATTTTAAATCCTCTACCAACTGCTTGATATAGTATTTAACCCAATTTTCATTTTTATGCTCTGGCAAAGGCCATGCGTAACTAATAAATACTTTAGGAGGTAAACATTCTGTCTTTAAAGCTATATTTCGTACATTGTATAAAGTTTGCTGAAACAAAGGATATAAAAGTTCATCACTAAGAATGCCTTGAGTTGTCCAGGCGGTTGATGGTTTTGGTTGTAATGAATTAGATTCCTCCTTACCCTTATCCCGCTTTAATAGGTGTAATATTTTATTATATTTTTTTTCTAGGTCCGTGAGCAAGGTAATGGCTTGATCACAAGAACGCATGTTCTCCAAAAAATGTTGGTTGCTATCTGAAAGATAGTTATGTAATAAAGCACCTTGACGTAAAGAAAACTCAACATCACGAACCATTAATTTAATATTTGTAGTTGAGGAGCTTTGTTTTACAAGTCTTTTATGATTTCTGATGAGACTTTCAACCACCTCAAGTAGGTATTGTGAATCAGAATTGGAAGTTTTGAATGGTTGTATTAAAGAGTCCAACTGCTCAAGATTTATTTCTGTTTTAGCTAGAAGTTGTTCAAGTTTAGCCATTTTTATTCCAACACCAATAGTTTAGCGCATTATAAATTCATCTTGAACCAAATAAAAGCATTTATTGTAATAACCAATCTTCTTCTGTGGTTTTTATAACGGTTTTAAAAGTTAGTTCTTGTTTATTCGAAGTACTCGTTTTTTCTCTTAAAATTTCAAAATGCCTCTCTACAGTTCTAGGAGATATTCCTAATATTTTGGCTGTTTCTTTAGCACTCTTTCCGTGCATGCTCCAATACAATACTTGTTTCTGGCGAGGACTTAAGGACAGTTCGGGAGATAGATTTGATTTAGAGATAAAATCGAATTTTTCTTCGATACTATGTTTTATTTGGCAGAGATTTTGATATTCATTTAATGAATGTGTAACCGTTTTTATATCCACTAATTTCTTTTCACTAATCTGTCTTTGCAAATTTAATGAGTACGCTTTTTTTAGGGTATTGCTGCTTTGTTGTAAAAAATACTGAATAAAACGTTCAAAAAACATAAGATTATTAATAATAAAATTATATAGTTGTGTATTTTGGTTTGATCCAGAGAAAAAATAAAATGAGGTATTGTGGGGGTGACGATGAATAATTGTTATTCCTTGTCCACTATCATAACGTTGTAAACCATAGTGAAAAACAGGCAAATTTGATCTTGCTGACCATAAATTATAGCCAGAATGGAATAAATCGGGTTTGTTATCGTAGAAACTACTATTATAAAGTTCTAACGTGTAATAATCATCAATCCAGGTAGGTTTATTAGAAAGATTAACTTGAGTTCCATCAATATAATTAATTAATACGGTAAAGGTATGAATTCCCAGAGCATTAAGAGGATCACAAATAGGAATAATACGTTCTGAAAGGTTAGTCATTTGTTTAATGATTGAGTAGTTTTGCTTCATTACTTAATTCCATAGGAGTAAAATTTTACGCTGTTAGTTTAAATAATCATCGATTCTCTATCAATCCTAATAAAGTATAAATTCCCTCTTCTATTATATAAATGACGTCATTTTCACATATGCTATTATCAAACAGGAAGATTTTCTAAACATTAGCACATGATGCAACTAAAAATGAGTGTTGCCTTTCTACTGTTATAATTTACAAAATCTATCTTTCACCAGGCTCAGTGATATTGATTCGAGTACCTGGTTTAAGGTTTTAATTCTGTTGCCTCATCAAGTTCATTAACAAAGAGGATTTGGGATTCCCTCTTGCTTTCTAAAGGCTCCCCACATTCATGTGTGTTATTATTAAAACTTTCGATATTTCTTGTGCTTTCATTCAATTATTTTCTGCATTCAAAAACAATACTTTCATCGGTTTCATGAGGCGATGTCAGGCGGTCAAAGGCTTTAACCATTCGGACATTGCTAAAACCAACCCCCATAAGCAAATTGAACAAAAAAGAAGGGTCTTGATAAATACGAATTTTATATTCTTCAACCTCTGTTTGAGTTATACGGTTGTTCTCCACAAGTTCATATTTACCTATAGAGTAACAAACCTCTTCATCGAGGACCGCTAATTGGCTAAGCAGGATGATTGTACCCTCTTCTTTTGGCCATCTTGTGCCTCTCCAAATACCTAATTCTTTAGGAACTGCATGCAGTGTTTCTACTTCAAATACAAAAAGCCCTTTATCTTCCAAGTGCTCATAAATAGTTTTTAAGGCTTTTTGGATATCTGCCTTTTCAGTGATAAGACCAAATGAACCACTGGGTATAAAAATCAAAGAATATTTATCGGATTGCTTTAAATCTTCAATAAAACCATGCCAGACTTTAAGATTAAGATTTTTGCTACGTACCTTTGCATGCAGTCGTTCTAACATCGGCTGACTTGCATCAAATCCATGAACATCAAATCCTTCTTCAGCCAAAGGCAATAAAAATCGACCCGTCCCGCACATAGGTTCTAAAATGGGACCTGTAGCTTCTACAACATAGCTTCGGTAGAATGAGTATACATCTTGTGGTGCGTTAGGTTTACTTAAATCATATACTTCAGTACAAAGATTCTGATAAGTATGCAGTTTTTTCATGGGTTCCTCATTGAAATCCAATACCATTAAATATTCATCATAGAAAGTAGAAAATATTATATTCTTAATGTTGATTTAATATTCAATATGTATGCTCATAAATAAATTATACTATATAGTATACCTATTGGAGTATCACTATGCCTAATGGCGATAAATTGGCGGAAGTTCCATTATCACAACAAATTAATAAAGTAAGGAAGTTGTTACTACAAACGCTTAAAGATCAATTAGATGATCTTTTGGTCACAAAACTTATTGAGCAAGAAAAAGGAATCCCCTTTGTTGATTTTGGGGATGATCCTCCGCAAGTAGTCACTATTAAAAAAGTAATCAACTGTCTCTACCATGCTGAAGAAGGGTTTAAGCATTATGAAAGCATTGATAAAAGTTCTGTATTAGGAAAAGCCTTAGGTGCAAAAAAGTATATCCAGGCATTGATTCAAATTTATAAATCAATTGGGATGCTTGATGATGCATCTCCAGAAATAAGAAGAGTAATTGCAGATAACTATTATCTACTTGAGCCCCTATATACCCGGTCTTATAAAATTATTAAAGAATCAGGTTGGGCCCCAGATTTTATTGAAATGGATGTGACTAACAAGGCCTCCAAAGTGATCATGCAAGGCATGGATTTATTAGGTCCAGATGTCACTCAATGGAACAATGAACACCCTCTTATATCTGCTTTTACGAAAATATCGAAATTAGTCGAATTGGTTTCTTCACTTCAAGACAAAGAAATGGCAGAACAGGATAGGGAGAAAGCTATAGAACTTATTCGTTCGATGTTAAATGATTTAGACAAGAACCCATTTATTAATAAGTTAAATCTCACTGATTTAGAAAATTCAAAAGCAATACAAGATTTATTTAGTTGGTTTAAAAACATTGAAGAGGATGGCTTTAATTTTACTAAGAACTCTTTGAAGAACTATATTTCTTGGGCCAATCATTATTTACCCTCATTAATTTTATTTACTGATCAACTAGAGCAACAAAACTACCTAAAATCAGGCATCCTATCAGTAGAGTTATGTTCTCAAGTAGAGCGTCTAAGCAAACAAGCGAATCAACTATTATCTGAACCAAGCACCTTTGGCATTAGCGAACGAGTTATATCCATTGAATCATTGCAAGCTCTTAGAGAACAACAATTTAATAGCATCCAAGTTAAAAGTGTGCAATCTCTTGTAGCTGTTGAAAAGCAACAAGCGGCCGCAACCGAGTTTTATCGTATTTTACAAACCTATAAAGGGGAATCACTGGAAATCATACCAGAATCTGATCGTGTGTTGTTACGAAAACTGTATCCCAAAATACAAATGGCGTTAGCACATACCGACTTGAGTCTTGAAAATCAATTAGCAACAGCTCTAAACAAAATTGGCCCAGAAAAGTACGAGCCAAAATCCAAAGCATGGTGGAAAAAAGCTGTAGGATACGTAGCGAATTATATTGTAAGTGCTGAGGTTGATAATGTATTAGGAACAGAAAAAGCGACTGCCCAATTCATGTCAAGACAAATTGTTGCAGAAGAATTTAAGATCATGATTGCAGAAAAATCTCGTGACAACCTGATTTCTAAAAAGGTTAAAGAAGAACAACCTTCTCTTGAGAAAAAAGTATCTCAACGTATCATTCTCATTAAGGATGAGTTAATGAAACAACCTATTCCACCAGAGGTTGTGCCCCGAGAAATTGTACCAGTACAACCCAAGAATTTAGTTAATTTACGTGGAACACTTACTACGATTCAAGATATGAAACTGTCAGGAACGGTTAGAGACACAAGAATTAGCCTAGATACCCTGATCCACCGTCATCTTACATCAGAATATCAAGCCTTTTTTACAGAATTACCTTATCGAATTAATGAGCATGATCCAGACTTGGTGAAACAAATTAAGAAAGTTGAAATGAGTTTATCTGCGCTGGAAAATGCGCTCCGAGATTTTGAAGGATTGGATCTCAGTTATGGTGTCATGATTCGATTAACCTATTTTATTGCGATAGGCTCTGCTGCTGCTCAATTGAAAAGTAGTATTGAAGAACTCTCACCAAATACCCAAAAAACACTTGCTCCAATATTACAACAGCTATTAGCCTATAGCAGGTCATTTTCAGCCATGAGTTCTATGGATTCTAATCTAAATTCGCTAGAACAATTAAAAAAAGGAGGCGAAATCCCAACTCTGTCGGAGCAGCCTAAAGTAACAATGATACAAAACCCTGAAGAACCTAAAGACTTTGAAAAAGTGGTTACACGCCCCAAAAAAGAAAAGTCTCAGGATCTCTTGAATTACGCTAATAAAATCGCAGAAGCACGGATGAGTTTATTACAACGACTCAAAACAACTTTATCTGCACCTTTAGCATCACATTTGAATCCTCAGCTAAGTGGTGAACCTTTTATTAATATAGAAAACGAGCCACCTCAAATTGCTGCACTAAAAAAATTAATTAATAGTATGTATCATGCTGAAAATGCTCTAAAAACTTGGGATGGCATTGATACGAGTACGCAACTGGGTAAAATTGCTGCGGCTCATCAAGGAGTGGCTGCTTTATCCCAAGTATACAAATCAATCGCGTTAATTGCTGAGTCTTCATCAGAAGTTCAGAATTTAGTTCGTGAGAATGATGATTTAATAAAACCAATTTTTGTAGAAGCGAACAACTTGATTAAGCAATATGGCTGGGACAGTCAATTTAATGCATTTGAGGTGACTAAAAAAATTGGCAGTATTATTGGTCAATGGACTAACTCTGTTCAAACTGAAAAGGAACAGACATCCTCAATTATTCAATTAATGACAGAATTGCCAACATTAATGAATAATCTTTCGAGTTTAATGGATCTTAATGTAGAAAAGTCAGTCGATCGACTGAGAATTAGTGAAAGAAGTATCAATAATATTAATGCATTATACTCACTGGTAATCGAAGAAAATGTTTCTTTCGGCAATGTATTTAAAGGACTGAATTCAATTGTTGGAATAATCGATTTAATAAGAAAAATTCAAAAAGAAGGAGTTAACTTACAGGAAACTACGATACAGTTTTACCAAGAGTGGATGCAAGAGAGATATCCTGCTTTAATGATACTGCTTGATAAAATTGAAACTCGCCACTATTTGACTCCAGGTCTTTTATCAAAACCAATTGCTCTTGAGTTGAATAAAATCAATGACAAAATAAATGAAATCATTGAAGCAAAACAAAACAGTAAATTAAAACCAATTCCTCTTTCTTTTGATATGGGAAAAATCAGAAAGAAAGGGTTAGTGGCCATGCAAACAGAACATATTTTAGGGTTGTTCCAAATTGAAATGCAACAACAAGCCGCGATTGATTTTTTTGGAATACTTAAAAAACATATGGGTAAAGCAATCTCAGAGATTCCTACTGAAGAACTTGCTCAATTACGCCTTGCTTTTGTGAATATCCAATCGACTATGGCAAGTACTAATTTGGATTTAACTAATGAGTTTACTGCCCTTTTAAATCTGCTTGAAACTTCGAAACTTGAGAAAAAAGAACCTAAAATTACCATAGATTCTTTAATGAAGTTAGAACCATTGGTAGATGCTTATTTAAAAAAATCTAGAAAATCATATGAATTAAAAATTGATGTTATCAATAATGCACTGGAGCATGTGAAATCTCAATCATTTGATCTTCAGACCGATACATCACAAGATATAAATATTCTTCAATTACGAAAACAATTTATAGAAGATGAAAGCAAGAAACCTATTGTAGGTCCTGGTGAACTAAAAGAAGTTTCAGCGTCATCTCTTTATTCAGTGCGTGGTAATATCGCTTATATTCAAGAGTTAAATGTATCATCCGAAATTGCTAATTTAAGAGAGGACTTCTCTACTATTACTAAAGACTACTTCTCTGCCCAACTCCAAGAATATTTAAAAAAAGCACCTAATGAACAAGTACACGTAATCCACGAAAATGATCCTCTTATGGTGCGACAAATTAAAGCAATCGAAAATGGATTATATTCTTTGGAAATGGCATTTCACCACTTTGAACAAATGAAAAAGAGCGATTCGCTTGTATCACAAGTAAAGGCTCTGCTAGAGATTGTTGATAATGCGCGGCAATTAAAAGTCGCAATGGAAAGCCTGACTCCAGAACTCGTAGAGCGTTATGGTCCATTAGTCTCCACTGTCGTAGATTTTGGTAAAAAAATTCAATCATTTGATTACAATAAAGAAGATTGGGCTGATCTTAAACTTGTTCTGTGGAACGCACATGACGTTTTATTAAAAAGAAATACACCAAGAAAAGAATACATTCAAAAAGCATTTCGTGATGCTGGAGTTACTGAAGATACAGTAAATGTCGATCTTAATGAGCCTGCAGGGAAAAAAGCTGCAAAACTTGGCATTAAGTATGCTCATTTAGCATCGCCTGAATTAGAGCGTGCAAGAGCTTATTTAAACTCCCGATATAAAAAGGTATTTGGAGAACAACCAGAAGTTGTTAGAGCTTATACAAGAAAAGAACTCGCCAATAAAAAGTTAATGCAAAATGAAGTGATTCGGATGAAGGAGATATTAGATAATTATTATGGTTTGAATATCGCTACGGGACGAGCCTTACTTGGTTTGTTAAAACAGATTCAACGAGTTGGCGCTCAAACGGCTGAAATCGCAAGTATGGTTAATGTCTTGGTTAAAAATGATTTTCCTCAAATAAAAGAAGATAGTTATAAGGAATTAATTGTCAAATTATCACAAGAAGAAGATTACTTATGTTTAAAACCAGGAACCCTTGTTAATCCAGCTATGGCTGCTTTGAATCAATTTTTCTTATCAGTTGCTTTAGAATTGGATATGCCCTTCAGTAAAAAATTAGCGCTTATTGATGAAGAACGATATATAAATATTATTCTTAATACAACTCAAAATGAAATAAAAGAATTAGATGACAAATTAAGGAAAGACCCATCAAATCCCGAAATATTATTAAACATTAGGGTTAAAAAAGATAAAGTCACTTTTCTAAAACAACAAATTCAATTACTTAAAGATAATGATGCTGAGAAAACAAAAAGTGCTTTGTTGGATGTACAATTTGAAATCATTTTACGAGATCATCTTTTTAAAACAACAATTAAAGAACCTATCATTCAAGAATATGAGAAATTAGTTCGAGAACATTACACTAAAAATAAGGCTCAATTTTTGTCTGTGGAAGAATGTCCTGCTGAGGTGGTTAAATCACTTCAACAGTTTCAAAAAGATAATATTGCTGATTATTTACTGGTTTATGAAGCATATGACCGACTTCATAAATTTAGTTTAAAACTTCCTGAAAAAAATAAAGATTTAAAAGATTACATCGGAAGAATCAACCAAATATTAATTAATAAAGACATTCCAATAGAGAAACGTGCTTTAACGGCTAAATCTCTTCCTAATGATGCTAACTTCATTAAAAAATTAAGATCAGCAGATCATGGCATCTCTTTTTTGAAAAAATTCAAACAATTTTTGGTAATAATTACTTCAAGCGTTGTAGAGGCGATAAAAACAGGGGGTAATTTAGTCTCTATTTATCGTCAAAAACTCATGGAGCAATCAATAAAGAATATAGAGAAAACAATACGATTTAAAGAAGCATTAATGACTCATACTACTCTAACTGAACATATACTTTTAGGGGAAATAAAAGAATTTGCACGAGATCATTTCCAATCACTAATCACTAAAGAAAACCAACCATCAATAAAAGCTGCTTTTGAAGATTATTATCATACTAATAATAAAGAACTGAGTGCTAAAACTAAGGATCTTTTATTATCATTGAATATCCCTAAAGAAAAGATACAAGAATTTGAGCAGTATCTTTCTAATAAATATGGCCCTCAATATTCTCAAGACTCCCCATTTCACAAACTGGTTCACGATAAATTAAGTTTAAATCCGGATGAAAGCGATTTTTCAAATCGTTGCCATGCCACAAAGCTCGATGAATTTACCGGACTCTATCAATTAACTAATCAAGATATTACAGAGCAATCTCGGACTCGAGTAGGTTTCTTTAAACAACAACCAAAAGTTGAAGATGCCTCTGGGAACGACGTGCCATTGCAACAAGACATCTTGACAAAAAATGGCAATAACTTGCGGAATAAATAGGAATAATAAAGACCTTTTTGAGTAGCAAAGGAATGTAATTTGGCGAGAACTTAAACTAGTCCCCTTGGAATTCCCAAGGAGGCATTGTACGTTAAAGACCATTTAGACAAATCTGATGCCTATACTAAGAGTTAAAATTCCAACTCAAGGACCACCACCTTGCCCTCCGTAGCCACCTCCAGCTCCTCCCCCAAACCCCTTAGCTACCTTGTGCGCGGGATGAATTGATTCATCATGATGAGTACATGCTAACAAGAATCCTATAAAAATGATTAACAACAGAATCCGATTCATACCTTTTCTCCGTGAATAAACATCATTCTTATAAATAGCTCAACATTGATCTGCATATTGTTCCCATATATTTAAATATAGAACACAACGCTCAAATAATACCAAAAACTTTCAGACCATGTATTTTCTTGTAGGTGATAACTGATGCAATCAATGAGTCTGGGTATTTTCTTCTCTGACTAATGGATTTCCAAAGAAAAATACAATTGAAATTATTAGATCAACTCTGTATCTTTATAAAAGATACTTCTAAATATTTCAAATTGACAATAATTCAAAAGAACAGTAGGCTGATTATTGATTAATCGAACCTATTATTCCTATAGACACAATCACTTAATAAAAGATCAAATGGAGCTTTGTATGAAAATAAAAGGAGTAAGCAAGAGTATAAGTTACTCAATGTCACTACTGAGTTTATTCTGTGGATTGACCTCTCAATCACATGCTGGTGCAATGGGGCCAGTAACTGCGTTAAGCACACCAGGAAAAATCTATGTGGGTGTTTTTGGTGGTGGAGGAGCATCTACAAATGTCAGTATCGCGCAGTATGGAACCGCTTTTTTTCCAGAAGCTGGAATAGGACCTTTGGCAATCAATGGATTTGGTCATACCGATACCCGTGGAGTAGGGATTGTTGGGGGACAAGTGGGTTATCAATGGTCATCAATATCATTAAACTTATTTAATTCACTATCAGGCATAACTCCTGCAGTTGAATTAGAAGGATACTATGTTGGAAAAAGCACGTTTACTGGACATGATATAAATAATGAGACAGCAAGTCTTCCTGAGCATGATTTTTTAGTCTCTTATCCTTTGAATACAGCAGTTTTTCTTGCTAATGCCGTAGCAAACTTTGATCTTTCCAATGTAAATAGAGTACACCCTTATGTCGGTGCTGGTATCGGTGCCGCAGTTTTATCCATCTCAGGTGCTGATTCGACCCAAGTTGCTCCCCCAGAAGGAGGTGTCAATCATTACAATGGAAATACTGGCGATAAAGACGCTACTTTTGCTGCTCAAGTGAAGGCTGGTTTAAATTTTGATGTAACTCCAAATGTAAATATTTTTGCTGAATATCGATGGCTATATGTCTCCAATAGCGATTTTACATTTGGCTCCACTGTATATCCAACTCACGTCCCAACAAGTCCATGGTTAGTAGAATTAGGTTCCCAATACTATAATATAGGAGCTGCAGGAATTCGCTTTAGTATTTAAGCATGCAGGCGCGTTTTATATTTAATAAAACGCGCAAACACATTTTAATCTCATCTCCCCTTAATTTTTAGTTATTTTTCTATTTAGTTCTTTTTATCATTCACATAATCCGAATACCATTCAATAGTTACCAAAATAATAATTAACCTTTGAAAAATAATTAGGCCCCCTAATATTTAAAATATTTATATGTCATATGAATATAATAACTTGTTAATATACAGCCCAACCAGAATAAAATATATTCATTTTTTAGTTTTATGGTTACCTTATGATGCATAACTTGTCTTTTGTTTCCTCTCTCAACCCAATCAGTAGCTCAAATAGACAGTTGATAGATTTTATTAATCATGTTAACGAAGACATAAGAAACATTAATCAGCTAATTCAGGTTTATAATGAAACTCAGAGTGACGAAGTGTCCATTGATATCCTGAAACATATCCTGCAGTATAAACAATTCGTTGAAAATAAATACAGTGATAAGTTTGTGAGTATGTGTCCAGAGTTTTCAACTGAAATACATACAAAACTATTTTTCAAACTAAAAACCGAATTTGCAAAATACAATATTTTTAGTTTATACGGAATGCTTGAGCCCTCTTCTCCAACAAAAAATGAGTTTGCGGAAATTTTAGTGGATATGGAACCCGAAAAAGTTAATCGTTTAATTGATGTGTTATCAAGAGGAGAATTTTTTGATATTAACAAATTAATAACATTATATGCTCCATTGGAAAACCCTAAGTTTGATCATTTTATAAAAAATACCGACATTTCCTTTTTAGGAGGAGCAAATTCAAAAAACTTCAAATTATCTCCCAAAAACGGTAATCCCCCCTATGTTCTAAAAATTGAGAATCAGATGGGCACCCCCAAACAACTCATTATCAATCTTATGAGGAACTCGTCCGTGAAAGATACACTCATACAGGAAGAAGTAACACGAACAGGTACCTTAAGTATATCGAGATACCGGGAGACAAGGACTCTTTCAGTGATTCCCTTTTACCCACATGGGAACCTTATTACTCATAGCAAAAAACATGACTCTGACGATAAGATACGTATTAAATCAGCGCTTCGTATGTATCAACAAATGCTAAGCATTTTAATTAGGTTTAGCCAAGAAGGCTATATATTTCCAGATATGAAGAATACTAATTGGTTGGTTAGTGAAAATGGTGAATTAGTAATTTCCGATAATAAGTCCTTTGCTCCATGTAGCGACGGTAAAATTACTAAAAATATGGCGAACTCCCTCTTACGAACCTCTTATTTAAGTCCTCCAGAAATCTTAACTCTACTGATACAACCCCAAAAAAACTTCATTTCAGTAGATAAAATGTATGCGTTCATGCTGGGAAAAAATCTATATCAATATGTCACAGGATGTAGGGAAGAGAAATTATATGAAATCACTGACGCGTCACAATATGATTTCATTTATCCTATTTTTCAGACCAATGAGGGTATAGAACTACAGAAATTAATCGAAAGCTTGGTTCAAGATGAGCCTGAAGCACGGCCTTCGCTTAAAGAAGCTGAAGTTCAATTGAGTCATATCGAGTCTTTAATACACCAAAAAGAAGAAGTATTAAGTCTCATAAATAGGCTTAAAACAGAAAATATTTATCTTTTAAACCAAATCGAGAGATGTAGCTTCGGAGATAATGATGAATATATGGAAAATTTTGTAAATGAGAAAATAGAATTGATACATACTAGTATTAATTCAGAAGAACTTGAGAAGTTAAAAATACATTTAGAAACTATTTTAAAGGATCAACAAGCAGTAGAATCTATAAAGTCTATTCTTCATAACGTTCGGATAAAAACGAGTTGTATGAGCAAGTTGAAAAATAAAGCGCACAAAATTGAACTAGAAATATGCACTATTCCTGTTGAAGATAGAGGCAGTATTATGAATACAGATTCTCAATTAACGCATAAAGTGCACAGGTTAATTGCCTCTAACAGCCATTTCGCTTTTTTTCGATCATTAAAAAAATTTGTTGGCCCTGAAATTGAAGAAAAAGAAGTCACTCATTCTTATAAAACCCACTTTCCGGAATAAACTCATGAAACATCTAACACGAACTTCATAAAAATTAACAAAAATTATCGAAAAAACAAAATATTTCCTCTAAATTACAACGCTAACGATTCAATTAAAAAATGAAATCATCGAAAAACTGAGACAGAGTTATTTCTTGAACGAGAATTAATTCGCGTGAATTAATTCTCGTTCAAGAAATAACCCAAATTTACTTACTCATAAAAGGGTCGCGCCCATTCATCGTCATAACATGTTGTAGCTTCTTTAGCTCTAGAGATAAAGGACGCATCAATTGATTTCGTATAATAATGTTCTTTAAATAGGTTGTCAGAAGAAGCCATCGCCTGATTTTTTATTAAATCGGATTTAGGCTGGTGGGGATTTAATTGGAAAAAATATTCCATAAAATCAGGATAAAGTTCCACCAATTCTTGGTACGTTTTGTTAAAAGGATTATTACCCCCGCTGTATTTATCATAAAACTGAAGATACGCTGCCACATGTTCTCGAAGTGCTAATTTCTCCTCGTCAACATCCAGTTCTTTCGTGTATTTATTTCTTAAAAGTGACACAAACGGACCGTAAATGTCATGGAATGCTTTTATTGCTTCTTGATTATCCTCAGAAATTGCTAAGTAAAAAGGATTATCAATTTCCTTATTGTGAATCGTTATTTTTTTGATACTGCAAGAAAGAACCGCTAAAGCAACATGCTCTTTTTCACGTTCCATCCGCCCAGGAAGATTGAGATCATTTTTGCGATATGTTTCATGAATATCTACAGCAAAACTTCGAAAAAGCGTGGGATCAATTGTAATAAAACACTTATTTCCCCAATCAAATGCAACTTCAAAATCTTCAGACATACTAACCATATGAAAATCATTGGATAAATTAGTCAATTTATGCAGTTTAATCTGTTCCATAGTAATCATTTCAGGATAGGTTTTACCAAAAATACCCGTAAGTAAAGTAGGCAAACTAAAAATAACAGAAGCAAGATTATCAAAACCTCGATACAATTCATGGATAGCTGCTGGTGTTTTTATTACATTAAAAAATTGAATGTCTGGAGGTAATTTCTCTTTTCGATTTTGGAAAAATTGGCTGTGTTTACTGTACATTATAACTTCTCCTGCTAAATACCTTTCGTTTAAAAGCGTAAAATAGATTTACAATGAGGTATATGAGACTGGTAGGTGAAACAAATTAGCCAATTTTATATCAAAAAATTATTTTTAAAAACCATTTGTTCGTATTATAACCAAAAACTATTACTTAATATGCTTAAGGCTTGTCATGATATAATACAATTAGTTCTTTACTTGAAGTACAACCCAATAATTCCATTGTTTTAGATAACATCCCTTCCACAGTACGATAAGAAATACTGATATCACGGGCAATTTCCTTTGAGCTTTTACCTTGAGCGAGTAGTCTAAGACACACCGCTTGTTGTTCTGTTAAATACACAGGAAGATGCGTTAGCTTATGAAAAAGCACTAAATCTTTCTCATTTAATTTAATCGTTTGAGACTCTGGCTTTTTAGATTCAGCAATCAGGTTGAAAATCTTTAATAAATGGTGCTCCAATGCATTATCATCAGTATCTAACGTTACAGTGGCTAAGTTTGCAAATAAGTTATCACGTTGAACATGAAGTTTATCAAAAAAAGCGTTAAGATCAGTATGAGGCAATAATGGTGCAGGATTACGTGAAATACGCATCAATTGCACTGTAGTACTCACTTGTAAAAATACCACGAATTCTGTAGACAAAAGTTGACGAATATTCTCAGAACAAACGATACTTGCATCTGTTGCTACTACAATATGCTCTTTAGATTGAAGTGCCGTTAATATCTCTAATTGGCATTGATAAAAATCTTCTTGTCCTTTTTTACCTAAAACCTCATCTAAGGGACGCCCAACATAATATTCCATACCCAGATCAGCATCGATAAATTGCCATCCTAGTTTTTCGGCCAGTAGTTTTCCAAATAAACCTTTACCCGCACCTGGAAGACCGATAATAAAAATACGTGTATGTTGACTCATCATCTCTCTCCTTTATAGGCTCTCTTGGTTATGTACCAAGCTCATTAGCTTTATTGACTTCCATTATAAAATTAGGAAAAATATGAATCAATGCGTAAAAATACGTAACAAATAAGGCAGTGAATATTCAAAAATACTCGCTTTTTTCAGGTCATTGTCCTGAAAGAAATCTTTTTACAGCCAGTAGATCAATATATGTCTTTTTCTTATCGGCTGGATTACGCAAAAGATAAGCAGGATGGTAACTCACGATAAAGGGAACATTATGATAACGATGTATTGTATTACGTAGTTGTTTCAAGGAAAGAGGCTTGTTGAGTAAAAATTGCCCCGCAAATCGCCCTAAAGCCAAAATCAGATGGGGTTTAATAAGTTCAATTTGGCGAACCAAAAAAGAACTGCATTGAGCGATTTCATCCAAATGGGGATCACGATTATTAGGGGGTCTGCATTTTAAAACATTAGCAATATAGACATCTTTTTCCGCCATCTCAATACTTTGCAGCATTTGATTTAATAAACCTCCTGCCTTCCCTACAAAAGGTAAACCTTGCTGATCTTCATAAAAACCTGGAGCTTCGCCAATAATCATTAACTTAGCTGTCTCATGACCACGATAAAACACTGTTTGGGTACGTGTTTTATGCAGCGGACATCGGGTGCATGATGCCACTTCTTTTGCTAATGAGGATAGGTCTTTTTGACAAGAATTAGATTGACGCAGTGTCCACAGATCGATACCCATAGTTTGCAGATAATAACGATTTAATTCATCTGGCATAAGCGACTCATTTTAAATAAAAAATTCAAAAAATTTACATTAGAATCTGTTGGCAATTGATTCCACGTGTCGTGTTTTACGCGCAACATCCAGTTTTGCAAGAACCTAATATTGGTTCAATAGATTCACACCGTTTGGAACCCGCGCATAAAACACCAGACGTAGGCGAGGAGCACAAATTGCCAGCAAGGTTGAGTGCATTTTCGTATTTAATTTTCGATAAATCAATGATTACTCTTCGTCGTACCCTAAGTTATAAAATTTATTAACTCTGTACATGACAAAAAAACTGTCATGCCCGCGCAGGCGGGCAACCATCCTTCAAAATAATTTGATGTCAAGGTCAAGCCAGTGAGGATTGTTTTGCTCAATCAGGTTTATTTTCCATTGTCGGTTCCATTTTTTGATGCGTTTTTCTCTGGTTATTGCTTCATAAACATCCGTGTGAATTTCATAATAAACCAAGTGATGAACATGATATTTCTTGGTGAATCCTTCAGCTAAGCCTTCTTTGTGTTGCCAAATACGTTGTACGAAGTTGCTTGTTACACCGGTATAAAGAGTTCCATATTTTTTACTGGCTAATATGTAAACATAATATTATTTTTCATCTCTGGTTGGTTGCTAAAAACTTAATTTCTTCCGGAACTCTGTTATTTTCCATAAGAGATCCAACTATTATCAGCAAAAATATTATAAGCGCTCAGGCTCAAATGGGCGATGGCATGGTGTTTAGAATTTTTAGAGCCTTTTGCAAGTTAGTCGTTTTGTAGGCTAATCGAACGATGGAATCACAAAGAAAATCCAGACCATAACGAAATAGACTAACGGCAGGTCTGCCATGTTTTTTTATCTTTATTGGTTTTTGCTCATTCTGCCACTCCCCAGTACGATGAGCCCATGGAAATGCTATAGCCAGAAGCATAACCAGCTTTTTAAAATGAACATCTGGAGCAGCGTTATTCTCTCCGGGGTATCAGAATTACCCCTCTTATCTAGAAGCATCCAGTAAATGGGGATGGCCGTTCCTTTAAAAACAATGCCGAGCATTAAAATATTAATGTCTGATTTTCCCCAACGCCAATTGGTTCTATCCATGCTTAAATACCATTGGCCACCACTCACAAAAAACAATTTAAAAATAAAACCAGCTATTTGTTGGTAATCCAGAGGAAATTTAGAAAAAAATCGTTGAATTCTGCGATACCGTGAAGATGGAAGTGCTTCACCAAACACAATACAGGCTAATTTACTTAAATTTACTGTACGGGTAGCAAGCAATGCAAGCAACATATTTACAAAACAGGTCATTCTTGCCTTGTTCCAGCCAAAATGCACGTTCAAACTATCTTTCAACTCGCTGATACACTCCATATAACCTTCTTTGGGCGCTCGAGATTATATGATTTTCATTGGATGTCAGAGGGGTATCTTAATTTACTTCAGTGCCAAATCTAAAATGGTTGCCCGCCTGCGCGGGCATGACAGTTTTTTTTGTCATGTACAGAGATTTATTAATACTCTCTGTTAATGATTTTAAATTATTTTGCTAATATATTCCCTATTGTCATTGGTAATGAAGAAAATAATTTATGACATTTGCACAGCAAATAAACCCATATTCTGCAGATACTGCATTTCGTGATGGTCGATTAAGGCAAGCACAATTAAAAATGCTCGCAATGCTCGAGGTCATTGATTCTATTTGTCTTAAGCATAATTTGGACTATTGGCTTGATGCAGGTACCCTTCTAGGAGCTGTGCGACATCAAGGTTTTATCCCATGGGATGATGACGTAGATATTGCCATGCCTCGTGCAAGCTACGAAAAATTTTTACGTATTGCTCCCACAGAAATTCCAGACTTTATGTGGCTCCAAACAATACACAGCGATCCTGGCTATTTTAATATGGCCACGCCACTGAAAATAAGAGATCGGTGCAGTCGTTTTATTGAAAAACATGAAAAGGGTAATGAACCTTACGTGCAAGGGATTTTTATTGATGTTTTTGTCTATGACAACATGCCTGTAGATCCCAGACAACGAAAGCGTTATAAATTTTATGCAAAAAAAATTTCACGTTTGTTAAGCACTAAATACAGCCGAGTGAAAATAGGACATTATCCAATCCTTTATAAAATTATAGCCTCTCTGTTACCTAAATCTTTACTTGAATTTTTCTTAAATAAAATTATCTGCCAAGCCAACACAAGTAAAAGCCCTTATATAGGGCGTGGTTATAATTGTGTCGGAAGTAATTTGATAAAACATGACGAAATATATCCCCTACAACGCATTACATTTGAAACAAAAGAATTTAATATTCCTAAAAATGCCGAAACATTTCTCATTCAACAATATGGAGATTATTGGACATTGCCGCCAGAAGATCAAAGAATGATGAGACACTGTAAAGAGCTGATTCCTCATATAGATAATTGAATTTTAAAAGACTTTTCCAAACTACTGATGCGACGGTAAAAAGAGTTCCTAAATGCATTAACCGTTTTTGATTTCCCATCAATGAAGCATGATTAATGACCAATCGCATAAAATTTGCTTCTTAATATTGCGTTAATTTTTAATTTGCGAGTATTTGCTATACTGTGTGTATATATTTTGCCTAAATCTCAACAGGAGAGACTATAATGCGTACTCGCTTAGAAATTGAAAGATTTAAATCTGCTGGCTGGAACAGTGTTCTTGAGAATAGTAGACAGAGTTATACATTAACTGACCAAGAAACATTTAATAAGGCAATGGATAAACTCGATGAAGCAGCCGAAGCAATAGGAGAGGGGATCATATATGATCCTGAAACGATGCATCAATTAATTGCAGAAATTGCATCAAATATTGATATTGATTTGTCAATGGAGTCAGAAGCAGTCTCTGATTTTTCTACCCAATTATTGATAGATATATATGAGATTAATAATACAGGGGAAAAAGAAAAAAAAATAGAAAAAGCCTTAGAGTTAGCCAAATACATTGAACATAAAATTATTCATGGTCATGATATAGTAGTTAACGATAAACAAACTGAATTATCTGTATTACTTACTAACTTTGCCTTACTGGCAACAAAACTTAGCGCTGATGAAACTTTACCTTTAATAGATAAAACTCGAGAGCTTGGAGCCTATAAGCGAATAGGTCTTGATAATATGCGGGCGTTAAGTCGTACTGTAATTACTGGAACCATAGATGTATCTGCAGCTGAAAGTGTTATTCCACTATCTCTCCAAAAAAAATTAAAGGAGAACGGCTTAGATCCAAAGGTAGTGCCACCTCTGTGTAAGGATGTTTATGAAGCTTTGGAATTAACAACTGATGAAATCAACATCTTAAAAGACAACGAAAAAATGGCTCGTCTAGATGTTACTAATTTGATTACTAAGACAAAAGCAGAAATTGTCCAGATGATTGAAGGCAATTATAACGAAGCAATGAATCTTGCATTTAAGGTGGCTGATGAAAATTTACTCAAATCACATGAAGATGTAAAGCAATTCTTAGGTGACATTGCCACTATTATGAGTGATGGCATTGTGGACGGTGATTGGAAACGAACTCATGATAGCGAAAAATTTAAGGTTTATACTCGCGTTAAAGATTTAGAATCTCAACTAGATGATTTTTCTAGACAATTTTTCAATAAATTACAGGACATAAAAAGAATTAAAGATCCTAAAAAAAGAGAACAGGCCGCAATTGAGTTAGCTGCCTGGTGTGAATACCGTGTGAATTTAACAGATCACTTTCTTGCTGATGGCTGCGGTAAAACTTCTGCCTTAATGGCTAATTTTGTGTTTATGGCCGCAGGAATTCCCCCTAAATCAATGCCTATGATGGATCGAAGAAATTATTTTAACTTTGATGTAGTTCCAACAACGAATATTGTTATAAACAAAAAAGAACATTCTGCTTTTGAAACAAAAGAACTTACAACAAGAAAAGTGAAAGAATGGGAGCGTTGGTTACGTCATTATAAATCCTCATTCTTTCCGCAAGATTATCGCGAAATCACGTGTGATAATGCCTGGAGTGTTCCTTCAGTAACATTAGGCCAACATTTGGAAACAATGGGGTCAAAAAGTAAAGATGAAGATAAATATGTTATCCCAGAAGATGCTAATTTTACTAACTTACACCATTGTTTACGAGGTGGATATGAAGTAGCTGAGTTGGCTAGTGCTATTGGAGCCCCTGATGTTCAAAAATTAATCACCTATCCTCTGACGCGACTGAATTTATTTCACACTATAGTTTATGCTGAAACAGAACTAAAAACAGATACTGATGAAGATATTGTAGAAAAAGTGCGTGATGTATATCGAACATTAAAAGGATCTAAAGTTCATGGTACAAAATTTAACACATGGCTAAATCAAAACCAGGAAGAATTCATTCGTGACTCTAGAAATTTAGCAGAACTCGCTTCCCAAGGAGAAGCGGAATATGCGGAGCAGTATGCAGAAGTTCTTAGCACAATTCAGCAGCGTTATAAAAGTGGTGAATATATTCTTGGTAATCATATACGTTATATATCAAAGCCAATACCACACGATGAATTAGAAAAGGATCTTGTAGCTCTTTATGGAAAAGAAAATCTACTTCCTAATTCAACAAATCCTAAAGAAATCATCCTGAAAGATCCAGAAGAGGCAATCGCTGAAGTTGCCAAGAGAATAATCGCAGATCGCGCTTATCAAGAAATGAGCAATAGATTTTTTGAGCATGAGGTTGAACCACTCATCTCTGAGGCGGTTGATGAATGTGAATTCGAACGTTTAGACATACCTGAACCTGATGAGCGTGTTACATTTATGATGGCTGGAGCACCTGCTTGTGGTAAAGGTTCCGCAGTAGCAACAGTTGCCACAATGGCTGAAGAAAATTTGGAGATAGAATGGGATAATACAGTAAAAGTGAATACCGATACCCATAGACTCATGATAAGCCATCCTCATATCACTGGTGAGCGTAGAGAGTTTTCTGGTACCTTAAATAATCATGAGGCTGGACTATTAACTGATTTGGCCTACAGCCGTTTGCAAAAGAAAGTAAATGAAGGTGTTGGACCCCATATTCTTATCGACGGCGTTAACATGTCTAAGGAACGCATGGATCTTGGCATGGCCAACTCCGGTAAATTATTGCTCACAGTGGTGACTGTTCCCCCTGAAATCTCTGTCGAACGTGCATTTAGTCGCGGTCAAGGAGATGGACGATTTGTGCCAACGTCTTATAATTTATCAAAACATAGACAAGTCAGTAAAAATTTCTTTAAAGACTTACAAGGAGCTATGGGTAAAAATGCAGAAATTATTCTTTTTGATACTAATGTACCTAGAGGAGTTACCCCTAAACGAATAATGACTGCAGATTTAGGAAGCAGATCAATTACTATTTATGATAAAAAACTATTTAGTGAGTTTTTAGCCAAGGGTAATATAGATGTTACCGCAACTTGCTCACGTGATCTGTATATGCTACCCCAAGATAAACTAGATGAGTCGTACCATGAAAAACTCGAAGAAATGGGTTTTCTCAAGATTCGCTATGAAGAAGACAAACCATCCATTAAAAAAGGAACTCAATTTACAATATTTAAAGAGAGTGGTAAACAAAAAGACAAGCGTCATGAACCTCATCTAGGAGAGGATGAGGAACACGGAGAAGAACACGAACACAGACGACGTGGCCATAGAGGCACTCATCATAAGTAACATAACTGAATTAGAAGGAGATAATAATGAGAACTTTATTCGACAAGATAAACCCAAAGTCAAAAAATAAATTAAGTGACGATAAAAAAGAACAATTTGAAAAAATTGAAAAAGAATATGATCGTCATGATGATGGGTATGTTGCTGAAGAAAATAAAATAAACCATCTAAAGCTGTCAAAACAGCTGAAAAATGGAGAAAAAAAGCAAGAAGAAACAAATTCTCCTACTACTATGAGACCACGAAATTAGTCCGAGTAGACTATTTTGTACAGCCTTATAAAAGTACTAGTGGGTAAGGTGAAGCGAGAATTATAATATTATTTAATGTGCAAATAATTTAACAAATACTCATTGTGATTATTAAAAGATCATGTATAATATTTTATTTGCACAATAAATGTTCTATTTCTAAGGTAGTTATGCTAATTACACAATTTATAAGTAAATTTTCACTTTTCTCTGATCAACCTATTTCGGAAACAGGGAATTCCTTGATTGATGAAGTTATTTTCGTGTGGGCATTAAATGCATTACAACCAGAAATCAAGCAATCTGACGCAGCTTTATGTTTTACCCAAATGAAATCATGTTATGATGATGAAGCTCGTTTTTTTCATCGAGGCTTAGGGCATCCACGCCAGTTGATTCCTAAATCAGCCGAACAGGCTTATTGCAAACTTATTAGCCGCGGTGAGCCCTTTTCAAAAAATAAAGAAGAATTTGAACAATTAACAAATCAATTTGCCTCCCTCATTCCTGAGAATGAGAAGCTGGCTGTGGCCCAAGGAATTATTGGAGCATTTTATCACGATGTGATTCATCGCAAAGGCCGTTATCATGAGGCGTTATTACCCTATGCTACCCAAGAAGCTGGTTCTTATCAGGTTAACCCTATCGCTGCTCCATTAAGCGCAACACTTATTAAAAAGACCAGCACTAAAGTTGTTGAGGAAGTAAGTTGTTTGGCTGCTGAGATTGAGCTATTGAAGTTAGGAGTCGATAAAAAATTGATCCTACCAATACTTATGGCAATATATTGTACAATTCCTTTCAGCAATTACAGCGATAAAGAAGAATTTGATAAAATAATGACGCGAATTATTAGCACACATAGTTTAAAGATTACCGATCAAGAAAGGGAGACTATTTATAATGTGGCTGTTGGTGTAGCTAATCGTGATAAATGGGCATATGGATCGGATACACTCAATGACTTTAATATCAAAACATGGGGGATGATGTTCGAGCGAAATCCCTTGATTTTGACAAACCAATATAATCTACACGATTTAGCAAATACATTTCATGAGTTTTATAGTTTTCATAAGAGCCTTCTTACGCAAATTCTTGAAGGCAAAAAGCAAATTTTTTATGGCTCTGACATTGAAAGTGACAGTATCAACATTTTAAATCGAAATGCATTAAGAACTTTAGAATTGGATATTGAGTTAAATGGGTTATTGCTTGCTACCACAATTGTGACAATACAACTATTAAAAGAAAAAAATATAGCGCAAACCGATATGCTTGATGATACAAATTCAGTAACCTGCTTGAAAAAATTTATTGATCAGTATATTGACTCTAATTCCAACTTCATTGAGAGTATTCCAAATGAAATTGTTACAGTGCTGCAACAACAAAATAAAGAAGTCTCTGTAAATGGTCATCGTTTTACTCGAGGATCTAACTTAACAGCGCTCACATTAGACTTGGTAAAGTGTTTTGGGAAAAAGACATTGCTTCAATTAGCAGATAATTATCCTAATATCGACCAAAAATCACTCGATCTAAATAAAGAATCATCGGCATCTTCACTTCAATTAAAATAAAAATACCGAGCCTATGCAATGTTCAAAAACTACATCTTATCGTTTGACGAGTTATTGGGGGATCCTCCTGTTTTCACAAAGAGTAGCGTTCTTTCAAAAGTCTCGAATTTTGAAGTGAAGCATGTCCAATAATTATTGAATATCATCAATACTACCGAAGAAAAATAGAGCACATCTCATGTATCGAAAAATGCGCCAAATGCATCCTTTCGATACATGAGGCGTAGACACTTATGTTTTATCAGTAAGTAAAACGCGATTAGGAAGCGAAAGATACATCAAATACAACCTTCACACCCTAACAGCTAAATATTACTTACAACTAAGCTGTCTTTCTTCGTAACACTCTTGGTTACATTCTTGTTCTTTGCTGCGCTGCTCCATGGATGCAGTTAGTTTTTTATGATCTACTTTATTTCTCTCATAATCAACGCCACTTTCACGCCTATCAAACTCCTCAGCACGTCTCAAACTCTCTGGAGATAACTTTTTTGGTAATTCTTTATTAAAAAAGCTTGTTCTTTTCATAATAAATTTACTCCTTAATTTTAAAAAAAGTACATCAGCCCTATAGTAAAACAAATTTATTACAAATTAAATAGTAAATTTACTTGTTGTGTGGGGAACCTTCAACAATGAAATTTCTTGCTCATATTAAATGATCCAACGTCATTATATGAGTTGAATCATTTACAGGAGCTAGTGAAATCCATCATCTACACGATAAAAGCAAACCAAATGATTCTTCCTAAGAGTCTCGACTTGCTTTATTATTTTCAGACTTCGTTTTTTACGATACTTGAGTTTGTTGCGGTTTTTTTACTCTCTTGGTACTGTTTGTTTAACTCTTCTAGTGCTCCTTCAGTGAGGTCTTTCGCAGCATCAACTGCTTGTTCTTCCCAAACAGGAATACGAACTGCTGTGAAAAAGCGCTCTTGCTCTGCTTGCTCATAGAGCTTACGAACCTTAGCAGTATGCAGCTTGCAAACTCCTGTTATTTTTTCTTCATCATCAGCCTCTAGCTCAATAATCGCCTTTTGAGCTGTGGCTTTAGAATCCGTTTTTGAACCTCGAATACCAACATCCATATTTTTTTGAGCATCTTCTAGATTATCAAAAAATATAACTTCATGGCCTAATGAATAGCCACAAACTTGCTCATACAAAATTTGATGAAAGGGGTTAATTACAAAAGAGGATAAATCTTTAAGACTATCGCCAACTGCAGTATATGCAGGACTTACAATTGCGTATAACTTTTTCATTTTATTCCTTAAAATTTTAAATTAAACGACACCTTAAATCTTGAGAGACGTAGGTATATGCATCTTTCCTTTCTCACGTCCCTCAAAAATATTCTTTTTAACCCAGCTCTGGCTCATATGCAGATACTTTTCTGGGCTTTAATTCATCTTGCGCATCTACAATTGCTTTATCATTGACAATCTTAGTGACACAGGCATCAGACCAAACATTTAAAGAGGTCTCTAGCATATCAATTAAACCGTAGAAAGGTAAAATAACCCCCATAAGTACAATTGGAACATTCATACTCGATAACAAGCTAACGCTTAGGAAAAAACATCCCATAGGCACACCGGCATTACCAATGGCCGCAACAGTAGCAATGATAACCCATAATCCCATTGTACTATAAGAAATTGGCATACCATGGTTTTGCATTAAATAAATCACGGTAGCAAAAAT
The DNA here is from genome assembly GCF_900452415.1 of Legionella cincinnatiensis. Classification (NCBI taxonomy): domain Bacteria; kingdom Pseudomonadati; phylum Pseudomonadota; class Gammaproteobacteria; order Legionellales; family Legionellaceae; genus Legionella; species Legionella cincinnatiensis. The sequence goes on along the minus strand of NZ_UGNX01000001.1, from coordinate 1,210,284 downwards.
AAAAGCCGCACAACCATTCATATTGATACTGGTGCATAACGGTAACACGAAACGACTGATTGATGGCTTAACCTGCAGATTCTTTTCTATGGTACTCATAGTCACGGGTAACGTACCCACTGAAGACTTAGAGAAAAAAGCAACTGATAATGCAGGTAGCATAGAACGCATTGCTGTAAAAGGCTGGATTTTGTTCTTCTTCAACCATAAAGGCAATATGATAAAACCTTGAATTAAATTAGCAAAAACAACAATCAATAAGTATTCACCTATGCCTTTAATATCCATACCAGAACGTAATTGAACCACTGTAGAAGTAATAAAACCAAACAGTCCTAAAGGAATAACGGCAATAATCCAACGGGTCATCACCAAAAACATTCCATGCGCCCCTCGAAAAAACCGTGCCATTATGTCGCGAGAGTCTTCATCAGGTATTTGACGCACTGCAATGCCAATAATAATACTTAAGAATAATACCCCCATGACTTGCTGTTCTAAAAATGGAGCTAATAAGTTAGTGGGGATGATATTTGCTAAGTACCCCACATATCCTAGGCTGCTTGCCGATTTCACCTCATGAGGGTCCAAATTGACCTGAACAGAGCTAGGATGAATGACAATATAGAGCAAGCAACTGATCATTGCCGCCACCAGAGTTGTCGAAAAAGTATACGTAATTGTTCGCTTCCAAATTTTTTTCATAAACCCATCGGTCTTATAATTTGCCAAAGTAACAATTATCGATAAAGAAATAATCGGTAAACTGATGCATTTAAAGAGTTTAATAAACAAATCGGAAACCAATAATCCAGTCTCTTTTAAAATGCTGATATCTGACATCCCACTAGCAATGCCCAAACCAATCATCAAAGCATAAATTAAAGGAGTACTAAAAATGAATTTTTTCTGTTGCTGATGTGCTGCACACATATTTAAAATCCTTAAAAACTAAACGAAAAAAATAAAAGGAACAAAAGAAAATGAGATCAGCAACAACAACAAATAAGTTTAAAATGAGAGAGGGTCGAATGATGAGCCATATGATAAGACGGAATTAACATAGAAACCCTTATAAAGGTCCAAAATATATACAATAAGAACTATATTCTAACATGCCTTAATTATTCGTCAAGAGCTTACATGTTTTAAGTAATTAGTCAACTAATTCGATACAATTAATTTGTTGTTTTAAACGGATAATCCGTCGGTATGCATCTTCAATACGTTGATATTCTATTTTTTGCTCAAGAACTAAATGTTCTATGACTTCAATTATTTCAGGCGCTGTTATCTTAGCTAATTGATTTGCAAAAATGATCATATCAGCACCTGCATTGATTGTCAGGCATAAAGCATCCTCAAGCGAATAATGATCAGTGATTGCCTGCATTTGTAAATCATCAGCAACAACTACCCCATTATAACACATAGACTGACGCAATAGGCCTGTTAAGATCTCGTAAGATAAAGTAGCGGGTAATCCCTGACTGTTCAAATGCTTATTGACCACATGTGCTGTCATAATCATTGTAGGTTGGTGCGCATCACCTACCAATGCGTAATAAGGCTCTAACTCTTCTCTTTGAAATGTATTCGTAACATCAACAAATCCCTTATGAGTATCACCAAGCGCACTTCCATGACCTGGGAAATGCTTATAACAACATGCAATACCGTGATGAGAAAAAACATCAACAAATTGTTTCGCAAAGCCAATTACTCGTTCAGGAATAGCCGAAAAACTACGATGTAAGGCACCAATAATACCTTGTTCTTCCTGTAAATTTAAATCTACAACCGGAGCAAAATTAAGATTAAAACCCAAAGATTTTAAAGTTAATGCCATTTGAATCAATTCCGCCTGCAATGCTTCGGGAGACAAATGTGCCATATCATAGGCACTTATGGTGGGCGGACATTCCTCGATTCTGGACAAACGATCGACAGCTCCCCCTTCATAATCTATGGCAATTAATAGAGGTAATCCATTATTTTTGTAGCTTATTTCGGAATAATAGCCATTAAGTGAATGAGTCAGCTGTTTTATTTGGGTTAAATTTTTTAAATTCTTTCCATACAATGCTGTAGATGCTTCTTGATCAAATAATAAAACACCACCCAATCCATCAGAAGAAAGCCATTCAGCCATGGGGCTTTGATCATGAAGAACACATCCATCAAATCCCATAATTAACATTTGACCAATTTTATTTCTTAAAGTAATCATAAATTTATCCCTCACAACTTATAAAGGAAAAAGAATCCTAAAAAGTTAGTCCATTTTTAGATTAATGTGATTTATATCTTTTTGGGTGGTATTACCGGAATACTATCAAAATCACACTTACATGATCCAGTGGCTTCAGGAGGAAGTGGGATTTGTGAAAAATCAGAAGGATAACATACAGAAACATTCCACGCTGAATCACCGGGATTAATTTCATTGGGCAAAGACCAATAATTTTTAGCATAATAAATTTCACCTTTTCCGCTTTCCCATATCGTAGGTGAAAACTGAGCCCGATACATTAATTTCTCTTTCGGTTGACAGGGAAAAGTTTGACGCATCCAAAGCTTCCCAGGAGGTATTATTACAGTAGTTAAAACTTTAGCCGTTACTGCATCCATAACATCTACTGTTACCGTATATTTATTCCAACAATTATCTTTGGCTAGAGTAAAGTAACAGGTAATAGCCCATAGTGAATTGGCTGAAATAAGGCTTAAGACGACAAGAAAAATTCGTACTGACATGTTAAAATCCTTTATGTGGAGAGCGATTAATCATTTTTTTCTCAAAAAAATTTAAGATTCATACTAGAAAATGGTAATCATCTTTGGAACCCCTTACCTAATAGTATATACAATATCATCTAAAAGTTATGTGTTTAAATAAAACAAGGGTTGATTTTATCATCTGACCTGTATAAGCTTGCCCGATTGGGAGAGATGGCCGAGCGGTCGAAGGCGCACGCCTGGAAAGTGTGTATACGGCAACGTATCGAGGGTTCGAATCCCTCTCTCTCCGCCAGATTAAAAAGGTAATAAGTCAGACTCATGCTTGATAGTGCACTGATGGCCAGAGATAAGTACATATTGTAAAAAAATCTCTCTAAAAATCAATGTGGTGGGTAGTTTTTAGAGATATTTTCTCGTAAGATGTACTCAATAGGGTCGTTTCCTGAGGAGCTGAACTCTTACTGAATAAAGTAGTTGATATTATGGCGAGAATCTACTGCCTTTATGTCTAACATTCCCAGGTACTTTGCAGTGATAGAAGTAACACACTTTAATTTGTAACCTGCAAAGTATGATTATGAACAGTTCATTTAGGGATATGGCAAATGAAATTAATTATAATAGGAATTTTATTATCATTTAATGTAATCGCTGGCAATTATTTCCCTAAAGAAACATCTCAAGATCAGCCATGGTCTGTTTCTGCAAGTGCAGGTGCTGGCAATTACCAAGTAAATTCTAGCGATAAAAGTACTGCTATAGGAAGGCTAGCACTCGCTAACGAACTGATGCTCGCAGGCAATATTGCCTTAGGCTTGGAATTAGGGCTACAAACCGGTACTCGAATAAAATTGGACATGCAAAGAGAAACATTTCAAGCATTACGAAAATGGATTCCGATGCAAACCACTCTTTCTCCTACCTTAGATTTATTAATCACAACCAAAAGCGATCCTTTGGGCAATAGTGACTTTTTTGCTCAATTAAAAGGAGGGCTTGCTTACCGTCACTGGCGAGATTCTCGTGTTCCATTAAATGACATTTCACAACTCGCAGGTGAAATACAAGCAGGTGTTGGTTATCCAATTACGGCTCTGGCTAGTTTAAGCTTATTGTATCAGGGAATATTTAGCGGCAATGGTCCTAATCTTCATTTAGATACTCACAATAAAAAAGAACAATTATCAAATATACCTACATTACACGCCATATTAGTTGGACTATCCGTTAATCTATAAAAAATAAGATCTAACCCTGCAATAATAAATCTCCTTTTAGATTACGGCTTCTCCTTACCCTGGACTATAATTTAATCAAAATGGACTCAATTTTCTCTATCGAATTAGGGAGTACGATCATGAAAGAAAAACATTATGCCTATAAAATAACTCACGGTACATCAGGTTTAAATTGTCCTCATTCTGCGTTAGAAGGAGATAGAATGGTGGATTTATTAAAAGAAATAGAAAGCCAACATCATGATGGCCTATTTTGGGTATTTAAACAATTTGGTGATCAACCTCAAGAAGCCTTATGTCTCATAGATTGTACAAAAAAACGAATTTACTTTCATTATTCAGGCGAAGTCGAAGATCTGCATGATGCTATTACCAACTTAACGCCTTAAATTAAAACAATATTATGAAACACAATGGATCAATAAAGATCTACTTGGTTTTATTTCTATCTTGCTAGCTCTAGACAATTGACTGTATTTTAGTCATTATTTCAACCTAGGTAGACTCTGGTTCTAATAAAACCCTTATCCATAATCCCGTTAAAGAGAAAATATTATGTCTTTAAAAACTAAAATCATTATCTTGAGTTCTATTTTTTTTAGTTTCTTGTCTTGTATTTATGCGAAACCTGTATCAAAAAACGGTGAAAGTGATACAGCCATCCAAAATTCTGTTTTATTCTACATTAATGAATACAGGCAACAACATGGATTATCTAAACTTACTATGGATAATCGTATTGTAATTCAAGCCAAACAACATTCATTGGATATGGCCAACCATCGCATGCCTTTTGGCCATAAAGACTTTGGAAAACGGATTACCACCCTACGCACACAAATTAAAAACACAGGCGGAGGTGCTGAGAATGTTGCTTATAACTACAAAAGTGCTCAAGAAGTGGTAAGACAATGGTTACGAAGCCCGGGGCATAAAAAAAATATTGTTGGTTATTATAATTTGACGGGTATTGGTGTGGCTCGTGACAAGCAGGGGAAACTTTATTATACCCAAATTTTTATTCAAACTGGCAAAAACAGTAAAAGTTATGCAACATTTAAAAGACCCACTCTTAGTGTGCCTTTTTTCGGCATCATAAGAAACGGAAGTTTCGGATAAAGAATCCATTGAGATCCAGCTTCTGTCTCAACCCGTTCAGGCTGAGGAGGCATTTATGCCGTCTCCAAGCTTAGCACGCAACTTGAACATTTGTGCTAGGCTTCGAGACAGCGCTTACGCGCTTCCTCAGCCCAAACGGGAGGAAATAAATCCATGTTCGCTTATACGCAACTCCCATTAAGTGAACGTGAGTTGCGGATAAAGAATCTATTGGGATCCAGCTTCTGTCTCAACCCGTTCAGGCTGAGGAGGCATTTATGCCATCTCCAAGCCTTAGCACGCAACTTGAACATTTGTGCTAGGCTTCGAGACAGCGCTACGCGCTTCCTCAGCCCGAACGGGAGGAAGTAAATCCATGTTCGCTTATACGCAACTCCCATTAAGTGAACGTGAGTTGCGGATAAAGAATTCTATTGGGATCCAGCTTCTGTCTCAACCCGTTCAGGCTGAGGAGGCATTTATGCCGTCTCCAAGCCTTAGCACGCAACTTGAACATTTGTGCTAGGCTTCGAGACAGCGCTTACGCGCTTCCTCAGCCCAAACGAGAGGAAATAAATCCATGTTCGCTTATCCGCAACTCCCATTAAGTGAACGTGAGTTGCGGATAAAGAATCTATTGGGATCCAGCTTCTGTCTCAACCCGTTCAGGCTGAGGAGGCATTTATGCCGTCTCCAAGCCTTAGCACGCAACTTGAACATTTGTGCTAGGCTTCGAGACAGCGCTTATGCGCTTCCTCAGCCCAAACGAGAGGAAATAAATCCATGTTCGCTTATCCGCAACTCCCATTAAGTGAACGTGAGTTGCGGATAAAGAATCTATTGGGATCCAGCTTCTGTCTCAACCCGTTCAGGCTGAGGAGGCATTTATGCCATCTCCAAGCCTTAGCACGCAACTTGAACATTTGTGCTAGGCTTCGAGACAGCGCTTACGCGCTTCCTCAGCCCGAACGGGAGGAAGTAAATCCATGTTCGCTTATCCGCAACTCCCATTAAGTGAACGTGAGTTGCGGATAAAGAATCTATTGGGATCCAGCTTCTGTCTCAACCCGTTCAGGCTGAGGAGGCATTTATGCCGTCTCCAAGCCTTAGCACGCAACTTGAACATTTGTGCTAGGCTTCGAGACAGCGCTACGCGCTTCCTCAGCCCGAACGGGAGGAAGTAAATCCATGTTCGCTTATCCGCAACTCCCATTAAGTGAACGTGAGTTGCGGATAAAGAATCTATTGGGATCCAGCTTCTGTCTCAACCCGTTCAGGCTGAGGAGGCATTTATGCCGTCTCCAAGCCTTAGCACGCAACTTGAACATTTGTGCTAGGCTTCGAGACAGCGCTTACGCGCTTCCTCAGCCTGAACGAGAGGAAATAAATCCATGTTCGCTTATCCGCAACTCCCATTAAGTGAACGTGAGTTGCGGATAAAGAATCTATTGGGATCCAGCTTCTGTCTCAACCCGTTCAGGCTGAGGAGGCATTTATGCCATCTCCAAGCCTTAGCACGCAACTTGAACATTTGTGCTAGGCTTCGAGACAGCGCTACGCGCTTCCTCAGCCCGAACGGGAGGAAGTAAATCCATGTTCGCTTATACGCAACTCCCATTAAGTGAACGTGAGTTGCGGATAAAGAATCTATTGGGATCCAGCTTCTGTCTCAACCCGTTCAGGCTGAGGAGGCATTTATGCCATCTCCAAGCCTTAGCACGCAACTTGAACATTTGTGCTAGGCTTCGAGACAGCGCTACGCGCTTCCTCAGCCCGAACGGGAGGAAGTAAATCCATGTTCGCTTATACGCAACTCCCATTAAGTGAACGTGAGTTGCGGATAAAGAATCTATTGGGATCCAGCTTCTGTCTCAACCCGTTCAGGCTGAGGAGGCATTTATGCCATCTCCAAGCCTTAGCACGCAACTTGAACATTTGTGCTAGGCTTCGAGACAGCGCTACGCGCTTCCTCAGCCCGAACGGGAGGAAGTAAATCCATGTTCGCTTATACGCAACTCCCATTAAGTGAACGTGAGTTGCGGATAAAGAATCTATTGGGATCCAGCTTCTGTCTCAACCCGTTCAGGCTGAGGAGGCATTTATGCCATCTCCAAGCCTTAGCACGCAACTTGAACATTTGTGCTAGGCTTCGAGACAGCGCTACGCGCTTCCTCAGCCCGAACGGGAGGAAGTAAATCCATGTTCGCTTATACGCAACTCCCATTAAGTGAACGTGAGTTGCGGATAAAGAATCTATTGGGATCCAGCTTCTGTCTCAACCCGTTCAGGCTGAGGAGGCATTTATGCCGTCTCGAAGCCTTAGCACGCAACTTGAACATTTGTGCTAAGCTTCGAGACAGCGCTACGCGCTTCCTCAGCCCGAACGGTTCGAAGTAAATCCACATTCGCTTATACGAAATTCACATTATAAGAAAGAGTTAAAAGTTTTTTGCTTGCGGATTAGCTCCAGTGCAGCGGGCTCTTGCTCTATATATTTCAGCTTATATTGAAAAATTAAATGGTGGTATCAAGCACTCTATTTATCTAGAGTGCCTGATGAATTCTAAAAATCCAGCTGCTTTCAAATAATTTCTTTTTCATTCAGAAATTTAAGAAGCCAATTTTTATATTTGAAGATTACGATAATTCAGTCTTTCTGCCAAAATACGCACGATCACTCTGTTAAATTGCTCTGCAATCGCAGGTTCTTCTGTGCACATTTTTGCAAAGTTTTCTGCCGATAATTCTTCTACTATACTGTTTTCATTTGCTATTATTGTTGCAAAACGATTACCCATTAAATAAAACCCCATTTCACCAATGATATTTCCCGTTTGGATAGTTGAAATGTATAATTGCTTTTTATTTTGGGTTGCCATATATACAGAAAGCTCACCTGATTCCAAATAATATAAACTCGATGCAAGCTCCCCTTGTTTAAAAAGAAATTCCTGCTCATTAATTGCTATTTTGTTAAAATATTTTTTAATACAGCGTGCAGTAGTTTCGTTCTGAAAAAGGTTGGTCAGTTGGGCTTCGAGGGGTAACGCCTCATTTTTTACATAATTATTTTTATGTAATATTTGTTTTTCACACCACTCAATCGCTTGTTCATGTTGAGGAACCACGATAATGGATGGATCATTAGGATCTATAAAACCAATATCCATCAATTTTTTAAGTACTGTGTCTTCCACTTCAGTAATAACAGCAGTTATATTATGCTCTTTAATAAAAGCTTTGATTCTGGAGAAACAATAAAGAGCAGAAGAATCGATGCCAATAACCAGTTCATAATCATAAATAATATATCGTAATTGATTAGGTTGGTTATTAATAGTGATTTTAATATCATCAATTAGTTTATTTGTGATGCCAAAAAATAAATAATTTTGTAATTTTAAAAAAAGTATAGCCCCCTTTTCCTTTTTTAAAATATTTTTCGCTCTATTATCTCGTCGAGTTCCGCTACGTACATTTGTACCTTCAATACGATATTTTATTGGGCTAATTTGGCTGTAATTAATAACAATTAAAACAAAAGAAACCAATATTCCTACGATAACCCCTGCAAGTAATCCAAAACTTAAGACCATTATTAGAATTATAAATACCGTTAAATAATCTGAACTGTAAAACTCATGTTTAATATCGTAACCCCATGTTTTTAAAATACTAATACCAATAAACAACAACATACCAAATACAATTATTTTGGGTATATATGCAATCAAATTCATGCCAACTAACAAAATAGCTAAAGTGAAAATAGCAGATAAAATACCAGGCGCACGGGTTGTAGACTTCAAGTGGTTATTAATGATAGTCATCATAAAACCGGTATATCCAACTAAGCCTCCGGCAAACCCTATGAAAGTATTATTGATGCCTGTGAGACACAACTCTCTGTTTAAATCGATTTCTTTTTTTAAATTAAAATCCAGAGCACCTAATATTAATAAAAAGGATATAGTACTAATGGGTATAATAGTTATTAAATTACCTATTTGTGGATATATAGTGTCCCATTCCACTTTACTAAAAGAAAACTGTGAAAGAGCACTCATGAGAGTATTGGGCGGTGGAAATGGTTGAAATAATAATCCATGCTCTCTTAGCATGGGAATTGAAATATGAAATACAAAAACAATTATATAAAACATCACTATACTGAATAATAAAAATCCGGGGAATGTGAGCCTATGGGTAAAACGATACATGACATAGAAAAATAATAAGGTATAACCAATAGTAATACTCCATATCATGAAAAAATCAGATTTAAAAAAGTTAGCACTATCATAAATAAGAGGATTAGGTAATATAGACATTATATTCTTGGTAGTACCTATTATCAGTAAGCATCCAACGCTGACTAGAAAACCCACAACAACAGGGAAAGGAATAAAACGTATGAAATTACCCAGTTTAAATTTTCCAATCATATAAAAACAAATACCCGTCATGCTGGTAGAGCAAGCAATTACAACCATGGTAGTAGAGAAAAGATTGTCAGGGTTTTGTATGCCCGCAACAATTGATGAAATGGCCAATGCAATAATGGGTAATGGCTCATCTTGAGGATGTCCAATAGAAATGGGTAATGAACTAAACAATGCCGTGACCAGAGTGATAATTACCGTAGTTATTAAAATCAGATAAGTTGCTACTGGAAAATAGCTGGATAACTTACCGTGAAAAATAAATTGGGTAAAACTTACTGTAACCATGACCATTAAAAAACTGATGATTATTCCAGATAGCATGGAAGATATAAAATCGATTTTTTTATGCATAGAGCCTTTCCTTACAGCAAGCATCACTGATCCTTGGTTTCCATATATCCATTATATACTCTATTTTTTAACACAATCTTTGCAAAAAACAATTTGAATCAAGTAGCATTACCGTGAAGATTAGCCTATTATATAATCATAGACAGTACATATTGTTCAGCCAACATTCATTACTTGGGAGCCAGATTGAGAGTGCGGTGTGCATGCCTAGTGTAAACTAAGAAGCCTAAAACACTCCAGAGGAGTCCATAATAGTAACTAGGACTGTAAGCAATCTTACTGTCTATTGCAAATTTAATAAAAAGGCGTATTTGATAAAAATACGCCTTTTTTATTTTTAATCCCCTCCCCAATAAGTGCGTTTGTAATAATGGATTTCATCATTCTTATTTTTTTACTTAATACATTAATGCTTTCCACTAAAATAAAATCTAACTCTTATGTAACAATCAGAAGAACAGAATAAATCGTCAACAAACCCCAAAAATCTGGGCTAAGATTATAGTTAAAAGAGAGATATCAATGATAAGAAACACTCTATGGATATTTTATTAATTTTTCTTATTGTCTTATTTTTTTGCACGTGCTTTTTGCTCATTAATTTTTTTGATTATTTGTCAAGGAGTGAATCATGAGCTTCTATTTCATCTGTGGACTCATCGCTTTCTGCTTGTTAATTTATTTATTATTCGTATTATTTAAACCTGAATTATTTTAATAATAAAAACAGGAATGGATCTCCATGACAAAATTTGGTTTTCTTCAAATCTCATTTTATTTGCTCTTCTTACTGCTGCTTGTCAAACCCCTTGGTTGGTATATGGCCCGAGTATACCAAGGCCAATCTTGTTTATTAGACTCTTTAGTTAGACCTTTTGAATCGTTCATTTATAAGCTATGCGGAATTGATCCTGAAGAAGAAATGGAATGGAAAACTTACCTATCAACGATGCTTTTTGTTAATTTAGTAGGATTATTGGCAGTTTTTCTTTTGCAAAGAATTCAATACTATCTTCCTCTAAACCCACAAAATTTTGCGGCTCCCTCATCTGATCTTGCTTTTAATACGGCAATTAGCTTTACAACGAATACCAATTGGCAAGCCTATAATGGTGAAACAACCTTGAGTTATTTGACACAAATGCTTGCGCTTACTGTACAAAATTTTATTTCAGCAGCAACAGGAATGTCGTTATTAATCGCTTTGATACGAGGTTTAACAAAACGTGAAAGCGTAGGTTTAGGTAATTTTTGGGTGGATACCATACGAGGTATACTCTACATCTTACTTCCCTTGTCATTCATTTTCTCCCTTATCTTATGCTCACAAGGAGTAATACAAAATTTTAAACCCTATCAAAAAATTAGTCTTCTCCATCCATTTACTTATCAACAACCAATGACAGATACAAGAGGTCAACCCCTATTAGATGGCCTAGGTAATCCCCAAGTAACCTCTAAGAAAATAACCGAACAGACCATTCCTATGGGACCTGCTGCCTCACAAATTGCCATTAAACAATTAGGCACTAATGGAGGCGGTTTTTTTAATGTAAACTCTGCCCATCCCTTCGAAAATCCTACTCCATTAACTAATTTTCTTGAAATGGTAGCCCTTTTACTTATTCCAGCAGCTTTTTGTTTTACTTTTGGGATGATGGTTCAGGATAAACGACAAGGATGGGCAGTGTTAATTGCCATGTTCATTTTATTTATTCCACCTTTAATTCTTGAAACCGTAATGGAACAAAAAGGCAATCCAGCATTTCAATCCATAGGAATTGATATGCAGCCTATAGCTGGCCTTTACCCTGCAGGGAATATGGAAGGCAAAGAAACACGTTTCGGTATTGTCAGCTCAACCATTTGGGCCACAGCAACTACCGCTGCGTCGAATGGTTCAGTTAATTCCATGCTTGATTCGTTTATCCCATTAGGAGGGCTTGTTCCCCTTTGGATGATGCATTTAGGTGAAGTTTGTTTTGGTGGAGTAGGTTCAGGATTATATGGCATGCTCATGATGATTATTATCACTGTATTTGTTGCAGGTCTTATGGTAGGCAGATCTCCTGAATATCTTGGTAAAAAAATTGAACCTTATGAAATGAAAATGGCCTCAATTGCCGTTTTGATTATGCCTTTAGTGGTCCTTATCGCAACTGCTTATGCTTCGGTGACCTCTTCAGGCATTAGCTCAATAGCCAATCCAGGTTCACATGGTTTCACAGAAATTCTTTATGCATTTACGTCGATGGGAAATAATAACGGCAGTTCTTTTGCAGGTCTAAATGTGAATACCCCTTTTTATAATATCCTGGGAGGCTTACTCATGTTGATTAGCCGATATTGGATTGCCATTCCCACTCTTGCAATTGCAGGTTCACTGGTTAAGAAAAAACATATTCCCAGTAACCCCGGCACTCTAGCAACTCATACACCCCTTTTTATTGTTTTGTTAGTTTGTATCACCATTATCATTGGCGCTCTATCTTTTGTCCCCGCCCTTGCATTAGGGCCTGTGGTGGAACAGTTGATACTTTGGGGTAAATATGGCTACTAAAATACATTCAATATGGGATCTTAACATCATTAAAGTGGCCTTAGTCGATGCTTTTCTAAAACTCAGGCCACTCACTCAAATTAAAAATCCGGTGATGTTTACCGTATATGTAGGCTCAATCATAACCACCGTACTTTTTTTACAATCACTTTTGGGAAAAGGAGAAGCACCTACTCTTTTTATTTTAGCAATTACATTATGCCTCTGGTTTACACTCCTGTTTGCTAACTTTGCTGAGGCGATGGCAGAAGGTCGAGGTAAAGCCCAGGCACAAGAATTGCGCCGAGCACGACATGATATTCAAGCCAAAAAATTAGCAAAAGCGTCTAAAAGTGCAAAATTTACCCTAGTCACTTCAGGACAATTACGTATGGATGATCTGGTATTAGTCGAAGCAGGAGATTTCATTCCTAGTGACGGAGAGGTTATTGAAGGTATTGCTTCTGTTAATGAAAGCGCTATCACTGGCGAAAGCGCACCAGTGATACGTGAAAGTGGAGGTGATCGTAGCGCGGTAACGGGAGGTACTCAAGTCATCTCTGATTGGTTGATCATTCGCATTACTTCTAATCCAGGAGAAACATTTTTAGATCGCATGATTGCCTTGGTAGAGGGTTCAAAACGTCAAAAAACACCTAGTGAGCTAGCCTTGACTATCTTACTCGCTGCATTAACCATTGTCTTCCTAGTAGTTTGTAGCACCCTGCTCTCTTTCTCCATTTTTAGTGTATTTGTAACCAAATCAGGTCAGGTAATTTCCATAACAGTGCTTATTGCCCTTTTTGTCTGTTTAGCTCCAACTACAATTGGAGGGTTACTTTCCGCGATTGGTATTTCAGGCATGGATAGAATGATTCAAGCGAATGTTATTGCTTTATCTGGACGTGCCGTTGAAGCTGCAGGAGATATTGATGTTTTATTACTTGATAAAACAGGAACCATTACTTTAGGAAACCGTCAAGCTACAGAATTTATTCCTGCTGAAGAGGTTAGCATCAATGAATTAGCTAATGCAGCACAATTAGCATCACTCGCAGATGAAACCCCCGAAGGCCGTAGTATTGTTATTTTAGCCAAAAGAAAATATAAGTTACGCGGTAGAGAGCTTGGAAAACTCAATGCCACTTTTATTCCTTTTACAGCGCAAACACGCATGAGTGGCGCAAATGTTGGAAACAGACAAATTCGTAAAGGTTCGTTTGAGGCAATCAAAGAATACCTCAATCAGTTAGGTAGCATTATTCCTGAAAATGTGAAAAAAAATGTCGAAATTATTTCACGACAAGGAAATACAGCATTGGTTGTGGTAGAAAATCAAAAAGTACTCGGTATTATTCGTCTTAAAGATATTATTAAAGGTGGTATTCGCGAACGATTCGCTCAATTAAGACAAATGGGCATTAAAACAATTATGGTTACTGGAGATAATCCTCTTACCGCTGCTTCAATTGCAGGCGAAGCAGGCGTAGATGATTTTCTGGCCAATGCAAAACCTGAAGACAAACTTAAATTGATTCGGGAGTTACAAGCCCAAGGTCATCTAGTAGCAATGACAGGAGATGGAACCAATGATGCTCCTGCTCTTGCTCAAGCAGATGTTGCAGTCGCAATGAATTCAGGAACACAAGCAGCAAAGGAAGCAGGTAACTTAGTAGATTTAGATTCAAATCCCACTAAATTAATTGAAGTGGTTGAAATTGGTAAACAACTACTGATGACTCGTGGTTCACTCACTACTTTTAGCATAGCCAATGATATTGCTAAATATTTTGCCATTCTACCTGCGGCGTTTTCAAGTACTTATCCGGAACTTAATATTTTAAATATCATGCATTTGACAACCCCTCAAAGTGCTATTCTGTCTGCAGTCATTTTTAATGCGATTATTATTATTTTTCTCATTCCTTTAGCGTTACATGGAGTGAAATATAAGCGTCTTCCTGCCGCACAACTCTTACGAAACAATGTGATCATTTATGGCTTTGGTGGATTAATTGTTCCCTTCATCGGTATCAAAATAATAGATCTGCTCTTAACTTTAGTAGGGTTAACAGGATAAAAATGATGATAGAAATTTTCAAACAAATAAAAACATCTTTATTCTTTGTACTCATTTTTTCGCTACTCACAGGCATTATTTACCCTGTTGTAACTACCCTTATTGCCCAAGTATTATTCCCCTACCAAGCAAACGGCAGCATACTCCGATATCAGGATAAACTTATTGGTTCTGCATTAATTGGACAATACATCGATGCACCTAATTATTTTTGGGGACGACCCTCTGCGACCACTCCATTTCCTTATAACTCAGCGAGTTCTTTGGGTTCAAACATGGGGCCTTTAAACCCTGAGTTTTTGACCATAGTCAAAAAAAGAGTGGCGACGCTTCATCAATATGAAAATAAAATTCCCTTAATTCCTGTTGACTTAGTGACCGCTTCTGCAAGCGGCCTTGATCCGGAAATAAGCCCACAAGCAGCTTTTTATCAGATTCCTCGAATTGCTAAAGCACGTAATATTTCTGAGCAAGAAATAGAAACATTGGTAAATCAACTCCTCAAAAAAAGAACTCTATATCTTTTAGGAGAACCACGTATTAACGTACTAGAGCTTAACTTGGCCCTAGATCATGTGAGGATCACTCATGAATGATTCACGTCCCAATCCTAACGTGTTATTGCAACAAGTACTCGAAGAAGAAAAGCAGCAACAGCGTGGCAAACTCAAAATCTATCTGGGTGCTGCCCCTGGTGTGGGAAAAACCCATTCCATGCTTCATGAAGCATTAGAAGAGCAAGCAAAAGGATTAGATATTATTGTAGGCATTGTCGAATCACATGACCGCTCAGAAATTTTAGAAATACTGAAAAACTTCGTGATTCTACCGAAAGTAACTATTGATTATCACGGCAAAAAACTACAAGAATTTGATTTGGATGCTGCGCTAAAAAGAAATCCTGGATTAATACTTATGGATGAAATGGCACATACAAATGTTACCGGGGTACGACATAAGAAACGATGGCAAGACATTAAAGAACTGCTGGATCGGGGAATTGATGTATATACTACTTTAAATGTGCAGCATATAGAAAGCTTAAATAACGATGTTTCTCAAATTATTCATGCGCCTGTCCAAGAGACTGTTCCTGATTTCATGATTGAAAGTGCAAATACTATTGAACTTGTTGATTTGGCACCAGAAGATTTATTAAAACGTTTGGCAGAGGGAAAGGTTTATGTCCCCAAACAAGCACGGCTAGCTGCGGAATTTTATTTTCGTAAAGGTAACTTAATGGCATTACGTGAACTTGCATTACGCACATTAGCAAAGCAAGTTAATACTCAAGTACTTCTCTATAGACAAGGACAAGGGATAAAGAGTATCTGGCACATCATGGAAAAAATTCTCGTTTGCGTGGGACCAGGCCCAGAGGCTCATAAATTAATTCGCTCTGCCAAAAGAATAGCAACGAGTTTTCAAGCAGACTGGATGGCTGTTTATGTAGATTCTCCTCGAACTCAATTGTCTAGAACACAACGTAATCAAGCGATAAAAAATCTATTTTTTGCGGAACAATTAGGTGCTGAAACCCATATATTAATGGGATATGATTTTGTTAAAGAAATTCTTAATTTTGCTCGTGCGCAAAATGTTACTTTAATTATGATAAATAAAAGAATTCAAACGCGATGGAGGAATTTTTTCTTTCGTAGCTTAGCTGATGAGGTTTTGCGTTATAGCGGTGATATTGATGTGTATACCATAACTGAAATGGTAAAGAAACCACAAAAGAAAACACTTAATAAACCTCTTACGTCCTGGTTTCCCTATTTCTTATCGATTAGTATTGTTTCTGTCACCACATTATTTAATTTTTTGCTTTATTCCTTAGTACCAGATGCTAATTTAATCATGGTTTATTTAATAGGCATGATTGCTATTGCCTCACTAGGACGTACCGGCCCTACCATTTCAGGAATTTTTCTCAGTCTTTTATCTTACGATTTTTTCTTTGTCCCTCCTTACTACAGTTTTTTAACCAATGATGCAGATTATATTTTCAATCTCGTGATGATGCTCGTGATAGCATTTATTATTTGCCAACTCACCTTAGTTACTCGTCGTCAATCAGAGATTGCACGCCTTGCCGAATATCAAACGTCTACTTTATATACTTTAAGTCGAAGATTATCAAGAACACGTGGAATAGTCAGATTACTTAGAACTGGAATTAATTATATTTCGGAAGTTTTTCATTGTGAAATTATTGCGTTACTGCCTAAAGATGCACGCTTAGTCATTCGCGCGCGCTCAAAATCGCATCAAGAATTGGATGATAAAGAATACAGTATCGCTCAATGGGTATATGAATTAGGGCAAAAAGCAGGATTAGGAACTGATACGCTTTCTTTTTCTAATGCCATATTTATCCCATTGCTCGGCGCCCGAGGTACAATGGGTGTTTTAAGAATTCAACCTTTAAAAAGTGACGATTGGGCAACACCGGAAAAAATACAGCTTTTGGAGTCTTGTGCTAATCAAATGGCCCTAGCTATTGAAGTAGATAGCTTGCAGGAAGAATCCCATAAAAGCAATGCATAAAACTGTAGGCGTATATACAATAGCATCATATATAGATTTCTGGTTGCAAAAGGCAAATTGTAATTTTTGTAAAAGACTGATTCGAGCACAGATTACACTCTTACATTCCCATTATTTAGTTTATCAGAATACCCTTTTTGGGATATTCTGATGCACTTGCTTCATGTATTCTTTTAGTGAGAAAGACCTACACTACTACCAAGTATCTCAACAAAACTTGGAACTGTTGCTGTTCGACTCCAATCGCGTTGTAATTCACATAATAATTGTGGCAAGGTTATAAGTACACCCCCTGCTTGTTGAATACGACGTAGTCCTAACTCATGAGCTGTAACCGAAGTTCCACCTACTGCATCAGCAACTACATATACTTCATAACCTTCATTTAACGCATCAAGGGCAGGAAAAGTCAAACATACCTCAGTCCACAGAGCAGTCATAATTAATTTTTTACGCGCAGTCCCTTTAACTGCATTTACAAACTCAGTATCTTCCCACGAATTAATGGAAGTTCTGTCATATGTGTTTACCCCTTCCAGAACTTGAGTGAGTTCAGGAATTGTCGGTTTATTCAAACCCGAATTCACATTAACTGTTGTAAGAATGATTGGCAGGTTGTATGCCACACCCGTTTTAGCAACGCCAACGATATTATTTACTAATTTCTGCTTGTCCATTGATGCAATGGAATTAACTTGGACGGGTTGATAATCAATGATAAGTAAGGCAGCATTTTTGGGGGTAAGTAAAATATCATTCACTGGATCTCTGGTGGGTTGGCTTGTCATAATGTTCGCTCCTGCTCCGTTATGTTAAATAAAGTTATAAACATAACATATGGATTCTATAGATACCAACCTTAACTTCACGCATTACTGTATTGCGTAGTCTGGAAAATAGTTTTAAATTGCAATACGATAATGGTTATCTAGGTAAAAAGGATTTACTCATGATCATTGCAACCTTACATGCAACAGGAAATGAAACTCGAGTAGCGATTACTCCTAACTCAGCGAAACAGCTTATAAAATCTGGATTTGAAGTCAACATAGAGAAAAATGCTGGTCTAGCGGCAGGTTTTAGAGATCAAGATTATGAACAAGTTGGAGTATCTATTAGCGACAGTAAGAAAAATATTCTGACAAAAGTGAACATTCTTCTTTGCATTAATGAACCTCATCCTCAAGATCTAGAAGGTTTATCACAGGGCACTATAGTCATAGGCCATATTGATAATGATCCGCAAAGCCGATTAATCTCCTGGTGCCAAGAAAAGCAGATTACTTTATTATCAATGAATCTTATCCCTCGTATCAGCCGTGCTCAAAGCATGGACAGTCTATCATCTCAAGCAAATTTGGCGGGATATCGAGCTGTTCTGGAAGCAAGTACTCAATTTCATCGAGCTCTCCCTATGATGATGACCGCAGCAGGAATGATTCAACCTGCTAAAGTACTTGTTCTTGGTGCGGGTGTGGCAGGCTTACAAGCCATAGCAACAGCCAAACGTTTAGGTGCAGTAGTTTATGCATTTGATGTACGACGTGCTGCAAAGGAACAAGTGGAAAGTTTAGGTGCTGAATTTATAGAAGTCAGTCAAGAGCAAGACGGTGAAACAAAAGGTGGATATGCTTCTGAAGTAAGTGAAGAATATAAAAAGTTACAAGCAGAGCTTATTGACCAATACGCTAAATTATCTGATATTGTTATTTCAACAGCATTAATTCCTGGTCGTCAAGCACCCGTTTTATTGTATAAACATACTATAGAACAAATGAAACCTGGATCAGTTGTTGTTGATCTCGCAACCTCTCGAGGTGGGAATTGTGAAGTAAGTGTTGTTGATAAAACCATCAAACATGGGGAAATAACCATCATCGGCTTCAGCAACCTAGCAGGACTAGTTCCAGCAACAGCAAGTGAACTCTATGCAAATAATTTAGTGCACCTGATTCATCTCCTAGCCTCTACCCCTCCTGAAATCACATTAAACCCCAATGATGAAATTATCCAACAGGCAGTACTTTGTCATCAAAATCAATACCTACCATTCCAGGTTATAAAGGAGACCCAAAATGCATGAGATGAATACCTTAGGAAACCCTTATATTGCGATACTCACTATTTTTGTATTAGCCTGTTTTGTCGGATATTACGTAGTTTGGAAAGTTACCCCAGCACTCCATACCCCTTTAATGTCGGTAACCAATGCAATATCCAGTATTATTGTTTTAGGTGCCCTCATTGCTGCTGGAAGCCAATTCGTGGGAAAAATAACCTGGATAGGTGGTTTAGCAATATTTATTACCTCAATTAACATCTTTGGTGGTTTTGTGGTAACACAGCGCATGCTACGCATGTATAAAAAATAGAATAATGATACTATTTTTATTTGAAACCGTGCAGTAAATTAAGGATGATTTTCTCATGACGACTTTGGTTCCTTTATTTTATCTATTAGCAGCAGTATGTTTTATATTGGCACTTAAAGGCCTAGCCAGCCCGGCCTCGGCGAGAAGAGGAAATCTATTGGGGATTACGGGTATGATTCTCGCAGTAGGCTCAACCTTAATGATGCCCTCAACTTACCATCAATTCCTACTGATTGGTTTAATAATTGCAGGTGGAATAATCGGCACCTATATTGCTCTTAAAATTAATATGACCGCTATCCCACAATTAGTTGCAGCTTTCCACTCATTAGTTGGGATGGCAGCAGTACTTGTCGCATTCTGCGCTTTCTTATCTCCTCATTCGTTTCATATAGGCATCCCTGGCGCAATCGCCAAAGCAAGCCTCGTGGAAATGAGCCTGGGTTTAATTATTGGAGCTATCACCTTTTCTGGCTCTGTAATTGCCTTTCTGAAACTACAAGGAATTATGTCTGGGGTCCCTATCAAACTACCAAATCATAATACTATCAACCTATTGACCGCGTTGGGAATCCTTATTCTGTTTGTTTTATTTCTGATAAACCAAACACTTACTCTTTTTTGCGTTTTGGCTGCCTTAGCCTTTTTACTTGGTGTATTGCTTATTATTCCTATTGGTGGTGCTGATATGCCTGTAGTAATTTCCATGCTTAATTCATACTCTGGATGGGCAGCCGCTGGTATTGGGTTTACCTTAAGTAATCATTTACTTGTGATTACTGGAGCTCTAGTTGGTGCAAGTGGAGCAATTCTGAGTTATATCATGTGTGTAGGAATGAATCGCTCCATTTTCAATGTAATTTTCGGTGGTATTCAGACATCTGAAGCACAGTTACAAGCCAATGCCACAACTGAATCCCGCGCAGTGCGACAAGGAAATGGTGAAGATGCAGCATTTCTTTTAAGTAATGCAAAAGATGTCATCATTATCCCTGGATATGGGATGGCAGTGGCCCATGCACAACACGCAGTCAAAGAATTAGTAGATGCATTAGAGCAGCGCAATATTAAGGTTCGCTTTGCAATCCATCCCGTGGCTGGTCGTATGCCCGGACATATGAACGTATTGCTTGCGGAAGCCAATATTCCTTATGATAGAGTTTTTGAACAAAGTGAAATTAATCGCGATTTTGCAAGTTGTGATGTAGCCTATATTATCGGAGCAAATGACATAACCAATCCTGCAGCAAAAACAGATCCAAGCTCACCTATTTATGGAATGCCTGTTTTAGAAGTTGAAAAAGCAAAAACTGTGTTGTTCGTGAAACGAAGTATGGCACCTGGTTATGCCGGTGTAGAAAATGCGTTGTTCTATCATGACAATACATATATGCTTTTTGGCGATGCTAAAGCAATGACTGAGTCTATTGCTAAGGCATTAGAAACATTATAAATAAAAATAAGGATAGCCAAGGATAGCCGATGAAATTACCTCTTTTAATGCCTCGATTAGGTCTAAGTATAAGTGCTTTTTACATGATTACAGCACATGCGGGAATTCCTGTATGGACATTTACACCAGATCCCAATTTTCCACCCACGGTATCGGTAAGTCCCACAGGCACTGCCACTGTGAAATATCTGGTACAAAATAACTCTCACCGTGCTCATCAATTGGTCATCAAGCCTATGCAGGGCGTGACCCAAGTTGCTCCTTGCTCTGCCTCAGGCAAGAATAGCTGCACATTGGTGCTGAATGTTACAGGTAGTGCTTTACCCGAAAAAGGTGTTTCGGGAGGTCCCTATCTTTGTCAGCAAAATCCTGATGGAACACCCAATATTAACCAATGTTATCAACCTACAAATAATGCGTTACATATTACTCTAACAAATACACCTCCACCCACGGATTGTGGCAATATTTATATTACAAACTCCGGAGAAGGTAAAATTTATATAGTTAATGGAACCACCCATACTTTTAACGCCAATAATTGCACAAAAACGCTTCCTTCAAATAATTCACAACCATTCGCGATTACTCGCAAAGGACCTGCAGGTAATTTTTATATTTCTGATCTTCAAACTAATAATGTGATCTTTGAATATAACTCATCTCTAGACCAACTTGGAGAATCAGATCCATTGCCTATTCCCAATGATTCTTTTATTTTGGGCTTATTCGCTCATCAAAATAATAATTACTTATACGCAAATACTGTTTTTGGCACAATGAATGGCGTATATCCAATTCTTTTTTCTAATTTAAGTGTGGGTCCTGCCTTAGCAGGCACCAGTAACCGCAGAACTATTGGTACAGCAATGAGACCAGATGGTACTCAACTTTGGGTTGGGTATAATGATGCTCCTTCTGAGATTGAAATCTTTGATACTACAAATAATATGTCAACTGACATCATCTCCAATAGTGGGGGGCAAGATAACTTAACAAGTATCTCATTTGGACAAAATATGGCATATATTTTATTTGATAACGGCGGAGGTAACGTAACGACGTTAGATGTTATTAATGATTTAAATAACTTACCCAATACTATTTCTCCAGTAATGCCGCAGCCCTCTTTATACGACGACACTCGATTTGGTATACCTGCTACAGATAATTCAACTTATGCAGCTATAACTATGAATCCAAATTCAACTTTATTTACTATTTACAGTAATACAGGGAATAAAGATAAGGTATGTGAGTTTACGTTAAATCAGGAATTTTTTTCCGCAATGAGTTTCAACAGCACCCAAAATGAATATGTCTTTGTAACCTTCACATCTACTGCTCCACCAAATATTGGTACTTATAAAGTTTACTTTGTACCCAATAACAGCTTTTGTACTTTCCAAAACTTAACTCTTCAAGAAAATACTCCAAATAACGCACCGATTGGTTTAGCTGGAATGTATATAGAATAAATACTATCAGATAACTGCAGGCCAAAGACTGTATGACTTTGGCCTGTGATTTAGTTTTGTCGCCAACAATCTTATAAATAAACGAATGCTATTCGATCTCAACCAAAACACACAGCAAAAAGGGTGTTTTATAATTATATTTTGTAACAGTTCTCTGGAATTACCGCAAAATATTAACCGATACTTTTCAATATATTTTTAATGAATATTAATTTGCCATGCAAGCAAAATAAAGGTATCTTAGCCCATTAATTTTCATTATGGAGTGAACTAATGTTACAAAAACTTGGATTTGGGGTATTGTGTATTATGACTTCTTTAACGACTAATACCTATGCTATGGAAAGTCATACACTCCAACAAGGAGTCACTATTGAATATGAACTACCCAGCAATGATCCCCAAGAATTTGTTAATTATATGTTCTGGTCAATAGAAGCAAAATGCAAAATCATCACAGAAGATGACAATGATGATCTTTTAGTAGAAGCATTAGCTAAAAAAGGAAAAGTTAATGACTTTTCTTTGTCTGCAGGAGAGTTTTTGCAAATTACAGTCCAATCAAATCAGATCTTGAAACTCAACGCCGATTCAGGAGCAAAAGTGAGAATTACTAATTTAGGTCAACATACAGTAAAAGCGAGTTGTACTACTTAATTGTAATAGCTCGGCCTGAGGAGAGGCAAAATGTCCGTCTCGAAAGCCTGCTATAAGCTTAGCGACAGCGCTTTGCGCTTCCTCAGCCCGAACGCTCCAAGTGGAGAATAGATCAAACTCATTTTTTAATTTAAATTTTGTGGGGATACATCAGTTCGCGGAGGTCGACGCTCCTTTAGGAACTGAGTGTTAGTCCCGACCTTTTACTAACAAACTTTATCTTCTCACCACTTTTTTAGTGGCTCCCTATAATATGAAGCATGCAGTAGTAGTATTACAATTATTTAAGAGCTCATTTACTTTTATTAATCGATCAATCAGCTCTTGGTTTTTTTCTACATGCAGATCGTTTTTATTTGAAATTTTTGTATTAAGCGCACTCCATACATAATGGATTGGTATTTTGTTAGCGGTATCCTTGACCATGGGATCAGCCCCATGTTCTAAAAGCCAATCAACAACTAATGGTAAACCACGACGAGCCGCTGTATGGAGAGGGGAATATTGTTTACTGTCATTTGAAGGTTTATTAAGATCGATTTCTGTTTGATAGAGCTGTTCTATTATTTCAAGCATGTCATCCTGCGTGTCCACACGACACTTAAGAATTGCCCAATGTAACGGAGTAACAAATTTATTTGTATATATATTTAAGTCTATTTTTTTCATGAACGCTTCTTGAAGAATCGCGTGCACTTCGGTTTTATCAATTTTGCTAATTGCATCAAGAAGCTGAACTATAATCTCATCATTATTTTTAAAAAACATAAAGAATCCACTGTAATTTCAGATTAATAGCATCAAAAATAAAGGTTATCACTATAGAGTTAATGCTCTCGAGTTGCATGAAACTTAATTTTCGGGTATCGCTCTTCAGCCATAGTTAAGTTAACGCGAGTTGGAGCAAGATACATTAATGCATCGCTTCCATCTAATGCTAAATAATCATGTGCCTTAGTGCGAAACTCACTCATCGCTTTATCATCTTCTGAGTACACCCAACGAGCACAAGTCACATTAACCGATTCATAAATGCAATCTACTTTATATTCATGTCTCAAACGATGAGCAACAACATCGAATTGCAATATTCCTACAGCACCTAAGATTAACTGGTTGCTATTTAATGGTCGAAATACTTGGGTTGCTCCTTCCTCAGAGAGCTCAATTAAGCCTTTTAGTAAAGCCTTGCTCTTTAAAGGATCCTTTAAGCGAACCAAACGGAAAAGCTCTGGGGCAAAATTAGGAATACCAGTAAATTTTAATTGTTCACCTTGAGTAAAAGTATCACCAATTCGAATCGTACCATGATTGTGTAACCCGATAATATCTCCTGGCAAAGCCACTTCCGTATGGGATCGATCACCAGCCATAAAAGTCAACGCATTGGAAATTTGTATTTCTTTACCAATCCGCAAATGACTTAATTTCATCCCCTTTTTATAAGCTCCAGAGCATATCCGTAAAAAAGCAATTCGATCCCTGTGCTTGGGATCCATATTTGCTTGTATTTTAAATACAAACCCAGAAAAAGCCTCTTCATTTGGAGATACAACCCGTTCTTGAGTGTTTCTTGGTTGAGGACTTGGAGCATAGCGTACATAATCATCCAGCAACTCTTTGATGCCAAAATTATTAATTGCTGAACCAAAATAAACAGGGGTCATTTTTCCTGCTAAATAATCCTGCAAATTAAATTCATGCGAAGCTCCTTTCACCAGTTCAATTTCCTCACGCAATTCTTGTGCACTTTCTCCTAATATCTCATCCAATTGAGGATTGTCTATTCCTTTAATTTGCATTGCATCTTGTTTTTGTGCATTTTTCCCCGCTTGATAAAGATAAACTACATCGTCATAACGATGGTAAATGCCTTTAAAACGTTTTCCCATACCTACAGGCCAAGTCACTGGAGCACATTGAATCCCCAAAACAGACTCAACCTCATCGAGCAAATCAATAGGATCGCGACCTTCACGGTCCAGCTTATTAATGAAAGTCATAATTGGAGTATCACGTAGACGACATACCTCCATCAACTTTACTGTTCTTTCCTCTACACCTTTGGCCACATCAATAACCATGAGTGCTGAATCTACGGCAGTTAAAGTTCGATAAGTATCTTCAGAAAAATCCTCATGGCCTGGGGTATCGAGTAAGTTCATGACATGCTGATTATGTATGAACTGCATTACGGACGTAGTAATAGAAATACCGCGCTCTTTTTCCATTTCCATCCAGTCTGAGGTTGCATGTCTATCCGCCTTTCGTCCTTTAACAGTTCCCGCCAATTGAATTGCACCACCAAATAAAAGCAACTTCTCTGTTACGGTAGTTTTACCTGCATCAGGGTGAGAAATAATGGCAAAGGTTCGTCTTGTATTAAAATCCTGATAAAAATCGGACATGAAATTCTCTAAAATAAATATATTGTTTTCGTATGTGAATTTTAAGCCATTCTTGAACAAATTCAAGACGAAACAATTAATTATCACCCCAATAATCCATATAAAGAGAATATAAAAATAGTTATTGGTCCTAAAAATCTGTACTATATTATCAACTTAGTATAAAAATTAATGTCCACTATGAAACGTTGTCCTTGGGTTGGAATCAACAAACCTTATTATGAGCATTATCATGATACAGAATGGGGTATCCCTGTTCATGAGGATCACAAACATTTCGAAATGCTTATCCTCGAAGGAGCACAAGCAGGTTTAAGTTGGGAAACAATACTCAAGCGCCGCGAAACATACCGTAAGGCATTTAAGCAATTTGATCCTCAAGCCGTGGCTCACATGACGGATGAAGAATTAGAAAATTTACTTACAGATCCTGGCATTATCCGCAATCGACTTAAAGTTTTTTCAACACGAAAAAATGCCAGTGTATTTCTAAAAATTGTACAAGAATTTACCTCATTTGATAATTATGTGTGGCAATTTGTGAACGGAAGTCCGAAAATAAATGTTCCGCATAGCCTTCAAGAAATTCCCGCAACTACACCGGAGTCAGATGCTTTATCCAAAGATTTGCAAAAAAGAGGAATGAGTTTTGTGGGATCCACAATTATGTATGCTTATATGCAAGCAGTTGGAATGGTAGACGATCATTTGGTCGATTGCTTTTGTAAAAATCGTAATGCCTGAGTTTTAGTAAAAAATGCTGAGAAAGAACTATTAGCCTTATTTTTTTGCCGCTGCAATAAACATCCATAACGCTATAAATGTTATAATAATAAATGCAACGACACTGGCTAACATTGAAACATTGTACTCTGCAATTATGATTTTCCAATGAAAAAAAATCCGTAAAAGATGCAATAATGCAACTAAAGAAAAAATAACTCCGGCAACAACTAAAGGTATTCTTTTACTCATTTTAGTCCCTCCATGATTTATACCTACATTATAGCAGGAGGGACAGAAAACTAATTGCCTTGTAACATTGAAGCATGAAAAGTTAAATGTTCTTCAATAAAGCTCGCAATAAAATAGTAGCTATGATCGTAACCTTCTTGCATTCGTAAACTAAGATCTACAGAAGCATTCACGCAAGCATCCTGAAATAATTCGGGTTTTAATTGTTCTTGCAAATAAGGATCCTGAGTCCCCTGATCAATTAATATCTTCTTATGCGGCCACCCCCTTTCTACAATGAGATTACACGCATCATAATCCTTCCATTTTTCCTGATCTTTACCCAAATAACCGGTAAACGCTTTTTGCCCCCATGCGCATTGAGTAGGAGCACAAATAGGGGAAAAAGCAGAAACCGAACGGTATTGTTTGGGATTTTTTAAAGCCAAGGTCAATGCTCCATGTCCACCCATTGAATGTCCAAAAATACCACAAGCTTGTTCGTTAAGAGGGAAATGTTGCTGAAGTAAATTAGGAAGTTCATCACACACATAAGTGGACATTTGATAGTATTTTGACCATGGATTTCGCGTGGCATCCACATAAAAGCTAGCACCGATACCAAAATCATAATTGTCTTGATCCCCCGGCAAATGAACTCCTCGAGGACTGGTATCAGGGGTAACCAATGCAAGACCCAATTGAGCAGCCATGCGTTGTGCACCTGCTTTAGTAATAAAATTTTGTTCTGTACACGTTAATCCAGACAGCCAATACAATACAGGAACACATTGTGTGTGTACTTGTGGTGGCAAAAAAATACCAAAACGCATCACACAATGAGTTACTGAAGATAGGTGTGTGTAAACACGTTGAATACCTCCAAAACAATAGTGCTCTTCAATAAGATCAATAGTCATTTATTCAACTCAAAAAAGGTTAAAAAGTAAGAACTGTACGAATAGATTCACCTTGATGCATTAAATCAAAAGCGTTATTAATTTGTTCTATAGGTAAAACATAAGTAATTAAATCGTCGATATTAATCTTTCCATCCATATACCAATCAACAATTCTAGGAACATCAGTACGACCTCGTGCTCCTCCAAATGCCGAGCCCTTCCATACTCTTCCTGTAACTAACTGAAATGGTCGAGTTGAAATCTCCTGTCCTGCCCCAGCAACTCCGATAATCGTGCAGATCCCCCAACCTTTATGACAACATTCAAGAGCTTGGCGCATCAGTTTGACATCACCAACACACTCAAAGCTATAATCAGCCCCTCCTTTAGTGAGATCAACAAGGTGAGCCACTAAATCATCACCAAATTCATGGGCATTAACAAAATCAGTCATTCCCATCTTTTGAGCTAAAGCCTGGCGTTTAGGGTTAATATCAACACCAACAATTTGCTCTGCCCCAACCATACGAGCACCTTGAATTACATTAAGTCCAATGCCTCCTAAGCCAAAAACAACAACTCGGGCTCCTGGGGTCACTTTCGCGGTATATAGTACAGCTCCTATGCCTGTGGTCACACCACAGCCGATGTAACACACTTTTTCAAAGGGTGCATCTTTGCGGATTTTTGCCACTGCAATTTCAGGTAAAACGGTGTAATTTGCAAAAGTTGAAGTCCCCATATAATGAAATAATTTTTTACCATTAAGACTAAAACGACTTGTTCCATCGGGCATAAGTCCCTGACCTTGTGTTGACCGAATAGCCTGGCAAAGATTCGTTTTCTGTGAAAGACAATAGTCACATTGGCGACATTCAGGCGTATAGAGAGGAATGACGTGATCCCCTGGTTTTAGAGAAGTAACACCAGGACCAACATCAACAATAACACCAGCACCTTCATGCCCTAAAATTGTCGGAAAAATTCCCTCTGGATCAGCGCCGGATAAAGTGAACGCATCTGTATGACAAACACCTGTTGCCTTAATTTCAATAAGAACTTCACCTTGTTTGGGTCCTTCTAATTCAACCATTTCGATTGCTAATGGCTTCCCCATCTCAAATGCCACTGCTGCTTTTACTTGCATCAAAACTCCTCTCTATATTCACTTGAATAGGATCATCAAAAAAATAGCTAGATAATCGTAACATAATAATTATATTGAAAAAAATTATAAATTTGAAAATAAAATATTGAAATTTAAAAAGAAATTTTGGTATTGACATTATCACTAAAACTCTTGCCACTTATCCTCTTTATTTATTTCTTTTGAGTACTCTTTTATACTTAACTATATGAATAAGTAATATCAATTTTTCGGAAAAGCAGAGTATGATCATTAATAGTGAATTTAAGCCTGCTAAGTGGCTTAAAAATCAGCATGGGCAAACTCTGTATCGAACCTTCACAAATAGACTCCAAGTTCCCATCAATTTTTATGAACGTGTGGAGTTACCTGATGGTGATTTTATTGATTTAGCCTGGAGTACAAGCAGTTTAAATAATCATGCTCCTTTAATTATTCTACTTCATGGATTAGGTGGCAATATAAATTCAGCTTACGTTGCCAGTTTATTTAATGCATTCAATAAATCTGGCTACCGAGCAGTTTTAATGAATCTTCGCGGCGCAAATGGCCCTAATCGTTTGCCACGTTCCTATCATGGAGGTGATACAACCGATTTTGCATATGTTTTAAGTCAATTGAAATTACGGGAACCTTCAACAAAAAAAGCCGTGGTGGGAATTTCATTAGGCGGGAATATACTCCTCAAATGGCTAGGAGAAACAGGTCATCAATCTTTAATTGATGCGGCTGT
Source organism: Legionella cincinnatiensis (assembly GCF_900452415.1). Lineage (NCBI taxonomy): Bacteria > Pseudomonadati > Pseudomonadota > Gammaproteobacteria > Legionellales > Legionellaceae > Legionella > Legionella cincinnatiensis. The sequence continues at coordinate 1,181,137 of NZ_UGNX01000001.1, read as the reverse complement.
TGCAGTTTCTGTACCTTTTCAACTACATACTGTCGTTCAAAAGATAAATAAAGGATTTTCTCGTGTCTATCAAACCCACTTATTGGAGAGATTACAGAATCTTTTTTTACAAAAATTAAATATCATCAATCGTCAAATAGTTCTTTCTAAACAAGCATTAATATCCATAAAAACTCTGTATGAGTTCGATAAACAAATCACTGCACCATTAAATGGTTTTTCGAGTGTTAACGAGTATTATCAGAAATCAAGTTCAAGGCAATACTTGTGGAATATAACAACTCCTACATTAATTATTCATGCTGTAGACGATCCTTTTATGACGCCTGATGCAATCCCAAAACTTCATGAATTATCACCAGATATTCTCTTAGAGTTAAGCCAACATGGAGGACATGTAGGGTTTATTGCACAAAACATTCGATATTGGTTAGAAGAACGTATTCCCTTTTTTTTGCAAGATTACCTAAATTCATCATCCTGATTATTATTTAAAAGAATGAATAACATTTTTTTGAAATAGTTAAGAAAGGCCAATGTCCCAACTTCTTCTATTAGTTGTATCACTTTATTACCCCATTGCTTTCGTTCGGTTTTCCATCCTATAAAAAACGCAAAAGTAATAAGAACCACGATTCCCAAATGATAATGAGTCATTTTACTTTGAACAAAATACTCTTTATGCTCTGTCAGCTCTTTTTTCTGACCTTGCAACATTTTATCCATCTGAGCAATTTGTGCAATGATCTGTTTTCTTGAGTTTTTCATGCTCAGCACTCTGTTGTGAAAAATATTCTCTGGTTTTTTGAAAACTCATATTACTTAAATTATAAGATAAGTATTTAGTCAGTCCTAGTAATAACCCTATATTCAGCAGTAAAATTAGAACAAGAGCTAAAAAAAGGCTATTAGAAGTCAATGCAACAAAATACCCTAGTAAAAACATAGCAGTTAACCACACTGTAATGAATATTACTAACAGCATGCATATATTTAACAATAAAGGAAAAACACTCAGCCCGGCCAATCTGGCTTCAAGACGAAATACAGACAATACTGTTCTAATAATAGAGATTTTTGCTGCAATAAGAGCTTCTAATTGTTTGAAAGCTTCCATTATTTTTTCATAAGCTTGGACAATAAAAATCCTATTCCACCAGCAATTAACACAGAAGTTAATGGATTTTCTTGTATCTTCTTTAATAATTGATCGGAGTACTCTTTAATACTCTCTTCCACATCATTTGCCTTATGAACCCCTTCTTCATAAAGATTATTAACCTTCTTTTTTCCTTCCTTTAATAATTGACTAGCAGCTGCTTCTATGTGCTCTTTTGGTGTATATACTTGATTTTCACTAGAGCTTTTCATGTTAATACCCTCCTTAGCGTACATCCATTGATTCAAAATAATAAGTATCATATTAACTATAGTTATTAGAATAGATAAATCAATAAAATTTATTTCAAATGATTTCTGACCCTTTTATCTTTAATAAGATCCCATCCTTTAATTCGAGACTCTCTTTCATGCTTTTTTAAAATCAATTTTTGCATCATTTTCGTTAAATATTAACAGAAGACTGTAATGAACCCCGCAAAATAACATAAAGAGTATGTTATTTTGTATTCACCACTTGATGGAAAATACGCTGTGCCAGTCGCTTTAAGGGTACATGATTCGTATTTGTGAGAATGATAATGCTCACCTGATCATCAAGATGCCGCTCTATCCAACTGCTGTAACCTCTTATAGCCCCATTTTTGAAAGCAAGACGCTTGCCATCAATAGAGGACACTTGCCATCCTAACGACCAAACCCAGTTTTGGTTACCCGCAGGTTTTCCGTTTTTTAAAAAGACTGGAGTCCACATTTGACGATAAGCGGTAGGTGTTAATATTTTCCCAGCCGACATGGCATTATCCCAGTTTGCCATATCACTGATATTGGATACAATTCCACCTGAACCTCCCATCTGCTGCCATGGCTTTTGATTAGGATTAGGAATAATCCTTCCCGCTTTCACTTGATATCCTGTTGCCAAATTTGGCGGAAAGAGCGAGCTAGGTAACCCTGTATGATTCATTCCTAAAGGAATAAAAATAGTTTGTGACAAATAAGCAATCAATGATTGATGGCTTACATTTTCAATAGCACGTCCCAGCACCGTAAAACCAAAATTATTGTAAGCAATTGCGGTCCCAGGTTGAAATTGCATCTTTTTTTTAGCCAGTTGGTTCCATACTTTTCTCCAAGGTAAATGAGGTCCGTGATGTTGAGGAATACCACTGGAATGTGAGAGTAATTGTCTAATAGTCACATTTCGCCATTGCTGAGGTGCTTTAGGCACATAGTCCAATATAGAATCATTCAAATGAATTTTTCCTTCTTGTACCAAAGTCATAAGCGCAAAAGCAGTAATCACTTTAGAAACCGAACCAATACCAAAAAGAGTTTGTGTATCCACAAGAGATTTTGTTGCAATATTGGCGTAACCATATCCTTTAATGAGGAAAGGCTTGCCATCTTTGAGTACGGCTAATGATAATCCAGGAACATTATTATTCTGCATAAAGGCAGTCACTGCATGATCAATCTTTTGTTTTATTGCTTCTGGAGTTGCATTAGTACACTTAAAAGGAAAAAAGATGGTCAAGCAAAACAGAAGTACTAAATTTTTTTTAAACATATTTAATTGACACTTTTGTGAATCACGAGCCGAATATTTTTAGGGTATCAAAAATTATTTTGTTGTCTTTAACTATTGACGAAAACATCATCTAAAAATAACAAAAATGATTTAGATCAACTATATTTTATTTATCCTAGGACATATCGTCATAAGAGTAAACAGCTGCATTGCCTTCTCTTTATAGCTGTTTTTTATGGAGACATACTTTGTGATTCTAAAACATATAGAATAGGGAGATAAATATGTTGAATCTTGATACAGAAACCATTTGTGATCTTCTTGATAAAGCACGGCAATTTCAAGCGAAAGAAGAAGTATGTTTTCCTGAAGAAACAGCAGAAATGGACTCACTTTATATTTTGGCTGACTATCAAGATGATCCCGTATATCAAGAAACAGTCGAATACATTGATGGTTTACGCCCCGATCAGCAAGCAACTTTGGTCGCATTAATGTATTTAGGCCGTGGCGATTATAGCCAAGATGAATGGGAAGAGGCTTTTAATTTTGCACAGGATGAATTCACAAAACGCACCGGTGAATATTTATTATCAAGACCATCAGTGGCAGATGATATTGAACGAGGGTTAAATATGCTGGGTATCTCCTATCGAGAATAATTTCAGATTCGATGAGAAATCAGAATTTATTTCTCATCTTTTCCTCTTTTAGGCCCCTTGAAATGGAGTTTACCGTCGCGCCTCTCATTTCTTTTTCCATATATGCATTTCACCTATTTTTCTTAAGGAATAGAACTCTTGTCAAATTATAGTACTTTATGCAATGATTATTATTGAAACACTTGGATAATGATTATGACACAATGATAATTTTAGGAGGGGCTTAAGATGAAGCGATTTTTTACAAAAGAACTTGCAACAAAAAAGAACATGCAAACATTTTTATCCTCTCGCACTTTTTCCAAACCAATCACATCAGCAGGCGAAAATACTTTGTTACCGATTCATAGCAGAGCTAAAAAAATACCTCTGAGTCCTGCTACGAAAATACCCAATTCAAATTTTTTTGCACAATTAAAAAAAGAAGAACACAGGCAATTTCCTCATAAAAAACGCAGTAGATTTAGTTATAACGACAATCGAAGTGCCGCGCTTTCATTACCTTATTCAAGTGATCAATTGGTTACGAAACAAAACGACCCCCAGGAACTTCTTGCACTGTCAAAAGCATCAATAATTGAGCATTCTAATCGACGAGTTGACTTATTTTTTTATACATTAATTGCTTATTATAAAACTTCTTTTTTCCCAACATATGCACAAACTATATTACAACATGGCACAGGTCGAACAGTCGATGATGAATGCATCACTGAAGCATGTCATAGCAGCTTCACTCCTTCATTGCTTGATAATATCATTTATCAAAACAAGGACACTGGAGAAAAACTTAAAAGTTTGTTGTCTAAAACCCACCTTATGGACAACTTGAACTCAACTGTTGAATTACCTCCATTTGTTAATGATCTTGATGATGTTTTAGAAAATACCTGCAGACCTCAATGCATTGAAATTATACGTCGTACTTCTATCGGAGAAATTAATCCCATTGAAGGATTAACTATTTTCCTTAAGATGATGCATGATGTTTTAACAGATCTTAAAGAAAAAAGTGAGTCTAAAAGTTCGTCCGTTTGTTTACCGCACTCTTTTCTAAAACAAAAATCAATAAATCCTGCCTTAATTGATCTTGTCACAACTGGAACATTGTCGGACACATTTTCTGATGAAACACAGACCGTTACCGATGAATACATTCAACTTTTACTGAGAATGAAACCAGATGAGAAAAAATTATGTGACAAAAAAGGGAATAAAGAAAAAATATACTTAAAAAAAATAACGGAAATACAAGATGAAATTTTACAGTCGAACAGCAGTCAGATTTTAATGAAACTCGATTAAAGATAGATCTCTTGTATCGCCGTAATCAAATAAAAGATGCAGTGATGCAAGAGATCTTCCAATTTCCCCTCTCAATAAATAGAGGCAAAGGATATTACCTATGGCGAAACATTTTTTATTTGCATAAAATCATATTTTTACTGTAACTAACGCGAGTTCGACCTAAGGGTATTTTCTATGCCTTTAGGTCGCTAAACTCACGTTAACTATAATCACCCTGGCGGTTATTTATGAATATTCATACGGTTGTTGAAGCGCAGAGAAAATTCGCTATGGCTGGGCAAGCTAAAAAAATTCTTTTCCGAGAGCAACAACTGCAAAAGTTAAAAGATATTCTCAAGCACAGGGAACAAGAGCTTTATCAAGCTCTTTATGAAGATATCAAAAAATCTCAATTTGAAACCTATTTGACCGAGCTGGCATTGATTTATCATGAAATTGATAAAGCCATTAAATATGTCGCCAAATGGTCAAAACCAAAAAAAATAAGGACAGGATTAGTAAATCAACCCGGAAAAAGTTTTATCCTTCCTGAACCTTATGGAACTACATTAATCATTGGAGCGTGGAATTACCCTTATCAACTTACTTTAAGTCCCTTAGTCGCAGCAATAGCTGCAGGAAATACCAGTATTATTAAACCTAGTGAATTAACAAAAAACACTTCTTCTATAATCGCGCAAATGATTAATCAAAATTTTGATCCTGCTTATCTTCATGTAGTAGAAGGTGGTGTTGAAATCACTCAAGAACTCCTCAGTCATCGTTTTGATAAACTATTTTTTACGGGAAGCACTGCTGTGGGCAAAATCGTTGCTAAAGCCGCCGCCGAACACCTCACTCCTATAACGCTTGAGTTAGGTGGAAAAAGTCCATGCATCGTTTTTAGTGACGCCGATCTAAAAATATCGGCGCAACGCATTGTCTGGGGCAAATTTTTAAATGCCGGTCAAACATGTATTGCTCCTGATTATCTCTTGGTTGAAGATTCAATCTATCCTTCTATGTTGGCGGAGCTAAAAACCCAACTCAATAAAATTATTGGCCCTAATCCTATGGAAAGTGAAAGTTATGTACGAATTATTGATCAAAAACACGTACAACGCTTGAAAAAACTTATAGATCCACAAAAATTATATGCCGGTGGTCAAGTTATCGAAGCAGAAAATTACATTGAACCCACTATCCTTAAAGATGTAAGTTTCACAGACGAAATTATGAAAGAAGAGATTTTTGGCCCTATTTTACCGGTGATTCCTTTTTCTGACCTAAAATCCATTCTTCAAGAACTAAAAACACGTCCACGCCCTTTAGCACTGTATGTCTTTGGAAAAAATCAGCAACTACCGACACAAGTCATCCATGAAGTTTCTTTTGGTGGTGGTTGTATTAATGATGTGCTGATGCATATTTGTGATTCTAATCTTCCTTTTGGTGGAGTTGGAGAAAGCGGTATGGGAAGTTACCATGGTGAGGCAGGCTTTAAAGCCTTTAGCCACTTTAAGAGCATTGTGAAAAAACCTTTTTGGTTTGAACCCCCAATTAAATATAAGCCCTATAATCAATTTAAATTAAGATTGATTCGCGCCTTGTTAGGTTAATTCATTACAAAATGAACATGTTATGAGATTACACATTAAACGGACTTGGGGTTTATTATTAGTGCTTTTAGTTTGTCAAAAAACACACGCAGAGACAAAAAATTACGCCAGCCTTTGGCCAACCGGGGTCTTCATAGGTCCTATAACTCATAACGATGAGAAATGGAAATATTATTTCGAGCCACGATTAATAGTGCTTAATGATCGGTATGGCTTTGGCGAACTCCATTTTTATTACGGTACAGGATATCAACTTGCTCCTAATTTTACTCCCTATGTGGGTGGAGCTTACTTTTTATCTGAAAACACAGAAGGTGTTATTTCTCATGAAAATGTGATCTGGCAACAATTTTTATGGGATATTTCTAAAACTGATTTTTTAAAAATATCGAATCGCTCTCGTTTGGAAGAGCGAAAAAATACCCTTTATTCTGAATGGTCAGCTCGCTTAAGAGAGCAAATTACTCTTAAAATCCCAGTGAAAAATACAAAATACTCTCTTGTAACCTTCGAGGAGGGATTCTTCAATTTGAATCATCCATCGTGGGTAAGCGATAAATTTTTTGCCGAAAATCGTTTCTTTTTTGGCATAGGCAAAGAACTTTCGAAAACCGCAAACGTGGATATTGGATATATAAATGAGATTAAGCTCCCAAGGCATGACCAAGAGATATTAAACGGTTTGTACATTAAAATTAATGTGAGTCAATAAACAGAAATAGAGCTCATTATTTATGAAGAGTTCGCGTTCTAAGAGGGATTAGCCTTTATTTGCCGCATCAACTTATTTCTTCTCTTAAAAACCTAGATAAAGAAACATCCAAAGCAACATATTTATTTATCAAAATGAATCATATCAATTCACTTTGATAAATAAATATTCCATGTTGTAGATGACCAATAATAGGTCTATAACTTTAAAAATGACACTGAGAATTACATATGGCAGAAAAAACTAAAGACAAAACTGTTTATCATCAAATGCCTACAGGGTTTCTATCTGTTGATGCAAATGCATTAATTCTCACCAATATTATCAAATCACTTCCCGGTAGTGTTTATTGGAAGGATAAAGAAGGAAGATATTTAGGATGCAATGATACTATGCTTGAAATGGTCGGAATGGAATCAGTAATAGGTAAAACAGATTTCGATATGCCATGGGTAGATTCCGCTGAAACAATACGCAATAATGACTTAAGAGTAATGGCGCTGAACTCTTCTTTAGAACTGGAAGAAACCGCAACATTAGCTGATGGGCAGCAAGTTACTGTATTAACTAAAAAAACTCCGCTAAGAGATGATCAAGGAAATGTCATAGGTATTATTGGCGTCTCTTTAAATATTACTCACCGAAAAAAACGAGAAGAACATCTTCTTTCAAGCCAAGAAAATACTCAATCCACATTAGAAAACATTATTGCGCACATGCCTGGCCATGTTTATTGGAAAGATAACAATGGGGTTTATCAAGGATGTAATAATCGCCAAGCACAAAGCGCTGGATTGCAATTCGGCTATGAAGTGATTGGAAAAACTGACTTCGATTTACCTTGGGGAAAAGAACAAGCTGAATTGATTCGCAAAAATGATCGCCAAATTATGGAAACTGGAGAAACAGAAGTGATTGAAGAAATCATTAAGGTAAAGGATAAAGATGCCATTTTTTTAAGTCATAAGTCACCAATACGCAATAAAAATGGTGAAATCATAGGTGTATTGGGGATGTCTGTTGATATTACTGAGCGAAAAAAAATCGAAGCGGAGCTTAATATTGCTAAAGAAAAAGCTGAAACAGCAAATCGAGCCAAAACAGAGTTTCTTGAAAATATGCGCCATGATATACGTACCCCACTAACTGGCATCGTTGGATTCTCCAATATTATTAAGGAAGAAGCTCAAAATCCTCGCCTTAAAGAATATGCTGATAATCTAGTAGCCTCTAGCCATGCTTTACTTGATTTTATGGATGAAGTCCTCGAAGCAATTCATGTAAGCTCAGGTGAAATACCTAGAGTGAAGAAAAAATTTGAATTAAAAAACATTTTACACCATGTGATTGATTTAAATAAGGCTAAGGCATTTTCTAAGCATCTTAATTTATCACTTGATTTTGATAAAAATATTCCTAAATATCTCATTGGTGATAACATTCGCATCCATCGAATTATACTTGAGCTACTTACTAACTCGTTAAATTTTACTGATTCAGGTTTTGTAAAATTAACAGCGATACTTGCAAAACAAGAAGGCCGTGAAGCCATTCTGAAGTTTATAGTAGAAGATACCGGCATAGGTATTCCACAAGACCAACAACAAGAAATCTTTCTTCAATTCAAAAGACTTACTCCTTCTTACAAAGGAATCTATAAAGGCGCTGGTCTTGGCCTCGCAGTTATCAAACAGTTTGTTGATGAATTAGAAGGAGAAATTTATGTGACCAGTACCGTTTCAAAAGGAACAATATTCACCTGTATCATCCCATTAAAAGTAGCTCTTTTAGAAGATGATACTGGCGTTGACCCAGATCTTTCTGCTTTAAAAAAAACAAATCTAAAGCGAAAAACGGAAAACAATACCAATCAATCAGATGCTATAGCACCATTGTTTCAATATCGTATCTTAGTAGTTGAGGACAATCCAATTGCACAAATTGTAGCCAAAACATTTCTAAATCAGTGCAACTGCCATGTAGATATAGCTATTGATGGACAATCTGCTTTAACCTATTGGCGACAAAATAAATATGATTTGATATTTATGGATATAGGTTTGCCCGACATGGATGGTTACCAGGTAACTCATCATATTCGGGTACAAGAAATTGTGAAAAATCTTCATACACCAATCATCGCCCTAACCGCTCATGTAGGCGATGAAAACAAACAACGATGCATTGAAGCAGGCATGAACGCTGTCATCAATAAACCATTAACCCCTAAAAATTGTCGTGATATTTTGAATACTTTTATTCCTGCAATACAAGCGAATAAGATCGACGTCGCTGATTTACCTAACTCAGAAGCTCAGCTTTTTGAACTTTCCGCATTTCCAATATTCGACATTAAAGAAGGAATTAAGACTACTGGTACAGAAAAAACACTTTATGAGATGCTTCAACTAATGCTTGAATATTCATTAACTGAAGACAGTTCTATGCTAAAAAAAGCACATGCTCAAGGTGATTGGGAAGAAGTTCAAAAATTTGTTCATAAAATTAAAGGAGGTGCTATATATGTTGGAGCCATACGTATGAAAATAGCGTGTCAATATCTTGAGCGTTGTTGGAAAAATGGCCAACATGAATTATTAGAGAAATTATATCAACAAGTTCTTCAAGTTATTGAGGAAAGTCAGATTGAAATTAGCACCTGGATAAAAGAGAGAAAACATTAGAATTTCACTTTGTTGTTTCAACAACCTATGCACCCAAACATAATAATTACTTAATGTTTTTACCTTATAATTGGGTCCATATAACTACAGAGTGAGTATAAATATGTCCTTCAGAATAAATAATCCTGGCGGTGGTGATTGTGGATTTTATGCTTTCGCAATAGGTTTAATCCATGTAATTCAACAAGAATATTACTCTCATGGGCATAGTAAAACTTTTAATCGCTGGAAAAAAGAGGGGCTTGGCATGAATCTGCAAGATATCCTAGCGATTGATTTAGATTGGTTAGCTTGCTTACCTTACAATTACAAAAAAGATCAATTAATTGCACTACAAATGTCTTTAAGAAACATTACGGTTAATGTTAACAAAGAAGATCTGCTCAATCGAATATATATAGAATTAACGTCAAATGAGGCACAAACTAAAATTGAAGGTTCAATTGTCTATGGCAAATTTATGGAGTTAGTACAATTTTACTTAAGGAGACATAGTGGGTTAGAGCAGATAAGTCAGTATAATGAATTAGCATTATCTCCTGAAGTGTTGCAATTAGCGCAAAATACCGCTCGTTCACTTCGACCCATCCTTAGAGGGCAACCCTTTGATAAAGCACAAAAAATTGAAAATGCTTATGTTAAAGAAGCACTATTAATTGACGTACTGTCTATTAATGGTAGAAATCCTCATTCTGTTATTTTAAACGGAATTGAACAAATTAAACAAAGAGGAAGATGGGCCACGCATAGTGATTTAAATGAAATTGCAGATAGACTAAAAGTCAATCTCCATGTTGAGGGTCAAGTGAATGGTACCCCTACCCCTGGTTATCCCACCATTACCTTAAATAATGAAGGCAATACACATTGGACTACCACTGTCGAGCAGTTATTCGAACATAAACCCAGAGAGCTTGCTGTCAAGCGAGTTGCTGAGCAAACAGAATTAGTCACACATAGAAAACACCAAAAAACCGATCATGAAACAGGGACTCCTCCCTTAAAAATAAAACGAGTTATTGAAACCCCAGAGGAAAACTATAAAAAACATCTAGATAACCTCTTCGATGCAACGAAAAATCAGCGTTTCTTTAACACTCCAATTAAGAGTAAAATCAATGTTAATTCAATTGATAATGCAAGAGCTGCACCAAAAGAATCTGATCAATCATTTGCTACCCGTTTACAAGAAGCAGAACTGCGACGAATTTTAATCGACTAATTTTTTCTTCCCCCAAGGCCTACAAGGTCTTGGGGAATAAAATCAATTTTTGCTTTATCTAAAAAATTTATTTCACTTGCTCTATAATCCCGCCTTTACTATTAATAATGGTAGAAGAAACATTCAGAACCTTAAGGATAATTCTGATGCACTCTATGCAACGCTTCATCGAAGCACAACAAGGTAAAGATTTTTATCCTTCCTACAAAAGCGCTTATGCTGAAATCAAAACAGGCAAAAAACAGAACCATTGGATCTGGTATATTTTTCCTCAACTAGCCACGCTTGGATATAGTGCTACTGCTAAATATTTTGGCATAGTAGATCTACATGAAGCTTGTGAGTTTTTAAAAGATAACGAACTTTTTAAAAATTATTATGAAATAGCTCACTTAGTCTTACAACAACTTGAAAAAATTCCTATCGCCACATTAATGGGGGGGACAGTTGATGCTCAAAAACTCACGTCCAGCTTAACTTTATTTCGAGAAACCGCTGCGTTTCTTTTAAGCCAAGGCAATAAAACTCATGACTTCATAAAACTCATAGAATGTTGTGATCAAATTTTTATAAAAATTTTAAATCAAGGTTATCTCCCATGTGAGCAAACCCAACTTTTTGTCCAATCATGCTTACAAAAAAATAATCATTAAATATACATCTCTATCAGTGGGGAATATATCAGAAAATTAAGAGCAGAAAAAATTAACTCACGCATAAGAAAATAGAGTTATCCACTAAGTTCTGGACGAGGCGCAAGTAAAGTAAGGTGAAGGAGTGTACTTACTTCTATGACTGGGCATAGCGAGCTTGCAACTTATGTACAGAACTTAGAGGAGGCTATACATAACAACTAATTTAAGAGCTATAATATAAAAAACATCCTTTAATTAACGTAAACTCGGGATAAGAAATACAGAACATTTACCCTTATTCGTTCGGATCGCAGATCACTGCCATTGACTTGAGGAACTTGTAGTCATCCTCACGCAAGCACATAGACGTCACTTAAGAAAAAAATTGACTATCGCTTTTAAAGTGATATTTAGCAAAGCCGTCACTCTCTGCAACAGCAGAGGGTCTATTGAAAACCATACTGTAGGTAGGCACCTGACGTTAATTTATTCAGTACATTCCATCTCAACGATGATGGTTTTATACATTTATAGATTAAATTGAAGGATATTGATGAAACATTTAAAATAAAACATTTATGAGGTTTGCTTTGGTTTCTAACATTTACAGTAGTTCTTATTTAAAATTACCCGCTGATTTTTATGAGGTAATTAACCCTACCCCCATTGCAAATCCCTATTTAGTTAAATTCAATCATGAATTAGCCTCTTTTCTTAGAGTACCTCATATATCCGCTTCCAAGGAAAAAAAATGTCTCAATTTTTATGCAGGGAATTGGGTTCCAGCACATCTTAAGAGCATTGCATTGGCATATGCAGGACATCAGTTTGGTTACTATGTTCCCCTTTTAGGCGATGGTCGCGCGGTTTTGCTTGGTGAAGCATGTAGCGAAGATGAAAAACGATGGGATATTCAATTAAAAGGATCCGGCAGAACAAAGTTTTCGCGAATGGGTGATGGTAGAGCATCATTGGCTTCGGTTTTAAGAGAATATCTCATTAGTGAAGCAATGCATGGTTTAAAAATTCCAACCACTCGTTGTCTGGCTGCCATTGCAAGTGAAGAACAAATCTATCGCCAAAACGGTCCTGTACCCCTAGGTGTATTAACACGAATAGCTTCGAGCAGTTTACGCGTAGGTTCATTTGAATATGCTTCGTCACTCAAAGAACATCATTTATTAAAATCTTTAGCAAACTACGCACTCAACCGACATTATCCCGAGCTTTTACAAAGTGAAAATCCTTATCTTAAATTATTTAAAGCTGTTGTTGAGCGCCAAGCCCGCCTCATTGCTGAATGGATGGGAGTGGGGTTCATTCATGGGGTTATGAATACAGACAACATGACCATCTCTGGCGAAACCATTGATTATGGTCCTTGTGCGTTTATGGATGAATTTGATTTTGATACTGTATTTAGCTCAATTGATGTTTCTGGTCGATATGCATTTGGCAATCAAGCGTCCATTGCCAAATGGAATTTAGCTCAATTTCAGTATGCATTATTGCCTTTATTCGATCCTAAAGAGAAACAAATATTAACTCAATTACATGAAACATTGGATTCATTTAAAGAACGTTTTTATTATTACTGGGGTGTCAAAGTAAGAGAAAAATTAGGCTTAGTTGGTGAAAATAGCCAGATTGCAGAATTAGTTAATACTTTTTTTAGTTTAATGCAACAATACAAGCCTGATTTTACCAATACTTTTCGTCTTATGAGCAATGCAATTGATTCTCATAACGAACAAATGAATCTAATAAAAGCACTAGGAAACCAACCAAAGAGTAAGCAATGGGTCTCTGATTGGTTAAATCACCTCAAACAGCAAGAAGTTGGCCTCCAAAAAATAAAAAACAGGATGAATCAGGCAAACCCCGCTTATATTCCTAGAAATCATTTAGTAGAAAATGCAATTAAAGATTTTATTGAAAATAAAGACAGTACTTTAATGGATTCTCTTCTGACCGTATTAAAAAATCCTTTCCAACAACAAAAAAACACAGAGCATTTACAATGTTTACCCTTAGCACATGAGCGTGTATGCCAAACTTTTTGTGGCACTTAATAAAAACCTGTTAGCGCAGTGCTCTTTTTGCAATGAATTTTTCAAATACGCTCAAGATTGGCCTGCTTTCTTTTTTGTTTACCCTCCAAACTGCTTGATTCCGTTTATGAGGCCTGGATGAAGCATGTGCTCAAAACCTGGTACCAACTGCTCTAACTTTTCTTTATTCTTGGCCACAAAAAAGGAAGCGGTATGAAACAAGGATGGAGCCGATACCTTAAAGCCAAAGCGCGCATACACATTTGCATCCACTCTACTCAAACTCGGATTTAATTTCCGATATGTATCCACCAAAATAATTTGCTCAGCGCAGGGATAACGTGTTCGAATGGCTTTAAGTTGTTCCGGACTCATTTTATTTAATTCTTGAAGCGATAAAGACACACTCATAACATTTTTGGGTATTGCTTCAAAAATAAGCGTCAATTCTTCTGCGCTCTTTTCCCAAAAGTCATTCAGGCTTAAATCAAGTGAAGTCACTCCATTTGGAATAGCAGCAAAAGCTTGAGCCAATTCTGCTCCTGATTTTAAGTAAAAGGCATTCATACTTAAATCAAGTGTGACTACTCTTTGAGTAATGGCTGCAAAGGCTTGTGCCAATTCGGCCCCTGTTTTGCCGCCAAGATAATTCCAGCTTAAATTAAGTGTAGTTACGTCTTTTGGAATGATGACAAAAACCTGAGCCAATTCGGCTCCTGATTTTTTGCCAAGCCTATTTACGCTTAAATCAAGTATGGTTACACCTTGGGGAATGACAGTAAAAGCTTTCATTATTTCCTCCTCAGACATAGTTCCAAGGCCAAGCTCTTTCATGATGTAAATCATTTCTATTCTCCAGTAGAATTAATACTTTTAATACTAAAAATTAAGTATTTTTTAGTCATTTGAGATAAAACATACTGAAAAAATGAACTAAGGCTTGTAAACAAATGCCATCTCTTCACTGATATAAAGTACCAATAGAAATGCCTTGTCCTGATTTTAGAATCAGTGAACAATGACTTTCTGTGTATGATTTATCTCAGCAACGAACCCGTTTACTCATAAAACTAGGTAAAGTACCAGTCCTCCTTGCTGTCCTTAAGGAGAAGATAAGTTGCAGGGATTTAAAGGATTTCAGTGAACCACTTAAACCGTAAAGCAATATTATATGATAAATTCGATTTTAATAAGATTGATACACCTTCTTTTTTGTTTATCCTCTAAATTGCTTGATTCCTTCTATGAATTTTGGATGGAGCATTTGCTCAAAACCCGGCTCCAACTTTTCTTTATTCCTAGCCACAAAAAAGGATGTAGTATGAAACAAGGATGGGGCCGATACCTTAAACCCAAAGCGCACATACACATTAGCATCCGCCCTACTTAATGTAGGATTTAATTTCCGATTTTTATTTTCAGTATCAACCAATATAATTTGCTCAGCGCAGGGATAACGCGTTTGAATGGCTTTACGTTGTTCGGGGCTCATTTGATTTAAGTCGTCAAGTGATAAAGACACGCATGCAACATTCTGGGGGATTGCCTTAAAAATAAGCGTCAACTCCTCTGCACTATTTTTCCAAAAGCTATTCCCGCATAAATCAAGTGTGGTCACTCCTTGGGGAATAACAGCAAAAGCTTGAGCTAATTCTGCTCCTATCTTCTCGCCAAAATAGTTCCAGCTTAAATCAAGTATACTCACCCCTTGCGGAATGGCTGCAAAGGCTTGGGATAATTCATCTCCTGATTTATCGACAAGGGAATTCCCACTTAAATCAAGTGTAGTTACCCCTTTTGGAATAGCAGTAAAGGCTTGTGCCAATTCTACACCTGATTTTTGGTAAAGATCATTCATACTTAAATCAAGTGTGGTTACCCCTTTTGGAATAGCAGCAAAGGCTTGAGACAATTCTGCTCCTGACTTTTGGTAAAGATCATTCCCATGCAATATAAGTGTGGTCACCTCATTGGGAATAACAGCAAAGGCTTGAGCCAATTCTAAACCTGATTTTTGATAAAGTGAATTATCACTTAAATTAAGTATATTCACTCCTTTCGGAATGGCTGCAAAGACTTGAGACAATTCTGCTCCTGATTTTTGGTAAAGGTAATTCGTGCTTAAATTGAGTGTGCTTACCCCTTGTGGAATGACCGCAAAGACTTGAGACAATTCTGCTCCTGACTTGTAGCCAAGATAATTCCAGTTTAAATTAAGTGTGGTTACCCCTGGTGGAATGGCTGCAAAAACTTGTGTCAATTCTGCTCCTGATTTTTTGTAAAGCTCATTCCTACTTAAATCAAGTATAGTTACACCTGGTGGAATAACAGCAAAGGCTTGTGTTATTTCATCTTCAGACATAGATCCAAGAGCTCGCATGATGTAAATCATCTCTATTCTCCAGTAGAATTTACGCATTAATGCTTAATGCTAAAAATTAAGTGGGTTTTTAACTCATTGAGATAAAACATACTGAAAAAATGAACCAAGATCGGTAAACGGATATCATCTCTTCGCTGATATAAAGTACGAATCTGAAATTTTTTTCTGATTTCAGACTCAATGAACAATGATGTTCAGTATATGCTTTATCTCAGCAACCAACCCGTTTATTCATGAAAACTAGGTAAAATACCAGTCCTCCTCACCGTCCTTAAGGAGAAGATAAGTTGCAGGAATTTAAGAGGGTTTCAATGAACCTCTTAAACAAATAGCGACAATATTGTATAATAAATGAAATTTAAAATCAAAATAAGATCATCATGACTAACCAATAATCAATTTTTCGCGTAATAAATTAAATTACTTTTTGATAAAGAACTTCTTTTAATAAAGCACCACCTTCATAAAACTCTTCTAGTTTTGTTTCGTTGGTTACTTCAAATCCCAAAGCATCATAGAATTTTCGCGCTTGAATATTGTCCTCAAATACCCATAAAAGTACTTTTTTATATCCCGATTTCGCTAATTCAGAAATAGCAGCTGTGCATAATTGGGTTCCTAATCCCTTGCGCCAATAATCAGGATGTAAATAAATTGCTTTAATCTCTCCCATTGAACCATCAGTACCAAAATTATGAAAAGCACCTATACTCGCAAAACCAACAATTTGCTGATTGATTTCTATTATTAATACTTTTACATCTTGCATTATTAAATCATGCCACTGCTGAGTGCGCTCTTGCAGGGATAAGTTTTGTAATATCGTTTCCGGAATAAAATCTTTGTACATCTTTTGCCAAGAATGAATATGAATTTGAGCTATAGCCGCAGCATCTTCTAAAGCAGCTGTTCTAATTTTTGACGTTGTTACGTATTGAGTCATAATAAAAACCTTAGAGAAGTATTTACTTCTTTAATTTATTTTGAAATTTAATGTTTAAATGACCTATACTCGATATGCTATGTTAGAATGGAAAAATTGTCACTAAAAAGGATTTAAAAATGGCCAAAATAAACCACTCGGAACAAATTATATTCAGTGTGTTTGCTATATTGATTGCAACCATCTCGAATGCAGGTACTGTAACTAGTGATGTTTATACAACAAATGGAACTTCAGCAGGAAAAGTTGTTTTTGAAGACAGCCAATACGGTTTACTGATTAAACCTCAACTAACGGGACTCCCTGCAGGTGTTCATGGTTTTCATATTCACCAACATCCAGATTGTGGTGACCATGCTATGAATGCAGGAGGGCATTTAGACCCTGCAAATACAAACAGTCATCAAGGTCCGTATGGCCAAGGCCACCTGGGTGATCTGCCAGTATTGGTGGTTGATAATAAAGGAACCGCAATAACGCCCATATTAGCACCTCGTTTAAAAACTAAAGACATTCAAGGACATTCTATTATGGTTCATGAAGGTGGAGATAATTATAGTGATAATCCTCCGCTAGGTGGTGGAGGTACCCGTATTGCCTGTGGAAAAATTTCTTTATAATCCCACAATGATATTTAATATCATTCTGTAAATTAGATAAAAATAAAAAGAGATGTATTATGCCTTATCACGATAGTTTTTTTTCAAATATCAGCTACAGTTGGAATCAATATAAGTCATTAAGAAATAAATATTCGCAATTGATTCCTATTCCTCAACAGTCCTATTTCAAACCAATTAATACTTTAGATAAATTTACCAGTTTGCTGGCATGTCCCATTTATAGCCCTCTTTGGTTAGGTATCAATGCAACGTTATTTTTCTTAAAAAGTTTGATTCATTTAATCGCCACTTTATTATTAGTTGTTCCTGCTTTGCTATTAGCAGTTTTTACCTTTGATTCAGAACTCAGTTCCCATATAAGTTCTGCATTTAAACAATCTCTGGCAAATACCGTAGTGGATGCAACTATGGGTATTATTGCCACTTGTGCAGCGGTTGTTTCCCTGGCCTTTAATCCTCTTTACTTGATAACTCGTTGCCTCACGACAGGGGTATCGCATTTAAATGAAATAACTGAATCATGTTGTGATTTAAACATCGCTCGATTATGATTTGTTAAACGGTATTAAATGCGGGACATGTCAACAACACATAGAATACGAGAATAGTTTTCTCTATTCTCGTTTAGTGTTCTTAATTTATTATTTAGTGTGTG
This sequence comes from Legionella cincinnatiensis, assembly GCF_900452415.1. Classification (NCBI taxonomy): domain Bacteria; kingdom Pseudomonadati; phylum Pseudomonadota; class Gammaproteobacteria; order Legionellales; family Legionellaceae; genus Legionella; species Legionella cincinnatiensis. Next base: position 1,163,011 of record NZ_UGNX01000001.1, on the reverse strand, counting down.
ACGTTCCATCCACACAAGTACAAGTACCGCTTCTTTGCGTGATATCGATGATGCACGATTTAGCTCCCTGGTGCCCTTGACAAAAACGCTCACAATTTCCTTGCTGAGTTGCATTACACGTTTTCGTTTCATCTGCAACCGCCAAAATAGGACTAAAATACAAGCCTATACCAAGTACAACAATTAAAGGTTTAATAAACATTTTTTCTCCTGGTTTTAAAGTTAATCTTTTTTTCTTGAGCGAAAAGGCACTTGTATCTCAAAGGAGATTAATTATCCAACTCGCATTATTCAAGTAACTCTTTTTAAGTCCTTCCCTGTGTTTTTTCTTTAATGTTATAAAATGAAAACCACTGCACTATGCTTGAAATTATAGATCTAAAAAAGAGAACTCACGGATATTTATGAAGTTATTTATTGCTTTTATGCTTCAGATTGACATTTTAATGATTAAAAGATTTTTTGTCGAAACTCATGCCTATGTTTTATAATATAATGAATAGCTTTTGCGATTAAAATTTCTAAGAAGTACTATGAATGATATCAAGATAGAACAATTACAAAGCCTAGTAGATGAGGCTAGAAAAAACATTGAGTCTTCCAAAGAAATTCTAGATGAACTCGGTGATGATTCAAAACCAGCAGAAGTATCTTTTATGGAAGATACCGTGTATTCCATTCAATTAGTACTCCAATATCGATTCAGTTGCCAAGATGCACTGGCAATACTTTTTCAACTGGATCAAAATCTTCTTTATCTCTTAGGAGTGCAACCACAACACTCAGCTAAAATGAATTTTGATCGATTAGCGTATGCTTTAGGCAATGATGATTTAAAACAAATGCTTCATGCACTCTCTCTACTTGTAAGTGCTTTATTAAAAATTACGAACCATTATCAAAAAGAGCACGCCCAATTTGGACTAAAATTAAATAAACCTGTAAAACAAAACTCAATTATTAAAGGAATGCAGAAACTTATTTCACTAAACAATCATTTTATAAGCTTAATTCAAAAACTTCAAAATAACGTGACACTGCTTTTAGAGCACCAATCTATTGGACCAATTTTTGATCATATAGCCGCCCTTAGAGGCCCTATTTCTCAATTTTATCAAGCAATATTAAATGGCATAGGTGAAGCAAAGGAAATCTATGAAAAAATTAATTTGAATCAACCAATAAATAACAAAGTTGATCTGCTTTTAAGACAAGCCGAAGAAGTACTTCAAATCATGCCTTCAATATATAAACCACGTCCTCAATATACTTTATACCCAGCTCCCAAAATGTCTTCAGAACAATTAGAACAACGCGCGACGGCAAAACGCTTACGTCCATTTTTTTAATATTTACTGAGGACTAAGTTTCTGCTATCCCTCCTATATTCGCTACAATCTTACTCCCAAGTTATAAATCTTGGGAACATAAGCGCTCAGAAGCATTGCCATTGACTTAAGGGTTTCGTCATTTTCGCGAAAGCGGAAATCCATTTTTACAGAAGCATTGAGCTCTATCAACATGGGTCCCCGCTTTCGCGAGGACGACTACAAGTTCCTTAAGTAACAGCAGTGGCTTTCAGGAGAGGTGAATTATAATTATAGATAACACCCTACTCCATCATAACCAATAACATGACATTCTTTGTAAATACCTTGATCAAGGCGATAACTTACCGAACCATAGTAAGCAATAATAGAGCCATTTTTAGTTTGCTCTATATGAGGTTTTTGAAAACTATCTAGGGTTTCACAAGCAGCCTTATTTAGTACCCACGTCACACCATCCATAACAACACGCGACTTACCTGGCGTTAATGAATTTTTTCCACAATTCTGCATCGCTAAACTTTCGGTTTTGGGGGATGAAAAGAGTAAATCATAACCTGCTGCTGCAGCCTTAACGGCATTTTCAGCATCCAAGATTCCATGGCCGCAAGGTTTTTTTCCAACACAAGATTTATTTGAGTCAGAACTTACTCCAAAATCATGTGTTGTCACATAAAGTAACTGCTCAATTTGCTCAGCGCTAAGTGTTTTATTACTTGCAGCAAGAATTAATCCCGCAACACCTGCAACATGAGGGGTTGCCATACTGGTTCCTTGATAAAAATCAAATCCAGATCCTCCATAGCCGCCTCCTGGATTCACTGTGGATAATATACCACCCCAAAGTCCATAACGTTTGTCACCTCCTGGAGCCGCTAAAGTCACACTAGGACCGTAGTTAGAAAAATAAGATCGGAGTCCTTCGGGTCCAGTAGAGGCGACTTTAATAGTTCCATTACAAATTGCTGGGGCATTAAAATGCTCCCATACATTATCATTTCCAGCCGCCACAGCAAGAACCGCACCATTCTCACGTGCGAAAAAGACCGCTTCTTGTAATGCCTGATCGCAATAATCAATCTCTTCATTCGGTCCTTTATCCACACCAAAACTCATATTTAATATTTTTGCCGGATGAATATTTTTTGGAACTCCAGGAACATCGCCACCTACAGCCCAATAAATAGCATTGATGACGGAGCTTTCATAAAACATTCCATTACTAGCAGGGATTTTTAGCGGAAGAATTTTTAAATCTTCACCCATGCCACTCATAACATGACCATAACCTGCTATTGTTCCAGCTACATGAGTACCATGATAAGATTTGGTCTCATCCATTAAATTATTATTATTTCCTGCAAAATTCCAACCCCATATGTTACCGGCATCATCTTTCACAAGGTTATTCGTTAAACTTTCATTTAAGGCAATCCCCGTATCCAATACGGCAACTACTACAGGTTCTTTAGCCAAGCCAGTCGTATAAAGCCAAGCACCATCTCGAGAACCAGGTTTGGATTCGAGCATAATTCCAGCAGGACGCGAAAATTCATCCCATTGAATTTCATGGGATAATAAATTACCAGCATCCAAAATTTCAGGATCGGGGACAGGTTTGAAGTAACTGATTCGATCTTTTACTGCATATAAAACTTGTGGATTTTTACGCAGCCGCTCCAAAGCTAAGGAAATCATATCCTCATCATCTGTTTCTTTAGATAGAGAACTATTTGCAGCATCTAAAATTAATAAATAGGCACCATTCGCCATAGGATTTAATTGCGCTACCGATAATTGGGTAATTTGTTTTATCTGTGATTTTAAAGAAGAAATACTCGTTATTTGTTCTTTGTATTTGATAATAATACGAACGGTCTCTGGTGGTGTGGGAGTTGCAAAAACACTCTGAGCTACAGACAAAAGACTTAAGCCCAATATCCCTAATTTCAACATGCAAAATCTCCTTATAAAAATGCATAGGCAAACCAGTATGCAATAAGATAAATCGCAAAACAAGATCAAAATTATCCCAAAATGCTATTACTCTATACGGCAAAGAAAGCACAAAAATAAATACAACTTATTGATAAAAATAAATTATTAAAAATAATTAATATTGATTAGAAACTTAAATCAATAAATTAACTTTATTTTTTGTGGCTATCTCTCAGGACCCGTTTGGGCTGAGGAGGCATTTATGCCGTCTCGAAGCCTTAGCACAGAACTTGAAATTTGTGCTAGAAGCTTAGTGACAGCGCTATGCGCTTCCTCAGCCCGAACGATCTCAGTGTAGAATAGATTATAAAAAAATATTTTTTAGTTTAAATTTTCTGGAGAACTCTCAGGACTTATTCGCGGGATCCAGAAACAACTCTCCAACATTGGATCCCGCTAGCAAGCCGCGGGACGTTGCTTGAGGGGCTTAAATTAACGTCAATTATGGATAAGAAGATCGGGTTATTACTTCGACCCGTTCGGGCTGAGGAGGCGTAAACGCCTCCTCAGCCCGAACGGCTCGTGATAGAGACTCGTTATAATTATATCCTTATCCATAACTCATGTTAATTTAATGGCAGCGGGGCAGAAACACTTACCTTAATTAATAACGATAATGTTCTGGCTTATAAGGGCCGTTAATCGCAACTCCTAGATACTCTGCTTGCTCTTTTGTTAATTGAGTTAACTTCACCCCAATTCGCTCTAAATGCAAGCGCGCTACTTTTTCATCCAATAGTTTAGGAAGAACATAAACTTGCTTTTCATACTGAGTAGCATTTTTGAATAATTCAATTTGAGCTAAAACCTGATTGGAAAAAGAGGCGGACATTACAAAACTAGGATGCCCTGTTGCACAACCTAAATTCACCAACCGTCCTTCAGCTAAAAGTATAATGCGTTTACCATCAGGAAAAATAATATGATCCACTTGGGGCTTAATATTTTCCCATTGATATTTCTTCAAGCTTTGTACATCGATTTCGGAGTCAAAATGACCAATATTACATAAAATGGCTTGATTCCGCATTCTTTTCATATGATCATGCGTGACTACGTGATAATTACCTGTAGCAGTAACCACAATATCTACTTGCTCTGCAACCTCATCTAAAGTAACAACACGGTACCCTTCCATAGCCGCTTGAAGAGCACAAATAGGATCAATTTCAGCAATTAAAACAATAGCACCTTGACCTCGTAAAGCTTGAGCACAGCCTTTACCTACATCTCCATAACCTAAAATAAGCGCAACTTTTCCTGCAACCATCACGTCAGTAGCTCGTTTTAAGCCGTCCAATAAAGATTCACGGCAACCGTATAGATTATCAAACTTAGATTTAGTTACCGAATCATTCACATTAATTGCAGGAATACTTAACTCACCCTGTTTCGCCATTTCATACAAGCGAGCAACACCCGTAGTCGTTTCTTCCGAAACTCCTTTAATGTCAGGTAATAATTGAGGATATTTTTGATGAATGATTTGTGTTAAATCACCCCCATCATCTAACAATAAATTCGGTGCCCAATTGTTGGGTCCATTCAGTGTTTGTTCCACACACCACCAATACTCCTCCTCTGTTTCACCTTTCCAAGCAAATACAGGAATACCTTGAGCTGCAATAGCAGCTGCAGCATGGTCTTGAGTAGAGAATATATTACAGGAAGACCAACGAACTTCAGCCCCCAAAGCAATCAAAGTTTCAATAAGTACTGCTGTTTGAATGGTCATGTGCAAACAACCTGCAATACGAGCACCTTTTAAGGGTTTTGTTGAACCAAACTCTTCGCGCAAAGCCATCAAACCTGGCATTTCCGTCTCTGCTATAGCAATTTCTTTGCGTCCCCAAGACGCCAGCGCCATATCTGCAACTTTATAATCATGAATCATATTGTCTCTTGCTCCTACTTTATCGACTAACTCCATCCCAGTATCCTCATAATGCTTTACGTAATTCAGCCACTTTATCTAAACGTTCCCAAGGAAAAGTTTCACGCCCATAATGACCATAAGTTGCTGTTTGTCTATAGATTGGACGAAGTAAATTATGGTATTCAATAATACCTTGTGGTGTTAAATCAAAATGAGTATGAATTAACTCAATGATTTCACTGTCTTTTAATCGTCCTGTACCAAAGGTTTCCACAAAAATTGATGTTGGTTCAGCAACGCCAATAGCGTAAGAAACTTGTAATTCACACTTATCGGCTAAGCCTGCAGCTACTATATTCTTAGCAACATGTCGTGCTGCATAAGCAGCTGAACGATCAACTTTTGAAGGATCTTTACCGGAGAAACATCCCCCCCCATGTCTGGCCATCCCACCATAAGTATCCACAATAATTTTACGCCCAGTTAATCCACAATCCCCTAAAGGACCACCAATAACAAAACGGCCTGTTGGATTGATGAAATAACGAGTTTTTCGGGTCAGCCACTCGGCAGGTAATGTCGTTTTAATCACTTCTTCACGTACTGCTTCAATTAAATCATTATGACTAATTTCAGCTGCATGTTGGGTTGAGAAAACTACTGTATCCACTTCAACAGGTATTCCGTGCTCGTATTTTAAAGTTAATTGACACTTAGCATCTGGCCGCAACCAAGGTAAAGCACCTGATTTACGTAAATAAGATTGTTTTTCCATCAATCGATGCGCATAAGCAATAGGGGCTGGCATATAAACGTCTGTCTCACGACTCGCATAACCAAACATTAAACCTTGATCCCCGGCACCAAGAATTTTAGTTTCTTGATTATCTACCCCTTGGGCAATGTCTGGAGATTGTTTCCCTATTGCAGACAGTACCGCACATGATTCCCAGTCAAACCCCATTTGTGAGCTGTTATAACCTATATCTTTAACGACCTGCCGTGTAACTGCCTCTACATCTACCCATGCTTTGGTAGTAATTTCACCACCAACCAATACCATACCTGTTTTAACAAAAACCTCGCATGCCACCCGTGCAGTTGGATCTTGCATTAAAATAGCATCTAAAATTGCATCAGAAATTTGATCAGCTATCTTGTCCGGATGTCCTTCGGAAACAGATTCTGAAGTAAAGACATGACTTTCATTCATTGTTAATCCTCTTTAAATATGTATTTGTATATCAAGCCGTAGTCTTCCAGATCCCTACCCACATTCCACAAATTATCTTCAGAATCTTGGCAAAAAAAATGGACAACCACTTTTATTTCATCAACTGTATAAACTCATTAAATATTATTTCTATATCATGCGGGCCAGGACTAGCTTCTGGATGCCCTTGGAAACCTAAAGCAGGCTTCTCTTTATGCTTAATACCTTGTAAGGTATTATCAAATAAAGAACGATGCGTAATAGCAAGACAATCCGGCAAACTCTCTTCATCCACTGCAAAACCATGATTTTGGCTGGTTATAAAAACACGCTTTTTACCTTCAGTTTCAATAACAGGATGGTTCGCCCCGTGATGGCCAAATTTCATTTTTTTAGTCACACCACCACATGCTAAAGCTAAAATTTGAAAACCCAAACAAATACCAAATACAGGTATGTTATGTGCCAAAAATTCCTGAGTTGCACGAATAGCATAATCACAAGCTTGTGGATCCCCAGGACCATTGGATAAGAATATTCCATTAGGGTTCATTGCCAAAACTTCAGCTGCTGAGGTTCTAGCAGGCACTAAAGTTAAATGACAGCCCTTGTCATATAAAATACGTAAGATATTGTGCTTGACACCAAAATCATAAGCAACTACATGAAATTGTTGTGGTTGAGAATTTTTTCCCCATTCTCCCAAACCAACATGCCAACGTTCTATTGTTTTTCTGGAAACTTCCAATGCCAAGTCCACACCTTGTAAACCAGAAAAGGATTTTGCTTTTGCTAAAACCGATTCAGGATTTCCAACATCAGTACTTATACAAGCTCCTAATGCACCTTTTTCACGCAAACGCAAAGTCAAATCACGAGTGTCAATATCTGCAATTGCAACCACTCCATTTTTTTTGAGCCATTCTTGTAGGGATTGTTCCGCACGATAATTGCTGTGAGTGATGGCAGCATTACGAATGACTAAGCCTGAAGCCCAAACTTTATTAGATTCCATATCTTCATGATTGCATCCTGTATTTCCGACATGTGCCGTAGTTAAAGTAATGATTTGTCGTGCATACGAAGGATCAGTAAGCATTTCTTGATAACCAGTTAGCGACGTATTAAAAACCAACTCGCCAACACAATCACCTAACGCTCCTATTGAAATACCTTGATAAATAGTGCCGTCGGCTAATGCTAAAATTGCTGGTTGGTTCATCATGGATCTACTCTAAGTTGTTTATAATGATTTTTAATTTCAGCCTGAGTGAAACATCACATCATCTAAACGATGCTAATCACCCAAGCTCAAAAAATGCACATAAAGATAAATGCCAGCAATTGTAACTTACTTATTTTAAAATTTCATGTCTTCAAAGAACTTTTTCACACCAGCAAACCAAGAATTAGAGCGTGGAGAATGATTTCCTTTAGCATTTTCAAGTGATTCATGGAATTTTGTTAACAATTCTTTTTGCTCACGTGATAAATTAACAGGGGTTTCTACAACTACTTTACATAGTAAATCGCCTTGACCATGCCCACGCACGGATTTCATTCCTTTACCCCTTAAACGAAATACTTTACTTGTTTGAGTTTCTTCAGGAATCTTTAGCGTGACTCGTCCTTCAAGAGTAGGAACTTCTATAGAGCCCCCCAAAGCTGCAGTGATAAAACTTATGGGTACTTCACAATGTAAATCATTTTCATATCGCTCAAATATGGCATGTTTTTTTATACTGACCTGCACATAAAGATCGCCTGGACCACCTCCATGCATTCCAGCCTCACCTTCACCACTTAAGCGTACTCTATCACCATTATCAACACCTGGCGGAATTTTGACTGTAAGTTTTTTACTTTCACGTACCCGACCTTGACCATGGCAACTTGAACATGGGTCAGAAATAATTTTTCCTTCTCCATGGCAATGAGGACAAGTTTGTTGAATGGAAAAAAAACCTTGCTGGATTCTTACTTGTCCTATTCCATTACATGTTTCGCATGTCTTTGGCTGAGTTCCTGCTTTTGCTCCAGAGCCATGACACACAGTACAAGTACCATGTCTCGGAACAGTAATTTGTACCTCTTTACCTAAAGCAGCTTCCTCAAGAGTTAATTGCACATTAAATTGCAAATCAGCCCCACGTTGACCACGTGATTGTCGACTAGAAGCGCGCCCACCTGAAAAAATATTTTCAAAAATATCTTCAAAGACGTCACCAAAACCACCAAATCCACTAGGACCACCGCGCATAGAAGGATCAACACCCGCATGACCGAATTGGTCATAAGCAGCCCGTTTTTGTGAATCGGATAAGATGTTGTAAGCACTCTGGATTTCTTTAAATTTTTCTTCTGCTTCAGAATCGCCAGGATTACGATCTGGGTGATACTTCATTGCCAACTTGCGATATGCTTTTTTAATTTCAGCATCACTGGCAGTTCGACTTACTTCTAAAAGTTCATAATAATCCCGCTTTTCCATAACCACTCACAAAATTTTAAAATTAATAGGCTTCATAGTCTAGATTTTCTAACAGCATGAAACAATAAAGTCTCTATCATTATGTCAAAGTCATTCCCACACAAAAAACGGGAACCCATTTATAAATGTTAGCACAATGTACCATAGAAAATGGGGCCTCCATCTCACTACCATTGACTTAAAGAATCTATCTTTATTCCGACGTCCCGCGGACAAGCCACGGGACGTCGGCTGAGAGTGTGCCTCTTAAGCCAATAGCAGTGGACCTCTGTCTGCACAGAAAAATTATTGCTCTTAAACATAATGACCACAACAATAACGTAACCCAAGAAATGAGCATTCATTTCTCAAGTTACGCTTTGCTTCACCTAGGCTAGAATACCCAGGCTATCATATTACGATAGAACCAAATTACTTCTTATCGTCTTTTACTTCCTCAAACTCAGCATCAACAACACTTTCATCCGCCTTGGCTGATTCATGTGCTTGTGTTTGTGCTTGCTCCTGATGTGCTTGTCCCTGCCCTGCCTGTCCTTCAGATGCTTTTTTAGCATAAACTCGCTCAGCCATTTTTGCAGATGCATCACTTAGTACTTTCAATTTGTCTTCAATTTGTGCTTTATCACTGCCTTGAATTGCTTCTTTTAATTCAGCAATAGCAGTTTCTATACCTTTTTTCTCATCATCGGTAAGCTCAGTTGCTAGATCTTTCATCGATTTTTCACAACTGTGAATTAAGCTATCTGCCTGGTTTCGAAGATCCGCCATTTCCTTAAACTTCTTATCTTCTTCTGCATGTGATTTAGCATCCTTAACCATAGCTTCGACTTCTTCATCACTCAAACCACTGGATGCCTTAATAACAATTGATTGAGCCTTACCTGTAGCTTTATCTTTCGCAGAAACATTAAGAATACCATTCGCATCGATATCAAAAGTAACTTCGATTTGTGGAACCCCACGTGGCGCAGAAGGAATATCACTTAAATCAAATCGTCCCAAGGATTTATTCGCTGATGCTTGCTCCCTTTCCCCTTGCAACACGTGCACAGTAACTGCTGTCTGATTGTCATCTGCAGTAGAGAATACTTGTGCTGTTTTGGTGGGAATAGTCGTATTTTTTTCAATGAGTTTCGTCATCACACCACCCATTGTTTCAATACCTAAAGATAAAGGAGTAACGTCAAGCAATAGAATATCTTTCACTTCTCCAGATAATACTGCAGCTTGAATCGCAGCACCTACAGCAACTGCTTCATCAGGATTCACATCTTTGCGTGGTTCTTTGCCAAAAAACTCCTCTACTGTTTTTTGCACTAAAGGCATACGTGTTTGACCACCAACTAAAATGACTTCATTAATTTGTGATACAGTTAAACCTGCATCTTTTAGTGCTGTTTTGCAAGGCTCTATTGTACGCTCAACCAATTTCTCAACTAAAGATTCCAATTTAGCGCGAGTCAACTTGATGTTTAAATGTTTAGGTCCAGAAGCATCTGCTGTAATATAAGGCAAATTCACATCTGTTTGTTGTGCCGAAGAAAGTTCAATTTTAGCTTTTTCAGCAGCATCTTTGAGTCGTTGCAATGCTAATGGGTCATTATGTAAATCAATACCTGAATCTTTTTTGAATTCAGAAGCAAGGTAATCAATCAATGCCAAATCAAAATCCTCACCTCCTAAGAAAGTATCACCATTAGTAGCTAATACTTCAAATTGGTGTTCCCCATCAACTTCAGCAATTTCAATGATAGAAATATCAAAAGTACCACCGCCAAGGTCATATACTGCAATGACTGAATCACCGCGTTTTTTGTCCATACCATAAGCAAGAGCCGCAGCAGTAGGTTCGTTAATAATACGTTTTACTTCAAGGCCAGCGATACGACCCGCATCTTTAGTTGCTTGTCGTTGTGAATCATTAAAGTAAGCAGGTACTGTAATCACTGCTTCTTTTACTTCTTCACCGAGATAATCTTCTGCCGTCTTTTTCATCTTACGCAATACTTCAGCAGAAATTTGTGGTGGTGCTTTATCCTGATTTTTCACCCGCACCCAAGCATCACCATTATCCGCTTTGATAATCTTGTAAGGCACCATTTTGATATCTTTTTGAACAATCGTATCATCAAATCGACGACCAATTAATCGTTTAATTGCAAACAAGGTGCTATCTGGATTAGTCACTGCTTGACGTTTTGCAGATTGTCCAACCAATACTTCACCATCATCTGTAAAAGCAACAATGGAAGGAGTAGTACGGTGACCTTCACTGTTTTCAATTACCTTAGGTTTATCACCTTCCATTACAGCAACACATGAGTTGGTGGTACCCAAGTCTATTCCTATAATCTTTGCCATTCTATTTCTTGCTCCAATTAGTAATTTTTTATGCAATAATTCTTATATGGGTATCACATGCCAAATTTCAACCCACTAACCTCACAATTTATTTTTTCGATACAACAACGCGTGCCGGTCTAATCACCCGATCGCTTAATTTGTAACCCTTTTGGAATACAGCTAATACTGTATTTGGTTCAGCATCAGGGGCACTCTGCATCGACATCGCCTCATGCAATTGAGGATCAAATGGAGTACCAATAGGATCAATTTGTTGCACTTCGAATTTTTGCAATGCATCAACAAAAAGTTTCAATGTTAATTCCAAGCCTTCGCGCATTGATGTATCTTCCGCCTTTATAGCCAATTGCAAGGCTTGTTCTAAACTGTCAATTACAGGCAATAAAGAAGAAATCAATTTCTCAACGCCATAACGATGGGCATTAGCAATTTCTCGTTCCGCCCGACGGCGAAAATTATCCAATTCAGCTTGAGCACGTACTGCCTTTTCCCAATTCTCGTGAGCTTGCTGTTCTGTAAGAGTGAGTTTTTCACTCAATTCAGCATAATTTGGATGCTCTAAAGACGCTTCTTGAGGTTCAAGTGAGTCCAAAGTTACCTCAAGACTCTCTTCTTCTGAATCTTGGGAGTGCTGTGCTTCATTTAAATGTGTTTCTTTAAATTTGTGCCAATCTTTTTTTTCTTTCTTACTCATGTAAATACTCCTGATTTACCAGAATTAATGTCAATGGATTATAAAACTCCATATTCATTGTATCTCTCTGGTATTCGAAAATTAATGTTAGGTTTTAACGGACCTAACTAACGTAATTCAACATCAAAAACAGAGAAGTCATCTTTGATGTATTCACGTTATCCCGTAACGCTCTTCCCTAGCAAAACTGGGCGTCGCATTGATACGGATGCCAATTCTAAATAAAAGCAGTGCGGTATACAAAATATCGTTGTCTTTATAACGAACCTACTTTAACTAAGGCGAATCATGGAAATGGGGTCAGCATTATAAAATTTCAAGCCCTTACTTCTTAAAAATGTTTGCTTGCAGTATATGTTCATTTATTCCATACTTAGACTTAAAAAAATCACCAGGTTTATTTATGCAAAAGTGGTCGCCTATATCTTGGCTTCAATATTCATACCTACAGGCTGCAACATATGCTGATGAAAAAAAATTAAATAAAGTTGTGGAGCAGTTAAGCTTATTACCCCCGTTAGTAACGAGTAGCGAAATTAAAAATTTAAAAAAAGAAATTGCTCGTGCTGGGCGTGGCGATGCATTTATTCTTCAAGGTGGTGATTGTGCTGAGTCATTTAACGATTGTCGTGCAGAGATCATCAGTAATAAGTTAAAAATTATATTGCAAATGAGTTTAATTTTATTACATGGGTTGCGTAAACCAATTATCCGCGTTGGACGAATTGCTGGACAGTATGCAAAGCCTCGTTCTTCTGATTACGAAACGATTAATGGTATTACTTTACCAAGCTATCGTGGCGATCTTGTCAATTCCCCTGAATTTACTCCTGAAGCAAGAGAACCCAATCCCAAACTGTTATTGCAGGCCTACAACTGCTCAGCAGTTACTTTAAATTATATTCGTAGTTTGCTTGATAGTGGATTTGCGAGCCTTAATCATCCCCAACAATGGGATTTAAGTTTTGTAGAACATTCAAAACAGAAAGAAGAATATCAAACTATAGTAAAATCTATAGGTGATGCTTTGGATTTTTTAGATACTATAGATGGAATACAATCCAGTAATTTATCTAAGGTAGATTTTTATACTTCTCATGAAGCCTTGCATTTGCATTATGAACAAGCGCTAACACGAAAAATGGATGATGGTCTATGGTATAACCTTTCCACTCATTTGCCTTGGATAGGCATGCGCACTGCACAAATCGATAGTGCTCATTTAGAGTTTTTGCGAGGTGTTGAAAATCCTATTGGCATCAAAATTGGTCCAGGAGCTACTCCAGAATGGTTGGAAGAAGTGTTAGATAGAGCTAATCCGCAACGAGAAGAAGGACGACTTTTGTTGTTTACCCGCTTGGGAGCTCGACATATAGAAAAACTACTTCCTCCTCTTATAGATGCAGTGCAGAAAACAAAGATTCCCGTAACATGGTCTTGTGATCCAATGCATGGCAATACAGAAACTACTTCTGATGGTATTAAAACGCGCCATTTTGATAATATTCTTTTGGAATTAAAACAAGCGTGGGAAATCCATCGTAGTATGGGTAGTTACTTAGGCGGTGTTCATTTTGAGCTTACTGGTGATAATGTTACCGAATGTATTGGCGGGGCTCGTGGATTAGCCGCTGACGATCTGAAAACAGCATACCATAGCCTGGTTGATCCTCGTTTAAACTACGAACAATCAATAGAAATGGCAATTCAATTGAGTCGACAATTTAGAAAAAGTTAAATGCGTGGACTTAAATTAACGTGAGTTTTGTATAAGCCAAGGTGGGTTTACTTCGGCCCGTTCGGGCTGAGGAGGCATTTATGCCCTCTCGAAGCCTTAACACAGAACTTGAAAATTCGTGCTATGGCTTCGAGACAGCGCTACGCGCTTCCTCAGCCCGAACGAGTCGAGATGGAGAGTGACTCTAAATAGATTCTTTATCCGTAAATCACATTCAATTAACTCTAGCCCCCTCACCCAAAATTTAGAATCCTATTGATTAATACTCATAGTTTGTATAAGCCAACGTGGGTTACTTCGGCCCGTTCAGGCTGAGATGGGGACTGGCTCTAAATAGATTCTTTATTCGATCTTTGGCTCCCGTGGACAAGCCACGGGAAGTAGGCACGGGCCTTAACTGAACGTGAGTTTCGTATAAGAGAACGTGGTTTTACTTTGAGCCGTTCGGGCTGAGGAAGCGCATAGCGCTGTCTCGAAGCCTTAGTACGAATTTTCAAGTTCTGGACCAAAGCTTCGAGACGGCATAAACGCCTCCTCAGCCCGAACGGTTCGCGATGGAGGATGGATCTGTAACCATGCCGCGCGGAGTAGCATTTGGGAGAGCGTCATCCAGGCATTTACATTTCCAGTCTACTTAACGATGATAATGAGGACTGTACTCATGAACCGCCTCAATCATCGCCGCAACATGTTCTGGTGGCACATCAGGAGTAATGCCATGCCCAAGATTAAATACATGCCCGCTCCCATGTCCAAAAGAAGCTAATACTTTTTTGACTTGCTCATGGATACATTGCTTTGAAGTGAGCAATACTGAGGGCTCTAAATTTCCTTGTAACGCTACTTTATCACCAACTCTTCGTCGTGCTTCGCTCAACTCACAAGTCCAATCGACACCTAAAGCATCACAACCGGTAATAAGCATTTTTTCCAACCACTGTCCACCACCTTTAGTAAACAAAATCACCGGGACATCAGGAAAATGACTTTTTATTTGTTGCACGATGTGCTGCATATAATGCAAAGAGAAATTTTGATAATTTTCTGGGGTTAAGATTCCTCCCCAGGTATCAAAAAGCATCACCGCATTAACCCCCGCCTTAATTTGTTCACAAAGATAATCTGCTACTGATAGTGCTAATTTATGTAATAGCTGATGTGCTGCTTCGCTGTTGGTATAGATTAAATGCGAAATACGTTTAAAATCCCGACTGCTCCTGCCTTCAACCATATAACACGCTAAAGTCCAAGGACTACCTGCAAAACCAATCAAAGGCAACTCTTGTGGCATTTCTTTACGAATTAAACGTACTGCATTCATCACATACGCTAAAGAATCTAAATCAGGGACTGGAAGATGAGTAATTGCTTGGATGTCTCGAATAGGACGCTCAAAACACGGTCCCTCTCCTTCAGCAAAATACAAACCCAAGCCCATAGCATCAGGAATAGTCAAAATATCAGAAAATAGAATAGCAGCATCTAAAGAAAAACGACGTAAAGGTTGCAAAGTCACTTCACAGGCAAGTTCTGGATTTTTACACAGACTTAAAAAATCACCCGCTTGAGCTCTTGTCTGCCGATATTCAGGTAAATAACGACCCGCTTGACGCATTATCCATACTGGAGTTCTCTCTACCGGCTGACGTCTTAAAGCACGTAGAAACAAAGATTGATTTAGATCGTACATTATTTGCCTCAATATCCTAAAAATGACGTAATAGTAGCATACTTATTCTGCTCTATTCCAAATTACGAAATGGATCGTAATTGATTATGGATGAAACTAAGAACACAATGCGCAATCTCGTATCTATTATAGAAATTTATTATGGGATTAGTTCAAAATTCATTGTTGTCTAGTGGTAAGGGTTACCCTAAGAATACAGGAAGATTAAAAAAAGTGATTGGAAACTCTGAATGATAAAGCCGTGAAACTTTCACCCAATCCCAGTGTCCCTAAAAATGAAAACGAATCCCTTCTTGAAACTGATGAATTAGTCCCAGCACTGCACTAAATAAAGTGCGTTTTGTTGAGATCCTTGTTAATCTATTCCTAGAATAAATCAAAGCAACTCTATACAGAGAACTATTAATTTAGATAAAATATAAAAAAATTACTTTTACAAAAAAATGGATACATTAAACATAAAAGCCCTCAACGTCAGTACAAAAATAGGCGTCTATGACTGGGAACAACGTATTAATCAATCCTTATTAATTGATATCAGCATTGATACCGATTTCAGTGATTGTGGAGAAGATTTAACCAAGACCATAGATTATGCAGCCCTTTGTGAGCAAGTTACCCTTTACGTAGAATCAAAATCATTTCAATTAATTGAAACAGTTGCCAATGAAGTAGCCAACCTAATTAAAGAACAATTTAAAATAACACACCTTACTATAGGCGTAAGTAAACCTCATGCGATAAAAAATGCAGCAAATATTCAAGTGATTGTACGTCGTTAATGAAACTAACGAAAGTATAAAAAGCGACTTTGCTTGATAGCCAAGTTCAGCTCGCTCTTCTTGTACAAACCCAAAATTGAATACATCTATTATCCTCATTTATCGCGCATTAACAAAACAAATTGATTAATTAATGAATTCAATAGCATTTATGATATAATACTCTCCTAAGATTTAAGTGGATCACTCAGATCTCTTTAAATCACAGCAACTTATCTTCTCCTTAAGGATAGCGAAGAGGACTGGTACTCTACCTAGTTTTCATGAGTAAACGGGTTGGTTGCTGAGATAAAGCATACACAGAAGGTTCTTGTTCACTGATTCTAAAATCAGGAAAAGGCTTTCATGTACTTTATGTCAGCGAAAAGATGCTATCCGTTTCTTGATTCATTTTTTCAGTATGTCTTATCTCAATTAGCTAAAGATCTACTTAATTTTTAGCATTAAAAACATTAATGAATAAATTCTACTGGAGAATAGAAATGATTTTCATCATAAGATCCCTTGGATCCATGTCTGAGAATGAAATAACACAGGCCTTTGCTGCTATTCCACAAGGGATAACCCGGCTTAATTTAGGCAGAAATGACCTTTACAAAAAATCAGGAGTAGAATTGGCTCAAGCCTTTGCTGCTATTCCACAAGGAGTGACCTGGCTTGATTTAAGTGGAAATGAGCTTTACAAAAAATCAGAAGCAGAATTAGCTCAAGCCTTTGCAGCCATTCCAAAATGGGTGAGTACACTTGATTTAAGCGGGAATGGCCTTGACCAAAAATCAGGAGCAGAATTAGCTCAAGTCTTTGCTTCTATTTCCCAAGGAGTAACCACCCTTGATTTAAGACGGAATTCCCTTTACCACAAATCAGGTGCAGAATTGGCTGAAGCTTTTGCTGCCATTCCAGCAGGGGTGACCACACTGGATTTAAGACTGAATTACCTTTACAAAAAATCAGGTGGAGAATTAGCGCAAACCTTTGCCGCTATTCCACAATGGGTAACCACACTTATCTTACGTGCGAATCACCTTTCCAAAAAATCAGTTGTAGAATTAGCTCAAGCTTTTGCAGCCATTCCACCAGGGGTGACCACACTTAATTTAAGAGACAATCATCTTTATCAAAAATCAGGAGCAGAATTAGCTCAAGTCTTTGCAGCCATTCCACAATGGGTGAATACTCTTGATTTAAGTGGGAATGAGCTTTATAAAAAATCAGGAACACAATTAGCTCAAGCCTTTGCTACTATTCCACAAGGAGTGAGTACACTTGTTTTAAACTGGAATGACCTGTGCAAAAAATCAGGAGCAGAATTGGCTCAAGCCTTTGCTGCTATTCCACACGGGGTTAGTACACTTGATTTAAGCTGGAATGACCTGTGCAAAAAATCAGGAGCAGAATTGGCTCAAGCCTTTGCTGCTATTCCACACGGAGTAACTTCGCTTGACTTAAAGAGAAATGGATTTTGGAAAAAGAGTGCAGAAGAATTAACGCTTATTTTTAAAGCAATCCCCAAAAATGTTGCGACCGTGTCTTTATCAGTTGAAGAATTAGATCAAATGAGTTCCGAACAACTTAAAGCCATTCAAAGGCGCTATCCTTGTGCTGGACAAATTATTTTGGTTAATGATAAAAATCGAAAATTAAATCCGACTGTAAGTAGAGCGGATGCGAATGTGTACGCGCGTTTTGGATTTAAGATATCTGTCCCCTCCTTGTTTTATACCACTTCCTTTTTTGTGGCCAAGAATAAAGAAAAGTTGGAACAGTTGGCACCAGGTTTTGAGCAAATGCTCCATCCAGGACTCCTGGAAGGAATCAAGCTTTTTGGTAGGTAAACAAAAAAGAAGGCATGTCCATCTTGAGGATGGACAGTTGCAACTCATTGCGATTACAAGTCCTTAAAAGAACCATGTGTTGCGTTATTGCACCAGTATTTCAGCTCGAGCACAGGTTGCTCCGAAGGACTCGTCCATCATATCCATAAGCTGTAACAAGTCATGAGAGGGTCTTTCACATTGTTTGGATGCTTTGTAGCCTGGAGCAGAACCCGGGTTTCGCTGTGCTGCCCCAGGCACAATATACGGGTGGCTCTGGACGTATTCTTCGGAGCGATTTTCGTTCAAAATACGGCAAATATAACTTTTACTTTGGTAGATTTATTTTTACCCACCCGTAGTAATCATCCCATTCAGACGTTCATTTTTCGCTAAATTGATCTGTGCCTGTTGCGCAAGTCCCCGATTAGAATAGGGGCCAACTACCACTCGAAACCAATTACCTTTAGTAGGATGACTCACTGGAATTATATACACACTAAACCCTTTGAGAATCAATGTCCCTTTCATGTGCTCTGCATCTTGCCGAGCTTTGAATGAAGCGACTTGCACTAAATAGTTTCCTCCACCAGCAACAGAAGTAGTTTTAGTTGCAATGGCTCTCGCAGGAGCTGCAGGTTGTTGTGCTTGAGAGGAGTTCGGCTTTACTTGTGGCGATGTAGATGCTGCTGTAACCGCATTTGAAACAGGAGCAGTTGTAGACGCTGCAACGACCGCCGTAACTGCAGTATTTGCATTTGCAGCGGCAGTAGCTTGAGCAGCTGTTGTCGTATTTATACTTGCGGTAGAGGCAGATTGAACGACTGTTGTTGCCTTATTAGGTTGTGATCCAGAAGTTTTTTCATTAGCAAGTAATGTATAAAACTCAAACTTTGGTTTAGGAGGAATCACTGCCTGTTGTGGTGTTTCAGGTTTAGCTGATTCTTTTTTGGCATCATGATGAGCCAATACTTGGGTATTTACCCAATGCATTATGGTGTCCAAATTAAAAAAAGAAGCGGCCAAATAACCTAATAAAAAAATAACCGTAATCAATAAAAAATGGTGCGATGCACCACCGCGCGATCTTGAAGAACGTTTATTATTATATTCTCTTGCCATCACATACTCTCAGGAGCGGAGACGCCCAATAAACCTAACCCATTGTATATTACCTGACGCACTGCTTCGAGCAAACAAAGACGAGCACATCGTAATTGTTCTTGCTCACACAGAAGTGGAACTGCATTATAATAGCTATGCAATCCATTGGCTACTTCCCGCAAATAGTAAGCTACTTGGTGAGGTTCGCAATGCATAGCAGCTAATTCCACAACTTCAGGATAACGACTTATTAACGAAATCAAATGAGTTTCATGCTCTTGCTCTAATAAGTCAAGATGCTTAAGTCCCACTGATTTATCCCAAAATAACCCTCTTTCCTTCAATTGCCTTAATACAGAGCATATTCTTGCATGTGCATATTGAATATAATAAACCGGATTATCACTAGACTCTGATTTAGCTAAATCTAAATCAAAATCCATATGTTGTTCTGATTTACGGGCTACATAAAAAAAACGAGCTGCATCATTACCTACTTCTTGACGTAATTCCCTTAAAGTAACAAAAGATCCACTTCGGGTCGACATTTGTACTCGTTCAACCCCACGATACAAAATAGCAAATTGAACTAAGAGCACATCAAGCGTCCGCTCATCGTGTCCTAAAGCTTTAACAACAGCACGTAAACGCGTGATATAACCATGATGATCGGCACCAAAAATATCAATGATACGATCATAACCTCTATCATATTTATTCCAATGATAAGCTACATCTGAAGCAAAATAAGTAGTATGACCATTAGCACGAACCAAAACACGGTCTTTTTCATCACCAAAATCAGTAGCTCTGAACCAAAGGGCTCCTTCCTTTTCGAAAGTATGGCCACCATTCTTTAGTGCTTGAATACCTTTTTGAATTGATCCATCTTCAAATAATGATTGCTCTGAAAACCAGCTGTCGTAGTTCACCCCAAATTCAGCAAGATCGTCTTGGATATCCTTTAAAACCGTATTTAGAGCATGTTGATGAAATAAGGAAAAAACAGGCATGGTCAAAAGCATTTTCATGCGCTCTACTAAAGCATCAATATAAATTTCTTTATCACCACCATGCGGTTCATCAAGCGGTAGCCCCTCGATAACTATAGCCCAAGGATGAACATATTCTCTATGATGCTTTAGCCATAGCTCTTGTGCGATTTCAGAAACATAATCACCTTTATAAGCATTAGCTGGAATCACTACGGGTTCACCAGAAAGCTCCAGATAACGTAACCACACACTAGCAGCAAGGATATTCATTTGCCGTCCAGCATCATTGACATAATATTCTAAAGTAACATCATAGCCTGCTGCTTTGAGAACATTTCCTAATGTAGCGCCAAATGCTGCCCCTCTGCCATGCCCTACATGTAAAGGTCCTGTAGGATTGGCAGAAACAAATTCAACCAATACTTTTTGATTTTTGCCAATAGTACTGCAACCGAAACGATTACCTTTTTCCAATGCTTCAGCGATAATTTGTGAACGAGAATTACTGTGTATAAAAAAATTAATAAATCCTGCTCCAGCGATTTCTACCTTTTCCACAACAGGATCAACAGGAATCGCTTTGACTAAAAGCTCTGCTATTTTACGTGGAGATTGGCGGCAAGGCTTTGCTAAAATTAAAGCTAGATTACTCGCATAATCTCCATGAGCTGAGTCTTTTGCACGATCAACCTTAATTTCAACATCCAAATTGCCAGGCATTTCTCCCGATTTTTGTAATGAAATTAAAGCGTGTTTTAAAAGCTGCTCTACCGTATGTTTCATGGTACCTAATTTTCCATCAAAAAAATGATGTTATTATGCGCTTTTTTGTACTCTATGAAAAGGTTTTAATATACTTCATATAGGTACCAGTTAAATCTTAAGAACTTCAAATTGTTAGCTCATAAACTATGCGGTACACTTAAATATAACTTTTAACATTCGTAATCCTGTGTTATCTAATTCTTGTGAATCATTAACGGGTATCGGCCCTACACTTGCAGAGAAACTAGCTAAATGCGGTATCCATTCCGTACATGATCTGCTTTTTCACCTGCCTTATCGCTACCAGGATAGAACTCGAATTACTCCCATTCAAGATTTACAACCCAACACTTGGTGTGTCATTGCTGGTGAAGTATGCAAAACTGAAATTAAACCAGGCAAACGAGCTATGTTACATTGCTATGTTCAAGACAAAACAGGTGTCATAAAGCTCCAGTTTTTTCATTTTAACAAAAATCAAATTAAAAATTTAAATAACAGTGTGATGATTCATGCTTTTGGCGAGGTGCGTGAATTCAACAATACGTGGACGATGACTCATCCTGAATATCAATTACTAGAAGATAAAAATGAATGCCGTGTTCATGAAACATTAACTCCTATTTATCCAAGTACTCAAGGCTTAAGCCAAACTCGGTTAAGGCAATTAGTCCTCATCGCCTTAAAAAGCTGTGAACATGAGTTACAACAATTAGAATGGATGAGTGAAGCAGAATTAAAAGCAAATAATTTTTATCCTTTCGGAGAGGCGATTCAATTACTGCATAGCCCTCCCCCTGATATCTCACTACAAGCTCTTGAGAGCGGGCAGCATCCGGCATTGAAACGATTAGCTTTTGATGAATTATTAGCACAACGATTAAGCATGCAATTTGCCAGAGAATCACGTAGCACCTTACATGCGACTCCATTACCTAGAGATCATCACTTAAACAATAAATTTCTCAGTGCTCTTCCTTTTACTCTGACTCAAGCACAACAAAGAGTAGCCGAAGAAATCAGTTTGGATTTAATGCAAACAAAACCAATGCTACGTTTAGTGCAAGGCGATGTTGGTGCAGGAAAAACAATTATTGCGGCGCTTGCAGCATTACAAGCCATCGCCAATGGTCAACAAGTTGCTTTTATGGCGCCTACTGATTTATTAAGCGAACAACATGCCAACAATCTGATTCGTTGGCTTGAACCTTTGGGCATTAAACTATTAAGATTGAGTGGAAAAATGAAAATGAGCGAAAGAGGCCAAGCATTTACTGCTCTTGCAGACAACAGCTGCCAGCTCATTATTGGTACTCATGCATTATTTCAAGAGGCCGTCCATTTTTCTTGCCTAGGCTTAGTCATTATTGATGAACAACATCGATTTGGTGTGGAACAACGATTACTTTTACAGCAAAAAGGACAACACGCGCAGTTGATTCCCCATCAACTACTGATGACTGCTACTCCTATTCCAAGAACACTTTCCATGAGCTATTTAGCGCATCTGGATATTTCCATTATCGATGAATTACCTCCTGGACGTCTACCTATTACAACTGCTGTATTAAACCAAAATAAGCGGGAAGCAGTTATTGAACGATTACTCGTTGCACTTTCTAGTGGCCGACAAATCTACTGGGTATGCACTCTTATTGAAGAATCCGAAAAATTGCAATGCATGGCTGCTACAGAAACAGCTCGCTCATTACAAGAACAACTTCCTACCGCCCGAATAGGTCTGATCCATGGGCGTATGAAACCATTAGAAAAAGAAGCAACTATGGCTGCATTTAAAAATGGTGAAATCAATTTGCTGGTAGCCACCACTGTCATTGAAGTTGGAGTTGATGTCCCCAATGCAAGCTTAATGATCATCGAAAATGCTGAGCGTTTGGGTTTATCACAACTCCATCAATTACGCGGTCGTGTAGGAAGAGGAAGCACTCAATCTCATTGTCTTTTACTTTATCAGTCTCCTTTATCACAGCATAGTACTGAACGTTTAAAAATCATGCGGGCAACTAATGATGGATTTATTATTGCTGAGAAAGATTTGGAATTAAGAGGGGCAGGTGAAATTTTAGGAACAAAACAAACGGGTTATCGTCAATTTAAAATCGCAGACATCCAACGGGATCATTCTTTGCTGCCCCTTTTACCTCCCTTCGCTCAAAAACTAGTACACAATACTCCAGAAATCGCTCGTGACATCACTCAACGTTGGTTAGGTAATTTTGAACAATTTCTGCAAGGATGAAATATTTTTAAATATGTCTCAGTCAAGACTGTTTTTTATTTTTTTCTTTGTTAATATACCGAGGCGTATTTCTTCAATTCTTCCTCCTTTCCTGTGGATAACTTTTTTGAGCAAACAGCTTGAACAAAAATTAACTCGCTCTTTTATTCAAAAACTCTTATTTTATAAAGGTTATAAATCATTTATCTTCTATTTTCAAAATCATTTATCCACAAAATCTGTGGATAATCCTGTGCACAGAACGTTTAACATCTTGTGGAATCTGTTTGCTCTGTATCTGCTTTAAAACTTATCAACGGGTTTCTAAAAAATTGCTCTCTTGCGAAACTTGCAGTCAAGAGATACAAAAAAATTTCTAACCATGTTTAAATATCGATAAAAATGACTGTATTTAAACAAAATTAACGCAATATGATTATATTGTCATCACACTGAGTTATAGTGAACTATATTGACACGGGGTCCAGTTCCAAATAAAAACAGTTTGACAGAAGCAATTAACTTATTTTTACATCAAACTCAGATTAGTTAAATTTAAAATGATTCAACATGACAGATACCAGCAAGCAAAAAAAGTAACCCTTTTAGGTGCTATTGCAAATGCCCTTCTTGGCATGGTTAAACTTATTGGTGGATATTTCTTCCACTCCCATGCATTAGTAGCTGATGGAGTTCATTCCTTTTCTGATCTCATAACCGATGCAATGGTTTTATTTGCCTCTAAATATGGGAGTCTTGATGCAGATGCC
This sequence comes from Legionella cincinnatiensis, assembly GCF_900452415.1. Taxonomy (NCBI): domain Bacteria; kingdom Pseudomonadati; phylum Pseudomonadota; class Gammaproteobacteria; order Legionellales; family Legionellaceae; genus Legionella; species Legionella cincinnatiensis. Next base: position 1,139,150 of record NZ_UGNX01000001.1, on the reverse strand, counting down.
AGCCATCCTTATGGACATCAGCGTATCGAAACAGCGGCAACTTTATTATTGGCTCTTTTGCTTATTTTGGCAGGTGTTGGAATCGCCTGGGATTCATTATATGACCTGCTCAAATCGGATTATATCAAACCTAATTGGTTATCACTTCCAGTGATTTGCATTTCGATTATGAGTAATGAACTTTTATTTCATTACACTTTATACATTGGAAAACGTATCAACTCCAAATTAATTACTGCCAATGCCTGGCATCATCGTTCCGATGCTGCATCTTCTCTTGTTGTTTTGATAGGATTAATTGGCAGTATATGGGGGTTTAGTTCCCTAGATGCCATAGCTGCCATAATTGTTGGTCTTATGATTATTAAAATGGGTTGTGACTACGCTTGGAATAGCGTTAAAGAATTAGTGGATACAGCCGTCAGCGCAGAGTTACTGGCACAAATTGAGCAAGTAATCCAAAATGTGGATGGAGTTGAAAAGATACATCAATTACGCAGCCGCTCTATGGGTGAAAATGTATTAATTGATGTACACATTTTAGTATCGCCTAAAATATCAGTCTCTGAAGGACATTATATTGCCCAGCATGTACATCATGCATTAATGGAGCAAATTGAAAGTGTTAAAGATGTCATAGTGCATGTTGATCCAGAAGACGATGAACGCTTTTGTCCTTCGTTGCATCTGCCTAGCAGAAAAGTATTATACGAGCAGTTACTCCATGAAATTCGCCTTGATTTTCCCCAAATATTATTTTGGAATTTGCACTACCTCGATGGGAAGCTCGAGATAGATATGATTTGTGAGAAACACTTTACTCAATGGCAAGAATTACATGCACGAGCCCTATTAGCATTGAAATTACAAACGGATATTGTAGAAGTTCGTTTATTTAGCTTGCATGAGATCATGCATCACAACTAAACTATTGTGTTTGGCTTGATGTAGCCTGAAATGCTGTGAAGATTAGTGGACACTGCTTTTACTTTGTGTTCAGGTTGTATTTCTTTTCTTAGATAGAGCAATAGGATAAGTAATGGTATCAGCTACCAGTTTAAAAATATTTTTTGCCTTTTCCATTTTTATAGTTATTTTAATGGCAGGCTGGTATCCCTTTAGAAAACGAATTAAAGATGATAAGCATATTGATTTTCCTATTGGAGAAACATTAGCTACAGGAGTATTCTTAGGCGCTGGATTATTACATATGCTTCCTGACGCAAATGCTTTATTCATTAAAATGGGTTATGACTATCCTTTTGCTTTTATTATCACCGGTACTGTATTTCTCATTTTTCTATGGTTTGAACATCTGGGTAAAGAACTTTATCATCATAATAGTGCAACACATCCGGCATTCGCGATTTTAGCATGGGGAATGCTCTCCGTGCACTCAATTATGCTTGGAGCTGCACTAGGGATAGCGCACCATAATTCGATGATCATTATGATTTTTCTCGCCATAATTACTCATAAGTGGGCAGAAAGTTTTGCAATCGCAGTACAATTAAATAAAAGCTCAATGAACATGAATACAAGCCTCCTCTTTTTTCTTTTATTCAGCTTTATGACGCCTCTAGGCATTTATTTAGGTTGGTATTTTGGTCAAGGGGTAGAAACCAACTCCTTATTTGATCCGATTTTAATTGCTGCCTCTGCAGGGACATTTCTTTACTTAGGGACACTGCATGGTTTGGAGCGATGTGTGCTAGTAGAGCGTTGCTGCAATCTTAAAGATTTTAGTTTTGTAATTATAGGCTTTTCACTGATGGCGTTGGTGGCTATTTATGTCTAAGTTGTTACAACAAGAATCGATTGTTCTCGCATCAGCCTCAGAAATTCGTCTAAAATTACTGCAATCTCTTGGCATTGAACTCTCGGTAATCCCCGCCCATTGTGATGAAGAAGCGATTAAAGCAACCTTTGATTCGGAAAATAATCTTAATTTGGGTTACACTTTGGCAGCAAACAAAGCTTTAGAGGTGAGTCAATATCATCCAAAAGATTTTATTATTGCCGCAGATCAACTGTGCGTATTTGGAAAATTAATTCTCAATAAACCTCTAAACCACCAAACAGCCACCGAACATTTACGTTTATTAAGCGGCAAAACGCATCAACAAATCGCGTGTCTTTGCATTGCCAAAAATAATAGAATACTTTGGCAACATCATGAAATAGCCTATTTAACCATGCACCATTTAAGCAAACAAACCATTGAAGCTTATCTGCAAAGTGAAAAACCTTATCATAGTTGTGGTGCTTATCACTATGAAACTCAAGGTAAATGGTTATTTAAAGAGGTTCAAGGGAGTGAGGATACCATTTTAGGATTGCCTTTACGCCCTCTTGTCCAAATGTTAATACAGCTTGGGGCAGTACGTTTTACCTAAAACAATACTAAAAAACTTTAATCACAAATGGGATACAACATGCAAATAACCAAAATTCAAGCACGCGAAATTTTAGATTCTCGTGGGAATCCTACTGTTGAGGCAGATGTTATTTTAAAAAATGGTACCCAAGGAAGAGCGAGCGTTCCCTCTGGTGCTTCAACCGGAAGTCGCGAAGCTTGTGAACTTCGAGATCAGGACGCGAAACGTTATAATGGTAAAGGAGTACAGCAGGCCGTAGCGCATGTAAATCATGAAATCAATCAAGCTTTACATCTTTGTTCTATTGAAGATCAAGAGGCTTTAGATAATCAATTATGTCGATTAGATGGCACAGAAAATAAATCCCATATAGGTGCCAATGCCATTCTTGCGGTCTCACTTGCTGCGGCAAGAGCGCGAGCAAATGTACATAACTTGCCCTTGTATGCAGCCCTAAATCAAGGTGAAAAAATGTGCATGCCAGTCCCTATGATGAATATTTTAAATGGAGGAGCACATGCCGATAACAATGTGGATATTCAGGAATTTATGATCATGCCTGTAGGAGCTCCTGACTTCCCTACCGCATTACAAATGGGGGCGGAAATTTTTCATGGCTTAAAAGCCGTTTTAAAAAAACAAGGTTTAAATACTGCTGTAGGCGATGAAGGTGGTTTTGCCCCTAATATTCGCTCCAATCGTCAAGCACTCGATCTGCTTTGTGAAGCAATTGATAAAGCTGGCTTTAAATTAAGAGATGAGATAGTACTTGCTCTAGATGTCGCCGCTTCAGAACTCTATGAACAAGGAATGTATCATATGGTTTCAGAAGATCAAAAATTCACTTCAATACAACTTATTGATTACTATGCAAATCTGGTTGCTAATTACCCTATAGTGAGTATTGAGGATGGTTTGGATGAAAAAGATTGGGCCGGATGGAAGCATTTAACCGAGCAATTAGGCGATAAAATTCAATTAGTCGGTGATGATATATTTGTAACTAACCCTAAAATTCTGCAAGAAGGCATCACCCAAAAAGTAGCCAATGCGATTCTCATTAAAGTCAATCAGATAGGGACCCTAAGCGAAACGCGACAAACGATCCAATTAGCCCACCAAAATGGATATCGTTGTGTTATGTCACATCGTTCAGGAGAAACAGAAGACACCTTTATTGCCGATTTGGCAGTAGCCACGGGTTGTGGTCAAATAAAAACAGGATCACTTTGTCGTACTGACCGTATTGCCAAATACAATCAACTCCTACGTATTAATGAGGTTGCGGCATTACCCTATGCCGGAAAAGCCATATTGAAAAAATAGAAATCGTTCGCTTAATAGTGCAAACTTCACGAATTAAATTTGCCTAAAGAATAATCGCTATCACATATGTGATAGCGATAAAGTACAAAACACAAGGACTATTTGTTCGGTGCTGACATTACTGTAAAAGATAATAAAAAATGCACCGTACTTCACTACGCTGTTAAATCTGGAAACCTAAATCTTGTAGCATGGCTTTTAAACCAAGATATCAAGATCAAAGAGATTGATGATCTATGTACTCCGTTAGATATTTAGTGAGAAAAAAATATCTGAACTTCTGAACAATCACGGAGCTATCTCACAAAACAATAACGAAAAGAATATTTATTTTTCCAAGTAAAGTATTTTACTGCTCCAAAGACGAAATAAACATTCCCTTGAACGCTTACTTACTATTATCCTTATATTTTTAATTTTTAGGACTGCCAAAATTAGGCGTTATAGACGGCTGGCTTTCGTTAACAACTTGATATGGCTCGACTGATTTGAATCGCTTATTATCATCAGTAACCTCAGGTATCGCTCTGTAAGGCCAATTAGAAGATTCAACAAAAGTGATTTCTTTATTTGATAAAGCTTTTTTTAACGATTCGGTAGAGCGTGACCCCATATAGCCACTTTCGTTATAAAACTTTTTAAACATATCATTAAAGAGTATTTTGGGATCAACCGTATTGAGCTGTGGCTTACATACAATTTCGGGTATTTTGCCTTCTACTGCTTTTATTTCAAAATATTGATCTAAATGTCCTAATTTTTTTTGAAGCTCCTCAACGCTGGCTCCTCCTTTAACCCATCCTTTATATTTACAGTATTCTTCTACAAAATTATTCATTATCTGACTTATTAAGTTTACATTCATCTTTCCTTTACAATTATTCCAGCGCTCTTCTACGTTATTTATTTTAGGTTCTTCTGGCCTTATCACACGTTCACTAGAACTCTCTGTTAAATTTGTAGATATTCCATAGGATTCAATTGCCTCTTTAATTTTAGGATTAACTTTGTAAGTGGTGACACCTACTACGTTAACATCCATTTGTTTTTTTAAATTATCTAAAGTTTCATGAATGATTTTTTCAACGATTTTTTTGTCATCGTTGATCTTTATTGGGGCTAATTTCTGTTCTGCAAGTTTTAAACCCATTTTCATATTTGCAATGACATCTAATATTTCTTGTTCCTCTATTTGGGGAAATCTACTGCTCAAATCTTTCAGGGATTCAATTGATACGTCTAATACATTTCTAACCAAATCATTTTTAATTTTTTTTGTGAAAAGTTTTTTCGTTCCATGGCAAATTTCATCCAAATTAGTTGATAATTTGGTTACAATATCTGCCATATTTTTCTGTCTCAATATTTCTTTTTCATTTGTACAGATTTTAATAATATTTTGAGCACTTTCTAACTCCTGCTTCACCTTATCAAAAAATGCATGTTCTCGCTCTCCTTGTTGTTTTTGATACTCTACATACGCTTTATCATCATAATTAATAATAACGGAGTTTTTATCCGTAATAAGAGGAATACTCCAGCCCATATAATTGTACCAATCATTTGGCACTTCATAGGTGACCCCATGTTCATCAAGGGCATTTTTTAATGCTTTCATTGAACGAGACTGTATTTTTGTTTCTTCGTAAAATTTTTTAAATAAGGCGTTTAAAACTTCGACTGGATTTGTTGTAAGGAGAGCATTGTCTTCTTTTAACTTTATTAATACCCCTTTACTATTTATTTGAATATCATAATATTGTTCTACCGGTTTTAGCTTTTCTATTAATTCAGAAATTGTACCACCTGCTTTTATATAATTATCCATAAAAGACTCGAGAATGCGTACTAATTTTTCCGTAGATTCTTTTTTAGGAGTACCGATTTTATTTTCATATTCTTCTCTAGCTTGGTTATAGTCATAATATAATTTATTAAAATGTGCTGGTCCTTGATAGTTAAAACCAAATTTTTCACCGAGCTTTTCAGCTACTTGTAGTGTATACAACATGGTGTAAATCAATTTTTTATGAGGCTCTTTTTTTCCCTCCATGCTGTTGTAATACGTTGTTAACATATCAAAAAACTTATCTCTTTTATTGACAATTAAATAGGTGTAAATTTCTGAAATACAATGATTTATGCTATTTAATTTGAATTCTATGTTAATGATTTTTCGATTAACTTCAGATAATTTTTTTTCTATCTCATCATTATCATATTGTTTTTTCAGTTCAACATATCTTTGTTTTTCCTTTTGGAGCTCTTCTAATATCTCATTCGTACCTTCTGTTTCTATTACTTTTTTGTCCACATCCTTTAATTCAATGACTTTAGGCTCATATTTTTCTTCAAGAATTTTGATTCTCTTCGCACAGTCGGCCAGTTCCTTGTCCCTTTCTATCAACTTATTGAATTTTTCTCTTTCAATTTGTATCTCTTCTAATACGGTAGGAATGATATTTTTTAATTCACTAACCGACATTGTATCTGGTAAAAGATTATCAACTACTGTTTGAGACATTAACTCCCTTTTGCGAATAACGCTTGGACTATTAACAAAAAATTTTTTTTGATCTGTTAATGTTTCCAAGTCATTCTTATAAATCTCACATTGTTCTATGATGTATAGGAACTCTTTTGCCGTAGTTTCCGGTGATTGAAACCTTTTTAGAAAATTATGAGAAGGAGTAGAAATATTATTGAGGGTTTCAGAAGGTTTCTTTTCTTTCATTTTACAACTCTTACCACATGATATATATATATTATACACTAATTGATCAATATTTTATCATTATGATAGAATTTTAATTTCATTTGTGAGCTAATGTAAGCGTTCGCGCAATAGGTGCCAAATAAAGTCTTTAATTAACGTGAGTTCGCCATAAAAAATAAATTTATTTTTTATGGCGAACTCACGTTAATTATGGAGATGAATAGTGGGGGATTAAGTTCTTGTTTAATCCTCAGGAAACTGAATATTGGTATTGTATTTCGTGCGATTAAGACAAAAACTACTACGAAACATTTTAATATTTGCTTCATTTGCAAATACCTTACGTGCAAATTCATTATAATGATTCATATCTGCCACATGAATGATTAATAAATAATCGGTCTCCCCAGAAACAAAGTAGCATTGCTTTACTTCTTCTTGCTCTGCCATTTTACGCTCAAAATGAGCCAATAAATCCTCTCTTTGTTTTTCCAAGGTAATATTTGCAAAAACAATGAGACCTCGGCCTGCTTTAAAAGGATCCACTAAAGAAACATCTTTTACAATAATGCCTTCATCCCGTAATCGCTTTACGCGCCTAAAACAAGGAGGTGCTGAAATGCCTATTTTTTCGGCTAAAGCAAGATTCGTAATCTGATTGTCTTTTTGTAAAAGATTTAAAATTTTTCGATCTATTTTATCCAAAAATACCGCTTGAGTAGGTTCATGTTTATTTACAGACAACTCATTCTCTTTGTTCTTTTTCATATATTACCTAAAAAATAAAAATTTAATTATAAAATGAAATAAAAACACAATAAATTAGAAATTTATTTATTTTTATTTCATGATAAATTAATCATCCGATCAATTGGATTAAAATGAGAACAATCATGATAAGACCAGCACATAGTGATGATATAATGCAATTAAATAAACTTATTGAACATTCAGCCAGAATTTTAAGCGATAGCGACTATACAAACTCGGAAATCGAAGGCGCAATTCATGCCATTTTTGGTGTCGATAAGGAATTGATTAACGATCAAACTTATTATGTTATCGAAAAAAACGAGATGCTTATTGCATGCGGAGGATGGAGTAAACGAAAAACTTTATTTGGCGGTGATCAATGCAAAGTTCGTGAAGAAGGTTTTTTAGATCCCCAGAAAGACTATGCCAAAATTAGAGCATTTTTTGTTCATCCTAATTATGCGCGCCAAGGACTAGGAAGAAAGCTCTTAGAATATTGCGAACAACAAGCTTTGGCTCATGGGTTTACCAAATTTGAAATGATGGCTACCTTACCAGGCGCAAAACTCTACCAGGCTTGTGGTTACCAAATGATAGAACCAAAATATTTCGTTCTTCCAAATGACCAATCATTCAAAATGCTAAAAATGACAAAACATATAATCTAAGTTTTTATAAAGACATGGAGCTTTTTTATTGACTAAAGCCATGTCTTTTAATATCCATTTAAGGTTAATAGCGTACTATATTTGCCATAGTAACAATGTATTATAATAATTATGACTAAGATATACTTACTAACAGCCCCATTTGACGAGGACGCAAAAACAGGTGATGGACAATACGCGGCTTCTTTAGAAGCAGGTTTCGCAGAAAATTACGATGACATCTCCTGCACCTGGTTAAAAAAAGATAAAGGCCATTACCGCATTCCATTTCCGACCGGAACTACTTCTATTCCAGAAGAAAGCATCCCAAGCGCGACCGTATTACAGCCAGTTGCCAATGAAAATACAATAATAAGCGGTTATAAGCTAAAAGAAGCTCTTTCATTAATGGAAGAAGCACAAGAAGTAAATAGTAAAACCGTGAGTCCCAGAACTCCAAAAGTTCTTGTCAAGCATGATAACAGCTTACAGTCACTTACTATAATGGATATTTACTCTCAAAAACCGATTCAACTTGATGAAGCAAACGTCGATACACTAATTAACTCCTTAAAAACAAAAAAAAGCAAGTTAGAACAGGCCATAGAAGATAATAGCGATGAGTTAAGTAAAATTAAAAAAATAAGAAGTAAGTTAGCGCGGTTAATTAAATTATACAATGAAAACAAAGAGAATATTAAAGAATATTGCTCCTTAAATGAATATATTGAATCTCATTTAACCAAAAAAGACTTTTTAGCTCGCCATAAAAAAGCCCTCGATAATTTTTTAGCACTTAAAAAACATTTTACAGGCCCTGTCAATTTAAAAGAGTTGGAAAAATTAGCAGATAAACTTACTGGAATCAAAGAGTACAACTATGACTTCCATAGTACTACTCTGCCCTATGATTTAGAGCGTGATAAAAAATTTAGAAACTTTTATGCTTTTAATGAATTGAAAGGATCTTTTGAAGAGATCATCTCTGAGTTAGAAGAACTTAATCGCATTCGTCTTGCTGTATCAGAACGATATGCCAATAGCTTTAAAGCGATCAACGAGGAAGAAGACTTACAAAATAAATCTGCCTTTATCAATCTGATTTTCAATGATGGGTTTAAAGGAGTTTATGATCAACAAAAATTCATTAAGGCCTTATTAAATCCAGTTGACGAAGCGATTCGTTCTTATAAAAGCGTTAAAAACAAACTAGAAAACACCGAGGATATTTTTGCAAATAAAGACAGCTATAGAGATAAGTTAATTTCAGAACTACAAATCTTAATGTTAAATCAACAAGAACCTTATCTTTCTGCGAATAAAAAATTGAGTGGTTTTTATGGCAAAAGAACCCTTTCCGCAAGTGAAGGATTTCATTTAGCTTATCAGGCAAACCGACGTGATCCGCTTAAACCTAAAGTAATTAAAAATATGATTGCCAGCATGCAGCCAATTGGGGAGAATACTCACCTTGATATTCATATACGCCCACCCGATTGTGGTGTATTTATTACTCCAGAAGATATCAAGAGATTTCAAGAAGCAAAGATCAAAGTCAATATTACGATTCATGAGTATAAACAAAATTACACGCGACGTTATTTACAACAATATACCCACGACTTAATGCGCCAAGCAAACAGCGTGCAATTCTTTAACGAAACAGATAGAGATAATGCCATTATTGCTGCTACGTATGGTGATTGTGATAAGAGAAACACAACCGAATCTACTGGTATTGCAAAAAAAATAAGAGAGGTTGGGGAAGATTATATTTTAAATAAATATCCGGTTAAAAAATATGATTTAAAAAGAAAATCTGGATTAACTGTTGCATCACAAAAATTAAGCACAGCCCCAGACCATCCTTTAGATGTAGTGGCTAAAAAACCTAATATCTTATCTTTTGGTACCATTCGTCCTGGCAAAGGATTTGAAGAGGCCCTAAAATTAGCCCAGCTCATAAAACGAAACTTATCAAGTATTGGAAAAAAGATACCGCAAATACCTATTGTAAAATTAGCAGGCGATCCACAAGATAAAGAATTAATGCAACAAATAGTGGTTGAACGTTTTGGAAGCATTGCTGTTGAAAATTATCAAGTAGGATATGCCTATGACAGTAAATTTACTAACAATCAACGCCGGGATTATTGGAAAAATTTGGTTAAGGAATTAAATCAACAAGTTAAAGAAGGAGCTATTCTTAATAATCCATATATAGAAATATATCCTTGGTGTGAGGCGCATGAATTACTGGCTTTAAAGCAAAACTGTAAATATGTGTGCCGAATGGATGATATGGGTATGAGAAATAATGGCTCCGCTATTATCAGTGTACTCGATGTTGGCATCGTTTATACCAAATTTGGTTCTGTTACTGATGACATATTTCTTAAAGGGGGTAAATATGGAAATGCGGTTGATATTGGGAAGTATCGTTATGGGAAATACAGTTTATTAAAAAAGGAAAAAAACTTCATCAAGGAACATGCTAAAGAACCGCTCCCTAAGTGGCTTATCAAAAATCCAGATTCTGCCTATAAACGGCAACCAGAATCAAGAGATCCCCAAAACATTTTAGACTCAATCATTACACGAGAAGAAAATCAGTTAGCATGCAGCGAAGATATCAAAAATTCCGATAACTATAAAACAGTAGTCGAAGCACAAAAGTTATTAACAGAACGATTTACACTCAAAAATGCAGTAGATCATTTATTAGAAAATGTAGGACTCCAAGATTTAATAACTAAAGAGGAAGTCGATGAATTATTTGAGATAGAGGAGCTGTCCACAGCACAAACAAATAATTTAGGAGAGCTTGCCGAGATTCAGCCACCGCGCTTTTTATCAAAGTCTTGTCCTGAGCTTGGTTTTTTTGGCTCTCGTCACAATAAAGTGGAAATTGGGCAAGAAAATAATAAACTTAAAAAATCAATCATGGTATTTTAATACGGTAAAAGGAAGGTTTATGGCTGGTTCTGCGAAAGATATTGAAGATATTGAAGATTTAATACGTGAAGAAGGTATTACTGATGAAGCGACTCTGTTACTTTATAAGTTAAAAGCAATTGATCTGGCAATACTCAAAGCTACTGGTAGCGACAAACTCAAAAAGCAACTTGATAGCCCTGAGTTACAACCATTCTGGGTCAACAAATTTAATAAACTGCGCTTAGAAAAAGATTTTGCTTTTCAATTCAGAAACCCAGAGCCACAATCAAAAGCTGATTTCTATTGTGGGTATGTATTGTATCTAGCATCTTTACAAGAAAACAAAAACCCAGACAAGAATAATTATAATAATTATCTTATTCTTTCTCTGTCACTATTTAACTGCTTTTATGCTGCTCAGGAAATTTTGACTTCTCTCATTATTAATTGTAATAATAATCCCAAAATCGAAAACGTAAATACTTTATACGAGTTTATGACTCGTATCAATTCTCAAATACAAAAACACAAAACACCAGGCTGTTTGTTACTCGCTAATGGCTATTTTTATCTTGCTGGATTTTATCAGCACTTAAATTTTAAGAGGGAACGCACTGAATGTTATAAATTATGTTGGGAGCAACTTCATTTAGCGCAATTGTTAGAATCAACATCTGAACGAGAAATTCACAATGCCTATTTTGGGCAAGGATTAGCGATGAGCAATGCATTCAGATTGGATTCAATATCTGAAATTAAAGATCACTGTCGTCAATTAAACTCAGAACCATTTATTGATGCTGTGCGAATGGAAGCTGAAGAAAAAGCTGGGAAGACATTTGACAGTAAATTTAAAAGTACCATGGACACAAATATAGAGGATACTCCTCTCAAAAATACTAGGTTAAGGTGTTAAATAAATCCATCAAGCAGATAGTTTCTGCTTATTTTTTAGGATGATACTCAGGGATTTCCTTGGAATAGCGCCCTTTTATCGTTCTAAAAAAATCAAGAATCATTGGAAAATCTTTATTAATATCTCCTGAAGGAAGAAATGCTTCATGAATTCGAACTTCTTTAGTTGCATAATCAGGACCTACCATAACTATAGGTAACTGTGCTTGACACGCAATATGATAAAACCCCTCTTTCCAACGAGTCACTGGGCCACGAGTTCCCTCTGGAGTAATCGCTAACTTAAACGCATCACGAGAACGAAATATTTCAACTACTTGATCAACCGTCTTATTTTTTTTGGAACGATCAACAGGCGCCCCTCCCAGTACCCTCAATAGAAGACCTAAAGGAAAAAAGAAAAGCTGATCTTTAGCTAAAAAATTAATCTTAACTCCGATTGCAAAGCGTGTAAATAAACCAACGGCGAAGTCCCAATTACTGGTATGGGGAGCAACAACAACCAGATATTTTTGATCCTTAGGTAATTCACCTACAATTTTCCAACCAAATAGTTTTAAAATAAAACGACCAAGTCTTTGCATATTCACAATCTATAATTATTTTCGTTAGGTATCGTTGACATTTACGTCGTTTATTCACCTTTATGCATTATATCCAGCTTCGACCATTTAAAATAATAATGATGTTTATTATGCAAATATCTTCATCCCGCACATAAACAGCGAGACACAGTAGGTCACTTAAATAAATTGTCAACACGGCTTAGTATATACAAATTATTATGTCGATACACCTTAAATACTTTGCATAAACACAATTTACCTAAGTTATTCAAAATAAAAGGTGATAAACAATAAAAAAAGCATTCTAGAGTTTAAAATTATACTAAAATGATACATATATAAGCGTAGCTATGGAGTGCTCAAATGAAAAACGAAGATCCCGCACTTACTATTTCGAATCCGCGTTTACTCGCCGCTGTTTACTATGGATTACTCTCTGTTGTTGGGACCATACTGATAGACGTATTGCTTACCTCAATGAATATCATGGAGATTGTACCTCTGTTCCAATCAATAGTCCTAGGAGTCATTGTTGCTTCAATCACTGGAGCAATATTTGGTGAACTTATCGTCCATTGCCCCAAGCCTTATAAACTTAAAACCTTTATGTTGGGTTTTGTCATGGTTCTTATTTCCTTGCCTTTTTTTGATCTGGGCTTGATGTACTTTATCGAAGAATCAGAAAAACCCATCCTAAAAATCACCAATTTCCAGGATCTTTTTCTTTCTTATTTGACGGTATTAGGCTACAGCTATATTCTGTTCGGATTTTTACTTGCTATTGCGGCAGGCCTTGCTTCTATGTATTTACGGGGCCTATTTGTCTATCAAATCTTGCATACAGATAAACGACGAAGTCATCGCTTACCTCGATATATAGGAAAATTAGATAAAGCCAAAGCAAAATCCGCACCCAAAAAGCGTACTATGCAACGGAAAAAAACTTCAGTAAAATAACCTAAGAATGAGGCATCTTTGAAAGGGTACTCCAACACCTGACAACTATCATCATGTTAAGGAAGTGAGTACCCAACTAATATAAAATTCATATTTTCAGATCTCATAAGAACATTTTGCATCGATTATCAGCCAATGTATTTTTAGATAATCTTATTTTGTAATAGCTCAGGTACCTATATTAAATTTGGCACAACCGGTTATATTTGAGCTCAGGTTGCGAGAAAATTTTGATAAACAAGCGCAGCATACATCAGTATGTGAGCATTGGTTAACAAAATTTTCTCGCAAGATGAGCCAAATATGGCCGTTTCCCGAATGGGGTTGAGTTCTTACCTTATTTTTGGATATTTATGCTCCTTCATACTTTCAGCAATAAAGAGCAACTTTTTTTTCTTTTAGCTCACGGAGCAATTGTCCTCACCCCTAATAACCGACTGAATGAATCCATAATCCAACAATATTTTACTCATTGTAATCGTCAAACTGTAGATAAACCTAAATGCATGCCTTATCGAACTGCACTCATCAAAGCCTACGAGCAACTTAATTTTATTCATCCCAATGGCTCCTATCCTCTATTATTAAATGAGGCCCAGTGCCAATATTTATGGCGTAAGATCATTAAATCAGAACCATCTATCACCTATAGCGAAGGCTTACTTAAATCGGTAATCACTGCTTGGGAGTATTGTCAACAATGGCAAATTAACCCCGAAAATCCAAAATTTATCTATACTGCTCAAACACGCCAATTTCAGCAGTGGTGGCTTATTTTTGAGAAACAATTAGAGCAACAACATTTGATTACTGAATATCAATTAATCCCTCACCTACTCAATGCCCAATGCTCTTTGTTTTCTGATTCGGTTGTTTGGGTATGTTTTGATGACTTTACTCCCCAACAATTGTACTTACAAGAACAACTAATCAATCAAGGAATTACCCAATACCAATATGATTTAAAAGAAAAATTATCTAAGACTGAAACGCTGGCAGCCCAAGACGATAAAGAAGAATATCAGCAATTAATGTTGTGGTTACATTTAAAAATACAAGAAGGTCATCATCGTATAGGAGTAGTAGTACCTAATTTAGAACAAGAATCAAACTTATTACAGAGAATATTAGCGCATCATTTTGAGCCAACACTCTTTAATATTTCCTTAGGCCAACCTATAAGTGATTTTCCCTTAGTTGCTCATGCCTTATGTTGGCTCAATTTAGATGATTTTACTTTAACCCAACATCAAGCAAGCCTGCTTCTCCAATCTCCTTATCTTGGCCATTCTAAAGAAGAGTTCATTGAGCGAGCTGAATATCTGCAAAAGAGTACGTTACTTGAAAAACATTTGATTCTATTAAAGAATTTTATAGAGGATCTCCATTTTTATACCCCGCAACTTTCCAAATTATTAAGTCTTCTAACCCCCTATCCATCAACGGCTACCCCCCAAGAATGGGCATGTCTGTTTCAAGATCGCTTAAAAGCATTAGGATTCCCAGGTGACTATGGGCTTACCTCAGAAAATTATCAATGTCTCAATCGTTTCATCACTCTTTTTGATGAGTTGAGACAACTGACTGTGCTCAATACTTGTTTCACTAAGGCTGAAGCACTTGAAGCATTACACGATTTAACTCACCACACCATTTTTCAGGCCCAAAAAAACAACGCGCCAATTCAAATTTCTGGTCTTTTGGAAGCATCTGGATGTGAATTTGATAGCCTATGGGTTATGGGTTTAACCGATCAATGTTTGCCACAAAAAGTTCACTTATCTGCGTTTGTTCCTTCATACTTGCAGCGCGAACTGCGTATGCCACATAGTCTGCCCGAACGTGAGCTGCAATTTGCACGCCAAATCCTCCAAAGACTACAAAGAAGTACTGATTCTATAGTATTTAGTTTTGCCCAGTTACAAGGTGATAATCCTAATTTACCGTGCTCATTAATAACATCATTTCCTCATTTTGCCTTATTACCTGTACCTCACTCTTTAATACCTCAACCTCAATGCGTGACTGTAGAAGACCATTTTTCTCTCCCGGTATTTCCGGAAGAACATATTACTGGAGGTACAGCAATTTTGGCGAATCAAGCAAAATGCCCTTTTAAAGCGTTTGCTGAACATCGACTTCGTGCAAAAGCACCTTTGCAAACAACTGATGGTTTGAATCATAAAGAAAGAGGACAGATGATTCACAAAGTGATGGAGTTATTATGGCAAGCATTAGAGAGCCAAGAAAAACTCCTTCTTTTAGCCCCCCATATTTTAGATGAGTACATCGATGAGGCAATTCATACAGCTTTAAACCGCCTAAAACAACAAGACTCTGATTTACTCCTTGCTGCACTTCAAGAAGTTGAACATACTCGGCTGAAGCGTCTCCTGCACACCTATATCGAATGGGAGAGGCAACGATCTCCATTTACAATCGCAGCATTAGAACACTCATACTCCATTAATTTGGCTGGGCTTGATATTCAAGTGCGCATCGATCGTTTGGATCAAGTAGCAGATAAAAAATGGGTTATTGATTACAAAAGCACTCTTCCTGCGAATAAACCTTGGCATGAAGAACGACCGAAAGAACCCCAGTTACTTCTTTACGCACTACTCGATGATCAAATTAATACCTTTTTACTGATGCAATTAAAATCGGGAAAAATATGTTGTGTGGGACTTAGTGAAGAAAAACAGACTATTAATGGAATTACTTCATTAAAAAAAGACGAAACTTGGTCTGAATGCAGAAAAACGTGGCAAAAACAATTAACTCATTTAGCAATGGAATTTCAACAGGGACATTGTCCGCCACAACCAGCTCATTTAAGTATTTGTCAGCAATGCGACTTTCAAAATTTATGTCGCGTTCAAGATAATGAATAAATTCTTTTCTTTTATAAACAGCTCCATGATTAAATAAATAAAAATATCATGATTTTTCTATGTTAATTATGTTATAAGACGTTAATCTAACGCGGGTTTCGGATAAAGAATCTATTTAGCTCCAGTATCCATCTCGAACCGTTCGGGTTGAGGAGGCATTTAGGCCGGCTCGAAGTCTTAGCACAAATTTTCAAGTTCTGTGCTAAGTCTTCGAGACAGCGCTATGCGCTTCCTCAGCCCGAACGGTTCGAAGTAAATCCACATTCGCTTATACGAAATTCACGTTAATTTATTAAACAATTGAGATGGTTTTAATTACATGTTTTCCTAAATAATTATAATTAAGAGATGAATCATGCCTTATAATCATAGAATATTAGAACAACGTTTAATCACTTGTGACGACCAATTATCCGCACTCTTCGCTACTGAAAAAGAATTAGACGACAAAATAAAGCAACAAATAAAAGCAGTCCAAGATTATTATAATCTCTCTTACACTAAAGCAACTTCAGCAAAAACTGTTGAAGCAATTGCGAAGAGTTATGAATCTTTTGTTGCCTTACTTACTAAAGTAAAAAATAAGGAAATGCCTCCCAAAGAAGCAATAGATGCATTGATAAACACAAGCCAATCCAGAAAAGTTAATATCTTATTTAACAACCTTACTAAAGCATGTGAACTATTATTTTGGTCCGCCACTGCTTTTTCTTTGTATATGGGTATTTTTGGAATTGCTTTACCGGTGCTTGTTATCCAACCTGTTCTAGGTGTTGCAGTGTCAATAACCATTGTTGGCGCAATGCTTGCGGCTGCATATAAAGCGCTTTCATGTTTTACCGAATTTAAATCGTTGAGTCGGCACGACACAGAACATACTAACGAAGCAAGCCTGGTTTCATTTTTCAAACCAGCCCCCCTAGAGCGAGAAGTAATAAGCCCGATTAATGAAGAAATAAACGAACCAGAGAACTTATGTTTTATTTAAATTGACGTGAGCGCGATATAAATAAAGTGATTTTTTATATCGCGCAAAACTGACTGCCGTATGAGCTACGCATCTTTGTTTTCGTTAGGGACATGCGTTACGAGTAACCATTCACTATAGGGACAGTTATTTTTCATTTGGGTCAAAATATAAACTTTCTTAATCCAGAACATTATAGATATACCCTAACTCTCTACCTATGCTCATTTATATACTTTATAGATTAAGAAGTTACAATTGCGAAATTTAATCAGATGTTTAATAATGATTAAATCACAGAACAAGGGAGTGAAGATGTCACTCAAATTAACTAAAAGAAAAATTTTATATTGTGGTTTTATTACATGTTTACTCAGTAGTTGTGTTCATCCACCCTATAACAATTTTAAACCGGTACATCCTATGCCTAAAAGAGTGGTCACCGGGGCAGTTGTTGGCACTGCAGTGGGGGCTGCCACTACAGGTACCGTAGCCGGAGCACTTGTAGGTACTGCAGCCGGAGGGGTTGCTGGAGCCATTGTAGGCTTTAACAAAACCAGTAGCCGCAGTATCATTAAAGAATTAAATAATGAAAATATTGAGTTCGTGCAATACGGCGATACTATGACCCTTATTGTACCCGTTGATAAATATTTTATGTTTGAAAGTCCACGCCTTAATGAAATTTGTTATCCGGGTTTGATTAACATCATAAGACTATTGAAATTTTATCCACTAAGTCCTGTCTATGTAGCAGGATTTACAGACAATGTAGGTACTCGATACCATAAAAGGTCATTATCGCAAGCACAAGCAGAAACAATGCTTACCTTTTTATGGGCAAATAATATCCCCGCACAACTTCTGAAAGCAGAAGGTTATGCTGATAAAAACGATGTAGGTGATAACAAACTGATTCATGGTAGTGCATTTAATAGACGCATTGAAATTCAATGGTTCAGTAGTTTAGGAACTAAAAGATGCGCAAATTGTCCTGCTCCAGTACCCCCACCTATGATTTATGCAACCAAGTAAGGCGATTTAATGCGTACATCAAGATTTATTGGAGGAATTCTTTTAATTGTTGGGACTTCCATAGGTGGAGGAATGCTTGCGTTGCCTGTTGCCAATGCAGCGACTGGTTTTTGGCAATCCTCCATTTTTTTGTTTCTTTGCTGGGTTTTTATGACCTTAGGCGCTTTTTTTATTCTTGAGGCCAATCTTTATTTGCCTCGAGGAAAACATATGGTTTCTATGGCACAAGCCACTTTGGGCAACTTTGGTTTGCTCATTGCCTGGATAAGCTATTTGTTTTTACTTTATACCTTGTTGTCTGCTTATATTTCTGGTGGGGCAGATGTATTAAACAGTCTTCTTTTTAAAATAGGCTTACACTTAAAAGATTGGCAAGCAAGTTTTTTATTTACACTCATTTTTGGCCTTGTAGTCTATGGTGGTATTTACTATGTAGATTATGTGAACCGTGGCCTGATGTTTGGCAAGTTAGCGGTTTATTTTTTATTAATAGTGTTGATTGCGCCTCATATAGAAATAAAACATCTTCATCATGGTGATATGCGTTACATTGGAGGATCCATCATGATTTTGATTACCTCTTTTGGATTTGCCATTATTGTTCCCAATTTAAGAGACTATTTCGATGATGATATTAAGCGACTAAAAAAAGTAATTTTTATTGGTTCATTAATTCCATTATTCTGTTATTTAGCTTGGGATGCCGTTATTATGGGCGCTCTTCCCTCTGAAGGCAGCCAAAACCTAGAAAGCCTAATGAGCAATCCCCATACTACGAGTGCCTTAGCCAGCATGCTCTCGAATAAAGTACAAAACACAACGATTAGTGCTTTATTTAATTTTTTCACCTCCATTTGCATGTTAACTGCCTTTCTAGGGGTATCTCTATGCTTATATAGTTTTCTTGCAGATGGTTTGAAATTACGGGAACAAGGAAGCCATGGTTTAGGATTATTTTTACTCACTTTTACACCACCCCTACTTATTGTCATTTATTATCCCGGCGCATACATTCATGCTTTAGGTTATGCGGGAATTTTTTGCATCATCCTACTACTATTTTTACCCGCACTAATGTGCTATTTTGGCAGAAAATACCATAGTCCTGCTTTTATTGTTCCGGGCGGTAAATTGACTCAAATTGTTGTAATTGCTCTTTCAATTGGGCTATTGGTGCATGAACTTTGGAAGTTAATAGGCTAAACGTAACAAAACTTAGAAGATCGAGATAAATATCTCAATCTTCCCTATCCAATGGATTTTCGGCCTACAAGACTCCACGGTACTCGGTTATGATACAATTGATCCAAAATGAATAATAATGTATCATATTGAATTATTTTTAAGCTATTTTTGGATTACTTCTTATGAACCATTCAAAGCTAATAGGTGGAATATTACTTATAATAGGTACCTCAATAGGTGGAGGTATGCTGGCATTACCTGTATCCACAGCAGAAGTCGGCTTTAGTAATTCAATTTTTTTCCTATTCTTATGCTGGTTTGTTATGACTGCAGGGGCCTTATTAATACTGGAAGTTAATCTGCGTCTGCCAGCAGGAAGTAATATGATTTCCATGGCTAAATCTACATTAGGTTTACCCGGCCAAATTATAGCTTGGATTACTTATCTATTCTTGCTGTATACCTTACTCTCTGCTTATATTTCAGGCGGAAGTGATGTCTTCAATAGTTTATTGCATAAAATAAATATTAACTTGCCTAATAGTGTCACTGCGATACTCTTTACCTTTTTATTCAGCTTGATAGTTTATAACGGTATCCGTTCAGTAGATTATGTGAACCGAGGTTTAATGTTTGGTAAGTTAGGTATTTATATTTTGTTAGTTGCGATTATCAGTCCACATACATCAACTCTGGGATTAACGGGAGGATCTGTACGTGCTTTTGCTGGTACCTTAATGATTCTCATCACTTCTTTTGGTTATGCAACCATTATACCCAGTTTAAGAGACTATTTCGGCGATGATATTCGTAGTTTAAGAAAAGTTATTCTCCTCGGTTCCCTTATTCCTCTTTTCTGCTACATTATCTGGGATGCAGTCATAATGGGTGTTGTAGCACGAGAAGGAGACAATGGATTAATTGCGCTTATGAGTTCAGACCATGCCACTAGTGGTTTAACTGAAGCATTAAGCCAATCCGTTCAAAATCAATGGATAAGTGGATTTTTTGGCTTTTTTACTTCTATCTGCATGCTTACTGCGTTTCTAGGTGTTTCTATAGGTTTATTTGATTTTCTAGCAGATGGATTAAAGCTTAAAAAATCAGGCCATCAAGGCAAATATACTCTGGCTTTAACGTTTCTCCCTCCTCTGGCAATTGTTTTATTTAATCCAGGAATTTATCTCCATGCTTTAAGCTATGCTGGTGTTTGTTGTGTTATTTTATTACTGCTACTACCTGCGATTATGGCTTGGAAAGGACGAAAATACCTAATAACTACCGAAAGCCATTTGGTTCCAGGAGGTAATTCCAGCCTCGTTGCCATTAGTTTTGTCGCTATAGGCTTACTCATTATTGCCATGATGTATTAGTCGTTGTAAGTAATCAACGGCTGTCAGGGGTATCCGCATTGGACCTATTGCTAAAAAATATTTCTAATCAATGCTCATGCTACTCTTTGCGGGATGGCACTGCGTTAAGAAAAACTGGATGAGGAATAGCATCTCGCAGCAGGCCTCCTGCAACCATTTGATCCTTCAAAAAAAATTTAAAAAATGGTTAATTAATAAGCTATACTAAGAGGTAGTAGGATAACTTACAGCAATATGCACAAGGAGGTTATCATGTTAGGTTGGGCTCTTACATTTTTTATCATCGCAATTATTGCAGCTGCATTTGGGTTTGGAGGCATAGCCGTAGCCGCTGCAGGAATTGCAAAAATTTTATTCTTCCTATTTCTCGTTATCTTTGTAGTATTTCTCGTTATGGGTTTGCTTGGACGACGTCCCCCCCCTCCGCTATAAAAAACTTCCTCATCACGATTCTTATCTACTATTGAAAAGAGCTTATTGAAGCTCTTTTTTATGGTACAAAAATTCAGAGGTATCGCCTGGATAAATAAAGTAGATTGGTAATTTTTAGTATCCTCACCGATAATTTACACAGCATCAAGAATTATTTTTGATGCAAATAGAAATGAGGCGCGCAATAAATCGTGAAAAACTTATTGAGTCTTTGGTGCAACAATTCGCAGAGAAGATCAAACATGCTCCAGATAATACATTAAAAGACCTGGAGTCTGGTAAATTGACCATTAGTTTAACGCCTGCTGTAGGTAAAGAGTCCGGTGGTGCAAAACCTCCAAGTCCTGGTAGATACTAAAGTTTTAAGTCTAGGAGAAGTTTTTATCCAAATTTTGATTTAAATATATTGAGAGGCCCTTTTTAAGTTCTTTTTTCTAAATAACGTGAATTTGACCTAAGGGCATTTTCTATGCCTTTAGGTCGCTAAACGAACGTTATCTCGTAAAATGTGAAGCATTTATACAAGATCAAGTTCCAAATAAAAACAATTCGATATAAAAAAGGGTTAAGAGGTAAAGTGTGATACATTTAATCTGAAATTAGGCTCAATCAGACGTAATAACCCTCAACTCTAGAAACTTTCCTCTTATTCTCTCTTATTTTTATAGTGCAAAAAATTATCTTTAAACGATTCAGAATTTGAATTCACCTGCATCGTTCAAACTGCTATGAATGAATCTACAGATTAATTATTACAATTAATCAAAAATTTTAACCTGAGTTTTTTGCAGAGAACTTTTCCAAGCTCTTTTCATAATTTCTGTATTAAAGGAAATACCAAAATCACCATTTCGGTTAAGAGCAATAACGCCCATCTCTCCATTTAATTTTTTGTTTCGTTCATGAATCACATAATCACAAGCTTGTTGCAAGGGCATATTAAATTCAACCATCATGGATATAGTATGACCTACCACATTTCTAATTAAATATTCTCCTTCACCTGTCCCAGATACCGCACATGTATTATTATTGGCATAACACCCAGCCCCAATAACACAACTATCTCCTATTCTTCCAGGGAGGCAATTACTGGTTCCTCCTGTAGAGGTCGCGGCAGCAAGGTTTCCATGCAAATCCAAAGCTACGGCCCCCACAGTTCCTGTCATTTTCTTATTTTGGATCGCTTCCATAGTCTCTATTTTATTGAGCTTTTGAAACATTTCATATTGATGAGGAGTTATAAAATAAGGCTCATTTTCCAGTTCAAGATTGTATTTTTTTGCAATTTCTAAAGCACCATACCCTGAGAGAAAAATGTGATTCGTATGTTCCATCACTAAACGAGCAAGATGAATTGGATTTTTCACAGTACGTACCATAGAAACCGCACCGGCCTGCAAATTATTACCGTTCATGATTGATGCATCCATTTCAACTTCACCACGGCAATTTAAGGCAGAACCTTTGCCAGCATTAAATAATGAATTATCCTCAAGAGTTTTCACGGCCTCTTCAACCGCATCCAAAGCCACTCCCCCTTGAGCAAGCATCCCATAACCTTTTTCAAGTGCATCAATCAAACCTTTTTCAACATCCTTTTGGTATTTTTGTAAAAAAGGATAATTTTCACTCGCCCCACCATGTACCGCAATTGCAATTTTATTCATACTGTTATTCCAAATTTGACTTTTGCAAGGGGATTGCTGGATTGGCAAGAGCTCGATCCGCAATTGAAAATTGACATCCCTTAACTAAGAGATGTACGATTAAATTTTCAACAAACACCGCCTCTCCTTCTTCAACATCAGTGATATTAGTTTGATCTATATTTCTCCCATCGATAATCACCACCATACCTGAACCATAACATTCTGCATCTGCTCCATTGCGTATCACTAGGGCAGTATCTTCTCCTAAACCAATTCCTAATTGTTCTGGGTTCATAATAATTGCATGGGCAAGACGGCTGAAGCGACCTCGTTTAATAAAATGGGTATCAATAATACACGACTGTAAAATCCCTAAACCTGACGATGTTAATAAATTTCGATACCTTAATGCTTCAGATAATCCCCCTCCTGTAATCATTACCGAAGCCATCACCATTGCTCCAGCACTTGTTCCTGCGATAATGAAGTCACTATCGTGTAGGTACCGTTCTTTAATAATATCAACAATGGGTGTACCACCTAATATGGTGGATAAACGAAATTGATCACCTCCCGTAAAAAAAAAGGCTCCTGCATTTTCGGCTCGTTTTAAATACTCACTATTACGTGCCTCGCCCCTTTTCTTAATGGGAATAAACCCTATATTGTTATAACCCATATTTTGAAAAACATTTTGATACACTTTTTTCACTTCATCCTGAATTTCTGAGCCCGTCGTAACAATTTCTATTTTCTTATTTGACGGAGGTAATAATTCACTTAGAATTTCGTAGCGAGTAAACTCTTTTTTTTGTTCCCTGTCCGTTGACGGGCCATTACCTTTATCCTCAGCACCCCCAATAATCAATAACTTAGCCTTGGGTACCATTATAAACCTCGCTGACAGCCTTAAATTGTTTTTCCTTTTGCTTCAAAAAATGAACTGTTTCAAAAACATCTTCAACCGCACAAAAGATAAAAGAATTAACATCTGCAACTGCTAATACATGCTCAATAGCCATCAGCTCATCTGAAATAATATTTAATGAAGGTTTAAATTCAGAGCGAAGAATGCCAGAAACAAGTAGGCGATTAATTTCATTATGCGTTCGCCCTCTTCCATCCTTATCATGTCGGATCACAATCTCATCAAACATAGAGGCAGCATGGAAACCTAATTTTTCGATATCCTCATCACGCCGATCACCAGCAACACCGATAATCCCTATTTTTTTAGCACAATGCACCGACTCAAGATAGTTCTTTAACTCACAGAAAGCACCTTCATTGTGTGCATAATCGACCATGACTTGACAATGAGGAAATTTAAAAAGATTCATACGTCCAGGTAAATTATCAAATGTAGGATAAAAAACATGCAGTGCTTCTTTTATTTTCTCAAAAGAAAACTGACTAATCACTCCAGCCAAAGTAGCAGCCAATATATTGGCTATCATACTAGTAGCCGCTCCATGAAAACTCAGCGGTATTGATTTTATATTCGATAAAAAAGTTCGGTCAGAACCTCTTTGCACTACAAGACCTCCTTGATCAATATATGCTGCTAATCCTCCCGCCCTACAATGCTTTCTAATATGTGGGCTTTCATACATACTAAACAAAGCAATATTACAATCTAAATCGTTTCTTAAATCATAGGCTAAATTATCATCGGCATTTAAAATGGCATATCCAGACTTTTTAGTACTACGAGCAACAACTGCTTTGACTTGAGCGAGATCTTCAAGAGTATGAATATCATTTAATCCTAAATGATCGCCACTAATATTTGTAATGACACTAATATCACATTCATCAAACCCCAAACCTGAACGCAAAATTCCGCCTCGAGCGCATTCTAAAACAGCAAAATCAACCTCAGGATCATATAAAACTACTTGGGCGCTACTAGGACCACTGCAATCCCCACTATGAACCAGTTTATTATTTAAATAAACTCCATCGGTTGTAGTAAATCCTACATGGTGATTTGTATAACGTGCCAAATGAGCGATCAAGCGAACAACCGTTGTTTTTCCATTGGTACCAGTAACTGCCACGATTGGAATTCTTGCGCTTAAATGAGGGGGATAGAGCATATCAAGAATAGGCTTAGCAACATTTCGTGGTTTACCTTCATTAGGTGATAAGTGCATACGTAACCCTGGTCCTGCATTAACCTCAATAATTGCGCCCTGATTTTCATTCAAAGGAATGCGAATGTCCTTTGAAATAATATCTATTCCACAAATATCTAAATTCATAAGACGTGCTACACGTTCAGCAAGATATATATTAAAAGGATGCACTTCATCAGTAACATCTCTAGCTGTTCCACCAGTGCTTAAATTTGCAGCCTCTTTTAAAAAGAGAACTTGCTTTTGGGGTAGGATACTTTCTAAACTCAAATTATTTTCCTTTAAAATGGAAAGAGTTGCTTCATCTACTTTAATTGAAGTTAAACTATTTTCATGAGATTCGCCTCGATTAGGATCTTGATTGACCTGCTGAATAAGTTGATTTATTGAAAGTTTTCCATCCCCCACTACGTGAGCTGGAGTACGTTTTGCAACCGCAACTACTTTATAATTAATTACCAAAAACCGATAATCTTCACCCGAGATAAATCGTTCTGTTATGATTTGATTTGAAATTTTTTTTGCTAACCTAAAACCAATATGCGCTTTTTGCTTATCAGTAATATGAGTCATAACTCCTTTTCCATGATTACCATTAAATGGTTTAATCACTAAAGGAAATCCTAATTGTTTAATTGCTTCATCAAGTTCCTCTGCAGATTGAATCATCAAACCATCGGGAATTGGAATAAAGTTTGCCTTAAGAATTTGCTTCGTCAGTTCTTTATCTGCAGCAATATCAACACCAATAGAGCTTGTTTTAGAAGATACAGATGCCCAAATCTTTTTTTGATTCCGACCATAACCTAAAGTAACTAAAGAATTATGCCCATAACGCCTATAAGGTATTTTTCTGTTTTGAGCTTCTGCAATAATTGCTCGAGTACTAGGACCTAGACCTTGTTCCTTAAAAATTTCTTTTAAATGAGCAATCACTCTATCTAAAGAATATTCTTTACCCTCAGCTATTGCGCTAATGAACTCCACAGCAGCAACCCCAGCAGATAAACCTGCCTCTTCTATTTGATAAGAAAACAGCACATCATAAACTCCATATTCTTGGGTTCCATAAGTCCTGCCAAATCCACAATCCATACCTGCCAGACATTGTAATTCCAATGCAACATGCTCTATAACATGGCCTAACCAAGTTCCTTCCTCAATTCTTTTTAAAAATCCACCTTCAACTCCTAGGGAGCAGCGATGACTTAATAGGCTTGGTAAATAATGAGTTAACCGCTCCTGAAACCCCACTAAAAGATTGGTAGGTAACTCCTCGTATTTCCCTATATCAAGTTTGATAACAATAAGTTCCTTTCTGGAGTTTGACCAATAATTGGGCCCTTTTAAGACTTGGGTTTTTAAAATGTTCATTTGCATTCCTTGGCATAAAATGAATAACTAAAAACTCTTTTTAGAATAGGAAGAATTATTCAATTCTTCAAATTTAATTACAAAATAACTGATAAATTATTTAATGTGAATTAGGGAAGATCTTAATTATTTGAAAATTAGATAAAATTGCCCACATTTCAAAAGAAATGCAGGCAATTAGATGCTAATACAATTGCTCTACATCGCAATAAACGATGATAAAACTGACCCTAAAAGACTTATAACTTACCTCCTGTATAGAATCCAGTAATGCTGGTTGTAAATTCAGGGGCAGAAAAATTTGGCCAATGATCTTTGTCAAATCCAGGGGCATCTTTCAATCTATTTTTATCCACATTAAGAATAAAACAATCATCCTTATTGTCGTACAAAAATAAATTCCAAGGTACCGCAAAAAATTTATTTCCGAAACCTAAAAAACCGCCAAAATCGAGCACCAGATAATTTACTTTTCCAGATAATTTATCGATAACAACTTCAGCAATTTCACCTAAATTTTCATGGGTGGGATTCATTACTTTGGTACCGGTAAGTTCACCTGATTTTACAATTCCTCTATTTTCCATATTCGAACTCCTTTCCAACTAATGATTAATCATCAATGATGGGTTTTACTTTGAAAATCCTTAATTGCTTTTTCAGCTTGTTCTTTACTATACCCATAATGTTTTTGAAGTTTTCCGAAGATCTCTTGTTGGTTCCCTTCGATTTGTTTTAAATCATCGTCAGTAAGTTTACCCCAGGTTTTTTTCATGTGGCCTTTAACTTCTTCCCATTTACCTTGAAAAATATCCTTATTCATTTTTATATCTCCTTATATTAAGTTTATATTAATAAAATTAACTCTTATTAAGAGTAGTGCGTAATTTCAAAAAATTCAAAAATCATTGAATTTTTAAGATGAATTAACTGCCATTTTCTCAATGCACTATTTATTAGATGTTTCTAAATCAAAATGGATTCCTGCTTTCGCGAAAATGGCGTAACCCTTAAGCCAACCACAGTAATTCTGCTCTCCTACATCTCGTGTTTTATCTGTAGGATTTTTATGAATAACTCTTTTTAATTCATTATGATAAAGTATAGTTCATGACTTAATTTCTTTATCTATAGGCTCAAATAGACTTAAATAAAAGTTAAGTATTATAATCACTTAAATTTGTCCACGAAGCCTCTGGAATCATTGCATGAAATTTTCAACACTATTAAAAATGATGAGATTTTGGCCACCTTTTTTGGGTGCAGGAATTAGTGTAAAAAATTTTAATCGTGATGGAACATCTATTGTTGTCCAAATGAAAATGCGCTTTTGGAATAAAAATTATGTAGGTACTCATTTTGGAGGTTCCATATATTCCATGACTGACCCATTTTACATGCTAATGTTATTGAATTTATTGGGTAAAGGATACATCGTTTGGGATAAATCTGCCTCTATTCGTTATAAAATACCTGCTAAAGGTACTCTTTATGCACGATTCGAATTATCCCAGGAGCACGTTGAAAAAATTCGACTTCAAGTAGATGAAGCTAAAAAAATTGAAGCAGAATTTCATATACCTATTACTAATGAAGAGGGAAATACAGTGGCCGAGGTAAAAAAAATTTTATCAATTGCTGCAAAATAACTATTTTAACCTGAGTTCGGGATAAGCGGACGTGAAGTTATTCCGATCCGTTCGGGCTGAGGAAACGCGCAGCGTTGTCTCGAAGCCTTTGTACGAACTTTCAAGTCCTGTGCTAAGGCTTCGAGACGGCATTAACGCCTCCTCAGCTTGAACGGATCATGCTAAGGCAGATTTTAATTACATTCTTATCCCAAACTCACGTTATTTTAGATAAAGTTAACCTAATTTCCAAAAGTAAAGGTATAGAATTGAACTCCAGGAGCATTAACAATGACGTGTAAATATCCACTGGTAAATTTATTTTGTGCAACGAGTTGATAAATAGAGTATTTATCAACTAATACATTACTTTCTTTTATCTTTTTGCCATTCGAATCACTTAAAATCACCTTAATGTTAATCGGTTTTGCAGTACTATTTCCCATCACAGCATACACTTTACGTGCTTTGAAATGTATTTTTAATGCTGCATTCGCTTCTTCTGCACTAATATACTCTTCATGAACCTGCCATAAGCCCTCTAAACCCCAAGCATTAGCAGATAACTGAGGAGAAAAATGATATTGAGCCGTTTTATCTTTTATGAGTTTTGGGCTGTAAGAGGTATCAGCCCGCCCATAACCTAAATAAGTTTCAGGAGTTTGAGTGAAAGAAACCGCATTATCTTGAGAAGCTTCAAAAGCAGTTAAATCCTTCACACCTAATAAAAAGCGAATATTATTTTCAGTAATATCATAATCGCCTTCACCAAAATGCTTGTAGACTACATCGCCCTTTTTATTAATTAAATAATGTGCAGGCCAATAATGATTCTCATAGTTATTCCAGGTAACATACTGATTATCAAGCGCTACAGGATATAAAATTCCATAGAGTTTTACTGCAGCTTCTACATTAGATAATTTTTTTTCAAAATCAAACTCGGGCGTGTGTACACCAATGATCACCAATCCTTGCTTGTGATAGCGTTTATACCAATCTTTAACATAGGGTAAAGTACGTAAGCAATTGATACAAGAATAAGTCCAAAAATCTACTAACACTACTTTTCCCTTCAAATCTTTGATATGCAAGGGGGGAGAATTTATCCACGCATCGATACCTTGTATAGGTGGTGCAGGATAAGTAAGCCACAATCCATCAATCAATGAAGTTGATGTTTTAATGCCTGTTTGAGGAGTTACAGAAGTAGAAACCACGAGTCCTTCAAAATAAAGCATGTACACCACACTTGCAATAATCAATCCACCTAAAAATTTACGAAAAAGAATCGCTCGAGTTTTAAAAAAAGTAAAAGTACCGATTAATTTTTTTCCATACAGAGAAATAATAAACATAGGAATTGCAGCGCCTAAAGCAAAAGCTATAAGAGTTAAAAAACTCACTAATGTTGCTTTTTGCAAGGCAGTTTGAACAATTATTGCCGCCAAAATAGGTCCTGCACAAGGGGTCCAAATAATTGCAATGATGCATCCAAATAAAAGCCCATTCCAAAAGCCCCCTTCAGAATCATTTGCTGCAGAAAAAAAATTTCCTATGCGGGTAAATCCTTGGGTCATTTTGCCAAATTGTTCTGTTAAATAATTCGAGAGCATAATGACACCCAAAATTAACAAAATAGCATAGCCAAAATCGCGAACCCAATTAAAATCTATATCAAAATAACGCACTAATTGATGCGAAAAAAACACAAGTAGAGAGAAAAATAAAGTAAAACCAATAATGATACCTACAGGCCTCTTTTTAGATCCTGTCAAAGATCCCGCCAGAAAAATAGGTAAAATAGGCAAGATACAAGGAGAAATAATAAGACCAAAGCCCTCGATAAATCCTAATATGATATTGATGAACTGAGTTTCCATTTTTTATTTCCAGGCAAATGCAATTCCGCTACACTTTTTTACATACGCACATAAACACCACTTTCTTGTAGACGTTTGGCAACAACTAACTGAATATTGTCACGTGCTCTTGCAGGAAAATATTGATAAACATTTAAAAAATCTGTGGCATTAATCGTAAGAAATTGACACGCAGTAATTGTAACAATCCGCGCTGTTCTGCGTGTATTGCGTAAGATAGCAATTTCCCCAAATACATCTCCTGGGCCCAAGGTATTGATACGCTTCCATCCCATAGAGTTTGTTTTCACAGAAACTTGTACGGTACCTTTAATAATAATATAAAGCCTATCCCCTATTTCTCCTTGCTCTATAACAGTCTCTTCAGGTTTATAAGCAACAACAGTACATTTATCGGCAAGCATTTTTTGCTCAATAAAGCCAACACCTGTAAAAATGGGAGCTCGAGAAAGAATGGGTATCTTATCTATTTGCGACAAACTATTAATCGTATCCATACCCTTCTCCCTATGAAAATAAATAATGTAATATGACGTACTTAACTTATAGTATAGATTGTATTTTTTAAATTTTAGGAAGGTGCCTTATTCAAAAACAAGAATAATTGTATCTTAGCTTTAATCAATGCGCATAATTTTCAGCTTGCTTCGATTGCTGAGATAACTTGAGGGGCGTTACCTAGGCTTCTTTATCAAAAATCTAGAGTGAATTGTCAATCTTATCACTTCTCAAGGATTCACAAAATAATTGTGGGGTAAACGTAATAATAGGGCAGGCATTACCCCATTAGTATTGAGCGTAAATTGCAACCCTATAGTTTATGTTGCCTCACAAAATCTACGCTCACCATTTCCAAACTACTAACTGGGTCGCATTTGATTCGCACTCTCTTCTTGAGGCGCTGAGTTTTTCTCGAAGCTTGGTTCAGACATCGGGTAATCATCACTGTCGCCCAGACCCTTAGAGATTGCTTGACTACTTTTCGGTGAACCCATTTCCAGGGGAGAGAGATCAGCTTGTTTTTCTGCTTGTGGGGAGTTTGTATTCTTAGCATTTAATTCCATTTTATCAAGCATGCCACTTTGTTGTAAGTCGTTTTTAAAATCTTGAAGTTTTGGATTATCAAGAACTTTTTGAGCAAACGCTTTAACCTCAGGATTATCGTTTAAATAATCTTTGGCCATATCTTCAACTCCTGGTATTTTAAGCGCTTGTTTACACAGCCACTGTGTCGTTTTATCTTCCAAAATCTCTACCGCTTTTTGTTCAGCCTGTGGTTGCTTTATTGCCTGATCGAGCGGCATCCCACCTCCTTTTCCAAGGTTTACACCAAACAACTTAAGTAAGAGCTCTATCACCTTCATGATGAGTCCTTTAGACATCTCTGGGCTGTCATTCGATTCTTGCTTTGCATCTGTCATTTCCACACCTCATAATATAAAAACTGAGTTATTAGCCAGCAATAACGCATAGCTCTAACCTACACGCAGATTAAGTTTATCCTTCGATAAAAAATTTATCTCAGGTAACAACTAGTTATAGTTAATATACTAACAATGTGATCAAATTAAATCCAATTGAGTATTTTGATTTCTCATATGAATCTTTTAAATAAACCAGAGTTAGACTTGGATTAAATGGGAGGTAAGCTTCGAATTAATAATTCCTAAGAGACTCACAAAACAATTGTCCAAGAAATAATAAAACACTAATCAAATCGGCCACGCCACCAGGACTAATTCCTATTTCTGAAAAAAGTCGGTGTATTTCCAAAGCCCTTTGCCTGCGTGTTTGCAAACATTGGATAGCCAATAATTCTTTTACTTTGCACTGCGCATAATCAAGTCCAGTTTTCCCTTTTTTGTAGAGAATATTGGTATCATCCATACACACTAAAAGCTCTCCATAAGCAAATAAACAGACGGAGTCTAATGATTTTGTTTCAATAAAAAGCGCGATAAATTCAGGAAGTAATTGAAAAAGCAAATCATAACCTTGAATAGCCATTTGCATTGCATCGACCACCTTATATTTTCGGCGTACTTCAGCTCCATGACTTCCAAGATCTCCAGTATGATTTTTTAAGTATATTGGCCAATCATCCAATAACTGCAAATGCACATCCGTAGGCGTAAAAGACTTTTTTTTGTGAGCTAATCGAATCACTGAAACACAGATAAGACCTAAAGCAAAAATAGCCCCACGATGAGTATTGACACCGAAGGTTCTTTCAAGCATTCGCTGCTCAGCTTTAATGGCTATTTGCTTTAACACCTCAAAAGAATCATTTTTTAGACCGTGCTGTGAAATTTGAT
The DNA here is from genome assembly GCF_900452415.1 of Legionella cincinnatiensis. Taxonomy (NCBI): domain Bacteria; kingdom Pseudomonadati; phylum Pseudomonadota; class Gammaproteobacteria; order Legionellales; family Legionellaceae; genus Legionella; species Legionella cincinnatiensis. The sequence goes on along the minus strand of NZ_UGNX01000001.1, from coordinate 1,107,079 downwards.
AAAAATAATGACGTAAAGCAAACAAACTACGATAAAAGGTTTCACCGTTCATATCATGGTGTGCTCCTGAATCAATAAAACTTACTAACCCAGGTTTTGGATAAGCCTTGACCTCAAAATAAAGCGATCGAACCGCCATTCTAGCTAGAGTTCGTTCACAGCAAGGGATAGTGTTCATAAAGTTCTGTTCTTGATAATAAGCTCACGTTATCTTTACTCTTACACAATACTTTTTTTGTGGATGTATTAAGTAATTCTTTAATTGGAATATCTCCTAATCCTGGAAAGCGTATTTCTCCATCTATAATTCGCTTAAATTGTTGCGTTAAAGTATCAACAAGATCCTGCAAGTGATTTAATGAATATTCGTGATAATTGATAAGCAAATCAAGATCGGAACTTTTCGTAACAAAATCATATCCTGATAAATATTGGGACAAAAAAGATCCATATACTGCAACATCAGATATTCCATGTAATCCAATAGCTCTATTTAAATCATCAATTCCGTAATAACGTAAAAAGAAATCCTGCATCTCCAGGAGTTGCGGCGGAGGATTTTGCTTTTGTACCGCAGAAGATGCAACGCGAAGAGCAACACGATGTTTTTTATTGGCATACCAAAGAGGCAATCCTAAATTGAGGAACTCGTCATCGGGTACTTGTTTTGCGTAAATACATGGCAACCCTTTTGCAAGCCAAACAGAAACCTGTTCCTTAATTAACTGTTTGTCTTCATGACAGGACACCAGAAAAAAATCAGCGCAAGGATCAAGATAGATTAAATGATGTCTTTGGAGCATCATGGATGATTAGCGACTTGCTTAATAATTGAAAAAGCTAACTTTCGCCCCCCACGTTCACTTCCTAAAAACGCCCTATCATCTTCAATACTTTTCTTTTGAATCGCCAAACCAATCTTTTCGGCAAGCTCAGATGGAGCTACAATCTCATGTAACCCTCCAAGTTGATAAAAATTTTGTACTCCTGGAGCAAACACAGGAAATGTTTTGCTAAGCTCTTTAAGCTGCTCCAATTCTATTTTTGTCACTTTAGAAATACCTTCCAACCACATCACTGCTAAAGCTGCATCCGGTAATGCTAAGATTGTATCTGCCATCAATCCATAGGCAATAAAAGCTCCACCCAATGCTTGGTTATAAACAAGTGATATCAATGGGTTTCCCTGTTGACGTAAGCACTCAAGACATTCAAGCAAATGCCCAAAATATTGTTGCATACCCAACCATTCATCACGCATCGTTAATTGTTGTCCTGCAACATCCACTAAAAGCAATATGGGATCTTTAGATTGACTTTCAAGAATTTCGATTATATGTTCCGCCATAATCAGTGCTTGTTCGGCACCTAAAAAAGTTGATTCTTTAACCCCGAGAATATGAATCAACTGGCTATTTAACCGAGCTTGGCCATAAATCACAGATTGATTCTCACTACACTCGATTTCCTGAGAAAAAATTAATTGTAGAATATCTTTTAATGCAACCATGTCTATTTCCTTCTTGCAATTCATAGAGCCTACGGCAGAATCCGTTCTGTTCTAAGCATTATAAGTTTGTTTTTATCTCTTTTGCTGCCTTTAAAAACTCTTCATCCTTCATATTAAAAAGAGTTGCAGCATACTTTGGAGCAACGTCGCTTAAATACGTCCCTTCTTCCTGATATCCTATCGTATCCTGAAATCTTTTTTTCAAGAGATTATGTTTTTGTTTGATCGAATTAATATCCAAGGGAATCTTTTTATCAAGGGCGGTAATAAGCTTATCACGAATTGCTGCAATGTCTGAACTTACGTAGCTTTGTGCAACATCTTGCAAATAACGTGTTTTTCCTCCATAGACGCGCCAGACCAAAGCTCTATCCAACGCATTAAAAACTTCTATGCCTGCCACTGCTTGAATCACTTCCGGACCAGAAACTCCAATACGCCCCACTTCATTTATAATCAGATAATCCAAGCAAGAGGAAATAATACCCATGCCACCAAAAGCACCGTTTTTACCGCAAACTACCCCCACAGTCATTATTCCGTTATTTCTTGCATCGAAAATAGCACGAATCGTTTCTGAAATAGCTATTTCCCCAGCATTTGCTTCATGTAAGCGTACCCCACCACTATCAATGAGTAAAATCACCGCTTTAACTTTGCTTGCTATGGCTGCTTTGAATAAACCTGTGAGTTTTGCGCCATGAATTTCACCAACTGCTCCACCCATAAAATCTTTTTGCTGAGAAGCGACGAGCACTTTATTTTTTCCTAAAAAGGCAGAACCAATGACAACTCCATCATCAGCCTCTCCTGGCAAATTTAACGCAGCTAAATAAGGACTATAATGTTTTTCTTCCGCAAGCCACTCGATAAATGAATTCGTATCAAAAAGAGCATGAATTCGTTCACGCGCACTTAATTCTTGGTAGTTATTACCTATTTTGTAATAACCCTGGAATTCTTCTAGAGCTTGGGTTAAACGTAATAACACTACAGCAGGCATTGCCCCATTATCATTGAGCGTAAATTGCAAACCTATTGGTTTATGTTGCCTCATAAAATCTGCAATCACCATTTTCCAAACTGGCTTATAATGATCCACTGCTGTTTGAATCATAAATAAGGTTTCAGCGGTATTATTTTCTTCAATAATCACCTCCAAATTACCTGAACCCACAACGCCACAAACTGTTCTTTTACCCCGTAACCTATTGCCAGAAAGAGTAAAACGAAACTCCATATTTTCCATAGTTATTACCTCTACCAATTTCTAAATTTTGCAGGCGGCTCATATAAACCATGAGAACAATCAACCAGATCTCGAATGGACTTGGCAGCTAAAAGATCCCTTGTGGCATCAGAAACCTTAATGCCTAAATCTTCAGGACGTTTTATGATGCCTCGCTGACGCAATTCTTCAACTTTTGCCTTATTTCTTTTCATTCCAACGTCGGTATAACCCGCAATCCCGCGAATTGCCTGTTCACGCTCTACTATAGTTCGACACATTAAAAGGTTTGCAATGCCTTCTTCAGTTACAATATGACTTACATCATCTCCGTAAATCATCACCGCAGGCAAATCAGCATTCATTGATTTTTGTAATTCCCACGCATCCAGTTTTTCTACAAAAGTCGGTTGTGCTGAACTTTGAAATGTTTCAACCATTTGAATCACTAGTTTTCTTCCTCGAGGCATTTTAGTGCTTAATGCTTCACTACGTTCCTGACCTGCTTTAAGCCAAGCATAAGAAGAATGGCGTCGTCCAGGAGCATCACAACCCATATTTGGAGCACCCCCAAAACCTGCAATTCGACCTTCAACAGCAGTTGAACTATTTCCTTCAAGATCCATCTGCAATGTGGCACCAATGAATACATCGCAAGCATAATGACCTGCAAGCTGGCCTAACATGCGATTAGAGCGCAAACATCCTTCTTTACCGGTAAAAAATACATCGGGACGAGCAGCAGCATAGCGATTCATACCTACTTCACCGCCAAAGGGGTAAATGGATTTTACAAATCCAGCCTCTATTGCAGGAATCAAAGTAGGTAAAGGATTCACAATCCAGTGCTGAGCTATTTTTCCTTTTAATCCTAATGATTCTGCATAGGTAGGTAAAATCAGCTCAATGGCACATGTATTAAAACCAACACCATGATTGAGGATATTCACTTGATAAGGTGCATATATTCCTTTAATGACCATCATGGCCATTAATATTTTAATTTCATCAATTTGCGCCGGATCGCGGGTAAAAAGAGGCTCTATATAGGAAAGTTCTGGACCTTTAACAATTACATCAACCCAATCACCAGGAATATCCACTCTTGGTAAACGATCCACCAGTTCATTGACCTGTACTACAACAATACCATTTCTAAAATTCGTTGCTTCAATAATTGCTGGGGTTTCTTCGGTATTCGCTCCGGTATATAAATTACCTTGTCGGTCCGCTTGCTCTGCCATAAGCAAACAAACATTGGGCGTCAAATCAGCGACTAATCGACCGAAAAGTTCATTATAAGTATGAATATTACCTATTTCTATTTTTTTATTTTTTACCATATTGGCCAGACGCACTGATTGTGGGCCTGAATAGGAAAAATCAATTCGTTTTGCGATTCCTTTTTCAAAAATATCAAGGTGTTCAGGTAATGCAATGGCAGATTGAATCATGTGCAAATGATTCACCTGTTTGGGATCTAATTGCGTCAATGCTGCAGCCAAAAAACTGGCTTGTTTTTGATTATCTCCTTCAATGCATACCCGATCGCCCGAACAAATCAGTTTTGAAAGCACAGCTACTAAATTATTTGCCTCTATAAACTTATCGCTTTTCAGGTACTCTTTAATCTTAATGAGACGATTTAAATACTCTTTTTTATTGTGATCCCACATTATTGTTTCCTAAATTGTTTCTTTTATTTATAACAGTTTTTATAATGAATAGCAGAAATAATTTTTAAACTCATGACATTTAGTCATAGCCCATTCCAAAATGGACTGCCTTCTTAATGTTTCTATAATTTTAGTACATTAAAATACCATTTTTGACTCACCTAAGGCTTAAATATGGCAATTCGCGTTACCTCATTTGATTTTGATGGATGTCTGTTTCATCGCAATTATGTTTACTCTGATAATAAAGATGTAATTGCCTCAAATAAAATCTTTTTAGATACCATTAAGGAAGAAAATCAAAACTTTACTAAAGCAATTGCCCTTATTGGCTCTAACAGACAGTCTTTAAATATAGATATAGCGAATAGTCCCGGCAAAGGCTCTTGCTTTCCTGCAATCAAAAAAGTAACTGATCATCTAGGCTGCACCTTTGATCCATTTCTCTTGGCCGATATTTACGGCAATCTACCCAATGGCACCTCTTATGATCGTGCAATGCATCATTTTGATCATACCTATAGTGGCGACCATAGTGACTGGATATTTGATGATACAAAAGCATCACTTATTTATGCACAGATGCATAAAGTTGCTTTGGACCACCCAACTGAAGAAATTATTTTTGATTTTTATGATGACCGAGGTTTCGGAGCACGCTCTCCCAAAGACATTCTTGAGGATTTGCATGAGTTTTTCACTAAAAACCCTGCATTAATACCTCCCAATGTAACACTTCGTCTCAATCATTATGCTGGTGGCGATGTTTCCAAAATGGACCCCATTAAAGGAAAACCAAGCAACATCATAGACGCTAATTACCAACAAACCGTTAAAGATATGGCGGAAGTCACCAAACAAAAAGATACATATAATGATGGTATCACGGCTCCTATATTTGTTGCACACCATGTAAAAGCAGACGAGTTACTTCACCGAAAAGCATTCACTCAATCAGAACCTTCAGTGATTAGTAATCCACTTCCTGAACCAAGAATCGAAACTCCAGTCATCAACCAACAAAATCCCATTGAACCTCTTCACCAAGCAACAGAAGAAGAGCTATCACTTTTTGATATTGAATTCACGCCCCGAATGGTACGCTTTTATGAGCAGTTGGAAGTGATCGAAAAGAAAGCTGCTGAACTTCGAGCTGCGAATCATATCAAAGCAGCTGAAACAGCTGAAAAGCTTCACGAACAGCTTTATAAAGGTTCTGTGCAATATTTCAACAACCGAATCAATGATAAACAATTTAGTATCCTTTGCCATCAAGCTATCGAAAAAGCACGTCCCGAACTGGAAACCCATCGAGGATGGAAACAAATATTGGGCAACCTAGCTCTCGCAATTATTGGACTTGGTATTGGTTATGTAGCTGCAGGCCTGATTAATTTAGCATTTACAAAACACTTCCTATTCTTTAATACTGATTCTGGTAAGAAGCTGAATGATATGGAAAAAGTAGTAAATCAAACTGTTCCTGTAGTTGCTTAATCATTGGTATTATAAACCGGGATAACAGAAACTGAAATCCCGGTTTTTTCAAAAACCCCCTTAGAGTTTGATAAAATCATTTATTCTCATACCCCTTCCCAAGTGATCATAACCCTAAGTTTTTTATCATTTTTTCTCTTTATAGTTATAACTAATAACAAATTATCTATAATTTTTGTAATGCTGCGATTCGTTTTTCTAAGGGAGGATGGCTAGAAAAAAGAGTTAACCAGCCATTTTGACTTGATATTTTCATTGCATTGAATGCTGGCGCGCGATCATCACGGGGTGTTTTATCGACAAATTGTTGCAATCGCTCTAAAGCTTTTATCATTTTTTCTTTACCACCAAATTGTGCTGAGCCTCTATCTGCTCTATATTCGCGATACCTAGAGAACCACATTACGATCATTGAGGCAAGAATTCCAAAAATTAATTCAAATATAAGAGCAACTCCATAATAAACAAAACCGCCGCCAACACTTTCTTCATTATCTCTTCTAAAAAATTGAGTTACAAAAAAAGCTGCAATACGGGCAAAAAAGATGACAAAGGTATTCACAATCCCCTGAATTAAAGTGAGGGTTACCATGTCACCATTAGCAACATGAGAAATTTCATGGCCTAAAACACCTTGTATTTCTTCTTTATTCATAGATTGGAGTAATCCCGTTGAAACGGCAACAAGAGCATTGTTCTTATTCCACCCTGTGGCAAACGCATTGGGTTCTGGACTTTCATAAATTCCAACATTTGGCATCCCAATATTTCTTTGTCGTGCTAAATGTCCTATCTCACTAAACAACCAAGATTCTATGTCAGTAGTTGGCTTTTCAATTAATTGAATATTAAAAGCGTGTATTGCCATCCATTTAGAAATAAACAGAGAAATAAATGAACCTGTAAAACCAATAATTAAAGCATAAATAAATAAAGATTGATAATTTAAACCATATTGGGTCAGATATGGCTGAACATTAAATAAACTGAGGATAAAAGAAATAACTACGATAATGGCCAAATTAGTAACAATAAATAAAGCTATTCGTTTAAACATGGCTCTCTCCTCATCTATTCTTAAATAACGTCAATTATGGATAAGAGATCGGGTCGTGAGAGAAACTCGTTATAATTATATCTTTATCCATAACTGACGTTAAATATTGCATGTCCTTATTTAATTATAGACACCTAATAAAAAGGGACATTAATGAACGTGAGCTCAATATATAAAATAAAATGATTTTTTATATCGAACTTTTTTTATTTAGAACTGGATCCCATATAAATTCTGCGTGTTTTAGGCGATAACGTTTGTTTAACGACCTAAAATGCATTTCTATGCCTTTTATGCAGGAATACTATTAATAGCATAATAGCAAAAATTAAATCCCTTATTTCAATAAAAATAAGGGAATAATAATCTGGGATAAAGTGGAGATGGCGAGAGCCGTCGCACTAAATAGCAATAATCCTATCAATATTGATAACCATTGCGCTCCTTCATAAATACAAACACAGGCTCCAAAACGGCTACCAAGTAATTCATTGAGGATAACCAAACTCCTGTTATCCCAATAAATTTTTATTACTCTTCTACGGTGATATCTATTTTCTTCTGAACTGCCGTTTGTTTTTTAGGAATCGATATTTCAAGTACTCCCTGTTTGTATTTAGCGCTTATTTTTGCATCGTCCGCTGTTTGAGGCAAACTAAAACGACGATAAAACTGGCCTTGCGCACGCTCCACACGAGTATATCCCTCTTTCTTTTCTGTTTTTTCGAAGTGGCGTTCACCACGAAGCGTTAATACATTATGTTCTAAAGATATCTGTATGTCTTCTTTATTTACTCCAGGAATATCAGCAAGGACTAAAAAGCGATCTTTTTCCTCTTTTATATCTACTGGAGGGGCCCATGAACTCGTGTCGACAAAAGAAGCATCTAATTGTTGCCCTTTAAAAAAATTGTCTAATAAAGAGCCAATTTCATTATATACAGGAAAATACTCACGTCTGATGGTACTCATATTCACATTCTCCTTTTAGTGGTTGCGATATATAAGAAAATAGAGACAATTTATTAAAATTCAAGGTCTCAAAAAGATTATTTTTAGGTTACTAAAAAAACCAAGCTCTATTCATTAATCAAGAAGTGGCCTTTAATGTATTCATTAAAATATTTTCTAATCGTTCTTTATCTACAGTAGTACACACACGAATATTATTGCCTTTTTTATCCACGACTGTAGTACCCGATTGCTCTTCCGGGCTTAATAATACACGTAATTTTTTATTGCTTGCTTGGACGATTGAATCATCATAAGCAACAACCGCAGAGAGAACATCCCAAAAATACCATTTATGATCGATTATTTCCGCTTCATTGCGATGAAAAAGCTCATAAAAAAATTGATTAGCCAAACTATTTTGATTTTGCTTTAACTTTTGGTAAAAAGCTTGGGTTACAGGAACTTGATTGGTCACATCTAATCCTACCATGGTAATAGGTATTCCAGAACGAAATACATTATCTGCAGCTTTGGGATCCACGTAAATATTCCACTCTGCAGTAGTATTTTTAATAGTGTTATCAACCTCAATCAAATTTCCGGTACTTTCAACCGCCCCACCCATAATATAAATCATTTTAATTTTATTTTTTAACTCTGGGGCTTTATCTACAAGAGCACCAAGATTCGTTAATGGACCAATTGCTAAAATCTCAACAGGTTCATTGGCATTGCGTAAAGTGGATTCCAATAATTGCACTGCAGTTTGCGATGTTTTTACGTCAACTTTAGGCAATAAATCAGCAGCACCTGCTAAATTATCTGCTTGTTTACGTAACCAATCGGGAAAATGATGCTGCCCAGCTAATGGGGTAACTCGTCCACAGGCCAAAGGAATCTTTTCTTGATGCATTAACGCTAATAATCCAGCGACATTTTTTAATCCAGCGGGGCAGTGAGATTCTCCTGTACCAACTACAGTAATGGCTTTAATGTCAATATCCTTTTGTGCCAATAAATAAAGCATTGCTAACTCATCATCAGTTCCTACATCAGTATCAATAATAAAAGAGCGGGTTGCATGTACCATAGAAAATAACAATGAAAAACAAATAATTAGAAATGATTTCACAACAAACCTCATGATTGAACCTCCGATTCTGTATAGAGCTTTTTAATGGTTAATACGGCTATCAAACAAAATAATGCACTTAAAATAAGATAAAAGCTTGGGGCAAGATTATTGTTATATGTTTCAATAAGGTGAGTAACAATAAAAGGAGTTAAGCCGCCGAAAAAAGCAAAAGCGAGATTATAAGAAATAGCTATCCCAGTATAGCGAATGGAAACAGGAAATAACTCCACTAATAAACTGGGATACACCATAATAAAACTGCTTAAAAATCCTAAAATAGATAAAGCAATAATCAGTGATGATGTCGTTTGCAGAGACAAAGTTGCAAATAAAAAATAACTCAATAAGATAAAACCAATAGTACCGATCAAAAGAATAAGTTTGCGTCCATATCGATCACCACACCAACAAAGAAAAATCAACAACAAGGAATAAAAAGCTAAATTAAGTGTGTTTAATAAAGTTGCTTCTTGGATAGGATAAGCAAGAATCGAAGAAAGGTAGGTAGGCATATATAAAAATACAAGATTAATCATGACAGAACCCAAACATGTTAAGCCAATACCTTGCAAAATTTTTCGCCAATACCCACTGATTGCCTCCGTAAAAGGAATTCGTTTATGTTCCGCAGTATGTTGAAATGCGATAAATAATGGACTTTCTGCTAATTGCTTACGTATATAAAAACTAAACACCCCAAGACATCCACCAAAAATAAAGGGAATACGCCAACCAAAGCTCAATAATTGCTCATTTGAAAGTTGTTTGGTTAAAATTAAACTGATCACAGCCCCAAGAAAGATACCAAAATTGAGGAAAGAAAAGATAACACCGCAAGCCAATGCTCTTGAACGCGGATCCACATGCTCACAGGTAAATGTTAAGGCTCCTGGAATTTCTCCCCCGATGGATAATCCTTGTAATAAGCGTAAAAAAATCAGCATGATGCTGGAAAAAATACCGACATGTTGATATGTCGGTAAAAATCCAATAAGTAAGGTGGGAACAGCCATTAAAATAACTGAAACAATAAATGTTTTTTTACGTCCATATTTATCGCCAAAATGACTAAAAACAACCCCACCTAAAGGACGAATCAAGTACCCAATCGCAAAAACAGCATAGACACTCATTAATGAAGCGAGCTTATCTGTTTCTGGAAAAAAAATTTGACTCATTATAGGCGCAAAAATAACGTAAATGACAAAATCATAAAACTCCAATGCACCACCTAAAGAGGCAAGAAAAATAATTTTTCGCTCACTAGGTTTTAACTTTAACACTCTAAGTCCTTGTTTTATGAGAAAGAGCTAAAATAGCATAACTTTTAATGACACTCATGAATTTTTTAGTAACTTTACAATAAGCGTGGTATTGAATCTCTGCGATTGTGGAGACATGTTTAAGATATCAGTGAAAAACTTAACTAAAAATATAAGTTAATAGCTCCAAGATGCGTAGCTCCTTTTATTAAATTTTAGTAACATCATCATAACCCTTTACCTTTTTGTCCTAGACCATGAACTCTCATTTTATTGCTCAAGAGGTCCTGCAACGTGTTAAAGAATCAGTGACGCAAACACATATTGATGCATATAAAAAGGATGGAGCAGTTTGCCTTCGTCAAATTCTAAGCCCTGAAGAAATTACATTACTTCGGGAAGGCATTGAGCTCAATCTGAAATCACCTAGTCATCGCTCCAAAATTGCAAGTAAAAGTGAGGATCCGGGGCGGTTTATAGAAGACTTTTGCACATGGCAAACCAATCCGCATTATCAACAATTTATTTTTGGATCACCTGCCAGTGTTATTGCAGGAACACTTATGGAGAGTAAAAAAACACGGCTTTACCATGACCATCTTCTTGTTAAAGAACCAGGAACACAACAGCATACACCATGGCACCAAGATCAACCCTACTATAATATTGCAGGGTTTCAAAATTGCAGCTTATGGATACCAGTGGATCCCGTATCTCGTATTTCCAGCTTAGAATTTGTTGCTGGCTCTCATTTAGGACCATGGCTTATGCCACGTTCTTTTATGGATAACCAAGCAAAATGGTTCCCGGAAGGAAGTTTAACAGAACTTCCTGATATCGAAGCAAATCGAGAGGCCTACCCTATTATTGGTTGGGAAATAACTCCGGGCGATGTGATATGCTTCCATATGTTAACACTTCATGCAGCACAAGGCGTTCCCGGAACACAACGACGTAGAGTTTTTTCCGTGCGTTTTTTAGGCGATGACATCACTCATGCCCCCCGTAAATGGATCACTTCACCTCATTTTCCAGGATTAATCAACCAACTCCCCAAAGGTGCCCCTATGAATCACGCTTTATTTCCTGTTATTTGGGAATGCTGATTTAGTACAATCTGAATTATATGAACATACTGTAGCCATAGAAATTTGGCTCTTATTCAAACCTAATAAGTTCTCCATAACCAAATAACCCATTAAATGCAATCAATTATTTAATAATCTTATATGAGAATTCAAAATATTTGATTGGATATTATTTAATCAAGATGATTAATATATGGAGGAAAATAACTGTTAGAGTAAATAATCATGAATAAAGGTATTGCCATAATCCAAACATGGGGAACAAATAGCCAAACGAAATATCTTAATGAAGATGTGGGACACGCATCTATTGAGTTAAGATTACCAGTTACCCCGGAAGATGATATTCTTATAGCACAATATTGTGATCAAATGCCCCAAATTCCCTATCACATAGAGACTGAAAAAAATAAGAGTGGTACAAAACAAAAAATATATGTAGTTCGCTTTAGTTTCATACCTGATGAACTTAATGTTATAGAGCCTTTCCATCTTAACCCTACTTATAAAGCAGATGCTCTGTATGCAGGCAACATTCATCCTGATCCCTTATTTACTACCTGTACCTTAACAGAAAAAGGACGTGCTCTGGATCCTAATACGATTGAAGGCCGCTACATTCAGAATCAAAAAGCTCTAGCTGATTGTGAAGATTTATTAAATGCAACCACAATAATAATAAAGAAAACAAAATTACTAAAACAACAAACTAATCTTGATCCCAAACATCCTAACTATAAAATTATTTTGGACCTTGTTGAACGATTAAATCTACAATTACCTCAAGAACAAAAAATATCAGTAGAGCCATTCAATGAATTAAGTGAGAAGGTAGAGCATATTCGCCATAAGCTAACTGACCAATTACTAAAGTTACGTAATCAAAACAATCCACTTCCAAATCCTGAAACCTTTAATGAGGATGAATATTTATTCTATGGTAGACCCTATGATGATCAAATAGAACTTTCTATAGGATCAGAGAAAAAGGAACTTAATGCAGCTTGTATGTTTGAGCAAATGCGAAAAATAGTCAACTCTGATGCTGATTCGCATACACATACTGGCGCTAGTACGGTACTGAGTATCTTAAAAGCAGGTAGAAAGGAGCAAACATTCGAATTTTCCTTTTTAAAAAGTTTTCAAGCTCCCCCTACTCCCCAAATGGTACACACTACAGCGATGGAACTTAAAAATAAATCTCGCGCAGAGAACTCTGTAGAAATTATCCAGGAGAAAACGAGAGCAAACTCCAAATCCGCCTCCCAACAAGAATTACTGATTGTAGCTTTATTGGCAACAGCAGGTTTAACGATTGGAGCAGGTATCGGTATAACGCTAGTTGCCACAGGAGTATTTGCCCCTTTGGGAGTTGGCGTCTTAGGACTAGTTGCGGTTGCTGGGACAATAGGAGGAGGCCTAGCATTAATTAGTGGGTCTTTAGGATTAAGGATCACTAAATCAAATGCGTCTTCGACAATAGAAACGCCAAGAGCCAAAAATACAGATGTAAGTGAATCTTCAAACTATTTGTTGACTACAAATAAATTGAAGCAGCGAGATACAAAAGCAGACAAACCTCAAAAGAACGTCGACATTCAAACAATGTCTATTACGACTGTATCAGCCCCCTCTATTGTAAATAAAGTCGGACCCTCACCCAGTTTCTTCTTCCACCATAGAAATAATATGCCGCATAATCCAGAGACCGAGCCTCTTCAGGAAAATAATAACAACATACGAAACTCCATCTAATGATAAGACATAAAATATCTTTTATGTCTTTTATATCGCTAACCGAACGTGCAAGGAAGCCCGTTCCAATACAAACAGTCCGATACAAAAAAATTCTGTTTTTTTTCTTAAAAATAAGCAATACTTCTTTCTGAATCAATCGTGGTAATATCAATGATTAAAATAAGACCTTTCCTAAAATGGGCAGGTAGTAAATACAACTGTTTGGAAAAGATTGTTCCTCTTCTTCCGCCGGGTAAACGCTTAATTGAGCCTTTCACCGGTTCTGGTGTTGTTTTTATGAATACCCATTACTCTTCTTATCTCCTTGCTGAAAGTAATCTTGATTTAATCCATTTATTTACCCTATTACAGCAACAAGGTGATCCCTTTATTCGATACTGTGAATCTTTTTTTAATCCTGAATTCAATCGTAAAGAAAAATACTATCAGATAAGATCTGATTTTAATGCCTCACCTTATTCCCCACAAAAATCAGCTTATTTTCTTTACCTCAACCGACATGGTTATAATGGCTTGTGTCGCTATAACTCTAAAGGAATCTATAACGTTCCTTTTGGCCTTTATACAAAACCTTATTTTCCACACAAAGAAATGCGTCTGTTCCATCAGAAAAGTCAATGTGCTGAATTTATTCATAACGATTTTAGAAAGACTTTTGAGTATGCAGAGCGTGGTGATGTAATCTATTGTGATCCTCCTTATGTGCCACTTTCAGAAAAAACACCCCATTTACCCTACAATCAAAAATTATTCACTAATGAAGATCAAATTGAGCTGACTGAGCTCGCTAAAGAAACAGCAGCAAAAGGCATTCCCGTTATTCTTTCTAACCATGATACTGCATTTACCCGACATCACTATAGAAAGGCAGAAATCAAAAGCTTCCCAGTCTCTCGTTTTATTAACTGTCAGGGCTCTATGCGGCATCCTGTTAAGGAATTAATTGCAATATTTAATTAAGCAACTTTAGTCCAGCAAAGCGTTCCTCAATTTTCACCTTACTTTAAACTTTTTAGAATAAAACCATATTTTTGAGCCATTAAATAAAGCCATTTTTATAACTAATCTATTGAAATTAAATAGCTATTTAATAATTTTATATCATATATAAATTCAATGAATTGGACTCATTTTAGACAAAATGATTAAATATGATTATTAATTGAGTGCTATCAACAAATTGCACTCTATTGACCAACGCAAAATATTTGGAGAAATAAATGGCTACTACAGAACAAGAGATACAAAAAGAACTAAACCAAAAAGCGGCACAGAAACTACAACAAGATAACCAAAAAAAGATGGAACAAGATCAAGCAAATATGGCAGCTAACAACCAAGGAATGTTAAACCCAAACCAGAAGATGGAACAAAATACAAAAAATATGGACGTTAAAAAAGATCCTAACAAAAATCACGATCTTAACCAAATTTGTGATGACTGGCTTAAAAGATACAAAAAACAAAAACCCGATTTTAATGAAGATGAAAATAAGCTTAAAGTAGACCAAGAGAAAGGTCGGATAACACTGGCATTTAAGGATGCCCAAGCTGAAGAGGACTTTCTCAGAGATGTAGCAAAACAAGGGTTAGAGGGTAAGGTTACCATGGGAAATGATGTAATTGCACTTACTAAAAATGGTGAGCTCATTGATCCCCGAACTAACAAGGCATTCCCAGAAGGAGGGTATAAAGACCTTGTTGAGCAACTTCGTGCCGGAAAAGATTATAAAGATCTGCAAAAACCTACCCCTGCAGAGAGATCATTATCTAATTCCACTGAGAAACCATTATCTAATTCTCCTGAGAATTCATTATCTAATTCTTCTGGGGAATCATTATCTAAATCACCGGTTAAGGACATACCCTTGGGCACTCTTTCGAGCACAAAATCAGCTACCATGGAAAATATGCCAAACGCTCCCCAACAAGAAACAACAGCAATGGAAAACGCAGAGCCCCCTGCTCCATCAATAACACCAAGCCAAAGCTAAGAATGTTTCTAATACGGCTTTCTTGGGCATATGGTCCCTCAAAAATAGGACTTATGGATACAAAGACGTTGTGGGTTTCTAATTCGTTATGACACTATTGATCATTCAACTCCTAGCAAAAAACGGTCCTATGGGGCCGTTTTACCAAGAATCAGCACGTTATATAACTTTTTAATTAAATGACCTGATGATCTTTAATAAAAAAAGCAAGAATAGTAACCAATAACAGGGAGAGAGGTAATATGGATAAAGCAACTTGATAATCCACGACAGTATAAATATGTTCTCCCTTGACGATACCACTATCCCCAAACGTATCCAATAACTTACCCACTAAAGGTTGGAACACAGCCCCAGCAAGAGAAATTATCATGTTAGTCGCTGCAAAAACGGTACCTGATAATTGAGCACCGCTGCATTCTTTAGCCATAATAAAGACGATAATTTCTGTAGCACTAAACACGCCATATAAAAATAATAAGACATTGAGACTAAAATAAGATAATCCTGGACAATACAAAACAAGGCTAATACAAATTAAAGCAAAAATAGCACCTAAAACCAATGGCAATAAACGCTTTCCTGAACGATCTGATAAATACCCCGCTACCGGAGCCCCTACTGCCCAACCCAAAAATACTGCAGAAACCGTCTTAGCGGCCTCAACCTTAGTTAAATGATGGGCTTGTTCCAAATACGTTTTCCCCCATAATTCACCAAACACCGATAAAGAAGTATACAAGCAAGCACCAACAAAGCCGATAATCCAAACTTCAGGAGCCACGAGTACTTTAAGCACATTTCGAAAAAACTCCGGTAAAGGATGCTTATTCGACTGATGTCCTTCTGGCCCATCACGAACAATCAGCAACATCAGTACGCTCAGTCCAGCACCAACAATGGCGATCAAGATTAATACTTGTTCCCAACCTATACTTTGAGACCATTCAGTAATTTTTACTTCACCATAAACAAGGCCTAGCATTCCCAGAGTGGTCATTAAACCCGCAACTAAAGAAAAATAACGTCTAGGTAACCAATGTAACGCAAGGGAAAGCACACCAACAAAAGCAAAAGAAGAGCCAAAGCCCACTAAAAAACGTCCTGAACCTACTAAAAACATAGATGAAGTAAGGGTAAACATCCACGAACCTACAGTACAACAAAGACAAGCAAACGTTAACAGTCGTCTTGGGCCAAATCTATCCATTAACATTCCAACAGGCATCTGCATGGGAGAATATGCAAAATAATAAAGGGCAGATATCTGACCAAAAGTAGTTGCTGAAATATGCCCTAAAGCGGTACTGAGCTCGGTCTGTAACACACCTGGAATGATGCGTAAGATAAACTCATAACAATAAAACACTGCCCCAACAAAGCAGATAAACAGGCCTAACAACAGCTGTTTTCTTGAAACAATTTCATTTAGGTGCATGAGCGTGTGTTTCCTTTAAAAAGAACGTTAATAAAGCAGCAATACACATACCAATAGGTATAAATGCTAAAGCAATACGATAGTCAGTCATGTTATAGAGTTTATGTACATTTTCAACTACTAATGCCGTTGAAAGAGAGGCACCACTACGTAAGGAGTAACTAAAATCCAACAAGTATCCTACTAAAGGCTGCAATAACATACCGCCTAACATGACGATCATGTTAGTCAAGGCCATCGCCGTACCTGCGGCTTCACCGGGACTCAACTCCCGTCCAACTGCGAATACAATCGCCTGCGCACTATAAAACAACCCTAATAAAAACATGAGGATCTGTACGCTACTCTCGTTCAAACCAGGAAAATACAGAATAACCAGCATCAATACAGTCGCAACACTAGCACCTAAAAGCATAGGTAATTTTCTGCGTGCTATGCGATCAGAAAAGTACCCCATCAATGGGGCTCCTAAAGTAAAACCTAAGAAAAGCAACGAATTCGCTAAACCGGCGCCATGCGCAGATAATCCATGAGCATGCCTTAAATAAGGGATTCCCCACAACTCAGCAAAAACTGTTGTAGGTAAATAAACCAAACACCCAAATAATCCATTAACCCATATTTGTTTATTACGCGCAATAATGCCTAAGTCAATCATACCTTTTTTAAAAGAAGAAACAGTACCACTCTGTCTGTAACGACCTTTTTTATCATGGATACCTAACCATAAAATAAAGGTTAATACAATACCAAAAAAAGCGGTCATATTTAGAGTCTTGATCCATCCTAATCTATGAACAAATATTTCTAAAAAATTATCACCTAGCATCGCACCAACCGTTCCTAATGCCGAAGTGAGTCCTGAAACCATAGCGAGCTTATTTTCGGGCAACCAGATTGTTGCAAGCTTCAATACACCAACAAATGCAAATGCAGAACCCAACCCCACCAAAAATCGTCCCGAAGCCGCAACCCAAAAATCTGTTGTTCCTGTGAATAAAAAAGTTCCAATAACACAAATTAAACATGCAAAAGTTAATAATCGCCTAGGACCGTAGCGGTCCATCATGATTCCCACAGGTAATTGCATAGGCACATAAGCATAATAATAAACAGATGAAATATTCCCAAATCCTGTAGCAGATAAATTAAAATGCTCACGCAGTGCTGTTTCCATCACACTAGGCGCGATCCGCAGCAAATACTCGTAACTATAAAATAGGGCTCCAAGACCACAAATAAGCCATCCAATTAATGCGTAATTTCTACGGTTTTCAGAAAGCAAGGTTATCTCCTTAACATTGGTTAAGCAAAAGCATCTACAGTCTTAATTCTGAGACGGTAAATACTCTTTTATTTAATTCACCTATTTATCCTAGACACAACCAGGCACATCTCATACGGCATACTTCTACACCCAGAGATCCCTTATTGCATATGGGATGCTACTTTTTATTTTAAATTACATACAACTCATTGACTTACGCCACTTGCTCTTGCAGCTTGGGCTACAGCAGCTGGAACTCGCTCTCGCAAACGAGGATCTATAGGCTTTGGAAGAATATAGTTAGGACCATACTCCCAATACGTAACACCTGGGTAATTATCCTTCACTACCTGGGAAACTGGCTCATGCACTAATTGGCGGATTGATTCAACTGCCGCAATTTGCATGGATTGATTAATACATTTAGCGCGTACATCCAATGCACCACGAAAAATATATGGAAAACATAATACATTGTTTACCTGATTAGGGTAGTCACTACGCCCAGTAGCTATGACTATATCATCGCGCACTCGATGAGCTATTTCAGGTCTAATTTCAGGATCTGGGTTTGATAACGCAAAAATAATGGGTCTAGGTGCCATTCGTTTTAATAAACTAGCATCTAACAAATCTGGCTTTGCCACACCGATAAATACATCTGCATCTACTAATGCATCAGCTAAGGTCCTGCATTCAGTAGTACGTGAAAAAGCAAATTTATAAGCATTTAAATCAGCACGGCCCGAATGAATAACCCCTTTAGTGTCCAAAAGCAACATGTTTTCTTTATGAGCGCCCAAGGCAGTAAGTAAGCGCATTGAAGCGATTCCCGCAGCACCGGCTCCTATACAAACAATTCGTGCTTCAGATAATTTTTTTTGTTGTAATTCAAGGGCATTGAGCAAACCTGCAGCAACTACGATAGCAGTTCCATGTTGATCATCATGGAAAACTGGGATATTTAATTGCTCCATTAAAGCCTGTTCAATTTCGAAGCATTCTGGGGCTTTCAGATCTTCTAAATTAATCCCGCCAAATGTAGGTGAAATACGTTTTGCTGTAGCAATAAAAGCTTGTGGATCGTGGGCATCAATTTCTATATCAAATACATCAATACCGGCAAAACGCTTAAATAAGACAGCTTTTCCTTCCATAACGGGTTTACTAGCAAGAGGACCGAGATCACCTAAACCAAGAACCGCAGTGCCATTAGTCATTACCGCTACTAAATTTCCTTTATTGGTATAACGATAAGCTTGCTCAGGATTTTCTGCTATAGCGATTACAGGGGCTGCGACACCGGGTGTATAAGCCAAAGATAAATCACTCTGAGAGTCAGTTGATTTGGTCACATGAACACCGAGTTTCCCAGGAGTAGGAAATTCGTGATAATCCAATGCACATTGTTTCAAAACTTCGTTATCCAAAGTACTTGCTCTCTTAAATAAAATGAAATTTTAAGTAAGATTCGGAATCTTACAACCATTATCAATTCATCGCTTATCCCAAGCTCTCAGACACAAACATCTGAGTCACTCCTAATTCTAAAGAGATATAGCTAAAGAATAATATGGACTTAAACAAGAATTGAATTATCAAGACTGAACAACCAACAAAAATTTACATCGAAGGCGGCAATCTGTCAATAAGTTATACTTCGAGTGAAGTATAAATAAATAAGGCGCAAAATAATGCGCCTTATTTATTTTCTTCTTTATTAGATGTGGCGCGTTGGCTATAACGATCACGAAACTTCTGAACACGTCCACCAGTATCTACTAATTTTTGCTTACCCGTATAGAAAGGATGACATTTTGAACATACTTCAATGTTCAAGTCCTTACCTAATGTTGATCGAGTTTCAAATTCCTCACCACAACTACACATTACCTTAACTTTTTTATATTCAGGATGAATTGATGCCTTCATAATACTACTCTCTATAGTTATGAGTATCGCCACCTGATCCACTGCCAGGCACCATACTCGACACAAATGACGCAAAACAATAGCAGAAAATCTTCTTTAAAGCAATTTTTCTGATAATGATCTTTGTTCTAACAGGTGCAACCTTTTAATTTTTGCATCTTCAGCATAAGACGTACGCTATTTCATTCATTATTCGTAATAATGTCCTACACTTCTTAAGATAACCTCATTAAAACGAAAGGAGCTTAAAATGAAAAAAATGGAAGTTTATAAACTGGATACTCCAAATGATCTTGATATTAAAGATAGGAGGAAAATCGCCGAAGCAATTAATCCGCTTGTTGCAGATACTTTTGCTTTATTTGTTAAAACAAAAAATTTTCATTGGCACATGACTGGACCGCACTATCGCGATTATCACCTTTTGCTCGACGAACACAGTGACCAAATTTTTTTAATGGTTGATGTATTAGCAGAGCGAGTCCGAAAATTAGGAGAAAAAACAATCCAATCGATTGGACAAATCAAAGAATTACAGACAATTAAAGATGCTCATGAAATATTGTCTGCTGAAGAAATGCTT
Source organism: Legionella cincinnatiensis (assembly GCF_900452415.1). NCBI lineage: Bacteria > Pseudomonadati > Pseudomonadota > Gammaproteobacteria > Legionellales > Legionellaceae > Legionella > Legionella cincinnatiensis. Next base: position 1,086,700 of record NZ_UGNX01000001.1, on the reverse strand, counting down.
CATCAACTCCTAAAAGACAATAAAGCTTTTTTAAAAAATATGAGAAAAGCTCATGAAATATGCAATAAAGGAAATGATTGCGCCACAACGAGTATTCTCGAAGAATATATAGACGAAACAGAAAGAAGAATTTGGTTTTTATTTGAAACACTACAAAATAAATGAAGTAAAACAGAAAGTATTGTTCTGTAGTTACGTTCACAGCTCATACCCTGAAACGCCGTGCTCGTCTCTTAACTTCAGAAGCATCGCATATTGAATTATGCGCGGGTGCAATGATATTCAGTTAACGTAAGTTCGGAATAAGTAGTTTATTAGAGCTAATATTTACTTAGCGAAGCCCACGCTCAAAAAATGACATCCCCTTTGAACGTATAGTGTTGTCGTCCTCGCGAAAGCGGGGACTTATTTTAATGGAGTGACAATGCTAAAAGGGAAATAAATTGCCACTTTCGTGAAAACCCTTAAGTCAATACTAAATACAGTTAAATCTCATTTAACTCCAATGCCACCCAAACAGGTGCATGATCCGAAGGTCTTTCTACTTTTCTAGGTTCCTTATCAATCACTGATTGTCTGCATAAATGATTCAGTTCTTTACTTAATAAGATATGATCAATACGCAAACCGCGATTACGTCTAAAAGACGCAGCACGATAATCCCACCAGCTAAACGAGAGCTCCTCCTGAATAAAATTTCTAAAGCTGTCATGAAATCCCAGTTGTAGTAGCTGAGCAAAAGCCTTTCGCTCAGCGGGGCTTACCAATACAGACCCTTCCCATTCAAGCGGATCATGCACATCTTGATCTTCAGGAGCAATATTAAAATCACCAACCACAGCGATTTTAGGATAAATACTCATTTGTTGTTGAATAAAATAAGTAACTTTTTGTAACCAATTCAATTTATATTGATATTTATCAGAAGTAAGTTCAGAACCATTGGGAACATATAAATTGATCAAACGAATTCCTGCAACAGTTACTATCAAAATTCGTCGTTGGGGATCCTCCAAATCAGGAATATCAGTGAGAATATCTGAAAAAGGATATCGACTAATGATAGCAACACCATTGTATGTTTTTTGTCCAGAAAAGACAACATGATAGCCTTTTTCTACAAATACAGCCTTAGGAAAATTCTCATCGATTAATTTTGTTTCTTGTATCGCAAGGATATCGATATGAGAAGAATCCATCCAGGATACTACTTGTTCTAATCTGACCTTGAGTGAATTAACATTCCAACTTGCCAATTTAAGCATACCAATCTCCTTTATATTCAATTAATAAAGGAGCGTGATCCGACAAACGTACGTCACGAAAAATACGGCTATGAACCACATCCTCAATAAATCCTGGGGTCACTACTTGATAATCGATTCTCCATCCTACATTTTTCTCCCAAGCCCGTCCTCTAAAAGACCACCAAGTGTATTGTTCTTCTTCTTGATTATGAACTCGAAATGCATCTACAAATCCCATGGCCCCAAATAACTTATCCATCCAAGCTCGTTCTTCGGGTAAAAAACCTGAGTTCTTTCGGTTGCCTTTCCAATTTTTTAAATCAATTTCTTTATGCGCGATGTTATAATCCCCACATATAATTAATTCGCGTCCCTCATTTTTTAATTGCATTAAATGCTTAGCAAATTGCTCTAAAAATTGATACTTCACTTCCTGACGTTGCTCACCACTTGTACCAGACGGTAAGTAAAGTGAAATAATACTGAATTTCGGATAATCAAATTGAATATATCGTCCTTCATTATCGCAATAATCAAATCCTATCCCTTTAATAACACGAATAGGCTTATGACGCGCATAAATCGCCACTCCGCTATATCCTTTCTTTTGCGCTGAATAATAATCACAATAATAATCACGAGGATAATAAAGTTCTTCTGGAATTAATTGATCGGGTTGTACTTTAGTTTCTTGAATACAAACAAAATCAGCATCTTGGGTTACAAGCCATTCATAAAAACCATTTCGTGCCGCCGAGCGTATCCCATTGGCATTAAAACTAATAACTTTCATTTTTCTTCACTCAATTTTAAAGCAGTTTTAGCTAACCGTTCACCCAAATGCTTTGCTAAATTAATTTCATCTTGGCTTAAAGGACGGTCATTTGCTACACCAGAAACATGAGTCACACCATAAGGTGTACCGCCACTCATTGTATCATTTAATGAGGGTTCAGAATAAGGCACTCCGAGTAAAATCATACCTTGATGCAATAAAGGTAACATCATACTTAAGAGAGTTGTTTCTTGGCCTCCATGCATACTCGCAGACGAAGAAAAGACACAGGCAGGTTTGCCCACTAAATCACCTGCCAACCACAAGGAAGATGTATTATCTAGAAAATATTTTAAAGGAGCAGCCATATTCCCAAAGCGGGTTGGACTTCCCAAAGCCAACCCATGACAATAACGCAAATCATCCAATGTAGCGTAAGGCGCGCCAGTATCTGGAATCGCCTTATCTACTGCTTCACAAGTAGCAGAAACAGGAGGAACTGTTCTTAAGCGTGCTTCAATACCCGTAACATGTGCCACACCACGTGCGATATATTGTGCTAATTGTGCCACAGAACCACTACGCGAGTAATACAAAACCAAAATATAAGGATCAGACATCAAACAACTCCATAATGCTAATAATTAAAATAATACCTTAGCTGCTCTTCTAATTTCATTTCAATAAATTTAATTCGTTGATACAAAGATCCTCCTTTTTCAGGTTTTAGCGCTTTTAACTCCGCAATAACATCATCCGCTGATTCATAATAATTTTTCACAGAAATATTTGCGATGATTTTACTGACTGCACTAACATGATGTCTATTCCAATGTCCTGAAATAATAAGGCCGATAGAGGAACCCAATAAAAAACTCTCTTTGGTGTAATCAATGAGCAATGCTTTGATTCTTCGTATGTTTGAATTTTCTTCAATTTTACTCCAGAGTTTGGAATAAGAGTCAGGAAAAGCCAAGTTAGATTTTGAACGTTTAAAAAATGAGTTTGTGGCTAACCCAATGCACGAAAAAGGAGAAGACAGTTCAGAACTTATTGAAGAATCATCAGCCTCTTGTAAAAACTCAAGATCCCCACTTTTGATTGTAGCAATAGAATCCGATCCATGTGACATTTTTCTCTCCTTGAAGACATATAGTTTTTATTTGACACAATTGAGTGAAAATTGCAACCTAGAATTAGAGTATCAGAGCACATACAATCGTGCCTAGTAGAATTATCAATAGCTCCGAAAGATAGGTTATTTCTGATTACATCAGAATGCACTATCCAGAATACAAGGCTTAGCAACCATGCTCACGCATCTCCCCAGCCCTATTGCCATCAACTTAACGTCAATTATGGATAAGAGATCGAGTTATTACTTCGACCCGTTCGGGCTGAGGAGGCGCACCAGCGCCGTCTCGAAGCTTTGGCAGGTACTTTCGAACCCGATGCCAGGCTTCGAGACGGCGTAAACGCCTCCTCAGCTCGAACGGAGCGCGATAGAGACTCGTTATAGTTATATCTTTATCCATAACCATAACTGACGTTAACTTAACGTCAATTATGGATAAGAGATCGAGCTATTACTTCGACCCGTTCGGGCTGAGGAGGCGCACCAGCGCCGTCTCGAAGCCTTGGCAGGTACTTTCGAACCCGATGCCAAGGCTTCGAGACGGCGTAAACGCCTCCTCAGCTCGAACGGAGCGCGATAGAGACTCGTTATAGTTATATCTTTATCCATAACCATAACTGACGTTAACTTAACGTCAATTATGGATAAGAGATCGAGCTATTACTTCGACCTGTTCGGGCTGAGGAGGCGCACCAGCGCCGTCTCGAAGTCTTGGCAGGTACTTTCGAACCCGATCAAGGCTTCGAGACGGCGTAAACGCCTCCTCAGCTCGAACGGAGCGCGATAGAGACTCGTTATAGTTATATCTTTATCCATAACCATAACTGACGTTAACTTAAGGAACCTATCTTTATTCCTACCTCCCACGACTTTCGCAGGCTCCAAAAACCACTCACCAGCATTGGATCCCGCAGACAAACCGCGGGACGTCGATTGAGAAGAGTTTCTTAAGCTAATGGTAATGACCTAGGATACAAGTACCTTGTTGAGCTATTAAATTTTAAAGAATGTAACGAGCCAAATCCTCATCTGCCACAAGCTGACCCAGATTTTTATCTACATAGGCCTTATCAACATACACAGATTCACCTGATTTGTCTGTAGCTTCAAACGAAACTACTTCCAACAGTCGTTCCATAACTGTATAGAGCCTGCGCGCACCAATATTTTCTGTGCGCTCATTCACTTGCCATGCTACTTCAGCAATACGTCTGATGCCTGATTCATCAAAAGTTAATGTTAAACCTTCTGTTGCCATCAAGGCACTATATTGCAATGTTAACGATGCCGTAGGTTCTGTAAGAATACGTACAAAATCCTCAACGGAAAGAGCGGACAACTCCACGCGTATGGGAAGACGACCCTGTAATTCAGCGATCAAATCAGATGGTTTCGCTACATGAAACGCTCCAGATGCTATGAATAAAATATGATCTGAGCGAATCATTCCATATTTAGTCGTAACTGTAGTTCCTTCAACTAAAGGTAATAAATCTCTTTGCACTCCTTCACGAGAAACATCTCCACCGCTTCCATTTTCAGCACGTCTAGCTACTTTATCCAATTCATCAATAAACACAATACCATTTTGTTCTACATTTTCTATGGCACGAGTCTTAATATCATCTTCATTAATCAGCTTAGCAGCTTCTTCTTCACGCAATATTTGCATTGCCTTAGCAATAGTCATTTTTCGCGTTTTTGTACGATGACTTCCCACTTGTTGGAACATTGATTGTAATTGGTTCGTCATCTCTTCCATACCAGGAGGAGCCATAATTTCAATGCCTATTGGCGTTGCTGAAACTTCTATTTCAATTTCATTATCATTAAGTGCTCCTTCACGTAATTGCTTACGAAATACTTGTCTTGCTGTACTGTCCTTTTCTCCAGGAGTTAAGCTGCCACGAGGAGGGGGAAGTAATACGTCAAGAATTCGCTCTTCAGCCGCATCTTCAGCCAAATGTTCGACTTTTTTCATAGCAAATTCACGTTCCTGCTTCACCGCAATATCTGCTAGATCACGAAGAATAGAATCTACATCCCGTCCAACATAACCTACTTCGGTAAATTTCGTAGCCTCTACTTTTATAAATGGAGCACGTGCTAGTTTCGCTAAACGGCGCGCAATCTCTGTTTTACCTACACCCGTTGGTCCTATCATAAGGATGTTTTTAGGCATAATTTCATTTCGTAAAGCAGCATCTTGAATTTTCATCCGACGCCAACGATTACGTAAAGCGATAGCCACAGCTCTTTTCGCATTATCTTGGCCAATAATATATTTATCTAATTCTTGGACAATCTCTCGAGGCGTCATCACTTCTCGAACTTCGCGAGGATTAGTCACCATACTGTTATTTGTTGACATTATTTAATTCTTCTAAAGTTAAATGGTTATTGGTATAGATACAGATATCGCCTGCGATCATTAACGACTTACGCACTATTTCTATAGCGGATAAATCTGTATTTTCCAGCAATGCTCGTGCAGCAGCTTGTGCAAAAGGACCTCCTGAACCAATAGCAATCAAACTATGCTCAGGCTCTATTACATCACCATTACCTGTAATAATTAAGGAAGATTTGACATCTGCTACAGCAAGAACCGCCTCAAGCCGACGTAGCATTCTATCTGTTCGCCAATCTTTAGCAAGCTCAACTGCAGCACGTACTAAATGGCCCTGATGCATTTCCAACTTGCTCTCAAAACGTTCAAAAAGAGTAAACGCATCTGCAGTTCCTCCAGCAAAACCAGCAATGACCTGATCTTTATAGAGTCGTCGTACTTTACGGGCATTTCCCTTCATTACCGTATTACCCAAAGTCACCTGGCCATCACCTCCAATAACTACCTGGTTACCACGCCGTACTGAAAGTATGGTTGTTCCACGAAATTGTTCCAAAATTAAATCCTCAAATCAAATCGGAATATTCAACATGGGGATGATTGATAAAAAAACAAGAGTAAAGTGAAAAATTAATCCATTTTATTGGAGAAGACAAAGCTTTAACAACAGGCCCATACGAAGCTTCAAGACAGCGTAAACAGCTCTTCAGCCCCAATGTTGCGCAGTAATAATTCGCCTCTTATTCCATGTTCGCATTAAATCATCAATTTAAAAAGGAGATCCCATAAGATAAATGCTCCAATCCAAGATATTCGGCGATGCTTTGTCCTACATCTGCGAAAGTATCTCGACGACCTATAAATTTACTTTTAAGACTTGGGCCATATACAAGCACTGGAATATGTTCACGTGTATGATCGGAACCCGGAAATGTAGGGTCACAACCATGATCCGCTGCAATAAAAACAAGGTCTTCAGGTTGCAATAAAGCATCGAGCTCTGGAAGACGGGCATCAAACGCCTCAAGCGCATGAGCATAACCAATAACATCACGTCTATGACCGTAGGAAGAATCAAAATCTACAAAATTTGTGAATATCAAACTGCCCTTAGGTGCTGTCTTCATTGCCAACAAAGTTGCATCAAATAAGGCCATATTTCCATCCGCTTTTATGGTTTGAGTAATACCTTGGTGTGCATAAATATCAGCAATTTTTCCAATACTAATCACTTCACGACCCGCGTCTTTTAAGTAATCAAGTAGTGTTTTTGCCGGTGGTAAAGTCGCATAATCTTTACGATTTGCGGTTCGTTTAAATGCTCCTGCATGCCCCACAAATGGACGTGCAATGACCCGACCTATCTGATATTCATCAACTAAGTCACGCGCGATTTCACAAATATCATACAAACGCTGTAAACCAAAACTTTCTTCATGGGCAGCAATTTGAAACACACTATCTGCAGAAGTGTAAACAATAGGCTTGCCAGTACGTATATGTTCTTCACCAAGTTCATCAAGTATTGTAGTACCAGATGCATGTTTCTCTCCCAACACGCCGGGTAACTGAGCACGCTCGATAAAAGTATCAATCAATTTTTTTGGAAAACAAAAGGGTTGTACAGGAAAGTAACCCCATTCAAAAGTCACTGGCACACCAGCTAACTCCCAGTGCCCGCTCGGAGTATCCTTGCCTAAACTCTGCTCCACTGCATAACCGTAATAACCAATAGGCTCAGCAAAAGAAGACAACTCAACAAAACGCAATCCAGAACTCGCTAAAGCCGCATGATAAAGACCCAACTTTGCCAAATTTGGTAAAGTAAGTGCACCTTGACGAAGCCCTTCTTTATCCCCTTCACCACGCTCACACACTTCATGAATATGAACAAATGTATTAGCACCCGTATCACCATAGTGAGAAGCATCAAGGCTGGCGCCTATGCCAAAAGAATCCATCAGTAATATACACACTCTCCCTGTCATCTTAATCCTCGAATTGTTGGCAACGTGTTTCTTTTAAACCCAAAAGCATGAGAAAAGCAATGAATAATCCTACAGGTAAAATAATCGCTGCATATTGATAGGCACTCAGTGAATAAATTGGGGTTCCATTTATTATTTGCATACCGCTATGATTGGTTAATAAATAACTAAATAAGTTTTGATAAATAATATAACCACCTTGAGTCAATATGGAAATAACGCTTACCGCTGTTGCAGTCATTGCAGGTGAACTGCTTTCAGCAACCAAGGCATAGCTTATGACTTGAGCTGAAGTAAAAAAACCCAGCAAGAAAAACAAAAAGGCCATGGTACTATAAGAAACAGGGAGATAAAGTGCTGCAAGTAAAGTTAGCAGTGACGTAATGACCCCTACTTTCATAGGAATAATTCGTAAACCAATTTTATCAGAAATCCATCCTACAAGCGGAGAGCCAATAATTGCTCCTAAAAATAACATACCATTTATTATAGAAGCTTGTGCAGGACTAATATCTAAACGCTGTTCTAAATATAAAGTTCCCATCATCGCCCCAAAAACAGCAATCGCCATATTCATTAAACTGGCATAAAATGCAGCCCGTAAATACTGGGTATTAAGATATGCCTTTTTGGCCGCAGACCTGACATCAATGGGTTTTGCTTTTTGTTTTATCGCAACTTGAGGTCTTTCTTTTATCCAAAAAAACATCACAATAAGCATAGCAAAACCAAGTATGCCAACATCTTGTACTGCTTGGCGCCATCCCACCACAAGAACTAACTTAGTCAAAGGATATTGTGCCAACATGCCGCCGGCCATTGCCATAGTCACTATAGCTCCGGTTACTAAAGCCATACGTCGTGGTGGAAACCAATGAGATGCTAAACGAACAGGACCTAAAAAACAGAATGCACTACCGATGCCTGTAATAAAACGACAAAATAACGCAGTATAAAAAGAATGGGAATAAGCGAGCAGAAATGTACTTGCCACACACAAAAACATCGCAATTAATAAAGTATTTTTAATCGAGAAACGATCAAGAACCATTCCTGCAACAAAAAGAAACAATACATTAGAAAGGTAATAAATACTGGATAGCCATGCCATTTTATCTGCTTGAATACGATAATCTTGCATGATATTTGCAGCAATAGATGCAAACATATTTCCTTGAATAAATTCATAGAAGAAAAATAAGGTTGCTGCAAAACACACCATCCAGGGTAATAAGGATGATTTATTAACCTCATTATATTCTTGAAACTCATCCACCATGTGCATTTTTACTCCTCAGCTTTAACGTTTGCAATATGTTTCTCGGGTTATTAATACAGCAATTAAAGCTGCAACAGTTGTTATTGGGAATATCCACATAGCAAATTGAAAATCAGCGACTGTATAAGTTGTGACTGATTGACCGGCATGATGTGCAATTAACCAACCAAATAATACTTGCCCTACTCCGCCCCCACCCATAATAATAACCGAAGCGACGCCTGTAGCTGCCCCAGTGTTTTCGATAGAATTACTTTCAGCCACTAAAGGATAAGTAATTACTTGCGTACTTGTAAAAAGTCCTAAAGCAAAAAAGATAACACTAAGCGTCAATTGCGATAATGTCGTAGCTAAGAATAAAGGAATTAATGTGATGAGAGTCGCTATCGCGCCAATGATCATTAGCGGTTTACGACGTCCTTGAGAATCAGACAACCATCCAGCTAACGGACAACCAATAACGCTTCCCATAAAAATAAGGCTCACCACATTACTGGACGCCATTTCAGGCAAATGATGAGCTACTTGTAAGTAGCTGGCCCCCCATAGGGCGCATAAAACCATAATGGGTAAATTAAGGAAAGAAGTATAAAAACCTGCCAACCAATTTTGTGGATTGGACAACGCCTTGAAAAATCCAGACATTACTTGCCCTTGATTAGGACGAGCTCTTGTTGGTGAGTTTTTAGGTTTGTCATTTACAATCCAATAAATCCAAAGTAACAATACAGCACCGACAGCACCATCAATTAACAAAGCATTACGCCATCCAAATAATTCATAAAGATAAGCAAAAGGAGTGTGGGCCATCATACCACCGACAAAAGCCATAGTAACCAATGTGCCGATTACAAGTGCTTGTCTTCTCGGCGGAAACCAATGCGATACCAAAACGACGCAGGATAGAAAACAAAATGCGTTACCAATTCCAGAGAGAAAATGACAAAATGAAGCTAAAATAAATGAATCAGTTAATGCAAAACCAACGGTGCCTAAAATACAAACAAACATAGCACTCAGAATAACGGTACGCGTCGAAAAGCGATCTAAAATGACTCCAGCCGGAAGAAGAAATAAGATGTCGGCCCATAAATAAGCACTAGACATCCAGCTTAATTGAGTTGCATCAATATGAAAATCATCACGTAAAGGTTGATTAATGACATCAAAAATATTGAGTTGAAAAAATTCATAAAAGAAAAACAATCCAGCCGAAAGACATACAACCCAAGCCATTAAGTCACCACGAGGGACAAAAGCTCTCGAATCCACTGCAACAGATTGCGACACAGTTACTCCTTATGGTATAAAATTGCGCCAGAGTATATCAAAACTCTAAATGAATTGGTATCTTAATTGAACAAACACTCGCCGTGAAAAAAATCATTAATATAAAAACAAAACTGCTTGGCATCACCTGAACCAAGTTTTATGCATGAGCACATAATTTACTTGCAGCAACTGAAATACGCATCAATAAGAATGGCTTATCGCCTGCATAAACATGTTGAATTAGCTCCATTTTATTCAATAAAATTGGAGACATTTCTTTTGTATCAGATGGATTAATAGCCAAGTAATCTTCACGATGATTGGTTAGCAAATGACAAAGCTCTTTTTCACTAAAAGCAAATTTTACTTTTCCTCTTGCATAAAATTGCGCTGAAAACTCTGTTTTATAATCCCAATAGATCAGGGAATCCCCAGCAGCTGGATGTTGTTTTAACCATGCAGCAACCACAGGCTTTTGAGTTTTTGAAACTACTTCTGGTATGATGTTAAAAGCAAGCGTAGCTACTAAAAAAATTACTCCTACAACTAAAGATAATCTTAAAACTAAGTTCTTCGCTCTGATCATTACACCTACCCGATCCCAATATTCAACAAAAAACAAGGAGAAAGCAGGTAAGCTACAAAAAACATAAGTATAAATAATATTGCTAGAGAATGTAAAAAAGAAGAGCGGAACTACGGTACAAAGAAAAAAATAAATTAACCATCCATCATTATCGTGAAATACTTTACGAACGTTATGCCTGCATTTGATAAACCAAGCAAGTCCAAGAAGACACCAGGGAAAAATTCCTGATGCAGCATAAATCCAAATCATCCCCCAATATTCCCTGTGAGCATACCCATATTTATCGCCCACCCATCCAGGTTTTAAAAACCGATTGAAGTTTTCACCAATAATAAAATAATTTAAAAATCCAGGGGTTCGCACTTCAGCCCAAATATACCAGGGAAGTGCGATGGCAAACATAATGACTATGCCTTTTATCCAAGGCAATCTTTTCCATAAATTGCACCATTGATTACGTAGCAAAACCCAAAAAAATAAAGGCATTCCGGGTAAAACAACAGCAACTGGCCCCTTTGCTAACAAACCTAATCCTAAAGCAATAAAAAAAACATAAGACCATAGCTTGTTGCCATCAACCAAGGCATACCAAAATGACACCATCACCAAGGTCACACAAAAAACTAAGGACGGATCGGTCATTACGGTTCCGGCATCAAGGAAAAAATACAAAGTTCCTGCCAAAACCAAAGTAGTAATCATAGCAATCAAAGAACCGCTATGCTTTTTTGCTAAGCTCCAAACAAGCCATAAAACTGCTAATGACAAAAGCAATCCTGGAAGACGAACCGCAAATTCATTAACACCAAAAAGCTTCATGGAGAAAGCAGAGAGCCAAGTCGACAAAGGGGGTTTAGCCCAAAAAGGAACTCCATAATCATGCTGTGGCGTCACCCAATTACCCGTTTCCAACATCTTTCGAGCAATCTCAGCATAACGTGCTTCAGAAACATCATTAAGTGGAATAAAGCACATGGAAATAATTCGACACACAAGGAGAAAGAATAATGCGCATACAGCATTATGAAGAAATAGTCGTGACAACTGCTTCTCGTTTTTGATATCCAATACAAAACCTCATTAAAAACGCTCCTTGCTCTACAGAAAAAGTCATGGTCATGAGCGTGTGGCACTACATAGCGTGGGTCTAAAAGATAATTCTTTGCCCAAACAGCATCATAAAAATAATAAAAACAGGGAAATATTACTCATAATTTTACATTTTTTCATGCTTTTTTTCAAAAAAAAGCTGTATTGAACACAAATAAACAGGAATAACATAATGAATTTTATTAAGTTTTTAAAAATACTAAAATTGTATAATGAAAATACATGACGTGAAGATTACTTTAGTTTACACTGAGGCCTTGTAAGATGAACTTACATTTATCTATTGGACATTTGGAGACTAAACATGACGTTTGAGTTAAAGGAATTAAGTACATTAAAAAGAGAATTTAATGACGCTGTGGATGTATTATTAAAGCGTGATAAGAAAGGAAAAATTGAAGACCTCTCTAATCCAAGAAAGTATGAACTTCAGTATCTCTCTGCCATACTGAACAGATTGGAAGAGCAAGTCAGTGATAAAACAATCAAACCCCAAGTTGCAGCACTCGCATTTTACGGTGCAATGCAAACAGTGATGAGAGACATTGAAAATAAGCGTGGAATGTTGGACTCTTCTGGCTTACTTAGCGACAGCTTAGCAAATATCATAGGAATCAATTCTGAAGTCCGCGCAGAAAATAAACCTGACCTCTATCAAACCTCTAAATTTTATACCGCTCTTAATGAATTTTTAAAACAAATCTTCATCAATAATGATTCACGTAAAGGATTTAAAAAAGACCATATCCTTCGTGCAATTCCTACGAATCATTTAAATGAACTTGTTGAAACCGGTTATCTGTTATCAAAAAATGCTGAAAAAGCAATCGTTGATTCCTTAGCTGCTACTGGGCAAACACTGGTAGTTTTTGAAAAACCAACCTCCCCAAATGGTGAAGAAAAAAAAGAAGCCTCCGTTGCAGAAGAGAAAAAAACAGTATTTATAGGCGACTATGCTGCGAGCAAAAAATCCCCTATATCAGCAACAGGACGCTTTGGATCCTGGGATGAACTAACTCTTGCACTTGCTGATTTAATCAAAGATGAACTTGCAGATAAAAATGTTTCAAAAATTAACAAGCTGGGAGTACATCGTGCCGCTCAACTTCATTTTTTGAATGCAATAAAAGCAGCTGTTCAAGCCACAGGAATTAGTGAGTCGGAAAAACTAGCAGTCCTTGCTGGGGCAATGCATCTTGTACGTAAACAAATTGATGATGAATATGCTTCTGCCATATTAACAAGCACAGAAAACTCTATTATCCATAAAGGATTAGATAAAATTCTAGGTAAAAAAGGCGAGGTAGATGCGCAAGATATCGAAGCACTAATTTTTTCAACAACTCAATTCATGCGTTTTCTTACAGTAGAGCCCAAAACCGATGGCAAAAAATTAATCCGTAACAAGCACGTGTTTTCTGAAATCGCGGGTTTTGATTTAAAAAATACGTTTACGCTGTGCATTGATATGATTCATGACTGTCGTAATGTAGCATTACATCATGTTGTTGAAGAGTTTAACAAAGAAGGTAAAATTCCAGAAAAAGCACCCAAAAGTTACATTGCTTCCGCACTAAGCAAATTCTCTTTCTTAACTGGCAAGAAAGATGAATCTAGTGAAGAAGAGGATGATGAACTGGAACATAAAAGTAGTGATGTACTAAGCCATTAATTTTTATACTTTAACGTGAGTTTGGTATAAGGATGTAATTAAAATCCGTCTTTAGCACGATCCGTTCCGGCTGAGGAGACGTTTACGCCGTCTCGAGGCCTTGTACTGCACAAGACTTGAAAGCTCGTACTAAGGCTTAGAAACAACGCTGCGCGTTTTCTCAGCCGGAACGGATCGGAGTAAATTCCCGTCCGCTTATCCCGAACTCGCATTGCTTTAAGTATAAATTTGACCTAAAGATAAAGTAGCGATAGAGTACAAATAAGAGCTACTTTATGTGTATCACTTTATATTTATAAACAATATCACTTCGGATAAGCCATTTCGGTTAATTTTTGCTACAATGCTGTTTTCTCTAATCTATTTGTAGTTTGTGCGAATGAAAATTACATTAATTATTAAAAAATTATTATTCATCATCATTTTTTTAGTTGCTCTACCAAGTATTTGTATCGCCTTAGACGAAAACCACGATTCTTTGCACAAGGGTAATAATGTCCAAGTCATGCAGGATGATCCGGTAAATGAAAGAAAAGAAGAATCTGAAAAGTTGTTGCCTGCCCATAAAAAAATGATATCTATTACTATAGATGATTTACCTTTTGTTGGTGAATATAGAAATTTTCATTTGAATATGATGATCGAAACAATGACCAAAGAGGAAGTTCCTGCCACAGGATTTATCATTGCCAGCGAAGTACGTAAAAACAATTGGGAAATACTACACAAGTTTCGTGATGCAGGTTTCGGATTGGGTAATCATACCCTCAATCACGCTAATTTAAATAAAATGGATACAAAAGAATACATTCATGAAATTCAAAAAGCAGACAATATTTTATTACCTGTTTTAACTGAGCCTAAATATTTTCGTTATCCTTATTTAGCAATGAGTTCTGGAAAAAAAAGAGAAGACATTCTTTGCTACCTTGCACAAAAAAATTATCAAGTTGCTCCAATTACCATTGATTCCAAAGATTTTGTCTTTAATCAACGCTTACTCGCAGTTTCTGAAATAAACAGACGGACATATCTGGAGGAATTAAAGCCTTTTTATCTTGATTTTATTTGGCAGCAAACACTGCGTGCTGAAGAACATAATCAATTTCATCACAACAATGCTCAAGCACAAATTCTACTGATCCATGCGAATTTACTGAATGCCTATGTTTTGCCCGATATTATTCATCTGTATCAACAAAAGGGTTATGAGTTTGTCAGTTTAGAAAATGCTTTAAAAACCTTTAAATATCCGACTCAATGTGCCAGACAACAGGTACTTGCTCGAATCAAAACAAAACACCAGCAGCAAATAGCCGGTGATAAAGATATCAAAACATTTATTGAGTGGGATTAAGTAACAGTTTTATGGAAGTATTACATTAGCACTTTTCTTCAGATTACACAGCAACTTTGGTTGGCCCTAATCAAGACAATAATATCGTTCTGCTTACTTGTGCTTAATTCAAATAGTACACAAAGAAAAACAGAAGGGAGGCAACTGCAATAAAGGAATTGTACCATGAAGCAACCTCGAAGAAAGGGATTTACTTTAATCGATTTAATGATAGCTTTAGTGATTATGGCGATACTGATTACTATTGCCTATCCCTCTTATCTGCGTTTTTTGTTAAAAGCAAGACGCTCTGATGCATTGGTCACACTGGCCCAAGATCAAATCTTCCTTGAACGCTGCTATGCTCAGAATTTTTCTTACACCACATGTACATCCTTACCTCCATTTCCGCAAACATCGGCACAAGGATTTTATAGCATCACCTTAAGTAATCTGGGCGCAACAACATATACCCTTACTGCAACACCGCGAGGAAGTCAAACCAAAGATACTACGTGTGCGAGTATGACTGTGGATCAAGCCAATGTAAAAACTGCAGTAGATTCCTCAGGAACCGCGCAAACTATTTGTTGGAATCTAACATAGCAATAATTAACGTCAGTTATATAGAAGAGCGAGTTATTACTTCGACCCGTTCGGGCTGAGGAGGCGCACCAGCGCCGTCTCGAAGCCTTGACATCGAGTTCGAAATCACCTGCCAAGGCTTCGGAAGCAGCGATCGTAATAGAGACTCGTTATAATTATATCCTTATCCATAACTAACGTTAGTTAACGTCAGTTATGGATAAGAGATCGGGTTATTACTTCGACCCGTTCAGGCTGAGGAGGCGCACCAGCGCCCTCTCGAAGCCTTGGCATCGAGTCCGAAATCACCTGCCAAGGCTTCGGAAGCAGCGATCGTAATAGAAACTCGTTATAATTATATCTTTATCCATAACTAACGTCAGTTATGGATAAGAGATCGGGTTATTACTTCGACCCGTTCGGGCTGAGGAGGCGCACCAGCGCCGTCTCGAAGCCTTGGCATCGAGTTCGAAATCACCTGCCAAGGCTTCGGAAGCAGCGATCGTAATAGAGACTCGTTATAATTATATCCTTATCCATAACTAACGTCAGTTATGGATAAGAGATCGGGTTATTACTTCGACCCGTTCGGGCTGAGGAGGCGCACCAGCGCCGTCTCGAAGCCTTGGCATCGAGTTCGAAATCACCTGCCAAGGCTTCGGAAGCAGCGATCGTAATAGAGACTCGTTATAATTATATCCTTATCCATAACTGGCGTTAGTTAATGTTCTAAGTGAGAAGAATAAGACTTTATTTTATAAATTTAACGCGCCATCAATAAGGCACGTTAAATCGTTATGAGTAATACTACGGAAGTTAATTGCTGAGGTTCATTCCAACAGATTTTTTAGGATCTTCATTCGTTTTCGTTGTTGATAGATTAAGGAAAAATCCTCTTTTAAACCCACCGAAAGTAACTTCATCATCTTTCTTTTTCACAGGAAGTTTTTCCGAAGGAGTAATACCCTTAACTACTTCACTCTCTTCTTTAACTACTTCTTTTTTCGAACTTGGAACATCAAGAGGAAGAGTATTCGCTTCATGATAAGCCTTGAGGAAACTTTCATGTTCTTCAGCTGTAATCAAAGTATGCTTCTCTAATATTCCTAAAATATCTTCTAATTTAATTTCATCAATGGTTTTCGAAAATTGCGCATGATAATGATTATCTTCCATATTAAAATTATCTTGATGATATAAATTATGATCGTTGTCATCACGGTGTACAAAACGATAAACACCCAGTTCATTTTTTCTCATATCAAACATTTTATCTATTTGCGCACTCACACAATCCATTTGAGAAAACAATAAAACCATAAGTAAATCCAACTCAGTGCGTATTGGTGGAAAAGACATTTTTGATTTTGTATAAACAGTGAGGGTATTGTCATACAAGCTTAAATTAACATTTTTGCATAAATGGGTGAACGCCTTAGGCATATAAAACTCCTAAATTTTATAAAATACAACTTGATTAAAGTTTGAGCCCAAAGTTTAATATAGAAACATTAAGGTTTTATTAAGCGCTAATATAAAGTAAACAATATTTACTCGAGTATTTTCTCAAGGCCACGGTTAGAATTAGATAACTGCTTGGAGTTAGGATCGAGGATAAACGCAAAAAATACAGCAATACTACAACACTAAAAAGCAAGCTTTAGTTGTTCCCAATAGCGGTTATAAAGCATCAATGTATCTTCTCCAACATCGCGCTGGAAGTGACCTTTTTTCATAATTTCTTCTGGGGGATAAATCATGGGATTATTTCTAATAGATAAAGGCAATAAAGTACGGCCTTTTGCATTAGTAATAGCATGCCCTTCCTTTAAGGCCATTTGTGCACTTGCTTCAGCTTTAAGCATAAAATTAATAAATTGGAGCGCCTCTTTGAGATGGGGGGGATTTTTAGGAATTGCGAGACAATCCACCCAAATCACAAAACCATCCTCAGGATAAAGAAACTCAATAGCTTTGTTTTCAGCCTGAGCTTTAAACGCATCGCCATTCCATGCCGATCCAATAAGGGCATCCTCATCAATAATAATTGCCTGAATACTGTCACTTGCAAACAATTTAATATTAGGTACAAGTTGCAATAAATATTCATAAGCTTTTTTAATATGCTCAGGATTATTATCATTTGGATCAAATCTCAAACTCATTAAGGCAATTGCAAATATCTCCCGCGAATCATCTAAGAGCATAAGCTGATTGCGCCATTTTTTATCCCACAGTCCATTCCAAGCTTTCGGTGGTTGATGTACCACATTGCTGTTATAAAAAATGCCCGTTGCCCCCCAGATGATAGGCGCACTATAATGATTATCCTTATCATAATCATTATTAACAAAACGTTTATCCAAGTTATCAAGATTTGGCAGTTGGTGGTGATCTAGAGGTTCCAGCATGTCCTGCCTTTTCATCCGCTCTACGAAATAGGCTGAGGGAAGAATAACATCATACATTGTTTGTTGGCTTGCTTTTAACTTAGCATACATTGTTTCATTGCTGTCATAGGTTGAAAAATTAACCTTGACTCCAGACTCTTGTTCAAATTGTTGAATTAAACTTTTAGGAATTTCCCCGCCCCAAACATATACATTAACGACTGGATTGGAAAAAACCTTGAAAGTAAAAAAAAAGAACAACACGAGTAAAAGGTAATTCATACCAATTTTCCTGATAATCGATGAGAAATAATGACTAAAATCATGGAGAGAACAAAAATGATCGAACACAAAGCATTCAGCTCAGGGGTAACTCCCGTACGTACTAATGAATAAATGGTTAAAGGCAAAATCGTAAAATCAGGGCCTGCCACGAAATAACTGATAATGACATCATCAAACGATAAAGTAAAACTTAAAAGAAATACACTTAAAACAGCAGGCCAAAGTAAAGGCAATAAAATTCTGGTAAGTGCAATATAACGGCTAGCACCTAAATCTAAGGCGCTAAAATAAATATTGGGATTTAAGGTATGGATACGAGCATTAATAGTTAATATCACAAAGGGGATGGAAAATGTAACATGAGCAATTAATAAACTTAAAAAACCTATAGGAACCTTAGTCAGATTAAAGAAAATTAATAAGGCAACCCCAAGAACCAAATCAGGAATAATAATGAGTAATAATAATAGGGTATATAAAATTTGGCGACGTTTTGCACGAAATAAAAATAAATAAATGGATGCCAAAAGACCCATGGTGGTTGCGATTAAGGCCGAGCTCAAGCCAAGTATGACTGAATTTAAAAAAGCCGACCATAAATCTCGATCATGAAATAGTTCGTAATACCATCTTAAAGAAAAACCATGCCACTGCAATGAAAACTTAGCATCATTAATGGAATATAAAACCAATATTACAATTGGAATATAAAGTGAAGCATATACAAAAAAAAGAAAAAAGCGCTGCATGAATGTTTTCATCGAATCACCTCATTTTTCTGGCGCCGGAAAAAAAACAGCAACACAAGCAATAAAAATGTCAATACCACACTGGTGGCAGAACCTTGAGGCCAATTACTTAAAACAAGAAACTGATTTTGAATTAAATTACCTAATAAAATAGATCGTGCTCCTCCCAATACATTAGGAATATAAAATAAAGTCATCGCAGGTAATAGAACTAATAAACATCCTGATAAAATTCCAGGTGCCGTATTAGGCAAAAATACTCGCGTAAAAATGAACCATTTGTTTGCTCCCAAATCTCGAGCTGCTTCAAATAATCTGAAATCAAAGCGTTCCATATTGGTAAAAATAGGAAGCACCATAAAAGGAAACAGATTATAGACCAAACCAATAATTACAGAAAAATTCGTATACAATAAGGACAAAGGTTCATGAATTAAATGTAATTTCAATAAGAGTGCATTTAAAACACCTTTATATTTAAGGATAGCGATTAATGAATAAGTCCTTATCAAAGAGCTGGTCCAAAAAGGAATAAAAATCAACAACAACAAAATTGATTGATGTTTTGATTTAATCATTAAATAACTAAAAGGATAAGCAATAAGCAGACATAATAAGGTAGTAATAAAGGCAATAATTAAAGAACGAAAAAAAATTTTAGCAAAAACTGGGGTAAATAAATCCGCATAATTTTCAAATGTAAAAGGAAAGGCAACAAGATGAAGGCTGTCCTTGGAGAGAAAACTCGACACAAGCATCATCAATAAAGGAATAACACCAAAAAGAATTAACCAAAAATACAAGAGGTAAAGCGCAATAGATCTAGTCTTCATAAGGCAATAAAACCTCCCAACCCGATAACCATTGCACCCAAACATTTTCATTGAGTGTATATTCTAATTTATCATCATCCTCATCAAAAAACTCTGAAGCATAAATCATTTTTCCTGATGGAAGTATAACCTTCAAATCGACGGTGGAACCTTTATAAATAATATCTGCGATACGTCCAGGTAACATGCCTTCAGTTTTATCCACTTCCGATAAACTCCAAACACGAATATCTTCTGGACGCACCATTAAATGAATTCGATCACCAAGCTTATAATTTCCACTATTTTTACAAAGTAGGGATACTCCTTCGATAAAGGTAATAAGATTCGCATCTTCTAGAGAATGAACCTGCACATCAAATATATTAGCTTCACCAATAAATTTGGCTACATATAAATTTGCAGGCGTTTCGTAGACACATTTGGGGGTTCCTATTTGTTCTATATGACCATGATTAAAAACAACAATCCGATCCGACATGGATAAAGCCTCTTCTTGATCATGAGTCACAAAAATAAATGTCATATTCAAAGTTTTCTGTAACTGTTTTAATTCCGATTGCATGGCTTTTCTAAGTCTATAATCAAGAGAACTTAATGGTTCATCTAATAAAAGTACTTGTGGTCTATTAATAATTGCTCGTGCAATAGCAACACGCTGCTGTTGACCACCGCTTAATTGTTTGATGTTACGTTCTGAAAAATCCTGAAGTTGGACTAATCTTAAAGCATCAGAAACTCGTTCTTCAATTTCGTGATGAGGAACTTTCTTGCATCGCAAAGCAAAAGCAACATTTTCAAAGACTGATAAGTGTGGAAAAAGTGCGTAACTTTGAAAAACTGTATGTACATCTCGTTTTTGGGGTGGCAGTTGATTCACACATTGGCCATTAATATAAATCTCACCCTGAGTAGGACTTTCAAATCCAGAAATAAGGCGTAGTAAGGTCGTTTTCCCACACCCTGAAGGGCCAAGTAACGTCAAAAATTCTCCGTGATTAACGCTTAAAGAAATATCATTCAAAATTGCAGTAGTACCATATGATTTATAAACATGTCGGATTTCAATGAGGGGAGTGGTCATGTGCTTCGTTAAATACAAAAAACCATAATTATCCCTACTGTTTCTTTTCTTGTCTAGTAAAGAAGAGGAATCTGGCCAAGAGAAGATAGCTAACTTCACCTCGGAATAATGGTGACTATTACGAAAAAATAGCATTCATTTTGCTTTACAAAGAGAATATAACTCCCTACTATCTATCGTCAATGGAAAGTCCAACTTAAAATAAAATGGAAATTTTTTGCTTTTTTATAGGCATATTGTATCGGTATACCTTGCATGGATTTTTGCCGATCACTATCTTCTTTATTTTTTTCATTATTCCCAAATATTCAAATATTCTGTTTTTTATTTTAGGCATCCTCATCGCATCGCTGCATCAATCACAAAACTCACCTAAAGGAATACCTGATGTGGCTGTAATACCTCAAGTGAGGATACAAGGAACAATTGCATCAATACCTACCCAAGGTTCATCTAAAACCCTTTTTTTATTGGCATTAGAACAATACGATCATCATCCAGCACAAGGGATAATACAATTAGCCTGGTACAACAAAGCCCCAAAACTTCATGCGGGACAACGATGGACATTTAATGTGAAATTAAAAAAGCCGAGAAATTACCTTAACCCAGGGAGTATGGATTATGTGCGCTCACTTGCAGCACGCCATATCATGTGGAGAGGGTATATTCATTCTAGAGGCAATCAATTGCTCCCCAAATCATCTTCATCTTTCAGTTGGCTAGAATTGAGAGAGCGATTAGGCAGTAAGCTTAACCGATTAGCACCTACTCAAAAAACCGTTGGAATTATAGAAGCATTAACGTTAAATATAACAACCCATATTGACCAAGAGAGTTGGGATTTATTTAGACGTACTGGCACAACCCATTTATTTGGTATTTCAGGTGAACATATCGCTTTAATCTCTGGTATCGTTTATGGGTTACTTCGCTGGTTATGGACTCGGAATTCTCGTCTTTGTTTGTACATCCCAGCCCCTTATTTTGCCAGTATCGGTGGCCTTTTAGCTGCTTTAGGATATGCCCTTTTAGCGGGATTTGCTCCTCCTGTTCAAAGAGCCCTTATTGGATGTTTTTTTTATACACTTTATAGTTTGGGGCAACAGCGTTTTACTGCTTGGCAAGTATGGCGATATGCTTTATTGGGTGTTTTATGGATTGAACCCCATGCCGTGTTTATGCAAGGATTCTATTTTTCTTTTCTTGCGGTAGCGTGTTTGCTCTTAACACAACAACGTTGGCGTTTAAAAGGATATAAAGCCTCTTTAGCCCTACAGTTAAGCTGTTTAATTGGATTAATGCCCTTAACCTTATATTGGTATGCTTATGGTTCAATTAATGGATTTGTTGCGAACCTATTCGCAATACCCTTGGTGGGTTTACTCATCGTTCCCTTGTCATTAGTGACAATGACCCTGAGCTCCTTAAGTATTGCAAAAATATTGATAAAACCTCTTTCTTTTCTCATTGCCCTATTGTTTAAAGGGCTAGCGTTGACAGAACATTTAGCTGCTCTAAATATTAATTATTCTATTTACTCGATGGAATTGGCTTTTGTTCTAATAGGCGCTTTATTGATGTGGGTTTTATTACCCATTAAACCTTTTCACTGGATCGCCTTGCTTTGGCTATTGCTCCCATTTTTTCCACCACGAGCAATGATTCAATCAGGTGAGGCACAAATTGATGTCCTAGACGTAGGACAAGGCTTGGCTGTTGCTATTCGCACACAACACCATGTTTTGCTTTATGATACAGGAGATCGCTTCTTTCAAGGAAATGATTTAGGAAAAATGGTTATTTTGCCTTATCTTAAAACATTGGGCATCAAAAAAATTGATATTATCGTTGTGAGTCATCCTGATAAAGATCATCTTGGAGGACTTAATTCTCTAGAGAAAGAAATACAAGTGGAACAGCTCTTAGTCAATGAACCTCATTTCTATCATCGTGGTTTAAAATGTCATGATTATCCGCCATGGAAATGGGACGGTATCTCTTTTCGTTTCTTGCCAATTAAAATCGCTTTTAAAGAAAAGAATAACCGTTCTTGTATCCTACAAATAAAGGCACCTGCAGGACGTATGCTCTTAACCGGCGATATTGAAAAAATAGCGGAAGATTATCTAGTACAAACTTATGGCAATAAGCTTCAATCGGATGTGTTACTTGTCCCTCATCATGGCAGCAAAACTTCATCATCCTATCGATTCTTATTAGAGGTTGCCCCTCTTTATGCTATAGCCTCGTTGGGTTTTGATAATCGCTTTCGCTTCCCTCATGCTAAGACTTTAGCAAACATGAAAAAATTGAGTATTCCCTTTTACAGAACAGATACTTGTGGCATGGTACAAATTGCTTTGCCGGCTCAAGGAAAAATCAATTATCCAACTTGCTTTAGTGGAAAGAAGTTACAGCTTGTGTGACTAGGTAATTCTAGGATCATGGTTCAACTCAAAATTCAATGCCTAAATTTCGGTCGCACTTTTTTAAAAAAAAGCTATAGTAATTAAGGTGAGTTTAAGAGAAGCTGCATTATTATTCAGATTTAGGGGCTTTATACCGGCCGTGAAATCTCAGGAGTCCCTAATGCAGTTCTACGACCCACATTGAATATTGAATGAATGAGCAATTTTATGTTAACTGAAACAGTAAAAAATGAATACTACCAAGCACTACTCAGCAAAGACTCTGGATACGAAGGTGTTTTTTATGTGGGTGTGAAATCAACTGGAATATTTTGTCGACCAACCTGTCCTGCAAAAAAACCAAAGCGTGAAAACTGCGAATTCTTCCAAACCGCTCAAGAGGCACTCCTAGCATCATATAGACCTTGCATGCGCTGTCAGCCATTATCTCATCCCAATCAAGTTTCGCATTTAATTCAAACTTTGATTGCTGCAGTAGAAGCAAATCCTGAAAAAAGATGGAAAAATAGCGATTTTGCAGCTTTAGGCATAGATTCATCAACTGCGCGCAGGCAATTTAAAAAGCGATTTGGAATGACCTTTGTTGCCTACGCGCGTGCACGCAGAATGGGTATTGCTATGAAACAAATTCGGGAGGGTAAAATAGTGATTGAAACACAACTTAATGTCGGATACGACTCCAGCAGTGGTTTTCGCGATGCTTTTTCTAAAATAATGGGAGCAGCTCCCTCTCACTTAGCAAAGCATCCTATTGTTTTGAAAGCTTCTTGGTTTGATTCTCCATTAGGACCAATTCTTGTGGTCGCAAATGAAGACGCATTGTATCTTTTGGAGTTTGTCGATAGACGTGGATTAGAACGTGAAATTGAGCGGTTGAGACACAAAATGAATGCTGCGATCATCCCTGGTAATACGCCTCCCATCAACTCTATTGAAAAAGAGCTTCAAGAGTATTTTGCCGGGCATTTAAAAAAATTTAATACCCCAATCAATATGATAGGCAGCCCTTTTCAAAAAATGGCCTGGCATGCGTTAACATTGATTCCATATGGAGAAACAAGAAGTTACGCCGAACAAGCTCAAGCCATAGGAAAACCAACTGCATACAGAGCCGTTGCAAATGCAAATGGGGTAAATCAGCTGGCGATTATAGTTCCTTGTCATCGTATTATTAACTCTAGTGGAAATTTAGGAGGATATGGGGGAGGTATTGCACGTAAGCAATGGTTACTTGAACATGAGAAAAAATATAAATAACATGCGTAGCGAATAATGGGATATAAATTGATAGATACGTAGCCTAAATGTAACGAAGAAGAAACAGGATAAACCATCGCCAATCCTGTACCTTATTTCGTGGCATCTACGCTACGAACTAACAATCGCGAGCACCCTCTCCCCCAAAAATCATTAATCAGCCCTTTGCTTTTTTCTTTCATATTTTCTAGCATGAGCTGTTCTAAAATGAGCTTACTATTCGATCAATTTCCAAACATGCTGTAAATAATAACAAGATAAAGGCCAGCTTAAGATACAAGCTGTTATTATTTACATTTTTTTAACTATTTAGTTTCAAGTCATTATAAAAATGAAAAGCACAGAAATCACAACTAAGTACGAACACTACTTCTTCTTATTTCAAAAATCCGATATAAGTTTAAAGGTAATAAAAATGAATGTAGAATAAAAATCGGATAGAGTGTGCTTCCAATTGCATACAAAATAAACGCGACATTGGAACAGATTGCTATTAAACGTAATGTCAAAATTCTTTTGACATAAAAAGTTGCAAAAACCAAACAACAAGCCAAATAACCAATAATTTCGATCGTTGCTTCCATTTCAACTCCCTACTTACAATCCCTTCATTATTCAACATACACCTAGTATGCGTAAGCCGCAAGTGGCTTTACTTTTTTGTTATCTTTATGAAGTAAAGGAGGATGCTGAAGAAACAAGCGGAGAAACAAAACCTCGTTCGGGAACAAAAGTAATTGCTTCTTGTTCAAATGTAATTTTAATGGCAGTAAGCATCTCATCTCTTACTGTGGCTAAATCAACACTTGACCAGTATAACACTTTAAGCTCGATCCCTCCTCTGTCAATCATTTGCGAAAATAAAATTTTTGCACCAGGGATAGGTAAAATATGGCTGCATTCATCACAAATTTTTTGGAGTAAAAACTTAATATTAGAAACATCATGCGCAGCATCGATTCTTAGTACTATTTCATCACGTTTTTGCGGATATGTGCTTAAGTTAGTAATTTCTGACTTGATTAAACCCTCATTAGGTATGCGAATCAAACGATTATCATTTGTTTTAATTTTTGTAGATAACCAATCAATAGTCTCTACAGTTCCTTTAATATCTTTAATTGAAATAACATCCCCTACTTTAAAAGGTCGTTCAAAAAGTAAAAATACGCCGCTAATCAAGTTCGATGCTGCCGTTTGCGACGCAAAGCTTAATGCTACGGTAAACAAACCTGCAGTCCCTAACAATATAGTTAATTTGAAACCCATTTCATGTAATGCAGAAACTAAAAATAACAAAAATAAGCCATAAAAAACCACACGACTTGATAACATAGCCTGATGCTTTGAAAATCGACCCTCAATGAATTTTTCAACCCAATGGCTGATTTTTTTGGCAAAAAAATAGCCCAAAAAGAGCAACAATACAGCAAATATAATGTGCTCCCAGTCAACATATTTCAAATATTCTAAAATGCTATCCATAATAAGGTTATTTAATATATTGAAAAAACAAACAGAAATTGTATCAATTTTTACCAAAAGATGCCATAAGCTTTTCACGTACCTCGCTTATAGACAGATTGAATAACAACATCTAAACCATCATTTAGTGATGTAGTGCTGTGTAAAAAGAAACCCCCAAAACCTTTTGGGAGTTACTTGACGCAATGGTATCTTGATCAATAACAGGAATCTTGGTACCAACAGTGGCCATAAGCATTGCAAACGCGGATGGTTTGACAAGCGGGAGGAGCATAATAATAACCAGGCACGCCAATGACCACACCTGTACCGCCCCAACCCCAACCACCACCATGGTAATAACCACCATGATAGCCATAATAGCCACCATGATACCCACCATGCCAACCACCACCGTGATAATAGCCACCATGATAGCCACCATACCAAGCAAGACAGGTGCCAGCAGAAAACAAGCCTAGAGCAAAAACTGCAGTACATATGATTCTCTTCATAATATTTTTGCTCATAATTATTTCCCTTTCCAAATATCGATACACAAATTATAGCTTAAATAAGCTTTAAAAATAGCTCCTATGTCAAATTTTTGTTATCAAATAAACCCTTATCTAAAATTCATACCAATGCAGTAGTCTTACTAAATATTATAAAAACATCAGAAAAATAGAGCACATTTAAAGTTGTATTTAAAATGAAACTTAAGTATCATTTGCTTATTTATTTACATCAGTAAATCATGATGGCTGAGCTAAATAAAACACATATCGAAAACTTAGTGACTCATTTTTACCAAAAAGTGCGCAAAGATGAAGTCCTTGGACCTATTTTCGATAAAGCTCAGGTCGACTGGAATGAGCATATTCCGCTGCTTTGCCAGTTTTGGAATAGTGTGATGTTGAAGACCAACGAATATCATGGCAATGCTTATCAAAAACATCTCTTACTAAAACAGTTTACTCCCATTGAAGAACAACATTTTATACGTTGGCTTAATTTATTTCGAGACGAAGCCTTACATCATTTACCTACTGAATCTGCTCAAAAAATCATACACCGAGCCTCATTAATTGCCGAATCATTAAAATTTGGAATACTGAGTCAAAAAAAAGAGGTAGAAACATGCTAAAACCACTGGCTCGTGATATTATAGTTACCTTAATTATTAAACTTATCTTATTGATTTCTCTATGGATAGTATGCTTCAAGAATGTGGAAAAATCACATTTAAGCAATGAACAATGGTTGCTAGGAGTAGCGCAAGAAAAAGAATATCTTCATTCTAATGAAAAGTGAATTAGGGAAGTCCATCCCCTAAATAGGGGATTATAGTAAGGGCTTTATCAACAAAGTACATGACATAAGAGGTGCTCCATGATTCCTGGTAGTGAACTAGTCGATCTTTCGCGTTTACAATTTGCCCTGACAGCGCTTTATCATTTTCTTTTTGTCCCGCTCACTTTAGGCCTGTCATTGCTTTTAGCAATTATGGAAACCATTTATGTCATGACTGGCCGTGATATCTGGCGACAGATGGTCAAATACTGGGGTGTTCTTTTTGGAATTAATTTCGTTTTAGGTGTCGCAACCGGTCTGACCATGGAGTTTCAATTTGGTACCAATTGGGCTTATTACTCTCATTATGTAGGAGATGTGTTTGGAGCTCCCTTGGCTATTGAAGGGCTTATGGCCTTTTTTTTAGAGGCTACTTTTGTTGGTCTTTTTTTCTTCGGCTGGGATAGATTAAGTCGGTTACAACATATGTTTTGTACATGGCTCTTAGCTTTAGGTACTAATCTTTCCGCATTATGGATTTTAATTGCCAATGGCTGGATGCAAAATCCTGTTGGCGCTGAGTTTAATTTCCACACCATGCGTATGGAAGTGACTGATTTCGTGGCTGTTATGTTTAACCCAGTAGCGCAAGCAAAATTTGTCCATACCATTAGTGCAGGCTATGTTACCGGATCTATCTTTGTATTATCTGTAAGTGCTTATTTTTTATTACGTGGTAGAAACATTAATTTTGCGAAACGATCAATGACTGTAGCTGTAAGCTTCGGACTCGCTTCTGCTTTGGCGGTGGTAGTTCTTGGTGATGAAAGTGGCCACCTCGATAATGAAAACCAAAAAATGAAATTCGCCGCTATTGAAGCTATGTGGCATACGGAAAAGGCCCCTGCAGGACTTACAGTTTTTGGTATTCCCAATGAAGAAACAATGCAAACTGATTATGCTATTGAAATTCCTTATGTATTAGGCTTAATTGCAACACGTACATTCACCCAACCCCTGCAAGGCATTTCAGAATTAATTGAGCAAGGAAAGGAGCGCATCAAAGAGGGAATACAAGCCTATGAAGCATTAACGAGATTACAAAAAAATCCAAACGATGAACAAGCAAAAGCCGATTTTACAGCACATAATAAATATTTAGGCTATGGTTTGTTATTAAAGAAATATACAGAAAAAGTAGTTGATGCAACTGACGATCAAATTAATCAAGCCGCACATGATCTAAAACCGCGTATTACTCCTCTGTTTTTCTCATTTCGTATTATGGTCGCCTGTGGGTTTTTCTTCATTTTACTATTTGCAACTGGCTTTTACTTATCGATGAAACGCAAATTACATACCTCTCGTTGGTACTTGCGTGCTGCATTCTTCGCACTACCCCTACCCTGGGTAGCAGCAGAGCTAGGTTGGGTCGTTGCAGAATATGGACGTCAACCTTGGGTAGTACAAGATATTTTACCCACTGCAATGGGTACCTCTAGTCTAAGCTCCGCTCAAGTACTTACTTCAATTACTGGATTTATTCTCTTTTATACAATACTTGCCGTGGTTGAAATCTACTTAATGGTTAAGTACATCCGTCTTGGCCCTGATAATATGGCTCACTAGGAGAGACTCATGATGCCTTTGGATTATGAAACATTACGAATTATATGGTGGGTACTACTTGGTATATTATTGATTGGTTTTGCAATAATGGATGGTTTTGATCTAGGTGTAGCCATGTGGTTGCCTTGGCTTGCAAAAACCGACACTGAAAGACGGGTGTTGATTAATAGTATTGCGCCCACCTGGGAAGGAAACCAAGTTTGGTTTATTCTAGGCGGAGGGGCAATTTTTGCGGCATGGCCAGCTTTATACGCATTATCCTTCTCTGGTTTTTATTTCGCGATGCTTCTTGTGTTACTTGCATTAATCTTACGCCCAGTTGGATTTAAATATCGTTCAAAATTAACAAACCCCCACTGGCGCTTGTTCTGGGATTATTCGTTGTTTGTTGGAGGAATTGTACCGGCACTTATTTTTGGTGTTGCAATAGGAAATGTTCTACAAGGTGTCCCATTTTATTTTGATGATTATTTGCGGCCATTTTATACAGGTACTTTTTTTAGTTTGCTTAATCCTTTTGCCTTATTATGCGGCCTGTTGTCTGTAGTGATGTTAGCCATGCACGGCGCTTTTTTTCTGAATTTAAAAACAGAGGGGCATTTACAACAACGCGCTATTAATGCAGGAAAAATAAGTGCTTTATTCACTCTTTTGCTCTTTATTGGTGGTGGCTTTTGGATTCATTATGGTATTGACGGTTATATCTTAAATGGCGCCTTAGCTCATGATGGCCCATCAAATCCCCATTATAAAGCAGTAATTCAACAAGCAGATGCTTGGTTTTCTAACTACCGTACTTTTCCTATCACTTTATTGGCTCCTGGAATAGGAATTATTGCAACATTGTTAGCGTTCATTGTTTCGCGATATACTAAAACCGCTTTTCTTTGCAGCACCCTTTCTGTAGCTGGCATCATTACTACAGTAGGCATAAGTATGTTTCCTTTCATACTTCCCTCTTCGACTCACCCAGAACAAAGTTTGCTGGTATGGGATAGCTCATCGAGCCAATTAACTTTATTTATTATGTTAGTTGCTACTGTTATTTTATTACCTCTGGTATTGCTTTATACGGCTTGGGTTTATCGGGTATTGCGTGGAAAAATAACAGAAAAAACCATTATTAAAAACAAAGATACTACTTATTAGGAGGCTTATTATGTGGTATTTCTCCTGGATTTTAGGCACAGGTTTAGCCTGCTGCTTCGCCATCTTGAATGCAATGTGGCTTGAATTAGATGATTCCAATATAGAATTCTCTAATAAGGAATCAATATAGAATGAACTTGCATTGAACCAAGACTACCCTATTTTGCGGCCACGCATCCAATCATTTGGATGTGTGCACACAATAGTCGTAACTTAACATCCGCTATGGATAACCGATCGAGTTATTACATCCTTATCCATAACGGATGTTAACCTAAGGTAGTCGGGGCGCGTTGGTGCATGGAGCAACAAATGTCTTGCTATAAGCCTCGTCATCTGGTTGATACCGAATCCTCGCGGCGCAGACCGCAGGGCCCATTTACTGAAATTTAACCGCACGTGAGTTTCGCATAAGAGCACGTGGTTTTACTTTGAGCCGTTCGGGCTTTCGTATAAGAGAATGTGGTTTTCTTCGATCCGTTCGGGCTGAGGAAGCGCGTAGCGCTGTCTCGAAGCCTTAGTACGAATGTTCAAGTTCTGGAGCAAGGCTTCGAGACGGCATGAATGCCTCCTCAGCCCGAACAGTTCGCGATGAAGGCTGGATCTCAATAGATTCTTTATTAGCCTCTTTGGCTCCTGTGGACAAGCTACAGGAAGTAGGCATAGGCCTTAACTGAACGCGAGTTTCGTATAAGAGAACGTGATTTTACTTTGAGCTGTTCGGGCTTTCGTATAAGAGAATGGGGTTTTCTTCGATCCGTTCGGGCTGAGGAAGCGCGTAGCGCTGTCTCGAAGCCTTAGTACGAATTTTCAAGTTCTGGAGCAAGGCTTCGAGACGGCATAAATGCCTCCTCAGCCCGAACGGTTCCTGAGAGATGGTCACAAAAAGTGACCATTATTTTTTGAAAAATAGAATAATTTTTTTTGAAGTGCATGAAGATATGTGATCCAATATATTTTCGACATTATAAGGTTCACCATCATGCACTTGACTGAATTATTACATAAAACTTTTGCGAATAAACTACCCGAAGTTCATAAAACTCGATTACAAAGCTTAATGCTTATTTGTAAAAGTACCATTGGCCATAATAAGTTGTATTTAACAGGTCTAGGAAGATCCATTTCGAATAATAATAAAGAGTGTAGCAACATTCAAAAAGTAGACCGTCTGTTAGGAAATGGACACCTTCAAGGGGAGCGAAACTCTTTTTATAAGGTGATGATTTCATCAATCATCCAAGATAATATGCGGCCTTGGATCCACATCGACTGGAGTTGTATTAACCCTGTAACCAATCTTTATGTGTTACGCGCCAGTGTTTCTATGCCTGGACGCGCTATAGTAGTTTATGAGAGGTGTTATCCTAAAAAACAAGAAAACAATCACGCAACTCATAAAACATTTTTAAATGAATTAAAAGCTCTATTACCTCAAAGGGCCAAGCCGGTCATTGTTACTGATGCTGGATTTCGCGCGATATGGTTTGCTCATATTCTTCAATTAGGTTGGGATTTTGTAAGACGTTTACGAAATAAAAATGCAATTTGCATGGACACTACATCTGACTGGTGTTTAAGTTCAACCTACTTGGAACATGCGACTGCAAAACCCTCTTATTTGGGATTCGGACGATTGACTGAGCAAGGTAAAGTACCTGCTCATTTTATTTTATATAAGCAAAAAGCTAAAAATAGAACCTCTCTCACTCTCGATAAAAAAAGGAAAAAAAAGGGTGGAATGGTGGTTCGCTATTCAAAAACCCATAAAGAGCCTTGGTTTCTGGTCACTTCTATAAGCGAGGCATCAAGTAAACCTGAGCTTATCATTAATATTTACCGTCAACGAATGCGAATTGAAGAAAATTTTAGAGATACTAAATGTACCTATTATGGCCTAGGACTTAAAGACAGTCTAACCAAGTGTCCTCAAAGAATGAATATCCTTCTTCTCATTGCAGCTATTACTCTCTTTACTGCTTGGCTTGCCGGACTTCATATTAAATCAATCGGTAAAGCCTCTGATTTTCAAGCCCAATCTGCTAAACATACCTCTGCTTTATCTCTCGTTTTCCTCGGAAAGCAAGCTTTGAAAAAAACTCTTATTATCTCTCAAGAAATATTCGATAAACTCTTAATCATGCTTTGCCAGTGCACCATTCATGCTCAACAAGAGAGCCATCACTATGGTTAAATTTTGTGAGGATCTCTCAGGAACGGTTCGCGATGAAGGATGGATCTAAGATGAAGGCTTGATTCCAATAGGTTCTTTATTCGATCTTTGGCTCCCGGGGACAAGTCACGGGAAGTAGGCATAGGCCTTAACTGAACGCGAGTTTCGTATAAGAGAACGTGATTTTACTTTGAGCTGTTCGGGCTTTCGTATAAGAGAATGTGGTTTTCCTCGATCCGTTCGGGCTGAGGAAGCGCGTAGCGCTGTCTCGAAGCCTTAGTACGAATGTTCAAGTTCTGGAGCAAGGCTTCGAGACGGCATGAATGCCTCCTCAGCCCGAACAGTTCGCGATGAAGGCTGGATCTCAATAGATTCTTTATTAGCCTCTTTGGCTCCTGTGGACAAGCTACAGGAAGTAGGCATAGGCCTTAACTGAACGCGAGTTTCGTATAAGAGAACGTGATTTTACTTTGAGCTGTTCGGGCTTTCGTATAAGAGAATGGGGTTTTCTTCGATCCGTTCGGGCTGAGGAAGCGCGTAGCGCTGTCTCGAAGCCTTAGTACGAATGTTCAAGTTCTCAACCAAGGCTTCGAGACGGCATAAATGCCTCCTCAGCCCGAACGGTTCGCGAGGGAGGATGGATCTAAATAGATTCTTTATTCGATCTTTGGCTCCCGTGGACAAGCCACGGGAAGTAGGCACGGCAATCCTTCCAGTCAGGATTCATTTTTGAATAATGATGCCATTATGTGAACACGTGCTTACAATTTTAATGAAAAATTGGAGCTCGAGATCAAGCCAGAATGGGAGTGTTTCTCCATCAGTTGCTTTAATGATGGGTATTGTTTATCTATGTATCGTTGTACTATCTGTATCGCAGAATCAAGCGTTCGAAGAAACACCGATTCTTCTGCTTGATATCTTCTTTGCAAATCATTTCTTTCTTCCTCTATTTGCTGATAAAAATAATCTTTTAACTGATGTAAATTTAATGAGGTATCAGTATCAGCTATGAAATGCAACAAATTAGTTCTAATCTCTTGTAAACGCTCCATTTGTGCTACATAGCGAGATTGATCCCTAAAAAAAAGAAATCCTGAAGGTGCTCTTTGTGCATTAAGTTTATCATTAAGTTCATAAAAATTTGCGTTTAACTCTTCCAGCAATTTTTTTTCAGGTGTTAATTGAGCAAGGACCGTAAAATTAATCCATTTAGATAAAGTTGCTGAATTCTTCACCAAAGTCTGATTTTCAAAAAAATCAATAACCTCTTCTTGAGACAGAGTTTGATCTTTAAGCCATGTTTCAATTTGGGATAAGATTGGTTCAATATTAACTTTAGAAGGAGGAGGCAAAATACGAACATTATTACTAAAAAGTCCAAAAAATGGTAATCCTCTAACCTCCATATTCCTTTCCTCTCGCTCGCTATGCCAGTGGCGAAGCTCCTCATACCAATCTCTAAGAAGCATATGAAGAGAGGAAACGTCGGTTGTTTTAATAATCAGATCTACATCATACGGAAACTTCTGTCTTATTAGCTGTAAATAAGCCTTTAATACTTCTGGACAGCTTTTCAGTAGAGAATAATAAGTTGAAATATCAGTACTTAGTAACGTTCTCGCAGCAGCTTCCTTTGTAACTGCCAGTATATATTGCTCTCGAGCTGGAGATTTAAAGCTTTCAGTGATTTTTTTTAGCTTCGACGAATTTTCATGAGCAACGTTTAACCAATAGTCAGGCATGAGCTCAATCAATACCATTTGATTTTCCGGCGATAATGGTTCAATGACTTTTTCTACTGTTTGATATGTGATTGTAGTCAATTTAGAGGTCAATGCATACAACACTTTTTTTACCAGCTCTTCATAATCTGTAACCTGGAGTAATCCTTGCTGTTTTTTGTCATTGACACTTACTAAAAAATGCCAGAGATCGTTTTCGGTGTTTATCAATTGACTGATAAATTGAATTCGCTCTGCAAATGATAATTCTTTCGTATCGAGTATAAAACGAAAAAAATCGGAAGAAGTGGGTGTAGTAGTTACGATCTGACCACGGAAATTTAATGCCTCTAAGGCTTTTACTTTCAGCTCAGATAATTCTTGATAATTAGAGGTACTATTTGGCTCAATAGCATTAATAGAAATTCTGTATAATTGAGAATAACGACGTAAAAACTCATTGAGCGCATTGGATAATTGATAAGCACAGGGAAAGATTGCGGTATCGGTGAATCGTTGACGCTCATCATCACTCAGTAAATCTACATCAAGGTAGCGAACAAAAAGGGTCAATAAGTAATCTTTTAGGGTTACATTTTTTCGTCCCCATTCCGGAACTGTTAATTGATTGATTTCTTCATTATTTGGTAATCGCCGCCAAAACTCATAAAATACCTTCACTGCTTTTGCAATATCCTCGTGGGCATCCTCTTCTGTTCCTTTTGCCTCAACAGAAGCATCATACAAAGCATTTGCCAGAATTTGTAAATGATGCCCCAGATTGTTTTGCTGGTGTAATAAATGCTCTTCATGCAACGCAACCAAATAGTTCTGGCATGCTTCCTCTGCGATTAATTTCAAGTTTTTTCGATCATAATCATTCAAATGATAGGAAAAAAAATCATCAAACAAATAAGAAGGATTGAGCAAGGCTTGTGCATAAATCTCAGCAACAGGGATGAGCTTTTTTTCTTTCAAAAGATAATGTTCAGGATAAAAAAAACCATTATCATCTTCAGTTTCTGCTTTGAGTGAATAGCTTTCACGACAAAGTGATTCTATGTAGGGCATTAATACCGCGCAAACAGCTTCTTCGGGCTTAGCAAGTGCCTGAGCAATCTGAAGGTAAAG
Source organism: Legionella cincinnatiensis (assembly GCF_900452415.1). Taxonomy (NCBI): domain Bacteria; kingdom Pseudomonadati; phylum Pseudomonadota; class Gammaproteobacteria; order Legionellales; family Legionellaceae; genus Legionella; species Legionella cincinnatiensis. The sequence continues at coordinate 1,051,769 of NZ_UGNX01000001.1, read as the reverse complement.
ACGATTAACCGGATGATGAGGATGATGGGTATAATCGTTGCTATGCATGTGAATAATTAGAGCGCGTTGTTGCAATAAAACACGCAATCGTAATTCAGGAATTTCTTGTTCCGGTGTGAGGAGATTTTGAGCAACAATATTTTTTAAACACCTCAAAAAAATATCAGATTCAATTTGTAAGATTGCCTTTTGTTCTTTTGAAAGCGCCTGAGAATAAACAATGGGTTGTTGTTCACAAATATTGAGCCATTCATTAAGTTGAGAAACCGTAAGCATCATTTCTTTAGATTAAAAAATCTTCGATGTTATCAGTTTATTTCATAAACACAATTTATTTTTTATGGACATTAAAATTGAATCACTTGGGGGCTTGAAAAGTAGAAAAAATCGAAACAACTGCCTTGAATTAAAAATTTAAGGCAGTTGATCCTCTCTTTAGCCACACACCAATACCCTCTCGCAAAGATAGTGTAGGACTATAATCCCACCCAGCGGATGAATTCATTACTTGCATTTAAACTAACTGCAGGTTTTCCTTCAAAATAAACGGTGTAACTCCTAGCAGAACCATTCTCGCGCGCAGAATCCCCATTGACTTTAACTTCTTTTATTTTGCCTAAATTGACAATCTGCATTTGCGTTTCGTAATATCCACCACGAACCACTTTAAGAACAGGGATAACAAAATAAATGTGGCTGAGCTCATTATCTTGTCCCGAAGCGTCCATACTGTTTTTCGCTAAATAACTGAGTTCGGCAGTACTCAATGCAATGTATTCCCGATGATCGATTTGGCGACGTAACATACGTGTTAGCGGTGCTGTTTTATGAAATATTTGTGCATAATCATCCGCTGAAATGACTGCTACTGGTTTGCTTTCTGCATGTTTGCTTCCTTTATACCCCCTACCCACAAATAAAATAGCATCTCGATGATCATCAGGAGCAGAAGCAGGAATTTGTACCGTTTGATTATTGTCATATTGAGGCAAGGAAGACTTATCGCAATTTAAGAACTTTGATTTTGCAAACCACATGTCGCTAGGATAATAAATAACTAATAAAGACTTATCTTTTATAGTATTGATAATTGCTTGGGAGTTTTCCAAAGGAAGTGCTGGACATCCCCAACTACGTCCTGGTCTTCCATATTTTTTAATAAAGCTTTCCTCAACATACCATCCGGAATGCATCACTACAGCACGATTAGAGGCATTATCATTAAAGCTCCTATCCAAACCATCTAAACGCAATGAAAGCCCATCTCGACCATAATAGGCCTGCTGTGTTTGATAAATACCTATACTACTTGCTTTGCTATTATATTTATTGGAAAAATAATTGGTCATTAACGCCCCAGATTTAATACCATGTGATACATAAGTGTAAAACAGCAGTTTTTTTGCTTTTAAGTCAAACACCCATAAACGCTTTTCATTTGAAGGAAGCGAATAATCAATAATCGTCAAAATATTATTATGATCTACATTATATTGATCCACACACCTTAAAGTTGTAAGTACTTTATTAATCACTAATGGATTTAAATTAGGTGCCTCATGCTTCAACATCAATTTGATGTCGTTTAAGGACTGTTCATTAATTTGTATTGGGCCTGGAAACGGAGCGGCCTCGTTGACAAATACATCATAGATCATTGACTGTGCTTGAGGAAACCTCAAAGGCAGTTGTGGCAAATAATTTGTTGTTACTGCTAAAACGAATAGCAGAATAGAGCCCATGATTTGTCCTTCTTATAGTTATTCAAATCCCATACGTTTAATATAGCTCAAAAATATAATTACGACTGATTAGTGAATACCTTAAAATTAACGTCAATTATGGATAAGAGATCGGGTTATTATTTCGACCCGTTCGGGTCGTGAGAGAGGCTCGTTATAATTATATCTTTATCCATAACTGACGTTAAAATTAAATATCTAAAAATTGAAGAGCGATATATCAAACCGTTCAGACTTCAAGATAAAAACTGAATGTCATAAAATGAGGTTAACGTGATTTATGGGTAAGAAAGCAAATCGTTCCCTCGGAACGTTCGGGCTGAGGAAGCGCAAAGCGCTGTCGCTAAATGTTCATGATAAGACTTAGCGACGATGCTGGCGCATCTTCCTCTGCTCGAACGGAAACAAAGAAGTACTCCTCTATTTACATAGAATGAGCTGGAGTTGTATTTTCCTGCTTGGTTGTATTTTCTGTTCTATAGCAAACACTGGTGGCGGCATTGGTTACATGTAAAAGCGCATCTGCTACATTAACCATCACTGTCCGTGAAGAACCGCCCGAAGCAACCCACCCATAAATTGCGCCTAGACTTGAAAAATTAAGCGCCGCATTTCCGATACTTGTTAATCCATTATCATTGCCTTGAAAGGTAATGACATTCAATGCATGCATTGCTATTTCAAAACCATTTTCCCACATTGTCTCTGGGTTGTTGATCATTTCATAAGCGGCTAGTACAAGAACAAAACCATTAGCAACTTGCATCATAGCGCGCCATCTATTTTTTTGATTAAAAAAACCTAACATTTAGATCCTCCTTAATGACGTTAAGTTGATCGAACTTTAAACATATCGATCATAAAAATCAAGTGATTTTACAATTAAAGAGAATTACTTTTTATTCAAGGGATTAAAAATAGAATAAATCATTCTTAATACGTTACAATGCAATTTAATTAATCCTATAAAACCGAAATTAGCGGCCTAGATCTTTTTTGAAATAGAATTTAAAAATTCAGACAAATCATCACGAATGGCATAAGATAATTTTTTTTGAGAATAATAAGATGCTGAGGTATGGTATTTATTAAAAAATGAAGATTTCTCTTTAGGCCTGTTTTTATCTTTCAAAACATCTTCCAAAATAGTTGGCAAAGATTTAAAAGAGCATTCACAGTGAGCACTTTCCTGAAAAGCTTTAAGAATGGGATCTAATTCCTCTTGTAAAGTAAATACTAAATTTTTTGGGAAAAAAATATGACTGCTAATCAGCTTGTCCAGGATTTCAATTAAATAATCAATTTTAGCGTTCAAATCTTGGATACTATCAAATTTATTTTTATAAAGTTCTTTTTTATTGGTTACAACCATATAATCGTATTGTCCTGTTAATTCTCTATCGGGAGCAGAATAAGGAAAAGAAGTTGTAATAGAGGGAGAGCTATCTTCGTTTAAATAGATTGATACACTATTTTTTATCCTACCTTGTAACCCTAGGTCATAAAGCTTATTTTTTGAGCTCAAGGACACAATATGAGCGCCTCCTCCTATAAAGATAGGCAGAGTATCTGTACTGCAAAGCCTATTGATTAGTTTAGAAAACTCACTGTTAGTAACAATAATACGGTCGGGGCTTCTTTGATATGCTTCCATTTTTCGCATAATTTTTTGCGTTATCTCTTTGCTTTTATAGGAACTAAAAGGATTTGATTTTTTATTTTCTGCACCTAATACAGTTAATCCCTCAGAGAAAGAAGCATAAATCAGTTCATAGGTATCTATTGATTTTTCCTTTAAAAAGGATGCCTTTTTAAGCGGATTAACATTCCCTTTAATCGCACTTTTTAATGCGCTTTTTAAGGCAGTGTTTTCTGCTTGATTTAATCCCTCGCTAATAATGATGATACGGCGTGGTGAGTTGGCGAGAAGATCTAAATTGGATAAAATAGCATCTAAAGTAGGACTAATATTATGAGTTTCTCCAATTAAAATACTTGAAACCGAGTCATCATTTATCAACGAACTTAATAACGCCCGAAATGACGAATGGGTATCTTCTATATGAGCCTTAGCGTCTGAAGAGGATAACATTTTGCGTTAAAAATTTATTCATAATACTTAAATATACATCATTCATGCCTCTTGATCGAATAATTTTTGTACATTTCTGTAAAAAAGTCACATAAGATGCAGACCTATCTCTTCGGCCTGCATCTGTCACAAGTTAGAAACTCATGGGAAAAAGTCAGATTTGGATAGGAAATATTTGGGCCTCTTAAACTACCAAAACCACTTCTTTTGTGTTTTGTGCTTCTTCTAAATGCTCCTTAACAGGATAGGTTTTTTTAGCAAATAAATCTGACAAACTGTCCATCAGCAAACGCACATGTTGTTTATCAGGCACAATACAATTTTTCTTTTCCAGGTTAATGTCTCGATCTTCAGCCTTAAGACGTCTTTTTATATGATTTTTAATCTTGTCATCAAAAAAAGGATTTTGCTCCATTTGGAGGATTTCCTGATCAATTGAGTTTTGATACTCTGCTGCCAGTTTATTGACTTGCTTTTTCAAAGTAGATGCCTCATCAATCATTTGTACCTTTTCTGTTTTAAAAAAAGAAAAAAATTGCGATAGAAAATTACAAATCTTGACCAAAATAGTATCATGTAAGCGAATAAACTCCTTTAATGTTTCTCGCTTACTTTTAAGATCACTAAGAAGATGCAAATTCTCTTTTATATGAGCCACTAATTTACTACTTGCTTGTACAGCTTCTTTTAATGCATCATTTGCTTTTTGTAACACAGCGAGCTGCTCTGAACTTTCATGAATAATTAACCGCTTAATCTTTTCATCCTGATTAAAAAATCGATTATTTATCGCAATAATTTGATTTTCTTTTTTCTCTAACTGCTTTTTCAAATCAGACATACAAATTTGGGCAAGCTCTTTTAATTTGGCTTTACAATCACTATCTAAAGTAGCAGGTAAAGTAGATGAGAATACATCTTGAATCATTAGTGGAGTAGCCGTTCGATACACAATAGTAAGTGGTGAAGTTACCCAAGAAAGTCCATTAACGACTCCAGAAGACAAATCAGGGGATTCAATCGCTTTCTCTAATTGCTCTTTCTTTTCAAGGAACTGTAATTTTGCGACTCCTTCAGTATTCTCTAAAAGAGTTTGATACAATTGCGCATGGCTCGCTATAAAATCAAGAAAATATTCTCTTCCCGTAATTTTCCGCTCATTATCTTGTGCTGCTGAAATTAACTTGTTGATGTTTTCTATTTTTGCTTCAATTTCAGCCTTTTTATTTCTCAGTTCAATTAAATTTTCAATACCTGAAGAAACCCTGTCTATATCCGCTTCAAATTCAGCAAGACTTACCAAAATATCTTTTTTTTTCGGCTTTGTTTCTAATGGATAAAGAATAGCTGTTGGTGGAGGTTCACGAAGCAAAGGCGTCTGACTCAATACTTTAAAATAGCGCTTATTTAAAAGAGTTTTAATCGCTGTTAATGGATCATCTTCCGTCTTATCTGATCCTATTTCTATTTGCTCTATTTGTTCTAATTGATGCTCCTTTTCTTCAATTTTTTCTAAAAAATAAGCAATCTTGAGCTTCATTTGTTCAATATTAATAATAAGAGATGCCACCATTTGCATCGACCAATCAAGTTCATTCAGTGACAGTCTTATAATATGAAACAACATATAAGAAGAAAAAATAAAAGTCTTATACTGCTTTTTATCCGTAAAAGGTACATTGTCTATGGCGATTAATTTTTCAATTGTTTCAATTAATACGGTAATATTTTGCGCAGTATCTTTTTTCCAATTATCATACAATTGAGTCAATGTAGTACTTAAACAAATAAGTAATGCTTTTTCTTGAGCAGCGGTCTCTGGTAATTGTGCGATTGCTTCATCTATAAATAATTTGGTAAAGACCGCCGTGGCCCAAGAACGAGAGTTATCTTGATCAAAATCTTTAAATTTAGATTCAGCTTCAGTCTTGATTACTTCTAGCTTATCTACAGAATTCACATACTCACTGATAAGTAGCGCTACCTCCAGAATGTGGAGCTCATCATCCGATTTAGTGTCACGCCATTGCCGAAAACGTTCCCTTTTACTTAGCATATTAACTCAACGCTCCAGTTGATTAGATATATCCCTTACAGGGAAAAATTATGTCATTAAGATGGATTTTATACAATATCCAATGATATCAATTATCAAGATCACTTGCTTTACGGTTCACACTTTCAATGCGAGTATTTTCTTCAATAAGTTGATTTATTAATACATTTCCATACCCTACCCATGAATTTTTTTTAATGGTGGTTCCAGGTCCAACAACAGTAGACACACCAATAAAAGCATTATCCTCAATAACTACAGGAGATAAAAGAAGTAAACCACCAATATCGGAATGACAACTGATTGACACCTGACTTGCCAAAGTGACATTTTTCCCAATACGAATCAATGGACAATCAACAAAATCGATATCAAATGAATTCATAATTTGAAAAGAAACTTTTGCCCCCAAAGCGCGCCAATAAAAAAACTTAATGCAATGTAATGACTGGAATAAAGGATTGAGCCCCCAAATTTTAGCAGAGCGAGACAGGGCAAAATGGCAAAACCAGGCAAGCATCATTTTACTAAGCTCACGCTTATAGCGTCCTGGTTTTAGAGTAGGTAAACATAACCTAATCGCTGCGACAATAATAATAAATGAAGCAAAAAAAACAAATGGCGCCACGGGCAACACCATCCAAGTATGAGCATAACCATGATAAATAAATAACCCAGTTATGCTAAATGCAGCAACACCAGGCATCAAACTCAACAAAATAGAGATGACATCGCTCACTATTAAAAGAGATAACGTTAATTCTGTTTTGCGAGGAACTTTTTTAGTTTTTTTCTCAACCATAATATCTACCTTTAAAATAGGATTGGTTAAACTTCTTTTTATCTCAACACTAAATCGATTACTTCTTAAATCAAACCTCTCGAATAACTTGTTGTGATATTAATCTAGGTTTTGTTTGTGCATGGTTATCTGCTAATAATTGCTTAAGTGGTAATTTCAACCAAACCATGGGAACGACTTCTTTTACAACAACACTATGTGCATAAGGCTCATTCACTTGCATTAGTCCTTCATGCAATTTAATTAATAGGGAATCGGATATTTCAACCGTATCATCAGTCACTAAAACGATCCTATTTCCTAAAAGATTACGCGCAAAATACCAATGAGGAGCCATTTCAAAAGAAACATCATCAAGCACTTTAAGTAATTCTTGTCCAGTAATGGAACAACTTTCCAATTTGAGCATCTGCGTTTTATAGCAAAATTCAAGTCTAGGCGCTCTATTTAAGAAACCAGTGCATTTCAATACATCTTTTAATTGATAGCGAACAAAACCCATCGCCGTAGTTAAAAAAACCTCGTAATTCTTTCCCTGCTCTAATTCCCAGGATTGTAAGAGATTGCTGGGATTAATCTCTTTACCTTCTTCAATGAACTCAGCAACATGCGCGCCGGGATGTAAGATTCCGCCAAGTTGATTATCTATAGGAACAGTAAGCCATCCTTCAGTAGCTGAAAAAGTTCCATCAACCAAGCGCACTCCAGCCCCTAACCGTTGTTGTAATTGCTGGGCAGGATACTCACAAAGTCCTGAAGCCCAACATCCCGCAAAATTCATTGAAGGCCAAAATTCTTTAAAGGTACTTGGAGTGCCTTGTGCGAGCTGACGCAAGTACTGCTTTCGCTTATTACTGATACGAATAGGTGGTAAAAAATCAGGAACCACTTTTTCACCAAATAGGTAAGGTAAAAATTGCTTAAAATTATTAACACAACGCTCAAAAAGAGCATCAATCACCATAGGTGTAACCGCAAAAAAGGCACTCAAATCATAAGCTAATGCATATAATGCCGACCATTGCTCATAAACTTCAGCGTTATCGAATATCTCATCAGGCATTGCATAAAAACGTTTAATGAAGACAGGTAAATGACGGTAATTAAAATTACTAATCCAACCTGAAGGAATACCTGCAGCAGAGTTCTTATGAGCATCTACCGCAACAAGATAGAGAATTTTTTCTTTAAAAAAACCAGGAAATCGTTGTGTTAATGAATAGATATAAGGAGCCATCGTGCGCTGAAATTGTTTTTGAAAAGAAGCCGTGATTGGAAAAAACTTCCTTACTCCAGAAGTACCTGATGTTTCTGACCAAAATATTAATCTTTCCCCATTAAAAGGCTGAATAAGACTTTGTTGTGCTGCTAACAGCTCTTCTTGATAATCTTCATAAACTGTAATCGGAAAATCATCTAAATGAACATTCTGTTTGTGACGTAATAAAGGTTGCCAATAAGTTGATTGTTGCAATAAAGGCACCGTTTCTTGAGTCCATAATCGTTTCCGAGCATGTTCAGGCTGCATGGTATCCTCAATAAAAGCTTGATACTTTTTTTGGGTCATTGCCGCGATTAACATTCTTTTCCAGTTCATACTCAAGACTCCACCAATTTATCTATTTAATCGGGTATTTGTGCAGGAAGCACTGAGAATAATTTATTCTGTTGATAAAAAACACATAATTTTTTTGCCATCGATTCTTGCAGTCTCGTGTCTATTTTTGAATTTGCATGGAGTTTATTAAGAATTAACTGAATAGCCAATTGAATCCAATCAAAATCGAGAGATTCTTTACAAAGTAATTCTTGATTAAAATACCAAAAGTGCAAACAACAACTGGCGGCAAAAATCCAACAATATTCTTCTGCCAAACGAAAAGCAATCAAACTACGTGGCTCTAATTCTTTTTGTTCTTGCAAATGCATTATCTGTTGATCAAGTCTATCAATTTCATGACGAATAGCAACGATAAGCGGGGCAAGTTGTTCTGATTTCAAGATACTTAATCCCGCAAAAATATTATCTTCCTCATGCATAAAAAGCCCCAAATCAGTGATGTTAAAGACGGGACAATTTTTTTTAAGATCAAAAATCTGCTCCAGTTGCGTGAGTTGATTTATCGGACAACATCCTCTCATTCGTGCCTGAGATAACAAACTGGAGGCAATTAAAGACAAATTAACCTGACTACTGCCATCAAATAGTCCCACTACTTTAATGTCACGCCTTATTTTCTGAAACATGGCCCATTCAGTGGTACGTAAATAAGCACGAGCACCTAAAACTAATCCACATTCGTCGACAATATCTTCGCCCATTTTAGGAATGAGAAATTTTATGATTGCCGACCAAAAAGAGAGCTTTTGAGGCATCACTGAACCCGCACGTGCGATGACCAGCCCCATACAATCCGCAATAAGTAATTGAGTAAATTGTTCTCCTAATCGTTGTTTCACTACAGGAATTTCATAAGCAATTTTATTGTATAAAGATCTTTGCAAACTAAAAGAAAGGGCGAGACGTAATGCTGCGTCTGCAGCTCCTGTAGAAAAAGAAGCACATAATGTCCTTGAAACTTGTAATATTTTATAGGTGATTTCTAAACCCTGCTTTTCTTTGCCTACCAGCGCCTCTTGGGGTAAAAACACTTTATCCAAAGAAAAACCACTAATGTCTAACCCTCTGACGCCGAAAGTAGGTAACTTTGAGGTAGGAGTAAATCCAGACTCCACAACAGATTTATCTAAAAGAAATACTGAAAAACCTAATGGGCCGCCTTTATCATGAGTACGGCAAAGAATACTGACAGCATGGCCTAGTGTGGCAAAATTAACACACCATTTTTTTCCAGATAATTGCCAACCATCCTGAAAAGCTTTGGCCACTACCTCATTAGCCATAATATCTGAACCATGCTCCTCTTCAGTCAAAGCAAAGGCCACAATGTCACCACGTCGCAAAAGCGCAACTATTTTTTGTTGTTGTTTTAGAGTTCCAGACAACCAAAGAGGCAAAGCGCCTAAAAAAGACAAACCTACAGCAATCGCGGTAGTTAAATCTCGCCTACTAATTGACTTAATCAAAACATAAATAGAATCAAGCGAATCCAGCTTTCCTCCCAGTTCAGAAGGAATTAAATACTCCATAAAATTCCATTGCTGAATGAATTTGATTTGCGGCCAAGCAAGTAGCTCTTGCTCATCATAAGCTAAGCTTTGTTTAAAATTAACTGGGGTATTTTGAGTTTCAGGATTACCTAAATAAGCTTCAAAAGAGTGAATTAATTGCATCAAACTAGTGTACGAAGGCATTCTAATCCTTAAATAACGTGAATATGGATAAAGATATAATTATAACGAGTCTCTATCACGACCCGTTGGAGCTGAGAGGCGTTTACGCCGTCTTGAAGCCTTGGCATCGGGTTCGAAAGTACCTACCAAGGCTTCGAGACGGCGCTGGTGCGCCTCCTCAGCCCGAACGGGTCTAAGTAATAACTCGATCTCTTATCCATAAGTAACGTTAAATAACGTGAGTTTGGGATAAGAAAAGCAAATCATTACCCCCTGCTCGTTCAGGCTGAGGAGGCGTTTACGCCGTCTTGAAGCCTTGGCATCGGGTTCGAAAGTACCTACCAAGGCTTCGAGACGGCGCTGGTGCGCCTCCTCAGCCCGAACGGGTCTAAGTAATAACTCGATCTCTTATCCATAAGTAACGTTAAATAACGTGAGTTTGGGATAAGAAAAGCAAATCATTACTCTCTGCTCGTTCAGGCTGAGGAGGCGTTTACGCCGTCTTGAAGCCTTGGCATCGGGTTCGAAAGTACCTACCAAGGCTTCGAGACGGCGCTGGTGCGCCTCCTCAGCCCGAACGGGTCTAAGTAATAACTCGATCTCTTATCCATAAGTAACGTTAAATAACGTGAGTTCGGGATAAGAAAAGCAAATCATTACCCCCCTGCTCATTCGAGCTGAGAGGCGTTTATGCCGTCTCGAAGCCTTGGCATCAGGTTCGAAAGTACCTACCAAGGCTTCGAGACGGCGCTGGTGCGCCTCCTCAGCCCGAACGGGTCTAAGTAATAACTCGATCTCTTATCCATAAGTAACGTTAAATAACGTGAGTTCGGGATAAGAAAAGCAAATCATTACCCCCCTGCTCGTTCGAGCTGAGAGGCGTTTACGCCGTCTTGAAGCCTTGGCATCGGGTTCGAAAGTACCTACCAAGGCTTCGAGACGGCGCTGGTGCGCCTCCTCAGCCCGAACGGGTCTAAGTAATAACTCGATCTCTTATCCATAAGTAACGTTAAATAACGTGAGTTCGGGATAAGAAAGGCAAATCATTACCCCCCTGCTCGTTCGAGCTGAGAGGCGTTTACGCCGTCTTGAAGCCTTGGCATCGGGTTCGAAAGTACCTACCAAGGCTTCGAGACGGCGCTGGTACGCCTCCTCAGCCCGAACGGGTCTAAGTAATAACTCGATCTCTTATCCATAAGTAACGTTAAATAACGTGAGTTTGGGATAAGAAAAGCAAATCATTACCCCCTGCTCGTTCAGGCTGAGGAGGCGTTTACGCCGTCTCGAAGCCTTGGCATCGGGTTCGAAAGCACCTACCAAGGCTTCGAGACGGCGCTGGTACGCCTCCTCAGCCCGAACGGGTCTAAGTAATAACTCGATCTCTTATCCATATAGTGTCCAACAAACATCCCAGTTTCTGGTTTCCCTAGCCTACACAATCGAATGTTTTGCCTCTCCCAAACTATCCATCTTACGGTATAAATATTCTAAATGTTGGGCCAAACGTCCACGCACTTGATTGGGAGTAATAATTTCATCGATTAAACCGGAAGCAAAAGCATCTATTAAGGAAGGATTAAGAGCTAAAGTTTCTGGCGTGTGCTCCTCAGTCGCTACTTGACCATCTGTATGCTGAACTTTTTTAGTCGTTTCCTTACCCATGACTCCCAAGTTTGCAGTTTCCAGAGCTAAAACTAAATCTCCATTTTGGGAAACGGTTTGCATCATTAAAAACGCTGCGGCTCCATAACATTTACGCACAACAACACTCATCCTTGGTACTCGAGTTTGCATTGCGGTACATAAGCGAGCCCCATGCTGCAGTAACCCTTTTTGCTCCTCCCGTTTTCCGGGCATAAATCCTGGCACATCAATTAACGTAAGAATCGGTATACGATAAGCATCACAGATACGAATGAATTTAGAGGCTTTTTGTGCTGCATCAGAATCAATTGCACCACTAAAACGAATACTTTGATTCGCAACAATCCCCACTGCATATCCGTGAATATGGACAAAAGCACAAATCATTGCTTGACCATAGGTACTTTTATATTGCCAAACATCAGAGTTATCTACAATGGCTTGAATTAATTCAAGCATATTAAAGGGAACTCTAGGATCGGCAGGAATAGTAGGCATCGAATGTAATGGTTCAAGAACCGCATGGATGGGTGGATGTTCACAATTATGGGAAGGAAAAAAATGAAGCATCGTTTTCACATGATTAATTTGTGCTACTAAGCTGTCATCCACAAAATCAGCCAAACCAGTGGTACTCGCATGCATGGCCGTACCACCTAAATCACTCATACTTACTTTTTCACCAATTGCTTGCTGTACGACCATAGGGCTAGTTACCATTAAATAACTGCGGTGTTTGTTAAAAAAAAGCAAATCCATTAATACTGCAGAATAAGCAGGTGCACCAAGCGTTGGCGCAACAAGAATAGCAAATTGCGGAATAAGCCCTGATAAATTAATATTTCGGGCAATAATTTGAGTATAACCATCACCACTTAATAAATTTCCTTCTAAAGAAATCCCTGGTGAAGCAAGAAATGCGACGATAGGGATACGTAAATCTTTAGCCCTATCCATTAAACGGGTAATTTTTCGAGCACCTTGACTGGTAATATAACCGCGATTGACTGAATTATTATGAGCATATACTGCAACAGGCCTTTGATTTACTTTAGCTAACCCTGTAATTACCTCAGCACCATATTGTACATGCATTTGATTATCGGGCGTATACTCTGCAATTAATGGAATAAAACTATGCTCGTCGATTAAACTTTCTATCCATTTCATTGCAGTTCTATCAGCAGACAATGAAGACATATTTAATTGTTTTTAAATAAAACTATATAAAATATACACCTCGTAATTATCTAGGTCAATTTAAAAAAAAAAGGCTATAATTGAAACGCATATACATCAGTCGTTTTAAAAAATGAAATAATAAGGGTAATTTATGCTTATTTTGCGACCAAATATTCGTTTTGATATTACCGCTACATCTCGAGTTCTACCTGATTCTGCGCCGATTTCTAATCTAGAAATTTTACAAAACTTTCCCAGAACCTCGGATAAGTCTTTGTCTTTTTTAGAAAAATTTGCCGAAAAAATCGGCGAGGAATTTGGCTTTTATTCTCGTTATTGGTGCCATAAACCATGGGAAGCTATGGATAAGTCAAGGAAATTGACCGCTGAGTCTCTAGCTACTTCAGCCGTACAAAAGTTACTTATGAATGATATTCCTTCCAAAATTCATGCCTTCTTACTAGGCTCTACAACAAATAAGCGTTTCACAGGATCCCAAGCTGCTGCTGTTTTAGGACATCTAGGAATTGATGCCCCAGCTTACGATTTAAAAACCGGATGCTCCACTTCATTATCTACGTTGCATCTTGCTTATGCTTTAATGGCTCTTGGTTATGAGAATGTTCTGGTCAGCTGCGCTGAAACATTATCCAAGGTCATCGATCCTGAAAATGAAAAAACATGGATTGGATTGGCTGATGGTGCTGCAGCCTTGCTTCTGGAAAAAAGTGAAATGGGTGCATTTTCCGTTGAAAAAACCTTTTTTTCTACTGATGGAAAATATGTTGAAGCGTTTACAACCCAAGGTGTTTTTCCACCTACAAAAGAACAGTTAGATACAGTTGGTTACCATCTGGTCGGTGATGAAACGCTCATGAAAGAACTCGCCTATAGTAAATACACGCACATGTTAACTCATTTGTTACCCACTGAGGAAGATAGAAAATCCATCACCTGGGTTATTCCTCATCAAGTAAATCGCAAATTAATTACTCAAATTCTTCAAGAACACCACATGATGAACAAAACAATTATATGGGACGCAGACTCCATTGGTAATATCGGTGGCGCATCTATCCTCTATTCTTTAGCAAGAGCAGTAGAAGAAAAAATTTTTGACCGATCTGGAAAGATACTCCTGATGAGTGTAGGTGGAGGACTCTCTTATGCAGGACAAATTTTGCAATATCACAAAAATTAAGGATAGAGATGAATAAAGAAATAATCGATTGTCCATCTCTAGTAGATGTTGTCCGACTCAGAGCCCAAAATACTCCAAACCAAGTAAGTTGTACTTTTATTAATAAAAATTTAGAAGAAAAAATGACTTATTCTGATTTGGATCAGCACGCGCGAGCAGTTGCTGCCGTGTTACAAACGCGCGGTGCTCAACCAGGGGATAGAATCCTCTTATTATTTTCTCCTGGACTTCCATTCATTCAAGCTTTTTTTGGCTGTCTTTACGCAGGATGTATTGCTGTCCCTATTCATCCTCCTGCTCAAAAAAAACTACTTGAAAAAGCGCATCGAATTATTAGTAATGCAAAACCAACATTTGCAATTATGACCTCAGATCATGTGCATAAATTTAGTGATTCAGGCCCAGAGGAAGTACCTCATATTGATCAAATACCCTGCATCACTATCGATGAAATAAAATTAGCACTAAGTACTGAATGGCGCGCTCCTAAGGTTAGCAGAGATACCATAGCTTTCCTGCAATATACTTCAGGCTCTACCATGCATCCTAAAGGAGTGATAGTCAGCCATAATAATTTACTTGATAATTCACATAAGATATACCGCGCTTATGCTATGAGTGATGAAACAATATTTTTTAGTTGGCTTCCGCCTCATCATGATATGGGACTAATTGGCTGTATTCTGACGCCTATTTATGGAGGCTTCCCAGTTTTAATGATGTCTCCATTCTCTTTTTTACAAAATCCTCTATCATGGTTGCAAAATATCAGCAAATACAAGGCAACAATTAGTGGTAGTCCTAATTTTGCTTATGATTATTGTGTCAAACGGATTAAAGAAGAAAAAAAACAAGGATTAGACCTAAGCTCATGGGGAATTGCATTTAACGGTGCAGAACCCATTCGCAAAGAAACTCTGGAGCATTTTTATCACGCATTTAAAGATTATGGATTTAATAAAAATGCTTTTTATCCCTGCTACGGTCTAGCAGAAGCCACTTTATTTGTAACAGGCCATTCTCCTTTTACTCCCTACAACACGCTTACTTTAGCCAAAGAGCACTACCAAGATCATCGCGTCCATTTTGTTGAAGAAGGAAGTCCTCAAAGCCATAGCTTAGTCGGTTGTGGGAAGTTGATTCAAACAGTAAAAATTGTTGATCCTGACACCTTGACTCTTTGCACCCATGATCAAGTAGGTGAAATTTGGGTACAAAGTGATAGCGTCGCTCATGGTTACTGGGAGCAAGAAAAAGAAACAAAACATGCGTTTCATGGAAAAATCAAAAATGATGCTACACATCAAGAATACTTAAGAACAGGCGATCTCGGTTTCATTCATGAAGAAGAGCTCTACGTTACTGGTCGTATTAAAGATTTAATTATTCTCTATGGAAAAAATCATTATCCACAAGATATTGAGTACTCAATTTTGCATCACCCAATACATAAGCTTCTTGGTAAGTGTGCTGCTTTTGTAACACAAACCGATCATGAATATGAACTTACGGTGATGTGTGAAGTAAAAAACCGTTTTATGGAGGCTGAAGAACAAGAAGTGTTATTCAATACTATTTTTGAGCTGGTTTATCAAACACATCAACTTGAAATTCATCACATAGTCCTGATTCCACTTAAATCCATGCCCCATACAACAAGTGGTAAAATTCGGCGAAATTTTTGTCGTCAACACTTATTGGATAATACACTTCCTCTCATAGCCACCTGGAAATTAAATAAGGTTGAGGGATAAAACATGCAATTTCTGGCTCAAAACTCCCCCCATAAAATTGCATTAAGCTGCGAAGATCAAAATTTAAACTTTGCTGAATTAGCTGCAGAAATACAAAAGATGTCTTTGCGATTGCAAAAACTACCTCCAGGAATACTGGTTTTACAAGCAAGAACTCATCCTTTATTTGTCATTCAATTGTTAGCCTCTTTAAACATTGGCAAACCCGTTGCCCTCATTTCTCATCAAGAATGCGATCAGCAAAAAAGAACCATTTTAAGTACCAACATGACCATTAATGAAGCTGGAGAACTTCTAGAGCTGCAAGAAAATAATCATAATCACCATCATCCCGAATTAGCTCTAGTACTTTTTACTTCAGGCAGTACGGGACAAACGAAAGCAGTTCAGCTTTCTTTAAACAATATTGTTGCTAATTGTCATGCAGTGATCAAAGCATTGGAGTTTTATAAGATAAACGATCAACTATTATTTTTACCTTTATCGTACTCTTTTGGCTTACTTGGTCAACTACTCCCTGGATTAATCGCTGGAATAAAAACCCAATTAATAACCCAATTTACGGACATTAAAAACCTTTTGGAAACTGGAGTAGTGCCTCAAATGTGGAGTGGCGTACCTTCTCATTGGGTGGCTATGACTAAAATGGCAGCACTCTATCCCAACAGTGCAGCAAAAATAAAAGCTATAGTTTCTGCCGGAGCTCCTTTGGCCGTACACTTACGGGAACATCTGATCCACACATTTCCTAATGCTTTAATTTATAACAATTACGGTTTAACCGAAGCGTCTCCTCGTGTTTTAACTTACTCCAGTAACGACCCGTTATTTCTCAAAGATTATGCCGGATATCCAGTAGGTGATTGGCAAGTGCGCTTATCCGAAGAACAGGAGTTGCTCATCCAAGGAAGCCAACTGATGCTTGGTTATCTTGGGGAAGAAAAATCACCAAAAATCAAAAATGGATGGTTTTACACCGGAGATTTAGCAGAGATACTCCCTTCCGGCTTGGTGAGAATTAAAGGCCGTCTGGATTATATAGTTAATATAGGCGGTGAAAAAGTAAATTTAATTGATATAGAGCACAAAATTTGTCAATTTGCAGAAATTAAAGAAGCAATTGTACTCCCCTTAGCGGATGAACTTTATGGTGTTCGTTTACTTGTCTACTTGGAGCGAGAGGCATTCAGCACCAACACAACGGAACAAATGCTTACTGAACAATTAAAACAACATTTTTTACCCAAAAAACTTCCTATTAGTGTGCAATTATTAGAAAAGCTACCCCGTAATCAGCATGGGAAGCTTGATAGAAAAGCACTACTTTTAAGCAATTACAAGGAATAAATACATGCACATGCAACGAATTCGCAACGCATTAGAAAGAATTGGTTTAACCAATCTTCCACAAGACACACATGCTAAATTAGAGCAAGGTGGACTCGATAGTTTGATGTTAGCTTTATTAATCATTGAATTGGAACGTGAGTTCAAGATTAAGATTCCGGTAATGCCTTTAGTTAAAGAACATTATGAATCTATAGAGAGCATTGCTAAACACTTAATCGATTTGGGGGCCCAATGAATATTTTAATCACAGGAGGATCGTCAGATATAGCCCAAGCTATTGCCAAACGACGTCTGCAATTTGGCGATAAAATCATTATAACCAGCTCTAATCAAGAAAGCTTAAATAAAACATTGGCATACTATAGGCAACAAGGTATGGATATCCAGGGTTTTGTGTATCATTTTTCCAACCCAGAAGCCAGTCACGATGCACTGCAAAATCTACTCCAGGAACCATTAGACGGCATCATCTTCAATGCATTTACGCGTGTAAATCAACTGCGCAAATTACACGCTTTATCTTATCCTTCATTGCGTACCTATATTGATGACAATTTGCACGGAAATATTTGGTTGATTCATCAATTATTGCCTTCCTTATTAGCGAATAAATTTGGGCGGCTCATTTTGATTTCCAGTCTTTCTGCCATCACAGGAACTAGCCGTTATGGTGCATACTGCACGGTTAAAGCCGCTTTAGAAGGATTATTTTTAAATTTGGCAGTAGATTATAGTGCACAAAATATTTTATCCAATATTGTGCGTGTTGGCTTGATTAAAACCTCAAGAACCGAACAATTCTGGAAAAGAAAAGCTTACCAAGAAAAAATGGCGCAAATTATTCCTCAAGGCAGGATGGGAGAAACAGATCAAGTCGCTGAAGCCCTGGATCCTTTATTGTCCCAAACTTCATTTATGACAGGCTCAGTGCTCACCGTAAGCGGTGGTTTACCACTCATGCGCTCAGAAGGATTATTATCATCATGAATTTGTTACGTGCCGAAAAAAACATTTATCTTAAAGGACCCTTCACCGCTTTACCAGAAAAGGTGATGAGCAACCAAGATGTACTCAATTGGATGAATAGCACTCAAAGTCCCACTTTGGTCAGTTTCTCAACAGGAATTAGAAACAGACGCTGGGTCAATGAGGATCAAGCATGTAGTGATTTAGCGGTGCTTGCAGCAGAAACACTTTTTGCGGCAAAACCTTCCGAAAAAAATAAAGTCAACCAACTGATACTGGCAACCATTTCAGGAGATTACCTAGCCCCACCCACTAGCCCTCTAGTGCAACATCGCCTCGGATTGCAAAATATTGGCGCTTTTGATGTAGGGGCTGCTTGTGCGGGTTTTGTCGTCGGTTTACATACAGGTGTAGCTATTACTCAGGCGAGTATGGGAAGCGTTTTATTAATCGCTAGTGAAATTCGCTCCAAATTTTTAAATAAAAATAATTTTGCGACCAGTGTTCTTTTTGGTGATGGAGCTGCCGCTTGCATTATTTCTACCGATAAAGAAAGTGCAGATTTTCGTTTTATTGCCTCTTCTTTATTTGCTGATGGAGAAGTCGGCGATACAGTATCTACTCCCGCAGGAGGCTCACGCTTGCCTGCAGCAAGCTGCCCCAACTCTGAGCAGTTTTACATAACCATCAAGGAAAATACAGCCTTATTTGTTAAAGCAGTGCACGGTATGGTAGACGGAGCTCAAGAGTTTCTCAAGGCATTAAATCTTTCCACTACCGACATTCAATGGTTGGTGCCTCATCAAGGAAATAAGAACTTAGTTTTATCTGTAGCAAAACAATTAGGCTTTCCTGAAGAGCGTATCATCAAAACGGTAGAGGAAACGGGTAATACATCAGGCTCAAGCGTAGGCATTGCTCTTGATTATTTACGAGAACATGCAGACATTAAGAAAAAAGATAAAGTACTCCTGGTTGCCGCAGGTGGTGGTGGAATTGCTGCTAGCGCTCTTTTAGAGGTCATTTAAAAGAGTTCAAGCAAACCAGAAGTCAGCTAAGGGAGTTCCTTTGTAATGCCTCAAATGAAGATTAAAATACTCCTTAGCCGCTTTTTTCTTATTTGTTTGCAATAAACAAAGCAAATAAACCTGCGCTAAAATTTCAGATTGCGCATCACTGCCTCCAATTTCTGTACGTCTCGAAATACACGGAGTCATAAAATCATGAGCAGTTTGAAAATCATGAGCAACAAAAGCATGTATCCCTTTGCTTAAAGGTAAAATGACCTCTTGCCAAAGTGTCTGACTGTATCCTTTGGTCAGAGTTTTAGCGTATTTTTCAACAGATAGAATGGCTTTTCGCACCTCATCTTCGCGTCCTAAACGCGCGAGACAATATATATAATGAACTGTATTAAAACCAATATAATGAGTATAAGGATTCTCATCCACATAACCTGCAATAATTTTAAGCTGTTTTAATTGAGGAAATCCAGCCATGTCCAATCGCCATAATAACGATAGAGCATCTATTTGCTCAGAAATCACCTCTGGAGAACAACCAAAAATCGCAGGGTATAAGGCCATGACCTTTTCTACGTGTCGTAATGCAAGATAAAATAAAGCTAAATGCCAACTGTTATGACCTCGTAAAAGTGGCGAAATCTCCTCCCAACTTACGCGAAACGTCTCTAAAACAGCAATTCCTTTGGCCAAATTACTGGTATTAAGATAAATGTGAGCTAGAGTATGATGCGCCCATGGCGTGAGTGTTTCGAGCAAAAGAGCTTTCTCAGCCAAACATTGTGCTTCTGATAGATGCCCTGATAATTCGGCTGCAAAAGAATGCATGGCTATAAAATGAGATTCATCTTGATTATAGGGAGCAATACGTTCACAAAATACCAAATAATGATGGCTATTGTATGCTTGCCCAGTACAATAAAATAACCATTCAGCAAATTTTGCGGCTAAAGTATCCCGTGGATAAATCGTAGTTAAACCCGATAACAGAGTTAAAGCACCTGCATAATCCAAGCTCATCCAAGCTTTAGCTGCTTCATAAGCTAATTTTTCTCTTAAATTTGCTGAATGCAACAATTGTTCCGCGTGAAATAAATGTTCTTTTGCTCTCTTTGTAGTAGGATTAGTTTGACCATAAAGATAAAATGAAGCGGCATATACTTGGAGAAGCAGATTATCAGGATGTTTTTTAACTGCCTCTAAAATGAAATGAGGTTCTTTACCTGCAGCTAGGATTTGATGATGGAAATGATCAATGCTTTCTATTACTTGCGATGACTGTGTGGTCACCAATAACCCGCGCTCAGTTTTCATATTGTTTCCTAACAAAAAATCCCCTCCTTATTCTTAGTATAAGTCTTTTAAGAAAAATGGAGAATAATAAAGCGTGTTTACAATTCGTCCGCATGGACTAATTGTAAAAAAATAAAATCAAACAAAATGATTTAATTGCATCAATTAAAGTCATAAGATAATCTACTTGCTCAAAATAAGAAGGGACACACGATGAAAAATAAAAAAGAGTTATTCGAATTTTTAGGTCAACTGATTGATATTCAAATTAAAAAATATAGTGCATTAACTACTGAAAAAGTGATTCACGATGCGCGCTATAATCAAAAACTTGTCTTCGCTGAAATCAACGAATTATTAGGGTTTGCCAAACAACTTGTAGTTGATATGGAAAATTCATTGCAAGGTAAATTAAATGATCCCAAACATTTTGCTGATCTTTTTAAGCAAGTAAAATTTTACTTAGAGCAAGAACATACTAGAGCTTATGCCGGATGGATACTTGATGAAAAAAATTCAACAACTGAAGTTGAAAAACAATTAGCTCAACTCCAAAAAATAGGAGAGTCTGCTGGAATTGATTGTTCCTCTGCCTCTATAGCAGTTACTCAAACACAAAAACTATGCGAATATGACAGTGCGCAGATTGCTTTTCAAGTTTTTGATCTTGTTAAAAACTTAAAAGAAAATTCAGATATGGATCTAGATAGCTCAATCCCTAAACAAGCACAAATCCGATTAAAACATAACGCCAAAACACGTTATAGCGAAAAAGAGTTTGCAGAATCAATTGATGGCATACATACAAGGTATTTGGAATTTTTTGAACAGTCCGATCTCGAAAACAACCATGGTACCTTATCTAAAGAAGAAGCTGAGATCTATGAAGAGAGACATAGAAATCAATGGGAAAGCCTACGACAACGTTATCAATCTATTATCAGCTCTTCAAAGAGTCCTATCCTTGATGAAGAGGATAAATTACCTATTCATGAAGAGCATCAAACTTCTACTCCTCCTACAGAGAAAAAATCGATAGTCCCTAGCGCTCCCAATGGAAAAAACCCTGAATCGAATGGTTTTTTCAGAAACTCTATATTTTATAGCGGATTAGCGCTTGCAGGGGCAGTAGCTGTTTGCATGTTGATGGCGTATTTTACTAAGGGTAATAAAAGCGGCTTAGGTACCCTTTTAAAACCCTCATAAAAACCTCAGAGATCACGGGGGATGGTGAATCTTGGCTGAACGGGCAGGTTGAAGCAAGTTATATAAAAATAACTCCAGAAAAGCGGAGCATAGGTTAATAGCATTAAGTTAACGTGAGTATTGGATAAAGAGTCTATTTAGATCAAGCCTCCATCTTAGATCCATCCTCCCTCTCGAACCGTTCGGGCTGAGGAGGCATTCATGCCGTCTCGAAGCCTTAGTCCAGAACTTGAACATTTGTACTAAGGCGTCGAGACAGCGCTATGCGCTTCCTCAGCCCGAACGGATCAAAGTAAAACTACGTTCTCTTATCCGAAACTCACGTGCGGTTAAAGCCCGTGCTTACTTCGCGTGGCTTGTCCACGGAATCAAAGAGCTAATAAAGAATCTATTTAGACAAGCCTTCCTCTTAGATCCAGCCCCCATCGCGAACCGTTCGGGCTGAGGAAGCATTCATGCCGTCTCGAAGCCTTGGTCCAGAACTTGAAAATTCGTACTAGGGCTTCGAGACAGCGCTACGCGCTTCCTCAGCCCGAACGGCTCAAAGTAATACCACGTTCTCTTATCCGAAACTCACGTGCGGTTAAAGCCCGTGCTTACTTCGCGTGGCTTGTCCACGGAATCAAAGAGCTAATAAAGAATCTATTTAGACAGGCCTTCCTCTTAGATCCAGCCCCCATCGCGAACCGTTCGGGCTGAGGAGGCATTCATGCCGTCTCGAAGCCTTAGCCCAGAACTTGAACATTTGTACTAAGGCTTCGAGACAGCGCTATGCGCTTCCTCAGCCCGAACGGCTCAAAGTAATACCACGTTCTCTTATCCGAAACTCACGTGCGGTTAAGGCTTATGCATGAGATCCAAAGATCTAATCCTAGCACGCGAGATTTCTGGACTCCATCGCTGCAAGGCTTTATTTAACACCTCTTGCGCGAAAATAATAAGTTGGACGTCTCACATACTGATATGCTCTAATGGCACCCAATTAACGTGGGTATCAGATAAAGAATCTATTGAGAGCCAGCCTCCATCTCGAACCGTTCGGGCTGAGGAGGCATTCATGCCGTCTCGAAGCCTTAGTCCAGAACTTGAAAATTCGTACTAAGGCTTCGAGACAGCGCTATGCGCTTCCTCAGCCCGAACGGATCAAACTAAAACCACGTTCTCTTATACGAAACTCACGTTCAGTTAAGACCCGTGCTTACTTCGCGTGGCTTGTCCACGGAATCAAAGAGCTAATAAAGAATCTATTTTAGATCAAGCCTTCCTCTTAGATCCAGCTTCCATCGCGAACCGTTCAGGCTGAGGAGGCATTCATGCCGTCTCGAAGCCTTGGCCCAACACTTGAAAATTCGTACTAAGGCTTCGAGACAGCGCTAGGCGCTTCCTCAGCCCGAACGGGGCAAACGAAAACCACGTTCTCTTATCCGAAACTCACGTTCAGTTAAGACCCGTGCTTACTTCGCGTGGCTTGTCCACGGAATCAAAGAGCTAATAAAGAATCTATTTTAGATCAAGCCTTCCTCTTAGATCCAGCTTCCATCTCGAACCGTTCGGGCTGAGGAGGCATTCATGCCGTCTCGAAGCCTTAGTCCAGAACTTGAAAATTCGTACTAAGGCTTCGAGACAGCGCTATGCGCTTCCTCAGCCCGAACGGATCAAACTAAAACCACGTTCTCTTATATGAAACTCACGTTCAGTTAAGGCCCCAGAGATCTAATCCTAGCGCAAGATTTCTGGATCTCGTGGACAAGCTGCAGGAAATCTAGATGAGAAGAGTTTACTCAAGAACGTGATTTTTTATGTCGAACTGTTTTTAATTAGGTTTTTGTAGTCTAAGGAATCTTTTTGGTTTTTTTAACTGCTCTGGGTTGAAGCCGATTAGGTTGTTATCTCTTTTTTTTGTAAGCTAAAATTTGTGTGAGTAAAGTAAGTGTATTCACGAGCCTAAATCAACTGGATAAAGGATTCGAAATGATTGTAAGACAAATTTAAAGCTAAGGTGAGAAGATTTCTTTCCATGTAATAGAGCCTAGTCTAACATAATTCTACGAAGGAGGTTATAAACGATTAAATGAACCCAAATCTCTTTTCTTGCCCTAGCAAAGTTTTTCCCTCTTAAAATCCCCATACCCATAGTTTCTTTAATAGAATAGAATTTAATACACTAACGAGAGGACTTTTACCTACAGAGGTGGTACAAATGTCCATACAATGATCTTTTGCATTTTTTAGTTTCTTCAGAAAAAACTCTGATAAGGCAAAGAGATCTCGTTTTCAACTTATCTTTTTTATGCTTGCGTAAAATCAAATAAATCTTTATAGGTATGGAAATTCATCGCATCATCTTCAGTCACTGCTAAATTATATTCTTCACTGAGAATGGCGAGCAGTTCTACAATTTTTAAAGAATCTAAATGCAAGTCCTCTATTAAAGCAGTTTCATCATGAATTTCATCTGCGTTAGAACCCGATAATTTGGCAATAATATTCTTTAATTCACTCTCAGTAATTTTCATAAATACCCCTTAATGTTCTTGAGAGGCTAGATAATACCATGAAACTAAAGAACTTACCCCCAAAACAAGAAATATTGTCGCTAAGGAATACTGCCCATACCATTTACCAAGCGCAACAATACCCGTAGATAATGCTGCACTTAAATCTTGCATACAAGCATATAAAGCACCTACCGTGCCTGCCATATGCGGGAAAGGATGAAAAGCTCCGGCAAAGGCATTAATAAAAGTAAAACCAACCCCCACACTAAAAAAAGAAACAGGAATCATGATGGATAAAACATTTTTCATCCCTAAAAAAGCCAGGCAAAGCATGGTGAGGCCACCAATAATCATAAAAATTACCCCAAGAAACACCATATGAGATACTCCTTTGCCCATCACCATTTGACTATTAATGATCCCACTCACACAAATTGCTCCTGCAATAAAAATAGTCAATTGACCAAACTCTATGGGACTCAATCCTAAGACATCTTGAAAAAGAAAAGGAGCAATTGCAAGATAAGCAAGTAACCCTGCGCAAGCAAAACACGCGCATAATGCATAACCTAAAAAAACTTTTGAGCGCAATAAAGTGAAGTAATTCTCCCGCATCACTCTTATTTTGGTTGCCTCTGGATTAAGATTTTTATTGGTTTCTGGAAGAGTACATAATGCAAAAAGCCATATGACGATACCTAACACGAATAAACATAAAAAATTAATGCGCCACCCAAAATGTTCTTGAATATATCCACCTAGGACAGGAGAGGCAACCATAATAAAAACGCTCACGATACCTACATAGGAACCAATTTTTGATAAAACTCTATCTGTAAAAAGATCTCGAACTAAAGAGCGCCCTACTGAACCACAACAACCAATACCAAAACCTTGAATAAAACGACCAATGATTAAAACGAAAACTGTGGGTGCTAAAAAGCAGCATAAGCTGCCCAAGATGCTTAAACCAACACCAAACATTAACGGCGGTTTGCGACCAATTTTGTCGGACAAAGGACCATAAAATACATGTGAAATGCTTAATCCAAGCATAAAAAGAGAAAGCGTTAATTGAATTGACGCTTCATTCGTATTAAAAACTTTAGTAATAGCAGGTAACGACGGAACATACTGATCGGTAGTCATTTGCATCAAGACCATGAGCATTAAAACTACAAAAACCAACAAAGGCTGTAATGAGACTTGGTGCATATTATTTTTTTCGTGCATTAAAAACCCTTTCCAACATAATTACGCATTAATTCTTATTTCACAAATAATCAGATCATACATAACGCTAAAACAGTCAAGCAACAAAAAAAACCAACAAACCAAATTGCTGATCTTAGCGAAGCCATATCCATGATATAAAAAAAGCTATAAATAATTCGTGAAACAATATAAATAACCGCCAAGACTTGAACTGCTGTGCCCACATGATTTGTAGCAATTGCAGCCAACACAGCAATGGCAAATACAAGCAAGGACTCAAAACTATTTTGATGCGCAGCCACAGCTCTTGCACCCATTCCTTCTAATCTAGCCTGTTGCAACCTTGGGTAATGATTGTCGTATTTCCCCTCTTTTTGCATAAAACTGGCAACAACGAGCTTTAGAAGATAAGGCAGCAACGTTGCAAGAAACAAGCATACAATTAAAATGGTCATCAACCAATCTTCCTGATTGTAAATAAAAATTGAATCATCATAACGGGAATGTCACCCCAGTACAATGCTCTCTAATTTATAAATGCTTAGCTCCATAGTCTTAATTATCTAAAGAACATCAGTTTTCTTGACATAGAATACTTTCTACCTTTGAATCTCTTCTGTTATGATAAGTTTATCAAGCAGTTATTATTTAAAGGATTAATACTATGGTGCAAGAGGAATCAAAAAAAAAATCCAAAGGTCATATCATTTTATCATCACATCCAGCTGGTCATACAGCTGTACCTTTAAAAATAAAATGGGGGGCCCAAGACCCTAAAGAGCGAGGCCCAGTTATTGCTTCACTCACCAATATAAAAAATCGCAATGCTGTAGGCACTCATTCTGGATCTTATTCTGTTTACCGAGCTCTTGCTGTTGCCGCAGGGGTTTTGGATCCTGAACATGTTCCCGATCTAACCGATACCACCCCGCCAGTTGCTATAGGCCCACACCATCAATGGAGCGGTACTCAGAAAATTATCTCTCTTGATCCATGGGGGCATCTCGTAGCCAGCGTATTCTCCGAAGAGATTAAATCAGGATACGACATTCGACCAACAATCGCTGTGACCAAAGCCCATATTAATATTCCTGAATTACATACAGCGATACAAAAAGGCCGATTAAAACCAGATGGAAAAATATTAAAAGAATCCGGTGATGTCGCCGTTACTAAAGCAGCCATAGAGCCTGTCTGGTATCTACCGGGAATTGCTGAGCGCTTTGGAGTTTCAGAGTCGCGCTTACGTCGCACCTTATTTGAACAAACAGCAGGAATGTTTCCTGAACTGGTTACACGCACTGATTTGGATGTTTTTTTACCTCCTATTGGCGGATTAACCGCCTATTTTTTTGGTGACGTTACCACCATCCATGATCCTAAAATTGAACTCACTTGCCGTATTCATGATGAGTGTAATGGTTCTGATGTTTTTGGTTCTGATATTTGCACGTGTCGCCCTTATTTAGTTCATGGAATTGAATTATCTATTGAATCCGCACAAAAAGGTGGGGCTGGGTTGATTGTTTACAATCGCAAAGAAGGCCGAGCATTAGGAGAGGTCACTAAATTTTTGGTCTATAACGCTCGCAAAAGACAAAAAGGTGGAGACACGGCAGCCAAATACTTTGAACGAACGGAATGCGTCGCAGGCGTTCAAGACATGCGTTTTCAAGAACTAATGTCCGATGTCCTACACTGGCTGGGCATCACTAAAATTCATCGTTTTGTGTCCATGTCCAATATGAAATATGATGCCTTACTCAAATCAGGCATTAACATCGCAGAACGTGTCACCATACCTGATGAACTCGTTCCACCCGACGCACAGGTAGAAATGAATGCCAAACGAGCAGCCGGTTATTACTCCCCGGAGCGTATTGTAGATATCAATGAATTAGCAAAAACCAAAGGACGTGATCTCCATGAGTAATAAACAACCAGAAATTGACCAAGTTATTGCGACACTTATGGATCCTCGAACGATCCGAATAAGGTCACAAGCAATTCTCGATCTAATAAAACACGATCAATCAGCATACTTCGTCTTAGAACCTGAAAAAATGACCAGCACTGCATCCTTTATTATTGATGTGATTCAGGATAACTATCCCACTTTAGATATTCCTTATCATAGTCGGTGGCGACATTTTGAGGCCGGAGGTATCGATCGCATAAAAAAAATGCAAGAACAATTAAGTTCCTTATCCATTGAGGAGCGTGGAAAAATTCTTTATGAACTCGTTATTATCAGCGTATTTTTAGATGCGGGTGCGGGCCAATATTGGAGCTACCAAGAACCAGAAACAGGAGTTACCTATTCACGCTCAGAAGGCTTAGCATTAGCCAGTTTATCACTTTATCAAAGGGGTGTTTTTAGTTCCTATTCATCTGAACCCTTTAGAGTAGATGCAGCACGCTTATTGACCCTTAGTGAACACGAGCTTCAACAAGGTTTTCAAGTCACTCAAAGCAACCCTTTGGAAGGTATTTCCGGACGACTTGCCTTATTAAATCGATTAGGATCACTCATACAGCATGATGAGCAACATTTTGGCAAAGACCACCGATTAGGCAATTTTTTTACTTACATCAGCTCATTAGCAAGCCATAAGCGGCTCACAGCACCACAAATTTTTCAAACAGTACTGAATACATTTAATGCAGTCTGGCCAGCCAGGCTTTTATTTCATGGTATTTCCCTCGGAGACGTTTGGCAACATAAGGCATTAAAAACCAATGAACTGGGTTCTGAATATATTCCATTTCATAAATTATCCCAATGGTTAACCTATTCATTGATCGAACCTTTAGAACATGCTGGAATTTCAGTGACGCATCTTGATGAACTCACTGGATTACCTGAATACCGAAATGGTGGATTACTGATTGATAGTGAGTTACTCCGTATAAAAGATAAAAAAGATCTGGAAAAAGCACACTTACCTGATGCAGAAATTATCGTAGAATGGCGTGCCCTCACTGTAGT
This sequence comes from Legionella cincinnatiensis, assembly GCF_900452415.1. Classification (NCBI taxonomy): domain Bacteria; kingdom Pseudomonadati; phylum Pseudomonadota; class Gammaproteobacteria; order Legionellales; family Legionellaceae; genus Legionella; species Legionella cincinnatiensis. The sequence goes on along the minus strand of NZ_UGNX01000001.1, from coordinate 1,023,463 downwards.
TTTATTAGATGAGTTAGCTGATTTAATCAGAAAAAAATTACGAAAAAATCAGACTGAATTACCCTTAGCTAAGATTTTGCAAGGCGGCACTTGGGAAGCAGGACGGCGAATTGCCAGACAAAAACGCTCTCTAGGCACCCCTCCTCTCCAAATTATTAGTGATGGAACCGTTTTTTAATCAAGAAAAAAGTAGGGTCTGTTTACAATTCGCTAGCTTGAGTCAAAATGCTTTGATTTTCGAGCAGCGAAGCGCAGCATACACGAAGTATGTGAGCATCGTAGCATTTTGGCCAAGAAAGTAGAATTGGAAACAGACCCTAGCTGGATGAACACGTTTTATGGAGTAACTAATGAATAATCAACATGTTGTTGTCGTCAAACACCCATTAATTCAGCATAAATTAACAATTATGCGTCGAAAAGACACAAGCACAGTTAAGTTTCGCGCCCTAATGCACGAAATTAGCATGCTTTTGGCTTATGAAATAACTCGTGATTTGGAAATAGAATATGAAGTAATCGAAACTCCTTTAGCGTTAATGGAATCTCCTGTTTTAAAAGGTAAAAAAATGGTGTTTGTTTCTATTTTGCGCGCTGGCAACGGATTAGTCGATGGCATGTTACAACTTGTACCCACAGCAAGAATTGGGCATATTGGTTTATATCGTGATCCTATCACATTAGAACCCATTGAATATTATTTCAAACTTCCAGAACACACCCAAGATCGCGATGTCATTGTCGTTGATCCCATGTTAGCCACTGGCAATTCTGCCATTGCAGCAGTCAATGAAATAAAAGCCTTAGGCCCTAAATCCATAAAATTTCTCTGCCTTCTTGCCTCCCCTGAAGGAATAACAGCGTTCCATGAGGAACATCCAGAGGTGCCAATTTTTACTGCAGCAATAGACCAACAGCTCAATGAAAAAGGCTATATTATTCCTGGTTTAGGCGACGCAGGAGATAGACTTTATGGAACAAAACTGGAATGCTAGGTCCTGAAAATTAAATTTACTTTACAGATGAGTAAAAATTGCGGTACAAAGCAAGTTGAACTTTATATTTTTACTCAGATACATATAATATTGTTGAGACATTATCCCAATAGTGTTAAAATAGAACAGAATATGCTGGGTATACATCTAAGGGTTGTTTTAATGGCATCGAATGAATCTACAACGCTACTATCACCGCTAACCGCAAATAAAAAATCATGGACAAAAAACAATACAACTTGGATGTTAAGTCTTTATGGAACTGCTGTTGGAGCAGGAACTCTTTTTCTGCCTATTGATGCTGGACTCAATGGGATTTGGCCATTAATTATAATGACCTTACTCGCATTTCCGATGACCCACTATTCTCATCGCGCTTTATGCCGTTTTGTTTTATCAGGCTCTACGACAAAAAATGATATTACCAATGTAGTAGAAGAACATTTTGGTGTTTTTTCAGGACGAATCTTAACTGTCTTGTATTTTTTTGCAATCTACCCAATCCTACTGATGTATAGTGTAGCAATTACCAACACTACTGAAAGTTTTCTTGTGCATCAATTAGGTGTTTCAGCACCTCCAAGAGCACTTTTAGCCATCATCCTTATTCTTGCATTAATGGCCATAGTCCGGTTTGGACAAGAAATTATAGTAAAATCAATGTCCGTACTGGTTTATCCTTTTGCAACAATTCTTTTATTTTTATCCATTTATTTAATTCCCAATTGGAATGATGCCATTTTGCAACAAAATAACGCCTTACATGCTAATGGTGGCCATGGATTACTGATGACTTTATGGTTAGTTATCCCTGTGATGGTATTTTCGTTTAACCACTCTCCTATTATTTCCTCTTTTGCTGTAAATCAAAAAGAGCGCTATGGGCATGATGCCGATCGTAACAGTACGTGGATTATGCAATACAGTCATTTATTGATGGTATTTTCAGTCATGTTTTTTGTATTTAGCTGTGTTTTTAGTCTTTCTCCTCAAGACTTATTACAGGCGAAACAACAAAACATCTCTATACTCTCCTATCTGGCAAATCACTTTAAAACGCCTTTGATTGCTACTGTTGCACCAATCATTGCTTTTATTGCAATTTCCAAATCGTTTTTAGGCCATTATCTGGGTGCGAAAGAAGGACTAAGCAGTATTATTATGAATCTGTTCAAACCCTCAAAAATAACACTCAGTGACACTAAATTACAGCGAATTGTGGAAATTTTCATGATATTGACCTGCTGGTTAGTCGCTACGATAAATCCCAATATCTTAAAAATGATAGAAACGCTGGGAGGCCCCATCATCGCCATACTTCTGTTTATCATGCCCATGTATGCGATTGCTAAAATTCCAGCAATGAAAAAATATCGCACCGCAGTGATCAGTAATGTGTTTACTACCATTATGGGCATTATTGCGATTTCAGCGATAGTGTATGGTTTGCTTTGAGCTTACAGACATATTGTACTGATATTGCAATAAACTCTCCCAAGCCTATTAGTTACTGTGTTGAAGAGGAGATCGTGGTGGAGAATTTGACTCCTGTAATTGCTCCCCTTCTACACTCTTAGGTTTAATGTCGTTTAAAGCCTCTTTCATTGAGTTTACTTTCTGAATTGACGTTGTTTGTTTCGTATAGAAACCCGCCGTAAATACAAAAGCTACTGCTTTTGCTATATTGAAAAATATGCTTTTCCATCCTCTGGCGTGTTTTAATTCACTATTTTGGGCTTCTCGAATATGGTTACTACAATTATCAACAAATGCTTTTTTATTTGTGTCATTAGGTTCTTGCTTAATAAATTTATTTCTTTCATCCACTAAATTATTGTAAAATTTTTGTGCTTCTAGAGCAGCAGAGGAATGACCTCTAGTCTCTAGACTTATAGCCTGTTTTTTTACTTCCTTTAATTGTTCATCGAAACGTTTTAGTAATGGGGTAAAGTTTTCGGGTAGAGGCTCTAAACCCTTAAACTGAAGTTGTGATGGTTGGCTTGAACTTCTTGGAATGTTGGGTGGACGACTCTCAACTGATGGACGAGGATGTTCAACTGAAGAAGGAACACTACCTGTATAGGGTGATAAATTACCTGTGGGTGTTTCAGCAAGGGTTTTATCTAAGGAAGATTGGTAGTTCACTGTAGCTGGAAAAAGAGAACGTACAAATGCAAATTTATCCATAGTAACTGCTAATGCATGCTCAGGAGAATGTCCCATTCCAACAGCCCAAGGATCTACAATTAATGTTCCTGATGGAAAATTTTCTTTTGTTAATTGCTCAGGTGGTTGTGGTAAAACAGTTCCTTTTGGAACAAGCAAAGTTATGTTATGCTGATACTGGTCTGTTTTTTTATTGTACATGCTACCTATTACAGCCACATCATAATCTTTTCTTATTTCGGGATCATCTAATAAGACGCCTGCTGAATGATAAGCAAAATTACTACATTCAGACACTCGCACAGGCAATTTTTCATTATCTTCATTAAGAGTAAACCCCATTTTTTTATTTCTATTCTTTGCGAAATTAATCAACCCTTGCGCAGTATCTGGAGCAATTAACTGAGGTGAACTCCATTGATTAAAAGGCGGAGTTCTTGATAGGGGATTCTTACTGTATGCATCATAACGCTTTTCGCTTGCAACACCCTCTGGAGATTTTCTATTAAGACACCAGCGGAAAGTTCCAATATCAGCAACTACAAATTTCTGATATTGTTCTTGTATTAACCTATCTCTTATTTGTTTAGGCGTTGGCATAACACATCTCCAATAAATCACTTAACCAATATGTCATTTTTTTTGATCATATTGTTAATTTTAAGTGTAGCACTTTTTTCGAGATTGTTTTATTGACTTTCTTTAGGAAAGTTCTTTTTTAGATTTAATCGATAGTGACACTATCAAGATTTATTTCAATATACTTATGCCAAAAACATACAGGGATAAACTAAGTCATTAAATGAGCTCTAGGGTGATAAATCCAATATTTGAGATTCTTGTTGATCATCGTGAATTTTTTTTAAACTATTAATAAAAGTTAATTTACTTAATTTTGCCAGTTTAATTATTGGTTTCTCTTCACTGAGTTGATTCGTTTCAGTTTGTGTTTCTATTGGGTTACCTACTAAATCTAGATCTTTTAATCTTTTATTCATTTTAAGTACTTTCTCACCATTACCGGTAATTTGATTTGCACCCAGATGAAGAATAATTAGTGACGTATTGTCAGAAAAAGTTTTGGCACTTTTATCAGTAAGTTCATTCTTACCAATAAATAACGATTTTAGGACATTATTATTAGCTAATGCTATCCCACCAATATCAGTAATGCCGCAAGCACTTACTAATAGTTCTTGTATTGTCTTGCTCATTGATAACGCCATAGCACCATCATCATTAATAATGTTTAAACATAGATCAAGTATTTGAAGTTTTGATTTAGCTAAAGCTTTAGCACCAACTTCACTAATATCATTATAAAGAGCATATAGCACTTTAAAATTTTCATTATTAGACAAATAGATAGCCCCATCATCACCTATGTGATTAAAACTCACATCCAATATAGATAAGTGTTTATCTTCTGATAAAAATCGCGCTCCTTCAGGACCTATATCATTATGACTGAGATTAAGTTTTGAAATAGATGTTTGATTTATGAAAAGTTGAGTTCCTTTATCTGTTAGATTATTATGTGATAGGTTAAGGTTCGTGATGTCGGGATGTTTTTTTAAAAAGGCACAAACTGTAGGGATATCCGCATCTGTTAATTCTTGATACTCTAGGTTTAATTCTTGCTTGTTAAAATCATAACCCGTTTCCAATTGTGCTAATTCTAACATGTATACTCCTGAATTATTAACGTCCGACATGACATTTATTATACACAAGAGACTTAAATGAATCAATCTGTATTTTTATGCTCTTATTTATTTGATAGTAATTGGAATATTGAAATTTGATTGATAACGCACACAGCTACTTGCTCTTTAGAGAAAGCTCAAAATCTTAAGAATCACGCACGAGGACTAGAGCTCGGGAGCCCGTGGACAAGCCACGGAACGTAGACTAGAGCCTTAACTTCGTGTTATATCATTTTAGCGCAACCTGCGCTTAAATCAATCTTTTCACCAAGAGACAAGTATAAATGAATCAAAAAAACTCACTTCACTTTCATCTTTATACCCTCCTATAATTAGCTGCAAAACACACCGATACAAGCTTATTTTGCAGCTATAGCACTATATTAAAAGATTAGTTTTTTTATCATTATTTAATCATGTTTTCACCAGGCAGGGCTATTTTAATTCTCACCAAAATGTGAAACAATTTCCCATTCTCCATTTGAGTGTTTTTTCCATGCACGTTGAATTTCACCACTTACCCATTGAAAGCATTCAAGCTGGCCAATATCAAGCACGAGAAGATTTTAACACTACTGCTTTACAAGAACTTGCCCAATCCATTGCCTCACAAGGCTTAATAGAACCGCTCATCGTGCGTACCATTGCGAAACATCGTTATGAAATTATTGCCGGAGAAAGGCGCTGGAGAGCTGCAAAAATAGCAGGATTGCAAACCGTACCGTGCCTTATAGGAAACTACACGGACAAGCAAGCTTGTGCCCTTACCTTGATCGAAAACATTCAACGCGAAAATTTAAATTTGATTGAAGAAGCAAGTGCCTATCGACGTTTAATTGATGAATTTAATTATCAGCAAGATGAAATAGCCACTCTGGTAGGAAAATCACGTAGCCATATTGCTAATATTTTACGCTTGTTAAGCCTAAGTGAACCAATAAAAAATTTAATTCGTGATAAAGCCTTATCCCTAGGTCATGCCCGCATGCTCGTAGGGCTTGATGTTGCTCAACAAGAATATTTGGCGGTTCAAGCTATAAACGAACAGTGGTCAGTAAGACAACTCGAACAGGCAGTAAAAATACAAAAAAATAATGCACGCTCTTTTCCTCAAAATGCTAAAAAAGATCGTGATGTGGAACGCTTACAAAGCGTCTTAGCGGAACAAGTAGGCGCTCCTGTACAAATAATAAATGATACTGATAATGGCGGATGGCTCAAAGTAAAATTTTATGATAATGATACGCTTGCGGGACTTTTGGAGCGTTTGGGCTTGCGATATGATTAGAACATGCTTATCTCTTCAAGAAAAAGAGGAACGACCTTGATGAAAAAGACGTTAATTGGCGCATTTTTCGTGACATTATCCTCGGTATCACAAAGTGCTCGGGTACAAAATGAAGTCGATAGATTAATTAACCAAATGAATCCGAACGTTAATCTTGGCGCCGTTGTTGTTGATCTTACCTCAGGAGAAACTTTATATAGACGCAATGCTGGACGATTATATATCCCTGCAAGCAACATGAAGCTTTTTTCCGAAGCCGCAGCATTAATGGTTCTTGGACCTGATTACCATTTTAAAAATCAACTCAGTATGGGAGCAGGCAAAATACAGCAAGGTGTTTTACAAGGAAATGTTTACCTGCAACTCAGCGGTGATCCTTCTTTTAGTCGAGAGGACCTCAAAAAACTTCTGTCTTCTTTAAAAGAATTAGAGATTCATACCATTCAAGGTAATGTCTATATTGACAGCAGCGTAGCCGAAGTGAATCCCTATCCTCCAGGGTGGCTAGCCTCTGACTTAGCATACAGTTATGGCGCCCCTAACGCACCAGTAATGCTTGATGCAAATCGTTTGACCGTTATTGTAAATCCAGGAACACACGCAGGTGATCCCGCCCTCGTTGAAGTAGATGATGGCGGAGGAAACATCACCTTAAATAATCAAGCAACGACTAAAGCCAAAGCTCAAGATTGTGGTGTAGGTTTTAGTTTAGATAAAGAAAATCATTTAACGATACGTGGTTGCGTGGGTGTTGGGCAATGGGCAGTACAACAACGAATGGCAATCAAAAATCCGTTAATGTATGCCCAGGCAATGATCCAAAGTCAATTGGCCAAAGAACATATTCAACTTAATGGTCAAGTGCAATTAGGTAAAACTCCGAGTAATTCATTATTAATAGCAACACAATATTCAAAACCTCTATCACAATTAATGGCTGATACATTGAAACCTTCTGATAATTTATATGCAGACAGCCTGTATTTACATGCAGCAGCAACACTTAATGGTTCTCCTGTTAACTGGCAATCGGCTCAACCTATAGTTAAAAATTTTTTACAATCTCAAACAGGCATTGATTTTACAAATGCAATCATTACTGATGGTTCAGGTTTATCTCGCTACAGCTTAGTCACTCCTGAACAAACCATATCCTTATTAAAGTTTTTATACCAACGCTTTCCTTTATCCTACGAATATATAGCTGCTTTGCCCATATCTGGACGTGATGGAACCTTACAAAAGAGGTTTCGCATCCCAAGCCAACAAGGTTTTGTGCGTGCTAAAACAGGTACTATGGTTGGAATAAATAGCCTTTCTGGATATCTTTATACCGCTAATGGCCATACCTTAGCCTTTGCTTTGTACGTCAACCGACAACCTGGAAAATCATCAGGTCCTGGACGCCCTGTTTTAGATGCGATATGTACTTATTTCTTAAAAAATAGTCCGAGTAGTAGCCGATTGAGTCGCGTTTTTTCACCACATCAACGCATTAGTTTTCAATTAAATCCGACTCAAGCTGAGAAACAAAAAGCGCATCAAGCGAAATGGAGGCGTTTGGAGTCTGCAATACGTATGTCTTTAAAAGACCAAGGTGTTAGTGTGATGTATCGTAGCAATGAACTTATCGTCAACGATAACCAAGGAGATCCTGGCAAAGTATGGTCCGCATTACAATCTGTTGTTAAAAAATATCCTTTTGCAGTGATGTTATCCTCCAAGAATTTAACGATAAATCCTGCTGGCGGCCCCACATTATTATGGGTAGAAACATTAGAAAATCCAAATCAAGTACAGCGAGTTTGGAGCATTCACGAAGCAACTTAAGAATAGATAAAATTATCCAATATTTGCCCCTAAAGTTTAAGTAAAAAATTATGGAGAAATTGATTGAAATCACTCTTTAAGCTTATTTTTTTAATCAGTTGGTTTATTCATGCCGCCTATGCAAATTTGAATTTTCTCACCATCAGTGACATTCATTATGGTGAAAATAACGTAGCTCGTGATGGAGAAGATACCGGACCAGAATTTCTCAACATCACGATGAAGAAATTCAAAAAATTAAGTAAACAGGTAGACTTTATTCTTTGCTTAGGTGATTTACCCACTCATTCATTATTTAATACCACTACAAAAGGAGCCTATGAAAAAAAGGTATTTGACGAATTATATGTAAACGACGTAGGCTTAAAACCCATTTTTTACGTTACTGGTAATAATGACTCTCTAAGTGGAAATTATCAACCTTTTAGAGCAAATGGAGTTTCTCCTTTAAATTTTGCTACGAATTGGCATGGAGCATGCGCTCATTGTAAGGAGCTAATTATTAACGATGATCACATGTATCATGATGGCTATTATTCAAGTTATGTCATCCCCGGAAATAAAAAAATCATCTTAATTGCGCTTAACGCCAATCAATGGGCAGAAACACCATTGCTCTCACCATACCCTCACCAGAAAAAAGATGCTTTAGAACAGCTATCTTGGTTGAACCAACAATTAAAAGAACACCATGCAGAACAATTATTAATCGCCATGCATGAACCACCAGGCGATTCCTATATTGGTAAACCAGTTTGGCGCAAACAATATTTAAAAAAATTTATAAACATACTTAACAAAAACCAACAATCATATGGAGAAATCACCCTATTAACCTCTCATTCCCATATGGATGAATTCAGAAAAATTCATTTGGACAATGGCACTAACATATATGGCTTCTCTACGCCAGGCATCAGTCGTAATCATCATAATTACCCTGGAATGAAGGTCTTCTCGCTGAACAAGAAAATGAAGGTTGATAATTTTACCACTTATTATACCAGTCACTTAGATAAGTGGGGAAACCAACAGTATCAGGCATTAAATAATCCCAATGCAATTTTTCCTTATTGTCGCAATAAAACTTTATCTCAATGCCTCAATGAATTGAATATGCAACAAATATGCGATTATGAGGAACAGGGGTTATTTTACGGAGTAAAAAGCCCTATAGTTCCAAATGATTGTAATAAAGTATATAAGGTTAACTAAATAATATTTTTTTATATCTAACTTAATTAAAGGACTAAGATGAAAGCACTTTACACAGCCACAGCACGTACACACGGCGGCAGAAATGGACATATTGAAACATCAGATGGCTTATTAAAAATCGACCTAGCGATGCCTAAAGAGCTAGGTGGTCAAGGCGGGGGTACAAATCCTGAAGAACTATTTGCTGCCGGATATTCTGCGTGCTTTGAAAGTGCCATTCGTCATGTAGCTCGATTAGAGCACATACCTCTTAAAGAAGCCTCTATTCTCTCTCAAGTCTCCTTATATCCAACCCCTGAAAAAGGATTTAAGCTTGGAATTGAAATACATGCTTATATAGAAGGTTTAAATCAAAAAGATGCGGAAGAACTAGTAGCAAAAGCAGATAAAGTTTGCCCATACTCAAATGCGACTCGTAATAATATTGAGGTGAAATTTAAAGTAATTACTGAATAACTATAGCCTGAAAAATACCCCCTTCCACAACAGCGGCGTTGTTAATCTATGCAACAACGCCGCAAAAGCGGAAGTTCTAAAGACAGCAAACTTGCTAAAAATTTCACCTTACAGCATCAGCTCTTACTAGGTTTAAGAACTAATTCATAGTCATTTGTTTCGAAACATGAAGATGCTCGTTAACTGCCGTTGCCAGTGCCTTAATCGCGTCTTCCAAACGAGTAGTTTTCTTACCCGCAAAAAAATCATAAATAGGATACTGATGTCTTTTTATTATTTTCATATTCTCAGTGTCTTTGGTAAATTTTTTTATCAATGTATCTATTTCATGCAAATTACCACTTTGACATTTCAGTTCAAAAACAAACTGTTTTAACAATTCACCTTCTTCGCGGCGTTGCGGACACCAGGATTGATCTAAATTGTTTGCATCGAAACAAATAGTATTTATTATTTTTGTCACATCAGCAGGCAAATGAGTATACGAAGCTGGGATACAAGGGTGGACCCTGTCTTCCGCTTCTTTACTGCATCTTCTTTTTATGGGTTCTGGTGGGGTAAATTTAAAAACCTTATTATAAGCTTCTTTAAACATTACAGCTAACCAACTATGGGTATCCATACTGGGATGTATGTCATCCCAAAACATATAACCATCTGCAGGAGAGATATGTTTCTCTTGATATTCTGGATTTTTTTGATTTTGTTTAAATTCTTCCGAATCAATATAAGGTGATTTTAATTTATCTTTATCAAATCCATAGTCTTCACAATGAGTGTATATATTTTTAAATGGAGTATTGACATCAAATACTGAAACATTCAAGGGTATATTTAAATCTTTATATTTTTCAATAAGTTGTTTTATTCTGGTTTCTAATTGATCATTAAAATATTCAGAACATTTGGCTGCATTTTCTTGTTCTTTTTTACTTTTTGCTTGAAATCTGGGAGTTAACGAAAGATCGGGTAAATTTAACAATACAAAATTTCTATAACCTTGCTGAATAAGAATTTCAAGATTTGCGATACGAGCACTCACTGCGTTATCCGCCTCAATTAAAGTTGGCTCTGCATTAACAGTCAGCAAATCATTAGCTCCAGACCATTCAATAATCAAGGTTTCAGATTTTTCTTGTTTAGTGATTTTATATTTTTTATCCTCATCAGAGAGTTGTCTTTGTTTATCTTCAAGTCTGGCTAATATTAACCTTAGAAACTCATATTTAGGATTTATTGTAAATTGTCTCACATAGTTATCAGAGGTTAACCCCGCTTCACAATAAAAACGTGCAAAACGTTCTCCTTTAAATAAAATATGTTTATCATTATTTAAACTAAATGCTTTTTCATTTTTTTTCAGTATGTTTAAATCATTAGTTAAAATTGCATCGCCTACATCAGCATTGCCCCGAGGATCATGGTTAATTTTTAATTTTTTTCTTACATAATCGATTTCAAAATCCTCAATAATCGCCGTTACAAAATAGTCTCCCCAAACAAATCCATTCGTAAATCTACCTCTAGGGGCATCAAACCCTACTTCATAAAAATCACCTAAAGGAATAAATCCAAATAATTTACGTTTATCAAAAGTTCCTCTATCAGACAAACTATCTCCAAGTACAACAATCCGGCTAATCTTAATCATTGCCACATTAATCTCCTTATTAATGATTATTGATTCATAACACTCACCTAAATTGCACAAAAAGAAAAATGTATCACCCAAATCATCTAATCCTTGATGATGCCTAAGGACGAACGATCAGAAATAAAAGATTACAAATTTTATGTAAAAGATAATCAGTAGCAAATAAAACTACGACTAGTAAAAAAAGAACAACTCTCCTGAAAAGCAACCTGAGGTGCTGAAAAACTCAACTTTATCCATCAAATAATTATTTGATGCATCATTTATGCCAAAATAGCGTAAGTTCAAGATAGAGATTTCATTCGATTCAATGCCTGCCTAGTGTCGTTCGGCCTGAGGAGCACTGCCATTAACTTAATGTCAGTTATGGATAAGAATATAATTATAACGAGTCTCTATCACGAACCGTTCGGGCTGAGGAGGCGTAGACGCCGTCTCGAAGCCTTGACATCGGGTTCAAAAGCACCTGTCAAGATTTCAAGCGGCGCTGATGCGCCTCCTCAGCCCGAACGCTCCGGGGTAATGATTCGCCTTCTTATCCCGCACTCACTTTAAAATAATGAGTTGGTTACTTGGACAGTTCCTGATAATATAAACTTATTTTTCTAAAAAAGTCTATGAAAAACAAACATTTTGATCTTATTGTCATTGGTGGCGGAAGCGGCGGTATTGCCAGTGCTGTGCGCGCTGCAAAATATGGTTCCAAAGTAGCAGTGATTGAAGCGAGTCACTTAGGAGGGACTTGTGTCAATTTGGGATGCGTTCCTAAAAAGATCATGTTCAATGCATCCATGATTGCTGACATGCTTCACCATGCACCTGATTATGGATTTAATTCTGTGACGGTACACCTGGATTGGCATACTCTTGTCAATCAGCGTAATTCATATATCGATAGGCTAAGAGAAAACTACGCAAAACGTCTATCTCAATACGACATCACGCTCATTCAAGGTAAAGGTGAGTTTCATAACGAACACACAATCAAAGTAAATGATGCGCTTTATCAAGCACCTCATATTATTATTGCAACTGGAGGCGAACCATCCCAACCACAAATTCATGGAATACAACATGCAATTGATTCAGATGGTTTCTTTTCCTTGACAAAACAGCCTAAAAAAGTAGCCGTAATTGGTAGTGGCTACATTGGTGTTGAGTTAGCAGGGGTCTTACATACTCTGGGCAGCGAAACTCATCTTTTAATGAGAGGCACAAAGCCTTTAAGTCGCTTCGACTCCATTTTAGGCGATACTCTGCTAGAAATCATGCAACAGCAAGGAATTCACATTCACCAAAATCATCGTGCCCAAGAAATAAATTTACATAGTGATGGTAGAAAATCGATTGTATGTCAAAGCGGCTCTATTATTCACGATATAGATGTGATCATTGTTGCAGTGGGGAGATCCCCTCGAACATCCCATCTGCAGCTAGAAAAGGCACACGTGACAACCGATAAGCAGGGTTTGATTTTAGTCGATGCTTTTCAAAACACAAGTACTAAAGGAATTTATGCTATAGGAGATGTTACTAACGCACCTGCGCTTACCCCAGTAGCTATAGCTGCAGGACGTCGCTTGGCAGATCGCTTATTTGGTCAACAACCCGATGCTTGCTTAAGTTATGAGAATATAAGTACGGTAATATTTAGTCATCCACCTATGGGAACTGTAGGTTTAAGTGAGGAAGAAGCAACTGAGCGATATGGTAAAGAACACATCAAAGTTTATCAAACTCGTTTTACACCCATGTTTGATGCTTTTACTACCCAAAAGACACCAACTGTAATGAAACTAGTTACTTTAGGTCAGGAAGAAAAGATTATTGGGCTCCATGTTATCGGATTTGGTGCCGACGAAATGCTTCAAGGTTTTGGGGTCGCTGTAAAAATGGGAGCATGCAAAAAAGACTTTGATAATACTATTGCTATTCATCCCACAAGCGCAGAAGAATTTGTAACTATGGTGTAATTGATATGAATGATGCAATTCGTAGTTTTCAAGGTAAAGTTCCTTCTTTAGGTCAACGAGTCTATATTGATCCTAAATCCCTAGTCATTGGTGATGTACACTTGGGAGATGATGTTTCTGTTTGGCCTATGGCTGTTATTCGCGGTGATGTCAATTCCATTAAAATAGGAAATAGGTGCAACATCCAAGATGGTTCTGTGTTACATGTTACTCATGAAGGGCCATATACCTCTGACGGCCAGTCCTTGATTTTAGGTCAAGGAATTACCATCGGTCATCAAGCGGCATTGCATGGGTGTGTGATTGATGATTTTTGCCTTATTGGTATGGGAGCAATTATATTAGATGCGGTGCACATACAACATCATGTAATGGTTGCTGCCGGCTCATTAGTAACGCCAGGCAACATCCTTAAAAGTGGTTATTTATATCTTGGACGTCCTGCTAAAGCTGTTAGAAAGTTAACAGCTCAAGAGCAAGATCACTTAGAGTATTCAGCACAACATTATGTGCGGTTAAAAGATAAGTATTTGAGTTAGATAGTACTTTTAATCAGATTATCTACAGGAGCATCTTCTACAAACTCCTGCTCCTGTTGTTTTTGTTGATTCATTATGCCAAAAGCATGCAATAACTCTCCATAATTCATCGCTGCCTGTTGTTTTGTTTTTTCATAGTGGCTAAGTTGTTGATCCATGCGCTCTAGAAGCATTTCTAATCTCTGATTGTTTGCAGCTAATAAATGACTCATTTCTTTAATTGTTTCAATTTCTTCTTCCAGTTCAACCAGTCGCTTTTCAAGTGTCATTTGCAATCCTTAAGATAAATAGTTTTAAAGCAAAAAATCATTAGGCTAATTTTTTTCATTAAAAAATACCTGGTTTTTTTTAATGTGAGTGTATCTTGTTAATTGTTTTTTATCGAGATAAAAATTTAGGTCACTAACTATTCTTTTTTATTTTTAAATACAATAACTCTGTATCAGGCTGATCCAGTTTCTTAACTTCATAAACCCCAAAACCAATGTGAGTTAAATAGTATTTGGATCAAATCAAAATAGCACAATTTAATTTAAAATATTATTAGCAGATAAAAGTAAAAGCAAAAAAAAAAGCGGCCTAAAAGCCGCTTAAGAAAAAGACCCTGGCGATGACCTACTTTCACATGAGGAAACCTCACACTATCATTGGCGCATGTTCGTTTCACTACTGAGTTCGAGATGGAATCAGGTGGTTCCAAACCGCTATGGTCGCCAGGAAAACTGTTTTGAGTAGCGCGCCTTGGAGCGCGTTACTTCCGGTAAACAAAGAGAGTCATGGTGTCACTTATATTCGTTTCACTCTGAAGTAACTCAGATTATATGGTCAAGACAATCAGCCAATTAGTACAAGTTAGCTTCACGCATTACTACGCTTCCACACCTTGCCTATCAACGTCGTAGTCTTCAACGGGCTTCAAGGGAAAACTCATCTTGAGGGAGGCTTCCCGCTTAGATGCTTTCAGCGGTTATCCCGTCCGAACTTAGCTACCCGGCAATGCCACTGGCGTGACAACCGGTACACCAGAGGTTCGTCCACTCCGGTCCTCTCGTACTAGGAGCAGCTCCTCTCAATTTTCCTACGCCCACGGCAGATAGGGACCGAACTGTCTCACGACGTTCTAAACCCAGCTCGCGTACCACTTTAAATGGCGAACAGCCATACCCTTGGGACCTGCTTCAGCCCCAGGATGTGATGAGCCGACATCGAGGTGCCAAACACCGCCGTCGATATGAACTCTTGGGCGGTATCAGCCTGTTATCCCCGGAGTACCTTTTATCCGTTGAGCGATGGCCCTTCCATTCAGAACCACCGGATCACTAAGACCAACTTTCGTTCCTGCTCGAGCCGTCGCTCTCGCAGTCAAGCACCCTTATGCCTTTACACTCTTGGTACGATGTCCGACCGTACCGAGGGTACCTTTGTGCTCCTCCGTTACTCTTTGGGAGGAGACCGCCCCAGTCAAACTACCCATCATACACTGTCCTTATCCCAGATAATGGGACCAAGTTAGAACCTCAATAACAACAGGGTGGTATTTCAAGGTCGGCTCCATACCCACTAGCGTGGATACTTCTTAGCCTCCCACCTATCCTACACAGTCATCATCAAAGTCCAGTGCAAAACTATAGTAAAGGTTCACGGGGTCTTTCCGTCTAGCCGCGGGTACACTGCATCTTCACAGCGATTTCAATTTCACTGAGTCTCGGGTGGAGACAGTGTGGCCATCGTTACGCCATTCGTGCAGGTCGGAACTTACCCGACAAGGAATTTCGCTACCTTAGGACCGTTATAGTTACGGCCGCCGTTTACCGGGGCTTCGATCAAGAGCTTCTCCGAAGATAACCCCATCAATTAACCTTCCGGCACCGGGCAGGCGTCACACCCTATACGTCTTCTTACGAATTTGCAGAGTGCTGTGTTTTTAATAAACAGTCGCAGCCACCTGGTCTCTGCGGCCCTCTCCAGCTCAGAAAGTAAATTCCTTCACCGAAAAGGGCGTACCTTCTCCCGAAGTTACGGTACCATTTTGCCTAGTTCCTTCACCCGAGTTCTCTCAAGCGCCTTAGTATTCTCTACCTGTCCACCTGTGTCGGTTTGCGGTACGGTTCTCTATAAGTTATGGCTAGCAGCTTTTCCTGGAAGCCGGGCATCAATGACTTCGCCGTACACCGAAGTGTCAGCACCATGTCGCACCTCAGAGTTAATAATGGTCCGGATTTGCCTAAACCATCCCCCTACATGCACATACCAGGACAACCATCGCCTGGCTCACCTAGCCTTCTTCGTCCCCACTTCACCACTTATAAAAAGTCCAGGAATATTAACCTGGTTCCCATCGACTACGCTCTTCAGCCTCGCCTTAGGGGCCGACTCACCCTGCTCCGATTAACGTCGTGCAGGAAACCTGGGACTTCCGGCGTGAGGGCTTTTCACCCTCATTATCGTTACTCATGTCAGCATTCGCACTTCTGATACCTCCAGCACACTTCTCAATGCACCTTCATCAGCTTACAGAACGCTCCCCTACCACGTGTGCCTAGCACACATCCGCAGCTTCGGTGACTAGTTTTAGCCCCGTTACATCTTCCGCGCAGGCCGACTCGACCAGTGAGCTATTACGCTTTCTTTAAAGGGTGGCTGCTTCTAAGCCAACCTCCTGGCTGTCTGTGCCTTCCCACATCGTTTCCCACTTAACTAGTACTTGGGGACCTTAGCTGGCGGTCTGGGTTGTTTCCCTCTTCACGACGGACGTTAGCACCCGCCGTGTGTCTCCCGTGATTCAATTAGCCGGTATTCGGAGTTTGCATCGGTTTGGTAAGCCATGACAGCCCCCTAGCCGAAACAGTGCTCTACCCCCAACAATCATTCACGAGGCGCTACCTAAATAGCTTTCGGGGAGAACCAGCTATCTCCGGGCTTGATTAGCCTTTCACTCCTAGTCACACGTCATCCGATAATTTTTCAACATTACCCGGTTCGGACCTCCACTTGGTGTTACCCAACCTTCATCCTGCACATGACTAGATCGCCCGGTTTCGGGTCTACTCACAGCGACTCTCGCCCTATTCAGACTCGATTTCTCTACGGCTCCCTTATTCAGTTAACCTCGCCACTGAAAGTAACTCGCTGACCCATTATACAAAAGGTACGCAGTCACACAGCCTAAGCCATGCTCCCACTGCTTGTACGCAAACGGTTTCAGGTTCTATTTCACTCCCCTCTCCGGGGTTCTTTTCACCTTTCCCTCACGGTACTGGTTCACTATCGGTCAGTAAGGAGTATTTAGCCTTGGATGATGGTCCACCCATCTTCAACCAGGATTACACGTGTCCCGGCCTACTTATTCGCGTGCCTAGTTCTTCATGAGCTTCCCGTGTACGGGGCTTTCACCCTCTATCGCCAACTTTCCCAAATTGTTCCACTTCCTCTCACAATAAATCACGCCAGGCTCCTCCCCGTTCGCTCGCCGCTACTTGGAGAATCTCTTTTGATTTCTTTTCCTTCGGGTACTTAGATGTTTCAGTTCCCCGAGTTCGCCTCTATAACCTATGTATTCAGTCATAGATGACCATGCTCACGCATGGCCGGGTTCCCCCATTCGGACATCTTTGGCTCAGCGCTCGTTTCCAGCTCACCAAAGCTTTTCGCAGGATTCCACGTCCTTCTTCGCCTCTTACTGCCAAGGCATCCACCGTTTGCGCTTCTCTTCTTGACCATATAATCTCAATTACCTCAAAATTATATGCTTTACTGCTCAATACAAGTCGCTTGTGTTACCTCTTTATTTACCCATTTTTTTAATGAACGTCTGGTTATTCCAGATGAAAATACTCCGCAAAGCACTTTAATCTGGACTATCCTTAGAAAAATACCTAAAATTGGTGGAGCCGAGGAGGATCGAACTCCTGACCCCCTGCGTGCAAGGCAGGTGCTCTCCCAGCTGAGCTACGACCCCTTTTTTTGGGCTGCGATTTTTCGTTTTACTCCGCGTTGCAATCGTTCGCTCGGTCGGTCACATACTGATGTATGCTCCCTCGCTTGCTCACGCTCGCGCCTTGATTAAAACAAAAATTCTTGCCAAAAATGCTTCGACTTGCGTTAGCTTTCGCTCGCGCTTCGCTCTCGCTTTACCGAGCATCTTTCGCTCCTTTCGGAGCTTAGGATTCTTCATCTTTCTGAAAACAAACTGTGTGGGCACTTTGAGGTCCTTTCATGCCTTATCTTTTAAGGAGGTGATCCAGCCGCAGGTTCCCCTACGGCTACCTTGTTACGACTTCACCCCAGTCATGAACCACACCGTGGTAAACGTCCCCCCGAAGGTTAGACTATCTACTTCTGGTGCAGCCCACTCCCATGGTGTGACGGGCGGTGTGTACAAGGCCCGGGAACGTATTCACCGCGACATGCTGATTCGCGATTACTAGCGATTCCGACTTCATGGAGTCGAGTTGCAGACTCCAATCCGGACTACGAACGACTTTCTAAGATTGGCTCCAGGTCGCCCCTTCGCTTCCCTCTGTATCGTCCATTGTAGCACGTGTGTAGCCCTACCCGTAAGGGCCATGATGACTTGACGTCGTCCCCGCCTTCCTCCGGTTTGTCACCGGCAGTCTCCTTAGAGTTCCCACCTTCACGTGCTGGTAACTAAGGACAAGGGTTGCGCTCGTTACGGGACTTAACCCAACATCTCACGACACGAGCTGACGACAGCCATGCAGCACCTGTAGCAGTGTTCCCGAAGGCACACTCGCATCTCTGCAAGCTCCACTGTATGTCAAGGGTAGGTAAGGTTCTTCGCGTTGCATCGAATTAAACCACATGCTCCACCGCTTGTGCGGGCCCCCGTCAATTCCTTTGAGTTTTAATCTTGCGACCGTACTCCCCAGGCGGTCAACTTATCGCGTTTGCTACGCCACTAAATATATTCATATATCCAACAGCTAGTTGACATCGTTTACGGCGTGGACTACCAGGGTATCTAATCCTGTTTGCTCCCCACGCTTTCGTGCCTCAGTGTCAGTATTAGGCCAGGTAGCCGCCTTCGCCACTGGTGTTCCTTCCGATCTCTACGCATTTCACCGCTACACCGGAAATTCCACTACCCTCTCCCATACTCGAGTCAACCAGTATCATCTGACCTGCCCAGGTTAAGCCCAGGGATTTCACAGATAACTTAATCAACCACCTACGCACGCTTTACGCCCAGTAATTCCGATTAACGCTCGCACCCTCCGTATTACCGCGGCTGCTGGCACGGAGTTAGCCGGTGCTTCTTCTGTGGGTAACGTCCAATCAATTAGCTCTTAACCTATCAATCCTCCTCCCCACTGAAAGTGCTTTACAACCCTCAGGCCTTCTTCACACACGCGGCATTGCTGGATCAGGGTTCCCCCCATTGTCCAATATTCCCCACTGCTGCCTCCCGTAGGAGTCTGGACCGTGTCTCAGTTCCAGTGTGGCTGGTCATCCTCTCAGACCAGCTACCGATCGTCGCCTTGGTAGGCCCTTACCCCACCAACTAGCTAATCGGACGCAGGCTAATCTTAAAGCGCCAGGCCAAAATGGTCCCCAGCTTTCGTCCGCAGACATCATCCGGTATTAGCTTGAGTTTCCCCAAGTTATCCCAGTCTTCAAGGCATATTCCTACGCGTTACTCACCCGTTCGCCACTCGCCATCAACCTAGCAAGCTAGGTCATGCTGCCGTTCGACTTGCATGTGTTAAGCATGCCGCCAGCGTTCAATCTGAGCCAGGATCAAACTCTTCAGTTCAATTCCTGTGCTAGTCTTAAACCAGCTTCTTACTTCTTCTATTTACTTCTTAAGCACTCAAAACCTTCCAAAGTGCCCACACAGTTTGTCTTCTCTCTTCTTAATGAACTCACCCTCAAGGTGTGCTGCGTATTCTACTCATTTCACATCCAGTGTCAAACACTTTTTTAATTTTTTTTAAAAAATGATGTCACACTGTTTATTGTAAGCGCAGTTTAGCCACTCTACGTTTGCCAACTTGAATTATATAAGTCTTACCAATAGCCAACTCTACGCCTGCATCCTCAACTTTATTGCCATCGATCTTTACTGCTCCCTGCTTTATTAAGCGCATTGATTCTGAAGTGCTTTGAGTTAAATTGGCTTGTTTTAAAAGCTGCGCTAAGGAAAGTGAATTTTGTAGGGTTAAGATTTGTTCTTCTAAATCTTCAGGAATAACGCCCTTCTGAAAACGCTCAATAAATTCTATATGTGCTTTCTCTGCTTGTTGTTGATCATGGAAGCGTGTAACGATTTCCTTCGCAAAATCAATTTTGATGTCTCTTGGATTTGCACCCTGTTCCACAGAACTTCTTAATGCTGCTATTTCACTTCCTGTTTGGAAACTTAGTAAATTGATATAACGCCACATTAATTCATCAGAGAGTGACATTATTTTACCAAACATTTCTGCAGCAGGTTCATTAATCCCTATATAATTGTCTAGAGATTTAGACATTTTTTTGACACCATCTAATCCCTCTATCAATGGAGTCATCATCACCACTTGGGGTTCAAGACCATAATGCTTTTGTAATTCCCGTCCCATTAATAAATTAAATTTCTGATCAGAGCCACCAAGCTCTACATCTGCTTTAAGTGCCACAGAATCATATCCCTGCAGTAATGGATATAAAAACTCATGGATTGCTATTGGCTGACCAGAGGTATAACGCTTATTAAAGTCGTCACGTTCCAACATACGCGCTACCGTATGTGTTGCAGCCAAGCGAATTAAATCTACTGCATTAAATTGAGCAAGCCATTGCGAATTAAACGCCACTCTTGTTTTAAGAGGATCTAAAATTTTAAATACTTGCTCTTGATATGTTTTAGCATTTTCCAATACTGTTTCTTGGCTAAGAGGCAAGCGAGTTACATTTTTTCCAGTTGGATCACCAATCATTGCGGTGAAATCTCCAATTAAAAAAATAACTTCATGGCCAAATTGTTGGAATTGTCTTAACTTATTAAGTAATACAGTATGTCCCAGATGCAAATCAGGTGCAGTTGGATCAAAACCCGCTTTAATTTTTAAGCACGTTCCTTTTTGTAATTTTTTTTCTAATTCATGCAGAGGAAGTACTTCCTCACACCCTCTTACTAGTTCAGAACACACTGAATCTTCAACTATCATCGCATCAAAACCTTTTAAATGATTGACCTATCTTCTCACACCGAGTATCTTAGCCCGGTTGGCAATTTCCTGCCATACCTAAAAAGGTGATTTAAGATAATTTGTCACTCGAAATTGTCTCAATGAGACAATAGCATGCTTTCGAATGACAATGTATAGGCAAACAATGGATAAAAAACCTTATTTATACATCGAAAAACGAAGAACAAATAAAAATAAAAAATCTAAGCCTTCTAAGGTATTAATGGGTTTTGCCTTGATTATTGCCTTTTCGCTGCCTTATTTTCTTGTGAAACAATTTTCACATGACTCCTATAACGAATCTACTATCCACCCCATTTCATTACCTAACCAAGAAGAACAAGAAGAACAATATGATGACTATCAAGATCAAGGTGAAGATGATCTGAATGAAGAAAGCTCCGTGACTGAGGAGAAAGCCCCAGTAAGTAAAGAAAGCAAACTTGAAATAATCGAAGATAAAGCTAAAGCAGTTGTTGAAAATGTCGTTAATGCAATTAAACCTGCTAAAAAAATTGTTAAAGACAATGAATGGCAAACGATTAAGCCTCGCTCAGGCGATTCTATGGCTACTATATTTAAACGCCTGGGCCTGACTGCACAGAATTTACAGCTGGTCCTGCAGAAAAACCCTCATGCTAAAGCACTTACGGCGATAAACCCTAAACAAGAGTTACAATTTTTAATTAACAAACATAAATTAGAAAAGTTAATCATCCCCATGAATAACATCCAAACACTAACCGTTTATAGGGATGGGGCCGTTTATAAAACTAAAGTTGATTCTAAAAAAGTTACCACTAAAGAGAAATACATTACAGGAGTAGTCAAAGGTTCTCTATATACCACAGCGCAACGTTTAGGCATACCAAGAAAACTAATTCAACAAATGACTGCTATTTTACGTAAAGAAATTGATTTTTCACGTTCGATTCGTAGTGGGGATCACTTTTCAATTGCTTATGACAGTCTTTATGTAGAAGACAAAATGGTAGGTATCGGTGATATTGTTGCCGTAAGCTATACCAATCAAGGTAAAACAGCACAGGCTGTACGCCATATTAGCAGAAATGGTAACCGTGATTATTATACTCCTAAGGGAGAAAGCTTTAAAAAGGCCTTTTCACGCTATCCCATTAAGTTTAGCCATATCAGTTCAACTTTTTCTGCCTCAAGGCAGCATCCCATATTACACTATAGAAGAGCTCATAAAGGTGTGGATTTAGCAGCACCAATTGGTACTCCTATTCAATCAGTGGGTGATGGAGTCATTACCAACATTGGTAGGCATAACGGCTATGGTAATATGATTGAAATTAAACATGATAAAACATACAGCACGCTTTATGGGCACATGCTTCGCTTTGAAAAAGGCCTCTCCAAAGGCAGTAAAATAAGACGAGGCCAAGTCATTGGCTATGTAGGTCAAACAGGTCTTGCTACAGGGCCACATTGTCATTATGAACTACATGTCCATAATCAACCAAGAAACCCAACTACAACCTACTTACCCACATCATCTCCAGTTCCTACTCGAGAAATGGCTGCATTTAAAGCAAAAACTCAAAAAATATTCGCTCAATTCAAATTGCTTGAAAATCCAAATTATGCAAGTAAAAGCAAAAAAAATGCTCAATCAAAAAAGAAGACTAAAGTGGGTTAATTTGTAGGAAGTGTGAACTCGTCGCACGAACCGTAAAATGCCTTCAATTAGAGGCTTCTTTTATAGATTCATTCCCACTGAGTTTAATCATAAGAAGACAAAATATTTTTCATGGTTTCGTTTTTAACACATACAGTACTACGAATGGTCTTATAAGTTAAATTAGTTGGGCAACTGAATGCGCTTAATAAATCATTTACATTTGAATTAGAAGAATGATCGTGATAGTTCTCTATTTCTTTTTTAATCTTAAGTATTGATTTGGAAATTTCTCTTTCGCTATCTAAATCAATATCTTCTAAAATATTTTTTATCACCGTGATAATCTGAGGAACATTTCCTTCAGCCCCCTTGAAAAAGTCTTCTTTTGATAATAATGAATAAATAGCAAAAATATTCGCGTCCCTTTGATATCCAGGAATTTTAGCCACATTCAATCTCAACTTTAGATTGCAAAAAGTTCTCTTAGACATATACAAACCAATAAAAAAACTATTGTTCAAGAATCACTTTGCCAAAATTTAATGTCTTTGATCAAAAGAATACTATTCCACTAAAGCCCGTTTAGATTAATATTAGAACAGATTTATGATCTTGTACACTATGCCTCAGCTAATTCACGCAACCCGTAGTTCATCGGAGAGCGGCTTCGTAAGCAAATATAGGCCTAAACAGGTATTTGTATCAAACCATACGTTAAGAAATTCATCACTGCGATCGGAAGGAAACTCTTCTTTACTCTTAAAATAGAAACCAAAAAGAGTTTCTAGTATTTTATCTTGTAGAAACGATAAATAATTTTTTGAATCATTCAATGTAGCAATAAATTCTTTTGTTTGCTGATTTATTGATTTTTCTAATTTATTTGTAACAACAGCAATTCCTGTGGATACTAAAAACTTGATTAGTGTTATTTCCTCTTCACTTCTAATAATTTTCTTTGAGGCAATGCTCTCCGCAATGTAATCAATGAATGTAGATGTAGGAGTAATCAATGTTACCGCTAATTCCATGGTATCTTTAAACGGTTTAGTAATTGATTTACATACTGTAGGGAAGTATTGAATATCAATATAATCGTCAATTAAATCAATTCCATTAGCGGAAAATCCCCATTGTTTTATTGGAAAGGGCCAAGTTGTTAACATAAAATCAAACAATATTTCACTATTATTTTTAATAAATAGATATAAATCCTGTGGAGTCTTCAATAAAGGAATGCAAACTGGAACCGTATGCCTTTTTAGTAAACGATCATTTAGAAGTTTATTGATTTTTTCCTCCGGTAAGGAAAGAAGATCTTCAGAAATATCCTTTAATTGTGGGAGTAATTTCCTTTTAGGTGTTAAAGAAATTATTGCGCATTCCTTTTGATTTTTTAGCGCTTTTACAGTTCTCATTTTAGTTACCAAATTAAAAACCCAATAACTAATTTATAGATCAAGTCAAAAAAAAGTCAATTTGAAAAAATTAATAACTATTTTGGGTTTGATAGGCATCGTAATAAGCATGCTTCAAGAGACTTTGGATATCCTGCATCTGCTCGTTATTGAAGCCTCCTACTCAGTAGTTTTAACGAAAACATGTATAACGTTCATACTTTCGGAGAAGATTTTAAGAGGCCTATCAGGGCTTTAGAGTCATTTTCTATCTCGGATCGAATTGAATTGCTCACAAATTTTCTAACTAGCGGACACCTTCCTTTTATTTCGCCACCTACGTGGTTAGCATCAAAAAATGCGCAGCTTCCTTTATTTTTCCTGAAGGCCACCTGATGTGCATCACCTCCCTTTTGACGATAAGAAATTATCGCACAATCAGAGTCACCCATAAGTTTTTCAAAATTATCAGGATTAGTGATTGTGTTTTCCTCCACTAGGAGATCTTCATGCTCTAAGTTTTCAAAAGCAGAATGACGTCCATCTTGGCCTTTCTGATCGAGTTCATATTGATAATTTTCAGTTTCGACAGCATCCTTATAAATTTCGAAATCAGGTTTTTTTAACCACTCACCCTCCATTCCTTTCAGTGACATTTCAACATACTTATTTGCAAGGGGCTTACAAAGACCTTCATTAGAGCCATTACCATATTTATCAAGCAATACTCTTTGAGTGGTGAAACGTTCATAAGTAGGCTTCGAACTACGACTCCAAAAACGGCTAAACATTAAAACTCCTTAATAAACAATTCTTCGGTAGCTGCAGGGAATTCATGGAATAAATAGTACAATATGGTTATTAAAAATTCAACAACTAACGTATATTTTTAATTGGTGCGGATCTTAATACGTTTTCCGTAATACTATTTGATACGCAACACGTTGAATTTGTTATAGTAACTCCATAACTCTTGTCTAATAACGAAACCCTAATATTTTCCAGAGCAAAAAAATTTTGGAACTTTCTTGCCTTATATAACTGCCGATTTTAAGTCAATCCTAATGGAAATTTGAATCATAATATTTCAATATTTGATCAACTTGATTTTTATTTTATCTTTTTGTATAGTTTGTATATTACTTTGATTTGGTGACTACAATGAGTGAAGAGAAATCTGAATTTGAGGGAATGCCTGATGATGAAACTCAGCTTGACTATGAATATGAAATGAATCAGCTTGACTATGAAATGAAACTGAAACAATCTAATGCTGAGGAGACCAATCCAAGTGTGAAGGAGAGTCCAAGCTCAAAAGGAGCTTCACTCTTTTTAACTCTTCCGCTTTCTATCATCAAAAACTACATTTTTCCTCAGGACGACTTATCTTCTAAAACGTTTAATTGCCCATTACGGAAAAAATTACATGAGAAATGTATGGACAGCTCGGAATTTCATAAAAATACGATTATTCCAGTCAATGTTTATCTTGATGAAAAAGCAGTTCCGTTACACCAAGAAGCCTATGATGCAATAGCGGAAGATATGGATACACCACCGCTGTGGAAGTCAGATGTCAGCACCACAAGTAAATTAAGTTTATATTGGCAAAAAAAAATAGATAACCAGATGAGCATTGCTCAAGCGTTTGAGAGATGCGGGGAGTCCGAAGGAGCGAAGTTGCATACAATAATGGCGAGTTTGTATGAGAAAAATAAGTCTTTCACCAATAGCTTGTACACAAAGTACAACCCGGCCGATTACTACCCAGATTCTAAGGAGGAATTTGGAAATTTTTAGGCTACTCAATAAAGCCAACAGACCCTAATTTAGTACTAAAGAACGGAACTTCGCATATTTCTATTTTTGGGATTATACTAATTCTAAAGCCTATTAATCTGTATATAGAATTAATAAAATGAAGTTCTTGCTCCCTAACTCCTCATCAATGCGCTCAATATCACAGCCTTCACCATTAAAATGGGCTTTAATTAAACCCTTTATTAGACTTCTTTCCAAACTCGCTGTAGTGAGGGAAGTGCGAGGAGAGACGGAGCACAGAACCGGAGTGTACACGCCAGTACATGAGGATTCGAGCACCGTATCGACGAAGCAGTTCTCCACTACAGTAGCGTTTGGAACGAAGTCTATTGTCTTGTGCCTTTTATTTACTTATGCAAATCCTGTTTATGCTATCCCCCCTCCCGAAACTTTAGCTTTTCTGGGAGGCAGCCTTGTTTATTCCGGGCTAATAGTCATTGGCCTTATAAGTATTTTCTTTAAATACATTTGGATAAAAACAAAATTATATATGTTGTGGCGTCTTTATCAGCCTTGGATTATTTTCATTCTTATACTATCAATATTCGCTCTGGGTTTTTCAAGCATTCCCTCAATAGGAATTCGAAATACTCCTGTAACGGTCCAAATGATAAAACATTGGAAAGAAAGAAACTCCCAATTTGTCTTTATTGATTTACGTGATAGTAGCGAATACGACAAAATTCATATAGCAGGAGCCCTTAATTTCCCTGCAGGTACAGGTCTTAATGATTATTTAAAAAAGAATACTGACAAAAAAATCATTCTTTATTGTGACAATGGTTTCAAATCAGCCACTTTAAGCTGGTTAGATGCTGACCAAAATTTATTAAAACAAGTACATCATGAAAAGAGGCTTTTTTATTTTCCGGATGGACTATATCAGTTCATGACGCTAGGAGAGCAAAGTCCGGCTCCTGTTGTTATTAATGTTCCTTGGGAGTACACACAGTATTTGTTAAAAAAAGCGCCATTCATGCTGCTTCCATTTCAAGAGGACAAGCAAGCACTAGCCCAATACCAACAAATTGTCTCCAAACAAGATATTCCCATCATGAGTTATCAACAATCTCATGATGCGCTTGCTGAGCAATTAAATAACAAATTCAAGAGCGTTAATTCTTATTTTACCTCTAATAATCAAATACAGCCGTTTCCAATCACAAGTTTTGTAATGGTATTAGGCATTTTATTTGCCACAATGCTCTTCATCCGTCGTAAAGAATTGCTACGAAGCTTATTTGCTGAAACTTCAGCATGGTATCAATGGGCTAATGTGCTGATAAGTCTTATTATGACAGTACCTACTATCGCATTCAGCATGCAACTGGCGATCCCCTTCGATGTTTATCTTTATAAAGTCGATCCCAATCTGCCTATGAATGCAGCTTACCTTATTCCAATTTATACGCTTTTTGTCTTGGTCTTGGGAATACATCTTATGTATCCTAAGAAAAAACGACTCGATTTCTTACGATACCAATTAAATGCTGTTTTCGCCCCTACTCAAAGCAAACTCACAGTGCGACAAATTTCATGGAAAGTGATCCTCATTCCCTCTACCTGCCTATACGTGCTTTATTTAATTCCGCTTTCATTATCAAGCATGTTTATTATTAGTATTTTTCTATTGGTCCCTATTGTTGTTGATTTACTACTATATATGCTTATTTATCAATTTAAAAATACGGATAAGCAAGCATTAAGTTTGCTGCAACAGTGCCATTATGATTGTGCTCCCGAAGGAAACTCTTTTATCCAAATAAATACCAATAGCGAACGCTCTTTAGGTACAATTCAGCTTACCATTGAACATCAACCCCTCTACTTAGGCTTGTTCACGAGCGAGATTATCAATAGTAATAAGTCCAACCAAAGTGCATCGTTTCAAGAAGAGTATGATTTAAAAGAAGGAAAACTGACAAAACTGTCAGGTATTACTCGAAATTTATTACTGTTATTTCAACAAGATATAGAGTTTACTGTTGATCAGGAATATCGGATTATTTTAATTAAATTACATCATAATTATCATGACAGCAGAGTTTTAAATCGCCATATTTTATTAAAACATTATCAAATGCTTCCGGGACTTATCCAAGATCAACGCTTTACATCGTTGCCGCTACAAGAAACATTTGCAAATCCAACACCACTACTGCTGAGCATTCTCAAACAACGTTGGAGTGATGAAGGCGGATGCCTGAAAGCCCTGCGTAAACTAGGGTTATTGATTAAAAAGAAAGAAATAACTCAAGAGCAATTTATTGCATTTTGCAATCAAATTTATATTGATAATGCATTGGAACAAGCGATTTTTTCCAGCAATAAATTGCTTACGTGGATTCGCAACAAAGTAGTGCGGTTGCAATTTCACCTGGCTACAGAAAGCATTCTTCAAGATTACCACATGCTCATAGCCCCTAAGACTCAGCTAAGAATAATGAAACTTACTGAATATCTGCATCAGCCTTTATCGGTATGGGAATTGCAACGAATTCTCAAACGCGCTCTTACAGCTTTATACAAACAAAGTACCATGTGGCAGTTCTACAGCAGCCTTTTACATCAAAATGCATTTCGCCAACTACAAATTGCAGCAACCAAGACCTCTTCCAATATATCCGAATTACTTCATTCCTCCTTTGCAGAACCACAATCTTTAGCAATCACTTCTTACTACGAACTCTCCGATCAAGCAAACTTTAAAATAAATTTAAAGCAAAAAGCAAATATTCATGATTCTTTTTTAAATACAGAATACGTACGCACGCATTTGCGACAATCTCAGTTAAAAGAATGGCAACTAATAAACTTACTCGTGGAGAAGCTGACACAACAATTAGAGTTACCATTAAGCCTCTCCTATTTAACAATGAATGAGTTCCGCTCTCTGCCTAAGAAACGAAGCATACTCATTGATTTATTGAAAGACCGTTATACAATATGGAAGCTACGGAATGAGTATCAATTCCCTAGTACATTTTCATTCCATGACATTGAGCAAATGCCTTTAAACACAGCCGAACAAATTACGAATATCCAACCTCAATCTTTAGCAATTAGAGTCGCAGGAAAACAACATATATGTACCGGTACTGCAGTAGTATTTAAAGAAGGACTCAACCTTGAAACCCTGAGTAGATGTACTATTTTAATTGCAGATAACCTATTACCGGAACAAATTATTGCTTGTCAGCACATCAAGGGAGTTATCTTAAAACAAGGAGGCTATCTAAGCCATAGTGCGATCATCGCTCGCGAAAAAAATATGGTCATGATTGCCCAATTTCCAATAACAACACTTAACGATAAAATCAAATTAATCATTTCAGGAAATCAGGTCAACATCTTGAAAAACAAAGTACTTGATTGGGACTTTCTTGAAGAGCAGAAAGATAATACAGCGATAGGCAATAAAGCCCAACGCTTAGCACTATTGAGCCATAATCGATTTAATATTCCTGAAAGTATCATTTTAAAACATAATACGATTAAAACAATTTACGATTTAGTTTCCTCTTCCAGCGAACATCCGTTGTGGCAAGAATACTATGGAGAACTAAAACAATTATTTGATCTCGTAGCAACAGATACCCCGATTATTGTACGCTCATCAACAAATGTAGAAGACTCAAGTGCCTACAGTTATGCAGGGATATTTTACTCTCAAGCCAATATCCACAATATGGACAAATTTATTTCAGCCATCTGCTCCTCATGGGAAAACATGGTAAAGAGGCGTACAATAGTCAAAGAATACAGTGGAGAAAATGAATTAAACTTACATCTCATTATCCAACCCTACATTAAAGGACAAGCGGGTGGTGTATTATTTACTGAAAGTGAAACTCCGGATTTAATGTGCGTTGAAGTTGCAAGTAATGGAATTGAGGGAGTAACAGAAGGTAATGGAGCTCTAGCATCATTACACATTAATGCACAAGGTCAAACCTTCTATGAACAAGGTGAAAAAAATATACTAAATAAGAAGCAATACCAAGATTTATATCACTTAGGACGTCAATTAGAAACTTTATTTGGCAAAGCGCAGGATATTGAGTGGATTATTGCCGATCAACAACTGTATGTGATTCAATGCAGGGATATTAGTGAAAAAGCTCGATTAATAGAGCATCCCATTATAGATCGCGCATCCCATGAACTCTAGAAAAAATAAATAGCATCTTTATCGAACCGTTCGGGTTCTGAGATATCCCCCCAAAATTTAAACTAAAAAATCATTTTGCTCGGACTCTCTACTTGGAGCGTTCGGGCTGAGGAAGCGCAAAGCGCTGTCGCTAAGCCTTAACAGGAGCATACCAAGCCTTCGAGACGAGGCATTTTGCCCCTCCTCAGGCTGAACGGTTCTAAATAATGACGGGCTCCTCCTTATTTTTCTGGGTACTTAGGGGAATCTCCAAAAAAACAATAAAGATCCATTCTACACTTACATCGTTCAGGCTGGGGAAGCGCATAGCGCTGTCGCTAAGCCTTAACAGAAGTATACCAGGCCTTCGAGACGGGGCTTTTTGCCCCTCCTCAGGTTGAACGGCTCTCAACAATGACTGGGGACTCATTTTTGCGAGCCATGCCTATGCCTCCAAAATTGAGAGAGCCTCCCAAAAAGATCGATTCTGCACGTAGATCGTTCGGGCTGAGGAAGCGCATAGCGCTGTCGCTAAGCCTTAACAGAAGCATACCAGGCCTTCGAGACGGGGCTTTTTGCCCCTCCTCAGGTTGAACGGCTCTCAACAATGACTGGGGACTCATTTTTGCGAGCCATGCCTATGCCTCCAAAATTGAGAGAGCCTCCCAAAAAGATCGATTCTGCACGTAGATCGTTCGGGCTGAGGAAGCGCATAGCGCTGTCGCTAAGCCTTAACAGAAGCATACCAGGCCTTCGAGACGGGGCTTTTTGCCCCTCCTCAGGCTGAACGGCTCTAAACAATGACTGGGGACTCATTTTTGCGAGCCATGCCTATGCCTCCAAAATTGAGAGAGCCTCCCAAAAAGATCGATTCTGCACGTAGATCGTTCGGGCTGAGGAAGCGCATAGCGCTGTCGCTAAGCCTTAACAGAAGCATACCAGGCCTTCGAGACGGGGTATTTTGCCCCTCCTCAGGCTGAGCGGCTTTAAACAATGACTGGGGACTCATTTTTGCGAGCCATGCCTATGCCTCCAAAATTGAGAGAGCCTCCCAAAAAGATCGATTCTGCACGTAGATCGTTCGGGCTGAGGAAGCGCATAGCGCTGTCGCTAAGCCTTAACAGAAGCATACCAGGCCTTCGAGACGGGGCATTTTGCCCCTCCTCAGGTTGAACGGCTCTCAACAATGACTGGGGACTCATTTTTGCGAGCCATGCCTATGCCTCCAAAATTGAGAGAGCCTCCCCAAAAGATCGATTCTGCACGTAGATCGTTCGGGCTGAGGAAGCGCATAGCGCTGTCGCTAAGCCTTAACAGAAGCATACCAGGCCTTCGAGACGGGGCATTTTGCCCCTCCTCAGGCTGAACGGCTCTAAACAATGACTGGGGACTCATTTTTGCGAGCCATGCCTATGCCTCCAAAATTGAGAGAGCCTCCCAAAAATATCGATTCTGCACATAGATCGTTCGGGCTGAGGAAGCGCATAGCGCTGTCGCTAAGCCTTAACAGAAGCATACCAGGCCTTCGAGACGGGGCATTTTGCCCCTCCTCAGGCTGAACGGCTCTAAACAATGACTGGGGACTCATTTTTGCGAGCCATGCCTATGCTTCCAAAATTGAGAGAGTCTCCCAAAAAGATCGATTCTGCACGTAGATCGTTCGGGCTGAGGAAGCGCATAGCGCTGTCTCGAAGCCTCCAAGCCTTCGAGACGGGGCTTTTTGCCCCTCCTCAGGCTGAACGGCTCTAAACAATGACTGGGGACTCATTTTTGCGAGCCATGCCTATGCCTCCAAAATTGAGAGAGCCCTCCAAAAAGATCGATTCTGCACGTAGATCGTTCGGGCTGAGGAAGCGCATAGCGCTGTCTCGAAGCCTTAACAGAAGCATACCAGGCCTTCGAGACGGGGCATTTTGCCCCTCCTCAGGCTGAACGGCTCTCAACAATGACTGGGGACTCATTTTTGCGAGCCATGCCTATGCCTCCAAAATTGAGAGAGCCTCCCAAAAAGATCGATTCTGCACGTAGATCGTTCGGGCTGAGGAAGCGCATAGCGCTGTCTCGAAGCCTTAACAGAAGCATACCAGGCCTTCGAGACGGGGCATTTTGCCCCTCCTCAGGCTGAACGGCTCTAAACAATGACTGGGGACTCATTTTTGCGAGCCATGCCTATGCCTCCAAAATTGAGAGAGCCTCCCAAAAAGATCGATTCTGCACGTAGATCGTTCGGGCTGGGGAAGCGCATAGCGCTGTCGCTAAGCCTTAACAGAAGCATACCAGGCCTTCGAGACGGGGCATTTTGCTCCTCCTCAGGCTGAACGAGTCAAAATGGAGAGTGGAGTTCTTTTTCTGAAACTCACGGTAATGTAAGACCAAAAGAGCTAACTAAAATCTGGGGGTCATCCAAATAAATAACGACAGATTATTACTGCTGCGATAATACCGGCTAAGTCGGCTAATAATCCTGCAGGAATTGCATGTCGTGTACGACGAATGCCTATAGAACCAAAATACACTGCAATGACGTAAAAAGTAGTCTCTGTACTTCCCATCATCGTTGCTGCAATTTTAGCAATCATTGAATCGCCACCATATTGATGAATTAACTCTGCCATCAATCCAGTTGAAGCACTCCCAGAAAACGGTCGGATCAAAGCCAAAGGTAATACTTCAGGCGGCATACCAATCATTGCAAGAAGTGGTGCCAGTAATTTCGCCATTAAACTAAAAAAACCGGATGCTCGTAGCATTCCAATAGCAACTATCATCGCAATAAGATAAGGGACTATATTTAAAATCGTATCAAAACCTTGTTTTGCACCAACAATAAACGCATCAAATACATTAATTTTCTTGACTGCTGCAGCATATAAAGGAATACCCACCACAAATGCTAAAAGCATCCAATTAGATAATTGATTGGCAAATTCATTCATAAACTCGTTGTCCTTTTAATACGAAAGATGGGTAATTTGGCTAACTGTTTTACCGAAATAATGGCAACAACAGTAGAAATTATTGTTGCGATCAAAGAACTAACAATCACCCCACTAGGATTAGTACTCCCATTCGCCGCTAAATACGCAATAGCAGTCGCAGGAATGAGTTGCACACTCGACGTATTAATTGCCAGAAAAGTACACATAGAATTAGTAGCAATCTTTGCATGTTCATTCAGAGTTTGCAGTTCCTTCATTGCCTGAAGTCCAAATGGAGTTGCAGCATTCGCTAACCCTAACATATTAGCAGCGATATTCATCGTCATAGCCCCCATAGCAGGATGTTCGGGAGGGATATCAGGAAAGAGCCATTTTAAAATCGGCCGCAGTAACTTTCCTAATAGGGTGACCAACCCTGATTCAGTAGCAATGGACATAATTCCTAACCATAAAGACATAATCCCTGCTAAACCAAGAGCTATTTCAAAACCTAATTTAGCAGAATCAGTGACAGCTCGGGCGACTTCATCGATTCGTCCTTCAATAATACCAACGATTACGGAAATAAATATCATACTTAGCCAAATTATATTCAGCATTCTTGCTTCCCTCCTCTGGGACAGGTTAATATGTACTTTTTATTTTGGTTTTAAATTGAAAAAACTCATGAAGCACACATTTAACCCTCTAAGACATTTGGTATTTCTAACCTGCTTGAGCACTTCTATTGTTGGTTATACTTTTGACTCAAGTGCTACTGAAAAACAGGCTAACTCCTCAATAGAGGAACTATACCACAGACTAAATAGCATGCCGAATAATTCCATGCCCGCAAGAATTGACTGGATCAGTGGTCAATTTTTAGGAGTACATTATTTACTAGGTTCGTTGGGGGAAGGCCCCAAAGCATTGTATGATCAATTTCCTCAATATAGGGTTGACGCCTTTGATTGTGATAC
The DNA here is from genome assembly GCF_900452415.1 of Legionella cincinnatiensis. NCBI lineage: Bacteria > Pseudomonadati > Pseudomonadota > Gammaproteobacteria > Legionellales > Legionellaceae > Legionella > Legionella cincinnatiensis. The sequence continues at coordinate 989,537 of NZ_UGNX01000001.1, read as the reverse complement.
TTATGTCAACACCGTTTTGTCTTTGGCATTAGCAAACTCACTTACTTCTTTTCAACAATGTGTAAAAAATATACGCTATAAAAACGGAAATGTATCTTACATACAACGCAATCATTTTACAGGTTTAGACTGGAATCAAAATAATCAACAAAGAGGACTCCTCAAAGACATTACCCTAAGTTTCAAAGATCAAAACCATCAGTCAGTGGCTAAAATTGCTGAGGCCGTTATTAATAAACCCAATTGGTACGCCTATAAAACTCTTGATACAATTAGATTAGAAAATGCGACTAAAGAAACTGCTGAGGAGCGCCTGACTGAATTGAAAAATGAAGGTTCCAAATTGGAAATCACCTCAGAAAGAGTTCCTTATTTACCCTTCGCAGCATTGTTTCCTGAAAAAAACAAACCCAATATGCATTTATTTGCCCAAATTCCTAATGGCGCAATCATTGAAATAGTCCGCCCTAATTGGGATCTCAGCCAAAAAATTGGAACCTCATTAAATATTTCACATTTAGGGTTCGCGATTCGCGATAAAGGACAATTGTACTTTCGACAAGCTTCATCCGAATATGGCAAAGTAGTTGATGTTCCACTGATTGACTACCTTGAAAAAGCGCTAAATAGCCCTACGATTAAGGGCATCAATGTGCAAGTGGTATTGCCTCAAAAACCTTTAACAGACTGTAAAACATCTGTTTAACGATTAGGATTATAAAATGAATTACGGATTAACCTCTAAACCCTCTTTATCTGCGAATGAATGCCTTGTGCTTGGGGTCTTTTCTGATATAGAGCTTGCTGATTTTGCTCTAAATATAGATAAAGAACATCATGGTTTGCTGAGCAAACTGATTCACAAAGCAACGGAACCAGGTGACCTACTTTGGCATCATAATTCCCAGGGAAGTGTATTAATAATACAATGTGGCGAAAAAGCAAAATTTAATGCGAACCAGTTACAAAAACGCTTAACAGAGGTAATGGGTGCCTTAATCAAGCATCGTATCAACTCTGCAACTTTATGCATACCACAAGTGACTGAATATTCTTCAGATCAGCAGCTGGAGCAGATGGTTGTCCTAATAGATAATCAACGTTATCAATTATTAGACTTCAAAAAGAAAAAAGTAAAACCACATCAACTAGAAACAATTACTTTTTATTTACCTAATGCCAGTGAGCACGGTATAAAACTAGGTAAAGCCATTGCAACTGGGATTGAGCTAACTCGTCACTTGGCGAATATGCCCGCTAATATTTGCACACCGACTTACCTTGGTGAGCAAGCTCTTCAGTTAGCAAAAGAATTTCCTCAAGAAATAAGCTGTAGAGTAATGGGTCCAGAAGAGATGCGTGAAATGGGTATGGAAACATTATTAGCAGTCGCCCAAGGTTCAGCCCAACCGCCAAAACTTATAGACATCCACTATCAGGGAGCAGGAAATAATCCACCGATTATTCTTGTGGGAAAAGGCATCACTTTTGATTCGGGCGGTTTATCCATCAAACCTGCTAATGCTATGGATGAAATGAAATATGATATGTGTGGCGCGGCCAGTGTCCTAGGGGTAATCAAAGCCTGTGCTCTACTAAAACTTCCAATCAATGTCATTGGTTTAATTGCCAGTGCTGAAAATATGGTAAGCGGTACGTCAGTAAAATCAGGAGACATTGTTACAAGCATGTCAGGACAAACTGTTGAAATTATCAATACTGATGCGGAGGGCCGTCTTGTATTGGCCGATGCGCTCACTTATGCAGAACGTTATACACCTGAATTTGTCATTGATGTTGCTACTCTGACTGGCGGAATTATTGTCGCTCTAGGAACTGTTGCATCAGGGTTTATGACTCAAGATGAGGAGTTAGCACAGCTCATAGAAAAAGCCGCGAAAGAAAGTAATGACCGAGTATGGCGTATGCCTTTAGATGACGCGTACCAGGATGCACTTGAAAGCCCTTTAGCAGATATGATCAATGCCGGTTTTGATAGAACAGCCAGTAGTATTACTGCTGCATGTTTCCTATCTCGTTTTACCGAAAAATATCGTTGGGCACATATAGATATTGCAGGCACTGCTTGGATTTTTGGTAAAAATCGTAATGCTACTGGCAGACCCGTTCCTTTATTAATTCAAATATTACGCCATGCCGCCAATTCGCGTTGATTTTTACTTGTTAGCCAATGAGCAGAAGAATGCTCGTTGGTTACTCGCATGCCGCCTCTTAGAAAAAGCCTATGCTAAAGGACATAAGGTTTATGTCTTGTGCGCGAACAAACAAGATGCTGAATTTCTTGATGAACTTTTATGGACTTTCAAAGAAGACAGCTTTATTCCTCATCACCTGCAAGGCGAGGGGCCCGAGCCTCCACCCCCAATACAAATTGGATATGAGCGGGAGCCAAGAGGATTTAATGATATTTTGTTGAATCTTTCAAATAGTATTCCTCCTTTTTATACTAAGTTCAGGCGTATCATAGAAATAGTTCTCAATATTGAGGCTGACAAAGAACAAAGCCGTGCTCATTATAGAGATTATCGGGCCAAAGGATGCGAGTTACATACACATCAACTGCAATAGATTTATAAATCCGCGCAAAAAGTGAGTCTTGTTTAACCTAATAAAAAAATTACACAGACCATCGCTTTTTGCGACAAAATCAAACTTATCCTATAATTTACATATAGCATTTTTAGTGACCAGGATAGTAATGCCTTCTGATGTAAAAGAATTATTAGAACAAATCAATTCCGCTAGAAACAGTTTGAGAACCCAAGCAGATGATGTCAGTTCTCCTTTACCAATTCAATTGAAAACAGATATTGATAGCTTATGTGAAGAGACAGAAAAAGAAACTTCCCGTTTAATGAAATTAAATGAAACAAATCCGAAAGAGGCTTTAAAAGCGCTCCAAACTATAAAAGAAAACTTAGATAAAACGAATTTTCTTGTAGATAGTGTTAAGCTGACACTCCTGGCAAAAGAGAGTAATCCTTCATTCTTAACTAAACTATCAAATGAAACGAGGCGTATTGGCGATACTTTTAACGAAATGACCTTCGATACGTCTAGGTCTGCAGGCAATAAATTGCTTACTTGCATGAAATCAGTTGTAACTACTTGTTTAGATACAGCGACTGGAGCAGCTAAAGGAGTAAGGCAAGGTTTCGTTGAAAATGAAGGGTTTTCTAAAACTCTGGGAGGTGTTCTCCAAGGTGCTACTATGGGTGCAGCATTAGGAGGCTCAAGAGGATTTGCAGATTCATTTCTGGATGATAAGAAAAAAGCGAAAAAAATGATTGACAATCTTAGACAAGAGCATGGTAATGAACTCCTAGAACTTTATAAAAAAATTGCAAACAAATCAGACCCTGCACTTGAAGCCAATAAAGCCCGAATTGAAATTTTAAAGGAAGAAGGAAAATATTTATCTGAATTAGAAAGCCGATTAAATAGTAAGCCAGAAAAAGGTTCTGAAATTGTAGGCTCATTACGGGTTTTATCTTTAACGAGCGCAGGTTCAGCATTAATGCATACAGCATTAGAAGTTATCCATGATTTTAACTCTCCTCAAAAATTTGGTGGTTTAGAGGGAGCCAAAGCTCTAGAGAAATTAGGGAGCGATGTGGTTAGTGCAACAAAAAATTTTAATGCTGTTTTGGATGATTCTCAGACTTATTTACCCTCTAAACTATTTAGTCTATCTAAAGCCTTTGTGAACGCTACCTGCGAAGGTGTAAAAGGTTCTATAAAGGGCATGGCAGAAGGATTTCAGGAAGGAAAAGGACTCTCAACCATAGGAAGTACAATTAAAGGAGCATTATTTGGGGGGTTCTCTGGCCTTGCTAATGGATTTAACCAGTCCCTTGAAAAAGACCTAACAGCGAAACAAGAAAAAAGCTGTATTTCATTAACAGCGCCATCAGACAGTCACAAGAAACTTGATCTCGGCACCACTCAGGTACAGAACAGTGGTAGCCCAAAAGATGATAATTTGGATAAAAACGAGTCTGGTCAAAGTCTTCAATACACTTAAAGATATAACCAATTAAAAACCCGAATAATGCTCTTTTTTCTAATTTGAGCAATCGTAATAGGTCACGTGGGGTTAGCAAAAACCAGAGATTTTTGTCCCGAGAAGTAGTCAGTCAAAATCTGGTAGCAGACATCAAAAGCACTTTTCGCTTGTAATCTGCAGGAAGTAATAAGAGACATGGTTCTGGCTACGAAGTCAGAACCATAATCCGATCGTGTACCAAAATAATTTTTCCGCCAAATCACCGCAGGCCTTAAGCATTGCTCGGCATGATTATTTGTTGGCGCTACATTTTCATTAAAAATAAAAGTCCATAAGGCATCAAAATGCGTCAATAGGTTTGAGCAAAACCGCACGATTCTTAATTTGGGGTCTGTATAAGTCCCTTGCTCCAGAAGTTCCCCTACCTTATGCCGGATGAACTTAGTTTTTCGTATGAGCTCCCAACGAGAGAAACCTCCTTGTTTGTATTGGTGCCACAGTTCAAATAAATCAGCTTGGCAACTTAATAACTCACTTCCTATACGAGCAATTGGTTTATCTTGTTTCTCAGAAAGTTTCGTGAAGTCGCGTTTTAAATGAGCCCAACAGATTTGACGCTTATCACTGGGAAAATAGTTATATCCGGCATAGCGATCGGAAACAAGAATGCCATCAAACGCCCCCATTAAGGAATCAATCACTTTCTTCCCTCGAGAAGGCTCAACAGAGAAAAAAGCAGCTGATTCGGACATCATTCCCCAAAGCCATTGATTGAGCCCGTCCCGGCGATGCCCTGTTTCATCCATATGCGCACAGGGGCTTTCTTTCACTTGATTGAATAAATCGGCTACAGGTTCTTTTAGCGCATCGCTAACGAGGCGTTGTTTTTTATAAATACACCCCATGCTTAGAGTAAATGAGAACTGCTCGCTTAAAAAAGATTGAAGTCCTCGACGAGACAACTTGTATTTTGAGAGCATGTGGGACATCAAGCTCGTTAATCGGGGACCTGTTATACCCCTCGTAATGCCGTTAGGTAAAGTGGCCAGTCGCTTCTTGCCGCAACAAACACACGTTCCTTTTTCTAACTGATATTCAGTGATGTTGAGCTTTATTAGGGGTAGTTCATAGACTTGGTGTCTTAACACCTCTTGGTTTTTTATGTTCTTTTCACCGCAAATACAGCGCTTTGGCAATTTACAGGATACAACCTCATCCACTTCTTCTACTGACAACAACTCTCGAAAATGCCCTTGATGTCCTTTAACTCCTCCACCCTTATTCGGGTTGGGCTTCTTTTTAGTCTTTTTCTTTTTAAAGTCCTGTGAGGGCGGTTTCGATGAGTTCGATGAATTATTATCCAAGCGCTCTTTAAGTGCTTTATTTTCTTGTTCTAACTGTTCAACCCGTAAAACTAATGCATCAGTGATCTCAACAAGTCGTTTTATCAACTCATGACAGTCCGCTATTGTCTCAGGTAAGTGTACGTTCATTAAAAAATATTTAAGTGCATGAATGATCGGTTATTTTATTTGTTTTAACACAAAAATCCATAAGATATTTCTCTATCTTGGGGGATCTTTTGACCCTCTGCGCTTTGAAATATATTGAAGATGAGCTCCCCTAATAAACTTCTTTGAAGTTTATTAGGGGTGACCTATTACGAGCAATCCATTAAAAACTTTTTTATCTCAAAATGAGGAGCTCTTTGAGAGTGTACCGTAACGGCATCCTTAATGGATTAATCCCAAAGCACATCTTTATCCTTTTTAATGGCTGCTTGTAATAAACTAATCAAAGGAACGGCACGTTTTTTCAAACTGATTGGAGCATCGTTTTCCTCATCATCCTCTACTACTTTTTCTTCTTTGCCAAGACCAGACTGTAATCTTTTCAAAGCTTCAGGAAGATCTTCAGATTTGATTGCTCCCGGAATAGCGCCGCTATGGCCCATTAAAGAAAGTAAACGCTTGGCTACATCCGCAAAATAGGTAATGTCTTCATAAGCATCAGTATGAAACGTAACGAGCATCAAAATCTCCTTTTAATTTTTTTCATCCTGTAATTATCCGTAAGTTTGCAACAAATATGCTGCAATTGTACGAAATCCCATCGCTTCACCACCTTCTGGCTTCCCTGGTTTACTACTTAAATTCCATGCCATAATATCAAGATGTATCCAAGGGGTGGTTTTTGACACAAATCGCTGCAAAAATAAACCTGCAACAATTGCTCCTGCATATGGATGATCACTTGCGTTGCTTAAATCAGCCACATTGGAGCGAAGGATCTCTTCATAAGCCTCAAATAACGGCAAACGCCAAACAGGATCAACTGCTTTCACAGAAACATCACTTACTTCTTTAGCAAGCTGATCGCTATTCGTAAAAAATGCAGCGATTTCACTTCCCACGGAAACTCGGGCAGCACCGGTTAACGTAGCAAAGTCGATTAATAATTCCGGTTGTTCTTCACAGGCTTTTACTAAAGCATCAGCCAAAATCAAACGACCCTCCGCATCAGTATTGTGTATTTCTACAGTTAAACCGTTACGCATGGTTAAAACATCCCCTGGTCTAAATGCATCAGGTCCTATAGAGTTTTCCACTGCAGGAATCAGCATATGTAATCGAACAGGTAAATGACGCGTCATAATCCACTGTGCAAGTCCAATCACATGGGCGGCCCCCCCCATGTCTTTCTTCATAAGACGCATTCCGTAGGCTGATTTAATGTCCAAACCACCGCTATCAAAACATACTCCTTTTCCTACTAGAGTAACACGAGGATGATTCTCATCGCCCCAAGTTAACGACAACAAACGCGGTGCAGATTTGGAAGCACGTCCTACGGCATGGATAGCTGGAAAATTATCCTTGATTAATTCATCTCCAACCCATTGTTTAAATTGTGCCTTATGGGTTTTAGCTAATTGCTCAACTACTTCAGCCATTTCTTTTGGCCCTAAATCACTTGTTGGCTTATTAATTAAATCTCGAACTAAAAATTGAGCTTGTACTAAATTTAAGAGATCGTTTAAATCATCTGCATTGACCACCAAAATACGTGGTTTGGTTTCGCTTTTTTTATAGGCTTCAAAACCATATTGTGCTAATGCCCAATTCATTGATGCCTCTTGAGAACAGAAGCCTTGTACTTTATAAGTATTAGGAGGAAGTAATAAAGCCGCATTTGCCATAGCCTGAGCTTGGTTTCCATCTCCGCAGCCTATATAGGCTTTATCAATTAGGCCATCTGCATTAAAAATGAAACAAGAGTCACCTATGTTTCCCTTAAATTGATGTAAAGCGAAACAATTTCGTTCTGCAGCCGTTAATATATTGATTTGTTCTTCCCACTGCTCCTGTGACATCAAATAAAGAGGAATTGCCCTATCGCTCTGAGTTTCATAAAATAATTTTGCTTGCATATTTCTTATTCCTTCACTTGGCCACGAAAATGGGAAGCTCTTAACCCTGTTAATCCTAGAACCAATAAATAAATGACTACTACCACCAATATATGGAGTGATAATACGCTTAAACGCTTTATCGGAGAAAAGCTAAGCCAGTAACTTACTGATTCAGTCGTGAAAATTAAATAAATACTAATTGCAATATTAGCACAAATTAATTGGATGCTGTATTTTAACCATCCTGGAGAGGGTTTGAATACTCCACGTTTAATCAGTAAAAACAAGAGACTGCCACAGTTTATATAACCTGCTAATGCAGAAGCCAAAGTCAGGCCAGCATGAGCAAAATGTCGAATAAACAAAAAGCATAATAGAGTATTCACTATCATACAAATAGCGCCTACTTTAACCGGAGTACTGATATCTTGTTGTGCATAAAAACCTGAAGCCAAAACTTTAACCATCATAAAAGCAGGAACACCTGCTCCAAGAGTAATTAAACTCTTCTGGGTCTGCAGCACATCATAAGCGGTAAATTTGCCATAGGCAAAACAACTGGCAATTAAAGGCATTGCAAATAAACATAACCCCAAACCGGCAGGAATTCCAATCAGCAAAATTAATCGTAATCCCCAATCTAATGCACTCGAATATTGGTTTATACTTTGTTCAGAATATCTTCTAGACAAGTGGGGTAAAATTACTGTAGCAACAGCCACTCCAAAAACACCTAACGGAAAATCAGTGAGACGATCGGTGTAATATAACCATGAGACACTGCCCACTTTTAAAAAAGATGCAAAAATACTATCAACCATTAAATTAAGCTGGGCGATAGAAACACCAAACAAGGCAGGGATCATTAATTTTAATACTTTATTAACCCCTGCATCATCTCTCACTACACGTGGTCTTACCAGTAAATTACGTTGATGTAAAAAAGGAATTTGAAAGATTAATTGTATAATTCCTGCAACCAGTACTCCCCACGCTAAACCTACTACAGGAGTTGGCAAATGAGGGCATAAATAAATTGCTGCAAGAATCATGCAGATATTAAGCAAGACTGGAGTAAATGCAGGGATTGCAAAATAACCATAGGTATTTAACACTGCACCAGCCATAGCTGTTAAAGAAACTAACATCAAAAACGGAAAAGTAATACGCAGCATTTCTGTAGCCAATACGGCACGACTGCTATCGTGGCTAAATCCCGGAGCAAACAAAAAAATAATTACAGGCGCTGCAAATATACCAATTAAAGTAACAACACTGAGAATAGATCCTAAATACCCAGCAATACGAGCAATAAAAACACGAACGTCCTCTGGAGTACGTGTTTTTTGATATTCTGCCAGTACCGGAACAAAGGCCTGTGCAAAAGCCCCTTCCGCAAATAAGCGACGCATAAAATTAGGAATACGAAATGCCACAAAAAAAGCATCCATACCGGCTTGAGCACCAAAAAAATTGGCAAGAACCATATCACGCGCAAAACCCACAACACGTGAAATAAACGTCATCACTGATACTAACGTAGTTGAGCGCAATAAGCTTTGTCGTTTAGGTACCATAATTTCTGCATCTGTTGCTGACATAATTTTAAAAATAAAACGAAAGATATCTTATGATATACCTAAATCCTTTCTCTTACATAATCTTAATAATGCATGAGAGATGAAACCATCATTCATCACTGAGAAACAAATAACGCAAAATCATCCTGTACTCAACGAATTCAATGTTACTCTCTTTTTGTAGTGCTATTTAACGACAGAAACAGCATAAAAATGCCTTTTATACCGAACATAGATAAACCCAACTCTGTTTAGACAGTATTCATTAATATCCTGTAAATTACGGATGAAATTTGCAACGCAATTATAGATGTCTCAATAACGAAACACAATAAAGAGCTTTGGACAAATAAATTATATTGACAATTTATATCTTGTTGTGCATGATCAACATCTTTTGTACCTACTGAATGAGTGGAGATTTTTAAGTGGCAAATATTAAATCAGCAATCAAACGCGCTCGCCAAAACGTTAAACTGCGTCAACATAATGCCAGTGCACGTTCTATGTTCCGCACTTACATCAAAAATGTGCTTAAAGCTGTTGAATCAGGTGATAAAGAAGCTGCTCATGCTGCCTATACCAAAGCCCAACCTATTATTGACAAAGCTGCAGGAAAAGGTTTGATTCATAAAAATAAAGCTGCACGAATTAAAAGCCGTTTAGTAGCACGTGTAAAGGCAATGGCTGCGTAATTATCTGAATTTATAAACTTCGAACTGGTAATATACCAGTTCGTTTGTTCGCTATAACAAACGACCTAAGCAACATCTGCTTTCCAATGCAAATATTTGCTCGAAAAGATGTGTTTTCTGGTAAACAATTGAAACATCATCTCGTTTACGTCGGACTAAAAAAGTATTTACGCTGTTTCAGAGCTTAGTACAATATTCTCATTAAATAACATTTGAATGATTCGTTAATTTCCATTTTCTAGCTAACTCATAAGCATTTTGCGCCGCCTCATACTGCCCATTTTTTCCGGCTATATCAATGAAACTAGTAAACGTAACTGCATTAGCCAATCTCATTTTTTTGGCTAATTCGAAAGCCCTTTGGGCTGCCTCAAACTGTCTATTTTTTCCTGCGATGTTAATGAAACAATTAAATGTAAATTCATTGACTAGTTTATATTCTTTAGCTAACTCAAAGGCATTTTGAGCTGCTTCAAATTTTCCATTCTTCCCTGCTAAATTAATAAAACTTGCGAACGTGACCTGATCAAGCAAACTTTTTTCTTTAGCTTGTGCAAACGCATTTTGTGCTGCCGTAAACTGCCCATTCTTGCCTGCTGCATTAATGAAGCTATTAAAAGTAATCTGATTTGCTAAGTTGCTGCTTTTAGCCAATGCAAAAGTATTTTGGGCTATTTCGAATTGCCCATTTTTACCCGCCGCATCAATGAAACTTGCAAAAGTGACTTCATTAACCAATTTACAGTTTTTAGCTAACTCAAAAGCCTTCTGCGCCAATTCAAATCGTCCATTTTTACCCGCTGCATCAATAAAACTAGAAAAGGCAGCTTCATTGAGCAATCCACATTTTTTTGCTAATTCAAAGGTATTTTGCGCCAATTCAAATTGCCCATGCTTTCCAGCTACATCAATAAAAGTTGCGAAGGTAATCGCATTGGTCAATTTCCATTTTTTGGCCAATTCAAATGCATTTTGCGCTGCATGAAACTGCCTATTTTTCCCTGCAACCACAATGAAACTATTAAATGTAATCTCATTAACTAATTTCCTTGTTTTAGCAAATTCAAAAGCATTTTGTGCCGCTTCAAACTTTTTATTTTTCCCAGCCATTGTAATAAAACTATTAATGCTGGCTTCATTAGCTATTTCTTTAGCAATTAATAGATTGTAAACAGCACATATAAAATCCCAATCTCTATTAAACTTATTCATTAATTGATTGCAAACAACTACATCGATACTGTTTTCAGGTGCATTTTTTAAAAGAGATAAAATAGGTGATAAATGTTTTTGATAGGCAATATGTTTACTTAACGCTATTGCGCCTCTAATATCCTTTTTCATTGTGACCTTATCCCCTAAGATTTTTATTAATTCGTCAAACATAATAACCCTCACTATATAGTGTTTTTTTTGGTTTTTAGCCAAAAGAGCATTTAAAAATTAGTTAACTTTCCATCCTATATGTATTATTTTCACACATTAGTCTTAACCTTAAGTGATATCAAAATGAATAAAATGAATAGCCTATTACAAGAAGGAATATAAAGTGAATTTTGTTAAGGCTATATTAATCTTTTTTATAGAAATTAGGTGTGCTGTAGATGTCTATACAAAGAAAATTAAAATGAGTTGTAAAATATTTTGTAACTCCCCACGTTCTCCTGAACTCATCTGTCCCCCGAAATTTAAACTACAAGATGATTTGACTGGGCTCGTTCGGGCTGAGGAAGCGCAAAGCGCTGTCTCGAAGCTTGCAGCAGGCCTTCGAGACGGGGCATTTTGCCCCTCCTCAGGCTGAACGGTTCTAAAGAGTGACTGGACTTTTTTAAATTTCGTGGGTATAGCTCCGCTCAGGATGAGATGGGGAGTTACATGAGTCAAAAACTACCTCAATGAGGTTTGCTCTGTGAGCTATAATTCATAATAGCCTCTATGTTCTATATATTTTGTACAAAAACTCAATTGGCAACTCATCTAACTACGTAAAGATCTATTATTTACAGGGAGTGCTGCCCTCGCATTTGATAGATCATCCTCTAAGGACGCGTATATATCAAAAGATTGCATTATATTTAAAAGGCGTTCATTCCTCTGCAAAAAATTGACAAGGGCTCCAGCTACAGCCTCATCTTGAGGATAAGAGATGAGTCGATTCAAAGAGCCTTCAATAATATTATTCTTCGCCAAAATTTCAGCCTCAATCATATCAACAACATCAGATGAATCTGCCTGACTAAGGCGTTCTTTAAATTTTTCTTCTTGACTCATAAGGGTTTCTGAAACTGGCTGGAGTTCTTTTAGGCTTTTAATAAAATTACGAACTTCATTCTTTTGGGTATCAGCTAAATTCTTCAATATTTCTTCAAGAGCGACTGACTCGTTTTTTTCTGAAACGCTTTCGGTTACAACATCTATATATTTTGAGAGCTTTCCTACATATTTAGAACCGTATGTTAAAGCTAGTTTCGTTTCTTGTTCCTTCCCTGCTGCCAGTGTTGATAAAAACTGATGCACCTCTTTTCCCTGAGTAATTAACTTTTTAGCGACACTATCAAATTCTGTTTGTGTTTTTGCCGAGCAAAGATCTTTTTGCAACACATCCAGCTTCTTACAAAAAGATTTTGCTTCTTCTTCAGCTGTAATGAAATTTAGAGCGATACTATTAGCCCTAATTTTCTTGTCTTCGAACGATCTAATACTCATCTTTATTTCCTCAGTAAATTGGCACTTATTAATTGAATCAGTTGATAAACGTTCATGATTTTTTTCAGGATACTAAGATAAAGTACCTTTATGCTGATCTAGTGAAATAGTAAAGAAAATCGCTTACAAAAGCTCATTCTTACTCTTCAGATTAATTTGGTCTAAAAAAACACATTATTGTTTTTCATTATGATACCAAATGAATTGAGAAACAAGAAATTTTATAGAAGATAAAAATGAAGCAAAAAGAGCAACTCCCCTGCAAAGAGTTGCTCTTTAAAACTACATTTGTGCTGCAAATGAAAGTGATTCTTCACTCATTTCTTCGTCTTCTTCGCGCTCGACATAAGTGCGTCCTAATATCTGGCAAAGTTCTTTCTTATCATCAATCGATAAATAAGAAACAACTGCCTCAAGTGGATTATAATCTTCATCATGTTCAGTAGCAGATACTTCGGAAGGATACCTCTCGTCAATTACCCATCCATCAGCAATTGCCATGTAAATAGAATTTAAAAGCATTTTGGCCTGATGAATTTTGTCTTGTAATTTTTTCTCCTCTCTACTTCTTGGTAATGAGAATAGAGAAAGAGCAAATCCTTGCCATCCTGATATTTTTGTATCTTTTTTAGGCTCCACAATAGCAAATGCTTTGTAACACGTAATGACTTTATCAATTAAATTATCTTTATATTCTTGATATTGAGTAGGCAAAGAAGCATTTCTTAATGACCACTCCAAACGCTGCAACTTACTCACAGTGCTCTTAACTTCTGCAATATATTCTTTGTCTATAGATAATAAATCTATTGTATCTGTTGACAAAGCTTCAACATGTTGAGGAGGAACACTCCAATACAATTTAACATCTTCATCGCGTCTATCACGATAGAAAACCTCTTTGCCAGAACTTCGAGTATGAGTGCGCAATTTACCAGTACTATGTAACAGAATAGGCTCTAAACCACGTATAAATCGCGGCAAGGAAGTAGCTTTAAAAGGTGCAAGTTGTTCTTCTGTTAATATCCCTTCTAATAGATTAAGGGCTTCACTTTTACAAGTATGAGATTTTTCAAGACTTGGTCCCCAAAAACCAAAGGACACTTGTAAATCAAATGGCTTTAAGCGAGAAGGACGCCCCTCCATTTTTGCTTTGTATTTCTCTATCTCAAAAATATGCTTGGATACTGGTTCTTCTTTATAAAATCTCACTTTTCGCGATGGATCCGATGGGATTTCAGAACCTACAATTTCTTTAATGGCAGCCTCTTGATCTGCTACTGCTTTAGTGCATCTTTTTTGTATCTCATTAAATTGCTCCTCAGTAAGTTCAAAAGTATATCCATGCAACCCATGACCAAGATCCATAAATCGAACTTCTTCGTGAGTGAGTATTCCATGATTACCTTGAAAATCAACATCCAAAGCAAATTTAGTTTTTAATTTACCCCACCAACTCTTTCTATCAGTTGTACTTGTTACACCATAAAATCCCCAGGTCTCCGCGACCTCAAGCAACTGTTTGCTTTCATTCAATTTAGATAGAAAAAAAGAACCATGCCAAAAAGGATTACCTTCTACAGTATGATCAAATACGCAAATAGTTAACGTATGTTTCATCTCAACACCCCTGTTATATGAATTTAGATACCTGATTTTAAATCAGATAAAGCACAAGCTATTTTGAGTAAATATTATCAAAGATGCAAGAATTTATTTCATAGAAAAATAGAGAGATGTGCTACGCTGTCACCACTAGAGATTTAATAAAAATCAAAATAATAACAGTCAATTTCTATAGTGTCATACGCTCAGTTCTAGACAAGGCAAGTAAAGTGAGGTGAAAGAGGATCCATCAAAGCAGAACGAGCTTGCAACGATATACAGAACTTAGTGGATAGCACTATATAATAAACCAATAAAGTTTTCGGCTTCTTACCAAAAAGGGATGTTTCTACAACACTTGGAATGTGATTATAATATATTATTACCTAAACATATGAGGGCAACAATAAGTGGAAAGTAAGACAGCGCGTTTTACCGTACTAATGGATCCGCGAAAAAAACAGGCGTTTGAAAAGCTCTGCGCTTCCCAAGATTTGACTCCCTCTCAAGTTGTCAGGCAATTAATTCGAGAGTACCTTGAGAAACACGAGATCCGTTATCTTGAAGAGAATACAGACTCAGCCGATAATCCATAAGAAAAAAATGAGTAGTTTATCTCCTTTCCATACTCTGCTGATGATCAAAAATTTTCTTAATCTGGATTCCGCACATTTTGAGCAAAGTCGCTTACAACAATTTGCTGGGAAGACGAAGCATCACTTAATTCAGGCATACTTTCTTTTAGAAAAACTAAGGCTTCATCAAAAGTATGAAAATTATTTTTTTCTCCAATCAAATCGATAATCCCAGATTTTTGCAATTTTCCCCTAACCCGGTCATTAGCGCCAGACAACATGACGTTGACACCACGCTTTTGTAAATCGTTAATAACCTCTTCTAAAGTTTGCAGGCCGGTTATATCGATAAAAGGAACCCATTTAAGTCGAATAATAAGATATTTGGGATCGGTATGTGTTCCAGCTAAAGCACGTTCAAAATTTTCGACAGCTCCAAAAAAGAAAGGACCTTCGACAGTAAAAACTAACACTCCAGGTGGTAAAGTGATAAACCCTCTGTGTGCAAATTCCTGTACCAATTCCTGCTCTGTCGCCTGACGAACTTCGACACTGGTGGCCATTCTGCGCAGAAACTGGAGTGTTGCTAGAATGACACCAATATTAACTGCGACTACCAGATCGGCAAAAACAGTCAGTACAAAGGTAATCAACAAAATCACAGCATCGGCCAAAGGAGCTCGATGCAGCATTTTAATAAAATGCTTCGCTTCACTCATATTCCAAGCGACCACAAAAAGTATGGCAGCCAATGTAGCCAATGGAATATGGACCGCTAAAGGAGCCAATATCAATAAAATAATGATTAAAGTAATTGAATGAACAATTCCCGCAATTGGGGCTGTACCCCCATTACGGATATTAGTTGCTGTTCGTGCAATTGCCCCCGTTGCAGCAAATCCTCCAAACAAAGGAGCTACAATGTTAGCCAATCCTTGACCCACTAGTTCCTGATTGGAGTCATGTCTAGTGCCAGCCATACCATCAGCAACCACAGCAGATAAGAGCGACTCGATGGCTCCAAGCATCGCAATTGTAAATGCAGGGCCAATCAATTCAATGATTTTGTCCCAGGTGACGGAAGGGAGAGCAAATGCAGGCATCCCCTGAGGAATCCCGCCAAAAGCGGAACCAATTGTTTTGATTCCTTTGAATTGAAATATTACTTGAATTAAAGTCGTAACGATCAGTGCTACCAAAGGTCCAGGAACACGCTTTAGTAATGGTACTTTGGGACTATAAATAACTAATAGGAGTGCAAGAATGGCCAACAAAGTAGTTGCTAAGTGGAATTGAGGAAGCACTTGAATTAAATGAATCAATTTAGTATGAAAATGCTCCCCCGTAACAGCAGGGAGTCCAAAAAAATCTTGCCATTGTCCCACCCAGATAATAATGCCAATCCCTGCAGTAAAGCCGACGATTACTGGGTCGGGTATAAATTTAATAATGGCACCCATTTTCGCCAAACCAAGTAATAGCAACATTCCCCCTGCCATTATACTTGCGATTTGTAAGCCTTCAATGCCGTATTTTGCTGTAATACCCGATAAAATAACGATAAATGCACCCGTTGGGCCTGCAATTTGCAGTCGACTCCCTCCAAATATCGAAACAAACAATCCAGCCACAATAGCGGTGTAGAGCCCTTGTTCTGGTTTAGCTCCCGATGCAATTGCGAATGCCATAGCAAGCGGTAAGGCAACAACACCTACAATAACTCCAGCAATAATATTATTGAGCCAATGTTTTGGCTGGAGAAGGCCCGCTTTATTTGCTTCTAGAATCGCTAACATAGTTATGCCCCCACTGATACACATGATAACGGCATTATAATGCTATTATCATATATCAACAACAAGCACGCTTGGTAACCTGACTATTATAGATAGTGGAATTTGAGTCCTTGTTATGAGGTTGCAAAAAGTCAACTTGTTGTCGCAATTTTTAATCTTAGTGCAAGTAAGTGGAACTCAAATTATTTAATTAATTCCTCGAGTCCCACTATACCCCATTCAGGCTACATGATACTGCAAAATAGAAGGTTAACTATAAATACTCACTAATCGTGCCTGGTTCAATTGATCAAAAGCACGTTTTGCGGGGGTAAAGTTAGGATATTGGGTCACTAAACGTTGTAAAATCATTCGTGATAAAACTTCATCACCTTGATTCCACTCATTAAGCGCTTCTAGGTACATTAAATCAGCTGTTTGTCCTGCAGCAGCTACCGGCGCATTATTCATCAACACAGGCTCAATAAAACTAACTCGTGCTTGAGTTTGTGCTTCTAATCGCTGTAACACTTGGCGTGCTTGCAAATTACCATTATCACTTGCTTGCTGCAATAATTCTTTGCCTTTAGCAACTGAACGCTCGCCTGCAGTACCTTCCAAATAATAAGTGCCTAATTGGTATTGAGCATAAGCATTTTGACGTATGGCTAATTTTTGATAAAAACTTGCTGCCATTTCAGGATTTTTTTCAACACCCAGGCCATAGTGATACATTCTAGCTAAAGCCAACATTGCCTTTTCATTACCTTTATCTGCTGATTGCTGGTAATATTTGAGTGCGTCATTAAAATCAAGCTTGGTAATGACCCCTGTCTCAGATAATAACCCCAATTGATAAAGTGCATTAGCATTTCCTAGTTCTGCTGCTTTTTTATACCATGCTAAAGCTTGTTGTGTATCTCGAGCCTGCCCTAATCCATAAAAATAAATGGTCCCCAATTGATTCATTGCTTCATGAACTCCTTGATTTGCTGCTTCAGCAAAGAAGTCCCTAGCCTTTTGGTAATCCACAGGGATACCTTTTCCATATAAATACATTAAGCCTAAATCATATGTTCCTAAAGCATCGCCTTTGGCAGCTGCTTCTTCATATTCTTTCAATGCCTTAGGATAATTATCATCAACAGTTTCATGTATAAAGCCTAATGCAACTAAAGCCTCAGGCAATGCCGTAGCTGCCTTTTGGTACCACTCTCGTGCCAAATTATAATCGGGATCACTATTAATACCCAGTTGATATAATTGAGCTAATAGGTATTGAGCTAGAGGATTTCCTTGTTCTGCTGAAGCAGTATACCAGCGTTGTGCTTCAGTCAAATCCGGTTCAGAGCCTAAACCCTTCTGCAGCATGTATGCTAATTTTAATTGAGCGTACTGATCTCCTTTTTCAGCAAGACCGGCGTAAATTTGTTTCGCCTCCTGCATTTTTTGGGGATCAGAATTGTCTATTAAATAATAATCAGCTAAAACAATCCCAGCATGGCTATTTCCTAGCTGATAAGCTTGGATCAAATTAGGTAAAAACTCCACGCCCATCTGTTTTTGTAACACAGCCATATTGAAATCAGCGTAAGAAAATTTATCATTAACAGATTGTTGTAACTGTTCCATTCCTCTTGCCGTATCCTGAGCAATGCCTTTTCCTTCTGCTACATAAGTACCCAAAATAAAATCGCTTACAGCATTTTTTCCTGATTGTTGATACCAAGTGATTGCTTGTCCAGGATCAGCTGTTACCCCAATGCCTCGATCATAAAGTAAACCTAACAAGAGCGCGGCGTCATCATTACCCACCAAGGCTTGCTCCTTAGCAATCTGGAACGCTTGATCTTGTCTTTGCTTGTCCTCATCCATTGCATTATAAAAAGCAAGTGGTAATAAAGCTTGAGATACTCCGCGATCTGCGGCTCCTTGATAAAGCTGACGTATCATTGCTATTTTATGCTTTCTGACATTGACGCTTAATGCACTATCATTTTGTCGTGCCAAATTATCTGCTAATTCATATTCCGCAGGACCATAATTATTAGCAGCAGCCAGATACAACATAGACGTTGCCTGTTCTTGGTTAGGCTGAATATATACTGTTCCATCTTGACCCGTTACTCCTTGGGTCAAAATTCTAGCAAGCACATATTGAGACTTTTTATTTCCCTTAAATGCAGCATCCGTTAAATCATTTAAAGCAAGCTGATAATCATTTTTATCTTTAGCATGTTGCAAATACAACATGCCTAGATTGTACTCGGCGCCTAAATGTTGTTGTTGTGCCGCATTTTGATAAAAAATAATTGCAGAAGCATCACTTTGAGCAACACCAATACCGTATTGAAACATTTGCCCTATTTCAAACTGTGATTGAGCATCACCTAATATTGCTCTGGAATATAAATTGTTAAAAATAGACATATAATTCAGTTGTGCTTGCCAACCATCTGTCCATAAATCCAGGATGCTCGCTTGTGAGTTATCGTCATAATCGTAATAATTTGCATCAACATAAGGAACAGGTAAATTCGTTTGGTTAAAAATAGGACTATGCTCCCTTAATGCAGCAGCTAACTGTTTGTTTAAAGGATAAAAAGGATAAGTCCATTGATTGGCTTGGAAATCAGGATTTTTACGAAGTAGTACATCATAAAAACTGGTTATAGGTACATCATTAGGCTGAATCAATTCAAATTGAGGTTTAAATACAGATTGACGCACCACATTCTTCAATTTGGGTGCTTGATTATAAGCAAAATCACCTAATACAGATGGATTTTGCCAGGCACTTAATATCCCTTGCATTTGGAAATCAGTCTGCTCCAATTTATCCGTTACACCATTACTCAACCACAATGCGGCTTGTGCCAAAGCAGCCTCTTGATTTTTTGAGCTTTCATCTTGATTGGCTTGGTTCAACCATTGCTTTGCTATATTAGAATCCGCTTCAACTCCTATTCCTTTTTGGTACATTTCGGCCAACTCACGTTTACCTTGGGGTAGTCCATCTTGCGCCGCTTTTAAAGTCCACATAAAAGCAGTTTTAGGATCATAAAGTGGACCTTTGGATTGTAAATAAATATGAGCCAAATCCAAGTATGCCTGATCATTCTGCTGATTACTTGCTTTATTAAACCACTCCAGAGCTTGCTCTTTTTGATTATGCTCTAAAGCCAATTCGCCCAAAGCAACCATTGCCGGTGCAAAACCTTGAGATACTGCCCGATTTAATAATTCGATTCCTTTATCTTCATCTTTATCAACCAATTTTCCTTCAATATAAAGATGAGCTAATTTAGTAAGAGCCTGAGGATTATTATTGGCAACTGATTTATTCAACCAAATAAGACCTAATTTACGATTTGATGCATTTCGGCTGTCTATAAAATTCGTTGCTAAAGTAAATTGGGCAATTGAATTACCATTTTTTGCTGCATTAATATAATAACGAGTTGCTATATCACTATTTTTTTTGACGCCAACGCCATACATATAAGCCGCTGCAGTAAACATTTGGGCATCTACATCACCAGCATCTGCCGCTTTTTTAAACCACTCTAAAGCTTGCTCTGAATTTTTTTCATGTAATAAAGAGTATTTGGCCATGAGTAAAATGGCAGGCAGATATCCTTTTTGCGCCGATTGGGTAAAATAACGTATAGCAAGCTGATTGTTTTTTAGTTGGCCATACCCGTACAGGTAAATTCGACCTAAGTAATAATCAGCAACAGCATTTTTTCCTGATTGACTCATCAAAGGTTCAATCGCTTTATTATAGTTGCCTAATCGATAAGCACTGAAATCATCAGCAAAAGCTTGTTGGCCGGCTGATGCAACAAACAAACATACCCAAGGTACTAGCGATTTCATGAAAATTCTCCCTCTTAACACGGCAATTTAACCCGAATTTTTTTATAATTCAGATTTATACCCCAGGTATTATGCCATAATGCACTACCCCATTAACTGCCTCATTTCTAGTAGCACCATCTACGATCCAATAATTACCTTTATTATTTAAACCAAATTTAACATGAACGTACTCACACACTTTAATCGTATCAGCACAATCTACAATTTTTCCATAGGAAGTTTTACCATCCCCTAAAGTACAAATAAATTTGACTAAGGGCTCCCCGGTTGCTAAAACTGCCCATTGGTTACCGCCAATAGTATGATTCACACGAGTTGTATATTCGCTATCCTCATCACGCATTTGGTATAAACTTACGGTTTGTGGCAATTTATTGAAAAAGAAATATAAAGATTGTAAGGCGCCCTCTTTTCCTGGATAAAGGCTCAATATTTTTAAACTTTCCTTATACCCAACCGGTCTGCAGCCTATGGGAAATCGAGTTTCCTCTTTTGCGGATTTTGCTTGTCCATCCTCATTTTTGTTTTTTTTGGATTTAGTAGCCGCGTCAAGGTGAGTAGATAACAGCCCTAAGAAAAGAATCAATGAAATCGAAGTGAATTTTTTTATTGTATTCATCATTTTTCTCACTCACTGTCATTTATTGGACGAACGATTATTGTTGTACCCATGAAATTATTACGTTCACTGGATAATTCAACAAAATTTTGATTTAACCATTTAGCATCAGCAGTAAACATCCTTACACAACCGTGGCTTGCTCTAACTCCTGGTATATCTTCGGAACCATGTAATGCAAAGCCTTTATGAAAGAACATGCAAAAAGGCATCTTGGCTCCACCTTTACCGATTGGGAACACATCCGAGGTACATTTCTCATTTTCTTTACTAAAGACGCGATAAATACCTGTTAAAGTTCGACAAGAACGATTCGCATCAGGACATCTATCTCTTCCAGATGAAATAGGCCCCCATTTTACCAAGTTACCGTCAACATCATAGGCGGCATAAGCTAATTTATCTTGATCGACAATAATTAGCTTTTGATGCTCTTCAGGTATCTTGAGTGGGAAAGGAGAAACATCAAAAACAGTGAGATACGCTAAATTTTTTGGTACTGCAATAACCTTACCAGCCCATAGAGGGTTATAAGTACGATTAACCCTTTGGACAATATCACGTTGGGTAGGATCAGGAAATAAAGTTTCCCAGCTTTGTCCTGACTCTACTTTAATACAGTCATATTGAGGATAACTACATAATCCTGTGCCATAAAAATTAGCGGCATTTACTACAGCACCCATGAGCATCATTAATGCAATGGAAAGTATTTTATACATATGCCCCCCTCACCTTACTTTTTATTTTTTTACCTGCAAGATCTGTGCTTAAATACAATTTGTTCTAATTATTATTCGAGCATATCTACCCTAAGTGTAGTACGAATATTAGAAATTTTGCTAGGGTTATAAATAATATTCTCATTCTCTATTCGTTAAGACTGACATTAATAATCATAAATAAATCTTTATGATAAAATAAAAACCATATTAGACTGTTACTTACCTAGATTATTTCATAGCAATGTATTTTCGCCATGAAAAAATTGAAAAATGCGCCTTGCCAAATGCTCATTAATCCCCTGCACCTTAGCTATTTCTTCTAACGGGGCTTTTGCAAGTTCACGCAGCCCTCCAAAACGATGCAATAATGCTTGTCTGCGTTTCCTGCCTACTCCTTCTATGTCTTCAAGAACAGAATCCAACTGCTTTTTTTGTCTTTTCTTGCGATGAGCAGTAATCGCAAAGCGATGCGCTTCATCACGAATATGTTGTAACAAATGCAATGCCTTAGAATCATCAGGTAAGCTCAACTCTCGTGCGTCATGCACTAAAATTAACTTTTCCCATCCCGCTTTTCGTGCCGGTCCTTTTGCGATGCCCAATAAAATCACAGAGGATATGTTTAAAGATGAAAGGGCTTTTTGAGCAACAGCAACCTGCCCCTTACCTCCATCAATAATGAGTACATCAGGTAAAGATTGAGTTTCTACTAAACGTTTAAAACGACGAGTAATTGCCTGCTCCATAGCAGCATAATCATCACCTGGCGTGATGCCTTCAATATTAAAACGCCTATATTGATTAGGAGAAGGTCCTTCTTGTTCAAATACAACACAAGATGCCACCGTCGCCTCTCCAAGCGTATGACTTATATCAAAGCACTCCATTCGTTCAATTGGCCTTTTCAGTCCTAAAAACTGCTCTAACTCTTGAAAACGAGATCTCATGGTAGAATGTTTCGTGACATATTCAGCAACAGAAACACGTAAATTATTCAATGCAAAATCCATCCAACGTAATTTAACCCCACGAGGGTTGGCCTGAAGCTTACATGATTTACCACGTTGCTGTGATAATGCCTCTTGAAGTGCTTTTTGATCCTCTACAGGATGATTCGTAATAATTAGTGCTGGAATTTTTTCCGGAGCATCTAAATAATAAAAGCCAATAAATGCACTAAAAATTTGTTGCCATAGAGTATCCACCCCGAACTCCTCATCCAATCCGTTTTGCGGCAAAGATGGGAAATAACTATGGCTTGTCAATATTTGCCCCTCACGAATGGTTACACACTGCACACAAGCAAAACCTGGATTTACTTCAATAGCAATGGCGTCCGCATCTCCTTGTAATTGTAAAATTCCTTGTTGCTCTTGGACTAATCGTAAGCTTTTAATCTGATCTCGAAAAAGAGCCGCTTCTTCAAAATTCAACTCGCTCACTGCTTTATCTATTCGCTTTGCTAATTCATCGAGAATTAATTGGCACTTGCCTTGTAAAAAACGCATGGCATCGTGTACTGAACGTTTATAGTCCTCTGGAGTAATGTAATTCACACAGGGTGCGGTACAGCGCTTAATTTGATACTGTAAACAAGGCCGTGAACGTGCATTAAAATAGCTGTCACGGCAATTACGAATTTTAAATACTTTTTGAATGGTTACTATAGTTTCTTTCACTGCTCCACTACTAGGATAAGGACCAAAGAAATCCCCAGAAAGTGGCTTTTTTTTCGAGCGATAGCTTTCTATTCGTGGGAATTGAGGATGATTAGAAAGATGGATATAAGGATAAGATTTATCATCACGCAATAAAACATTGTATTTGGGTTTTAACGTTTTAATAAGATTGCTTTCTAAAAGTAATGCCTCCGTTTCACTCCGAGTCACTGAAATTTCAATAGAAACAATTTGAGTGACTAAAGAACGGGTTTTAATCCCTGTTTTCTGCTTATTAAAATAGCTCGTAACTCGTTTTTTCAAATTGGCCGCTTTGCCCACATAAAGCACAGTACCCTCTTCATCCAGCATGCGATAGATACCCGGTTCATTAGGAAGCTTGGCGAGGAATAATGCCAACTCTTTAGAAATATTCATATTCATAATAATAGCAGTATTTTTATGGAGCAGAGGATTATCACTTGACGTTTTTGACATTAAAAATTAGAGAATTACAGCAGTAAACTCTTAGCGTAGCAATTTCTATTCTTCTGAAGTCAAACCAGTAGGATTTTCTATGATTCCATGTTTCAAAGCTAAGTAAGTCAGCTCCACATCATTTTTTATACCTAATTTCTCAAACGTACGATAACGATAGCCATTGATCGTTTTAGTACTCAAGAAAAGTCTATCGCTGATTTCCTGAACATTCATGCCACTTGTAATCATCAACATCACTTGCATTTCTCGTTCGGATAATACATTAAAAGGAGATCCTTGTGCTTCTTCCAAACTGTTGATTGCCATTTTTTGAGCAATTTCGGCACTAAGGTATTTTTCCCCTTTAGCTACCTTCCGTATTGCCGCAGCCATTTCTTCAGCACCTGATTCTTTAGTGAGATACCCCATGGCTCCTAATTGCAAAACACGGGTGGGCAATACATCAGAACACATTGCAGTTACTGCTATAACTTTGACATGCGGATTTGATTTTTTCAGACGACGCGTTACTTCCCAGCCATCAATTCCAGGCATTTTCATATCTAAAAGAACTACGTCAGGAGAATACTGCTTTACTAATACTAAAGCTTGTTCACCGCTTTCTGCATCAGCAACAACTTCTACATCTGACATATCTTCGAGTAATCGTCGAATACCCATTCGAACCAATGCATGGTCATCAACAATTAGTACTTTAATCAAATAATGCTCCTTGACTTGAAACAGCCAATGAACAAACAGTTGCTCGATGTTAACAAGACTGGCTGTGCATTACAATACATACTTCGCACGATTGCACTATGGTACATTAACACGCTCTAATATGAATATTAGGGTTATCCGGATCTACTGTAAACAAGGGTGGAAACTCACCTAACTCTCGAGTTCGTGCTAAAAGTTCACTTATATTAGACAAAACAAAATCGTACAAAGTTTGATAATCGTTAATCACAAAATAAATCGGTTGCAGCATATCAATACGGTAAGGCATACGAAATGCTGGTATTGGTTCAAAAATCACTCTAAGCGGAATATCACTTTCTACACTGTAAATAATTTCACTAATTGATGAAAGTATTCCCCCGCCATAAGCCCTTAATCCTTTTTGGGTTTTAATTAAACCAAATTCAACTGTAAACCAAAACATACGTTGTAATAAGGCCCAATCAGACTCAGGGAACGTTAAAACTTTACGAGCATAATCATAAACAAACTCAGCATAAACTTTATCAGTCAACATAGGGCAATGGCCAAAAACCTCATGAAAAATATCAGGCTCTTTTACATAATCCAATTCTTCTTCAGTACGTATAAAAGTAGCTACTGGAAAATGTTTTGTGGCTAATAATTCAAAAAATTCGCGAGCGGAAATTAAGGCAGCAACAGCAGAGACTTGCCAACCCGTCTCGGCTTTAAGGCATCGACTTAAATCTGGGATCTGTGGTATAACATCAGAAGTAATCCCTAAAGTTTTTAATCCGCTTATAAACTCATCACAGGCTCTTCCAGGTAATAACTTCACTTGCCGTTCAAATAAAGTTTTCCAAATCCTGCGTTCTTCCGCAGAATAATTGACTAACCCTTGAGCGTTGGGAATATGCGCTATATAACGGCTTGAAAACTCCATAATTTCTCCTTCACGTACACAATAAATCTTAAAAAAACTGTTCAATAAGAGTAGTGCTTATTATAAAAAAAATCATCTTTTTTTGTTATTAGGTAATATACGGATAAATGTCAATAGATATTAATGATTTGATACTCTTTATAGCTCGTGAATAATAAACAATTATACGTCAAATAAAGGAAGCTGAATCATCTCATTTGCCTTTTCTTGCTTTAATTTAATGCCTATACCCAATAATCGTACAGGCATATATTTTCTGGAAAAACCTTCTTGGATGAGCTGTTGTAAAATAGCTAAGTCAATTTTATCGTGGACACATTCCACCGTAGTTTTCTGAAAATCATTAAATTTCAATTTAACAAACAAGCTATGGATGCCAGAAATTTTTCCTATACGCTGTATCCGTACTTCAAGACGCGTAATAAGTTCTGGTAAAGCAGCCAAACACGCCTCACCATCAGGCAAGTCTTTGAGATAAGTTTCCTCCACACTAATAGATTTTCTAATACGCTCAGGATTAACAAGACGATGATCTACTCCTCGTGCTAACTCATAGAGTCTTTGTCCCATAGTGCCGAATTCTTTACATAAAGCTTCAATTGAATAGTACTGTAGTTCACCACATGTTTTAATATTCAGTGCGTTTAATTTTTCCTCCATTCTAGGTCCTACACCAAATAATTGACGTACTGGTAAATGAAGCATAAATGCAGCAACTTCTTCTGGTCTAATTACCATTTGACCATTAGGTTTATGCCAATCACTGGCGATTTTTGCCAAACTTTTGTTTGGAGCAATACCGGCACTTGCAGTAAGTCCGCGTGTTCGATAAATTCGTGCGCGCAGTTCTTGCGCTATCCAAGTCGCACTTCCCTTACATTGTGTGGAATGAGTAACATCAAGATAAGCTTCATCCAATGATAAAGGTTCAATAAGATCCGTATATTCTGCAAATAAAGCGCGAATGTAGTGACTTTCTTTTTGATAAACCTCCATACGTACTGGTCGCAAAATAAGCTGCCGGCATAATTTAAGTGCCTGTGCTGTTGGCATTGCGGAGCGTACTCCGAATTGGCGGGCTATATAATTACAAGTAGCAATAACCCCGCGACGATTGGCATCCCCTCCTACTGCAATAGGCTTATTTGCCAACTCAGGAAAATCTCGCATTTCAATCGCGGCATAAAAACAGTCCATATCGATATGAATAATTTTTCTGATTGGATTTATCAGTTCCATAGTATATCTTTTGGTTTATTCACTTAAAGCATGACGTTGATACAAGGACTCAGAGCCAAACAAGCGTTCGCAGCCTGCATAAAAATTATTGCAGTTCACTAAGGCAAACAGATTAAGGTAACTCATGAAGAACTAAAGTAACCACACCCCAAATCACCATGTTACTGTCTTCCGTAATATGAATGGGTTTAAATTGAGGATTAGCAGGAAGTAGCTGTACCTTACCTGTCTTTTTCGACAAACGTTTTACCGTTAATTCACCATGAATTGCTGCAATCACAATACGGCCATCTAAAGGCTCTATGCTTCTATCGACTAAAAGCCAATCACCTGAAAAAATACCAGCCTCCACCATAGAGTCCCCTACCGCTTGCACCACAAAGGTGGAGGAATGATGCTTGATAAACTTAGTATTTAAATCCAGATACCCTTCAATGTAATCATCGGCAGGTGATGGAAATCCAGCTTGCACTTTACTGGAAAATATGGGGAGTTGATAATCAGATTGCCCCTTTAATCGCGCAAAATCCGAAAGCTGAGATACCGGTACACGAATGATTTTGGTAGGCTCGCCTCTAGGACGCCCGGCTCCTTCTCTTTTTCCACCTCGTGGAGACATGATAAGCTCTTTTGATTTATGTTACATATATCATAGGCTCAGAAAAAAACACTGTAAACTATATCAAAAGGATATACGCTGAAATTAATCCTAGGTCCTCGAAAATATTAAGAAATTTTTTATTAGGATTCAAAATTACATCACCAAAAAGTCATTACACCCGGAACTAGAGTTACAAGTAAAAATCTTGAAAAAGCCAGATAATGGGATTAAACCATTTAAGAAAAGCAAAGTGCATGGTCTATGAATTTGGCCGTATCAAGAGTAGCGACTTCAAAACAGTTATGCTTCCGACTCTTTCATCTCATCAATCAATTGCATAAGCGAATAACATAATTGTTGCGTTCCTTCACCGCTGATTGCTGAAATGGCGAATACTTTATCTTTCCAATTGAGTCCTGTCACTATAGACTGCATTTTTTCTTCTCGACTTGTTGCGTCAGGTAACATATCCATTTTGTTCAACACCAACCATCGATTTTTTTTGAGTAGCTCTGGATTATATTGTTCCAACTCATTAATGATCGTTTGGGCCGAAGCTACAGGATCACTGCCATCTACAGGCGCTACATCAATCACATGTAAAAGGACACAAGTACGAGAAAGATGTTTTAAAAAACGATGACCAAGGCCTGCTCCAGTAGAAGCACCTTCGATTAGGCCTGGGATGTCCGCCATAACGAAGCTCTTATGAGAAGAAACACTGACCACACCTAAACTAGGATGCAAGGTGGTAAAAGGATAATCAGCAACCTTCGCTTTTGAGCTTGAAACAGCGCGAATTAAAGTTGACTTTCCTGCATTAGGCAATCCTAATAATCCGACATCCGCCAAAACTCGCAATTCCAGTCGTAAATTCCTTGATTCCCCTGAGCTTCCTTGAGTTGTTTGGCGTGGTGAACGATTAACGCTACTTTTAAAACGCGTATTACCTAAACCATGAAAACCGCCTTGGGCAATCAATACTGGAACATTAGGGTCTTTAATATCGCCTAACAATTCATCAGTATCTGTATCATAAATCAGAGTGCCAACCGGAACTTTAATAATTAAATCATCACCTTTTTTTCCGGTACAATTTCCACCCATTCCTTGCTGACCATTACCTGCTTTATAGTGACGTGTATAGCGAAAATCAATGAGTGTATTTAAATTGGTACTGGCTTCAAAGTAAATACTGCCACCATCTCCACCATCTCCACCATCGGGACCACCACGGGGTATGAATTTTTCGCGTCTAAAGCTTAAGCAACCGTTTCCTCCATGGCCTGCTTCCACTTTTATTACTGCTTCATCAACGAACTTCATGGCCTACCCCAAAATAAAAAACCCCGTTGCCGGGGCTAAAGACGATATTGCATTAGGAGATAACAAAAATCCTAGCACAGCAAAAACTGAAAACTTCTTAAAAATCTGAGAATATTGCAGCTAAGCTGCAATTTATCTATTCCGAAGTAACTGGAATGACTCAGACTTAATTTGCAGTTTCTTCTTTTTGTTCTGCAACAATGGTTACATACTTACGATTTTTGCTTCCTTTAACAACGAATTGAACCAAACCTTCAACCAAAGCAAACAAAGTATGATCACGACCACATCCAACACCAGGTCCTGGATGAAAACGTGTGCCACGTTGTCTTACAATAATTTCGCCTGCATTAACAAATTGACCACCAAAACGTTTCACACCAAGGTACTTGGGATTCGAATCGCGGCCGTTACGAGTACTACCACCTGCTTTCTTATGAGCCATTGCTATCCTCTCTTACTTACTTATCGCAGTAATTTTAACTTGCGAATAATATTGTCTGTGCCCCATTTGTTTCTTGTGGTGCTTACGACGACGAAACTTAATGATTTTAACTTTTTTGTGGCGACCATGATCCAGCACTTCAGCTTTCACTGTAGCCTTATCAACTAATGGAGAGCCACAAACAATTTTATCCCCATCAGCTAACATTAATACTTCTTCAAATTGTATTTCATTGCCAACATCTTCAGGCAGTAATTCAATTTTTAATACATCACCTTCCTTCACGGTGTATTGCTTACCGCCAGTTTTGATTACTGCATACATAATTTTTCTCCAACTCGCCTGCTTGGCTATCAAAAATTCAATAAAGTCGCATATTCTATGAAATTATGACTATGACTTCAAGTTCATTTTAAAATATTGTATACTTCGCCACCCTTTCCGGATTTTTATCCGGTATTTAGTCTGGTCGCGGATTGAATTTCAAAGGATTCATATCAATTTTGGGAGTATATAATGTCAAACATTCTTTTAGAAGCTCAAACAAGAACGGATATGGGGAAAGGTGCGAGCCGCCGCCTACGTCGTCTTGAAAATCAAGTACCTGCCGTAATCTATGGTGGTGATAAAAAACCTACCTCTATTCATTTTCAACATAATAAAGTAATCAAAGCGTTGGAAACTGAAAGTATTTACTCAAGTGTTTTCGATATTACCGTTGATGGTAAAGTAGAACATGTTATTTTAAAGGCATTACAACGACATCCGTATAAGCCTGTTGTTATGCATATGGATTTACAACGTGTTTCTAAAACGGATATCCTCGTTAAATTAGTCCCTATTCATTTTATTAATGAAGATAAAGCCCCTGGCATTAAAGCAGGTGGTATGATTAACCACACGATGACTCAAGTAGAAGTCCGCTGCCAAGCAAAAGACTTACCTGAATTTATTAATGTAGATATGTCCGAAGTTAAAATTGATGATGTAGTTCACTTATCTCACTTAAAATTACCTAAAGGAGTCCAACTTACTGTTGATGTTACTGATGGAAGTCATGATGCACCTGTGGTAAGTATTCATATGTCTAAAGTAAGTGCAGCATCAGAAGAAGAGGAAACAACAGAAGTCCCAGCATCAGCTGTACCTACTGTTGACGCTGAGAAAGGTGAAGAATAAAAAATTTATATTCTTATTGTTACATCATGCAATAAATATAACCTGGGTGAACCTAGAAAAGCTTGGAAACCTATTTTTCCTTGCTCACTCTGCTTCACCCAAGCAACATAAGTCCAAAATTACGACCATAGCAAAGAGCTTATAATCCATGGCCATTAAACTAATTATCGGTTTACGTAATCCAGGCTCAGCTTATGAGCATACTCGTCATAATGTGGGAGAATGGCTAGTCTCAGCATTAGCACAACGATATAGTATTTTCTTTAAACTTGAAAAAAAGATGCAGGCTGAGCTGGTTGATCTAGAATTAAATCAACATCTGTGTAAATTGGCATTACCCACCACTTTTATGAATCATAGTGGACAACCTACCCGACTTATAAGCCATTTTTATCGTATTCAACCTAACGAGATATTAATCGTGCATGATGAGTTAGATTTACCTGCAGGACGCATTAAACTTAAAACAGGTGGAGGCCATGGAGGTCATAATGGCTTAAGAGATATAATTGCTCAATTAGGGAGTACGGAATTTCACCGTATGCGTATTGGGATTGGCCATCCTGGACATAAAGACTTAGTCCATCAATTTGTGCTCAGTAAACCTTCAGCACAAGAAAGACAATTAACTTATGACGCGATTGATAGGGGTATTGCTGTAATGCCATTCATCTTCTCTGATGATTTAGCCAAAGCAATGAATCAATTAAACGCTTAAGGATTTGTGTGAGTTTTTGCACACATCATCCTAAATATAACATTTTTAGAGGTACTACATATGGGATTTAAATGTGGAATAGTGGGCTTGCCCAATGTTGGTAAATCAACCTTATTTAACGCTCTGACTAAAGCGGGTATTGAAGCAGCAAATTATCCTTTTTGTACTATTGAGCCCAATGTAGGCATTGTGACTGTTCCTGATCCACGTCTTGATGCCTTAAGTAAAATCGTCAAACCTCAACAAGTGCTCCCAGCAACCATGCAATTTGTTGATATTGCAGGTATTGTGAAAGGAGCCTCAAAAGGAGAAGGTTTAGGCAATCAGTTTTTAGCCAATATTCGTGAAACAGATGCAATTGCCCATGTAGTACGTTGCTTTGAAAATACAGATGTAGTTCATGTAGAAGGCCATGTCCATCCCCTAAGCGATATTGAAGTGATTAACACAGAATTGGCTTTAGCGGACATGGAAACTCTGGAAAAAGCCTTATTAAAAGCCGGAAAAAACAGTCGTAGTGGCAATAAAGAAGCGCTATTTGAAATGAAAACATTAGAAAAAATCAAAGCGCATCTTGATGAGGGTTATCCAGTTCGTACCCTTGAACTCACTGCTGAAGAAGAACCCATTTCACGTCGACTTTTCTTACTCACAGCAAAGCCCGTCCTTTATATCGCAAATGTTGATGATAATGGATATGAAAATAATCCGTTACTGGAGCAAGTTCGTGAATTGGCGCTTCAAGAAAAAGCAAGTATTGTTGCTCTATGTGCAGCAACTGAAGCAGAGCTCGTAGAATTAGAGGAAGCTGATCGCCAAGAGTTTATGGAAGATTTAGGTTTAAGTGAACCCGGTTTACATCGAGTAATCCGAGCAGGCTATGAACTATTAGGATTACAAACTTATTTTACTGCTGGAGTTAAAGAAGTAAGAGCATGGACCATCTCTAAAGGAGCTACTGCTCCCCAAGCCGCAGGAGTAATCCATTCGGACTTTGAAAAAGGCTTCATCCGTGCCGAGGTTATAGCTTATGATGCATTTATCCAGTGTGGTGGCGAGCAAGGTGCTAAAGAGGCAGGCAAGTTACGTTTAGAAGGCAAAGAGTATATCGTTTGTGATGGTGATGTTATGCATTTTCGCTTTAATGTATAATTAATCCAAGCCCAGTTTTACTTGACAATTCTTATGCTCAACCTTAGCATTTGTTGATTGAGTCGTAGAGGACAAACAATGGCGATTGACAGCATACGGGCGCTAATTAATGACGATTTTAATGCCGTTAATAATTTAATTATTAATAAAATTGAATCGCAAATTGGCCTAATTGATAAAATGTCCCACCATATGATTGAAAGTGGAGGAAAAAGATTACGTCCATTGTTAGTGCTTTTAGCAAGTCATGCCTGTGGTTATCAAGGCCAGGAACATATTGATCTAGCTGCAATGGTAGAGTTTTTTCATACCGCAACTTTATTGCATGATGATGTCATTGACGAGTCTACGTTGAGAAGAGGACGCCAAACAGCAAATAATATCTGGGGAAGCAAAGCAAGTATTTTAGTTGGCGATTATCTTTTTACTCAATCCATTGAATTAATGGTTGATATAAATAACTCCGAGGTACTTAAGCTTTTCGCCAGGACAGCACTTGAAATCAGTTGTGGCGAGGTCAAACAATTAACGAACCGCCATAATCCTGCATTAACCTTTGAGGAATATTTCGATGTAATTCGTGCCAAAACAGCCTTATTATTTGCGGCTGCTGCATGTATAGGTCCAATAATTAGCAACGCCTCTAAGGAAATGCAAGATGCTCTTTATGCTTATGGTTTACATCTAGGAAATGCGTTTCAACTTATAGATGATGCCCTGGATTATTGTTCTGATGCAAAAACGATTGGCAAAAACATAGGAGATGATCTTGCAGATGGAAAAGCCACTTTACCGTTAATTTATGCATTGCAACATGGAACAGAAGTACAAAAACAACAAATTGAAGAAAGCCTAAAACACGGCACACTGGACTTTTTACCTGAAATTCTCGATGCTTTGGAAGAAACTAAGGCTATAGAATACACTAAAGAAATTGCAGCCAAAGAAGTCAATACCGCAATTTCCAGCTTAACATTACTGCCTGACTCAAAATATAAAAATGCACTTATAGAGCTCGCACAATTTGCATTACTAAGAAGCTATTAGTTTCGATCATTAACAGGACAGAGGAATTTCATCGTCCAACACGGAGTGTAGCTCAGCCTGGTAGAGCACTGCCTTCGGGAGGCAGGGGTCGCAAGTTCGATTCTTGTCACTCCGACCAATGAAATCAATGGGGTTTTGGTGTCCCCCAACCGAATTGTCATTATAGGGTGCAAATTGAATGCGTTTTGACGATTGAAAAGAAATCTTATGGCAACTAATTTAAAATCTTTGTCGCAATACATCTATTAATCCCTATAACCTCCGGGCTATTTTTTTTGAAAAGATTGCTGAATAGTAGATGAAAGTGTTATCAAGTAACCCGAATGTTGAATGCAAACGGAAAAAATCGGCTGTAAACTTATGTATAAAGGTATGTCGGTGGTGAACCTATGGTGAATCAACGGTAAAAAATACAAAATAAATCCATTTAACCATATGAAAATAAAGGCATTTTTATTTATTTACCGCTGCTAATCTCTATTTACTGGAGTACAAGGAATACTTCGAAAATAGACAGAAGTTAATAAAAGATATTTCCCTTATCCAATGAAAATTGGATAAGCAACGGAATGTAATTACTGACGAATAACTGCTGGGTGATTTTCGCCTTAGAAAGGCTTGAGCGTAGTGCGGTGAAAGTCGCACGCTACGTTCTTAGGGGACGGGATCGGGGCGACTCGATCCTGTTACCCGACTTATCTTGATATCTATTAAAAAATTATTTTGTTGTTTAGCTTTTATTTTAATTTTAAAATTATCAACCTTTTAAGTGCAGACAATTGCACGTTTGTGAGTGATAAATAGTTTCTATATAGTTATCTTTGTCCTTAATTAAATTACTTTTTATCGCGGTCTGCTTTTCACAGTAATCAGCCTTTTTAGATGTTATTTGCTGATGTAGCCTCTCCCCTCCTATCTTTTGGTTTCACGATGATCAGACCTAATTTAATATTATAACATGCGCTTCTTCTCCCCATTAATGCTTGGTGATAAATCCAGCTCAAATTCGGATTAATCCTATTTCAATAGATTAGCCACGCAGCGCGTGGCTAATTTGCAAGTATAATCGTCTAATATCATTTAGTGTACCAACACTAAACTGGTTTTCCATATTTTTTAGTTGAAAGCGCTTTTGGAGAAACTTTGAATTGTGCCGACACTGTCGGCACTTTTTCATAGAAATGGTTAAATTATCAACTAGCTAATGCAGCTAATACATGTTCAGGATCTTTATTTATTGCTCGAAGAAGAGCTTTTGCGGGACCTGTTGGTTCCCTCCTTCCCTGCTCCCAGTTTCTTAATGTTCCAATATTTACGTCAATTAAATGACAAAATTTTTCTTGGGTTAGGCCTGTTTTTTTTCTAATTTCTTTTACATGAACAGCATCTATTACAAACTCTCGTGAAGGAGCGCGCTCACCATCAATAATTTCATTCATCTGGGTCATACTTTCGTATAATCGTTCAAATAATTTTTTATCCATGATTACCACCGTTCATTTAATTGCCGTAACATTTTCTTTTGATCTGCAGTCAGATCATCTTGAATACCTT
This sequence comes from Legionella cincinnatiensis, assembly GCF_900452415.1. Classification (NCBI taxonomy): domain Bacteria; kingdom Pseudomonadati; phylum Pseudomonadota; class Gammaproteobacteria; order Legionellales; family Legionellaceae; genus Legionella; species Legionella cincinnatiensis. Next base: position 954,889 of record NZ_UGNX01000001.1, on the reverse strand, counting down.
TTTTATAAATAAGTAAGAGCCTTATTTGTGAAGCAGGAGTTACATAATAATAAATAATTCTAACACCACCTCGCTTTCCTTTGCCTTGAGATGACCATCGAACTTTTCGTAGCCCGCCGGTTTGCTGAATCACATCTCCAGCTAAAGGATTATTCGCAAGATACTCTTGAAACTCAGCATACTCCTCATCAGATAATAAGTCCTTCACGTCTTCTGTAAAAATTTGAGTTTCAATAAAAATCATTGCTATTCTTATTTTTCTTTTGATAGGTAAAGTATATAACTTAAATAGAAGTAAGTCAATGGCGTAGTTTTGGTATGTAATAAACGGGGGTTTTGCGAACGTTATGGTTTATGAGGCAAAATAAATCGGTTTTTCAAGTATTGATCTATTTCGAGTCAGTTTTCTGCTTAAAGTCTACTTTTCGAAGTAATCAGACTTAATTGGTCTATTTAGGTCTTGGGTTAAACTAGCCCTACCCTCTCTGTTACATTCTCTAAAGAATGTTGAAAATGGTATTTCTGATTCAGATAAGATTGTCTCACCACTGGCGAGACAATCTTATTTCTTATTCATCATCTGATAGCAGCTCGTGCAATTTTGCTTGCAATAATTTTTTATCAGGAAGTTGAATTTGATACTCTGCTATCAATGCGGGTGATAGAGTTCTATTTAATGAAAATTCGACAACTTCTTTATCTTTACTCGCGCATAATAATAATCCTATAGAAGGATTCTCATGTGCTTTTTTCACTGTTTGATCCAACCCTTCCAGGTAAAAGGATAGCTTTCCTAGATATTCAGGTTCAAACCGCCCTACTTTTAGTTCTACAGCAACTAAGCAATTTAACCCTCTATGAAAAAATAACAAATCTATTAAAAAATCTCTTCCGCCTACTTGTAGTGGATACTCTGTTCCAACAAAACAAAAATCCTTACCTAATTCAATTAAAAAGTTTTTGAGCTTCTTTAATAAGGCTCTATGAAGATCTATTTCTTCATGATCATCCTGAAGACCTAAAAACTCAACCATATAGGTGTCTTTAAACGTATTTTTTGCTTCTGGATGAGATTGTTCTAAAGCTCCTGAAATCTGTACAGGACTTAATACGGATCGTTCATAGAGCGCGGATTTAAATTGTCGCTCTAACTCTCTTTTACTCCATTTTTCTTGAAGACATTTATGTAAATAAAATTCTCGTTCTTCCCTAGTTTTACTCTGATTGATAATAATCAAATTATGCGTCCAAGGTAATTGTCTCACCAGCGGTGAGACAATTTGATCATTATGATAAGTTTCATAAAATTGTTTCATTCTAAAAAGGTTGGGCCGTGTGAAACCTCTAATTCCGGGATGAGTCCGAGATATATAGCTTGCTAGGTGTTCAACTACTCCTTCACCCCATTCAGCAAGTGATATTTTTCGACTAATGTATTCACCAATACGCCAATATAGATCTATTAATACAGTGTTAACCGCTTGATATGCCTTATTTTTTGAAGAGGTAATTAATTTAACGATGTCCTCAAAATTTTGATCGTGAATATGTGCGGATTGTATTTTTCCCATCATAAACCTTCATTATCATGTTTTCGTAATTTTCTCATATGATTACGTTTCAATACAGTCGAATTTAAAGAGGTATAACAAACGGGCGGTTTCTTGCCTCCCTAGAATATCTTTTTACAAAACGGAAAATAAAAGAAAACCTGGCTAAAAAATCAGGTTAAATTTTCATGGTTAATTAATTTAATAAAATTATGAGTTAATTAACTCAAATAAGAATAGTCACTTCCTATTTGTTAAATGATAAACAGTCCAAACAAAAATCGCCCCAGTCATTATTCGAGACAACATTATTTGAAGCGCATTTTTCGTTTTCACAAGTGATATCAGTTAAAAGAAATTTACTTTCACAGATAGGACAAAATAATGTCTTTGTATTTTCTAAAAAATAGGCAAAATTACATTCGTTACTCTCACCTAATGATGATTTTCCATAATCGCATTCGGGACATGAATATACATTTTTTGTTTTTATATTTAGCAAAATACAAGTTTTATTTACACCTAAATATTTTTTGAAAAGCCAAATATATTTCCAAATGATAAATGTATCAGAGTGCGTCAATTCATCATAAGTATAAAAGGCTTGATTTCTGTAAGCCAAGATATACTGACGTGGTCTAATAGATTTTGACAGCCCAGTTAAGAGATAATGTACTTAACTGGAGAAGATAATGGCAGTAAGAAAGAAGTATTCAAAAGAATTTAAACTTGATGCAGTTAGTCTTGTATTAGATCAAGGCTATGGTTGCACAGAGGCAGCTAAAAGTTTAGGGGTTCATCAAGCTCTTCTTAGTCGCTGGATTAGAGAATACCAAGAACCTGCTAGTGAGGCATTTCGGGGCAATGGAAAGCTGAGTGCAGAGCAAGCAGAAATTCGCCGGTTAAAAGAAGAAAATAAACGCCTAAAGATGGAGAAAGAAATATTAAAAAAGGCGGCGGTCTTCTTTGCTCAGGAAACGAAGTAAAATATTCGTTTATTGCCCAACACAAGAAGATCTGGCCTGTTGGCGTATTGTACCAACTACTGGGCGTAACTCGACAAAGCTATTATAGCTATCAAAAACGCCAGAACAATAAACCTAAAGATCCCCTACATGATGAATTGATAGAGTGGATAAAAAAGATAGCTGAGTCGAGTCATTATTGTTATGGAAGTCGCCGAATGAGGAAGGCATTAAATGCATTGGGCTATCCAGTAGGACGACGAAGAACTCAAAGCTTAATGAAAGAAGCAGAGGTTTTTGTTCGTTACCGGAAAAAATACAAAGTCACTACTAACAGTAAACACAAACAACCGGTTTATGAAAATGTTTTAAATAGGCAATTTCATGTAGCTGAAGCAAATGTAGCCTATGTTTCAGATATTACTTATGTCTGGACTCAAGAGGGCTGGCTGTATTTAGCCGTTGTTATGGATTTATTTTCACGAAAGATCGTGGGTTGGAAGCATGGGCTCGAGAATGAAAGCTTCTCTGGTATGTGACGCACTGAATATGGCTATATGGCAACGAAAACCATCGCCTGGTTTAATTGTTCACTCTGATCGAGGAGCACAATATGCAAGTAAGGAGTATCGGAATTTAATCAAAATACACCATTGTGTTGGAAGCATGAGTAAAAAAGGCGATTGTTGGGATAACAGTGTTATTGAAAGCTTTTTTGGTAGCTTAAAGCAAGAACGAGTTCAATGGCGCAATTATCAAACGCGCTGGGAAGCTCAGCAAGATATTTTGAACTACATCACAATGTTCTATAACAGCAATCGATTGCACTCTTATTTGGGATATCAGAGTCCGAACCAATTCGAACAAAAGATAGAAATTTTAATGAAGGCTGCTTAACTGGGTTGTAAACTTTTACTTGACCACGTCAGTCCTGGATATCGCCTTCAGCTTTATTCTTTATTTCTCTATTTATTAATTTATTTCTCAAAAAATCTAGTGTAAATACATTATCAAAATCGCCTATATAATAAATATCCAAACCAAAACTTTCAAAAAATAATTTCCATTTCTCATAATTTCCTTTTCCATGAATATCTAAAATTGCAACTTCTTGAATGTGTTCTGGTTTTAATAATTGAAGGATTGCCCTATAGAAGTAACGATCCATATCTCCTTCGACCAGTACAATTTTTTTAGAAAAAAAACATAAGGCGATCTTATATTATTAAGTATCTTTATCAATGTTTTTTGCAACAGAGCCGAATTTACTTTGATAAACCGTACTCAAGAGTCCCTTTCAAAATCCAATTTTCTTTAACGCTAATAATTTTCATTGTCTAATAAGAACCAGCCTCTTAATCATTTATTGATTCAAAGAATTCAATCGCGTTTTTTCAGGCACATCTCGCTTAGTAGTTTTTCTTCCACTAAGATAATCTTGGAGGAGCGGGTGATTTAATTTCAAAATTAATGATTTTCAGGGCAGAGTATTAAATTTAGAGAGTGAGAGGTTGCGTAATACGCTTACTCATTTGAGTGACTTGCACTTACTAGAAATTGCATCATCATTTTGACAGACTCAATTGAACTAGATAAATAGAATCGAGTCGAGGTATTGGTTTTTTAAAGGCCATTAAAAGCTGGGCTTGGCAGATGCTTTTTAGCTTCGTTAACCTTAAATATAGCTGCTCGAGTTGCATTCTCTGCTTTAAAAAAGCAAGGATGTTTCGCCAAAGTTACGGCTGCTAAATCCTGCAAAGAAGCCAGTTGCTGTTTCTTGGGGTAAATATATGCCCCAGACTTCTTTAATATTGGCACTAAAGGTGCAATGGCTAGACTTTCTTCAGCTTCTTTAACTTGTTCTATAGCTAGCTCGCTTGCCTTATTTTTATTAAAAAAGGTTGGATTTTTTGCCAAAGTTTTTGCAGCTAAATCTTGGAGAGAACATGCATTTTCGGCAGGTCTAAGAAAAATATCTCCCATAAGAGGTCCCTCATTCTTTACCAACCTAAAGTGAAGTGGTGTAGGAAAGGAATAATGAGAGCTATTACGGCATACAGTAAAATTATTAATTTGAATCAATCCATTACTTAAAGAAACGCCTTCATAAATTATCATAACTTTACCTGGATTGGGCGTCTGTATCGACTTCATACGGGCAGCTTCTCTGTTCTGATATCCTAAATATACCTGAAGGGAGTGCCGCAGATGTAACGTACGATAAATAGGGGCAACATCTCTTTCCTTTTGGGGAATTGGGCTGAAAGGCCCTAATTTTCCTTCCTGAATTCCTTTTACGCAATCTTCAAGCGTTAGTGAGTTATCATTTTTTATACCAATTTGCGCAACGCCAAAAAATTTCTTATTTGCCATATTTACCTCAATGCATCAAAATAATGCAAATTATACAATTAATATAATATTTGTAAATAATTAATTCACTTGGCGCCCATCTAAATGCACCAGAATAGGGTACATTCTAGTCCCTTAACATCCTCAGGAAATCCATTTTCAAATGGGTTCTTGCTTTAAATTCAGACGATAAAAAGATATCCTGGGACTGTATTTGAGGTTCAGCCGGGATTCTGACGAAAAGGACCGTTTCATGTTTATTTTAATATCAAGATGTTATCTAATGTAAAAAATGAATAATTTTTTTCATTATAATAGAGGATTAATAGTTTTTTGATTTTAAAATTACAAATAAATTTAAAAATTTCTCCCTTTCTGAATAGTAACTATACAAGAGAGAATGAGTATTACATAATGCGGCACTGAAGATTGTCTTCGAAGTTATCATTAATAACAAATTGATTTTCAAATTGTGTAACTAAAGCACGCATAACATCACCATCAGGCGTAGTTGATTTCTCGAGCATTGTTGCACGCATTTCTTTGTCTCTTGTAAAATCTGTGGCTTTGGGAAGACCTCTTAAAAACTCTAAACCACGCTGTACCCCTGCAGTATCTGATTTGCTAATACGATCATTTTAGGTTCTAACGTATCTAATAGAGTTGAAAATGAATCAAAATCATTACATACGCTTAAAGCAATGAAAAAAGCTTTTGATTTCATGCAAATAGTTTTTCCAACAAATTCCTACCAATACCAAGTTGTCTAGCAATTTCGGACTTACTAAACCCAGATTTAAATAACTCTTGTATTCTTTCTTCATGTTTTTTAATTATTACTGGCTATCCATGATTTTTTCCCTTTTGTCTTGCATGAGCGATCCCAGCCTTAACTCGTTCACATAATATTTCACGTTCAAATTCTGCAAATATAGCTAATAACCCAGCCATTGCTCTGCCAGTTGCAGTACTGAGAAAGAGCCTCTGTCAAAGAAATAAAACCAACACCAAGATTATTTAGGTCATTCAATGTATGAAAAAGATCGTTAACAGAGCATCCCCACCGATCCAATTTCCAAACAATAATCACATCAATTTGGCGTCGCTTTGCCTGGTTGATTAATTCGGCTGTGTTGCAAAAAATATCATAACGGCAAAAATCTGAATTTCAGGCGCAGGTCAGCAATATAGCCCAAATTATTCATTAGGCCGAATGCTCCGGAGTTTGCGCCCTTACGCAAAATCCAGTAATTTATAGAAATGGTTAAGACTTCAATTATCAACTAGCTAATGCAGCTAATACATGTTCAGGATCTTTATTTTAACTGGGAATTAGGAAGCGTGCAGCCTGATGGATATCAAATGATTCTCAACGAAAAATTTTAACCGCATTTAAACCTTGTAGCCTGTGCATTTTCATCATCTACCTCTGAATCTAATTCAGGTTCAGCCACAACCCAAACTAATGACTCAGCATGCGCTTTAGCCGCTGCTGCCGTTTCAGTCACAGCATCCATACCGTCAATAGCTATTGTAGACAATTGTCCCTGTTTGTTTATGTCTATATCACCAACATAGGTCAATGCCGCCAAATTTTCATGAAGTCTCGCCGTATGAATTGATTTAGGAATCACTGCCACGCCTCGCGCCATATGCCATGCCAATGCAACCTGAGTAGGTGTTGCATCCATACTATCAGCAATTGTTACTAAGGTTTCGGACTCGAGTATCATAGAAGACATATTGTAGCCCAGCGGTGAATAAGCAATAACTTGTATCCCATTGTCTCGACAAAATTTAATGGTTGCATCATTAGGACATAATAAATTCGACTCCACTTCGTTGCTGAATGGCTTAGGCAATTGATGCTTGTCACATACAGCTACTAATCGTGAAAGATGGCCTGGATAGCAATTAGACACCCCTACCGTTTTAACTTTATCACCTAAAAGAGATGTTACTGCCACCCATGTATTCGTCAGTTGTTGTTCACTACCGAAAATATGATCTGTGTAAGGATGATGAAGCATAAACGTATCAATGTACTCTACGCCTAAGGTGTCCAGGTAAGATTGAATATTTTCAGGCTTATACTGATCTGATTTCATAGTAAGCCATAATTCATCACGAGAGATGCCCAAACCACTCTCCGCTTTGGGTTTCATCGCTTGCTGCAATGCCGCACCAATTGCAGGTAAATTGCCGTAGCTTAATGCAAGATCGATATGTCGATAGCCTAGCTCCAAAGCTTTAAGCACTGTATTTTTAACAGCTGCCATTCGCTGTGCTACATTTTCAATGCGATCTGCTTCCACACCAATAAAGGTACCAACCCCCATTAGTGGAAATACTTTGTTATAAGGCACATCTACTCTCTAAGCTCGTAACATGCGTATATTATATAGTAATATTGGGTTCTAATGAACCATCCCACCCTGCTGTTGGGTCAAAATAACCCAGCCTTGCTGTTTTAATTCAAATAATCTTATCTGGCTGATGTGAATTAAATACTAAGTGGGGTAAGATTTTATAATATTTCGTTTAACGTAAGATCAACATAAATTAAGGCAAAATTTTGGTTAATTTATATCAGTAAATTATTTATTAAATTTATGAGATATTTAACGTTTGTACTCTTTTGGCAATAAATAAAGTTAAAGTTATTTTATCTGCACAATACCGCCACAATAATAAATTGGTATGAATTTCAGAAAAACAAAGGACGCATTTTATAAGACCATCATTTTGGTGCAGTTTCTTATTACCGCAATGAATAGAGCGAACTACCCAGCGATAGCGCACTTCAATATATACCAGGTTTTCTCCACTCATTCTTTTATATAGAATATTCTGGCAAATTTAAGGTACAATCTTTTTTAGGTATTTTAATCTTCCATTTAACTGTCAAATCAAAGAATTAGTCTAGGCTAACTTGATTAAAATGCCCTTTTATTTGGGGTGGAACCAATCCGGATATTCCTCTATATCGATACCTACAAATGATCGTTCCACCTAAATTTTGAAAAAAAAGAGAGAATAGCTATGGTAAGAAACAAAGCGGTCTTGCTTCAAATCTCACTCGCTGCTATTTGTTTTTTACATTTAGGGAGTTCTAATGAATAAAAATTCTTTAATACTTGCTTTATCAGCAAGCCTTGCAACTAGCAGTGCATTAGCAGGCACTATAGGGGTCTGTAGTACCCAGTTGGACTTGGATAAGTGCAATTAGCGCTGGGCCTGTTGGGAAAATATAAGCAAAACGTAAACTTTTTATCTGGCATTCGACAAGAACAAACTTTAAATAGTGGTCTTTCTTTAACTCATCTATACACTAATGGAGTTATGTTTAATCTCACTTACATTGCATAAGGAATGGATATGAAATTATCTTGTTTAATAAAACAAATTGGAATTGGCCTTAGTGTTTTTTGTTTTACTGCTGTAGTACAGGCTAGTCCTGTATGGACTTTAACTCCTGTTCCCGAATTTCCACCTAAGGTGTCTATTGGTCCAACAGATACTACCTCAGTCCAATATACGGTGACTAATCAGTCAAGTAAATCGCACCTCTTACAAATGAAACTTATACGCGGTATTACTCCTTCAGGATGCACTTCTCCTTTAGGCGCTCATGAATCATGTACTTTGACTTTATATGTAAATGGTGGGCTATCCGGAACTGTAAAGGGTGGTCCAGTGCTTTGCTCTCAGGGAAACCCTAATCAATGTTATCAGCCAAGTCGAGTTGATAGTTTAGATGTTCAGGTACTTACTCCTGCTCAATTAGTTGTTAGTCTTGCTTATGGCAGTATTTTTTTTGCTCCACCTGAAGTGGAAACACGTTTTCACTTCAGTGATTTACTCAAGTATGAGGTTACTTTTCCTCCAGAATCTCACTGGGCCCCACAAAAAGGACTTGTAGATGAGAATGGTCAATTTTTAATTATAGACGGACAAATTGTAAGTAATCCCGCAGAAATTATGTTGCTTTTAAGTACTACTACGAGAATCCCGCTTACCCCACCCTATAATCCATATACTGATCCCGCTTCATCTAATGATGTAGCGAATCTCCTAGCCTATCAAACAGCAGAGAATCAAATTGTTTTTATTGATCAATTTCAACGTTATGCCGTAGTTGGTGGTCAAGTAATTGGTGTTAATAATTCAGTGACAACTTTCCTGGATTATATAAGCAATCTTCCGCTGAGTAGTTATGGAATTAATGGAGAGGTTCCTTCTAATTTTTCATATGATGTGGTCCGCTCTTTAGCTTCTTTTGTAGAGGGGGATCCGAATGCGCCCAAAACCATTTATGTTTTTGGCGAGCCGAATTGTATTTACTGCCATGATTTTTATGAAGGCATGCAGCCTTATGTCACAAGTGGCCAGGTATCAATTCATTGGATTCTAGTGAGTTTTTTACAGCCCACCTCACAAGGCAAAGTTTGGGCTATTCTCGATGGAAAAGTACCACCGGGTTCAGGGTATTCTGCAACACCTGCAGGCGCTTTTGCTTACAATGAAGACAACTTTAATACAACAAGCGAAAGTGGAGGTATCCCACCATCAACTAATCCCTCAGCATATGCTATTCGTTCATTAAATGAAAATGAAGCAGCTTTCATTCGCTATACAGGTTTAGGAGTTGGAACGCCTCTAACTGTTTTTATAAATAATGAAGGCCAAACTGAGGTTATGGGTGGCTTACCTAATGATTATACTTCTTTTGTTAATAGCATAAAAGATAACTAAAATACAGAGTGAGCCCATTTTTATAAAATGGGCTCATTTTAAGCCAATTCCATGGTTTCGATTTAGCAAATGATAAAGCTCACTTAAAGATACCGCCATTAAATTCCTCAAGAAATAAATCAATTTTTTGCTAATCATGAGAAAAAATGTATGATCAAGTAACCCAGAATGACTGATAGTGGAGTGGAGTGAAGTGCAACTCTTCATACCACCAGTTTCTTATACCGGCGACTATACAAGCTATGATGTTCCAAATGAATAACGATTATTTATTTTTGATGATTAAATGGATGAGAATAGTTTTTATCGTCACTGTACTTGTTTTTTTTATATGGAAATTACATGGTTATATTCCAATGTTCATTCAAAGAGTTCAGGGGCTAGGCTCTTATGCATTTATTGGTTTTTTTATGCTTTATTGCTTTACCATATTGTTATTTTTGCCTATCGAACCTATCGTTCTAGCATCAGGAGCTATATTTGGATTTTATTATGGTTTTTTGACCACTTTATTCTGTGCAGTCGTGAGCGCGGCTCTTGCTTTCACAATAAGTCGCTATTTGGGTTTTTCCTGGTTGCCTTGCAGTAAAAATAAACTCTTAGTTCAATGGCTGGAACAGCTGAACTCATTGGGATGGAAATCTCTTGCTGTAGCTCGCTTAACACCTTTTCTACCGTGTTCTCTAGTAAATTATGGATATGGATTAACAAATATGAGGTTATTTGTGTATACGATCACAAATCTTATATTTTTTGTACCCAATAAACTCATTATTACTTATATTGGTTCTCATTTATAGGTGCTAGTTGGTGATGATGTCACAATAAGTTAAGGAAAATTATGATTGTTATCTTCGTCCATGGTTGGAGTGTCACACATACCAATACTTATGGAGAGCTTCCTCAATGGCTTGAAAGTCAGAGCAAAGACGGAAAGCTAAATATTCAAGTTGGTAATATCTATCTTGGGCGCTATATCAGCTTTGACGATACCGTGACAGTAGATGATATAGCACGTGCATTTGATCATGCGGTACGTGATGAAATTGCTGATAAACTGCGAGAGGGGCAGCGTTTTGCTTGTATTACTCACTCTACCGGTGGCCCTGTTGTTCGTAAGTGGCTGGATTTATACTTTAAGAATAATCTTGCAAAATGCCCATTAAGTCATCTTATCATGCTGGCTCCTTCCAACCATGGTTCTGCGCTTGCTCAACTTGGTAAATCTCGGCTAGGTCGTATAAAAAGTTTTTTTGAAGGTATTGAACCAGGACAGCATGTACTTGATTGGCTTGAGCTCGGAAGCAACATGAGCTGGCAACTTAATGAAAGCTGGCTTGATTACGATTGCACTGCTCATGGCATCTATTCGTTTGTACTTACAGGCCAGAAAATTGATCGTCAACTTTATGACGCTGTTAACTCTTATACAGGAGAGGCCGGATCTGATGGAGTTGTGCGTGTAGCTGCTGCAAATATGAATTACAGCCTATTAAAGTTACATCAAGAGGGGAATAATGGTGAAAATCTTGTTGTCTCCAAAATGACACGAACAAAACAAATGGCATTTGGGGTTCTGCCGGGGTGTTCACATTCCGGTAAAAAAATGGGAATCATCCGCAGTGTTACTATGGCCAATGCAGCTACTCATCCTACGGCTATATGGGTCTTGCGATGCCTTCAAGTAAGAAATCGTGACTCCTATAATGCATTGGCAAAAGATCTAGATAAGATTACCAAAGAAACCCAGAAAAATGAGCATACAGAACTTGTGAAGATGCTTATGTATAAACGTGAGTTTATCACCAATCGCTACTCTATGATTATATTCCGACTTATTGATGACCGGGGTAATCATCTTGACGAGTATGATCTTTATCTAACTGCCGGACCCCAATATAGCGAGTATGCGCTTCCTACAGGTTTTTTCGCAGACCGCCAGCGAAACCAACATGATCGGGGAAAACTGACTTATTTTCTTAATTACGATATTATGGAAGCCGGAATTAATACCCCAAAAATGCAGGGTAATCTGGGTTTCCGTATTAAGGCATATCCTGAGTCAAGTGACCAAGCCCTTGCCTATTACAAGATACTTGATTTTCATTCCTCGCTCGCTGACATTAACAAAATTCTTCATCCGAATGAAACCGTAATGGTTGAAATCATGCTTCAGCGACGAGTAGATAGAACTGTCTCCCGTATCACCAACAACCTTACTCCAGCAAAAATCAGTGTGAAACCAACTGGCAAAAAGGTAGATTAACATCACTTCTGTTTGATGTATTTGTGCATTAAAATAAAGAAAACCAGATAGAGAAACAAGATAGCGAGTTTGTCATGATAAAAGTTGGACAATTTAATAAATTAAAAATGGTACGGGAGGCTCCTTTTGGGGTGTATCTTCAAGGAGGAGAGTGGGGAGAAATTTTATTACCCAATAAATCTGTACCTAAAAATGCTTTGGTTGGTGATATAGTAGATGTATTTGTTTATTTTGATTCAGAAGACAAAATTATAGCAACAACAGTGCGTCCTCATGCCAAATTAGGTAGCTGTGCTTTTTTAAAAGTGGTTGATGTGAATCCGGTAGGAGCTTTTCTGGATTGGGGATTAGACAAAGATTTATTGGTACCCAAACCAGAACAACACCGTCCTATGGAAAAGGGAAAATCTTATCTTGTCTATTTAAAACAAGATAATCAGGGACGCATTATTGCAAGCTCAAAAATCGATTATTTTTTGGATAAGACAACAGCTAACTTTAAGTCAGGTGAGGAGGTTAGTCTACTGATTGCTGATAGTACACCGTTAGGACGAAAAGTAATTATCAACAACAGCCACTGGGGATTAATCCATGCAGGCGATATTTTTCAACCATTAATCTATGGCAAAAAAATAAAAGGGTACATTAAGAAGATACGTGAAGATGGTAAAATTGATGTTGCTTTAAGACAAATAGGGCAAAACAGTATTAATGAATTAGCACAACGTATTATCTCTAGGCTGGAACAATCCGATGGTTTTTTAGCGTTACATGACAAAAGCTCTCCTGCAGAAATTCAGCAGATATTTGCTGAGAGTAAAAAAAATTTTAAAAGTGCATTGGGACAACTTTATAAACGAGGTTTGATTGATATTGAAGAGAAAGGAATTCGTTTACAGACAGTAGAAAAGAAGCATGGTTTCTAAATAAAAAGCCGCTCATTTAAGCGGCTTCATTGCTTGAATTCAAATTAAAAAAGCGTTGCTCATTTTTCCCAACCCTCCTTCAACAGCAGTTATTTTTTTACCCACTCTCCTCCAGAGTTTTTTTCATATTCTTTTTTTACTGCGCTCCAAGCAACTGCATGCGCAGTCTCTTCCCTGTCACGATCTCCCTGCCTTTTCTCTGGCTTATCATACTGATCCCATGCATTATTATATGCCTCCTTATAAATTTCCTGTGCATGTTTAGGCAAGTTATCCTTAACGCTATCGGGTAGTTCATTGATTTTTTTATAGGGCATCCGAGTCTCCTTTCTTTCATGTAAGATTTTATAATTACTAAATTCGAACATTCGTATTTTCTACGATGCAGTTAATGAATAAGATGTTTATCTATTTTTTGTCTCCTTTAGTTTTCTTAATTCATCCTTTGCCTTATTTAAAATATCTTTTTGCTCCTGAGCCAGCTTCTTTCCAGCTCGATTAATATAAAAACTAAGCATAGACATAGCAGATTGATAAATTGAACCTTTCCGACGAGTACTTTTTTCGGCCGAGTGTATTAAAGATTTAGCGATCTCTTGCGGATCTTTCCAGGTAAAAACACCTTTTTCTAAATCTAAGGCATGACTTTTTTGAGTAACACTCTGAGACCATTTATCTTTCATTGTCATAAAAAATATAAAAATTATTCATGTTTTCTTATTAAGTTTTGCCCCTCTTTCTTTGGGTGGATACACATCAGCCAAAGAAACAGAAGTCCCATGCTCAGATACAATTCGTGCGTGATATCTTCTTAATTCTCGTGGTTCTTCTACACCACAGGAATGACAAATAATTCCTACTTCATAAGTAAGATTTTTTACATAATGATACACACGATTTGCTTTATTTCGAGGATTTAAACCTCTTACGAGCCATTTATTGTGTGTTGTAATTCCAGTAGGGCACGTATTTTTATGACATCTCAATGCTTGAACACAACCAAGAGCAAACATAAATCCACGTGCTGAATTAACAAAATCCGCACCCACACAAAGCGCCCATGCCACTTTTCCGGGAGTGATTAATTTTCCTGAGGCAATTACCTTAATACGACTACGTAAGTCATATTCAATTAACTTATCAACAAGAACAGGAAGACTTTCTGTTAAAGGTAATCCCATATAATCTGCTAAAGTAAGCGGAGCAGCCCCTGTTCCACCCTCAGCACCATCTAAAGTAATAAAGTCAGGAGCATATTCAATTCCTCTTTTTATGATTTCCTGAAATAACTCGTCCAGCCATTCATAATTTCCTAAAACAACTTTAAATCCTGTAGGCTTACCCGTTATTTCCCTTATATGATGGATCATATTAAGTAATTCGAATGAGTTTGAAATTTCAGGAAAACGATTTGGACTTATGGAGTCCTCATGAGGCTTAATTCCTCGAACTTTAGCAATTTCCTTGGTTACCTTTTTTGCAGGTAACAACCCACCTTTACCAGGTTTAGCACCTTGACTTAATTTGATTTCAAACATTTTTACTTGTGAATGAGCCGCTGCTTCTTTTAATTTTTCATCAGATAAATTTCCATCCTCATCACGGTAGCCATATTTTGCAGTCCCAATTTGTGCTACTAGATCACATCCGCCTTCTAAATGAAAAGGAGATAATCCCCCCTCTCCAGTATTGAACCAGCAAGCTGCTTTTTTTGCTCCATGAGATAATGCTAAGATGGCATTACTTGAAATAGCCCCATAACTCATTGCTGAAATATTGATTAAAGAGTTTGTTGTATAGGGAAATTTGCAGTGCTGTCCAATGGTGACTGAATCAGCCTTTACAACATCACGTTTAAGAACTGGGAACGGAGAATCAACAAAATAAATGGTATTTAGAGGCCTGCGATCCCGAGTTGACCCAAATCCTATAGTGGTATCTACATCTTCGCTTGCTTCATAAACCCATGTCCGCTCTGTACGATTAAAAGGTAATTCTTCTCGATCTCGAGCATAAAAATATTGTCTTAAATACACGCCTAAGAATTCCGCGAAATAGCGTGTATACCCAATGATAGGAAAGTTTCTTAATAGAGTATGTTTTTTTTGGAAGACATTCCAAATCGCTAAAAAAAAGATTAATGCGATAAAAATAGCAAGTAATAATATTAATGTCTTCAAAGAAGTTTCTTTCATAAATTGCATCCAATGCTGTATACCCAAAAACCATATCCCATGAGGAAACATCTAACGTATCAGGACGTACTGACCTGGAGCATCTTCTATTGGTTTAAATTCTTTGGCTCCCATTTCGGGAGGAGTTGTCTTTGCTTGAGAATCATTTTTAAGCCAATTTTGCCACGTTAGCCACCATGATCCTGATTTTTTTTTCCGCTTTTTCTCTCCATTTTTCAGGGGAAATATAGTGATCTCGACTATTAGATACCCTAATTTCAAATTTCCGATCTTTATGTCCTGGTTCACTTATAATCCCAGCGTTATGACCTCCATTAGTTAAAATAAAGGTCAATTCTGTTGCTAACAGTGCATGAAGCTTAAAAACGGATTTCCAAGGAGCAATATGATCTTTCTCAGTAGCTACCGCAAAAACCGGTATGCGTATCTCATCTAAGTCGATAATGGTATCTTCAAACTGATAACGGTGCTCAATCAAATCATTATTAAGATACAGGGAGCGTAAATATTCTGCATGTAATTTATAAGGTATACGAGTGGCATCAGCATTCCAGGCCATTAAATCAAACATTTTTTCTTCTTTTCCTTTTAAATAATCTCGAACCCATCTAGACCAAATTAAGTCCTTAGAGCGAAGCATATTAAAAGCACCAGAAAGCTGCCATTTTTTCAAATTTCCTTGGTTCCACATTAAATCATCCAAATAGGCAAGCTCACTTTCATCGATGAACATCAACAATTCACCCGCATCAGCAAAATCAATCTGAGTTGCAAATAAGGTAAGTGATTTAAGTAAGTTTTTATTATGCTTAGCAAGATAAGCAGCTGCCATTGTTAAAATAGTACCGCCAACACAATAACCAGTTGCATGGATCTTTTGATTAGGAACAACCTTAGAAACTATTTCAATTGCTTTTATAACCCCTTCTTTTAGGTAATCTGAGAGGCCATGTGATGAGTCTTCTTTATCTGGATTTTTCCATGAAATCATGAAGACAGTATGGCCTTTCTCTAGCAAAAATTTTACCATGGAATTATTTGGTGAAAGATCTAAAATGTAATATTTCATGATCCAAGCCGGAATAATTAAAATGGGTTCGGGATATACCTTTTGGGTTTTTGGGACATACTGAATCAATTCAAATAAAGAATTTCTGTAAATAATTTTACCTTCACATGTCGCAAGATCGGTTCCTAGTTTGAATTGCTCAGCATCTCGAGGAAGCTCATTTTGAATAAAACGGGAGAGATCATCTATTAAATGATCTAAGCCTTTTATCAGGTTCTGGCCTTGTTCGTCCAACGTTGTTTTAATCACTTCAGGATTTGTGGGAAGGAAATTACTCGGACTAAGCATATCCAACCATTGCCTTGTTACAAAGTTAACGATTTCGGTATGATGCCTACTTACACCATGAATGTGGGTTGTGGCTAATTGCCACCAATGTTCGGTTAATAAAAATCCTTGTGCATAAAAAGCAAATGGTAACTCTTGCCATAGCCTATTCTCAAATCGGCTGTCTTTTTCTTGTGGTACAATACAAGGATCGCATTTCTGTCCTAGCAAACTATATTTCACGTAGTTTAAGAACATTTCAATTTTTCGATTTGCGTCTCTGAGCAATTCTTGCTGTTTGATAGGGTATACTAATAAATGCAAAAACCAATCAATATATGCAAGTATCAAAGAAGCCGGTGATATCCCTAACGTGATTTCTGCTAACCAAGCATGTAACATACGATCAAAATCAGAAGGATATTTAAGTATCTGTTCTGACTCTTCTAGTGGCCGATGAGGTCCAGAAAATTGATAACCCGCCGTATAGCCTGTTAAATATTCATCTAAATTTTGGGGGTTCTCATCAGTGTCTCTAATTTCATTTTTTTTATAGTTTTCACGTGGCATTCAGCTTCTCCCTTATTGATTCCAGTAGGGACATCTGACTTCATAAAACTAAATTATAATTTTAGCGTAGAATGTTTAGTATAAATTTCCATGGAGGTTTTCCTGGGGTGCTTTAGTGCATACACCTGATGCCTTTCATTCCAAAAGCATTATTAGTGTATTTTGAGTATAGACAGGATAAATTGAAATTCAATACTGCTACATTGAAATGTCCATCTCTTATAGGTAAGAATAAAATCCATTTTACTTATCGTAAAATGCCTTAAGTACCAGCTTCCAATAAATCAGATCATTCTAGGCTCAAAAGGATTTGGGTAGCGCCTACTCCTCTTAATTAAGCCCTATTAAGATCATGTAATAGTTATACTGAACGTAAAAAAGCAAGACCTATAATAGTTGTCCCAAAAATAATCCAAGATAGATAATCTCCAATTAAACCACTTTGCAATGATTTCAATATTGTTATAAAGGGCATATTAATCGTATCAGTTATTTTACGTATTTTAAAAGGGATAAAATGTTTAAAGATATTTAAGAATCCAATAAATAAAGCAATTAAAATCCCCGTGAATTCGAAAATATAATTTTTTAAATTTCCTGAATAATTTACTGGCTGTGTAACAGGTAATGTTTCATTATATACAACAGCATAATACCAAATTCGATTTTGAAATTCATTTGCAGCAGTACTTAAAGTGTTATTAAAAAAATAGAGATAATTTAGAACCACAGGTGCTAATAGTAATAATACTATTGGAATACCCATCACTATAGGAGTAGTTTTTTTGGTGGCTTGAGTTTCTTGCTCTTCGCTATTTTCGGTGACCAAATTATTTTTTTGCTGCATTCCCCAACCAAGAAAAACTCTTCCAAACACACGTGCAAACGCTCCGGTGGTAACAATTGATTCAAATAGAATAAGAAAAAAGGCAACCCCAACAACTTTCAAATCCATAGAAGCTTCAATCATATTTTTGGCTGTAAAAACCCCAAATGCAGGCAAACCTGCCAAACCAATAATTCCTATAAAAAACAAAAGACCAATGAAAGGTATTTTTTTTCCTTTTCCCTGTAAATCAAGTTCATCAACGCTTCTAAAATGATGCAATAACACCCCGCTGCACATAAAAAGGGAACCCTTTAAAAAACCATGTGCAAGAATATAAATCATAGAAGCCTGTATACCTAGTGGTTTTAAGGTAGATATACCAATTAAAATAATGCCCGAGTTACTTATAGTCGAAAAAGCAAGCATTCGTTTTAATGAGCGTTCAATAAAACACATGATGCTTGCGATTAAAATGGTAATAGTGCCTATACTAAAAAATAGTACAGTAACCACCGTATCTAAAGAATGTAACGGCGCCGCATACATCGTCCAATAAACACGTAAAAAACCATATAATCCAAGTGGAGCCATAATACCTGACAAAAGGACAGATACAGGCGTTGGTGCAACTGTATGTGCATCGGCAAGCCAGAAATGAAAAGGAGCGATAGCTGCTTTAATTAAAAATCCTATTGTCATCAACACAAAAGAAGTAATGATGATATTGTCTAAAGTTTGATTTTGGAGCAGAGCCCCTATTTGAGCAAAATTTAATGCCCCTGTTTTACTATAAATAAATGTTACGCCTAATAATATTAACATGCCACCCAGCATATTCGTAATCACAAAATTGAGAGCGCCCTGCAAAGCACTTTGTGATTCATTCTTATATGCTGTTAAAGCAAATGCAGCCACACTCATAAGCTCAAAAAAAACAAAGAGGTTAAACAGATCACCGGTAAAACAAAACCCAATCATAGCTCCTAAAAAAAGGAGCATAAGAGAATGATATAAACCGCTAACCGCTTTAAAGTAACTCCAAGAATAAATAAAAACTGTAAACGTCAGAAATGAAGTAAAAGTTGCTAAAGAAGCTGCTATAAAATCGATAACGAATGCAATACCTACTGCCATCTTCCCTACGGGAATTTGATTACCAAACCAATACACCTCAGGAACACGCCTCATTAATAGGATACAAATCAAAGTAACTGCAAGTGTTGTAGCTAATGCAATAGAATCCAAGAACTTTCTACTTAAGACATCCCGAACCACTAATAAAATCATAGCCGTAAGAAAAGGAAGTAGAATGGGCAAAACAGCCAAATTATACATATCAACCTTTTATAGAAATTAATTTATAGGGATCGAGCGTTTTAAACTGCTTATATGCCTGTATTGCAATAGCCAATAATAATGCAGCAACGACTGCACTCACTACAATATCGGTCAGAGCAATGGCTTGCACTACCGGATCAACCATCTTTTCAGGAGGTATATTATCCGCAAGAACAGGCGCAGAGCCTCCTTGACGGTATCCAATGAATAAAAGAAAAATATAAGTAGAGGACTGTAAGACAATAATGCAATTAATCATATGAATTAAATTGCGACTGCTAACGATCCCATAGAGAGAGAAAATAAACAACCAAAATGCTACAAAATAAGACAAATAATCCATTATTATCTTTCCTTACTCTTTTTGCGAATGATGACTACTTGTTCTAAAAATTCATTTAAAATTTGAATGATGCTGGCCATAACAGTGATACCAACAAATAAATTAAAAGGTAAAATCGTTCCTGAAGATAATATATTTCCGAGCGTTCCTTTAGGAAGAAAATTATAAAAAAAATTGTTTCCCTCCAAAAATGGAATGCTTCCCAATAAAATTAAACTAATCAATCCCAAAGATTCAACAAGACTTATAACATATAATGAAAGCCTCTGGATAAATTCAAAATAGGATCCTGCAAGATAAATTAATAGTAAAGCAGAACTGATGATTACTCCACCTTGAAATCCCCCTCCGGGTGATAATGGAGCATGCAAAACCATATAAAAACCAAAAAAAGCAATATAACCAATAAAAACCAAACCAAAAAACTCAATTGCAGGGCTAATTTTTGGAGGCTGTTTCTTAGAGTTTATATGCTTTGAAATTTCTTTTCTTTCTTTTTTCCCTACTCGCAAAACAAGAATAATACCAACAACTGACGTAAAAAGGATTATTGCTTCAATAAAACTATCAAAACCGCGATAGTCAAAAGCAACTGCAGTTACGATATTAGTTGCTTTTATTTTAGCTGACTCCTGTGTAAGAACAATTCTTGCATATTCGCTTTGATTCTGGCCGAAAGGAAGGAGCGTTAAAATTCCTGGAATTAAAAAGATGAAAAAACCAAGAGCAGAAAATAAAAAAAAATATTTCCTAGTGCTATTCATTTATTCCCCTTCATCTTTATTGATTTCTTTATAACTTTTTATTTTTATAAGAGAGAGTAGAACCATCAGGGGAATGATCACCATGCCTACAACAATTTCTGAAAGAGCAACTTCTGGTGCTTGCAGGATCAAGAATAATAGAGAAGCAATAAGCCCAAATAAACTTAATACAATTGTTTGCTTTAATGGGTTTCTAGTTAATATTACCCCAGTTCCAGTAATAATAAGCAACAGATAGATAATTAGATTTATAAATATCATTGATTTTTTTCCATTTTACCTGCCCTTGCCGTGGCATGAGTCAATACGGGTCCTATTAACATTAAAATTATAAAAACTAATAAAGACTTAATCCCTTGTTGATTCAGTCCTTCTTTGATCAAAATTGAAATTACAATTAAAAATATCCCTAAGGTAGTAGGCGCCAGGAAATGCAACCGAGCATAGGCTGTTGGTAAAATTACAAGAGCAATACTAGAAAGAAGTATTAATACAACTCCTAAAAAAAGAGGGATTCCTATTACATAATTCATTCGCTGATCACTCCAAATACCGAATAAAAATTAATATACTAATAAAGCTTAATATAGCCATTGTTAACGGCACATCAAAATAAGCAGCTCGGCCATAAAACTCGCATAATAATAAAGCAGTTATAGTAGTTATATTGCTGCTTACTTGTAAAAAAATTAATCGATTTAAAACCGTACCTCGCAAAATTCCAACTGTTGTAATTAATAAGCTTAGAAGCATAAATAGAATTGCGATAAACCAAATATTCACTTAAACCTGCCTTATTAATAACTACAAAAACTAAAATATTCTTTATCTATTAGTTACTAAAGAATGGATCAATATTTTTTTATTTTTCTTATCAATGAATACAATATAATGATTAGGAGCAATAGAAAATGTATAAATTAGCAAGGTTAAATCTAGTTTTCGATTAGATATTTTGGGATGCAAATCTTTAAAGTATAAAGTATGGAAACCGCCTCTTATCTGTTTTCCTTTAATAAAAAATGTAATAACTCTTACAAATACTAAATAAGTTTCAAAAATAATTTTATAAGGAATTTTTAAGAAAGTATCAAACCAATGGCCACGAATCCTTAATGAAAAGTAGCCTAGTTTGGTCATTGTCAGAGGTATAAAAGCAATGATAAATGCTAAAATGCCTCCAATAAGACATTCGGCAACAGTGACATGGGAAATCAATAAAATCCAGAAAATGCTAAAGAGAAACCACCACAAAAAGAAGGTATATATATCATTAATTCTCATTACACTATTCCTTAGTTGTATCTTAGAGTTTGCTGGCAATCCATTTTGTTTCCCTACGCTCTGCGATTTATAGTCGAGCTCCAAACGGTCTGCAATATTAGGTTCTTGCAAAGCGGGACACTGCGCGTAAAACGCAACATATAGGTAGTGGGAACCAGTTCCTTTTTTAACAGAAATAAAAAATTTTAATGACTGCTACAAATATTAATTCTAAAAACAGCCCTCGTAATCTAAGGATACTACTAATTGTATAACAATTTTTTTTATGTGCTCACATATATTTTCAATTGTATTGATTGGATTCCCATTAATTGAATCCCCACCTGACTTTTTAAAAATTTCCTTGGGTAGTGGTTTAGTTCAGAAGAACTACTTAACGTGTTAACGACACAAAAGGCATAGAAATGTCTTTTGTGTCGAACTCACGTTACTTAATATTTTTACCTTATTAGCGAATAATCCATAACGTCCTGTAGCATATCGATAATCGATAGATGCAATGGTTAAACCTAATCAATACCAGTAATATACAAAAATTTATCTAGTCTAATGATTTTTGTTTTTTTAGTTTATCAATACATAACTGCATTTTATAGTGTGGGACGGGATGCCATGAGGCTATAAATTCGCCAATAATTTCAAAACCAGCTTTTTGATACACATGAACAGCACGTTCATTAGAAATTTCTGGATCAATTAGCACAATTTTTTTATCAATAAATTGACTTAAGATGAATTCATGAATCATTTGTATCGATAATCCTTTCCCTATGTAATCCAACCTGCAAATAAATAAATCTAAAGTAACTGCTCCCTCTGGATATTCTTTTGATTTTTCAACTTCAGAAGTCATCAAATAAGCAAATGGAATTTCATTATCGTAGGCTATCCAATGGGTAGCCCATGGTTCCCCATTATTTAAGAATTGTTCTATATCTTTGATGGTATTGCTTAAACCCTCACCATGAAGCCATTCATTAATATGAGGTTGATGAATCCATCCCAGAACAAATTCATGTTGAGATTTATCCATGAGTTTAAAGCAAAAACGAAACTCTTCTGAAGAAAAACCAATCATTCAAAGAATACCCAATAATCAAAAATATTTAAAATTGTATCATTTATCGATAGATTCTTATATGAACAACTGTTCAACTGAGCTCATCTGCGATCAATTAAAAAATCACTTAAACGATCACCCTAAGTAATAGATTGTTTTTGTATGCTATTTGTTTTTAATGACCTAATTTCTTATGCTTTTATTTTCAATACAGACACTTCTTTTACATTAAATTAACGTGAGTTTCGGATAAGAGAACGTGGTTTTACTTTGATCCGTTCGGGCTGAGGAAGCGCATAGCACTGTCTCGAAGCCTTAGTACAAATTTTCAAGTTCTGGACTAAAGCTTCGAGACGGCATGCATGCCTCCTCAGCCCGAACGGTTCAAGATGGAGGCTGGATCTCAATAGATCCTTGATCCGAAATTCACGTTAAGTTATTGTTTCACAATATTTTCCTGAACTTCAAAAATCTTTCTTTCTGCAGAAAATTTATCTTTAAATAATCTAATCCCCTCTTCACGCATTTTAGCTGCAAATTCAGCAAAATATATAGTTAAGGATTCTCTATTTTCCAGTTGATATTGGACTGTTAATTTATTTTTCCCAATTATTTCCTTATCTTCTGGCTTTAAAATTCTTGCTTGTATGAATCCAGGCAATTGAAGCATTTCTTTTACATGCTCCTTTAACCATATTTGAAATTTTGCAAAGACATCTCGGTCAATTGATAAATTGACTTCATAAATAACCATATTTTTACTTTAAAAAAAGAAATTTAGCTCGCAGTTTAGCAGAATAAACCTACCCTTTTAATGTATTTTTAAAACACTTTGACTCAGATACTATTTAAAACTCATCTCTATTTGAGCAATAGAGAAAAAAATTTCGTATTACGCTTGCGCTATAACTGATGACGTTTTGAATCTTCCTTATCCTTCCCCAGCTCCTGCATCTCATTATCTTCGGATTGTTTCGTCGACATCGGTTCATTAAAAGAAGAAGAAAGAGATGTTTTCGGAGAACTATTCGCTGGAGAAGATAATAAGAGTCCCTTATCTTCAGTTAAATAATCATCTAAATACTTATCTATTTTTTCGATTGCTTTATCATGTAATTCATCAAACTTCTTGCTCATTGCAGAAATCTTGCTGCTGCAAAATTCACGTGCATTTTTGAAAGCATTTTCAGCAGCTTCTTTGATTCCAGGCCAACCTTTAGTTTTTGTCCGTTCAACAGCATTGCCCAAAGCTTCTTTTGTTCTTTTATACGCGCTTACCGCCGCATCGCGAACCGCGGGCCAACCCTTGGTTTTAGTCCACTCAAACGCAGTGCCCAAAGCTTCTTTTGTTCTTTTATACGCGCTTACCGCCGCATCGCGAACCGCGGGCCAACCCTTGGTTTTAGTCCACTCAAACGCAGTGCCTAAAGCTTCTTTTGTTCCCTTGTAAGCACTTACCGCTGCATCACGAACGGCGGGCCAACCCTTGGTTTTAGTCCACTCAAACGCAGTGCCTAAAGTTTCTTTTGTTCCCTTGTAAGCACTTACCGCTGCATCACGAACGGCTGGCCAACCCTTGGTTTTAGTCCATTCAAACGCAGTGCCTAAGGCTTCTTTTGTTCCTTTATACGCGCTTACCGCTGCATCGCGGACGGCTGGCCAGCCCTTGGTTTTAGTCCATTCAAACGCAGTGCCTAAAGCTTCTTTTGTTCCTTTATACGCATTTACCGTCGCATCGCGGACGGCTGGCCAGCCCTTGGTTTTAGTCCATTCAAACGCAGTGCCTAAAGCTTCTTTTGTTCCTTTATACGCATTTACCGTCGCATCGCGGACGGCTGGCCAGCCCTTGGTTTTAGTCCATTCAAACGCAGTGCCTAAAGCTTCTTTTGTTCCTTTATACGCGCTTACCGCTGCATCGCGGACGGCTGGCCAGCCCTTGGTTTTAGTCCATTCAAACGCAGTGCCTAAAGCTTCTTTTGTTCCTTTATACGCACTTACCGTCGCATCGCGGACGGCTGGCCAGCCCTTGGTTTTGGTCCATTCAAACGCAGTGCCTAAAGCTTCTTTTGTTCCTTTATACGCATTTACCGTCGCATCGCGGACGGCTGGCCAGCCCTTGGTTTTAGTCCATTCAAACGCAGTGCCTAAAGCTTCTTTTGTTCCTTTATACGCGCTTACCGCTGCATCGCGGACGGCTGGCCAGCCCTTGGTTTTAGTCCACTCAAACGCAGTGCCTAAAGCTTCTTTTGTTCCTTTATACGCACTTACCGTCGCATCGCGGACGGCTGGCCAGCCCTTGGTTTTAGTCCATTCAAACGCAGTGCCTAAAGCTTCTTTTGTTCCTTTATACGCACTTACCGTCGCATCGCGGACGGCTGGCCAGCCCTTGGTTTTGGTCCATTCAAACGCAGTGCCTAAAGCTTCTTTTGTTCCTTTATACGCATTTACCGTCGCATCGCGGACGGCTGGCCAGCCCTTGGTTTTAGTCCATTCAAACGCAGTGCCTAAAGCTTCTTTTGTTCCTTTATACGCACTTACCGCTGCATCGCGGACGGCTGGCCAGCCCTTGGTTTTAGTCCATTCAAACGCAGTGCCTAAAGCTTCTTTTGTTCCTTTATACGCACTTACCGCTGCATCACGAACCGCGGGCCAGCCCTTGGTTTTAGTCCATTCAAACGCAGTGCCTAAAGCTTCTTTTGTTCCTTTATACGCACTTACCGCTGCATCACGAACGGCTGGCCAACCCTTGGTTTTGGTCCATTCAAACGCAGTGCCTAAAGCTTCTTTTGTTCCTTTATATGCACTTACCGTCGCATCACGAACGGCTGGCCAACCCTTGGTTTTGGTCCATTCAAACGCAGTGCCTAAAGCTTCTTTTGTTCCTTTATACGCGCTTACCGCCGCATCACGAACCGCGGGCCAACCCTTGGTTTTAGTCCATTCAAACGCAGTGCCTAAAGCTTCTTTTGTTCCTTTATACGCGCTTACCGCCGCATCACGAACGGCTGGCCAACCCTTGGTTTTGGTCCATTCAAACGCAGTGCCTAAAGCTTCTTTTGTTCCTTTATACGCGCTTACCGCCGCATCACGAACCGCGGGCCAGCCCTTGGTTTTAGTCCATTCAAACGCAGTGCCTAAAGCTTCTTTTATTCCTTTATACGCACTTACCGCTGCATCACGAACGGCTGGCCAACCCTTGGTTTTGGTCCATTCAAACGCAGTGCCTAAAGCTTCTTTTGTTCCTTTATATGCACTTACCGTCGCATCACGAACGGCTGGCCAACCCTTGGTTTTGGTCCATTCAAACGCAGTGCCTAAAGCTTCTTTTGTTCCTTTATACGCACTTACCGCTGCATCGCGGACGGCTGGCCAACCCTTGGTTTTAGTCCATTCAAACGCAGTGCCTAAAGCTTCTTTTGTTCCTTTATACGCACTTACCGTCGCATCGCGGACGGCTGGCCAGCCCTTGGTTTTAGTCCATTCAAACGCAGTGCCTAAGGCTTCTTTTGTTCCTTTATACGCGCTTACCGCTGCATCGCGGACGGCTGGCCAGCCCTTGGTTTTAGTCCACTCAAACGCAGTGCCTAAAGCTTCTTTTGTTCCTTTATACGCACTTACCGTCGCATCGCGGACGGCTGGCCAGCCCTTGGTTTTAGTCCATTCAAACGCAGTGCCTAAAGCTTCTTTTGTTCCTTTATACGCACTTACCGCCGCATCACGAACCGCGGGCCAACCGTGATCTTTTGTCCATTCAATTGCACTGCCCACAGCATACACAGGAGCAACAAGCACTCCCACCAGCCCTGCGCCAGCTTCTTTCGCTGCTTTTTTCGCGGCTCGTGCTACTTTGCTCCAATCAAGTTTTCTAGTAGTTGGCATGGTTAAAATCTCTCATAAACTACAATCAATCGTTGCAGGGCAGGTAAATAAAGTTTGCTGTATAGTCCTCTTGTTTAGCCAGCGAGCTTAGCAATATCCTCTTGGATTAGAGAAATGTCTGCTAGTAAATCTACAGCACGGCTTTTCTTCTCTTGCATAAGCGTGTTCATATCAATTACACGCAATCCAGCACTTAACCCGTAAAGCGCACTTGATAGAAGATCTATAAATTCTTCTATATCTTCTGCATTTGGATTTACGTTATCTGTAACTATCGATGCGAACCTTTTTCTTGATTTTTTTAATTCAAAATTCATTTCAAAACTTTGATCTAACATTTCTAATTGCTCGAGAACTGTAATTAGCTTTGGAATATGCGCGCTTATTTTTTTATATTTAGATACATCTTCAGAATCAGCACTAACAGTCTTTTCATTGGTATCCATCTCATCCATTGATGTACTATCACTAGCATTCATTGCACCTAATTCGATGTTTGTATTCATTAAATCACTCCTTTTCTCGGAATAAGAAATAATTAAAACAATATGATCTATTTTTGATCTTATAATATATATCCTAGTTATTCATTAGGAGGAAATCAAGGATATCTGCCAGTTACCCTTAATGCTTTTGCTAAACAAAAATCGTTTTTTATATCCGTATCCTTACGTAATATAAGCGAGCATGATTGTTCTTGATATTAGAAATACCTGCACACAGCTCCAGAATGTTCTGGGGCCGTATCATGAGGAGTGGCTACTCCCCTTAATAGCACTACTCATTTTAATTCATCGAGTCGCAAAGATTGTTTTATTTTCCAATAATCTTCCCATGGATCTTTTCTTAATAACTTGAGTCGGTTAGGTAAAGTTTTTAAAGTAAACTCCGAATCACGCTTATCATGAGTAAGCTCCTCCCAAGAAATAGGGACAGCAACAGGGGCATGCGCACGTGCTCTTGTTGAATAAGGACTAATTGCGGTTGCGCCGCGTTGATTACGCAAATAATCAATAAAAATTTTGCCTTTGCGTTTGGATTTAGTCATTTTACTTACGTAACATTCAGGATTTATTCTTTCGATAAGCGCCACAAAAACATGTGTAAAATTTTTCACTTCATCCCATTCATACTCTGGTTGTATAGGTACAACCACATGTAATCCTTTACCACCTGTCGTTTTGACAAAAGAAGTTAATTTAAATTCTTGCAAATATTTTTTTATTTCCAAAGCAGATTTAACTATAGTTTCCCAAGCAACTGATGGATCAGGATCTAAGTCAATAACAATCACATCTGGCTTTTCTATATTCGAAACTAAGCTCCCCCATAGATGAATTTCTAAAACATCCATTTGTATCAAACTATATAATCCATTTTTAGTATTTAAATAAATGAATTGCTCTTTTTTTCCCGCTTTAGTTTCTACAGTAATCGCTTTTAAAGCTTTAGGTGTAGACTCCGTATAATGGCGTTGAAAAAAGCAATTGTTCCGATTTTCAGGGCATCGTACTAATGATAAAGCCCTATCTTTAATAAAGGGCATTATATGATCAGCTACAATTTCGTAATAATTAAGTAAATCTCTTTTTGTAATTCCTTCTTCAAGATACAGCGCTTTATCAGGATGAGTTATTTTCAATGAATGCTGTCTTGTATCCACCTTCATTTTTTTCACTTCATCCTCTTTTTGATAAATCTTATTTGTTCTTTCCTTAACTACCTCATCAGGCTTTTTATCCAAACGTAAGCCTTTAAAACTTGGATGACGCAAATAACCTTCTTCTGTCCATTCAGTAAACTCCACTTCCACCACCCACATGGGTGTAACCCAAACTACTTCATGAGAATTGGCAATCTCTTTATTAAAAGGACTCTTATTAGTTGGAAGCTCTTTTTGTAAAAGAGTAAAAATTTCTTTAAGTGACTCTTCTGTAAACCCTGTCCCTACTTTCCCTACATATTCTAAGTCCCCATACTCGTTATAGACTCCTAAAAATAAAGATCGAAAATAGTGACGCCTTCCCTTAGAAGGAACATATCCTGTAATAATAAATTCTTGCCTGTGTTGGCATTTTACCTTCAACCATGTATTACTTCGCTTCGATAAATAAGGGCTATCTATTCGTTTGGAAATTATTCCTTCAAGAGATAAATCACAAGATTGCTGAAAAAGAAAACCACCATTCCCTATAATATGATCACTATAACGAAGCGTTTTATTTTCCCCTGCTAATAATTTTTTTAAAATCTGCTTACGCTTTAATAAAGGTAACGATCTTAAATCAAATTGATCGTAATAAAGAATGTCGAAAATATAATAAACATAAGGAGCATTTGTGTTAACTTTAATAGTATTCTGTAACAGTTGAAAGTCAGAATATCCATGCTTATCAAGCAACACAAGCTCCCCATCCAAAATAACTCGCTGCAATGATAATTTTTTAAGTGCTTGTTCTATCGATGATAAATAGCTGGTCCAATCATTATTGTTACGGGTTTTTAAATGAATTTTTTTATCTTGAATAAAAGCAAGTATCCTATACCCATCAAGTTTTATTTCATGCAACCACTCTGAACCTTCCGGAGCCTTATCTACTAAAGTGGCTAATTGCGGTTTTACAAACTCAGGTAAAGGGCTAATTGGCAAGTCATTTAATAATTTCAAAAAATTATCGTCATGTTTTTTTTTAGGTTTTGATTTGGAACCACCTCCTCCATTAACCCCTCTTTTGTCCATGAAAAACGAAATTTTTTACTGATTTCTTCAATAGATTGATAAGTCAACACACTATTTGGCGCCTCTACAGTAACATCATAATCTTCTAGTTTTTGAGCAAATTTATCTTTATATTTAATTAAAAACCATTGATTCGCCTTGTTAAAACGAAGCAAGTCCCAACGCCCTTTTAATTTTTTGGCATTTAATTCAAATCGTAAATGCCCAGCTTTATAAGCCTCTTCGGGATTTTTATCCAGTGTTTGCCAAGTACCTTGATCCCAGAGCATTACGACACCAGCACCATATTGGCCTTTGGGTATTATTCCTTCAAAATGACCATACTCAACTGGATGATCTTCCACATGCATTGCTAAACGTTTCACTAAGGGATCAAGGCAAGGACCTTTGGGAATAGCCCAACTTAGTAATACTCCATTCAATTCTAATCGAAAATCATAATGAAGATGGCTGGCTGCATGTTTTTGAATAACAAATAGAAATTTATCTTCCTCGGAAACATTACCTTGAGGTTCAGGAGTTTTATTAAAATTTCTTTTATTTCGATAAGCCTCCAAGCTCATTACTCTCTCCATGATGTATGTTTCTTCTTTAATTTTATTAAAAAAACTAGAAATTTCCACTTTGGAGAGAATTCAAAAAAGAGATAAATGGTCTAATCTTTTTTAATAAACCTTGATCATGAGATTTTATAAATGAATTTATTTAAGGATTAAATAGAATGCCTAAATCAATTTGGAAAGGAGAAATTTCTTTTGGCCTTGTTTCTATTCCTGTTTCTTTATATTCAACTGAAGAAAAAAATGAAATTAATTTTCATCTGCTTGACAAAAAAACTAAATCGAGAATTCGCTATCAACGTATTAGTGAAAAAACAGGAAATGAAGTATCTTGGGACGATATCGTTAAAGGATTTGAATACGAAAAAGATCGCTACGTTATTGTAGATGAAGAAAAATTTGAAAAAGTTGAGCCTGATTTATTTAAAGCAATCACTATTGAAGAGTTCGTCAATTTTCAAGAAATCGATAGTCTTTATTTAATTAAACCTTATTATCTAGTACCGGAAAGCAAAAATAAAAAAGCTTATGTGTTATTAAGAGAATCATTAAAAAAAACAAATAAAGCAGGTGTTGCGCGAATTATCATACGCACTAAAGAATCCATCTGCTTGATTATTCCTCATCAGCATGCATTACTTTTATACTTAATCCATTTTAAAGACGAAATCCGTGCAGAACATGAAATTGCTCTCCCTCAAGAAAATCTCAAAGCTTATAAAATTTCTGCTTCAGAAATAAAAATGGCCACAGCCTTGATTCAAGAAATGACTACAAAATGGCAACCCGAAAAATATCACAACGAATATCGAGAAGCATTAAAAAAATGGCTGGATCAACAAATTGCAAAACAATCAAAAATTAAAAAAGAAATACCTGAAAAAGAGAGCAAAAGTGACGTAATTGATTTCA
Organism: Legionella cincinnatiensis; assembly: GCF_900452415.1. Taxonomy (NCBI): domain Bacteria; kingdom Pseudomonadati; phylum Pseudomonadota; class Gammaproteobacteria; order Legionellales; family Legionellaceae; genus Legionella; species Legionella cincinnatiensis. Next base: position 924,265 of record NZ_UGNX01000001.1, on the reverse strand, counting down.
TTTCGCTGTTAAAAGAAAGTATGAAGAAAAGAAAATTATCTAAATAAAATTGAACCAATATTTAACTCCAATAATTATTTTACTATAAAAATAATAATCATTTTGAATAAAATAAAGAAAAATCTGGTGTTTTCACCTATACTCATCGGAAGAAATGTAAAAATTATAGTCATATAGATAAACATATGACCGAGGAGATTTAGATGATATTGACTCATTTTAAAAAAATAATTATAGGCTTGAGTGTAGGTGTTTTTTTCGCTTCAAACAGTTGGGCTGTGTGGACAAAAGATGTTAAACACACTACATGCGCAGGTAACACATGCCATCATTCAACTTATAAAAAACAGTGCTACCATGGCGATTGTCGCGTAGTGAAACGTAGCAGCACCTGGCATAGGTAACTATGCCAGGGTCTTTGGGTAAAACATAGACTTATTGATCATATCCAGGCTACAAAACACCATCAATTGGCATCATTAAAAAATGATATCCGATGTAACAACACAGTAATAAGATAATTTTTGAATCAATTGTTTTTCTTTATGCTCATGATATTTTATCTTGTTGCTCTATTACATCACAGGCTGACGTGAGCTTTAATGTCCTTGAAGCAAGTATTCTTTCATTCTCAGGAAAAATGACACGAAATCCGGGTTCTAAAATTTGTCCAAGTGGATTTAATGAAATTTCTGATGTGCTCACCTCTATCCGTCTTTGCACTAACAAGCGATACATCTTTTCCACATTTTTGCTATTTTTTAGTTTCTCTTGACAATTCTGAAGAAATTTTCTTGCTTTTTGTTGATAAAATTCAATATCTTGTTCTGGAGAGGTACGATTTTTTAGCAATTTTTTTGCAGCCCATTCTTTTGATTTACTCAAGTTTTTTATAAATACATCATGCCAATTCAAAGTAGGGGTTGCTGGCAGCAAACGTAAAAGACTGCACCGTGTCGGTGAAAATACTGGATTTTCTCTATCTATATCTAAAACATCCAACATGAATTTAGTATCAATTACTCTATTGTTAATTAAATTATCCACTGCTAATTTATCTGATCTAGCTTTCACAGGTGTAAGCCACGCATGATCCGCATCTTGCAAATAGGTTTCAGGAAAATGACTCCCTAAAACATTTAATGCTTCTTCGTAAAAAGCTCTAGAAATAATAATCGCTTGATTTTTCTGATCCGGTAAAAATCTTGAATCAATAAAAAACTCCATGGGAATACTTACTTCGGAATGAAATTCATCATTTGGGTAAATATCCGACATTAAATTGAGTTCAACTGGACAAAATAAAGGACGAAGCAGCTCTTGTAAGGAAAGAGAAACTTTTTTTCGATAGAATTTCTCGTTATAATTCAGCTTGTTAACGCCAAGCAAAACGCTTTTGGATAATTGATCCGGCGCCACTAGTGTTTCTAAAATATCTTGCAATGCCGCATCTGGCTTGCGCCCACCAAAATCCAATTTTCGTTTTGGCTCCCACCAATCATTATGAGGTTTATCCAATTCTTTCATAATAGGCCCACCAGCACCATGACATCCAGAACAACGTAATCGTGTACCAAATTGGGGATGTTTTGGATCGGGTTGGCGATGAAGTAACTCGTTATCTGCAAAAATATCTTCTGAATCTCCGCGATAAAACCATTGGCCTTGTGTGCCATCACCACGTAATTCATAAAAATTAAATACCTCTTTTTTAGGATCCCAAGCAAATGCCTCAATCATTAATACATTTTTTTCTGGATTCTGATCAGCAACTAAATCACCAGCTGGGCTTACAGCAGTAAAATGACCAAAGAAAAAATCGCCGGCATTAATGGACAAATGATGATCCATTATTTTTAATTCCCCTAAGGCCATCTCAAATAAACTAAAACTACCTTGAGATGGATTATGGAATCCTCGATTTGCAACCATTGTTGTTTCTATTTTTAAACCCGAATTTTTTAAAAATTGCCGCAATGCAAAAACATCTCTAGGGCACTGAGCCTCTGAAAAAAGTATAAGGCCTAAAGCATCATTAGTTCGCTCTGTAAGTTTTCCAGAAGAATGAAAGACAGAACAGGCAGAAAAAACATCTTGAGAAAAAGTCGTCAGCATACAAAACAAAACTATGAAACAATATAATCCTTTTTTCACAATACATTCCTTATCTTCAGCAATTATTGATTATGAGTTATAAAAGAGGCAGTTGATTTTTTCTTCAAAAACTATCCTATGGTTTGTATTTCATTTTTGAGCCTTTAAGAAAACCTGAGCAAACACTTTTATTTTTGTGGGAAGTTAACCAATGTTCCCAATAATTATTAATCACATGAATAAGTTTTAATGTGTTGGCGTGCATAATTTTCTTTAAATAAAAGCAAAAAGCACATCTTAAAAGCAAAGAACGATTCAGTCAAAACATTACTTAATCCATTGAAATCTCATAAAAAAATCAGTTGGCCCAAAATAAATGCACTTTCTCCAAAAAATACTATACTTTTAAAACTTGGACGAACAGGAATTGAGTGATGGACTCCATTCAATTAGCACTGGATGTGCATGTACAAGGGACTAATAAATATAAAAGAAGTTCTCTTTTAAAAAAACATCACATCTCTGAAGCAGGATGCCCTTTGCTGGTATCTTACTTAACATGGATTAGAAAAATTAATGGTAGTCTCAATAAAACAGATGAAATACATCAAAATGAACAAATACATAATGAATTCAAATTCTTATGCAAGCACAATTTATTGTTTTTTTTAACAGTCACTCGACAATTTGATGTAATCGAAAAATTATTTAGTACTCCATCTTTTACTACACGATTACATCATTCAATCACATGCATAAAAAACGCACAAAATAACGTAAAACAAATAAAAAAGAAACGCTTATTGCAATTAATTCATCAGCAAAATAATAAACTCGCATCACTGTTAGAAAAAAAACATCATGTACCAATTGATAGTCTTCATCATTGTCTTCATTATTTCATTCATTTTGCGAAAAAAAACTTAATAACAAATGTACCTATGCAAGATACAGATGTTATGGACTATGCATTAACTGCATTTAAATTTTTCGTAGAAAATCTTAAAAAAAGAAACAACTTTAATCATGAAAGAGGGGTTCTTGAAAACAGCGCGCACCCAAAAGAAAAACCACACTCGTCGCACAAGAGTTTTCTAGTGCATCAGCATTCAACTTTCTTTTCATCAACAGAACAAAGCAAAAAAGAAAGAGAAATACAATTCAGACCAACTGTGAATATTTTTCAGAAAGGTCATGTTTTATTTTAGCCTGACTTAGGGGTAAGCACAGGCTAAAAAAATAAGCGTTTTTATTGCTTCACATGCTGTATACACTCTATCCCACCTAAATAAGGTCTTAAGGCCATAGGAATATGAATATTACCCTCTTTATCTTGATAATTTTCCATTAAAGCAACTAATGTTCTACCTACAGCAAGACCTGATCCATTTAGGGTATGCACTAAATTGATTTCACGTGTTTTTTCATGTCTATAGCGTGCTTTCATACGACGAGCTTGAAAAGCTTCTATGTTAGAACAGGACGAAATTTCTCTGTAAGTATTCTGACTGGGTAACCATACTTCAATATCATAAGTTTTTGCTGCACTAGGTCCCATGTCACCAGTACAAAGGGTAACTACACGATAAGGCAATTCTAAGCGCTGCAGTATCGTTTCGGCATGTTGTACTAATTGTTCCAAAGCAGCATACGACTCTTCTGGCTTAGTAATCCATACTAACTCTACTTTTTCAAACTGATGTTGTCGGATCATGCCTTTAGTATCTTTACCATAAGAACCCGCCTCACTTCGAAAGCAAGGAGAATGGCATGCATAACGAATAGGTAAATTTTCTTCAGCTAAAAGAGTATCACGGACCGTATTAGTTACAGGAATTTCTGCTGTAGGAATCAAGTAATACCCATGATCCCCAGTTAATTTAAATAGATCTTCTTCAAACTTCGGTAATTGACCCGTACCTAATAAGCTGTCTGCATTAACAATATATGGAACATAAATTTCTTGATATCCATGTTGTTGTGTATGAAGATCTAACATAAATTGGATCAAACCACGATGTAATCTAGCTAATTGATTTTTCATAACCACAAAGCGACTACCCGTAAGCTTAGCAGCCAAAGCAAAATCCATTTGACCCAACTCATCTCCCAATTCATCATGTGACTTTACTGGAAAATCAAAAGTTGGAATTGTACCCCAACGTCTAATTTCTTGATTATGTTGTTCATTTTCGCCAACTGGAACAGACTCATGAGGGATATTCGGCAAACGTAAAGCAATTGCTTCAATTTGTTGTAACACATCATCAAGTTCACCTTTTTTTTGTTCCAACTCCTTAGCAAGACGATTCATATCTTCACGCATGACATCTATATCTTCACCACGAGACTTTGCCTCTCCAATAGCTTTGGAACGTGTGTTGCGTTCATTTTGTAATGATTGCGTTGCAACTTGTAATGATTTACGCTTTTCTTCTAAGGCAATAAAAGATGAAACATCAAACTGAAAACCTCTTTTTAATAACTGTGCGGCAACAAATTGCGGCTCATCACGTAATAATTGAATGTCTAGCATAAAGATATCACTCTAACTTAATTTATTCGTCCAATTGTAACTGCTCGCTCTCTACATGAAAATTTTTGGTGAGCATTCAAATTTGTGCGTCGTTGGACAAAAAAATTAAAAAGCAAAACATACATCAGAATATAAAAATCTTATCCAATACGCACAAAGTACAGACACACTTAAGATGGAGTGAGCAGTTACATTCAATTTACCTAACAATACCACGCGTAGCTTGATTCAATGCATCAATCATAAGAACTACTTCAGGGCATTCGTGTTGCATCAACTCTAATTCAGCAACAGCTTGCTGCACAGTTAATCCTTTGCGAAAAATTATTTTATAAGCACGTCGCAAATTATCAATTGCTTCTGATGAAAATCCTCGTCTACGGAGTCCTACTGTATTAATACCACAAGCCGAGGTGGTATCACCAGAAATCATGAGATAAGGAAGAACATCTTTACTTACATAAGAAGCTCTCGAAATAAAAGAATAAGCCCCTATATGACAAAATTGATGTACTGCAGCATATCCCCCAATGTTTGCATAATCACCTACGGTGACATGTCCTGATAGTGCCGCATAACTCACCAAAATAATTTGGTTGCCAATCATACAGTCATGCCCAACATGCGAATAAGCCATAAAGAAGTTCTTATTCCCTATACGAGTAACGCCGCCACCTTTAGCAGTTCCTCGGCTAATCATACAATATTCACGTATGATATTATCATCACCAATTTCTAAACGGGTAGATTCACCTTTATAGGTCATATCTTGGGGTTCGTCCCCTACTGAGGCAAATTGAAAAATTTTATTATTTTTACCAATAATTGTGGGCCCTTCGATAACCGCGTAAGGACCAACCCAGGTATTTTCACCTATTTCCACATCTGCACCAATTATAGCGCCAGGACCTACTGATACCCCATTTGCTAATTTTGCATTGGGGTGAATTATAGCTCGTTCATCTATCACTTTTGAAATTCCTTCGCTGCACTTAATAAATCTGCAGAACAGGCTAGTTTATCGCCTACATAAGCTTCGCCATGCACACGCCAAAAAACTCCTTTTCTTGTTAATAATTTTATTTCCAAGCGTAATTGATCACCAGGAACCACTACATGTTTAAATTTTGCATTATCGATGCCCGCAAAAAAATGTAAAATTCCTTCATTTTCTTCAGGTGTCTGAGATAATCCCGCAAAAAGACCGCCTGCTTGAGCTAAAGCTTCAAGCATCAGAACTCCTGGCATAATTGGACTTTCTGGAAAATGGCCAGCAAAAAAGTTCTCATTAATCGTCACATTTTTTATAGCTGTTAAATGTTCATATGCTTTAAAATCTAATACCCTATCTACCAACAACATCGGGTAACGATGGGGCAACAAACTAAAAATTTGTTTTATATCTATAGGTTCACTCATACACAGTTTCTCGCTTAATCAGTCTATTTAGCTGGCCACAATAAAGAATGCATTATCCAGTTTTAATAGATGCAAATCAATTATTAATTGTTAAAAACTTGTCCGTCCTATCCTACTTATCTACCTCAAAATACAGTTAAATCTATTAGAAATATCTAATCCTCAGATGAGGACTCAAATGTATTTATTAGATTTAATTTTTTTTCTAAAGCACTAAGTTTTTCTATATAGTCATCTAATCGTCGAAATCGTGCTGCATTTCGACGCCAACGTTGATGCTCATGGACTAAGGTTCCTGAAGAGTAAATTCCAGACTTAGCAAGCGATTTACTTACAGTAGACATACCTGTAATCACCACATCGTCTGTTAAACATACATAAGCAGCAACAGAGCTTGCGCCACCAATAATACAGTCCTCTCCAATTTGAGCATAAGCTCCTACAGCAGCACATCCTGCAATAATTGTATTTTTCCCAATCAGTACATCATGTGCGATCTGAACTAAATTATCGATACAAACCCCTTCCCCTAAGTAAGTATCACTTAAAGAACCTCTATCAATTACGGTATTAGCCCCAATACGTACCTTATCCGCTATAATAACCGTACCTACGCTAAAACCTGGCTGCCAATGGCCGTGTTGTTTTAAATAATTAAATGGAAAAGCGCCGACAACACACCCAGAGTCAATAATTACTTGAGCTCCCAATTGACAACCCGAATGTAGTACTACATCATGACCAATCTGACTGTTTTTTCCAATCACAACAGATGATTCGATAACAGTATTTGCTCCTACTACAACGTGATCAGCCAATCGCGCTTCAGCATGAATGACACTGTATGCACCTATAGATACTCCTTCACCTATTTGAGCTGAATGATGAATTCGAGCCGTAGGATCTATACCAGAATACAAAATTGTTGGCTTTGATAAAAATTGCGTGGCTTGCATCATTGTTTGTAAGGGATTGGATACAATAATACAATTTCCTTGGTAAAGAGCTTTATGTTCTGATTTAAGTAATACTGCACCGGCAGAAGTATTTCCTAAAGCGCCTCGCAATATAGAATTATCGTAATAGGCTATATCTTTAGGTGTCGCTCGAGCTAAAGAAGCAAATGAAAAAATGGCGTGATCTGCATTACCATGCCACACGCCACCTAATTTTTCAGCCAGTTGTGCTAATGTTAGCAACGCCACATCGCCAAATTAATTAATCGCTTTAGCGACTTTGTCAGTTACATCAAGGGAATCTGAGCTAAAAGGAGCTGCATCTTTCTGTACGATAAGATCATATTTGTCATCTTTAGCAACTTTTGCAATTGCTGCACGCACTTTGGCATACAAACTTTCCATAGCTTCATTGTTTGCAGTGCTCAGCTCTTGCTGATATTGCTGACCATCACGTTCAAATTGTTGTTGTGCGCTGACAATTTTGCGTTCCATTTCTTTCTTTTGAGAAGCACTCAAAACAGCACTATCACGCTTGAACTTTTCCATATCAGCCTTTATCTTGGCTTCAACCGCTAATAACTTATCACGGCGCGGCTTAAATTCTTTTTCTAATTTTTGTTGAATTTCTTTGATTTGACTTGAAGTTTGCATGATTTTTTGTAAATCAACCACTCCTATCTTTGCTGTATCAGCAAATACGTTAGCGCCAAACACGCTAAAAATAAAGGTCAATAAAACCAAACCAAACCGCTTCATAACTATCTCCTAAATTAAAGATCATGATGCTAGCACAAATCGATATAGGTTGCGATATATACAACACGAGTTTTCAATAATAATTTTGGGACATTAGCGTCGCTTTAGGGACTGTTTACAGTCCCTATTTTTTCCCCACGTTGCAACAGAAGTAAGGAGAAATAAAAAATTAAAATCCAGAAGACAATGCAAATTGGAACAATTGCTGTTGATCGAATTGTTGAGGGTTCAATGCCTTAGCTAAACTAAATGCTAATGGACCAAAAGGAGAACGCCATTCAATAGAAACACCGGCTGAATATCTTAAAGGCCCTTCATACTTTCCCGTTAAAGTAGGTAGAGTATTCACTGCAAATACGTTACCCGCATCCACAAAAGCTGTTGTACGCACATTGTCTCTACTCAAAGGATAAGGCAATATAATCCCTGCGGTTCCACTAAGTAATAAGTTACCTCCCACTGAATTGCGGTAGTTATCTAAAGGCCCTAAAGAATAACTGTCATATCCGCGTACTTGACCTGGTTGTGCAGTACCCCCTGCATAATAATTCTCGAAAAACGGCAATCCATTATTATTAAAAGAGTTTCCATAACCTGCAAATCCTTGCAGAGAAAAAATCCACCCATGGGTTATAGGTTGATACAAACGAGCTTGATAGGAACCTTTGAAATAAGATAAAGATCCAGAAGCAGCTGGCAAAGCAATTACAGCAGCCGCTTGTTGATTAACACCTCGAGTAGGATAAGGAAATTGGTCATAAGTATTACGACTCCATCCAGTAGATAAACGGATTTCATGAAAATGCTTTCCATATAAATTTACAAAATTCTGAATAGGAACAACATAACCTACACTTTTAATATCTATGTCCTGGTAACCATATCCAAACTGTAATCTGCTGATCTCACCTAATGGTAAGCTATAATTCACATCGCCACCAAAACGGTTGGAGCTATAAGTACTTACATTTAGATTTCTAGGATCAACTCGAGCAAAATAAAGGTTAACCCCTCGTCCTATTCCTGTATCTGTATAAAAAGGATTATAATAATTTAAAGTATAATCTTGTCCCCATTTGCTTGCTGTAAACGCAGCGCCGATTGCTCGTCCCGTTCCCATAAAATTGTGTTGATTCACCGAAGCGTTCAATTGGTAGCCATTGGTACCATAACCAATAGAAGCACTTGCCTCAGCAGAAGGAGCTTCTTCTACTTGGACGTCTAGGTCAACTTGGTTATTTGCATCAGGAACTGGGGTAGTTTTTACATCAACATTTTTCAAATATCCCAGTAAGCGCAGCTGCCTTTCTGACTCCTTAATGTTATGTAAAGATAACAACCCTCCTTCATCTTGGCGAATAACACTACGTAATACATAATCACTCGTTTTAGTGTTACCATGGAAATTAATACGACGGACATAAACATGTCGGCCAGGCTGCACGATAAAGGTGATAAATACAGTTTTCTCCTTCTCATCTAACTGAGGTTCTGCATTAATTGCTGGAAATCCATAACCTATATCTCCTAAAGCCAATCCAATCGAAGAAATAGTATCAGTTACCTTTTTACGTGAAAAAACAGCACCTTTTTTAACTTGGACTAATGATTCAATCTTCTCTGGAGGCAATATAGGCTTACCTACTACTTTATAACCTGAAAAGTGATATTGTGGTCCTTCTTCAATATGCACATTAATGTAAACATCTTTCCTATCCGGTGAGAGTAAAACTTGTGACGAAACAATTTTAAATTTCAAATATCCTCGATCCAAATAAAATGAGCGTAACGCTTCTAAGGATGCATCCATGCCTTGCTTTGAATACTGATCTTTTTTAGTAAAATAAGTAAAAATACCCGATTTAGATAAAGCAAACTCTGGTAACAATTCATTAGTAGTAAAATCATGATTACCAATTATTTTGATCTGTTTAATTCGTGATACTCGTCCTTCAGAAATAGTAACCGTTATTCCTACTCTATTCTCTGTTAATGGAGTAACTCGAGTTTCTATACGTGCGTTATATTTTCCTCTCGCATTATATGCTTGCTTAAGTTCCTTTTCTAAACGCTCCAAAGTGGATGTTTGGAATACACGACCTTTAACTAGTCCCATTTCTTTGAGAAAATCTTTCATTTTGTCACTAGGAATTTCCTTATTTCCCACGACACTAATCGAGCCAATGGTTGCCCTTTCTACTACGTTAACAATTAAAGTGTTCCCTTGACGCTCTAAGGAAACCGCTTGGAAAAAACCAGTATCATAAAGAGCTCGAATGATTTCAGCAGTAGATTCAGGGCCAACTTCCTCACCTACTTGCACAGGAATGTAATTAAGGACTGTTCCGGTGGATACTCGTTGTAATCCTGTAACTTTAATACTTTTAACAACGAAAGTATCCGCTGCGATTGTTTGTGAAGACCAAGCAATAAGCGAGGAACAACAAATACCTAATATTAATTTACTACTGATTTTTTTCATTATTATTTTACGCCCAGTACTACGTGCACTTTTAATACCAAAATCGGTACACTAAAAATTGAACCACTTTTTATAGGAAGTAGAAACTACTGTCAAGGTTTTGCTCCAATCCTTTGGAGCATATAGGTACTATAACTAACCTGTAAGCCTGGATAAATCATTGGTTATTGCTATAAACATAAGCACGACTAATAGTAATAAACCAAAATAAGCTCCTGCTGATTTTAAACCATTAGATACAGGCTTACGTTGAATGGCTTCCACCAAATAATACAATAAATGACCACCATCCAGCATAGGAATAGGTAATAAATTTAATGCGCCTAAGCTGATACTTACTAGTGCAAGGAAAAACAAATAAGCAGCTAGTCCATTTCTTCCGGAATCTCCTGCCCCTTGAGCGATACCAACTGGGCCACTAATACTATTTAGCCCTAACTTACCCATTACTAATCTGCCCATTAATGTAAATGTTGCACTTGTTAATTGGGTTGTTTGTTTTAATGACGTGCCTATGGCCGTAAAAGGATCTTGTCTTTCTAAGCGTAACCAGTGTGCAGGCCACTTAACTTTCTGTGAGCGTACACCTAAAAAGCCTTCAATTTTACCCTTATTTTCCTGGCTTCCAGTATGTACCATAATTTTTTGTATTGCTTTATTTCTTTTAATAGTTAATGTTAATGATTTATCTGGATGTTTCTGCACAAAATCAACGAGGAACAACCAGTCTTTGAAAGACTTACCATCGACACTTAAAATAATATCGCCATTTTGTAATCCAGATTTTGCTGCCGGAGAATCAGGTACTACTTCCCCAACAACAGGAGGAATTGAAGGAATAAAAGGCTCTATACCCAAACTTTGGAGTGGATCAGGCCTTTTGCTATCCAATTGCCAATGAGCCAAAGGTAAAAATACTTGATGTTGACGTCCATCAACCAATGATTTAACCGTTAATTGTATGGTTTCTTCAGAACCAACAAGAGGCATAATGGCATATTGAAAATCACGCCAGCTATTTATCTTACTACCATTGAGTGCAATAATTTCTTCTTTTGCTTCTAGACCCCCATGGGCAGCAATGCTGTTGGGTTTTACAGCTTCAACAATAGGGGCTAAAGACGGCATCCCAATAACTAACACCAACCATAAAGCAACAAAAGCAAAAAGAAAATTAAATAAGGGGCCTGCAAAAACAATTGCTGCCCTTTTCCACAGTGGTTGGTTATTAAATGCTAAATGACGTTCATTTTCTGCTACTTCGCCCTCAGACTCATCAAGCATTTTGACATATCCCCCCAACGGGAATAAAGACCAGGCGTATTCTGTTCCTTTTTTACCTTGCCATCGCGCCAAAATAGGTCCAAAGCCAAAAGAAAAACGAAGTACTTTAACACCACACCAACGTGCCACTTGAAAATGGCCGTACTCATGAATTGTAACTAATAAGATTAAAGCTAAGAAAAAATAAAGCAGAGTTGAAAGCATAGTGCTATCCTAAAAAATAGTAGTAACACCCCTGATCGCTCTCCAATTGTTTAGACTTACAAAAATATAAAAGTAGGTGCTCACCTGCAAGGTGCGACCTGCCAAAAACATCCTGTTTATTGATTAATTATTAAGTCCAAACAGCTTTAAAGGTTAACTCAAGAGGTTACATAGTTAATCCGAAATAAAATAAAGGTAAAGCTGCAATCAAACTATCCAAACGATCTAAGATACCCCCATGACCAGGAATTATGGCGCCTGTATCTTTTAAATGACACCTGCGCTTCAATATACTGATAAATAAATCTCCGAAGATTGCAATTATTATAGTACATAAGGCCAAAACAAACCAATGAACCTGAGCAACAGGGTTAAAATAATAATAACCACCCCAGGCAACGATCAAGGATAAAACCACCCCTCCAATTACCCCTTCCCACGATTTTCCCGGGCTAACTTGAGGAATTAACTTATGTTTTCCCATAGTTTTACCACTAAAATAAGCGCCTGAGTCTGATGCCCAAATTAAAAACAATAAGTAAATCAATAACTCTTTGCCCTGAGATAAACTATATAAATGAAAGAGACTTTGCAAAAATAAAGGCAACAATAACAAACAAGTGGCGGCAACAATAACAGGATAGCCCCAATATTTCTGTGAGTTAGGAAAAGTGAGTATCGCAACAATAATCAAACCCCATATAATCAAGCCTAAGACTAACCAGTAGGGAAATAAATAACCACAACCCCACAAACACAACAGCAGCAATAAAAGAAATCCAACTTGAGTGCTGATTTTTTTTATAGGAATTAATTGGAAAGATTCTCGACCCGCAGCAATATAAACGATTAAGGCTATTCCGGCTAAAAGCCATTGATTGCCATAAAAAATCAGCCACAAAACCAAAGGAACTAGAATCAATGCAGTTATAAGACGTTGTAGGAACATGATATTGCCCTTATGGTTTAAAATTAATTTGTGAGTTCGATATAAAAATAATGTAATTTTTTATATCGAACTATTCCAATTTTAAAACTGGATCCCGTATAAACGCTACCCATTTTACGGGATAACGTTCGTTTAGCGACATAACAAGCATAGAAATGCTCTTTATGTCGAACTCACGTTAATTAAGAAATCTGCCCAAATCTTCTTTTTCTTTTATTAAAAGAGGCTAGCGCCAACTCAAATTCATCCTCTCCGAAATCTGGCCAATGAACTTCGCTAAAATAAAGCTCCGTGTAAGCAAGTTGCCAAAGGAAAAAATTACTAATCCGCAGCTCGCCACTAGTACGAATGAATAAATCAGGATCAGGCAATCCCTCTGTATCCAAATAATGAGCAAAACTGGTTTCATTAATCTCATCAATCTTCAATTCACTACGCATAACTGCTTGCGCTATTTTTTTGGCTGCATTCGCCACATCCCATTTACCACCATAATTAACAACTATGTTCAAAGTAAATTGCTCATTTTTTGCCGTTAAAACTTCTGCTTCATGCATTTGTTTTTGTAACACTGACGATAAAGAACTACGATTTCCAGTAAAACGCATCCTTATTCCATGCTGATTTAATTCTGCTATCTCTTTGCGCAGAGACTCTAGAAATAATTCCATTAAGAAACTTACCTCTTCAACAGGACGTAACCAGTTTTCAGAACTAAAAGCAAATAAACTAAGATAGGGAACTCCTTTTGTCATACAGCTACGAATCATTTTTTTCACAGATTCCACACCTGCTTTATGACCTTCAATGCGAGCCAACCCTTTACTTTCAGCCCAACGACCATTTCCATCCATAACAATAGCAATATGCTGAGGAATTTTTTGCTCTAACACTATTCTTCTCAAACTAATAAATAGTGCATAGTCTAACTTCTTTAACCTAAAAATGTCACTACTCAAAAATTATCTAAATAACGCGAGCTCGACGTAAAGGAACTTCCATGCTGCCTTGACGTCGCTAAACGAACGTTATTCCATAAAATGCGTCGCATTTATAGGGAATCAAGTTCTAAATAAAATCAGTTCGATATAAAAAATGACGTTTATTTTTATATCGAACATTAATGAATACTTTTCGGACATGCACAAATTTATGCAGAGAAGTACACTGTCCTATACAAAATTGTTCTAATTTTGTGAGAATTTCTTAGATACTAAGGAATGCATTGCAACTTAAGTCATGTATAATCTTTCCTCTAAATTTGATCCTATTTTGCGGAGTATTACATGCAAAAAAAAGCACCATTGTTGCTTATGATTTTGGATGGTTGGGGATATAACGAAAATAACCAATACAATGCTATTGCCCAAGCTAAGACACCACAATGGGATGAATGGTGGGAAAACTGCCCGCATATTCTTTTGCAAGCATCTGGTGATTCTGTAGGGTTACCTGATGCGCAAATGGGTAATTCAGAAGTAGGACATATGCATATTGGCGCAGGCCGGATAATAGAACAAGATTTTACTCGGATTAATAAAAGTATAAAAAATGGTGAGTTCGCGAATAATCCAGTTTTTTATAAGGTTATCACTACATTACAAAAAACCGAGAAAACGTTACATATCATGGGATTATTCTCTCCAGGAGGGGTTCATAGCCATGAGCAACATTTATTTGCTTTACTTGACTTATGCGCACAACAAAAATTTACTGCGGTTTATCTGCATTTATTCCTAGATGGACGCGACACACCGCCGCAAAGCGCATTACCAAGCTTAGAGCGCCTCAATGCATACTTTAAAATTCACCCAGTAGCGACTATAGCTTCGATTAGCGGGCGTTATTATGCGATGGATAGAGATAATCGGTGGAACAGAATAGAGCAAGTTTATACCTTATTAACCCAAAGTGAGGGTAAGTATCATTATGCAGATGCAGAAACCGCAATAAAGTCGTATTATCTGGAAAATCTGTCAGACGAATTTATACCGCCGACTCGAATTGGCAAACAACATCCAATTAAAGATGGTGATGCCGTTTTATTTTTTAATTTTCGTGCAGATAGAGCCCGCCAACTCACTACTGCTTTTCTTGATCCCGAATTTAAAAAGTTTCACCGAACACTTCGACCTCAATTGTCTTATTTTGTGAGTATGACTCAATATGATAAAAACTTGCCCACAACATCAGCGTTTCCTCCAATTCCCTTAAATAATACCTTAGGAGAAGTTCTTGCCACCCATGGATTAAGCCAATTACGTATCGCAGAAACCGAAAAATATGCCCATGTCACTTTTTTCTTAAATGGCGGCAATGAGAATGTTTTTCCCAATGAAGAGCGAGTGCTGATTCCATCTCCTAAAGTTGCCACCTATAATTTACAACCTGAAATGAGCGCCCCGCAATTAACCGAGCATTTAGTTGAGGCGATTAACAGCCAAGCATATGATGTAATTATTTGTAATTATGCTAATGCAGATATGGTTGGTCATAGCGGGGATTTTGCAGCAACTCTTTCTGCCATAGAATGCCTGGATCAATGTATGAGTCGAGTATGGCATGCATTAGCCCAACATGGTGGACAATTACTGATTACAGCAGATCATGGCAATGCTGAAGAAATGTTTGACGAAAACACCCATCAAGCACATACTGCTCATACAAGTGAGCCTGTCCCTTTAGTATACGTTGGGGGACTTTGGCATTTTACTCGCAGTGAAGGAAGTTTAATCGATATTGCGCCAACTATGTTGACCTTACTCGGAATTACTCCTCCAGCTGAAATGACTGGGCATTCATTATTAGAAAAAAATATTCATGAATAAACGTAATTGTATTATTTGTTATAGCTCAAATCAGTCTGATACCAAGCGAAGTCGTTCTTTCTCCTTGGTCAAAAGAAATCAAGAGCGTAAACGTAGCCAGTGGCAAAAAGCGCTTATTTATTTGAACAGCTCTCTTTTTGGGGTGCTGTTTTGCTTCAATCTTTATGCAGAATCATCCCCTTCTGTACTGCAAACACAAAATAAGCTCAAACAATTAGATGCTCAAATTAATAGCTTACAACAAACATTAAATTCTGCGCACGATAAACGTGGTGTTTTAAATAAAGAGCTTTCCGAAACTGAAAAACAAATCGGTGAGGGTGTGCAAAAGCTACGCTCGATACAAAATGATATAAATAGTACCGAAAAGAAAATTGTTGGGCTACAAGATCAGGTCAATCAACTAAACAAGCAACTTACGACCCAACAACAATTACTGACAAATCACCTACGTGCACGTTACCAAATGGGCGAATATCAACCGCTTAAACTGTTACTCAATCAAGATGATCCAAATAAAATAAGTCGAATTTTAACCTATTATCAATATATCGTTAAATCACGACAACAACTTATCGAGCACATCGATAAAACGCGTAAAAACCTTAATAAAAGTAAAGAAGAACTCCGATCTGAACTCCTAGCCAACAAACAACTTAAAACTGAATTAACACAACATCAGGAAAAACTAAACCAAAATAAAGGTTATCATACCGCTCTAATTCAATCACTTAATCATGAAATCCAAGACAAACAAAATACATTACATGAAGCTAAAAAAAATAAAGAGAATTTAGCACGCTTATTAAAATCATTATCCCAGCAAAGCATTACCCAAACCAGCAAGCCTTTTAGTCAGATGCGCAAAAAATTGCCGCTTCCAGTTCAGACTCAGGGCCGATCATTTCGCAAAATGCATCAAGGAGTGACATTTTTTGCCAAAGAAGGAGCAGTAGTTACTGCCGTTTATCCAGGCAAAATCGTGTTTAGTGATTGGCTTAAAGGTTATGGATTACTCCTTATTATTGATCACGGCCAAGGTTTCATGACTTTGTATGCTCATAATCAGTCTTTATTTAAAAGACAAGGACAATACGTCAGTCAAAATGAACAAATTGCGAGTGTAGGCCATAGCGGCGGAATTAAACAAAACGGTCTATACTTTGAAATAAGATTAAAGGGAAGGGCTATTCCGCCATTAAACTGGTTGTCCTAGATTTTTGATCCCTGGCACCTAAATTGCATTTCAATAATTATAACAAAAGAAAATGGCTTATATTCTAGCCGGTATCTGAGGAGATCGTTATGTTGCTAAGAAAACTACAATCATGCTCGCTTGCAATAGCGTATGCAATGACTCTTATGTTGTCTCTGCCCGTGTTCGCAGATGATGAGTTTAATACAGATACATCAAGCAATGCCTCCAATTCAGACTCCAAAGCAGTACCCTTAGAAGATGTACAAAGATTTTCCAATGCAATTGGTGAAATTAAAAAATATTATGTTAAGCCTATAGATGATAAAGAACTTTTTGATAATGCCATTCGTGGAATGCTCAGTGGGCTTGATCCTCACTCCAGCTATCTGGATGAAGAAGAGTTTAAAGAATTACAAACATCTACTAGCGGTGAATTTGGTGGCCTAGGCCTAGAAGTAACCATGGAAGATGGGGTTGTCAAAGTGGTCACTCCACTTGTTGATACTCCCGCCTTTAAGGCAGGAATTAAATCTGGGGACTATATCATCAAATTAGGAAAAGAATCCGTTCAAGGACTCTCTCTTAAAGATGCAGTCAACATAATGCGCGGTAAAGCTGGAAGTACCATTGAATTAACAATACTCCGTAAAGGAGTGAATAAAGCACTGACTTTTGATTTAGTGCGAGAAGTGATTCAAATTAAAAGTGTTCAAAGCAAAATGCTAGCTCCAGGATATGGTTACATTCGTTTAACTCAATTCCAAGCTTTAACTGGAAAAGATATGTTACAAGCGATTGCTCAACTGAAACAAAAATCTGGCGGTAAATTAAAAGGTCTTATACTGGATTTAAGAAACAATCCAGGAGGATTACTTGATTCAGCCATCCAGGTTTCTGATGCATTTTTAGGCAAAGATAAATCAGGCAAACCAGAAACTATTGTGTCTACTAAAGGACGATTACCCGGTTCAGATTTCACTGCTTTATCAAAAGGAATGGACGTTTTACATAATGCACCAATGGTTGTGCTCATCAATAATGGTTCCGCCTCTGCTGCTGAAATTGTAGCTGGAGCACTGAAAGACAATAAACGAGCAGTAATTCTGGGTACAACAAGTTTTGGCAAAGGCTCAGTACAAACTGTATTACCTTTAGATAATAAAACAGGAATTAAGCTAACTACAGCGCTTTACTATACGCCTTCAGGAACATCCATCCAAGCAACAGGAATTATTCCTGATATCGTAGTAAACGAAGTAGAAATTCCAAAAAATGCAGCTAAGCCTGCGGATGCAACTGGATTTAGTGAAGCAGATCTGAATGGACATATACTTAACAAAAGTGTAGAAAAGACCAAAGCAAAAAGCGCCAAAGCAGTATTGGATGACTTAATGCACAATGACTATCAACTCTACGCTGCATTGACCGTATTGGAAGGTATGTCTCTAGCAAACAGATAATCGATTTATTTTCCCAATGATTTTTAGCTTTATGGCCTGGGCGAAGTAAAAAATCCCCAGGCTTTTTGTTTTGTATGCATTTGCATAATTGAGAATAACTTCAATAAAAACTCAATAAGATCATCAAAGTTGAAATTTTTATATCTGCCCTCATTATTAGAAATAGTAACGATGAATGATGAGTGATAAAAATGATAAATAATCTGAAAACCTTTCTCTTGCTTGCCGCTCTAACAGCATTGCTTGTTATTATTGGTGGATTGCTTGGAGGAACCAGCGGAATGTTGATTGCATTAATATTTGCGGGAATTATGAATTTTTCAGCATACTGGTACTCAGATACTCTTGTTTTAAGAATGTATAACGCTGAGCCGTTATCTTCCAGTCATTTTGTCTCTGATATTGTATCAGGACTCGCTCACCGAGCAGGAACGCCTGTGCCCAAAGTTTATTTAATTAATAACACGACTCCAAACGCATTTGCAACAGGAAGAAACCCTGAAAATGCAAGTATCGCAGTTACCACAGGCTTATTGGAACGATTGACTAAAGAAGAAATAACAGGAGTCTTATCTCATGAATTAGCTCATGTAATTCACCACGACACTTTAATTAGTGTGGTCAGTGCGACTATAGCGGGAGCAATTAGTGGGATTGCCAATATGTTTATGTGGCTTTCTATGTTTGGTAACCATTCAAATAATGAAGAAAGTGTACACCCTGTTGTTGGAATTGTTATGATGATAGTTGCTCCTCTGGCAGCAGGATTAATTCAAATGGCTATATCACGCTCTCGTGAATTCGAGGCAGATGCTGGTGGAGCACGTATTTGTGGCAATCCAAGATGGCTTGCTAATGCCTTATTAAAGCTCGAGCAAGCGAGCCATGAACGTTTTTTTAAGGAAGCAGAAACACACCCCTCAACAGCACATATGTTTATCGTTAATCCATTAAATGGAGAAAAATTGGCCAATCTATTTTCAACTCATCCCTTAACAGCAGAACGAGTAGCAAGATTAAGAGCAATGTGCTAAAAAATCATTGCTCTTAGGCCCATTGGTTCAAGGCTTTTGTTATTTTCGCCACGTGGAAACCCATATCTAGCTAAGATCTGTTGACGATTCGTCTTCAAAGACCCGCGTCTCCTGTCAACAGCTCCTAATAAAAATAATTAAAAACTTGACATTTATCTACTAGTAGGTAGAATTTATATTATGAAACTGACAATGATGCAAGAAAAAATACTAAATACAGCAGAAAGTTTAATCCAGAAAATGGGCTATAATGCTTTTAGCTATAAAGATATAGCCTTGATAGTAGGAATTAAAACCTCCAGTATTCACTATTATTACCCTACCAAAGAAGATCTGGCTGTTGCTGTAATTGATTGGCAACTGGAGCGCGTACTCATTGTCTTAAATGAACTCAAACTCAATAGCGCTCTTTCTTTACAAGAAAAGCTGTTATATGCGGTTGATGTAATTTTATCATTGACATTACGTGATGAAATGAAAATGTGCTTGGGAGGCATTCTAGCATCGGATGTACTTTCTTTGCCTGAAAAACTTAAAAATAGAGTTCGTCATTTTTTTAATGCGCTCGAACAATGGATAAAAGAGTTGCTCGATGCAGAGAACTATAAAAAT
Organism: Legionella cincinnatiensis; assembly: GCF_900452415.1. NCBI lineage: Bacteria > Pseudomonadati > Pseudomonadota > Gammaproteobacteria > Legionellales > Legionellaceae > Legionella > Legionella cincinnatiensis. The sequence continues at coordinate 904,450 of NZ_UGNX01000001.1, read as the reverse complement.
AACTCTTTTGATAGTTTATATTCAAAAGATAATCTACCCAAATATTTACTGATTCAAATAGAAGGAGGTTTACTGATGTCACGTTTGTATCATGATTTTACTTATATTGAAATTGTAAAACAATTTATAAAAAAAATGGATTAAAATTTTTTATTTAACTAATCTATCTATTAGTAGATAGCTTTACCGAGGTACCGACGAAACTTAGATTATTATTCACAACAGGTGTCTTAACTTTAAGACTTTCAACTAACAATGATGCGAGCAAAAAAACTATGAATACTGATACTATAACTATTGAAAAAGCTACTTACATTTCTTTAAAAAGCAAACCCGAAGCAGCATTACAACTGGAGGAGTTTTTACACAAAGGAAGCACATTAGTACGGCAAACAGAACCAGGAACACCTCTGTGGTTTGGATTAAAAGAAAATGAACATTTTGCTATTTTTGATCTTTTTTATAATGAAACTGGAAGAGAGAGACATTTTTCAGGTCAAGTAGCCAATGCATTAAAAGAAAATGCAGCAGAATTAGTAAAAGATGGCTGGGAAAATGGAGTAGTGAAAAATATTAATAATTTTGATCTCATCGCTACCAATCATTTTAATAAAGGAAAAATTTTAAATTCTAAAGTAGCTAATTTGATTGTTTTCAAAGTAAAACCAGGAAAAAATCAGGAAATTGAACTATTTTTACATGAAGCATCGCAAATTATTAATGCGACAGAACCTCAAACCTATTTTTGGGGCGCATTGAAAGCCGATGCAGATACTTATGCTATCTTTGATGCCTTTCCAGATAAAAATGGCCAAACAACCCATTTTTCTGGAACAGTAGCCACCCTATTAAAAAATAATGCCGATAATTTAATTATTGGTGGGTGGGAAAATGGAATCATTGCAAATATCCATAACTTTCAGATTATAGCCATTTCATAATTTGCACATTTGACGCACCATTACACTGTATGTCAAATGGGGCGTAACAATCACCTTATATTGGACTACACTTTGTTTAGCATTAACCTCAAAGGGAATTTTTATAAACTAAAAGCCGTTCTTAACGGCTTTTAGTGACTTCGATTCATCAAGCAAGAACTAGATACAAAGTTTATGCAGTCAGGACTGGCTTTTTATAGGAAACACCTTTTTTACCCACATTAAATGTCCCCATGACACCAACTCCAGGTTCAAGAGCTAAAAGATGCGTAGCGACCGCTTGACTGGAAAAATCAGAATTGGTCTTCATTGCAAGCACAGCGCTATTATGCACGATATGGAATATATCATAAGCATAACCTGCTTGAGTAATAGGATGACTAAAGTATTCTTGTTGGAACTGTGCAATAAACTCAGGCTTCGTTGTTTTAGTTAAAGCCACCGCATTCTGGTGATGAATGCCTTGTGCTAAAAAGTTATTTTTTCCATCAGTAATTACCGAATCATTGGTTAAACAAAAATGAATGAGGTTATTTTTTTTTGCTAACGGTGCCACTAAAGCACCGCTATCCGTTCCTTCGGTCAATAGTACATTAATATGATGTGTATCAATAAATTTTTGTAATGTTTTTGTGGCGTTTGTATTATTTGGCATCTTATCCAAAGTATAAAACTCATAAGTTATGTTAGAAGATTTTAATTGATCCCGGGCGATTTCCATTGCACCCAACATGTTTCTACCAATAACAGCGGATTCATGAGTAAAGGGAGCATAAATGCCAACATTAATCGTCATTTTCTTTGTAGTATCCGTTGAGCTAGATGCGGCTACATTAAAGCCTGTCATCAAAAAGACAAAAAAAGTATTTAAAACAATGTACTTTGATAAAAAATGTTTCATATTTATTTTCCTAATTGATTAGACTGTGTAGTAACTGATTGATAAAGAGATCATCTTTATTCATTGCACTTTCCAAATGACGAACAAAACAATGACAAAATTATTTTGCTATGAATAGGAGTTAAATACAATGGTTGGGAATTAATAATAATTATGTAATAATTCACCCAAAAAATGACAACCAGTAGGTCATCATGAATTATTTAAAGTCAACTTTATACTTCCTCAGTTTTTCTTTCTTATCTGTTACTCAAGCAAGTGTGCAATCTTACTTTGATCAAATAAAAAACGATCCTAATTCTTTATCTGCATTTTTTAAAAGCATGCCCAAAGGTGGAGAGCTTCATTATCATTTAGCAGGAGGCGCATATCCTGAAATAATGTTAGAACTTGCATCTAAAGAAGATTATTGCCTGAGTACAGTGACATCAAAAGTGAGTAAAAACTCTACCGGTTGTAATGAAATGGATACTAAAAATTTACTCACACAACCAGACATTTATGCAAATACCATCAAAAGTTGGTCCATGAAAGATTTTGTTGCTGGAAAAGAATCAGGACACGATCATTTTTTTAATTCATTTGATAAATTCAATACCATAGTAGAAGATTATCAGCCCGAATTAGTGGCAGCTGTACTGGAAGTTGCAGCACAACAAAATGAGCAATATATGGAATTAATGCTTTTGCCTGATAATGCTCATTCACTGAGTTTTGGTGATTTACTTAAAAATACAACTACATTCAATGAAAAAAGAGCGCTTTTATTAGCAAATAAAGACTTTCAAAATAACATCAACCATACTGCCATGGAGGCAGAACATATCCTCCAAAAGGCACACCAGGAATTAGGATGTACAGCCTATCCAGAAAAGAAAGAATGTCAAATACAAGTAAAGTTTTTATATTACTCGCTTAGAGAACAGCCTCTCGATAATCTTTTTGCACAAACACTGAATGCTTTTGAGGCTGTAGCGCAATCCATGAAAAATAAAGGAGTCTTAGTTGGGGTTAACTTAGTACAACCTGAAGATGGAATTATTTCCTTACGAGATTATCATCAGCAAATGCAGATGTATCAGTACCTGCATCAAATTTACCCTCAAGTAAATATTGCGTTACATGCTGGCGAATTAACTCAAGAAATTGTTACCCCTAAAGATTTAGATTATCACATACATGATGCTCTGTTTACTGGCCAAGCCCAAAGAATTGGACATGGTGTAGCTATCGCCAATGAGAGTCATGTCGAAGACACCTTGGATTATATGGCAACTCAACATAAAGCAGTGGAAATTAATTTAATTAGCAATCTTAAAATATTAAACATTTCTGGTCGAGAACATCCTCTTAATTATTACTTAAAACACCATGTTCCTGTTGTTTTATCTACGGATGATGAAGGAATCTTAAGAACTAATTTAAGCCAACAATATGTAGAGGCCGTATTGCACCATGGTTTAGATTATAAAACCATAAAACAAATCAATAGAAATGCAATAACTTATGCATTTTTACCCGGAAAAAGCATCTGGACAGATGCCAATAAAGCTCAGCTTATTCAAGATTGCCAAGATTTAAACAGTCAAAGCTGCAAACAATTTATTAAAATAAGTGAAAAAGCTCAATTGCAATGGAACTTAGAACAAAAACTGAATAAATTTGAGCATAAGTTTTAACCTATATTTTTGCATAAGCTGGGCTCCACTGCCCTTCACACTTAAAGAATGGGTAGTTCGCGCCTTCGTGCAAGCGCATAGGCGTCTACTTGAGGAAAAATTGACGCCTATGCGCAAAAGGAGAAGGTCTGAAAAGGCAACAAACCTTCCTTAGAAACTTCATCTTCCAGCATAGATTTCAATAGACCCTCTGCTTTCGCAGAGGGTGACGCCCTGCTAAACATCCCCTTAAAAGTGAGAGTCAATTTTTCCTTAAGTAGACGCCTATGCGTGCAAGGGAGTCCCTATGGTGATAGAGGCACAATGCTCCTCTAAATATGGATTTCCGCTGGCGCGAAATGAGGAACCCCTTAAGTCAATAACGGTAGGCCTCTGGCTGAACGATTCTAAATAGCCAGTGGCTCCTCATTTTTAAATTTTGTAAATATCGCTCAAGGGCTTGCCCGAGGTATCAAAAATTGGAAGCTTAATCCCAGTATTTAAGGTAGGTGTCGCATAAAGTGCGACACCTACAGATGGGGAATGGATTATCGGTACATCTTAAATTTTGAATGGATCACGTAAAATAATTGTCGAATCACGCTCGGGTCCAGTTGATAGTATATCAATAGGAATATTCAGCAACGATTCTATTCGCTTTAGATAAGCAATTGCGTTATCAGGTAAGTCCTTCATATTCTTGATGTCAGCAGTAGATTCCTGCCAGCCTGGCATCTCCTCATAAACAGGCTCCAAATCTTCAAAATCAACAGCAGCTTGTGGAGGTCGTGAAATTAAATTACCTTTATTGTCTTTATAAGCGACAGCGATACGCAGTACATCTAAGCTATCTAAAACATCTAACTTGGTAATACATAGGCCTGTAATACTATTCAGTTCAATTGATCGCTTTAATAAAACAGCATCAAACCATCCACATCGTCGTGGTCTACCAGTAACCGCACCAAACTCTTGGCCGCGCTCAGCAATCCGCTTTCCTACCTCATTAAAAAGTTCCGTGGGAAAAGGCCCCCCTCCTACTCGAGTAGTGTACGCTTTCGTAATTCCCAACACATAATCAATATATTTCGGACCAAAGCCTGCACCGTTAATCACAGAACCCACACAGGTATTCGAAGAGGTTACAAAAGGATATGTGCCATGATCGATATCCAGATATACTCCTTGAGCTCCTTCAAATAGGATGTTATCCCCTCGTTCTCTATGTTCATGTAAGCAAGTCGAAACATCATAAATCATAGGACGTAATTCGTCAGCCCATTGTAAGGCGGCATCCAATAAAGGTTGAAGCGCTACAGCAGGTTGCTTGAAATACTGGGTCAAAATAAAATTATAATAGTCTAGAAGATCTTCCAATTTAGTGGCAAAGCGTTCTGGATGGAAGAGATCACTTACCTTTAATGCACGACGGGCTATTTTATCTTCATAAGCCGGGCCTATGCCTCTCCCAGTAGTACCAATAGCAGAATTTCCCATATGTGCTTCGCGTGCTTTATCCATAGCAACATGGCAAGGGAGAATTAGAGGGCATGCCTTGCTAATACGCAAGCGCGAGCGAACATCAATCCCCGTATTTTCCAGTTCTTTTATTTCGCTCAGTAACGCATCTGGTGAAAGCACCACTCCATTTGCAATATAACAAATTACATGGGGCCTTAACATGCCTGAAGGAATAAGGCGTAAAACAGTTTTAACCCCATTAATTTTTAAAGTATGACCGGCATTATGCCCGCCTTGGTAACGAACAACAACCTGCGCATCTTGCGTTAATAAATCGACAATTTTACCTTTGCCTTCATCGCCCCACTGTGTTCCTAAAACAACAACATTTTTACCCATGATCCACTCTTAATTTGCAAAATGCTCTCTATTGCTCTTAATTGAAAAAGTTCTGAACCCAATTTCAACAAAATTGGTCATTATAGTTATTTTTTAACAGGTACACCATCATTTTTTGGAGTAGCTTGCTTAAAATAATCAAAAAATGCGCTGCTTTGATCCAAAACCAAAATATCTTTTTTACTTTTAAAGCTCCCCTCATAAGCCAGAAGACTACGATATAAAGCAAAGAACTCCTTATTTTTGCTATATGCTTCTGCATAGATTGATGCAGCTTTCTCCTGCCCAATTGCTCTGACTTTTTGCGCCTCACTACGAGTTTTTGCTAATAACACCATAACATCGGCATCTGCTTTAGCTTGTATTTGTTCAGCAGCTGCCTGACCATCAGCACGGTGTCGGTTTGCAATTTCTTGCATGTCAGCGCGCATGCGTTGATAAATTTGGTTACTGGTACTTGCTGGCAACTCTATACCTTTAATACGTACATCGACAACATTAATACCCAATTCACCTGCTTGTTTTTGGGCTGCCTTACGGAGCAACTGCATCACATCATCACGCCCACCTGATACTACCTCAGGAATAGTACGTTTGCCAAATTGTGCCCGTAATAAAGTATTTAATTGTTGCTCCAACAAAGTTTCAGCTTTAAATTCGCTACCTCCAGTGGATTTGAAGTATTGTGCTAAATCAACAATTTGCCATTTAACATAATAGTCAACCATCACGTCTTTTTTTTCTCGAGTGACAATACGAGTTGATTTAATATCCTTTGTTTGTATTCGAGTATCAAAAATACGTACATTTTCAATAAACGGTACTTTAAAATGCAGCCCGGGATTCAATACCTTAACTTTATTAGTTGCCTCGTCATTAACCAAGCGCCCTAGACGCAAAAGAATACCTTGTTGTCCTTGAGTTACAGTAAATACTGTAGTAAGTAAAACCAGAAATATTAAAAAGACCAATATGCCAAGGGCTTTGCCAGTATTCTTCATTGTTAATCTCTCCCTTGTCGATAAACAGGTCTTGTGAATTCTCGTCCATCGACTAAAGTCTCCATTTCATTTGATTCATCAATTCCTGTTTTATTATTTTTTGCGGTCTCCAGAGGGCCCGACGATTTTGTAAATAATTTATCTAAAGGTAAATACAATAAATTACCTGATTTGCTATCAACAATAATCTTACTGGTTCTATTCAATACCTTTTCCATGGTTTCCAAATACATGCGTTCAGCCATCACATCAGGAGCCACATTGTATTGAGAAAGTAAGGCCAAAAACTCAGAAACCTCGCCTTGGGCATTCAAAACAACTTGTTTCGAATAGGCTTCTGCTTCTTGTTTAATACGACTTGCTTTACCCTCAGCAATCGGAACTACCTTAGCTACATAAGCATACGCTTGAGCTTTAAAACGCTTTTCATCCTCTTGAGCTTTAATAGCATCATCAAAGGCCTCTTGTACACTTTCAGGAGCTCGTGCGGGTTGGGGCGCCACATTAACGATAACAATACCTGTGTGATATAAATTTAGAGTTTTTACTAGGGTCTCTTGAACTTGACTTCCCCACACTTCACGTCCTTCAGTAATCATTTGATCCAAAGTAGTAGCTCCTACAACCTGTCTGAGAGCACTGGAAGTTGCTTGCTGCAAACTTTCTTCTGGATTAGCAACGTTAAATAAGTACTGTTCTAAATCACCAATGCGATATTGTACCGCTAAAGAGACAGCAACCAGATTTTCATCACTGGTAAGCATTTGGGCAGAATAGGAGTAATCCAAGACTCTATCCACATTCATTATAATTTTGGAGGAAATAATTCGTGGTATCCAATGTGGCCCTGATCCTACTGTTTCTACATATTTACCAAAGCGAAGAATAACCGCTTGTTCGGCAGGATCAACGATAAAAATACCAGACAGAGCCCAAAGAAGGAAAGCAATTAGAACAATCATCATGGCTACTAATCCACCATTTGATTTTTTAGAAGGCTCATTATTTGTTTTTACAGTACCACCAAAAAGAATCTTCTTCAGCTTCTCATGAATACGCTTAAGCGCTTCATCCAAATCTGGAGGTTGATTTTTACCCTTCCAAGGCTCTTTGCCTTTATCTGGCTCATTCCACCCCATGCACTTCTCTCCTGGCCAATTTTAAGAAAACTAGAATTCTATGGGGTATATGAAGTTTAAGCAAGCTTCCTACTGAGATTTTCCTCTGAGATCAATCTTCCAGACATGGATTGACATCATTTTAGTGACACGTAATAAAGTGACGTTACTTTAAGAAATTTAAACATCCGTACTCAACATCACTCGAAAGCCTAGATACACCAACAAACCACCAAATACGCGATTTAAGGAAGCTTGAAAATGAGTCAATAACTTTCGGATATGATGTGATTGCAAGAATAAAACCAAAAGAGGCCAATAAAGAGCTGATTCAGTCACAAACACTCCCGCAACTAAAGCTTTATCACTAAATGCTGCATTAATTGAAACAAACTGAGTAAACAAACTTAAGAGGAAAAAAGCTAACTTAGGATTTAATACATTGCATAAAGCACCTTCTGTATAAGCTCTTAAAACGGTAATATTTTTTATAGAAGAAAGCTCCGAAGGTTCTCTCTTCATTTTCTTAGAACTTAGGCTTTTAAATCCCAAATAAATTAAATAACAAGCTCCTGCATATTTTACCATTGTATAAATTACAATACTTTGGGTAATAATTAATGCCAAACCCAAAATGCAGTAAGTAGCATGAAAAAGACATCCTGAAACGATACCAAAAGCAGTAGCCAACGCTTGGCGTTTGGGATATAAGAGCGCATTTTTTGTAACCAATAAAAAATCTGGTCCCGGACTAATCATTCCAATAAAACAAATTAAGATTAATAGCAATAAACTAACGTTCATAATGGATACCCCAAACAACAAGCTCAATTATATATCATAATCTTAATTTAATCCGTAATTTTGGCACTACCATCTCCTTGCTCAAACTGTGACTCATTTAAAGCCTGACATTACAATGAAGCGTTCCGGTTGCATTCTCAATTTGTTCATGCATCTCCATTTTAGGTAAAGTTTTAAACATATCATCATAGATAATCTGTGTTCTAGTTCCTGGATGGCTACGTGCGTATTGCTTCACCATTTCCCAATTGCATTTTCCTTCAGCAATCATCCATCGCATAGTACTCCAAGGGTTTGTAATTCGTTGGTTCTGATAAGCCTCATTATAGCGTCGGACAAATTCAGCATAGAGTTTGAGAGGAGGTTCATCTCCTTTTAAGGGTACTGCAGCAACAGTTGATAACGCAGGCGATTCGGAGCTTCCTTCTTGACGACGACTGTACTTACGTGTAACCAAGCGCTCAATCACAAAGGCGGCCTCGCTAGGTCTACCAAATAACTGACGTAAAGTACTACCCCAGGAGTGATCTACATAAATTATTTTATGTAATGGACTATCTGCCAAATGACACCGATTCACAAAAGGGTCAACAAGTTCAGGTCGAGAATTCATATAACGGTCAATTTCTTTAAGCAAATCACTACGTTTATCCGCTAATAATTGACACATAGACTCTTTTCGTGGCGGTTCAGCACCACGACAAAGCAACATAGCCACACCTCGAATCAAGTCCTTATTATTTTTATCGTTTGCTAATAGTTTGCAAAGTGACTCAATCGCATTATCTGCTGTCATTTTATCTGCGGATAATCTATTATTTTCTGCTTCAAGATCGAGTTTTTCTACGGGAAACTCTAATAAAGCTTCAAGCGCTTTTATTTTACCTTGTCGTGCCGCCAATAATACTGGCGTATCTTTCATCGCCCCTAAAGGGTTCGTTAAATCCGCTCCAGCATTTGCTAAACTCCTTACTCCAAATGCGAAATCCAATGCTATAGCTTGATGTAATGGCTGAAACAAAACACGAGCATCTGTAATCCGTGTAGTTGCATTCACATCAGGATGACTCTTCAATATTTTTCTCAATAAATGGCGATTTTTTGTTTCTACAACCAAAGATAATAAAGTACGCCCCTCTTGATCACGCCGATTCACGTCAAAAACAACTGTATCAAAGAGATGAAGCGCTAACTGTAATTTTCCAAAAGCAAGCGCCTGATGGAGTGGTTCACCAATATTTTTATCTTTTACTCTACTTAGAACAAAATCAATAAACTGCGTTAAATCAGAAGATAACTCTTCATGAATACGCTTTCCTTCTTTTTCTTGATGCTGCTGAATTAAATAATTCAAGACAGTCACTTGTTCGCCATTTTCAATCCAAAATGGATGTCCTAAATAATTCGCATCTTCGCTAAGCTTTTGCTCAATAAACAGTTTAAATCCTTGCAATCCCGATTTTACAGCTGCATTGATTTCCGTTATAAATTCCATGATTACATCCTCTGTAAGTTACTTCCAGATTTATATTACACATTGAACAATAGAAGATCAAACTCTATACCTTTTATGTCGAGATCACGTTAATTTAACGTGAGTTATGGATAAGGATTTTATTAGAACCAGCGTCTACCTGACTCCGATCGGGCTGAGGAGATGCGTTAGCATCGTCTCGAAGCCTTGGTATGTTCGTGTTAAGGCTTCGAGACAGCGCTTTGCGCTTCCTCAGCCCGAACGTACTGAGGGGGAATAATCCGCTTTTTTATCCATAATTCATGTTAATTTAACGTGAGTTTCGGATAAAGGATCTATTTAGAACCAGTCTCCATTTCGGCCCGTTTGGGCTGAGGAGGCATTCATGCCGTCTTGAAGCCTGAACACAGATCTTGAAAATTCGTGCTAAGGCTTCGAGACATCGCTACGCGCTTCCTCAGCCCGAACGTACTGAGGGGGAATAATCCGCTTTTTTATCCATAACTCATGTTAATTTAACGTGAGTTTCGGATAAAGAATCTATTTAGAACCAGTCTCCATTTCGGCCCGTTTGGGCTGAGGAGGCATTCATGCCGTCTTGAAGCCTGAACACAGATCTTGAAAATTCGTGCTAAGGTTTCGAGACATCGCTACGCGCTTCCTCAGCCCGAACGTACTGAGGGGGAATAATCCGCTTTTTTATCCATAACTCACGTTAATTTAGTAAAAATTAGGTCCCAAATGCCATGCCCTAAACGCTCACCTCGATTCTCAAACTTTGTCAGTGGCCGTGATAAAGGTCTTGGAGAATATCCGCCATCGGTCTGGAGATTTCTTAAAGCTTGCTCCATGGATAAAACATGGAGCATATGCTCTGCATATTCTTGCCAGTCGGTAGCACAGTGAATAAATCCTCCAGGTCTAATTTTTTGTACAAGTAATTGAATAAATGCTGTCTGAATTAAACGTCTTTTATGGTGACGCTTTTTATGCCATGGGTCTGGAAAAAAAATCTGCACTCCCGCAAGTGAATTGTCGAGTAATTGAGTATGAAATACTTCTACAGCATCATTCGCTACAATACGCACATTAGATAATTGATGTTCATGTAAATCAGCAGCCAAACTCCCCACCCCCGCAAGATGTACTTCTATTCCGATATAGTTAAGTTCAGGATTATTCTTTGCCATCGCCAACAACGAAGCCCCCATTCCAAATCCTATTTCAACTATAGTATCCGCTGATCGTGTAAATTCGTTGTTCAAATCCCAAGGACTTCCACTTACAGTGAGCTCATAATTCTTTAACCAAAGCTCCAAACCTTGGCGTTGTCGATTACTTACTCGCCCAGCTCGTAACACATAACTTTTTATCTGACGCTGCATCTTCACACCCAATTTATCTAAAGCCAGGAATTATATGTTCTTACAAAAATCTTGCAACTAATGCATTTTTTTGATATAAAACCGCTCTTGTATTTCACATCCGGCTATTTGCCCAGAATTTTACAAAGATAAGCACATTAAAACCTATTTTGGAGTAACATAATGTCTAGAGTATGTCAGGTAACTGGCAAGCGACCCATGACTGGCCACAAAGTGTCGCACGCTAACAATAAAACTAAAAGACGCTTTCTGCCTAATATTCAAAACCATAGTTTTTGGGTTGAAGAAGAAAAACGATTTGTCACATTAAAACTTAGTACCAAAGGTATGCGTATTATAGACAAGTTAGGTATAAAAGCAGTTCTGGATAAACTCAGAGCTAAAGGCGAAAAAATATAATTTAGGGGGATAAGCCATGGCAGCTGTCACTATTAAAGTGAAAATGGAGTCCACAGCAGGAACTGGATACTACAAAACTACAACGAAGAATCCACGGAACCATCCTGAAAAGATGGAACTCATGATGTATGATCCAAAAGTACGTAAGCATGTGCTCTTCAAAGAGAAAAAAGTAAAATAAATATCTAAGCCCCGGTAAGGGGCTTTTTTATTAGTTCGAGTTTTATTCTAAATAACCCGGTGAAATACTGGATAATCCTCCCGAATCGTTTAAACTGATAATAAACAGCAATGAAAGAAAACAAAGAGGATTTGCATGAAACCATCATTGCAACTAAGTATTAGCCAGCATTTAACTCTAACTCCACAGCTACAACAAGCGATAAGAATTTTGCAATTATCAACTATTGATTTACAACAAGAAATTCAACTCGTTCTTGAATCAAATCCTTTGCTTGAAGCAACGCCAAATGAAGAAAAAGAAGAAATCCAAATCGATGAAATAAGACAACAAGAAAATGAGCAAAGTGACTTTCAATGGTCTGAATTATATCAAAGCTCAGATAAGCGCACCTCATTTGAAGAACATGACTATAATTTTGATAACCTACATTGTACAACCACTAACTTAAAAGATCATTTAAAATGGCAGCTTAACCTTTCTCCTATGAGTGATATAGATAGGGCTATAGCTACTGCCATTATCGATGCGCTTAACAGCGATGGATTCCTAAGTATGAGCATTGCTGAGCTACATGCTAGCCTTACCAGCGAAGAGCACCCCCTTGACTTAGATGAAATAGAAGCGGTACGTCATCGCCTTCAATTATTTGATCCTGTAGGATGTGCTTGCATCAATCTAGCGGAAACATTACTCATCCAGCTGGATCAACTTCATCAAGATACAGAACATTTAGCCTTGGCTAAAAAGATAATCACTAAAGACATTGAATTACTGGGTCAGCATAATTACCGACAACTGATGAAAAATCACCAGATTACTGAAAAAACAATTGACTCAGTATTAAAAATTATCCAAAAATTAAACCCTAAGCCGGGGAGTTTAATTCATGAAGACATTACTGAGTATATTATTCCCGATTTAACGGTTAAAAAGATCAACAACCAATGGAAAGTTCAATTAAATCAAAGTGTGCTTCCTCACTTAAGCATTAACAATCAATATGCATCACTTATTCAACGAGCAGACAATAGTGCAGACAATCAATTTCTAAAAAATAACCTGCAAGAAGCACGATGGTTTTTAAAAAGCATTCAAAGCCGACAAGAAACGCTACTCAAAGTAGCTACCTGCATTATGGAGTATCAGCAAGGATTCCTAGAATATGGAGAAGAAGCAATGAAACCATTAATTCTTAATGACGTTGCTTTAACTCTAGAAATGCATGAATCAACCATATCGCGTGTTACTACACAAAAATTCATTCATACTCCTCGAGGTGTCTTTGAACTTAAATATTTCTTCTCTAGCCATATTAGTACAAATGTTGGCGATGAATGCTCTTCTACGGCAATACGTGCCGTAATTAAAAAATTAATTGCCGCCGAGAATAGAAAAAAACCATTAAGTGACAGCAAAATTACCCAATTACTGGAAAAACAAGGGATTCAAGTAGCAAGACGAACTGTAGCAAAATATCGTGAAGCAATGGGAATTGCTCCATCTAATGAACGAAAAATAATTGATAACTAATGAGAGTTTAGTAAAATACGTAGCATTTATACGGGACCCAATTAATTTTAAATCAACATAATTCGATATAAAAAATAATATTGTTCTTATATCGAACACATTAATTATTAGAAATCATAGCTTTTTATGATTCTAAAACAACTAGGAGATTTTTATGCAAATTAACATCACAGGGCATCATATGGATGTTACTCCTGCTATCAGAGCATTTACCGAAGAAAAATTCGATAAACTAGAGCGTCACTTCGATCAAATCACGTCCATTAATGTAGTTTTTGGTGTAGAAAAATTAAGACAAATTGCTGAAGCAACTGTTTATGTAGCCAAAGGGGAGTTGCATGCAAGTTCAGAATCTGATGATTTATACACCGCAATTGATACATTGATTGATAAATTAGATCGGCAACTGATCAAACATAAAGAAAAAAACCGTAATCATCATGATTAAGGTATAACTTCTACATAACCAGCCAGCACAGCATATTTTGCTGAGTGTAAGACGCAAAATAGACGTTTAACTTGCAGTAATCAAGTAAAAGATAGTTATACAAAAGCCTCTGATGAGTAGCCGGGATAAGGAATGCCTTGTCCCGGTGCTCGCACAATCCTTCATTGAAACCGTGTTTTCATCCCCATCAGACTACACTTATTTTACACTTCATGGTACATTGTACGCGCTATGATAAAAACTACGATTAAAATAATTAATAAATTAGGCTTACATGCAAGGGCATCAGCAAAATTTGTCTCAACTGCTGCACGATTTCAAAGCCAGATTGATGTAACCTGTAATTCACAAACCGTTAATGGAAAAAGCATTATGGGTGTAATGATGCTCGCCGCAAATCAAGGAGCTGAAATCATTATGGAAATAAATGGCCCTGATGAAACCCAAATGAATGAAGCTTTAACTCACTTAATCAATAATTTTTTTGGTGAAGGCGAGTAGTAATCATTATTTAATCGACAAAACTACTCATGCATGCCACATTCATCGAGAAACTTGGGCTAAAAAGAGTAAAAGGCCTGTAATTTGTTCAAGCAATTTCATTTTCAACCTAACTTTTACCAAGTATATCTTTTGAACAAATACCTTCGCGGCAGAGCTATTTCTCCATGTTTCTTCTCTGCTTTCTTACTTTCTGCAAAACAATTAAGGTCATAATTAATCCAGAAATCGCGTAAATAGTAAATCCAATAAATAAAACTAATGAGGGATCAGCAGCAATAGCTACAAATAAAATGATCATGACTAATACATACAAAAAAGGAACTTTCCCCTTAAAATCTACTTCCTTAAAACTATAATAACGAATATTAGAAACCATTAATGTAGACGTAATTAACGATAAGAACGCAGTTAACACCGCAACGAAAATATTTTGCCACTCATGTTGATAGCATAACCATGCAAAAGAAGCCATTACTGCTGCAGAAGGTGGGCAAGGCAATCCTTGAAAATATCTTTTATCTGCTGTTTCGAGTTGGGTATTAAAACGAGCCAAACGTAAAGCTACAGCTGCTGTATAAACAAATGCAACAAGCCACCCCACTTTTCCTAAGTGATTTAAAATCAAATTATAGACTAAAAGTGAAGGAGCCACTCCAAATGTGACCATATCCGATAAACTATCGTATTGGGCACCAAATGCAGTCTGCGTGTGAGTTAAACGAGCAATTCTTCCATCTAATCCATCTGCAATCATGCCAATAAATATTGCAATGATTGATGCTTCAAATTGTCCTTTCATTGAGGCAACAAGAGAATAAAATGCAGCAAACAAACTTGCCGTTGTAAACAGATTGGGCAACAAATAAATACCAGAATGACTGTCTTTTTCCATTCTTAATAACCTTTAAAAACCCCTAAATAAAGTATCTTGACATAATAGGGATAAAAATTACTTTTGCAAATTATATTTAACACAAATTTATTTCAACAAAACGAATAAATTTCAATACAGCATGCACCATATGATGTTATACTTAGCACACTGTACTTAAATTGCATAGTGTTATGGTTGCCGCAGAAAATAAAACAATTATTATCGAAGGAATAACTGCTCAAGGGAAAACATTCAGACCTAGTGACTGGGCTGAACGAATGAGTGGTTCATTAGCAAGTTTCAAAAATAGCCGTATTCGCTATTCTCCTTTATTGCGCCCAAGCGTCAATAGTGAAGGCTATCAATGCGTTTTGCTTGACCCTAAGCTTAAAGAATCAAGTCCCTTGTTATACCAATCAATCTTAGATTTTGCTAAAGCAAACAACCTCAGGATATGTGGAGAAGACTAAAGGATATGATGAAGTACCAGCCAGGACTTATTTTTAAAGTGTCCAACTCACAAAATTATTCACCACGTAATTCAGAGCAGCAATTGTATTATCAAAATTCATCGCTAAAATTCCTGCACAGATAAATGCTAAACCTTTTGGCCCATGTCCCGTCCCCGGATGGCTTGAATGCGCCACTAAAACGGAACCGCGGACGAACCATAAGATGCCTATAGTTTGAATGAGTAATCCCATTGAACTAAATATATTTGAGGGATTGTACGAGCTATAAGTTAATATATTCCCTACCCCAAAGGCCGTATTAGCCATTACGTCCAAAGCAGACGGCAAATAAAGCAAAAGTGCTCCAAATATTAAATACATCATTGGACCATACATCTTTTCCTGAGAAGACGACTGAGCCCTGTAATCAGCTATTTTTCTGAGCTTGGCAATAGCGGTCATAAAAAATAAAATACCTAGAATATAAGCCCCCCCGGTAATAATATGCTGTACCGGATATAAAGAACGGCTTAAATTGCCTATCATTGTAACAAGATCTGGTGTGTTCATAATTTAATTATATGCCGTTAAAACTTATAATGCATAATTTTTGCTTATATTAACTTCATTTCAAGGTTATAATCTCAAGTTTTATAATAAAGTTTATACTCATTATGCAAATAAATACATTTCCCATCACTTTAGTAGAATCTTTTATGATCTCACCTAAAGTAAAACACTTTGTTTTTAATTGTCAGATTTTTCCATATTTTAACTATTCTCCTGGTCAATTTATTACCATTCATTTTGAACATGGAGGTAAAACACTAAAGCGTAGTTATAGTATAGCCAATATCCCAAAACGCGATAATAAAATTGAGATCGCTGCAGGCTATTTTGAAAATGGACCAGGTACTGAATTGCTGTATCATTTAAAACCTGGTGATACAATACAGGTCAGTGGCCCTTATGGCCGGTTAACGCTTAAAGAAGGCCACTTTGGGCGTTTTATCTTGGTAGCTACGAGTACAGGGGTTACTCCATACCGATCAATGCTCCAAGATCTTGGAAATCTTATGGATCAATATCCTGAACTACAAGTGGTTATTCTCCAGGGGGTACAACGACGCGAAGAGATTCTCTATGCTAATGAATTTCGAGATTTTGTGCAAAAATATCCTCAAGCCACATTCAGACCTTACTTAAGTCGTCAACCCAAGCATGAATTAATTGAAAATGAATTCAGTGGCTATGTACAACATGCTTTTCCGTCACTAAACCTTAATCCCGAAAAAGATATTATTTATTTATGTGGAAATCCAGGTATGATTGACGAGGCTTTTAATTCTTTAAAAGATCAAGGCTTTGTTATGCAACAAATTATTCGTGAAAAATATATATCTAGATAATGATCAGGAGCAATTATGAGTTATGAAGAATTATCCAGTACTATGGAACAAATACTTCAGGCAGGTAAAGGAATTTTAGCTGCCGATGAAAGTAATGCAACTATAGGGAAGCGCTTTTCCTCAATAGGAATTGAAAATACTGAAGAAAATCGCAGAAATTATAGGTTATTACTCGCCACAACACCTGACTTAGAAAACTATATCAATGGTGTTATTTTGTTTGAAGAAACCTTTAGCCAGACTGATGAGCATGGAACCCCTATTGTTAAATTATTTGCAGATAAAGGCATCGTTCCTGGAATTAAAGTAGACAAAGGGTTAGTTGATTTAGCCAATACTGAACAGGAAAAAGTAACACAAGGCTTAGATGGTTTAGCAGAACGCTTACAGCATTTTAAAAAATTAGGCGCAAAATTTGCTAAATGGCGTAATGTTTATTCTATTTCAGAATATACACCCAGTTTGACTGCAGTAAAAACAGGCGCAGAGAATTTGGCGCGTTATGCAGCAGCCTGTCAAGAAGCAGGTATAGTTCCTATTGTTGAGCCTGAAGTGCTTATGGATGGAAATCACAGCATAGAGCACTGCGCTGAAGTATGCGAAATCGTGCTCCATGAGTTATTTCATGCCTTGTTTATCCATCAGGTTGAACTAGAACATATCATCTTAAAACCAAGCATGGTAACCTGCGGTAAGGAAAATCAACCCTTTAGTGAACCCGATGAAGTTGCCGATTACACGATTGGTGTATTTCGTAATAATGTTCCTGCTGCGGTACCCACAATTAATTTCCTATCTGGCGGTCAAACACCTCAGCAAGCTACAGCGAATTTAAATGCAATCAACAGCATTGACCATCAACCGTGGTTACTGAGTTTTTCCTTTGGCAGAGCATTACAAGAGAATTGCTTATCTGCCTGGGGTGGAAAAGATGCCAATATTGCTACAGCACAAGAAGCTTTACTTAATCGCGCCCGTTTGAACAGCTTAGCTTGTATGGGTGAATATAATAACGGAATGGAATAGTCTTCTATTCCACTCTTTTGGGGCATTCGTTCTGGTAATGACAACTTCACGCTGTAACAGTTGTCATTCCGAACGAAGTAAATCCAGCTCAACCCCTCAATGTGACGGCGTTCTGAATTGCTTCGCCCAGGCTCGCAAAGACAAAATAAACATACCTGAATCTTTTACTTCATCTTTTTGGTAGAATATTTTTGCCTTTATTTTGATCAATTCAGAAATGAATCAAGCTGTGGCTACCATATCGTGGCCGCAACATGTTGGCGACTTGATTTGCCCGCAACCATTAGGGCACTTTGCAACTTGAACCTTACCATCATCAGTTTTTACAGTATCCCCCACTAATAATGTATTGCATTTACTGCAGGTAATATTTTTTACCGCCATACCACATTTATGACATTTGTATTCCATGACAATACCTCCTTATATTTAATTTTATTTGTTCAATATAGGCATAAAAATAGAACTTGTAAAATTTCTAGAACGAAAAACCTGATCCCAAGGATAAGGTTATAGCTTTTAGAACAGCATTAGCATCAGCTTTTAAGTTCTAACTTTCAATATTAACGAACATATGCAACATTTTCATACTTTGTCGTAAAACTTGAGAGCGCCATATTACTCATGGATTAGAGCACTAGCCTACGCAATCTCAATGCGTTAATAATCACTGAAACAGAACTTAAAGCCATTGCTGTTGCTGCAACAATAGGATTTAAGAGTAATCCTGTCAGTGGATAAAGCACTCCTGCAGCCAAAGGAATACCTAATCCATTATAGATAAAAGCAAAAAAAAGATTCTGGCGGATGTTTTCCATAGTAGCTTGGGACAGATGATGCGCTTTCACGATGCCATTTAAATCACCATGCAATAATGTGATGCCAGCACTTTCAATCGCAACATCAGTACCTGTTCCCATGGCAATACCAATATCAGCAACCACCAAAGCTGGAGCATCATTCACCCCATCTCCAGCCATTGCCACAATGAAACCTTTTTCTTTTAATTCACGTACAATTCGACATTTGTCCTCGGGCATAACCTCTGCAACAACATTTTTAATTCCTAAATTCTTGGCTACTGATTCGGCGGTTGCCTGACTATCTCCAGTAAGCATAAAAAGATCAATATTATTTTTTTGTAACGCACGTATTGCCTCTGGTGTACTTGGTTTAATCGGATCCTCTACTGCGAAAAGAGCAACCACACGAGCTTCTATAGCAAGAAACATCACTGAGACCCCTTGGGAACGTAGCTCATCCGCCTGATGAATTAGTGAATCATCCTCCATACGATATTCTTGCATCAATCGAATATTTCCAAGAGCAATTTGCAAATCATTTACATGACCACGAACGCCTCTTCCTGGTAAGGCTTCAAAATGAGTTACAGCGGCAAAAGATAATTGTTTTTCTTTGGCAGCACTAATAATGGCATGGGCTAGAGGATGCTCACTACGAAGCTCAAGAGCTGCCGCTAAAGCCAATAGTTCATCTGCTTCAAACTCTTTATTGGTGATAATTTGTGTTAATTTCGGTTGTCCTAAAGTTAATGTCCCTGTTTTATCCACAACGAGCACATTAATCTTTTCCATCTGTTCAAGTGCCAGAGCATTCTTCACTAAAACTCCATTTTGAGCCCCTTTACCCACCCCCACCATAATGGACATTGGTGTTGCTAATCCTAATGCGCAAGGACAAGCAATAATTAATACTGAGACCGCGGCGAGCAAACCATAACTAAATGCTGGCTGAGGACCTATGAAAAACCAAATAAAAAAAGCGGCTAATGCAATTAAAATGACTCCTGGCACAAACCAACCAGAAACCGTGTCGGCTAATCTTTGAATAGGCGCTCTACTTCGTTGCGCTTCACTAACCATTTGTACAATATGTGCAAGCATTGTATCACTACCAATGTGTTCTGCCTTCATTACAAAACTACCATTCTGATTTATTGTAGCACCAATCACCTTAGCTCCCACATTTTTACTTACAGGCATCGCCTCCCCAGTAACCATAGACTCATCAACATTACTATGTCCTTCAACTACCTCCCCATCTACAGGAATTTTTTCACCAGGTCGAACGCGTAGTTTGTCTCCAACCAGAACTTGATCGAGTGTTATTTCTTCCTCATTCCCTTTATGATCAATTCGGCGAGCACTTTCTGGCGCTAAATTTAATAAAGATCGAATCGCACCTCCAGTTTGCTCTCGTGCCTTTAACTCCAATACTTGTCCAAGTAGAACAAGCGTTGTTATAACTGCCGCTGCCTCAAAATAAACATTGATTAACCCTTTATTGCGGAATGCAACGGGAAATACTCCTGGAAACATCAAAACAATGGTACTGTAAATCCAAGCAACACCTATACCCATAGCAATTAGAGTAAACATATTTAACTGGCGTGTTTTAAGTGATTGGAGCGCTCGCTCGAAAAAGGGTAACCCACACCCAAAAACCACAGGAGTTGCGAATATAAATTGAATCCATGCCGATTGATTTGCAGAGATAACCTCAGAAAATATATGCCCACTCATTTCCAATACAAATACAGGGAAGCTCAATACCAATGCAAGCCAAAATCGATATTTCATATCTTTGTATTCAGGATTTTCTCCTTCTACAGACACCGTTTCTGGCTCTAGTGCCATACCACAAAGAGGGCAAACTCCTGGGCCTGATTGACGAATTTCAGGATGCATAGGGCAGGTAAACATGCCCGTTGTTATTTTATTTTCAGTTGAAGTTTGCTGAGATCTAGGATGATGACATGATTGATGCTCATTTGCCGATTCATTCTTTTTTAGGTGGCGATGCTCCTGATCATTAGGTCTATTTTTCATCGATCATATCCCTATTTTGCCCATTATATAAAAGAATTATAGCCTCATAATGGTAGTCTGGATGCATCCGAGAAATAGATCTGGATCATAAACGGGTTATGCTTCGCTGCAGCAGACTACCTTTTCTCATCTTATAAATCAGCAATCGTACACTTATCATTTTCCATCAGCTTCGCAATAATCTGATTAAATTCAGCGGCAATAAGATCTTTAGCCTGTGTGGTTAATGGACCATTAATGGAAAATAGATATTCACCTTTTTGATTTTTTGAAAATAAAATCCACAGAACATGACTATTTGTAGGGCGATCCTCGCTGCTAAAGTGATTCGCATACTGATACTTTAAAGGCGACACATCCAAATCAGGATTGGATTTACCAAAAAAAGAAGGAGTGATATTAATCAATACTCTTAACCGCTCTGGCTTTTGCAAAGGAATATTGGTCTTAAATAGCTTGTTCAGTTTCAATTTAATTGCTGTCGAGTAATCAATCACTTCCGCCCAACTTAAATACTTAAGATAAAAATCAATAAGTTTCGAGTCGAGCTTGCTTTTTTTAAATTGTTTGGTTAACCAAAACTTATTCCATTTGTAGCGCAAATAATGAGTCATAGCCAATCCGGCTCCTTGAAACTCATTATTTTTAATTACATGGGAGCACTTTTGATAAGGAGCTGCTTTCAATTGTTGTTCATCAATCGCTTTAATGAAATCGATAAAACGATACTCCTCCTTTAAAGCGCTATTTATTTTTTTATATTCTGAGAACAAACCAACAATTGAATTATATTGACTCCCTTCCCTCCCACTATGAATTTGGATAAAGGGTACATTCTTTTGACGACTCAACTTATAAAATGCAATATGGCAAACCGCAATTAATCCTGTGCTTACATTCATATTTTTTGTTTTATGCCACTCAATAAATTGCTCTGCACGATGAGAATCAATTGGATAATGGAATAAATATTTTTTCTGAATGGCAGTAGACATGAAATACTGAGGGCCCAAGTACAGCATTTTAAATGCTTTATTATAATCTCGCCAAAAATCAATTTTCTCTTTTAAATTTTTTTCATAAAGAGAATTATTTTTTTTGACATAGTTAAGAAAAGAATCTCTTTCTGGCTCTATGCTTAACCCCTCTCCTTGAGCCAGCATGTCATAACATCTTTTGAATTGACTCAATACCAGATCACATGAAGGACCATCGACGATAATATGGGGTATTACTATATGTAATTCATGTAAGTCACTATTTATCTTATAGAGATAGACCCGAATTAAAGGTTGCTCACATAAAGAAATAGCACTTAGCATATTCTTTTGAAATTCCTGACTCAGCTCTTTAGGTTCATTCTCTAAAGAGACGTCTTTATAAATTAATTTAAACTGCCCTTGCCTTTTCAACACTTGAATAGGCTCTTCTTTATTAAAGCTCAACCAAAATGTACTATTTCTCTTAACTACAAGATCAAATGCTTGAGCAACATATTCCTTGTTGAGTTTCCCTTGGAGCTGTAATTGAGTACCTACATTATAAGGATATTCTCGTTTATTAAGCACCCAAAATACGTATTGAAAATCACATAAAGGAACTGCTTCTTGCATTGAGTTTTCAATAAGTTGCTGCTCTGTTTTGTAATTAAAATTAAAAAAATCTTGTAATTCATCAACGATGCTTTTTGCAATTTTGCGTATACTTGGTTTATTAATGAAATACTCTATAGATAAATTAAGCGTAGAACATTGCAATTTATCATGGATTCGATTTCTAATTTCGATGGCCATTAATGAATCTAATCCTAATGAAAATAGCCCATCATCAATTTTGATTTGCTCAATAGTATCCAAACCTAAAACATCTGCAACAATTTCACGCAACGCTTGACCTAATAATGCCATAGATTCTTCTTGAGTATGCTGACGCAAAGCATTTAAAAAATGTTGATCCACTGGATTATTCTTAACTAGGCCAGACAACCACGATTGTTTCGGTACAAATTTAAAATAAATTTCCCAATTAATAGGGCATACAGCAATTTGCGCCAACTGACTTTTTAATAAAACATCAAGAATATCGATACTGGATTTATCCAGTGAAGTAAATCCACGCTGTTGTATTGCTTGAGATAAATTAGCGGTCATACCTATAGCGTCAAAAGGCCCCCAATTTATAGCTATGGCGGGTAATCCTTGTTGTTGCCTTAAATGAGCTAATCCATCCAAAAATCCATTGGCGGCAACATAATTTGCTTGTCCTCGTGCTCCTAATACCGAAGCTGATGAAGAAAATAACACAAACAAATCCAAAGGAATCTCTTGGGTTAATTGATGCAGAATCAAAGCGCTATCCATTTTCGCGCTTAATACAGGTTGCATCTCTTCATCACTCAAATTGATTAAGAGACCATCTTGCACTATACCTGCAAGATGAAATACACCTTGTAATGGGTATGAACCTTGTTCAATCTCAGCAATAATTTTTTCCATTTGCTGATAATTACTGGCATCTGCTTGATGATGCTGAATAAATATATTTTTCTTTCGTGATCGGTTAATCAATTCCTTAATCGAGTTAGAACATTCAGATCTGCTTGTAATAATAATATGTTGAGCCCCTCGTTGCATGAGGTATTCAATTAACAATCGTGCCAACCCCCCAGTCCCACCTGTGATCAAATAACTTGCATCACTTTTAAATGACATTTCTTCTTGGGTAAGGTTAGTAGGCAACTGCATTTTCTTAAGTCTTGGAATATAAATGGAATCTCGCACTGCAAATTGATTTTCCGAATTATTTGGGGAGAATAAAATACTTAAAACAGGTGACAAAGTACTCTTGATATCTAAATCAACACTATAATTTTTATTGAGCTCAAGTTCATTGCTAAAGGTTTTCCAAAAAGAACTCGCCATTGTATGATAAGGATTAACTTTGTCCTTCTCATGAATTGCGTAAGCATTTTCTGTCACCAAAATAAAGCTATTGGGTCGTAACTTAAATAATTTCTGACAACAATGAAATAAGGCATTGAATTGGCCTTGATGATATAAAAATACAATGTTCTTATTCTCAATGTTTTTTATCTCATTGAGATTGTCTATGAGTTGATAATTCAGATCGCCAAGTACCTTTTGAGCATGTACAGGATCAGAAGCAATTACCAAAAGCTCAGGAATTTCTGTTGGAATCGATAAATTAAACTTAAATGCATTCCATCGCGTATAATAAAGATGTTGGAGATTAGGTTCATACGAAATGAAATGGGCACGAGTCACTTTTCGTAATTTAAGCTTTTCTATTTCACCAATCAATAACCCTGAGTTATCATAAAATTTTATATCAAAACAAAGTTCATGCTCATTATCAGAGGCTCGTTGCGTGAGATGCACCCAGGCATTTCGAGTAGCTTCTTGAAAAGTAATCATGCGCGCAAATGCATAAGGTACATAAGTTGAATGCTCAACATGATTCATAATAAATAACCAAATACTTTGCATAGCCCCATCAAGCAAAAGAGGATGATAATAATAATTTTGTCCATCACCGCTTTTTGGTAATACTATTTTTGAAAGTATGTTTTCATTATCTATATAACTCTCTTGTAATACCTGAAACGTGTCATCGTAAAAAAAAGAATGCGCTTTAAAATGCTCATAAATTTGTAAGGATTTAATATGATGAGCAAAAGATGATTTTATGGTATTAAGATCAACAGATTGAGGTATTGATGGCGCTACCAAACCGATTTCCATTTCTGAAAATAATTGCCAATTGTCCTCTTGTTTGGCAAAGATGTTTATTTTGAATTGATTCTCATTTTGAGGTTTAACTTGCACCTGAAATTCTTGTTCGGTTTTAGGATATAAAGGACGTTCAATATGAAACTTTTCAATACAAAAAGCATTGCGTTTTAAAACCAAGCGAGCAGCTGCTAAACCTGATTCAATATATACCGTTGCTGGTAATACAATTTTATCAAAGATGTAATTTTTTTGGATATAAGAAAAATGGTCTAAATCCAGCTTATTGCAAAATAAATATTCATTCCCAGGGAGAGAAAACATTTGTCCTAAAAGAGGATGAACTACATCTGAAGGAACATTTTGAGACGATTTTTTTTCAACCCAAAACTCAACAAGATCAAATGGATAATAAGGTAAATTGACTTTAGCATAATCATTGCCAACAGCTTTATAATAGGAAACCCAGTCGACTTGTTTGCCTTGTAAATAAAGATTGAATACTGATTTGAGTGCTGGATCATTAAAATGAAGTGCTTCATTGAACTGATCAGCTTCTAATAATTGACTCGCCTCTTTAGCGGTTTGAGCCACTAAAGCTACTCGATAAGTATGATGTTCTCTACAGGTAGCTGCAGTAAAACAGATATCACCAAAATCATCCGTCGTTGTTGCCAAATACTGTTGATAGTTTTCAGTCAAATTATTTAGTGAAGTTTGGGACTTAGCTGAGAAAACAAGTAGATGAGGCTTACGGACTTGTAACGGATCACCTCTGCGGACGTCCTGCGATTTATCCGCGGTACTGTCTATGGATTTGTGATACGTAGCATGTGAGAAAGTCCCAGCAGCATTAAGATCATCAGACGTTAAGGAAGAAGCAGAAAACTCTTGTAAAATAACATGTGCATTAGTACCGCTAAAACCAAATGCATTCACTCCCACATATTTTAGTTTAGCAGGAGGAGTATCCCAATCCATTTTTTGCAACGCAAGACGCGTTTCACCCAAGTGTATATGAGGATTTAATTTTTTAAAATTTAAAAGTGGATAAATTTTTTTCTTTTGCAAACTGATGACTGCTTTAATAATACTTGCTACACCAGCAGCACTTTCAAGATGACCAATATTGGTTTTGACTGCGCCAAGATATAATGGATTATCTTGCCCTCGCCCTTTTCCATAAACTTTATTGATTGCATGAACTTCAATAGGATCGCCCAAGGGAGTACCTGTTCCATGGGCCTCAACATAACTGATATCACTGCTTGATAAGTCAGTTTGACTTAACGCCTTCATCATCACTTCTTCTTGGCTTAAACCATTAGGAACAGTTAATCCTGCAGACCTCCCATCATTATTAACCGCTGATGCTTTAATGACGGCTAAAATGGTATCTTTGTCACGCAATGCATCAGACAGTCTTTTTAAGAAAAGCACTCCACAACCTTCTGCTCGAGCATAACCGTCTGCTTGTTCATCAAAAGTTTTACACTCTCCATCGGGAGATAATGCTTTTGCTTTACATAGAGTAACATTGGACTCTGGCATTAATAAAACGTTGACACCTCCTGCTAAGGCATAATCGACTTCCCTATTTTTTAAACTTTGGCAAGCATAATGAATTGCAACCATCGATGATGAACATGCCGTATCTACACTAATTGATGGCCCTTTAAAGTCAAAGGCGTAGGCAACTCGTCCTGGAATAAGATTGGAAACATTACCTGTAATAGAATAAACGCTTAATTCTTCATTAGAAAAACCTGACTTTTCAAGTTGCGCATAATATTCATTAGGACCTACCCCAGCAAACACGCCAGTTAAACTACCCTGTAAAAACTCAGGAGTATAATTTGCATGTTCTAAGGCATTATACGAACACGCTAAAAATATCCGTTGTTGTGGCTCCATAAACTTCGCTTCACGAGGACTAATTCCGAAAAAATTGGCATCAAAACCTTTGATATTTTCAATTAATCCCAACTTCTTGACATATGATTTTCCAGGAGCATCCATATTGGGATCATAATATTTCTTATTATCCCAACGCTCAATGGGAATCTCTCTCATACCACTTCGCCCTTCTTCGAGCAATGTTTCAAAAGCGGCAATATCCGGTGCATTAGGAAAATTACAACTCATACCAATAATAGCAATTGAATCATCTAATTTTTCTACTATAGGTTTAGGAGCTTGCTTTTTAATTAAATGGGTATCCAGTTCCGATTCTATATAGTGAGCAAGTTTGTTAATCGATGGATAATCAAAACCAATAGTGGCAGTAACTTTAAGTGTTGGCGCGAGCTTTTCCTTGAGCTTAGTGGCCAGCTCTGTAATCATCAGTGAGTCAAAGCCAAGTTCGAAAAATCCTTCATTTTCATCCAAATCTTCAGCATCTGATAACTCAAGAATTTCTTTACAAATGCTAGTTACCATCTCATTACAAGCTTGTAATCGATTTTCTGCACTCACTTCAAGATAATCATTAAGCCATGCTGATAAATTTTGATCCGCTATATGACCTACACCAATAAGATTACTCGCCAAATCGTGATGAAAAGCAGGCAATGGTTTAGGGACAAAATCCAGCATAAACTTGAGATAGTCTGGTGAAATAATGGCCGCATGGCTTAACTGCTCATTGATCAAGATTTTGATAAAAGTGTAGCCTTGTTCATTACTAATTAAGGACTGCTTTAGACCTTGATCTTGTGAGCGTTTCTTTGCCATACCCACTTCGCCCCAAGGCCCCCAATCAATCGCAGTACCCACCAACCCTAGACGTCGTCGTTCAGCAATTAACGCATCCAAAAAACTATTTGTGCCACTATATACGGACTCTTTATTGCTTCCAAATACCGATGAAATCGAAGAATAAACAACAAAGAAATCTAAATCAATGTTTTGACTCAGTTCATGTAAATACCATCCTCCCAATACCTTGGCAGAAAACAAATAATCAATATCATTATCGGTATGTTCAATTAATGACGCTTTAACGGCGGCACCAGCAGCATGAATAATTCCCTTGAGTAAACCATCACTATTCAAGTCTAAAAGCAACGCTTGCAGTTTCTCTTTATCGGTGACATCCAAACTGATCGCCCGAATTGTTCTCCCGGTGTAATTGAATTTTAATTTTTTTATTGCTTCTTCTATTGCAGGTTTATTGACATTTCTTGAAGTAAGAATAATTTCTCTTGCTCCGGAGGAAAGTAACGCTTGTGCAGTTACCAAGCCTAAACCACCACAACCACCCGTTATAAGATAACGGCCGTCACCATAAAGCGAGCGCCGTCGATCTACTAATTTGGTTTTTTTCAAACGGGCAATGAATCGCTTCTTATCTCTATAGGCAACAATATGTTCGTAATATGGCTCATCATTATAATTTATTTCATTAATAACTTGTGCAATATAATGTTCATCATCCGTTTTTTCCGAGTCAATAAGTATTGTATGGAATTGAGGCAGTTCTAATACCAAAGTTCGGCAAAATCCAATCAGAGAACTATTGCCCAAATTAAGCTTGCCTGCAGCAAGTTCAGTGATTGCATTTGTAGTGAGCACAATGAGTTGTAATTTGACGGCTTTATCATGGAGTTCTTTGATCCAAGCTAATAATTTTTTTAGGGTATTTTTTTGAAAAGCAATATTGGATTCAATATCGCTGTCTTCAGGAAAATCCAAACCCATGGCACATATAATCCCATTGAGTTTTTCTAATGGAAAATTATCCTCTTCGGAAACCACAGATAACCCCTGGGCTCCAAACCTGGAAGCAAGATGTTTCGCCCCCAGAAGCAGCCAATGATTGCCTTGGGTTTTACGCTGATTTTTAGTACAAGGTTGATGCTGCCATTGTAATTGAAAGCACCAATCTTTAGGCATAGGTACATCTTTTAACTTATCTTTTGTTTCGAACCAATGTTCTTCACGATCAAATTCATATAAAGGCAACTTAACTTTTATAAAAAAATTATCACCAAAAAGCGCTTCCTCTTTCTCTTTATCGTGCGTGTTTTCAGACTCTAATCCTGCTGCAAGACCATTATAATAATTAAGCCAATCAATCTTGACTCCATCTTGATAGGCAGTCTGTAACTGCTCCAATGTCATTGATTGGTGCAAAAATAAAGGAGTGCTTTTTTCTTTTTTGAGTTGATAAATCTTATATTCATTTTTTTCAAGAAAAGACGCAGCTTCTTTTGCGGTTCTTGCTTTAATCGCTACTCGAAATAAAAAATGATTGCGGCATGTAGCTGCGGTATAGCAAATATCAGGAAACTCTTTATCGGTATTTGCTAAGAATTTTTGATAGCTTGCTAAAAGTAACTCAAGAGCGGTTTTGCTTTTTGCTGAAATCAACAACAAGGACTCTTGCGGTAAAACACGAGGTTCCATTTTTTGTAACGGTACTTCTTGGAGGACAACATGCGCATTGGCGCCACTAAATCCAAATGAACTTACCCCCGCGCACCGTAAACCTTTCTCTTTAGGCCAAACTATAGTACTTAATGGAATAACTGTATTTTTTAACTCAATTTGTGGGTTTAATTTTTTAAAATTGAGGTGTTTAAATAATTGGTGTGTATGTATACTTAAAACTGTTTTAATCACTCCTGCCACACCCGAAGCGCTTTCTGAATGGCCTATATTCGTTTTAACTGAACTAATGTAAAGCGGATTCTCTTGACTGTGAGCCTCACTAAAAATTTTAGAGAGTGCATTCACTTCAATCGGATCAGCCAGTGGTGTGCCTGTCCCATGCGCTTCAATATAATCAATATCAGCTGGGGAAAGACTTGCTTTAGCAAGTGCGCTGCGTATTACTTCCTCTTGCGCAATCCCATTAGGAACCGTAAACCCACCGCTTTTGCCGTCACTATTAATTGAAGTCCCTTTAATTACAGCAAGAATCGTATCCTTATCTTTGAGTGCAGTACTTAAACGTTTTAAAACAAGGACACCACATCCTTCACTACGCGCATAACCGTCAGCATCTTCACTAAATGTTTTGCAGCGGCTTTCAGGAGATAACATTCTTGCTTTTGAAAGAGTAATGTTCGAATCAGGAGCAAGTAAAATATTGACGCCCCCCGCTAACGCCATATCACAACCACCAGATTGTAAACTCACACACGCATCATGAATTGCAGTCATAGACGAAGAGCATGCCGTATCAATTGCCTGTATTGGACCATGAAAATCAAAAGAATAAGCCACTCGTCCGGGAATAGCATTCAACACATTTCCTGTAGCAAAATAAATATTGAGATCCTCCAATCCCACGCCTAAACCTGCTAACAGTCGTGGATACTCGTTCGTGCCAACACCAACAAAAACACCGGTTTTACTGTCTTTTATTGTAGCCAGAGGAAGATTTGCATTCTCTAAAGCATGGTAGCTTGTTTCTAAAAACACACGTAACTGTGGTGACATCAGCTTGGCTTCTCGCGGACTAATATTAAAAAATTCAGCATCGAAATTTCTGATGTGTTCGATAAGTCCAAGTTGTTTGATATAAAGTCGTCCTAAAGCATTAACATCAGGATCATAAAACTTTTCATTATCCCAACGATCTAAAGGTATATCGACCATACCGCTTTCCCCGTGTTCTAACAGAGATAAAAACTCATCGATATTTGATGCCTTGGGAAAACGACAACTCATTCCTATAATAGCAATAGGTTCATTATCCAGTATATTGACTGTGGGTTGGCGAACAACTGGAGCTGGCAATAAGACCTGTTGTAAATGTCTTGCAAGTTTATCCATAGTTAAAAAAGCTGGAGTTGACATTTTATAGGCAAACGTTTCATAAATACTTTGATCAAGTTCTACGAGTAATTCTTGAGTCAGTCCTAGAGATCCAAAGTCTTCATATTCATTAACACTTTCTCTTTTTAGAAGAGATTGTATTTTGGTGGCCACTTGACTCTTGATGCTTTCAACTTGTTGTTCCCTGGATTGTTGCTGCAATGCATCGGGTAAATGTCTTACCCTTGGCTCATGCCAATACGATTTTCTATCAAAATGATACAGAGGTAACTCTACCTTATGGTATGGAAGAGCATTGGAGGTTATTTTAATATTAAATCCGGCCAGATAAGTTTCATAAATATTTTGGGCATCAGGAATTATTTCTCTAACTTCTTTTTTGAGAGTTACTTTATGCAGCTCATAATCTTGAGACTCAATTTTTTTGATTAACGTATTTTTGTCACTAGCAATAATAGCGCAGCGATATTTGAAGTGATCACGACAATGAATCAGCGTATAACAAATATCCCCTAAGCAAGCTGATGTATTTTTAAGATAAGAGACATAACCTGCTATCATATGCCTTAGTGAATATTCACTATTTGCGGAAATAACAAAACATTTTGGTTGGTCATCATCTGAGCTTTCTGGACTTACTGTATTATTTGGCTCCTCAATAATTGCGCTCACATTAGTACCGCTAAAACCAAAGTTAGATACTTGTACACGCCGTTTTTTATTTTTAAGCTTTTTAAATTCAATTGATTGAGTGGGAAATAAGGCAGGTATCCTCTGTGGATCAATTGCTTGATTTGGCTTTGAATAATGTAGGTTTGGAGGAATTTTTTCATGCTGTAAAGCACCTATCACTTTAATCAGTGAAGCAATCCCTGATGAGGCGATACCATGACCTATGTTACTTTTTAATGCCCCGATAATCAGAGGTTTCTCTTTAGAATGAAAACCTTGATGCACATGCTGAATCGCATTAAATTCGATTGAATCGCCAACAATAGTACCTGTCCCATGAGCTTCTAAGTAATCGATATCGCCTGCTGTCAAATGAGCTTGGGCTAATGCTTCTTCATGCAGTGCAATCTGAGCCTTAATATTGGGTGCCATTAATACTGTACCATCATCACCATCTTGATTCATAACCACACTTTTTAGTACCGCCAAAATGGTATTATTATCTTTAAGGGCATCGTTTAAGCGTTTCACAATCACTACGCCACAGCCTTCACTACGTACAAAACCATCTGCTTTTATATCAAAACTACTGCATTGATCATGGGCTGATAACATGCTGGCTTTACTTAAACCAATAAAGTTTTCAGGACAAAGGTTCAAGTGAACCCCTCCAACAATTGCCAGCGAACATTGTCCCATTCTTAATGAATTTGCAGCAAGGCAAAGCGCGGACAAAGACGAGGAACAGGCTGTATCCACAGCCAAACTTGGGCCTTTTAAATTGAGAAAATGAGAGAGTCTTCCTGCTGCAGCACTACTTGCTGCTCCAATTTGGGTGTATGCATTAAATTCAATATGATCTTTATAATTCAGTTGACTGTAATCTTGCGCTGAAGTGCCATAAAATACACCAGTATTTGAATTACTAAGCGAGTCAAGTGTAATATTCGCGTGATTCAAAGCGCGAATGGCC
This sequence comes from Legionella cincinnatiensis, assembly GCF_900452415.1. NCBI lineage: Bacteria > Pseudomonadati > Pseudomonadota > Gammaproteobacteria > Legionellales > Legionellaceae > Legionella > Legionella cincinnatiensis. Next base: position 872,455 of record NZ_UGNX01000001.1, on the reverse strand, counting down.
ACCTCTAAAAAAAGTCGATGCTGTGGATCCATTTGTTTCGCTTCAACAGTAGCGATTTTAAAAAAAGAAGCATCAAACAATTGAGGATTATTAAGGAAACCTCCCTTACGACCAATTATTTTATCGGCTTTGTCACGATCAGGATCATAATATTCATCAACATTCCAACGGTTTTTAGGCACTTCTTTAATAGGTGATTGCCCTTGGAGCAACATTGTATAAAATGAATCAATGTCTTCTACATCTGAATCCATCCCAGGAAATTGACAATTCATGCCAATAATTGCAAGAGGTTCATTAAGAATATCATTTATATTATTTTCCTGTTTTTTTTTCACCACTTAAAATGCTCCCATACCACCAGATGTAGTATTAAAAAATAAAAAATAACAATAATAGGAATTTATAACAAGACACTCCATTCTTTCGCGAGAGAAGCAGAGCTTATATAAGAGTAAATGAATACCGCAAAAGCACTTGCAGCGATCAGACAAAAGATGCGGTTATGCTAGAGGTCTATTGCTGAACATTAGTTTCTTTTATATGCTTATTCAACAGATCCCCACTAAAATTTATTTTATATGAAAACACTAATGTCATGGTTCAAAAGTTCATTCTTAAAATCTTCTGCAAAAGAACATCATGACACTCATACTTATTTAATAGCACAAAAAGATAGCGCAGAACAAAAAAATCCAGAAAATAAAATCAATTTTTACGAAAATTATTTTTCCCTTATCGCTTCTGGTGCGCGGCTAAAACTCGTAGAAGCAATGTTTAATTTGAACCTATTCGCCTTATTTGAAAAAAATGAATTTGTTTTAGAGCAAGAAATCATCGAAAATTTAGGATTAATGCCAATCAGAGCCAAAAAATGGCTCCATCTGCTTAGTTGTGAATATTTTTTAATAAAAAATGAAATAAATGGTGAACCTGCTTATAAATTAACCGATGAGTTTTACCAGTTAATGCAAAGTAATCGATGGTGGAACATGCAGTTCTTTTTTAATAGCTGGAATGTCGCTGCAGAAGAAAATCTTACTGACGTATTACGTTATGGTAAAGTCAAAACAAGTGTTTCCTGGCCTCCTAAAAAAGATACAGAAGTGGTATGGCTAGAGGATTGGATGATGAAAACAGCAGAGCAACCGATTCGGTGTATTTTGGATGGCATCAACTTTAAAAAAGTATCCGCTCTTTTGGATGTAGGGGGAGGAGATGGTACTATGGCTTGTGCTTTTGTTACCGAACACCCTCATTTAAAAGCTGCAGTATATAATTTACCCAAGCCAGCTGTAATGGCAAGAAAAACAATTGCTGATAAAAACTTAAGCAATCAAGTAAGTGTTATTGAGGGCGATTTTATTAAAGAAGATACCTTTCCAGACGGGTTTGATCTTATTTTATTTACCCGAGTACTCTTTGACTGGAATGAACAAGTTGATAGAAAGCTATTAACTATGGCTTATCAAGCATTACCTAAAAATGGCCTTGTAAGCATTTGTGAGTTTTATAAAGAAGAAAATAATGATCGTTGTCTTTCTGCAGAATATCGTTATATTTTTCACGATGATTTCACCCCTCATGTGATGAAAACAGCTGAAAATTACCGGCGCATGTTGACTGAAATTGGCTTCACAATTATTCAAGAAAATAGAGATGAAAAACCTGCTTTCTCTTATTGCTCATTAATTTTGGCCCAAAAATAATGGCAAATAGCAAAGATTAAGATCTTACCAATTTTAAAGCAAATCTTTAAATTCTTCTCTATAAAAAATATGTTATTATAATAAATATCACGGGATTACATTGATTGAATGGATATCCCTAAATTTTAACTACTACTATTCCTTTAATATCAATGAGTTATTTCTCTTTTTAAACCGTTAAATTCAAAAATTGTCCTGTACAAAGATGGCAAATATCTGTTGCAAATGCCTTAATATTGTCTTAATGAATTGTTGTTATCATGGGTAAAATTTTGATAATTTTGAGAGAACATTTAAATGTTAAATGAGCAAAATGTATCAGCTCTAATTGAGTTAGATAAGGCAGAAAAATCAAAAGCAGATAAGAAACAAGTTTCATGGTCAGATGGAAAAGATGATGGAAAAATCGATGATCGATTCCTTAATGTTAGAACAGCTGCTTCACCATCAAAAAAACTTATAGATAAGAAAATCAAGCAATTAATTGATGAAGGTTACACAGAAATTGAAGCTGCATCTCTGGTAGGAAAACCGGTAACCCCAAGTGGTAAAATACTTTTAAATCATCCAACTTTTTATACATCTCCAGAAAGCATTAAGCAACAAAAAGAAGAAGCCAATCGGTATAGTTTTTTTTCTATGAAAAATATTGGATTAGGGGTCTTAGCATTGGGAGCTGCTGCAACATTAGGAATAGTTTTATCAAAAAATAAATAGAGGCTGTTGACAATCGGTATTTTAACCGCCTACGTCCCGCGACTTGTTCCTGAGAGAGCCTCACACAATTTAAACTAAAAAATGTTTTTGATCCATTATACACTTGGATCATTCGGGCTGAGGAAGCGCAAAGCGCTGTCTCGAAGCCTCAGAAGGAACCTTCGAGACGGGGCTTTTTGCCCCTCCTCAGGCTGAGCGGTTCTAAATAGCAACGGGGTACTCCTTTTTTAAATTGTGTGAGGCTCTCTCAGGAACAAGTCGCGGGACGTAGAATGATGAATTGTCAACAGCCCCTAGTAAAAAATTAGGTGTGCATTGATAATGAACTCCATCGCCTACATGCATCAGCTTCTCTGAGGCATCCAGTGAATGATCAAATTAAAATCCACATTTTAACACCACCCAATGTATTAATTAATCCCCACCAGGAGATAGCCTCAGATTGGTGTAATTTGAAAATTGAAAACTCTTTTAAATCACTTTATTATAATTTGCGTCGCTGCTAGTGAATTATATCCATCATCTAACATTAATTCTACGTCATAGACTCCCGGTACAAGTGGCCAACTTGCATGAGCTTTGTGCCAATTAGTCCAATTTCCTTGTACGTTTTTGTTCGAATATTGAATAATGCCATTAATTTCTCCCTGAGTATAAAGACGAATATTTTCATTCATTGTTTTATTTCTATTTTTAGGAGAAATACTTATATAATCATAGAAATACCCTGGTGCATTTTCCCAGAAAATCTTAATAGGCTCACCCGATTTTAGTACTTTTTTAGAGACCATAACCCGAGGTTTCTTATTGCGATATTCGCCTATTACAGGAAATAATTTCAGATGGTGTATCGGAAAATAAGATGCTCTAACTTTAAAGTGCGAAACGATTGCTCGATGATCTGATGGCCAAGGCGAAAGAGAAAAGCTCACATCTTTGCCATCTTTTTCACCAATAAGTTGACTATCAAGCACTTGAGCAGGACCTGAAGAAAAAATAAAATCAATGCGATCAGGTAAGTCTTTATTAGAAGGATTATAATTATCCATTGAGTTTTTTACTGCTGCTCGTTTTGCTGGCCAGGTAAAACTTGGAAATTGGTAAGCATTGGGAATAATTTGTCTGTATGAATCCACAAAACCCTTATTCGCTGCATATTGAGTAACAGGCCAATTCATTACATAACGGTGATTGCGTTGTTTTTGTAAGGTAACATGGGACCAATCCAAATGAGAAGGTGAATTGAAGTCACCTGTTAAAAATACAGGCACTCCTTCTTTTGCGAGAGCTGCTAATTGATCAAGAACGGGTTTTATTTCTGGGAAACGTACTTTCAGTTCGTTTTTACGCACAATACTTGCATCAAAACCTTGGTTAATGAGATCAGGACCATACGGCTCATCGGGTAAATGCACGTTTGCAACAGCAACAAACTGTTTAGGTTTTATTTCAATTAAGACAAATCTTTGTCGTGGCGCTGTTTTATATAATGGAAATCGTGAGATAACATGTTGGTATGGATCATAGTAATGCCAATTTAATGCTTTTGCTAAACGTTTAGTATTCCCCCACGCCTCTTGAATACCTACTACATCTGCTTTAGATTGTTTAATTGCTTTAACCACCTGATTAAAATCAATTTGTGCTCCACCATTTTCAATATTAAAGCTCATGATAACAAACGGCTTTTCATTGAATGTTGCATGAGCAGTAGCGATAATGAAGAAGAGAATAAAAAATAAAAAGATACTTGATTGGAGTTGAAACAGCTGTCTTAAGCAATTCATTTTGCTGCCCTTATTGAACATGAGATCGAAATAATGATTTTATAAGATCCCTTATATTCCTGGAACCGTTCGGTCTAGAAAGAAATTTAGGATATAATACGAGGTTATATCTTGCTTTTCGAAGAGAGAATAACATGATAGCTCATCGTATGGATCTACGTTCTTATCATACTGAGAGTCATAGCCATACCCATGATTTTGCGCAGTTAGTATTACCAGTAGCTGGCTCTATGGAGTTAGAAGCAGGAAATTATTCGGGTGTAATAAACAATAATATTGGCGTATACATTGCACCCAATGAGCAACACTGCTTTGCAGGAAGCTCCAAAAATCTTTTTTTAGTAGTTGATATTGGAACTAAAAATCAGCCAAATGGATACCACTCTCACGAATTTAACCTCACAAAAAATATTAAGAAACTGGTGCAATTTACCCATCATTACTTAACGGTCCAGGAAGAAGATATTTTTGCCAATTCATTGATCAATCAATTGCTTATTCATTTTGCAACAAACTCTTTTTCCGCTGAAATGGATCAAACGGTAATCAAAGCAAAAAACTGGATTGATCGTTATTTTGCAGATGTTGTAGATATAAACAAAGTAGCGAAGTATTGCCATTTGAGTGTGAGTCAATTACAACGTCGATTCAAACACGTTATGGGTTATAGTCTTGCAGAATATTGGCGTTCTCAAAAATTACATCATGCGAAGCGATTGCTGTCTTTAAAGGATACTTCAATTGAAGCAATCGCTTTTGCAGTAGGCTATGAGAATTTATCTGCATTTAGTCGTCGATTTACTCAGACATTTGGTGAGTCTCCTTCGCAATGGAGAACAAAAGCGTTAAACAGCACAAAAAATGCAGGAAACAGATAACTTTTTCTGCGTTTAACTCTGCTAAACTGATCTTCTTAATTAGTTACAATTAGAGATGTTGATGAACAAATATACGACTTATTTTCTGCACGGTATGTGCTTTCTTATTCTGGCCCAGATTATGGTAGGCGTGAATATTGTTGCTTCTAAATACGTGCTGTCGTCAATCCCAATCCTGTTTATATTAACACTACGCTTTACTCTAGCTGCCATTATTTTATTTTTTTTGCATGCGCTCATTTCATCAAAAAAAGCATCAATGAGCTATTATTTTTCTCAATTAAAACAAAAAGATTGGTTTTTTATAATCGCCCAAGCGCTTTCTGCAGGCGTACTTTTTAATTTCTTTATGTTAGGGGGGTTGCAATACACGGATGCCAATGTTGCTGGTATTATTACTAGTGCACTCCCTGCACTTATTGCACTCATGTCTTGGATTATTCTTAGTGAAAAAATATCAGGAAAAAAAATCATTTGTGTGGGGTTTGCCACTTTAGGGCTAGCCATTATTGGATTTGATAAATTAAGTAGTGTTCAAGCGAGCCATTCATTTTGGGGAGATATGCTTGTTTTACTCTCTCTTATACCCGAAGCGACTTACTATATTTTAAGTAAAATGCATACTCCCACCCTTCCTGTATTTTTAATTTCCTCCTTACTTAACGCAATAAATGCCCTATTATTGATGTTGTGTCTGTTTTTTTGCTCTTGGGATAATTTATCGATTCATTTTTTTGATTGGCTTATTTTATTTATTTTAGGTTTAAGCACAGGTCTTTTTTATGTTTTTTGGTTTCTTGGTTGTCAAAAAGTAGACGGAGTAATGGCTTCTTTATCCACAGCAATAATGCCATTGGCTACAGTAATTCTTGCATGGATAGTACTTGGTGAGCGATTAACTATAGGCCAAACCATAGGTATGGGAATGGTTCTTCTCTCTATTGCGGCTTATGCAAGACGGTAGCAATCAACGGTGAATATGGCCTATGATGCATTTATAACAACGATAAAATTAGGAATCTAAATTGATTGCTCAAAAAAGATGGGAGCATTTCTCTCATGAATCAGATATAGGTGTGAGAGGTTGTGGTTCTACTTTATCTGAGGCATTTGCAATGGGAGCTCTTGCATTGACTCATGTCATTACTCATCAATTAATTCAACCAATAAAAAAGCTTCGCATAAGCTGTGAAGCCCCGAATCAAGAGATTTTATTCATTGACTGGTTAAATGCCATTATTTATAACATGGCAATCCATAAGATGCTTTTTAGCCAGTTTGATATCACGATTAAGGGACTAAAATTAACTGCTCTAATTGCAGGAGAACAAGTGGATATTGTTCGGCATCAACCCGCAGTGGAAGTTAAAGGAGCTACTTTTACTGAATTAAAAGTTTATCAAAGCAATCAAACTTGGATAGCACAATGTGTTGTTGATGTATAATTACCAGAATAAACAATTGCAATACACCCTCTTTTAGGAAATAAGGCAAAATCGATGGACTTAAATTTATTAGAAAAAATCAGTGATTTTGAATGGCAAATCCCCAAACACGGTAAAATGCGAGTACCCGGATTTATTTTTGCTTCAGAAAGCTTGTTGCGCGATATGGATATGAAGGTTTATGAACAAGTTTCTAATGTAGCTACATTACCAGGAATTGTTAGTGGCTCCTATGCCATGCCTGATGCTCATTGGGGATATGGCTTTCCTATTGGTGGAGTTGCAGCATTTGATCCTGAGCATGAGGGAATCGTATCTGCGGGAGGAGTTGGTTTTGATATTTCTTGTGGCGTAAGGCTCTTAAGCACTGGGCTTAAACGTGAAGAATTTGAACCTTATAAAGAGCAACTGGCTGATGCTTTATTTGCCCATATTCCAGCAGGTGTAGGGAGCAAAAGTCGTATTAATCTGACGATGAAACAAATGGACGATATGTTACGTGGCGGCGCTGTCTGGGCGGTTAAGCAAGGATACGGAGAAAAGGAAGATTTAGAACGTATTGAGGATTATGGTCGTGTTGATGGAGCGTTACCAGAGCATGTTTCAGAACATGCAAAAAAGCGTCAAAAAAATGAAATGGGTACTTTAGGCTCAGGTAACCATTACTTAGAAATTCAGGAAGTAAAAAAAATATATTGTGACAAAACTGCTGCGGCATTTGGTTTGGCTCAAGGCGATGTAGTAGTGAGTATTCATTGCGGTTCGCGTGGCTTGGGCCACCAAATAGGAACTGATTTTCTACGCTCCATGCTCATTGACGCACAACAACGTGGAATTCAATTAATTGATCGTGAGCTGGCTTGCGCACCTATTCGTTCGCCAATGGGTGAGCGTTACTTAGGGGCGATGCGCGCCGGAATTAATTGTGCTTTAGCGAACCGGGAGATCATTACTCATTTTATGCGCGAAGTTTTTCAAGATGAGATACCTGGCACCAAAATAAACCTGATCTATGATGTTTCCCATAATACCTGTAAAGAAGAAATACACCAAATAAAGGGTAAATCAAAGCGCTTATTTGTACATCGTAAAGGGGCTACCCGAGCGTTTGGACCAGGTCACCCTCAATTAGCCTCTTCTTTTAGTCATGTAGGTCAGCCCGTCATTATTGGGGGCAGTATGGGAACTGCTTCTTATGTTTTAGCAGGAACAGCAAATGCCCAAAATAAGTCTTTTGGTTCAGCGTGTCATGGTGCAGGACGAGCAATGAGTCGACATCAAGCAACAAAACAATGGCAAGGCCAAGATATCATCAAGCAATTAGCCCAACAAGGCATTTTGATTCGCAGCAGTTCCTATCGTGGAGTAGCAGAAGAAGCTCCTGGAGCTTATAAAAATGTGGATCTTGTTGTTGATGCAGCCCAAGATTCTGGTTTAACTAAGAAAGTAGCCAGATTAATCCCTATTGTTTGTGTGAAAGGATAATTTACATTCATGTATCTCTCTTTTTCTTCATCTCCTGTTATTCATTTCGACTGGATTATACTATTTATAGGCTATAGCACTCATAAATTTGAAACATTAATTCAGATAAAACCTTATTTTCTCAATTGAAAACTAAAAATAATTGCTCCCAACAGATACATATGCGTATACTTCCTAAGAGAGATTGACGAAGAACCTTATGAACACAGATCAAAAAATCACCTGCCCAACATGCCAAAAACAAAATACCTGGCACTCGGATAACCCATTCAGACCTTTTTGTTCTGATCGCTGCAAGCTCATTGATTTAGGTGAGTGGGCGAATGAATCACGAAAAATTCCTGGAGCTGCTGCTGATTCAATGCATTCATTTGATATTAATGTGCACCCAAAAAACACGAATGACGAGCTCTTCTAAAATACTCTTCAACTTTATGATTCGAGCCAAAATCGAAAGAAAAAATGGTAGGTAGTTCTACACCCATTCCGAGCGATGTGAGGGATCTTCGGCAAGCAGCTCGGGATGATGTTACAAAGATAGATATTTTAACAGATTTGCCTCACAGAATTATTGACATCCTCATAAGCAGTATTTCTTAAAACATCTCCGTGGGCACTAATAAGATGTTTAAATCTCAATTTTAATAAATGAGCAAAATCATTTCCTTGTACTCCAGTGGCTTTAAGCCAAATAGGTGAGATTCGAGCTTTTGCAATTTCTCCTTGAGAGATCGCCATTTTAGCCGTCTCTTCACTAAAAAATTGATCCACGCTCACCCAATTTTTAATGCTGTCACAACTGATAATAATACCCCCATCATTATCAAAATATAGAAATCCTTCTGCGGGAGTGGCGTTTTTAAACATAAAGAATTGCGTATTTTTTATGGGTAACTTATCAGCATCCTTTAAATATTGTGTTGTAGAATGGTGAGGATTACTCGCTTGCTCTTTAGGTTGAACCGTCCATAAACAGGCATTGTAGCGATCTAAATAAAATTGATCATCCCTACCATGAAAAGCGCCAATACGAATGACATGCTTGACATCCCCTAAGGCATCAAGCTTTCGTAATTCGTCTTCATTCAGACGCACCGTATTAATCAGTGCTAGATCACCATCATTTGCAATAATGGTCATGTTTCTACTGTGTTGAATCTTCTTATTCTCAAAATAAGTGATGTTTGAACCCCGTACTACATAGATACATTCAAATTCTTTAATAATCTCGCCATGAGGCCATAGTGGAGAATATTCTGACATAATACCTTTCGCTTACTAAAATTTTATCAAAAATAGTGTTCTCTTTAGAAAAACAAAATATACATCCAAGAGGAGCACATGAAGCTCCTCCTGCTCAATTACATAAATTGTCTCACACAACGAACCCTAATCGTTGTATTCTTATCGAGGTTCGTTGGATTTCCCTCAGTAAAATTTTCACCCATTGCATTATAAGCTGGACTCACAGATGACTCAGTGGAGCTCCAATAATCACTTGCGAGGTCAAACCCACCTATGTTTGCATGGTATGCCCATAAGCAATGGAGTTGTTCTGAAGAAGGTAAGAACCAATCCGTATAACCTCCCCCATTATATGTAGCACAAAGCCTTGCTGCATAACTGCTACTTGACCCCAATGTATTGACAATCGCTTGCGTATTGCTCGCACCATCTATGGAGCTTTGGGCACCTAGACCTACGGCCCTTCCATACCCTCCCCACATAATGCCTGAACTAATATCTGAAGTCGCTGCGATTAAGTGTAACAATCCTCCACTATCACAGGCAACTATCCCCCCGCCATAACTTTGTCCTATCTGTGGCGCAAAAACGGTTAATGAAGTACTTCCTGAAATTAAGTTTTTGGTAGCAATAATATTAGTTGTTGCTGCAACTCCTTGTGCAGTTACCAATCCTTGACTCCCTACTGCATTAGATACAGTAGCAATAGGTTCATTAGCTGATTGCCAGTATACTTCGGTAGTAATGTCTTTAGTCGTTGAATCAGTATAAGCTCCTGTTGCTATCATTTGCTGGGTTGAATTAATGCCTCTGGGAATAGAACTATCTGCTGGCGTCACTGTAATTCCTGTGAGCACAGCTGCTGAGACCATAATGCCCGTAGTACTTGAAATGCCATTCAAACTCGCTTGAAGTGTAGCATTACCTAAACTTACGGATTGAGCCAAGCCTTGAGTTCCGGTCGCATTAGAGATTGTGACAACATTCGTATCGAAAGAAATCCAAGTTACATCAGTAGTTAAATTTTTCTCGGAAGCATCCGAAAAGACTCCTATCGCTTTATATTGTTGGCTGGTTCCCAATGGAAAGGAAGTATTTGCGGGAGTCACAACAATAGAATCAAGAACAGCCTCAAGGATGTTGAGAGGAGCAGCTCCAGTAACACCGCTTAAACTTGCAGTGATTAGGGTACTACCAACCCCTTTTCCTACAGCCGCTCCAGGACTATCGGGCGCATTGGAAATACTCGCCACATTTGTCTCACTTGAAGCCCATGCTACTTCTTTAGTTAAATCCTGCGTTGTGTTGTCGGTATAAATACCTTTGGCGGTATATTGCTGCGAATAACCATTAGGTATAGAGATATTATAGGGACTAACTATTATGGAGGTGAGCAGAGCTGGAGTCACCGTTAGAAATGCATTACCAGACACACTTCCATAAGTTGCAGTCATTGTACTTCCTCCGGTGCCAACACCTAGAGCTAATCCCGGAGCATCAGGAGCATTTTCAATGCTTGCAACCAAAGGATTAGAAGAGCTCCAGGTAACAAAAGAAGTTAAATCCTCAGTACTGTTATCTGAATATACTCCTGTTGCCATAAATTGTTGCGTTGTTCCTTTATGGATGGATGGATTAACAGGGGTTACCTGTATTAAGCTTAAGGTTGCTGCGGTTACTTTCAATGAAGTACTCATTGCTTGAGCTCCATAAGTAGCCGTAATAGTGGTTGTGCCTAGCGCATTTCCTGAAGCTAAGCCTTGGCTTCCTGAAGCATTAGAGATGTCAGCTACCGTAGAATTTGAGGATGTCCAATTCACTTGCGTCGTCAAATCCAAGGTGCTTCCATTCGATAAGACGCCCGTTGCTGTAAATTGCTGCTTTGTTCCTTTAGCAATAGAAGGCTCACTTGGTGTAATCTGAATTTGAGTCACTACCGCAGTAGTAACTTGTATTGGCGCTGAACCTGATAAACCGTTTAAAGAGGCAGAAATAGTTGTATTACCAGCATTGCCCCCAGTAACAACCCCATAAGATCCCGAAGCATTTGAAACGGTTGCAATGGAGGGATCTGAAGAATGCCAAACTACATTTTTTGTCACATTTCTATGGATTTCATTAGCAAAAAAACCTATGGCATAAAATTTTCTGCTTAAACCTTGTGGAACAGTAGAATTCAACAAAGGCCGTCCATGATAGACTTTAATGGCAAGCAAAGGCGCCACTTTAATACTTAAAATGGATTCTGGGCTGGGCCGTGCACATAAAAAAGGACTTGGGGTCGGATCCTTAGGTCCATTAGTTTTACAGACGATAGGCCCTCCTAAATAAGAAGCAGGCAGTTCATTTCCATTCAATTGCAAAGAAAGCATACAGGATTGATTAGGCGCCAATGTAAAAGGGCTTTTACAGTTTTCTACACCACCCGTATTTTGACTAATTCCTTTTATTGGCACCATGGTTAATGTGCGTGTGAGCTTGGTATTGTTGGTCACTTGATAGTTTATTTTTACTGACCCTGTACTAGGAACTATAACTTGGGTTGGTGTGGTTGCTACGATACTGAATGTCGGTTTAGAAAGTGCCGCCCCCAAAAGAGGAATACATAATCCTAAAATTCCTAGACCTATACGTGTCATCAAAGAAGTAAATCTACATGTCATGGTATGTCCTTAAACTCAGAAACTGATGCTAACTTGTGGTATACAAATGATTTAATTGATCCATCTTATGCGATCAGAAATAATTTGGGTATAGTGTAAGATTAAATTATTGTTTAAGGTAATCCTAGCAATCTGGATGGCTCCGATTACAATGAGCGCACAATCCTTTGATTTCTACAGTACAATTTATAATTGAAAATTGAATGGAGTCAGCTAATTCTTTTACCGGGGTGAAATCTATGATGCATTCTAATTCTTTGACAAAATCACATTGATTGCATATAAGAAATTGTGCTTGCCCCACATGATGTCCATGCAAACAGGCAACATAAGATTTAAGGCTATCAATACAATGAATAAATCCTTCTTGGTGCCAAAATTGAATCGCACGATAAACTGTAGGCGGTTTGGGATTTGCAACTTCCATAGATAATTTTTGCAATATCTCATAAGCACTGAGCGGCACTCTTTCTGCAATTAATATTTTGAGGACACGCTCCCTTGGCTCCGTAAATCGATAACCATGGTTCACACAATGCTTATAGGCCTTGTCCAACAAATTATGCTTCATCAAATCATCTTTAGTTTTTTAGGTTTAAGCTTACTAGTGTATCACAGTCTTCATCTCACGAAAAAAGAATCAAACATGAGACACTGATTATTTTGCGGCACTTAACTGAATGCATGCTTGCTCTAAACCTCATCTTACTACATACCCTTTAATATATCCTTTGCTGTTGCCGCTGAATTTTATACATATCTCTAAAAATGCATTTTGGCTCTACTCTCCGACGTTCAGGGACTTGTTCTTGAGAGTTTCCTACGAAATTAAACCTCTACATACTGCTTTATGGACTCCGGTTAAAAATCTAGTGAAAACATTACGTTGGCCTAAATATGGATAAGAAACACTATTATTTCTCCATTCAATCCCCTCTTCCCCATATTAAGCACGGTGGAGGGAGAAATTTAAAAAGGAGCTTATTCATACGTTAAGTTAATGTGAGTTTCGTCTCTGCGAACCTGGATTTACTTCGAACCGTTCGGGCTGAGGAAGCGCATAGCGCTGTCTCGAAGCCCTAGTACGAATTTTCAAGTTCTGGACTAAGGCTTCGAGACGGCATAAATGCCTCCTCAGCCCGAATGGTTCGCGATGGAGGATGGATCTAAATAGATTCTTTATTAGATCTTTGGATCCCGTGGACAAGCCACGGAAAGTAGGCACGGGCCTTAACCGAATGTGAGTTTCGTCTCTGCGAACCTGGATTTACTTCGAACCGTTCGGGCTGAGGAAGCGCATCGCGCTGTCTCGAAGCCCTAGTACGAATTTTCAAGTTCTGGACTAAGGCTTCGAGACGGCATGAATGCCTCCTCAGCCCGAATGGTTCGCAATGGAGGATGGATCTAAATAGATTCTTTATTAGATCTTTGGATCCCGTGGACAAGCCACGGAAAGTAGGCACGGGCCTTAACCGAATGTGAGTTTCGTCTCTGCGAACCTGGATTTACTTCGAACCGTTCGGGCTGAGGAAGCGCATCGCGCTGTCTCGAAGCCCTAGTACGAATTTTCAAGTTCTGGACTAAGGCTTCGAGACGGCATGAATGCCTCCTCAGCCCGAATGGTTCGCGATGGAGGATGGATCTAAATAGATTCTTTATTAGATCTTTGGATCCCGTGGACAAGCCACGGAAAGTAGGCACGGGCCTTAACCGAATGTGAGTTTCGTCTCTGCGAACCTGGATTTACTTCGAACCGTTCGGGCTGAGGAAGCGCATCGCGCTGTCTCGAAGCCCTAGTACGAATTTTCAAGTTCTGGACTAAGGCTTCGAGACGGCATGAATGCCTCCTCAGCCCGAACGGTTCGCGATGGAGGATAGATCGAAATAGATTCTTTATCCAAAACTCGCACTCGCTTAATGTATAAAAATTACTTAATTATTCTTGTTCTTTAGCAATGAATTGTTATAATGTAACACTTTTATGGTGTTGGTGTGCAATTTGAAATATTTTTGAGCCACTTTCCTTTTGGATTTTTAGAGGTAAAAAACCATGTATTATAATTATCGATTGTACCTTTCAGATGATGTCCAACTTCTCGATCCGAAGAAAACCACAGAAAAAATTGAACAAATTTTGAACAAAGCTAAGGAATGGGGAATAGTACGAGTAGCAATCGATTTGACCAGTCAAAATAAAAGCATCAGTTTATTGTGCAAATCCAAAGATACCCTTGCCGTACAAACTAGAGTAACCCAATTATTATTGCCAGAAAATATCCCTGTAAGCGAAAGAATAGAAAAAGAAGCTCTTTCAGATGAAGCAGAGATGGGGTACGAAGATCATCAACATACAACACACACCAAACACCCTTTTCCTAAAAAACGCAAAAAAAAATCCAAACACAATCATTCCCATAACCATGGTCATTGTCCTGACCATTGCCAAAATCATCCCCAAGAGCATAATCATGCTCACTCCCATGACCATACTCATGGCCATGTGCATGGTCATGAGAACCATTGGCTTAAAGCCGCCTTAGGTTTGATTTGGGGAATAGGCTTGCTTGCCCTTTCTATTGCAAGTTTTAATATTCCTATGACCGCCTATTATGTCATAACAGGACTTACCACTTTAATGACATTATATTTGGGGCATACTGTTTATCAATCAGCATGGGAGGCATTGCGGGAAAAAAAATGGGATACCTCAGCTTTATATACAATAAGCACTTTAACCATTGTTGCTGTGTCCGTTATCGGCCTGTTTGTCCCTAGCTTGCCTATGATGTTTGAAGCAGCGCCTCTTGTTTTAGCGTTCTGGCATTTAGCCGAAGGGATTGAACATACTTTAGTAGACGAAATTAATAAAAATTTAGATGTGCGCGATTGCATTGCTCCATTAGTTTTATTAAGAGGTAATCCTGATAAGGAAATTTCCGTCAAAAAACTAATACCTAATGACCTCATTATAGTAAAACAAGGAGAGGTTATTCCTGTTGATGGTGTGTTAACTGAAAAAGCACTGCTTTATACCACACGAATTGATGGTTCGCCCTATCTTAAGGAATTTCAACCAGGCGATGCAGTAAAAGCAGGTATGCGTTTAGCGGATCATCTTCCTTCGGTACAAATGCGCGTTACAAAAACGTATCAAAACTCATATCTATCATTAATCGCAAAAAATATTAATCAAGCAAATAATGAAAAAGCACCTATTGAATTGTTTGCGGAGCGAGTTTTGAAATATTTCATTCCTGGCTTGCTTGCAGTAGCAGCTATTTCAGGTATTGTCATAAGTATATTATTTACTCCCGCGCTTGCCATTCACTGTATCGTATCGGTTCTTGTAAGCGCATGTCCCTGTGCTTTGAGTTTGATTACCCCCATGGCAGTTAAAATCGGAATGAAAAAAGCCTCCGAAAAAGGGATTCAATTTAAAAACGGGCAAGCCTTACAAGCGGCTGCTGACATTGATACCATTGTTTTTGATTTAAATGGCACGCTCACTAAAGGCGAGGTTGTAGTAGATGCACTGTATATTGCCGATAGAAAATTCCTAAGCCATATCGCATTATTAGAAAGTCAATCCGATCATCCCATAGCAAAAATCATTAAATCTTACCTATACAAGCAAAACATTGTAGCCAATGAACTTTTAGAAATCAGTTCAATTGACAAAAGTCATCATTCGGGCATAAAAGGCGTGATCAATGGCGAAAACTATATGATCGGTAATAAAGATATGCTTTTGGCAAACGGAATTACGCATATAGCCGAGCCTTATGATAATCCTGAAAATGGTTCCGTTTATATTGTGCGTGGCGAAAAAGTAATAGGACAAATTGCGCTAACCGACCCTTTGCGTGAAGATGCCATTGCCACTGTAAATTACCTAAAACGTCTTGGTAAAACAGTACATATTTGCACAGGAGCGGACAGAGCAACTGCAGAAAAATATGCATTATTATTAGGTATTTCTAAAGATAATATTTGTACAAATACAGTAGGTGCTGGTGAAGGATCTAAGGCCAGCTATATTCAACGATTAAAAAATAAAGGCTATAAAGTGGCAATGGTGGGTGATGCTGCCAACGATCTTACTGCCTTTGCCTTTTCAAATATAGGTATTGCTATAAAATCTGATATCGGAGATAGCAGCACACAACAGCATGCAGGAATAGTAATCCAACAAGGGTTGTTATTTCCTATCGCCACAGCTTTTGATGTCGCTCAAAAAACCAAAGATAATATTTACCAGAACTTATTTGTGAGTTTGACTTATAACTCAGCAATTACTTTAGTAGCAGCAGGATTATTTGTTGCCTTAGGCTTTACACTCAACCCCGCAATTGGTGTTGCATTAGTAGTGCTTGAATCCACAATTGTATTGGCCAATTTATATCGTTTTAAACAACAAGAAATTGTGTCTGCTACATCAAGCAGCAACAATGCAGTCATGGATCTGGAAAACTCTGAAAATACCACTTCAAAAGTTTTAAATGCTTTGGGTTATCGTGTGCAACCTAAAACAAATTTAGCGATGGCGCAGAAAGTTGATGTAGGGAATTCTCAAGTAAGAAGCTTATTTGCACCTAAAGAGAATTACTCCAAACATTCTCTTAGTGGCACCCAGCAGGAGATCATGTGCCAAATCTGATATCAGGGTTTGTTGATAATTCGTCTACTGAACCCGACGTCCCGCAGACAAGCCGTGGGACGTCGGGAACTAAAATTGTCAACAGACCCTCGTAGATGCATAAACCAAATTATCTGTGCCATTTTCTGGGTTATGTATCAAAATTATTGGTGTCTTATTACGCTAGAGTGTCGTCATCCTTAGTCTTGAGCGAAGGATCCATTGATGAGCAAAGAACTTGGATCTCCCGGTCAAGCCGGAAGATGACGTAATAAATGTAAATCAACAAATTTGTTATACCTCCATTTTCTGGCAAACACTCTGCAAATTTATGACTTACGTTTAAACCATCAGCAATCCCATGACTTAGTAGTTTTTTGGGTTAAAATAAAAACAATTGACACTAT
The DNA here is from genome assembly GCF_900452415.1 of Legionella cincinnatiensis. NCBI lineage: Bacteria > Pseudomonadati > Pseudomonadota > Gammaproteobacteria > Legionellales > Legionellaceae > Legionella > Legionella cincinnatiensis. The sequence continues at coordinate 855,483 of NZ_UGNX01000001.1, read as the reverse complement.
GTTCAGCAAAGTGACATAATGAATTTTTATTACATATTGATACTTTTTAATATGCAACACATAAGCGTTCAACAAATGATAATGCGCTACCTGGACACTGTTGTCGAGGTTGGGCGGAGTTATTTGGAAAAAGCGCTAACAAATTAATCCTCCCCAACACCAGTGTCCAGGTTTCGCGATACTGGTTCATAATATGCGGCCAATATAAAGCGCTCAAATTCAAATTTAGCGGCAATAGTCTTAACTTGAGCTTCTTATAAGAGAACGTCAATTTACTACGAATCATTCGGACTGAGGAAGCGCATAGCGCTGTCTCAAAGCCTTAGCACCAATTTCAAGTCCTGTGCTAAGGCTTCAAAATGGAAATTGGATCTAAATAGACTCTTTATCCGGAACTCATGTGAATTTTAATGGCTTTTTACTGCTGAATTTAACCCAGAAATCCATCTATAGAAACAAAATGGATTAATTTGGGAGACTATACGAGGTCATTATAATGAGTTCTAGCGTCACAGACATTGTATCAAAAATTTTTAATGTGGAGTTTGTATTGAAATCTTACATCCAACGCCATGTTAAAGGGGTGCTACCTAAATATACTTATTCTGAGGAGTCAGGAGTAAATCCAGCTTTCCAACGTATTGAGGAAGTTGATACCTTTCTGAGACTTAATGAAAAGCGCATATTTGCATTACGCAGTGATTTTATTCTAGCAACCGGAGTTAAAAATGCAGAACAGCAACATGGTTATCATGGATTAAAAGAAACTTTTGAAAAATCACAATATTCCTACTTAAATTGGAATGATCGATATGGCCATCCTTCCCTTGCCATAGCCGATAATAATTACGATGGGACGGTACTTTATGCTGGATTTATTTGCCAACGAAGTGGGTACTTGGAGGTTTTCTTATCTTCTGGAAGATACAATCGTTGTAATCGAGTTGAAGAAGGAGTTTTACCTTTAACCAAAGAACAAATTCATGTCATTGAGTCTTATCTGTCATTAAAGTTTCAAAAAGCATATGGGCTCCAAAAAATAATATTTTATGATACAACTCCAGAACAGGACGACATTGACTCTGCATTATTTTTTAAGAATAAACCATTTCCTAAAAATAAAAACTCTAGGATTTATCAATCCTCATCAATTAGTGAAGCAGTTAAAATAGCACATCATGATTCATGCTTTGAAAAAGCTCAAAACTATATTAAAAGTAATATTCCTCCCGTTAACCCCAAATACAGCTATTCTGATGAAGGAAGTATTAATCCAGGCTATCAAGAAATTACAAGTATTCACGCTCCCTTGCAGCCCCAAGAAAAGCGAATCTGGGCTTTACGCAGCGATTTTATTTTGGCCACTGGTGTAAAAAATGCCTATGAAAAAGAGTACGGATATATGGGATTTAAGGACAGTTTTAGTAAGTCAGTTCATTCATTTTTAAATTGGAAAGATCGTTATGGTCATCCCTCATTAACAGTACCCGAAGGGGATTATGACGGCTCTGCATTTTATGCAGGATATATTTGTCAACGAAAAGGTTACTTGCAAGTATATCTTGTCTCAGGAAGATTTGAGCGAAATGATTTAAATGAGGAGCAAACTTGTATATTAGAAGCCTATATTGCTGCTCAGTTTCAGGCAGTATATGGTAATCAAGAAATTGTATTCGACTATGGCGACTCCAATATTCCAAGCTATCACGCTACATTTTTTAGTGACAAGCCATTTGAAAAAACCAATCCCCAGCGACGTTACAATCAATCATCAATTCAGAATATTCTCCAAAATATTCCCATCGCTCCACGCAAAGAAAAAGTAGAAAAGAACAAACTCTTTTCAATATAAAAACTCAGGGAATGGATGCCCTCATTTTTATTATGCATACCTATTTATATAGTGTACTCTGTCATTTATCTCTGCTAAAATATCCTTATAAATTAATAGGTTATTGTTTTATCACGAAATTAGGTACAGGGAAGGAGTTGTCAACAAGCCCTGGTTGTTATTATAACGGTTAGAGATAAATCAGTTATGCCCCGTCCTTTTAATGCTCAAGAACTGCAAAAATGTCTAGACGCAATCGTTAAAATACCTATTAGTGAAGTCAAGTATTATCTATTGTTAGCCCTCAATTCCATTAAAAAAGCCGATGCGAATCAGTATCAAGATTTTTTAAAAGAATTAACCCATTTAAGTATCCAATTAATTCGTTTTTTGCGGCCAGAAAATGCTACTTTACCGCATAGGTTGCTTCATGAAATTAATCAATCCTACCAGAAACTCCGCGAGTTTTCTAAGACGAATACAAAGGCCGTGGTCGTTGGTTATGCCATCATTAACCTTGGTTCCACATTATTATCAATTTTTACTGGAGTCCTAGGTGGTTTAGTGGGTTCAATTGCTGGATTAATAAGAAGCGTTTGGGATTTAAACAATCCCTTGAGCTATTTAAAAGACGGAGCGCTCACAGGATTTGCTTTTGGGGCAGCTATTGGTTTTAGAGCCCCCAAAAAACTATTTAAAAATGAACTCACAAGACAATTAAAATTTTGCATTGATAGATTCGAAGAGTGTTTACTCGATATGCATGAACACAAAGTAAAACCTTTTTCATATTATAAAAAACAAGTAAAAACGAGACTATTAAAAGAATGTTTTGACAATAATAAAGAATCCTATAAAAAATTTTTACGGGCAATGCAAACGTTTCAAATAGCAGCATTGAACGCACAATTTGTCAGCAAAAATCTTGAAGGTTATCTAGGACACCATGCGTGCATTATTCTTTCACTGCCCAATCAGAATAAACCTGAACTTATTGAGTTTTCATTAGGTGAATCTGATGTGATAACGCGACGGCTTACTCAACATGAAGAACGAAAGGTAACGGGTGAAAAGATTGTGGACATGATGGCTTTTCATCAGCAATTGCAAGAAACACAGTCATGTACTTATAACTATATTTTCACCAAAATGAAAGCGGGTGAAAACGATTGTTTTCGCTATATTGAAAAAATTCTACTTTGTACCGGTCAAAAAACAACAAAATTGCAGCGTTTTAACGGTAGTGAAAATTGGATTGGAAAAAATATAATAGGCTTTTTTGTTGAAAAACTAAGTCCTTTTAAACAAAATGTTTTTGAAAACGAGCCTTTCTCCAAGCAAGACATCTCCCAAAGGAAGTTATCCTTTTAGCTCTCACAGCATCTTTCTCCTCATAATTAGTAAAGAGGTTTATTTAAAAACCTCTTTTATTTAGGACTCATCTCAAGGAGCATCGACTCAAAACACGTTATATCCAACGATGAATTTGTTGTTCTACGGCAATGGATAATAAACGGTGCGCCATGTCAGTTGGATGAAGTTCATCCGCAAAAACATAACCATTGGAGCCCATAGTGCATACTATTGAAGGCACATAAGAAGGTAATACACCTGGAGTAAGCGGGACAATATAACCACATACAGGAGAATTATAGTTAGTAAAGTAAAATGACTCCCCTCCTACTACATAAGGCCTTCCTGCTTTAGTTGCAAGAATAACATTGTCCAGGAGATCATAAACGTCTACATATAAAATTTTAGTACCATACTTGGCTTTAACTCTACCTAATTCTTGATTGAGCATGGAATTGAAGGTAAATGTTGCGGTTTTCATATCCCCCGGAAGTGATGGAGGAGCGAGTCCCACCGTTACAAGATCATTTATAAATGGCGTATAACCAATATTAGGCAAGCTCAGAACGACGACTCTTTTCGCTCCGTGTTTACTGAGTAAAGCTATTTCCTGAGCAATATTTTTTGCTGCGGCATTTGCTGTTTCTAAGAGTAGAAGTTGAAATATCGGTGATGTTGATGAGGTGCTAAACACTGTAAGAATGTCGTTTGCACCTGACCAAATGAAAATCATAGCATTAGGATCTACAGTGGGATGCGTTGTCAAAAACTGATTGACTTGAGCATGCAGGGAAGGTGCCCATTTCAAACCAAATCCTATCGAATTAGTGGAACTACCACCAGCAGCATAATCAATACCTTTGAGCATGCCTGATACAGGACAAGCCGGACTTGGGCATTGGGACTGAATAGGGGGAGTAGTATTATTTGTAACCTCATCGTTAGGAAGATTGGGGTAAGTAATTGGATATTGTGCAGGTAAAGTTAATGCAAAGCCTTTAATATCACGCGCCACGTACTGTGCCCAAGTATAACCTGCATAAGTGGTAAAGGTAGGCGCCTTACCTGAGGGGGTTGGAAAATAATCGTTATACCCACTATCTGTTAAACTATCACCGAAAAAATAAACCTGGCTGATCCGCTCAAAGGGTATTGCGTGTGCAGAATTGATTAAACTAAAACATACAATTGCCAAACTGGCTGAACGAGATATATTCCTTTGTATGTGCTCTGCAAGCTCCATTATTTTTTTTAACATGCGACCACCTCCTTTGAATTAGTTAAATTTGTATCGGGCAGCCAGTGCCACAATATCAACTGAACCACTGTAGTTCGCTGATACCTGATTTACTTCCAATGGCGCGGTGCTCGTTGCACTACTTCCACTAGCTTGAATGACATTGACCGTTTGGTCTTGTAGGAAGATATGTGCATAAGCCGCATCAATTGATATATGTTTATTAACTGTATAACTTGCGCCAATATTAACCCAATAGCGATCAGAATCCGGAATACGTGGGTCTCTGAAGCTGGTGGTTGGGGTCTCATCATAAGCAATACCACCGCGGAACGTCCATACAGGAGTCCAATGATACTCCGCACCTAATGCTCCAAACCAAGCATTTCTCCACCGTGTTTGAATCGTGCTGTTGGTAGCAAAAGCATCTGGCATATTAATGCTAATCTGGTTGAAAACATCCCAGAAATTGATTTGTGCCGAGGCTTTGATTGTCCAATTAGCGATATCCTGAGCCGCGCTTAATGTTAAAATTTGCGGTGTTTTCACAGATGTATTAACACGAGTTTGTGCATTAAACAGGAAATTTGGTGATGGTGCCGGAACTGTCTCTCCTGGTAAAATGTATTGCTGCCCATGACCTTTTAGTGTCTCTGCAATTTGGGAACGATAGCCTATACCAAGGCGCGTGTTTACAAACGGCTTATAGAGAATTCCTAGATTATAGCCATACCCCCACCCCTCTCCTCTAAGATGAGTTGGTAGATTTGCGGCAATCAAAGCATCAATAGGAGCTATTCCAGTATAGGCTCCATTAAAATTAGAAAAAGTTGCCTGCATCCACTGAGCTTGAAAGCCCCCACCTATAGCTAACTTATCATTAATTGAATAAGAAAGCGCAGGATTAATATTTATGGTTTTAACCGCACTATAAACAGCAGCAAAACGTACTACAGAATCGTAGTTATAAGCTGTTTTCAAACCGTAAGGAGCAAGTAAAGCCAATCCAGCGACAAATTTATTATTAATTCGCCAACCAAAATATCCATCTGGAACAAATGCAGAAGGTGAAACACTTCCTTGGCGATGGCTACCTTTAACTGTTGCAGTAATACTGCTAGGAGGAATTCCCGGAATATTAACTGTATGTCTCGCATGCGCATCCGTCATCTTAGCATGCGGAAAAAGCTCACTTGCGCCCAGATACCCTTGAGTTTCTATTAAAGTTGATAATGTTGCTGGATTAATAAACATTGCTGAGACATCATTATTTGCTGCTGCAGCACCAGCAGTTGCATCACCTTGTAAGCTAGGGCTAATCTCATTAATTTGGAAGCCAGCAGCGAAAGATGTGGTGCTCAAAATAGATTGTGATACTAGAATGGCAATTACAGACAGTCGTGATTGTGAATATAAACATCCCATGATTATAGCATCCTTTGCTAAGGGTAGAACTCTTAATTTTGCACAATACCTTCATCTCTGTCTATAAGAACATTCAGTGAATAAGTACTTAAATTTTAAATAATTTTCACTAAAGGCTGTTGACATATATCCTTAGCTTACAATCTTGTTTTGCTCATTAAAGGAATAACAATATTTAGCACCAATGTCGGTATATAAATGCAGGAAGTGAATCACTTAAGCCTAGCCATAGCGATTAGGGTTTGTTGTTAAAACACCTAGGAATATAATTATATCCAGCTGCTAAATCTTGATACAAATTAACAACAGTAATTAATTGCTCTAACTTATGTTGATTGACGTCAATAGCCAGTTCGTCTAGCCTCACTTTTTCTTTGATCAAACTCAGGTGACTGATAATTCCTCTCTGATATAAAGTCTGGTTTAAACGATAAGCATTAGTGAGTTCTCGTTCTGCTTTTAGTACATCATTAAGGCGGTTGGTATACAATTCATGAGCCGACAAATCATTAGTTACATCCCTAAGCACTTTGCGCAAGGTATCGCTATATCGATAATAAGAAGCTTTATCCAATCCTTTAGCTTTGGCTAATTGTCCATACGTCGATGCTCTTAAAAATGGAACTTCAACAATAGCTTGGTTAAAATGAATCGCCTGGCCTAGTTGCCCGCCATTTTCAACTTTAGCAATTTCACCTCGAGCCATTGCTAAGTTAATTGTCGGTAATAAATGAGCAAAAGCAATACCAATCCCTGCATTAACGGCAAATAACTCTTGTCTCGCTTGCTCCATATCAGGTCGATTTTCAATGATATTTATTGGAAGAGCACCAATAATCATTTTTTGACCATTTAAATCCTTGAAACGACGACTCACGAAAATCTTATCTGGATTTTCATCTAATAAATAATGCAAAGCATTTTCATGAACCACAATATTTTGTTGTACTACGCGCTCTTTCGCTTGGATTAAAGAAAGCTCAGTTTTAGCGAGATCTATTTCAGTTCGAGCATATAAACCACCTTGATACATAGTCTGGGCAATCGTAATGAGTTTAGAAAGATCCTGCTCCAAAGCCTGCAGCAACGTTAAGCGTTCTATCTGGCTCAAATAATTAAAATAATTGCTGACAATCTGACTTATCACGGCCAGTCGAACACCATGATATATTGCTTTTGTCGCTTTTAATTCATATTTGGCTTTTTGTTGTTCTTTAATCTGTTTAAAAATATTAAGAGTATAAGTAGGCACTACAGTGAGCAAAACCCCTGGAAAACCTAGATAAGGAAATGAAGAATAACCCGCATTTCCAGTAACGTCAGGAATCCAATTCAACTGTACACGCCTTAATTCACCTTGAGCTGCTTCGATATGAGCAACAGCGACGTTAATGTCATTATTATAAATTAAACCTCTATCAATGAATGAATCTAAATTAGGATCTTTAAATTGTTGCCACCATGCAAAACAAGGTAGGTTTTCATTGGAATTCATGTAATGGGTATCTTTAGCAGCCCACTGATCGGGAACCACTAGTACAGGATTTTGGGCATGCCGCGTGCAAGAGCTTAAAATGAAACTCAAAGTGAGTAAGCCAATTGTCCTTATCAATTTACTCTCCAATGTATTTTATCCTTTGGCTTTGGTTTTCCCGAGCAAGTTGCTCGAGTATGTTTTGAGTTTCTAATTCCAACAACTCATTACGATGAGGTGATAAAATGAATAGTCTACGTATATTATGATAGGCTTGTTGCACCACAGAGCTAAAAAAAGACAACTCCTCAAGAAAATTTATTTCTGGATGCGTCTCATGTTTTGCTGCATCAACAAAGGCATACAAATCCAATATATTTGTGTTTAATTCAATACTTACGTGTAAATAACTACTATCGCGCATTGGTCGTTGGATTACTATATGAAAGAGCTTATTTAAACGTGTAATAATTCTTTTTTGCAAATCAAGATAAAATTTGCGTGATAATTGGCTACCCCGAAATACGAAAAACTCAAACATGAAACACAATAAAAAAGCAACGACGGTGGACAATAGATAGTCAAAAAAGAAATTAGGAACAGCATAATTATTTCCCCCATAATAATCAGTGCCTAATGAGGTCAAAGTCACGGTAAAAATAGTTGGAAATGCATAAAGTTTACCTAAAGAAAAGTAAGCCATAAATACAATAAAAGGAATAACAATCAAGATTAAACGAAAATCTATTTGTCCCATAACCCACAAAAAATAAGAAAGGAGCAATCCCAAAACAGCCCCCCAGAATCGGTGGGTAGTACGTAATAAGCTTGCCCCCTTATCAAAACCTGCATAAATCATCATTACAGCAAAACCTATCCATCCAGCATGGGAATATCCCATTAGCCGCTGAACGGCCAAAGCTGTGGCAAAAACAAGGCAAATCTGTAATGCTCGCGTTTTTCGATAATCTATATTTTTAAACACAGATAATTCCAAGAATGTACTAATTTATTTAAAATGACCCAAGGCGTTGGGGCTAAATCACAAGGCCGTTCTTTTTCAACTGCTTGTTTAAAAACATGGAGCTTTTGAATAAATAAGTTAATCTTTTCACTATCCATCATAATTGCCTCTGCCTCAGTAACACAAACTAATAAATGCAATTGATTCATCAGTAAATTAATCTTCCAAATCGAACGCAGTGGAAAAGAACGAGGTAACATTCTTGTATAGCGTACTAAATGGGTCGTATGGCCGCGGACTGGATCAAAAACAATTCTTTGATTTGCAACCATTAAGGATAAATGCTCCGTAATTTGTGCCATCAATAATAATAATGCTCTTAACCACAGACGATAATAATAGCTGCGAGGAAAAAAAGCTAATGCAGCAAAAACTACTGCCATTGCAATGAACGTGTTTAAGCAATTATTTAAGATTGCATAAAAACTGGTATTAATCTCTCCATACAATAAAGAATAAGCACCTAAACTTAATGCAACGGGTGCAATAACAATGGTATGCATTCTGCTTTTAATGGCAATTAAATACAGCAGAAAAGAATAAAAAAATGCAAGAATAGGAAAAAAAGGGGTAATAGAAAAAATATCAAAGAAAAACGCACTAATAGCAGACCATAATATACAATAAAAAAGCAGTAAGTTTTTTTTCTTCATAGTTTCGCCAACAACTTCGGCAGCCATTGCTGTTAGAGGAATATAAAAATAATAAAAGTAAGGGTTAGGAATGGAAAAAACAAAGTTAACCGCAAATAGAATCAACAAAACATAAGTAGCTTTCATTCCATTTACGCGATGATTCCCATATGGATCATAAACTTCAATGATGTGAGTGAGTTTTGATATAAACATAAGCACTGGCACCAGGATGAAGAGGATATTTAGGATCTGGATCAAGAATTTCTATCTGAATTGGAAAACGTTGAGGCTCCAAAAGCCATTGATTGTTGCTACCCACTTTTTGTTGTTGCGTGCGTGGATCTGTTGTTTGCCGGTCCGCCGCCCATATAGTATTGACTATCCGTCCATGAAAGATTTTATTAAAATAATACATACGCAGCATTATGTACACCTTATCGCCAGGCCTTACTCGCCGTAAGTCAGTTTCATATAAGTTTGCCTGTACCCACCACTTTGACGTATCGATAAATGAGAATAAAGGTTCATGAATTTTAACGGGTGTTCCTGGACCAATATAAAGATTATCAACGACTCCATCGGCCGGAGCTCTGACTGTAGTTAAATCAAGATTAACGCGAGCATTATGTTTTTCTGCGTTGAGTGCTTTAATGAGTTTTCTTTGTTGAATAATTTGCTGATCTTCAATAGCAATTTGTTTTTTCAGTGAATCCATCTTCTGTTCAAGCGAATGTAAATCATAATCAAGCGTGCGCACTTCAAGTTTTGACAAAGCCTCACGTACACTAGGCGCTTTTTTTAATTGGTATTCAAATTTGGCTTTTTCGTAAGCATATTTTGCAGCAGCTAATAATGTTTCCGTTTTTTGCGTTTGGCGATCAATCACTTTGAGAGATTCTATTGCTTCTTCATGCCGTGCTTTTGCATATTCATAAGTTAAACGATAAGGTTTCTGATAAACCTCAAACAAAGGCTGATCTTTTTTAACAATACTCCCATTATGTACATAAATCTTAGTAATGAAACCGGAAACATCTGCGGCAACAGGTGTGACATTAGTCACAACGAAAGCATGGCTTGTAAAAGGAATCAAATAAGAAAAAATATGATAAATACCAATTAATACACTGATAACAATCACAATGACAGGTAAATTAATCTCATTTTTTGAGACTTTAAATATCCTTTTCATGAAATACCTTTTTAGCTCATTGATGCAGATTAAAATTTTCGCTACTTCAAATAAACATTAACTTTACAGTAAATAGCAATTTTTTCCAAAACCACTGCAAACAACGTATTATAAAGCATGCGATAATTTTGCATATGCGCTTTAAGAAACTTATTTTTATTTTAAAGTTATCTTAAATAAACTCTTATATTGTTATACTTAATGAAGATTATGGGACAATCATTAGAGGCTGTATAAGGGAGAGAGCATGATAAATGAAATTAAGATTCCAACCGTAGAAATTACAGTTGTACGAATTTATACTTTAGAACGAGCCGAAAATATTCCTTCTATTTTAAAGTATCTACAAAATGAAGCTAAAATTCGTGGAATAAGCGTTTTTCGTGCTATTAGTGGCTTTGGTGAAACAAATGTCCATAATAGTTCTTTTTTAGAGGTACCTTTTTCTCTTCCTATAATCATTGAGTTTTTTGATGAACCCGAAAAAGTTGCTGGAACTTTAGAATATTTAACTACAATAATAAAAAAAGAACATCTTATTTTTTTCCCTGCTCGAGCAAATGCTTAACGTATTATGCCATCCTTTATTTCAAACCCTAATACGACTTATTAGGTATCTACATGGAGGAGTAAATATGTCTTCTCAGTTACCATTATTTAGTGATATTGAACCAATATTGCTCCAATATAAAAATGCACATGCTCTAACACGAAAAGATATATTGCTTGATGCAATTACTGGCGTACAAAAATTATCTGGAGAAATAATATCCAAAGATGAAGCGAAGGAACATTATAAAGTATTATCTTATACTGCAACATTAATTAACTATGCCGACATTTTGAATCGAATGGAAAATCAACAATTTTTTGATATTTTGTTTGATTTCTATAAAATGGACTTAGATGCTGAATTATGCGATTGGTTTGAATTTGGTTCACCAGGACAAATGAGATTAAAAAAACCGATCTCTGAATATACCCCTGAAACTTGGGAAAAATTCCGTAGCGCACAAAAAGATCATCTTAAAAAAATTGGAAAAGCAAATGTCTTTAATTTAGAGCAACTGGATATTAATAACCCACCAACAAATCAATTATATCCCATTCAAATTCAAATGTTGAGGAAGCTCTTCAATGAATCTGTAGATAGGATAAGTGTCAATGCAAAAGGACAAATTCGTTTTGCAAAACGCCATGGCCTCTATCAATTACCCGGTGGGGGTATGGTTGAAACAAGCGCCCCCACCATAGAGGAGTTGACGTATAAAATGCTTGAAGAGCATTTGGAAGAAGAACATGCCAATCTTTATATAAAAGCTGCGCCATTATATAATGAATTGGATAAAACTATATTTGACCAACGTTTATTAGAAGTATTAGACCGTCAACAAGCCAAATCGTTACCTGATAATTTCCAAAAAATCTTAAAAAAAATAATTAAAGATAAGAATACAAATGCTCAATGTCTGCGCGATATTATAAATGCAATCGATGAACAAAAAGAGAATGAAAAGAATGACCATGGAAGAAAATCATTAATCGAATTACGTGCCCTAATGCAAGCGCAAACCTTTGAGCTCACTCCTTTATTCGCACAAGCTGTTGCATACACCAATAAAAACGCAAAATGCATAAATATAAAACAATACCTTGATGCACGTGCTGCAGGTGGTTTTCAAATATCACACGTCTTTATATTCAACCACCCTTTAGAAGAGTGGTTTGAGGAAAAATTCAATGGTGTCAACGATGAGTTGGGAGATGATATTAGCGGAGCGGAAATTGAACGATTGACTTTGCTTGAAAGTATAGCCCAGTTTAAAAAAATTAAATTTTCTCATCTATTAATTGGGTTAGCAGCCTACAATGAAGCTTTGGATAATCATAGATTACAAATAAGCACTGTCTGGGATAATGACCAATTTGATGTAGCCCGCAAAGCCATTGTCTCTGAGGTCACCTAATTTTTGAATTTAGGGAAGGAATTATTAGCTGGCGTGGCGTGAACATTTAAGAATACTTTCTCCATAGTACAATTGATCATAAAAAGTTATGAGATCCATGGAAAGAATTCTAGAAGTATTCTATTCTTAATAAGCTTGAATTATTTCAAGCTTATTTTAAACAAAATTTTTTATAAGGATAGTAATAATGGATGCATGGAATAGTGTAATTTTTATGAAAAGTAACAAACCTATGTCTGCTATGAATGAAATGGCAAAATGGGATGGCGTACAAAGGATGTGGTCTACAACAGGTGAATGGGATTGGTGCATTCAATTAGATCCAAAAACATCATCTCCTGAAAAAGCTGAGGCCTTCGTTGCTCGAATGCGTGACGGGCACTGGGCAACAGAAACCAAAACAAATTGGTGGAAAGAAGTTCCTGCAAGATAAAGTATCAGCTCGGAGCAAAACGCTCCGAGCTTATGGCAAATTACATTTAAAATCCTGGCCAACTGCTAATTACTCCAAAAAATTTTCTCTGGTTTCAATAAATCCATCCAACCATCAATCTGCATTTACTTTAAAAATATTGTAAATATTTTATACTTTAAAAATATATGGAATAAGAGGTCAAGCAGATGGAAAATACAAAAAGAGAAATTGATTTTAAAGTAATTTTTGAATCGATTCCTGGACTTTATCTTATTTTAGATAAAAACTTTACAATTATTGCGGCCAGCAATAATTATCTGCGCTCTACTATGGTTACTAGAGAACAAATTATAGGCAAGAATATATTTAAAGCGTTCCCAGATAACCCAGAAGATCCCTACGCGACAGGAGTAAATAATCTACGCGCTTCATTAAATAGGGTTTTAAAAAATAAAACCTATGACACCATGGCAATTCAAAAATACGATATTCGTCGTCCTAAAGAAAAAGGAGGAGGATATGAAGAACGGTATTGGAGTCCAATCAATTTACCCGTTTTAGATACTCATAATCAAATTAAATATATTATTCATCGAGTTGAGGATGTCACAGAATATATCCAATTAAAAAAATCTCGTTCTGAACAACTAAAAACAATGGAAGAACTTCGTACACGAGCCGGAGAAATGGAAGTTGAAATTTATCAACGCGCCCAAGAAATTCAGACGGTAAATAAACAATTACAAGAGGTTAATAGCCATTTAGCCTTACTGGATCAAATGAAAACGCAGTTTTTTGCAAATATTAGTCATGAATTACGCACACCACTGATGTTAATTTTAGGGCCAATAGATACATTATTACGGGATAAACCGTTAAACGCCTCACAAACAAAAAAATTACAATTAGTTAAAGAGAATGCCCTTCTATTATCAAAACATGTGAATGATTTATTAGATATTGCAAAATTTGATGCAGCGAAATTAAAAATTAATTATTACAATATTGATTTTGTACGCCTTATTAAAAAGGTGTTGTCTTTATTTGAAGCAGATATTGAAGCCAAAGAATTACGAGTCTCTTGTGAGTTACCTAAAAAACTATTTATGCAAATTGATGGCGAAAAAATAGAGCGTATTATCCTTAACTTACTCTCCAACTCAATTAAATTCAATCCAATTCATGGCGAAATCAATCTTAAATTGCATAAAAAAAAGAATCATGCCGAATTTTCTATTGAAGACAACGGCCCAGGAATTCCTTCAAAATTTAAAGAAGCAATTTTTGAACGTTTCTTTCAAATGGAAGAAAGCTTGTATCATTCAGCAGGTACGGGTTTAGGACTAGCAATCGTAAAAGATTTTGTTGAATTACATAAAGGTACGATTAATGTGCAGAAATCAAAATTAGGTGGTGCACTTTTTGTCATTCAAATTCCATTAAAAGCACCAGAAAATCAATTAGTGCATCATAAACAACCCCCGTTAGGAATGCTTGAAATACCTCATTATGCAAATAAACAACAAAAAACAAAAGTGCTGCAAACAAAGGGGGTAGAAAATGCCAACTCCCCTCTGGTGTTAATAGTGGAAGATAATTTAGCAATGAATGAGTTTTTGTGTGAAATTCTAAGTAACGATTATCGCATTATCTATGCTCAAGATGGTAAAGAGGGTTTAAATAAAGCGATTGAGTTACTTCCTCATGTAATTATTAGTGATATCATGATGCCCAAAATGAATGGAATCGAAATGGTTCATGCTATAAGACAGCATCCCTCTTTGCTTTCCACCCCTATAATGATTGTAACTGCGAAAGCAGATGATGATCTTCGTGTGCGTATACTTCAAGAAGGTGCTCAAGATTACATGACGAAACCTTTTTCTGCTCGAGAACTTAAAGCAAGAATTGCAAATTTAGTTTTAGTTAAAAATGCAGAAGATGAATTAGAGCGTTTTGTTTATTTAGCGTCTCATGATTTAAAATCACCATTACCCGCAATAGAACATCTTGTTTCGTGGATTGAAGAAGATACGGAAAACCAGTTGACCCCTCAATCTCGAAAATACCTATCCTTTTTAAGAAAGCGCGCTTATCGAATGTCGAACTTATTGGATGGGCTATTAAAATATGCTCAGGCCGGGGGGATGCATTCAAAAATTGAAACCATTAACTTTCCCGAATTAGTAAGTAAAGTCGCTCATAGAGTAGATACTACAAACGATTTCGATATTCATTGCGATCGATGCACTTTTCCTATCAAAGCAGAAAAAACACCATTACACGAAGTACTTTATGAGCTTATTGATAATAGTGTAAAACATCATCATCTTCATAAGGGGCACATTAAAGTAGGGGTTATTGAAAAAAAAGGCTATTATGAGTTTTTTGTTGCTGATGATGGACCTGGAATAGACCATGCATACCAGGACCGAATTTTTCAGCTTTTTCAAACGTTACAACCTCGTGATATTTTCGAAAGTAGTGGAGTAGGACTTAGTATCGCCAAAAAAATTGTTGAAACCCAAGGATCCAGTATCTGGGTCGAATCCGCTAAAAATCATGGCGCGGTATTTCATTTTACTTGGCCCAAACAAATAGAAAATTTAAAAAGTATAGAAAAATAAATGCATTCCAAGTGTTAAGAAGATACGTTCTCTTATCCGAAACTCACATTCAGCTAGGGACTTTACGCTATAATGAAAAAATTGCAAAATACATCGATACAACACCAATTAACACAAGCCTATCACGAAGTCATTGAGCTTCATGTCCAAATTGAGAATTTATTTCACAACAAAATGATTCATGAAGATCGATTGCCTTTTTTAAGTTATTTTCATCCGAATTTTACTATAATCCAACCCGATGGAGTCTTAAGAGATTATGTATGGCTTAGCAATTGGTACCATCATGCAGCAGGTTCTCGTCCGCAGGTAACCATTAAAATTGAACATTTTAAAGAGATTTTTTCTTGCGCGGATAATGTTATCGTTAGCTATGAAGAATTACAACAGATCAGCGAAAATGAGCATTTGAGACGTTTATCCACTGCAATTTTTGTCCCGACAAACAATCCAAAATCACCATTGCTTTGGCGACATTTGCATGAAACTTGGATTAAATAGTAGAAAGTGAGGATTGAAGTCCCGAGACTAAAACTCCCAGCTGGAAAAAAACGTATTCCTCCGCAAAAGAGTCTGGAACTTAAAAATCATTATGAACATTTTTCATTACTTGTTGATTTAAAATAAATCAATTTATGCTATTATTTGTCTTTTGAATTTTATTAAGGACATTTTAATGCCGTTTACCGATCAATTTATTAATACTCAAAACTTGAATGCGGCTCTTAATGTATTAGAGCTCTCCTTACAGAACTTGCAAAACCAACCCTCAGAAAAGATTTTTGACGATATAAAAAAAGCTTATAAAAAGAAGGCCCTTAAAGTCCATCCAGATAAAAGTCAATTGCCAAATGCAGCAGAACAATTTAAAGAACTCTCTCATGTCTATAATTTATTTGAAGACGCACATTCTCATGGCCATTTTGATTTTCTATTCAAAATCCCTACTGCTCCCCATATAAACCCAACTCCAGCAAAGAAAACTTTAAATACAGATTATAAAACCTGGCGAGATGAGGTATTGGAGGATTATGGTGCATCACCATCGGTAAGACATGGCTCACAAAATTCTTTTTTTGCTAAACAATTATTCCATGCATTAGAAACAAAATATTCCTCAGTATTCTCCATTCCAGTTACTGAAACCTTTGCATCCATTATTGCACATCATATTTTTTTGTTTCGGCAAAAATATGGTTATGAACACGATAAGGCAACTCAAGAATATCCAAATTCAGAACTGTTTCGTAATTTAATTCATGATCTTGTACAAAATGGATTTAGCCTAATGCCGGAAGCTCCTCAGTCTTATGTTAGATTTAAAATGAAGGATATTTCATTTAATCTTATTGACGGAACCCATGTTAATCTATTTGTTCATCATGAATTTACAAATTGGTTTAATAGTATTCCACTTCAGAAACCTACTCCTTGGGAGGGTGTCATTTTATTCAAAATAGACAACGATACTGTGTCAATTAACAAAGGAAAAGCAACCCCTGGAATTCAAATTAAAAAATCAAGCGAAGCTTTTGTCGCTTTAAACAACATTACAGCCGATGCCAAATCAAATGTGGAACGAGAAGAAAATTTGCTGGGATTTTTAAATTTAATAGATGCGTATATCAATGCATTACAAAAAGCTAAAGGATTAGAAGGTATTTCTATTGCGTTTAAAGCAATCGATATTAATTTTACAGGTATAAAAGGCACACATACACCACTATTTCCTGAACCCGAATTTGAGCAATGGTTTGCTAGCCTTCCTATTAAAAAAGGAATAAAAGGTGAAGGTGATATCTCATTTTACAAAGGTGATGAAAATACTTTATCCATAAATACAGGACCAGGAACACCAGGGATTCAAATTAAAAAAACACACCATGTGTTTGAAGCGATGAATAATCTTACTGCAGATTCACAATACCAAACAATGGCGGAAAAAAAGCAAAACTTAATTCACTTTTTAAAACGTTTGGATACATATGTAACTGCATTTTCTGATACAGAAAAAAATGTTCCCTCAAATCAATTTGACCTGTAACCCAAAACCATATGGATCTGTTGAAGGAGTCAACACCTTTAGATAAAATTATAAATAAGCGAAACGTATTCCAGAACATTGGAATACGTCCTATCTTTCTTCATCTTCTTTCAAATTTTTATAGCTTCATCAGGCCAAACACTACATTGCACCTGCCCAATATGCTTCTTTTGTAAAAAAAGCATTACTAAACGAGATTGGCCAATACCACCACCAATAGTTTGGGGTAAAGCACCTGAGACTAATTTCTGATGCCAATCATAGTCCAAACGATGTTGGGAACCTGTTAATGCTAATTGATATTTTAACATCGCTTCATTGACCCTAATACCCATAGAAGAAAGTTCGAACGCATCCTCAATCGCTGGATTCCACACTAAAATATCCCCATTTAATCCAGTTAATCCTACTTCATTCACCGAGCTCCAATCGTCGTAATCCGGGGCACGTACATCATGAGGTTTTCCATCTGACAAAGCACCTCCTATCCCAATTAAAAAAACTGCTCCATATTTTTTAGTAATCTCTCGCTCCCTTTCTTTAGGAGATAGATTAGGATACAAAGCAAGTAACTCTTCTGTATAAACAAAATGTATGTATTGAGGTAGAAATCGATTTAAACCATAAAGCTCACTAACCGCTTTTTCCGTTTCTTTGATGGCATCATAAAGTTCAATGACTGTTTTTTTCAAATAACTTAAACAGCGATCATGGTCATTGATGACCCGTTCCCAATCCCATTGATCGACAAAAACAGAATGGGTGGCACTTAATACCTCTTCATCCGGTCTTAAAGCACGCATATGAGTATAAATACCATCTCCAGCTTGAAAGTCACACTCTCCTAGTAACTTTCTTTTCCATTTAGCTAATGAATGGACAACCTCATACCTACGATCAGGTATGGCTTTAACTTTTACAGAGACAGCTTGTTCTGTCCCTGATAAGTTATCTTGCACACCATCACCTACACAAGCTAATAATGGTCCTTGCACCTCAATGAGACCTAATTTTTGCTCTAATTCACGTGAAAAAAAAGATTTAACAAAGCTGATTTGCTTTTGTTGTTCAATAAAAGACTGCTTCATACTACTACCTCAGATTAGTTTAATGTTATATTATATTGAATTTTTCTATTATTTTTATGGTTAAAACAAAATAAACATAGATATAAAAGATAATATCTAATAAAATTAACTATTAATTAAATATTATTTAAAAAATGAAGATGAAAGACTTAGAAAATTATCAAATCGATGATCTTGACAAAAAAATACTCCATTCATTAATGAAAAATGCACGTACAGCGTACGCAGAATTAGCTAAGACATATTCTGTAAGCCCCGCTACGATTCACGTGCGTGTAGAAAAAATGCGCCAAACGGGTATTATTGAAGGGGTGCATGTGCATATTAACCCAAAACGATTAGGGTATGATGTTTGTTGTTTCATCGGTATTACGCTTAATCATGCCAAAGATTACCAATCTGCTCTTAAAAAATTAGAAGATCTGGAAGAGGTTATTGAAGCTTATTACACTATTGGTCATCATTTTAATATTTTTATTAAAGTGATGTGCCAATCCATTGATGCCTTACAACAGCTCTTAGTGAATAAAATTCAGCTTATTGAAGAAATACATTCGACAGAAACGCTTATCTCACTGCAAAATCCTATCATGCGCTCAGTAACTCCTTGAGTTTAGCTGACTCACTGTATTTCTGGTGGCGCAGTTATTTAAACCCACCCGACTTAAATTTATTCTACATCTTCATTCAGGGCTGTATCTTAGCCCCATATTCTGTTAAAACAGCAACAGCTTCTTTATTGTTGGCAAGCGATGCCAAAAGCAAAGGTGTTTTACCTTCACTATCACGAATATCAATATTAGCTACCATGTGGCAACACATTTTAACAATTTTAGCTGAGCCATATCGAGCTGCATAATGCAAAGCGTTACGATTTTTTGAATCACTTAACTCACTAACCCCTTTAATGGATAGTAAAAACTCAACTACCTCCGGTTGCTGGTTTAATATAGCCGTATGAATGGGGAAAACCCCTACATTATTTTGAATAAAAGCAAGTTGCGGATTATCGTTAAGTAATTTTTTAATAATCTTTAAAAAACCATGAGCTGCCAGCTGGTGTAAGAGGGTATTACCAGCATTATCCTGCTTGGTTAAGGCATCGGTTGTAACGGGAAAGAGTTCAAAAAAAATTTCTTCTTTAAGTTGGGGTAATTCTTCATCATGGAGGATAGGTAGGAGTAAACTACTCTGAATAGGCAATTGCTGTTGTGAATTACTTAAGTTTGGGTTTGCACCTTGTTTAAGTAGTGCTCGCACTGTAAATAAATACCCTTTAATAGCTGCTTGATGTAAAGGAGTTAGTCCATAATTGTCAGGTTCATTTAACTTTGTACTATCAGAATTCAGCGATATAAACCGATCATATCCATGTTGTGCTGCATATTGCATAAAATTAGCAGGCAAATGAGCTAGAAAATTATCCAAAAAATTTTCTGTAAAAGCTAAATACTCATCATATCTTTGGGGTGCTGTGCCGCGAAAATGGATATCTTGTGATATATTTTCTTGAGACCAAGTTTCAAGTGTTTTTAAATCGGAGTCCTTTTCGTATTGAGCGGGTAAATTTAATTCAGTAAACGCTTTTCTTAACTTGATCATAGCCATATTCCTCTAGTTTCTCTTTAGATGAGGACCATAATTAACGATTCTGCTTATTTTTGCTTTCTACTTGAGTAGGTTCGTCGTCCTTTTTTATGTCTTTAATTTTACCTTTGAGTTTAATGAATGTGTCTGAGGCTGTTTTTGTATCAATTTTTTTTTGCTCATCTACTTTAACAGGTCTAAGTAATGAAAATACACGATTAGTTGCTAACGCTAGTCGAAAATTATACCCTGTAGGGTCTTTTTCATTCATAACTTGGCCTCTATTTTCAATTGAAATTTTAGCAAATTCATCCTGAATTTTTAAAGCCTTTTGTTTCGTTCCTATTGTTACATAGCCTTTGCTGTTTAGATAATTATCGATGACTGTTTTTACTTCTGTAGTTATTTTTTGGTCTGCAAGTATTTCATTGAGAATTTTTTGGATGTCTTGAAGCTTGTTAATTTCATTAGTGTTATTTATTAAGTTCTTATAGTGATCAATAAATTCTTTCATCTTTATATCATTTTCATTAATACTATATTGATTGATATTGTTTAAAATAAAAAGATTTCTGGTTTTTTGATCTAAAATCATTTTTAATTCTTTATTCAATTTTTCCAAGGTTTCTAAATCGTTAGCTTTATCAATTGATTCGTTCGTAGTCTTACTAAACTCAGTAAGTTTATCATCGTCAACAGACGTAAGTTTAAGTCGTTCTTTCCGAGTAAAAACAACGTTTAAAAGGTCATTTGCAAGGTTTATATTTTCTTTTTTCAATCTTAAAAGCTCTTTTAATTCATTTTTTAACTTATTAATATCTTCTAAGTTATGGAGTTTATTTAAAATGTCTTTCTTCTCCTTTATAAAATTTTGAATTTCTATATTTTCTCTATCGCCTAAATAAACAAGCTCTTGCAAAATATTATTAATTTTAATTTTTGATTTTTCGCTTAAAAGCTCTTCGGTAATTTTAATTACCATATCGGAATTGGTTGCATGATTTAATTTTTCAGTTTGATGGATAATATATTCGTGACGCTTTTTATCATAATCAATAGGAATAGAATGTTTGATTGCATCTATGAGGTGTAATGCTTTTATCTTGTTTAACTGAAAATGTACATCAACTAATGAAAAGCGTTTCTCGTCATCTTCAGTAATAGTGTTGCTTATAATTTCTTTAAATAGCTCACCCCCAATTCCAGCGAAAATGGGATGCGTAAATTTTAAATCAGTTTCGCCATTTATAGCCTCAGAAAAATCATCATAATTGCAATTGGGCTGTGTAATGTATTCGTATAGATTTTTCCCAAACATAAAAGCATGCATTTTATCCACTGAAATGGGCTTGTGTTCGGGAATTTTAGTATAAAATTCTGGCGGATTCATATAGTCAGTTTGTACAATCACACCTCCAGTATGTTGAGTGGCCTTAGTATAGTGAAGGGTGCCGTCTTGTTCACAACTGAGAAAGGATTTTGTATCTGAAATTAGTAACTTATTGTTATGATCAATTAACCAATTTGAATTTTTCATATCGGTGAAGGCATAACCATCTTTGCTTATATCAATTAAAATGGCTAGCATTTGATTATAGACGTTAACTGCTGATTTTCGAAGTTTTTTTGTTTTTTTTTGATGTTTTTTACTGTGATTAATTAAGTCGCCACCAGGGCAAAATAACGTAGTTGAGATGGTTTTAGTTACATTATTTTTAGTCACTTGACGCTCAGTCATAATAGGCGTTATGGTGTCTTTAAGCGATTTTTTTCTGAGATCATTCACAGGAAATTTGGGCATGCCCATACGATTTTCTAGCCTTAAAACATAAGGATCACCTCTAGCAGGCGTAATTTTAAAGTTTTTAGAATTTTCACCACCTAAGAAACTTATGTCGTTATGTTTTAGGAATTGATTAAATTCCTCATAACCCATTTCATCTTCATTATATAGTTTTTTTAGATGATTTACTTTTAATTGCGAGCCCTTTTCTAACATCTTAAATAATTTTTTTACCTTGGAAGGCTCCATGTTGGATAAAATTTCTGAAAAATGATGATCCTGTTTTTTACTGTCATGAGGAGATAAAACACTATATAAGCTAGTTACGCCATATTTTTCGAATTCTTTTTTTATTTCTATTAATAAACCTTCTTCTATTTGTAGAGCAAAAGATTTGCATTGACTTGTAAATTTATCGCTATATTTACTTTCAATTTCTTGTTTATAGATCAATATTTTTTTAAGAAGTGTTTTTAATTCGCGCGGCTCAGTTTTATCATTAGCAGCTAATTTGTTGTAAGTTTTTATTAAGACATTCAGGTTATCAATATCTAGATTTACATGCTGAATAAAGTTTTTTAAGGTTGGGTTTGTACTTTTGATATGTTGTAAATATTTCATATCAAGTCTCTCTAAGATAGAGTGAAATTATTTGAACAATATAGATTAATAATACACCAATTACACAAAAAAAGCATAATCCCAGGGGAATTATTGGTAAACACAGCTGCCCAGTATGTACGTCGACAGTCTTGATAGACTAGACTCTTGAAAAAGCCAATACAAGAAATGATAATAAGGATATTAAATACTATAAAAAGCAAAATTACATGTAGCGATAAAAAATTGATTTATAACCTTGGAGATTTAATATCGCTACAATTTGTATTGTATCACTCGAAACTTAACTAATTATTAAAGAATTTGCTTTTTAATAGACTGAAAATCAGCACATACTGCACTCGTATTGCCTTGAAGTATTGCTGCCAAAATTTATATTTGCGTACGCGATAAGGTATTAAATCCATTTAAATTAGCAGCAGAAGGCCATAATTCAATCGAATGTTTATCAATCACTAGTCAAAAAAACTCTTAAGATACTCACTTTAATAGGGTATTGAAAATTTGGCATGCAATTGCCGGTAGAGAAGTATTATCCTTGACTATATTCTTTGATAATGACTAATATAAAACTATTACATTTGATTGTTTTGCATCGCTTGTCAAAAGATTTTTCCCGCAAAAATCATGTATGATTAGAACAGGACTAAAAATTATATCCCAACATTAAGTAAATGGAATTAAAATGATTAACGCATTTGCATTTTGCACAAAATCACTGGTACTTGTAACATCTGTTTGCGCCATGGCATCATTTGCCCTTGCCGCCTCTTCCCCAACTCCTGTTCCCATTTATGGTTCGTACATCAGGTACTTAGATCGTGCAAAACAAACATTTAATGGTGAACCTAATCCTAACAGCCGACCAACCAAGCAAAAGGAAGATTTCTTCACTATATGTAAAGCCTCGGGGTGCGTAGCTCATACGCCTAATTTATATGCCCCTCTCGGCGCTCCCAAGTACATTGACTATCACTGGAATAATAATCGCTGGGAATTAAAAGCCTCTCACCTCTTCAATTGCAATGACGGCAGTAAAGTCAAATCTACTTTATTCGAATTTTTTACACCGAATGACGATGGAAGTTTTTCTGGTCAACGAAGTATTAAAATAGAGGGTGCGGGATGCCCTGAAGAAGGTCCAGGAGTATATAAAATACCTTTTAAATTAACCCCTGCTTAAGAGAATTCGTCCTATATCGTGCTGCAAATTCTTCGGGCATTTTCTCGTGAACAAAATCTTTATCTCATATTGATGCATTTATTTATAATAAGGCTTGATATAATCCATTAATTGATCTTTGAAAATAGTTCTAACAATGATGCATTCTCCGTCTAAATCAGTAATGCCAAAGCGTTTTATGGTAATTGGGGCTTTATCAGCAATGTGTGCCACATTTTTTGGCGCTTTTGCTGCCCATGTTTTGAAGTCACAATTTAGCCCTTATCAAATGCATATTTTTCAAACCGGAGTTTTTTATCAATTTATCCATAGCTTGGCCTTATTATTTGTAGGCATGATTCTCTATCAATTTAATGCACAAACCATAAGAGTTTCAGGATGGTTATTTTTTGCCGGGATTTTGCTCTTTTCAGGGAGTTTATATTTACTGAGTGTGACGAAAATAAAAATCATTGGCATGATTACTCCCATTGGTGGAGTATGTTTTATTGTTGCTTGGCTACTACTGGCTGTAGGAATACACAAAACCAATTAAAAGACGACTCCCCTATCAAAATAAAAAAGTCAGAACCGAATTATCTCATTGTCTTTTAAAGCGATTCTGACTTCATTGATACCTACTTACTTATTAATTTTATAAGAGCACACATGTGGATGAAGAAGTATTTTCTTGCTCATCGTTTTGATGTTCTCTATTTATTTCATGTAAGAAAATCTTACCCCCTCTTTTTAAATTCAGTTTAGATCCTGTGAGTTGAGGAACAGCTTGAGATGAACTAACTGAAGTTTCAAGCATTTCAATTCCGAAGTTTAAGTAATGAATCGTTCGAATCTCACTATTTACAAATCCTTGTACATTATGTTGGTAGTATTCAAGTGGCGTTTCCTCACTAGTAGACGCGCTAAAAAATGAACTTGAACCTATTTTATTCACTTCTACATTACGATTGTTGAAAAGTGCTTTCATTGCTTTAGTAAAAAATGGGATGCAGGATGCATTATCATTAAAGCTTCGGTAAAACGGACAGGCAAAACCCTCTTCTCCAATTTGAAAAATTATTTTTCCATCTACTTGCTTACAAAAATCTTTACTTGCATAAATAGATAAAGTAATCGTAGAAATTTTTAAAGTATCTTCTTCGATGATTTCATTAGCAAGGTATTTTCTTCCTTTTAAATAAGTGGCTATAGTCTCATATAAATCAGAGGGAATTTTATCCTTATCTGTAAGGGTATATGGTGTTTTAAAGGTTGCACCTTTCATCGCTTGATAGGTAGATTCATCAATGAAAATTCTTAATGAAATTGGTGTTTGCCCCTCTTTTAAATGCCCCACATATTCGGAAACCAGATGTTTGGTATGAGCAAGTACTCCTGGAAGTTCGGTGACTTTATTGAGTGCACGTGTGGAACCAGAGGCTTTATATTTAACTTCAACTGCATAACGCAAAGGTTCATTAATCTGGTTTTCTCCATTAAAAACTTGAGGATGGACAATTCCTCTTAATCCGCCACTTCCTACAAAATAATTCGTTTCAGGATAGTGTTTTTTTAACTCATTAAAGTCCTTTACTTCTTGGTATTGAATTTTAATACCAATTGATATGGCATATTCCCTTAGCTTTTTTTCCAAATCACTAATTGTCACTTTGGAATGAATACTATCTAGTATCTCTCCAAAGCCATTACTTCTATCCATTCCAGAAAAAGAGCTTTGTTCCACATACATGGCGTGATTACGTATAGGAACCTCATATTTTTCAAACATTAGAATTTCTTTTTCTGGGAATTGCAGCTTTAATTGTATAGCACCTAAAAGACCGATAGGTCCTGCGCCAATAAAAATTACATCAGTCATAACTTATTGATAACATCTAGAAAAACAGGTGGGTATCATAACAGGTAAAATTTTATTTGCATCTGGTTTTCAAAAACAAAATCATTGTCATTAAAAACAGTCCTCCAGGATCTTCATTCCCCCATCAGCAAATAGGCAAGAAGTATATTGCAATTTAAAACATATAAATTATAGTGCAAAGAATTTTTTATTTTTAAATGCCCAGTGAAGTAGATCGGGTAGTTTTGACGGACCTAGTTAGTTGTTTGTTTATGCCGAAACACTGAGAAAACCATCATTGTAATTAACGGATTTATTATGAAATTTTTTAAACGGTTATATGTTCAAGTTATAGCAGGAATTATTATCGGTATTCTTTTAGGCATTGTTGCTCCAACCTTAGCCGTCTCATTTAAACCCTTTGCCGATTTATTCATCAAGCTAATAAAAATGATGATAACCCCTATTATTTTTTTAACACTTGTTTCAGGCATTGCAGCAATGAGTGATTTAAAAACAGTAGGTAGAGTTGGTGGTATCTCACTCATTTATTTTTTGATAACAACCATTTGCGCCTTAGTTTTGGGGTTAGTAGTAGCGAATATAGTTCAGCCAGGCGCGGGAATGAATATAGATCCCTCTTCTTTAAATATCTCCGAAGCACAATCTTACCTAGGTAAAACAGAACAGATAAGTAATGTCCAGGATTTTGTTTTGAATATTGTTCCTGAAACTTTTTTTAGTGCATTTGTCCAGGGAGAAATTCTGCAAGTGTTGTTTGTTGCCATTCTATTTGCATTAGGCTTGATGTCGTATGGAAGTAAAGGAAAATTTATCTTGGAAGGCTTTGAGCACTTGACCAAAATATTTTTTAACATCATTCATGCGATGATGCATTATGCTCCTGTGGCAGCTTTTGCTGCTATGGCCTATACCGTAGGTCAATATGGTGCCCATTCTTTACTTGGATTGACTGAGTTATTGCTTTGTTTTTATCTAACTTGCATTGTATTTATATTAGTCTTACTGGGTAGCGTTCTCTATTTTGTTTTAGGCTTAAATGTCTTTAAGGTAATCCAGTATTTTAAGACCGAAATTTTTATCGTTTTTGCAACCTCTTCTTCTGAAACCGTAATGCCAAATTTACTGGAAAAACTAACTGAATTAGGTTGTGATAAATCAGTAGTGGATCTGGTAATTCCTACAGGTTACTCTTTTAATTTAGATGGAACAGCGATTTATCTTACTCTCGCAGCTTTATTTATTGCACAGGCAACCAACTCAAATTTACCCCTTGATCAGCAAATTTTTTTATTAATGATTATGATTATCAGTTCAAAAGGGGCGGCTGGTGTTACAGGTAGTGGTTTTATTATATTAGCCAGCTCTTTAGCTGCTGTAGGAACCATTCCTGTTGCTGGCGTAGTTATAATTCTTGGGGTGGATCGTTTTATGTCTGGAGGGAGATCCTTAACCAATATGATCGGTAATGCTATTGCTGCATTGATTATTTCAAAATGGCAAAAATCGATTAATATGAAGAAAGTTCGCGAAAAACTAGCATAGAAAAATGGCTTTACTCCATTGAGGAATAAAAAGGCTGGATGTCGTGCATAAAGTGGGACACGTAGACATTGGAACCAATTGTCTACGACTTTAATATTCACAATGTTCATGAAGCAAAATAGAAGATAATTTTGTAATATGTTCTTTTCTTGGTAAAAACTCAATTCCCCATAATGAATATAATGGACTATTACCTAGAGTGTAGCGGCCATCTGCAAGAATTAGAGGGGCCTGCTTGGCAACAACCACATAATTGTCACTAAACCACGAAAATAGAGCTAAATCACGTTGTTGTCCTGGTGTAAAGCTTGCGCTAGAGCGATTAGAAAAAAGGGGGATTTGTGCCACGGACATTATCGAACTTCTTTTTAAAAGTGGTGTATGAACCTCTTTAATAATGAGGCAATGGTTATTTTTTGCAATGACACGCCAATAAAAGGAACTTGCTAAGGCAGGCATTGCACGAATGCTTGTTAAGCGTAATTTTTGCTGTGTAGCAAATGCTTGTATGCTTTGAAGGGCGCGTTGATGTTGTATGCTATTAAATAGCAAGAAAGTACCTGCAAATAACAAACCTAACCTAACACCCTTTTGATCTTGATGGATAACAGACCAAGCGATACCTAATATTAAAGGGATAGTAAACATGGGATCAACTATAGCAATAATATCCCAACTAATCCGTTTATAACTCATTGGCCATAGTAACACAGTCCCATAAGAGGTGAGTGCATCAAGAAGCCCATGAGTAGCATAACCTACCAATGCGGCACATACAGTAACCTTCCAACATGCCCTGTAACGGGAAAAACATAAAAAGAACAAGGCCACCAATATTCCACCTAGAGGAATAAACAGGAATGAATGAGTAAAATTACGATGCCACAGCTCCAAACTCAGAGGATTATTTTTAAAACGAATAAAAATATCCAGATCGGGTGCCATAGCTGCTAAGGCACCAACTTTCCAGGGAATGTGTTTACTGTATTTCCCCAAAATTGCTTGTGAGCAGGAAGCGCCTAATGCTGCATGTGTAACAGGATCCATACCTTATCTCACCAAATAAATTAAAACCTATTTATTTCAAAAACGTCCTACTTTTGTTCTGCGAGAAGATGAATTATCAATAATCCTCATGAATAATCAAAAATTATTCCTTTATTTAATAACACCAGTCAGGCAACATATTAGGAGCCGAAGAATATAAGTTGTTTTTGGATTACTGAGTTGGAGTAGGCTTTGTAACTAGGGAATTCTCAACACAATGATCAGCAACCTTATCGATACCCGCTTCATATTCATTATCAGTCATGGTATCTGATTGCCTAATAAGATCCATTAATTTTGGTTGAGCGCACTGACAATAAGCATTAATTAGTTTTTTATCATCCTCTGTTTGTTGTGGCAAAACAACGCTCCATCTATCAAGACAATAATCATTAATATCACTTTCTTTGGCTTTACTTAAAGTAATTTCATCTTCTAGAGAGTCCATCGCATCATGCAATAGAGTTCTTGACATACATAGCTGAATTGCCTTTTTTACCGCATCATCATTCTCTAAAGGCTGTTTTGCCGCACAACTGCAATATTTTTCACCAAAATTTTTATAATCTACTTTATCTTTTGCTTTATCAGCTTTTTTCATCCAAGCATCGGTACATATAGTTTGAAAATCGCTACTTTGTTGTTGAGCATCTGCATACACAGTAAGAGAAAAAAGCATTGAAAGAACAATAGCTGTTCCTTTTAGCGAGGAAAAGGTCATTGTATATCACTCCTTTGATTGAAAATGGTATTTCCCTAATTGAGGATAGCGTATGAATTACAGTTAATCTACTCTTTTATCGCCTGTATCAAAACATAATTTCTATCCTTTTCTTTTGACATAGTAATAATAAATCCCAATAAGAACAAACCACATGAAACCAGCTAATAATATTTTTCTACCCTCATGGCTAAAAAATAGTCTCATAAAAAAGTAAGAATCAATAGTAAAACAAGATAAAAAGTGCAGGGGTAAAGCGTAATCTTCTAATTGTCAAAGCAATCCTAAATCTGGGATGAATAATGATGAAATAACCAAAATATAAATATGAATTCCCTATTCCGTAGAAGCATTGTCTATTCTCTCTTTTCCTATTTCCTTAAGATTAATTTAAATATTTTTCTTTAATATTAAATTCTTATTGTAAAAATATGAGAGTAAATATTATGAAATTTAAAGACCTAACGTCAGAAGATTTAATGAAAAAGATAAGAATATTAAAAAAAGATATTACTTGTTATCCAATGTGGGGCACTATTTTTTTATCAATCACACCAAACCAAAATAAAGTGATCCCTCTAGAAGGAGAATATAAGCCAAATAAAAATTTCGCAGGGACTCTCTCTGAATATCATCACAATCAACGTAATAATAGAAACTTTGTACAAATAGCCGAGCAAAAACTCCGACGCAATAATTTCTACGGCGAATATTATGATAATAATGAAGCTTCTTTAAAAGCACATCTCAACCTTAATAATATAGGTGAATTAGATGAAAAAGTTGTATTAGGATTAATTAAACTGTTAATTGATGAAGCTGAGTCTGATACCAATGGAGTGAAATTTCATTTTAAAATCATTCAACCTTCTGCTCAGGCTAATAATCGATTTAAAAATACAGATCAAATCACCATTTATTTTGACAAATACTCGTCTTTAGGAGACATTGTTTGCCTATCACAAAAGATTGAGTCTTATCTAAGTAATCGAATTCCTAAAAATACAATAGAACTTGGGCCCAAAGATAGTTTTGGCTTTAATTCTTTTGTTTCAGCAAGATTTGATACTAATAAACTGCTTGCAGAATATTGTGAATATCCTTTTTTTGACCTAGAACTTCAAAAGTTTTTTGGCCGGTATACAATCAATGAACTGTCTCATCTTCCAATAGGTGCACTTGAAGCTGTTTTCAATAAAATTATTACTTCAGATCAAATTATAAATCTTGGAAATCGGGAAAACAAAGCGCTAAATGAACAAGATAGTCAATTTGTTCAACAGCAATTTGATACTATGGTTAATAATACAATGTATTATCTTCTCTCTGCAGATACAAATAATTCAGTAAAAATTGAACAAAAAAAAGAAATAGAACAAATTAATTTAATGAAACAAAAAATTTATAATTTAGCTCTTGATTTTAGCTCTTGTAAAAGCGAAGTAGAAATTCATGACCAATTAGAAGAAAAAAAACTAGAATTGAGTCACTATGCTCAGTCGCTGGTAGATTTACAAGAAACATCGGGTAAAGTGGATTCAAAAATTTATAATACTATTCAAGAAGTAATTACCCAAAAAATGTTACAACTTCAAAAAGCTGCTCAAAACTCCATAAAAAATCTAGGTAAAGCGAATTATTTAGATGAAGATGGGGAGCCTCAACCATTAAATCCTCAAGCCGTTAAAGACTTTGAATATTTATTAAGAAGAATTAAAGATAAAGCTGATAAGTTAACAGATCCTTCACCTCTAGGGGTAGAAAAAAAACAAAGTTTATCATCACTTTACTTAGAACTAGATAATGAATTTCGGCAATATAAATCGGGTGCAACAAACTTTGATAATTTTAAAATCAATTGCACCATCGCTATCATGAACGTACGACCTACTTTAGAAAAACATCGAGACGGGGGCTGGAAAGAATTTTTTGTAAATCTCTTAAAGACTATTGCAAGCCTCGGGACAATCCCTCTCTATAATTATTATAATAGCCAGAGAACATGTTTTTTCTCCCCAGTTAAAACTGATTCAATAAATAAGGTAGAACAAATAGAGAGCGCTATAAACGATTTTCAGGAAGAAGCGGATCAACTCCCAAAATGTGGGTTCTAATATATTAGCCACATACATAAATCTAATAAAGCATTAACCCGGCCTCCATTATTTATTTTTATTTTGAGAAAACGATGAGTCTTTTTCATCTTTAATAGGTATGGGAGGTTCCTCAGAAGAATCGAGGATGTTGTTATTTAATAAAGGCGTCCTACACGTAAAACGTAAATGCATCTGATAGTAGCGATCCTTGCCCGAAAATTTTTTTAATGGCTCAGCCCCATATTCAAGTAAAATTCTTTTAATAGTAGGATAACATTTAGGATTCTCGTACTGTGTCTCTCTTGCTAAACGAAGCAGCGTGTTTCCATCCTCTGATTCATAACGTTTCACATCAACATTACATAAGAGCAATCTTTTGATTGCTTTAATATTTCCATCCATGACGGCTTGATTAAGCCAATCAGAGGTATGACCAATAATATTTAGATTATCTCTAATAAAACTAAAATCATTATCAGAAGATGGCATGATGAGGCTGGTTCCAGCCAATAGTTTTGTTTTTGATGCCTGAAAATAATACCAGCAAAACAAGATGTGATAATTGCATGTTTAAAATCCACTGATATCTTGTATTATTTGTAAAATTTCACCTGTTTGTTTTTGCGTATTGAAAAGATCAATTGTATGATTTTTTATTTTTATACCGCCATGTCCCCATATAATCAAATTATTTGCTAGTTCTAAGTCGCACACGTCTGAAAAATCTATCCAATTTTTTCCATCCCCAAGTATATGTACCGTCACATTATGTTGTTTGCAAAGCTCTTGTATTTGTCTGATCCCATTTTGGTGACTGTTATCTTTTTTATTGTCTTTACCTACAACCACAATCAAATCTTTTTTATTCTTATTTTGAATAAGATATAAACCATGCTACAAACTCAAAAATTATTCCCCAAGATAATGTAAAGAAAATACACCTGACAACGACCCTCTTTTTGAAATACTATAATCTCTTCTTGAATAGAATATATGCCATCATCCCGAGGAACATATGATTGAGATAAAGAAACTTAATGAATTACATAGAGATGAATTGTCTTCTTATCTCAATAATTATCAAGAAACCACCATGTTCATTAGGAACAATTTATATTACTCAGGGATCACTTACCAAGATGCACCCTTTCATGGAGAATATTATGGCTCTTTCGAGGACCACCAACTTAATGGAGTTTTAGTTCATTATTGGAACGGGAATATAATGATGCAAGCTGAAAGTTTTTCGATATTATCAGCATTAGTTGACAAGTTTAAACTGAATAGAACAAGGCCAATTGCTGGAGTATTAGGTGAAGATTCTCAAGCCAGTTTTGTCATTGATAAGCTCGAATTGCAACCGCCTTCCCTATTCGCCGTTAATTATCAAGAAAAGCTTTTCTTACTTAATCTTGAAAAAATAATGATGCCCGAAGCAATTCATACATATAACTGTACCATCAAATCAGTACAAGATTGCCAAATAGATGTCATCAAAGAATGGCTTGTTGCTTATCATATAGAAGCGCTTGGAGATGATATTAATAATCCCAAACTTGAAGAATCCATTATTAATGAAATTCACGATAAACAGCTTAGCCAAAATCGATGGGTTTTATTTGTAAATAATACGCCGGTTTCACTGTGTGGATTCAATGCCAATTTACCTGATATTGTGCAGCTAGGGCCAGTTTATACCCCTCTTTCTTTAAGAAATAAAGGTTTTGCCAGAGTCGCTGTATATCTTTGTTTAAAACACGCTACTATGAATAAAGTCAAAAGAGCTATTCTATTCACCAATGAGAATTCTGCTATACGCGCTTATAAATCTCTTGGCTTTCAAGAAATAGGAAAATATCGATTAGCATTATTTAGAAAATAGCATATAAATAAAAAGAAAAGATATGGCGCCAGTCAGAAGCAACTGCCCTCTAATTACTTTAATCTCATCAAGCGATGCTGTGCGAACTATCCTCCATCCACAATTATCAAGTTCAATACATAAGACATGTATTCAATCTTAACGTAGAAAAAGAATAGTTCGGCACATACTGGCTGTTGTGGCGCCTATTATAAACTTAACATTACCCCTTGCTCAGGTTTAATTAATTCTACGCCAATATCATTTTCCTGAGACAATTCGTTTATAATCTGCCTTCCTGAATCTTCCTTAGAATTTGAAAGGTCCACTAATCTGGGTTTGATGTGAGTAACAATAACTGGCAATCCTCGTAGTGAATTTCCTAAATCTAAAGGATCCACAATCGACGCTAATTGTCGCAACTCAAGCATAAATAAGTTTGGTTTTAAATGGCCAAATAATTTGTCATCTGGCTGTGAATTTAAAAATGAGCATTCTAGCATGATGGCATGAAGCTGCTTATTTCTTATGAGTGGTGCAATTTCTTTCCAAATATTCTCCATGTTTGTCGATTTTTCAATGCTATCAGCACCAGTATCACCAAAATATAAGATATATTCAGTCTTATAACGTATTAAAAAAGCACTTGATGCCATTCCAGCATGACTCAAAGGAAAAGCTTTTACGTGCAGATCAGTATTGGGAACAGCACCCCACTCTAGTAATGGCATCGTTTGATAATGTTGGTAATTCAAGTGTGGAATTTCTCCTCTATCTCCAAAATTCCCCCAAACAGACCAATTAAAAATATTTTTTTGCAATGCCTGCATGGTTTCTTCCCGCGCCATAATTGTTTGCTGTTCTCGCAATTCGGGTTGTGCCATCACAAGCCCCATCAGATGATCAAGATGTGCGTGAGAAATGAGGTAAGTCGGGATATGTTTTTGCAACAAATCTTCAACATTTTTATGACGCACTGCTTGTCGCTTGACTGCAACTTCAAGCCCATGCGCCAAAGTACCCCCATCAAGAGCCATATAATTCTCGCTCTCAATAGTCTTTAATAAATAAGCTGATAAATTTCCGTCTTTCAAACCCCCATAGACTCCAAGAGGAACAATTTCGAAAACAGGTGCACAATATGTTGCATGAGACAACAAAACAATAAAAATTGTAATCAATAACTGGCGCATGCGGATTTCCTTTAAATGATTTGGTAATTTTGTAAAATAATACAGTATGGGGGGTTGCTTCAATCACCGTATTTATACGGTGAAAAAATCGCAGCAATAATTATTCAAATGACTTGATAATAGCAGCCTCATTAAATCTTGCAGGAATATGTGGGTGATATTCATTTAACACGGCTTTTCTCCACAACGTCTTCTACATCGCTAAAAGCTTTAAATTCTAGCAACACTTTAAATAGAAGAAATAGTGCCTAGAAATGGCAAGGAGTCTATAGAATAGACTCCTCAATTCAACGGTTTTCATGATGACTTAAATGAGTTCGCTTTAGGTAAGAAACAATCCTTTTTTAGCGAGTGATTCCCAATTACGCACAGTCCCTATATAACAAAAAATTTATATCAAATGTGTTTTTGGGACAGTGAATGTTATTCATTGTATTATTTTGATACAATAAGTTTTTTAAATGAAGACATACTCTATGGATGCACCCGAAAACAAAGCTACTTCCGTTTCAGCCACTCAAGAGCTAAGAGCATTATTTGAGATCGACAATACCAACCGACAAATTGCTTGGTATAATCGCTTCATAACGTGCCTACCCCACGCTATCTTCACTAGTGGTGAACCTGAGATCATCTTCAATCCTGCAGGCTTCACTTACTATAATCTTGAGCTTACTGAAACCATCCCCGAAAATGGCAGTACCCTCACAAGCTATACCATTCCTGAGCTCATCGATACATTCTTAGTTAACGAAGGGGTTGGCATAGCCATCGAGGCACGTAATCCAAAACAAGTTCTCGATCTTAGCTATGGCGACGTCCTAGGTTTTCATCTCTATCGGACGTTTGCTGAACCAGAGAATCATCCCTTCAAAACAGAAAAACCGCATGCCTCTATTATTCGCGAGGACACTGATATCCTCATCAGCGACGTGCCAGCGCAGATCCTGCCCACTACCTCAATAAAATTACTTGAAGCGATCATGCAGCATTTCGGTATCGAGGATGCCAAAATCAAGCTCGTCTATCTCCCAGAAACTGATCAGCATGAGTTAGTTTTCTCGATTGACAAAAATCAATTTGCACCCAGCAAAATACCAGCACTGCTCCAAAAATTAGGCTGGTTTTTACCAAGGTATTACTCATATTTGGCTTGTGATCTGAACAACGTATTCCTTCTAGTTGGAAAACACTAAAACCAAGCTCGCAGTTTGCGCATTGGTTTCATTTCACCAATCTTCTTTATACGTTATTCCTATAATATCAATCTTAATAATTAGCAAGTTATTAAGCATCATCAAGCCACCCGCTTGGGTGTCGGCTTTTGCCTTCACCCAGCTACAATTTTTAATCAATTAAAAGTTAATGGTAGTTCCGGTAGGCGCGGTTATAGGATAAGGATAAACCACTACAGGCGAAACAACAGGAGTTACAATGGGGGTAACGACAGACGTAACAGGTGTCATGGTGACTGCCTTATATGTAACTACAGGTTTATAGGTAACCACTGGTTTGTAGCTAACTGCCGGCGTGTATGCAATTGCCGGTGTATAGGGTGGTGTGTATTTAATTGAACAACATCCTGCCATCAGAATAATATTTCCTAATAAAATAATCCATTTCATTATAAAGCCCCTTGCATGGATGCTTATATAAATAGTAGATTAATTGAACATATAAGGCAATAAAAATACATTCCAACCGAGGTGCAGCGGAATCTGGGATTATAATAGCTCAGCTACCCGGTCCTCAGTTATCTTCTTTAAACTAACAAACAGGTTCGGTATACAGCCAAACTAGGAAATGATGCGGTAAGCGATTAAGTGATAATATATGTTAAAATTAA
This sequence comes from Legionella cincinnatiensis, assembly GCF_900452415.1. NCBI lineage: Bacteria > Pseudomonadati > Pseudomonadota > Gammaproteobacteria > Legionellales > Legionellaceae > Legionella > Legionella cincinnatiensis. The sequence goes on along the minus strand of NZ_UGNX01000001.1, from coordinate 819,830 downwards.
ATTCAAAAGCCAGTTTAAGGATTCTATCAAAACCCCTTAATTCTTAATTAATTAGCATCATAATTTTCACTTATATTTAATTAAGAGGCGTGCTTAAGCTCGACTACATAATTCAACTTAGTTGAGCACGTATAAGTAACTCAATTAATGACTCTACAGAATAACCAAGAGCCTCAGAAATTTTTTCTGGTTAATAAAATGATTTTATTTCTTCTTTTCGTTCATAGGAGGGCAAATCCCCCATCTCAATATGCAATACCTCAGCTATTTCTGATAAGTCTACAGTAACATGATCTTCAATACGATAAATGATATCAACTATTTCTTTAGATACCTCAATGTACGCGAAATGATTTCTAAATAAAACATCGAGAGTGGGCACAAAAAATCGAACTTTATCAAAATTTATCTGCTCTACTTTGGAGCAAAATTTTTTTAGACAGTTGGCGCAAAAATTTAATGAGATATCGTGTAAATTGGTACTTGCACTAATTTCATCAGACATAAAAATCCTCTTTCAATTTTAACGTTTAACGTGTTGGAAAGAATTACATTACAAAAACCAAATGTCAATGATAATGATTATCAATTGCATTTGTTAAGTTCTAATTAATTTTTCCAAATGCGCCCATCCACTGCGCTTATAGCTACAGCCTGGAGAGCAAATGCTGATTCTGATCATATTCCGGAAAATAAATTCTTACACAACAACAAATCAAGGCTTCGTTTCGTGATAAGTAACTTATAAAACGAATCATCTTTTATTTATTCTCCAGAGTCTAATGCATCATCAAATGAAGAAATTGGCGACAGAAAGCCGGAAATATCCTCAGCTTGAAATTTGGCCAGACTCAACTTTTCAAAAAATTTTCGACAAAGCCTTATTTTTTGAGTTAGGATGTGCATTCCTAGTTAAATATATAATTTTAATCCAATTTAACTTGAAGGTGCCGTTTATCGCTTTGTTTGCACCGATTTTTACTGCCTCTCTTTATGATAAATAACTTCAACTGGCGTTTTATAACTTATATGGAACATGATGAAAGATATACAAGAAGAACTTAAAGACCTACTCAACAATTTAGGTTTCATTCCAGATGATTTTAAAATAAATGATAATAATTTAATTCAATGGGGCACCCAATCTGTTCAGCCACTAAAAGATGTAACTACGATCACGAGGCTATCAACAAAAAAAAGTAAAACCTATAAATCAAAATATTCATCGGCTTGGTTAGTTGATTTTGAAAATGATTTAAAAAATGGAGTTTTCAACTAATAAATTTAGAGGGCACCGTCAACTAAATTATGTCAGGAGATTGTCAGGTTCAATTCGGTGGCGATAATGGCCCAATTTATATTGTTGATCAAGGGGATGTGATCATCATCCCAGCTGGTGTAGCCCATAAGAGCCTAAGTAAGAGTAATAATTTTCAATGCATTGGCGCCTATCCGTTAGATATGGAATACGATATGAATTATGGAACTATAGAAGAATATTCACAAGCGCTTGACGCGATTAAACAAGTTGGCCTGCCTAAAAAAGATCCTATTTTTGGCGACCAAGGATTACTCCTTAAGTATTGGAAATAACGCCTAAGTGGTCGCGTAAATTGTTTAATTATGCCTCGCAATGATTCAAATATTAATGCCAAAAGCAAAGCGCCTTCAGTGCCCTAGAAGAGGTATAAGGTTAATTGCTATAGGAAATGAAAAAAACTTGATTACGCATTGACTCATCCAGGCTATTTTCTGTGTTTATTATATTCGCGTATTTTTATATCTGTATTATATTGCGAGAGGGAATATACAGCCCATAAAGCCGCAGGGATCCAACCAATAAGAGTTATTTGTAATATCAAACAAACAATTCCAGCTATTGGGCGACCAATAGTGAAAAATACTGAAAACGGTAAAAATATAGCTAAAAGTAAACGCATTTGAACTCTATCATTAATATATTTTCATCTCATTGTATTCATTTGATGTTTGTTATTCAACGCGTGCTTACCGACTCTGAGTTAACGGTTAAGGTTTTACGTTCTTAATTAGAAATAATCAGCCTGTTTCCATTTTTAAGAGGCCAAATATTTAAGTGTTCAGAAACAAGCTGCGTCATTTATTTCTATTCTATATCCAGTGGTGATTGAGAAATGTGAGACATAAGGGGCTTAAAATTATGGCCACTTACAATAAAAATGAAATGCTACCTCAAAGCAAAGAGGCATTGGAAAGATGGAACCAATACCTTGAATTTTGGTCTCAAGTCAATGTAGCAAGCGTAGGCTGGGCTGACAAGCCCAGAATTTACCATATTACACTTTCCCCTTGAAAGCAACATAAGGATAAGCTATAAACCCAGTCTAACGGAAAACTTCAAATCAAGTCTAAGCAAATGAAATACAGACGTTTGACCATACCAGGTCCCCCTTATTTTTTCACTTTCAAATGAACTTGCACCCTCACAATTAAGCTTGTGATGCTGTGTTTGATGATTTTTGGAAATAATGGAAGAGTGCTGGGCTTTTCAGCCCAGCCTACGCTTGCGTTATTATTTAAATCCATCTGCCCTGTCAAAATTATCAGAATTATAAGTAGGTATAAAGACATTCTTGATTTAGGATAATAGGCTATACAGCAAAATTTGTTGGTACATACTCATCAATAAAATATATAATCAATAAAATCAATGATGAAAGCAATGATAAAAAAAATGATTGCCCATGAACGATTTTCTTTGCAAGAAAGATTTTTGTTTCTCGTGATCTATTAATGATGTATATTTAAAATTAAGTTTTTTATAGAGGTCATCTCGATAACATTTAACACTTTATATGTAAAATATCTGTTGCGGAAGTAGAAAATAACTTTATGAATTATTATGCGATTTTGTTGACCATTAACCGACTCATTACAGGCTTACTCCCGATGCTACTGGTTGCTTGTACTCATCAGCAATCTAATGGTCCGGATCACTATGTGATCAAAGGGAAAACATATCATGTAATGAAATCTGCCAAAAATTACAAAGCAAAAGGAGTTGCTTCGTGGTATGGATCACACGCTCGGAATCAAAAAACATCGACCGGAGAGCGCTACAACATGTATGCGATGACAGCAGCTCATCCAACACTCCCACTTGCTACACGAGTACGGGTCAAAAACCTGAATAATGGTCGGTCGATTGTGGTTCGAATTAATGATCGAGGTCCTTTTTTATCGAACAGGCTAATTGATTTATCCTTTGCTGCCGCTAAAAAACTCGGTATAAAAGGCATTGCTCCTGTTGAAATTGAGGTAGTTTGAAATTGCTAAAATGAATACCAATAATTACAGCAGATTTTTGCATATTATTGATAAAGAGTATAAGTGACTTAGCAGAATCAACTGCATTTAGGAAAAGTTCGGGTAGCAATAGCAAATGTATTTTATGATCTAGAAGAATTAATTCCCCTACCATTTAAGGGTGCCACTTCACTATTAACTCATTAATAAAGATTTCTATACCTTTCATTTCATGGTGAATTAGTGATGAAGAAGTTATATTTATCCTAGAAAGACACTCGAGCTTCCTTGCCCCATCTAATTCACCACTCATTCACCACAATTTTTTAGGTTTACCTTATGCTTTTTTAAAAAAACATTATTAATCAGCATGATAAGATACATATCTTTATCGGGCGAAAGGTGGGTGTTGCTTCTAGACACTCATATTTTATGTCTTTATTCGAAGCATTGATTTTTAGATTTTTATTTGATTAGTGTTTAGCGCATATCAATTGCGTGTTTGTGATTGGCGGTTTATTTTATATTACTGGATATTAATTAGGCAACATCCCTAAAGTTTTATTATAGTTTTTCCAGACCGAATCAGCGCTCAGATTTTTCAAATTATTTCGATCTGACCCCTCTCCCGCGCTAGGAATTTGAAAAAAATCTCTGCGCCAATTCGGTGCCTAATTGAATTTAAAAATTTAAGGTAAAGATATCAATTATTGTATTCCGGTAATTTAATGTTATCCATCAAATCACGTCTCGCAATCATTTTTGCTATCCAAGGGATTGACATAGCACTCATCATTTTATTGCTTACAAACAAACTTAATGATGATTTCGGTGCAAATACTCCCGCAAACTTTAATGCTGCTTCTTGTTTTCTCTTTACAAAAGGTTCGAATAGATCTTGATAACGCGAAAAAGCTAATTGATAGTTCCCTTGAGCCTGATAAAGCTCACCTGCCAAAATATAAGCAGCAACCATCGCTAGAGCAGCACCTTGACCACCCAAAAGTGAAATACAAGATGCGGCGTCTCCTATTAAAGTCACCCGCCCTTTCGTCCAAAGGCCTTCGTTCTTGTTCATACAGATCTGACTCACTCGATCAAAATAAAGTTCATCACAGGTATCAAGAACCCTAAGAATTTGGGCGCACTCCCATCCACTATCACAGAATCTATTTTTCAATTGAGCTTTTTGCTCAGTTAAATCATGTTCTGATAAGTTACTAAATTGCTCATCAGTAAATATAAAGAGAAACATCGTTCGGTCATCACGCTTGGCAAAACGACCCACTTGTTGCCCAACTTGTTTATACATGACATAGACCAATTCATCTCTAGGTCGATAACCATCCACTTCAAAAGCAGCTACTTTATATCCAAGATATTTTTCAAATTGAGATTGAGGTCCAAATACAAGTTCACGAACTTTAGAATGGAGCCCATCGGCTCCGATAACTAAATCAAACTGTCGTGGGTTGCCACGTTCAAAGTTAACATGAACAGCGTTTTCAGTTTGCTCGATATGTTTGATACGATCATCGAAAATCGTTTCAACCTTGCCGTCAAGTTTGTTGAAAATTAATTTTGCCAAGTCTCCGCGAGCAATACTTATATATCGTCCTTGAGTTATTTGGTTAAAAACCTTAACCGGAAAGCCACCTATTCGTTTGCCGGACGAACCAACAATCCTAACCTCTTTAACGTCATACCCCTTTTGCTTGATTTCGGGGACCAATCTCATCCGCTCTGCAATATCAAAACCAGCTCCCCAGAAATCGATGATATAACCACCGGTTCGCAACTGGGGAGCCTGCTCAATAAGGGTAGGTTCAAAACCATACTGGAGCAGCCAATAAGCTAGTGTTGGTCCTGCGATACCGGCCCCGGAAATTAGAATTCTCATATTATTTTCCCTCGTAAGTACGCCTGAGAGTTGCAATATCAAATTTCTTCATCGACAAAAATGCTTGCGTGACACGTTCAATCTGCTTAGGGGTGCCATTTTTCATCATTTCGCTTAAAGCTGTGGGAACTATCTGCCATGAGAGACCATACTTGTCCTTGAGCCAGCCACACTGCTCCGCTTCAGGCACCGCAGAGAGCTTTTCCCAGTAATAATTAATTTCTTCTTGAGTTTCACAATTCACCATGAACGATATTGCTTCGTTAAAAACAAAATCATAATTTCCCGCACTGTCCATTGCTGCGAACCATTTGCCTAAAAGCATGAAATCAGTAAACGCAATTGTCCCTTCTTTACTCAGAGCTTGATCCGAGCCATACCGCGAGACAATGCCACTTCTTGAATTTTTGAATATCGATGTATAGAAATTGATAGCCTCTTCCGCCTTACCACACATATTTCCAACGAACATAAGCGAAGGAATAATGAACTGCCGTTCTTCGCTGCTTGCATCCGAAAGAATAAGTTGCCATGAAAGACCATATTTGTCTTGCACCCAACCATAGTGTTTGCTGAACGGATATTCTTGAAGTGGCATGAGCTCCCTGCCATTGCTGATCAACTTGTTCCACAGCAGGTCGAGTTTTTCTCTCGCATCATTTCCCTGTAAAGGATTGAAATTTACGAGAAACGAAACCGAGGGATTGAATTTGAAAAGGGGACCCGCGCTAATAGCCATAAACGACTGGCTTGAAAGCTCAAATGAAACCACATCACAATCTCCAGATGGCGTGTCATGGATTGTTGTAATATTCGTAATTTTCGAGTTAGGAAACAAAGAGGCGTAGAATTCGACTGCCTCCCTAGCTTCCTTATCAAACCATAAATGTGGTGTTATCTTTTCCATGCATCGTGCCCCTTTCATATATTGAGTACTTCAGGTTTCTAGTTCATCCCTCTCTATCATTGTTGCATTGAAAAACCCATGAGAGTGGATTTATCGATTTTGAGGTCTATCACCGAATACATAATTTTTAAAATATTCAGATCTGCTCCCCATTGTTAACCTCTCTTAACTGACAATTGCACTTGCCAGTACTTATTTAATAACTTCAAATTTAACCCATAATCCAAGAGACTCATCAATTACAATTCTCTTTTATGATTGCAAATGAACTATAGAAAAACTCTGAGCTTCATTTAAAAGTTAATACGATAATCAAAAGACTTGCCCCTTGGGATGATGTCTAACGCTAAACCCTTTTTCCATATTTTTAGTTAAAAGCTTTTTTGGAAAAACTCTAAATTGTGCCAACCCATAAGCATTGAACTCTTATGGGCTTAAATAATACCTAAGGGTTGAAGATAGATACACAACGAATTGATTCGAGATTATCCTTAAAATAAGAAGTTGCGGAACCAGCAGCACGAGATATCATAAGCATGGCGAAAGCAGTAGACATTTTTTCGTCAGCAACTTCAGTAGAACTCCAATAGTCACCCTGTGGAAATTGAGCTATCCACGGAGCATTATCGTATAGACAATAGAGTTGATTTTCAGCTGGCAAGAACCAATTGCTATAGCAGGTGCCTGTTTTACAAGGCGAGTTCCCTTCTGAATCCACCTCATAGTCATCACACAATTGTGCCGCATAGGGTATATCATCATTATTTCCTAATGCACTAATGATTTTCTTCGTGTTCCTCTGTCCGTCTCTGGAACTGGTTGCAAAAGTTCTTATTTTAGTGGAGCCCCAGCCCATATCGTGTGAATTATTGACCGACGCAGCAATCAAATTTTGAAGACCTCCGTTCATGCAAGCAACGATCCCCCCTGCATAAGGATCGCCAATATCCAAAACTTGCATGGTGATAGAAGAATTTATAGTGTTTGTGCCTTTAATCTCAACAGCTTTGCTTAAGGTTCTTGTGCTTCCGGATTTAAAGTAAATCGTGCAAGAGCTGTTTGGCATTAACTCCTTACATTGACTAGCATCCTGGGTTACTCCTTCAGGAAGTCCATAGGCTTGGATGTCTTTACCTCTCTCTTGAGATGTATTGGTCAGAGTAATCGATTTTTGCGTGCTGCTGTTTTGAAATAACGTTAATGCGCATCCTTTCCTTGAAGCAAAACAACCCATCTTGTTCGTTTTAGCCGTGGTCTTTTCTTCTCCATCTACTTTGATGGACAAAGTGACTTTTGGGGGAGTTACAAAATTCAAACTCAAGCGATCATCCATCGCAGGTTGTATGCATGTATTGGCAGCATAGCCCGCTTCATCTGACGATTTCCATCCTTTATCGCATAATACAGGACCAGATTTCGTCATAGGAATCGCTTCTGAACCGTCAATGATAAAACTTAGCAAACAACTTTTTCCTGGAGGTAAGTCGATATTCTGACCACAGAGCTTAGGTTTGCCAGTTTCCTGAATCAAGCCCTGGATTGGGCTCAACTGCAAGCGATAAGCTTTTTTACCCTTGTTGGTTAAACGATATTTTACGGATCCATTTTCATTAACAGGGATATTAACCACTGGGTCGGTAACTGGCTTTAAATATAAATCGGAAGGATTAATTGAACTGAACACATTCAAAGAAAGACTTAGCAATGGTACTGAGAGTGCTAAGGTTATTCTATTGTTACGCATACTTATCCTTAAAAGGAATACAATGTTTCCATATTACATGCAATATATCCAAGCAACAAGGCGGACTATGGAAAGTTTTCATCAAGGGAATCATTAAGAAGTTCAATAAAAGATTAAGTTTTTGAGGACAAAAAAAGCTAATGAATTAAAATCAAATTCTTTTTTTATCGCATTCGATTATAATTTTATTTTGGTGCAAAAAGATCATCGGGCGGATCTTACCCTAACAAAAAGGGAGGAGAAAACGCCCCTACTATAATAATTGACAATCCAACATATCCATTCATTGCTAGCAAGCGGTGTAATACCCTCCCACTCAGCTAGCGCCTTCATGTCAGAAGATAATAATTTTTGAAAATTGGTTGGCATTCTATCATTAGAATTTTAAACCTCTATAAATTATGAGTTATAAAAGAGATCGTAGGCTGGGCTGAAAAGTCCAGCTTCAAATCGTTAGCTTTAGCTCTGAAATTGATTGTGAGCTAAAATACATAATATTAAGTATTAGTCTCTTCAATAGAGCATTTGCTGGGTTTTTCAGCCCAGCCTACGCTGCTGTTTGTTTTTATGTAAGAAGTAACTTTTATGCCTATTCATTGGAATTTGTGTAAATTGACTTAATTTTATACTTCACAAAACGCATTTAAAATTGCCGCGATTGTGATTTACAAAATAACATCTGTATCAATCGAGTCTGACCCCATTGATCTGTGAATAAGTGTTTAGAGCAACTATCAAATGAGTCAGTAGGAGCTAGTTGTATTATAATTTCAATAAATAGTATTAAAATATTGAGCCAATTATGGACTGAAAGAGCGCAAATAGAAACGAGGATGATACTTTTGATATACCAATCAGATGGTTACATCTCCATGATTATGAAGCTCTAAATATCCTATTTAGAATGGAAAATGCAGGCTCTCCCCCAAATAAAGGGGCATTTTAATCAAGTTAGTCTAGACTAACTCTTTGATTTGACGGTCAAAAGGAAGATTAAAATGCCTAAGAAAGATTGTATCCTAAATTTGCCTGAATATTCTATTAAAAAAGTAAGTGGAGAGAACCCGGTTTATATCGAAGTCACTTATCGATGTGTTGTACGATGCATTCATTGTGGGAATAAGAAGCTACGTAAAAAGGATAGTTTCATGAGGCGAATCCGTCATGAATCAATTGGATTGCGTCGTAGTTATTTGTGTATCAAGGCTCATAAGTATTATTGTCCTGCTTGTGGTCGCTATTTTAATCAGCGTTTTCCGGGGATAGGTAAGTATCAAAGGGCGAGTGAGAGTTTACGGAAACAGGTGTTTCACTACCATAGCAAAGGAGTGAGTCAAAAGGATTTGGCTCGAGATTTAAAGCTGGGTAAATCGACTGTAGAGCGCTGGTATCATTACGGTTATGAGCTACGTTATAAAAAGATAGCGACTCGTTCCTGTCCCCGAGGATTAGGCCTTGATGAGCATTCGTTCAATAGAAAGGTGGGGTATGCGACCACCTTTTGTGACTTGGCCAAACATAAAATATTTGATGTGGTTGAGGGGCGTTCAGCACGGGTAGCCTGGTTGCTTGCAACCAGGATTTCACCTGATTGTCGATCCTTAATGCCAGCATAAAAAAATACGTACCGCCCCGAGTTTTGTCTCATCTGTAATTGACCCTGAGGTTTTTGGTCTTCCTTGTGAACTTGCACCACATAAAATAGCCTCTTTATTATTACAAAAGCCTGATAATCTTTGCCGCCTCTGATAAATCCTGGTTGCAAGCAACCAGGCTACGCGTACTGTAAAGCGACTCAATAAACGAGAGCGCTATTTGCAGCAACAGCCTGTCATTGCTGCACTCTATTATTTTAAACAGCGATTACATCGGCTACTCATGAGAAAATACCGCACTGCAAAGCAGTGTACGCGGTTAATACCTCTTTTTCTTAAACGGCTCTACACCAATTAAGGGGGCACTTTAATCGAGTTAGTATAGACTAACTAATTGATTTCGCGATCAAATTGGAGATTAAAGTGCCTAAGCATAATCTTATCTTAAATTTACCTGGATTTACTATAGAAAAGGTGAGTGGCTATCAACCCCTTATATTGGATATTTCATACCATCGATTACCCCGCTGTGCGCATTGTCATAGCAAAGAGGTGCGTAAAAAATCATCTTATATGCGAACAGTGGCTCACGAGTTAATTGGTAATCGTCGTACTTTATTACGTTTCAAAGCATATAAACTTTATTGTAATCGATGTAAGCGATACGGTAACCAACAATTCCCTGGTATCAATAAGCATCAACGTTCGACATGGCGTTTACAAGCGTGCGTGTTTCATGACCACACACGGGGTATATCTCAAAAAGACCTCGCTCAGCAATTTAATAAAGGTAAGGCAACCATAGAACGCTGGTATCATCGGCACTATCAGGAACAAGCCAGAGAGCTAATGAATACACCATGCCCAACCATTCTGGGTATTGATGAACATTTTTTTAGTCGAAAACAAGGATTTGCCACAACGATTTGTGACCTTAAGAAACATAAAATTTTTGATATTGTTAAAGGAAGAAGTGAGACAGACCTTTCGAGTTATCTTGCTTCTTTGGTAGGAAAGGAACGCGTTAAAGTGTGTATGGACTTAAGTAGTACGTACCGTTCCATTGTTAAAAAACATTTTCCCAATGCCAAAATAGTGCCTGACCGCTTTCATGTCATTCGCTTACTTCAACATCAATGTATGATGACCTACCGCGAATTATCGGGCCAAATAAAAAATAACAGAGGCATCTTGGCTTTACTGCGTACACGCCCTGATAGATTATCACCCCAACGAATGCTTAAACGTGATGCCTTTCTCGAAGATAACCCAGCAATAAATGCTATATATCAATTTCAGCAACAACTTCATTCATTGCTCCTACATAAATCCATGAATAAAGATTGGTGTAAAAAAATGATTCCTCTATTTTTAGATAAGCTTGATGAGTTAAAAAATAGTCCGTTTAAAGCCCTGGCAGCTCTTGGAAAGACTTTCTGTCAATGGAAGGAAGAGATAGTGCGTATGTGGCGTTTCAGAAAGTCTAATGGGATTACTGAAGGCTTTCATAGAAAGATGAAGTTGATTCAAAGAAGAGCTTAGGCTCTACCCCAAAAAAGGGGGCATTTTAATCAAGTTAGTTTAGACTAACTCTTTGATTTCGCGGTCAAAAGGAAGATTAAAATGCCTAAAAGAGATTGTATCCTAAATTTGCCAGGATATTCTATTAAAAGAGTAAGTGGAGAAAACCCAGTATACATAGAGGTGAGTTATCGTTGGGTAGTTCGCTGTATTCATTGCGGTAATAAGAAGCTGCGTAAAAAGGACAGTTTTATAAGACGAATCCGTCATGAATCGATTGGATTGCGTCGGAGTTATTTGTGTATCAAAGCCCATAAGTATTATTGTCCATCTTGTGGACGCTATTTTAATCAGCGATTTCCTGGGATAGGGAAACATCAAAGAGCGACGGAGAGTTTACGAAAGCAGGTGTTTCACTACCATAGCAAAGGAGTGAGTCAAAAGGATTTGGCGCGAGATTTAAAGCTGGGAAAATCGACTGTAGAGCGTTGGTATCACTATGGTTATGCACTACGTTATAAAAAGATAGCAACTCGCTCTTGTCCTCGCATCTTAGGATTGGATGAGCATTCATTTAATAGAAAGGTTGGGTATGCTACAACCTTTTGTGACTTGGCCAAGCACAAAATCTTTGATGTGGTTGAAGGGCGTAGTGCTAAAGACTTAGAGAGCTATCTCAAGTCCTTAGAGGGTCGGGATAAAGTACTTGTAGTGTGTATTGATTTAAGCAGCAGCTATCGCTTGTTAATTAAGCGTTATTTTCCTAATGCAAAGATAGTTGCCGATCGTTTCCATGTGATTCGCTTGTTGAATCAGATGAGTCTCCAGACTTATCAACAAATTGACCCTCAAATAAAGTATCAACGTGGTCTATTAGCTGCATTAAGAACGAATGAAGCCAATTTAACGATAAAACGATTAAATAAAAGAGCCAGCTATTTACAGCACCAACCAGCAATTGCGGCTATCTATCACTTTAAGCAACGTCTCCATCGACTCCTGATGAAAAAGCATCGGACAGCAAAACAGTGTCGGCGTTTACTGCCTTTGTTTCTTAAATACGTAACGCTTTTAAAAGAAAGTCCTTTTGAGTCACTAAAAACTCTAGGTAAAACATTATATCAATGGCGGGAAGAAGTGGTTAGAATGTGGCGGTTTACTAAAAACAACGGCATTACGGAGGGATTTCATCGCAAGATGAAGCTAATTCAACGACGTGCTTATGGATTTAGAAATTTTGAAAATTATAGGTTAAGGGTTAAAGTTTTGTGTTCTTGATTAATGCCCCCGGAAATGGGGATGAGCCAGAGCTTATGGCTTTCGTAACTTTGAAAATTACAGAACTCGTGTTAGGGTGCTGTGCTGTTAAATGTGAGGGCCCCCGTAAATGGGAAAGAGCCGAAATTCATTCAACATTGCGCTTATGGTTTTAGAAATTTTGAAGACTCCAGATTAAGGGTTAAAGTTTTGTGTTCTTGATTAATGTCCGTAAATGGGAAAGAGCCGCGATATATAGCACGCGTAGCCTGGTTGCGAGCAACCAGGATTTCACCTGATGTTCGATCTTTTAATGCCAGCGTAAAAAAATACGCACCGCCCCGAGTTTTGTCTCACCTGTAATTGACCCTGAGGTTTTGCTCTTCTTTGTGAACTTGCACCACATAAAATAGCATCTTTGTTATTACAAAAGCCTGATAATCTTTGCCGCCTCTGATAAATCCTGGTTGCAAGCAACCAGGCTACGCTTGCTGAAGGCTTTCATAGAAAAATGAAGTTGATTCAAAGAAGAGCTTATGGCTTTCGTAACTTTGAAAATTACAGAACTCGTGTTAGGGTGCTGTGCTGTTAAATGTGAGTGCCCCCGTAATTGGGAAAGAGCCGGATTTTTTGGTCGGGACGGAAGGATTTGAACCTTCGACCACTAGCACCCCATGCTAGTGAAAACCAATTTCATCAAACTTCAAATAAATTCAAATATAACCTATAACTCCTTTTAAATAAAGGATTTGTTGCCTTTGCATACTTCAAATGATATAAATTGATTTCATACAAGCAAATAAAAAAGTGTAGCCAAAGGTGTAGCCAAATTTGGAACCGTTATAAAGGTCATAACTATGGAAAAGTTTACGCATAATAAAATAGCTAATCTAACCGCTGAAAAAAGTCGATACCATATTACTGAGGGCAATGGCTTTTGTTTACGTGTCTCCCCTAAAGGTACTAAAACCTGGTTCTACCGGTATAAATTCGGTGGTAAAGAAAAATGGCTTACCATAGGTAATTTCCCAGTTATGGGGGTTGCTGAAGCAAGAAAATCCTTTAATGATTTATGGGAGATTAGGCAATCAGGCGAAGATCCTGAAGAAATTATTCAACAAAAATTACTCAAAAAAAATAATAATGTGAAAACAATAATTTCTGATTGGTACAACAATTATATTGTTAAACACCGTAAACAACCCCAACAGATAAAACAACAAATTGATGCTGACATTATCCCCCTGCTAGGAACATTTGAGATTGAAAAAATACAACCCAGAGATATAGCAAAAGCATTGGATAATATAGTGCAAAGAGGCTCTCCTGTTCATGCTAATAAAGTCCTAAGTACTTTAAAGCAAGCTTTTAATTACACTGTAAGTAGAGGCGAAATGGCAATTAATCCAGCCACAAACATTCGAGCAAGAGACATAGGGGGATTAGAAAAGTCTCGAGATCGCAACCTTGATCTCGATGAAATTAAACAATTATGGTTGTTTTTGGACAGTGATAATCATTCTATGTCCATTCAAATTAGAAATGCCATTAAAATCATTTTATTAACCGGAGCAAGAACAGGCGAGTTAAGACTAGCCAAATGGTCTGAATTCAATTTTGAGAAGTCTCTTTGGATCATCCCTGCAGAAAATCATAAAATTGGGATGAATATGAAAATTCATCTCAGTAATCTTACTAAAAAGCTCCTGCTGGAAATAAAAGAAATCACCCTATCTAATTTTGTTTTAACTGGAGCCAATGATGATGTTCCACTAGCTGATAAGTCGATTGCTAAAGCAATCCAACGCATTCAAAACCGTGTTGGAATTCCTCAATGGACAGCACATGACCTGCGACGTACTTTTGCTACTCAGCTTGGAGAAACCTTAAGAATCGATCCTGTTGTTATAGAAAAATGTCTTGGGCATAAAATGCCTAAAATCATGGCTACTTATAATAAAGACGAAATGCTGTATCAACGCAAAGAAGCTTTAGATAAATGGAGTAACCTAATCGAAGAATTAACTAATTCACACATTTGAATTTGTGCAACTATAGTGGTACACTTATAATGAATAAAAATATTGAGTATATCGCCTATCGGGGTGATAAATTTACGATTGAATGGTACTTTGATGAAAAAGAGTATAGCCAATCTCAAGAATATTATTACGCTTTAGATAAAGATGAACGTATTCAGTTATTAAAGCTTTTAAAGAGAATGGGTGATGCCGGTATCATTCACGATAAGACCAAGTTTAGGCACGAAGGAGATAAAATTTATGCTTTCAAGCCTAAACCGGATAGATTTTTATGTTTCTTTTTTGAAGACAAGAAAATTATTCTAACTAATGCCTTCAGAAAAAAGCAGGATAAGTTGCCCTTAACCGAAAAAGCCAAGGCTTTAAAGGTTATGGAGGAGTATACCAATAGAGTAAAATCGGGTGATTATTATGAGTGAGAAACAATTATCTACTTTTGAAAGAGAAATGCAGGATCCTCTTTTTCGTGAGCAGTTTGAAAAAGAGTATGATGAATTTCTATTATCTGAAATCATCAAAGCACTGATGAAAAATGGCAAAATGACTGTGAGAAAACTTGCGGAAAAAGCAGGCCTCTCTCCTACTGTGATTCAAAAAATTCGCTCAGGTGAGCAAGACGATGTAAAACTAAGTAACTTTTTAAATATCTCCCACTCCTGTGGTTTTAAGGTTATTTTAGAGAAAGGAGATGATAAGTATTACTTATAACGGGTAAATTGCTCAAAGTAGCTATCAGCCACTTTGAACAATGAGGTAGATTTTACTTTATATATTGATTAATCCAATTATCAATTACGTCTTTATGCCAAGCCAGTGTTGTGCCATGTAATTTAACAGGCTTAGGAAATCTCCCATCCATCCACCAACGGCGTAAGGTCAAACGATCTTTGCCAATAATGGATTCGACATCGTTAATAAACAAAACTTGTTGTGTAAATAATTCATTTGCAGGTTGCATTCTTGACTCTCCAAATCGATTTGTTACTTAAGCAGCAAACCCACTTTCCATTTACCTTTGTGCTCTACATCAATTACCATGGTAAATAGCTTCAGTAAATTTAGTTCAACTTTGCTTTCCTTGGGTAACCGATCAAAGTGATGAATCAACTGTAAATGAGCCACTGACAAATTAGCTAAATTGGCAATTCGTTGTAGAGAAAAATTGGTAGAATCCAGTAAATACTGAATGATCTCTTTATAGATGGTGAGCTTCTGATCATGAAACATTTCGACATACTCCTGTAAAACAACTATACAAAAAAATAATTCGCGCCAAATTAACATTCAGTATCATCTGGCGAAACCAATATTAAAACGATATTAATTTTGTTATCAATAGTTATTTTTAAAATATTTTAATTAATATACGATATGATATTGAATGATATTATTTTATATGATAATTTTTTTACGACGTTAAATTACAAGGATAATTTTATGAGTAATGGACCTTATCAATCCTTTGCAACGCGATTGATTAACACGCTCAAAGATAGAGGACACACTGCCTCTCGCTCCCCAAATGGCATCTGCATTAAAACTCTCGCTGAGTTTACTGGTGCATCTGAGCAAATTTGCCGACGTTATATACGGGGTATTGCTTTACCTGACTATGAAAAAGTCAAACAGCTAGCTCAACATCTGCAAGTAAACCCAGGATGGTTACTCTTCGGTGAGGAAGGACATTCTGCACCTAAGAAAAATGAAGTCGATGAAACACTGCTTCACTACATCTTGAAACAAAGCCACCATTTATACCCCATTTCTCAAGGGAGTAATGACGATTACGCTGATTTTGTGTTAGGATTGATCAAGGAAGTGCGTTCTATTGACACTTCGGAAAATAATTTACTAAAAATCATTGACTTGGCCATAGGCTCTATTTCTTCATACGAAGAAAAAAGAAAAAAGCACAGTCATGCAGTTTAAGAAGTTTGTAGATATGGATGTAACAGCTGTTGAAGTAAGGCTTCACCCTAAAGCCAAAGAATTTCTTTTTGAACATTTTGTCATCATGCGTAAAGTGTTCTCTGATGTACTAGGACAAGTAGAAACAGACTATGCTTCTATTGCCCTTATTAATCATGAAGGACAGATCTTTTTTATGTCCTCGAATCCATCTATAGAACAAAATTTAATTGAGAAAAGTCTGTGGCTTTTTGACGGTTGTTTTCAACTAAGCTTTATCAACCAAGATCAACCCAAA
This sequence comes from Legionella cincinnatiensis, assembly GCF_900452415.1. Taxonomy (NCBI): domain Bacteria; kingdom Pseudomonadati; phylum Pseudomonadota; class Gammaproteobacteria; order Legionellales; family Legionellaceae; genus Legionella; species Legionella cincinnatiensis. The sequence goes on along the minus strand of NZ_UGNX01000001.1, from coordinate 803,373 downwards.
TTATGGAGCGAACTGCTTCATATAGGCTGTATAGAAGCAATTAAAAAATACAAACAAATAGATCCAGGGTTGATTACGGGTATTTCCATTCCTACTGAATATGATTCTTATCGGGCAATCTTTTCATTTGGATTAAAACGGCTCAATCCCTATATCCAGAATAAAAGCTCCATTCATTGCGACAAACTATCAGCCATGGGCAAGTTTGCATTAAGGCGAATTCAAGAGTACTTAACTTTTCCCGACCAGCAGCCCTGCATAACAACGAAACCCAAACTTAAATTAATCATTAACAATCAGGTGAACTATGAACACACTCCTGGATAAAAACGACCCTATTTTAAAACAAACCGCTGAGCCAATTGCAGAATCAGAATTTGGCAGCAAATGGTTAAAAGAACTGATTAAAACTATGTTCGACATTATGGCTGACAAAAGTGCTGTAGGTGTAGCTGCTCCTCAAATTGGTATAAGCAAACGCGTTATTGTATTTGGAACTAATTACACCAAACGGAGAAAACCAGAATACCCAATTCCTGATACAGCCTTAATCAATCCTTCATTAAAGATTCTCTCCCAGGAAATTCAAACTAGTTACGAGGGTTGCCTGAATTGCGGGGAATTAATGGGAGAGGTTCCAAGAGCTATGGATATTGAATATTCCGGCTTTGACATAGATGGAAATAGAATTACCAAAAAAGCTTCTGGGTTAGAAGCCCGAATTCTGCAACATGAAATTGATCACCTGGATGGTTTTTTATTTTTAGACCGAGTAGAGGATCAAGACTCAATAACCACATTATCGGAACTGCAAAATAAAGGATAATATGATGAAGCACCAAACCCGAATTATTTTGGCAGGCACACTAGGCAATTTAATTGAATCCTTTGACATGGCTATTTGCGGCCTACTCTCAGTCTATATTGCTAAATTCCTGATCGGTGATGCATCCAAGGGTTTGTTTCTTGTTTTTCTAACTTTTTTTGCTGGATACCTAGCTAGGCCTATTGGGGCTATGATAATGGGATTGCTATCTGATATCTATGGCAGGAAAATTATTTTAGCAGGATCAATACTAGCAATGGGTGTATCAACCACTCTAATTGGCTTCATCCCTCCGCAAAGTACTATAGGTATATTTTCAGTTGTGACTTTATTAGTATTGAGAATTATCCAGAGCTTTTCCTGTGGTGCAGAATATCTGAATTCCTCAGCTTATCTGGTTGAAAATGCCGAGGCAGCAAAAAAAGGCTACTCGGGCAGCTGGGCTTCCTTTGGCGCTATGTCAGGGATGCTGGTAGCGTCATTGGTGGCATTAGTAGTTACTTACTTTACTAACCACTATCCTGAGCAAGATTGGCTAATCTGGCGCGTGCCTTTTGTCCTTGCGTTATTAGGTTCATCCATAGGCTTATACATCCGTTTGTGTATTCCTGAGAGCATGGAGTACATCATGTACTATGCGGATAGGCCAAAGCCTAAATTTAAAAGTCTACTTTCTGAGTCAGTCAGTTATATAAAAAACAACAAGATACAATCGCTTTATGTATTCATATTAAGTTGTTTGGGTGTTACTACTACGTTCCAAATTTATATTTATGGACCAATGCAAGCACATTTATATGGTCATTTTCAGGATCATGAAATAATCCTGTCGAATATACTCTCATTAATTGTCTTACTTGCTGTATTTCCTTTAGTCGGAAAACTGTCTGATAAAATGAATCGAGAGAAAATTGTTATCTTTGCTAGTTTTGGTTTCTTAGTTCTTTCTCAGCCATTCTTTTATGCACTGTCTAATCAGGATATTTTTAATCTTTTACTAGGACAAGCATTAATTGCAATTCCTGCAGGAGCTTATTATGCGACAGTTCCAGTAATATTATCGGAGATGTTTCCAATTAAATTACGCTGTACTGTTTTGTCAATTTTATACTCCACAGCCGCTAGTTTATCAGCTGGATTAGCTCCATTGCTTTCGTTGGTTTTGGTCAAAAAAACAAGCGTTGCTTCATCACCATCATGGCTAGTATTTATTCTTGTCTTCGCAGCCATAGGTTGTATGTTTATAAAAAGAAACTCCGCAACCTCTGCATTACTATTTAAAAATGCATCAAACTAAGGTTGCGTGTGAGTGAGTGGATAATAAAAAAACACCTAAAGATTTTGATTAACTTTTCCAGTCTACATAACAAGTTGGAAGTTGGTTAAGCTCATCCCGGAAAAACCGCCATTTGGGCAAGTAGTTGTCCATCAAATTTATAAAATGATTGTTATGAGATCGCTCTATTAGATGAACCATCTCATGAACAACAATATATTCGAGGCATTCAACTGGTTTTTTTGCTAGCTCGAGATTGATTCTAATAGTACCTTTTTGAGGTGAGCAACTTCCCCATTTTGTCTTCATCTTACGAACAATGAATGATGAAACTGAAACATTAAGTTTTTTTTCCCACAAAGGTATGAGTTCGGAAAGTTTTAATTTTAATTGCTGCCTGTACCACCTCTCTAAAATCTCTTGTCTCATTTCTCTGCTTGAGCCGGGGCGAACTTGTAACTCAATCTGAGAATGGTGCAATTTTACTTTCGGAGAAGAATCCAACTCGGTAACTTTTAGTAGATAACTCTTGCCATTATAGTAATGGGTTTCCTTTTCAATATATTCTCTTCGAGTCTCACGTTTTTGTGATTGATATTTATTTTGCTGCTTTCTAATCCACTTTAGTTTAGAAAGTACGTAAGCTTTAATTGCATCAAGAGGCATCTGGTCTGGAGCAGAGACCCGAACATGTCCAATGGGGGGATTTACACTTAAATGAACATTTTTAATATTCTTCTGAACCACTTCAACATCCATATCGTTTATTATCAAATCCGTCATTTAATATTCTTCCTGTTCAAAGATTATTTTGAATATCCTTTCAACTTCATCCTCATCTTGTACTATTTTCCAAATAGCTGTTTTAATTTCATTTTCTTTAGCTATATTGTCACGCCAGCCATCACTTTTACTAACTCTGACAGCAGCATCAATTTGAAGAGCAAGTAACTCATCGTTATCAAGGTTGTTGTATAAGGCTCTTTTAGCGGGAGTATCCATACTTGAAGGAGTATTATCTGCCTGACCTGTTGCTACTTTTCTTGCTAGTTCTGCTATTTCTTCTAAATATTTTTTATAAGCAATGGCCTTTTCACGTCTTAGCTTTATTAACTCATCAAGTAGTTTTGACATTCGTTCAAAATAGGCAGGATCGAGCAGATGTTCCCTTGTAATTATACTACGTACATTATTTTCGATGACTTCTGCAATAGCATCTTTATTTCCCTTAAGCCCTTCAGGAATAGAATCAACCGCTTCATCAATACCTGCTTTGACTATAATATCAATTAAAGGTGTATCGCCAAATGGTGAGATCACAACTGAGTCTTCAGCTTGGATATAACAATCCAAAAGATGGCGCATATCAGCTTCATAAGATTTTAAATCCAGTGTTTCATTACTTGCTCTACGAATCACTTCACGTAGTTTGACATAAAAATCTATGCGCTGTTTTATATGTTGGATTTCATTTTCACTATAACCTGCTTCTTCTAACTGATCGGCAATATTGGCATAAGCTCTAATAAATGAGACCGTTGCCTTATATAAAGCGGATCGGAGCGGTTCGCGAGATTTTAAATCTTCGGGAATTTCAGTATTGCCACAAAAATAATGAATATAATCAAGGTCACTTTTAGGAGGTTTTACATCCTCACACAGCATTTCTAATGACTCTAAAGAGGTATCAAGCTTTTCTCTTCCAACTTTTAGCCGCTCTTTTAATAAGATATCACAGTCTTCTGACTCAAACCCATCGTATTCAAGTTCAGAAGTATATACAGAAATTGCATTTTCAACTTTGGGAAATAAATCCTTATAATCAACAATGTAACCATAATCCTTATCGCTGCCATCTAATCGATTGACTCGACAAATAGCTTGAAATAAACCATGGTCTTGCATCGATTTGTCAATATAAAGATAAGTGCAACTTGGGGCATCAAAACCTGTCAAAAGTTTATCGACAACAATCAATAATTTCATATTGGCAGGTTCATCTTTAAATAATTTCTTTACATCATCTTCATAAGTTTCAGTTTTACTTTTACCCGCTCTTGGCTTAACGTTTTCAAGTAACTTTTCATAAGTATTGAAAATGTACTGTTTATCACTTTCTGTATTAGCACCAGTTTCTTCAGTGGTGATGTCTTTGCTTTGGGGATTATAAGAGGTCACTACGGCACATTTTCCTCTCAATCCGGTATTGGGGTTTTGAAACATTTCATAATATCGACAGGCTTCATAAATGCTGGATGCAACTAGAATGGCATTGCCTCGTTCTGAATTTAAACGACGTTTCACACTAAAATCAAAGACAATATCAGCAACAACTTTTTCCATACGAGGACGACTGCTTAAAACATTTTGCATCGTACTCCATTTCTTTTTAAGGGCAGCCTGCTGAAACTCATTCAAACCTTTTGTTTTAACTCTAAACCAATCATCAACTCGCTGTTGAGAACTCAAACGTTGATCGATATCTCGCGCTTCGTAGATGAGATCCAAGACCACACTATCTTCAACCGCTTCATTAAACTTATAAGTATGAATATATTTTCCAAATACCTCTAATGAAGTGGCTTTATCTTTTTTCAATAAGGGTGTTCCGGTAAAACCGATAAATACAGCATCTGGCATCATTGCTTTCATGACGCGATGTAGTTTACCGCTTTGTGTTCGATGACATTCATCCACAAAAACAAATATCTCACCAACAGCATGGCTAGGTTGAGCCTCTAGTTCTTTAATAAACTTTTCAAAATTATCAACATCACGCTTACCAAACTTATGAATTAATGAACATAACAAGCGCGGGGTTGCTTGCCCTAAGTGTTCCATCAAATCTCGACCACTACTGGTACGATAGATTTTTTCATTAGCGTCGGTAAAAACAGTTTCAATTTGTTTATCTAATTCATCACGATCGGTAATGATGGCGACCCGAGCATGGGGATTATTTTCTAAAATCCATTTTGCCAAAAGCACCATAACAATACTTTTACCACTGCCTTGGGTATGCCAGATGATTCCACCTTCTTTTCGGCGTATATGTTCTTGAGCTGCTTTTATTCCAAAATATTGATGCACTCTAGGTAATTTTTTTACCCCTCCATCAAACAGTACAAAATCATAAATAATTTCAATAAAACGCTTTCTATTACAAATTTTGCCTAAATATTTGTCTAATTTATAACCTTTATTGTCGGCTTCATCTTCTTTCCATTTAAGAAAATACTTGTCTCTGGTTCCAATAGTTCCATATTTCAAACCTTCTGAATCGTTCCCAGCCAAGATAAACTGGACTGTTGAGAAGAAAGAGCCGATAAATTCAGGTTTTTGATTTACCAAAGATTGATGAATACCATCTCCAATAGAAACACGGCTATTTTTGAGCTCAAGTATGGCAAGAGCAATACCATTAACGTATAAGACTACATCAGGGCGCTTTTCTTTATTACCAAATACTGTGACTTCTTCAGCCACATAAAAATCATTATTTTCAGGATGCAGCCAGTCGATTAGGTGAACAGTATCTGTTGGTAAACCAGCCTCAATTTTTACAGGTATGCCATAACGCAATAACTCATAAACATTTTTATTATTGTGATATAAATTATGAGCATGGCTATTAGCAGTTGACAGCAATTTATCGAGTGCTTTATTAATATGATCGATGCTATAGCCTTTTTGTGTTAAATAGCTAGCTAGTAAAGGCACTTCGATATTGCTGTTGTCAGCTTTATCAATCAAATTGCCTAGATAGGTATATCCTAGTTTGTCCCTAAACAAGTTTACGACGCGTTGTTGAGTTGCACGTTCAGGTTTATTTACCGTTTGACTCATATCAATCGTATCCTTCCGGTTAATAGGTTTTGCATCATGCCTTGTTTGATTTGTTTGGCTTTTTTTAACTTTCTTTCCAATCCAGAAATTTCATTATCCATGTCAGATAGAACAAACGCTATACTCTTTTGCTCTTCAAGTGATGGTGGCGATTTAAAAGAAAAATCAACGAAATCTTTCTGATATAAATGATTAATCGTAGAGCCAGCTGTTAATTGATTTAGAAATGTAGAAAAATATTTAGAACATAGAATATAGTAAAAAAACAAAGGCTCAAAAGCTTCTTTTTTGGGCCTAATTACAAAAACCCCGCTATTCAATGTCGCCGGTTTATCAAGAGCATTTATGTATGCTACTTTGCCTATCGTCCCATCCTTGGTAACTAATACATCCTCCTGTTGTAATTGAATACTCTTATCCTGTTTATATCTCTCTTCATCAACGTAGTAACAATTAGCCCAATCAATGTATCCATCTTTGAATTCAGTTCCTGTTACTAAATAATAATTACCATTTGATAAATATTCTGAAGTAGTTAATCCTTGCCAGCCTATTCTGGCTTTTAAAATTGCAACATCTTTGAGTTTGATTTCAAACCAATTATCTTTTGGAGATAATAAGTTATGCAAAGCACCTTGTTTGATTTGGCGTTTTTTGGCGATTAGTTGGGTAAGGGATTGTATCCATGCATCCGCATCGCTTAAGGCTTTGGCTATGGCAGTTTGTTCAGCCAAACTTGGTTTAGGTAACAAAAGTTTTTTTAATTGAGTCAAGCCAATTCTTTTACGCGTGGATCCGGTACTAACTTCCTCTGCTTGCTTTCTAAATGAAGGTGAATTAATAAAGTTGTAATAAAAAAAAGAAGCCTCTGTCCCATCTATAGCTAGCCGGATACCATCTGAACACATCAAATATCGACTATGAATATTTGGTACCAAGCAAGCCCTAGCTACAGGATCACCCATTTTTGATAAAATCAAATCTCCAGGATAAATGTTGCAACTCAATAACTCATTGGCTTTTTCTATTGAAGTATATATAGCATAATCATCCAAAAACTTGCCATCTCCAATATTTTGTAATTGAATAATACGAATGCCAGAATTGGTATAATCCGTTGACTTGAGGTTTGAGCCAAAAGGCCCCCCTGTGAAGCTCCACTTTTTGTTCCTTGAAGCAATATCTTTAATAGCAACAACATCCCAATCTTTCGGAAGTAAGCCCACTTCAGTTTGTTTATACCCTTCATTTAGTTCCATACAAACCCCATCTTTTCCAGATGTTGATTCACCGCTTGCTCTAATTCATTAACTTGCCTATTTAAGTTTGGCAATGTCAATTCATAACGCTCGGCTAACTCTCTGATCCTTTGTGTTAGTAACTGGCTGATACGATCCATTTCAGAGTAGATATCCTTTTCAATAGTTGATAACCATTTATCTACAATAACCAAATCCTTAATTTGCGCTTCAGATAAGTTAGGATAAAAATCTAGCAATAACGCATCCAACTTAGCATCAGCTTCTTTAATAGATTTTTTTAAACTTGATTCTTGTGCTAAAAGTTCCAGATATTGGCTTAAGATATTTTGTTCCTCTTGAGTATCTGCCTCTAATTTCAATTCTTTCAGTTTGGAGGTAACAGTACTTTTATTGATTTTATCTAAATCAGAGAAAGCACCTTCATCAACATTATGCTCTTCTTCCATTTCTGTTTTTTGGGACTGTACTGTTTCCAATGCAGTATTTAACTCATCAATTGCTTGTTGCTGTTTTTGATAATATCGATCGATAACCAAGTTTTTTGGCACTAAATCACAAGTCCATCCTTTATCGACTTTCTTTCCTTTGTTGTTTTTTTCTATAATTCGATAAGTAGGCGCTTTCCAGCCATCTGCAGCTATTAGATAACAATCATCCTGCATAACTTCATACCAATAGTTCATCAAATATTGATACACATTGTATTGGTTGATAAGCGGTTTACCGATATAGGTATTTAGCAATGATTCGCTGATTTGATAGATAAGCTCTTTTGGATGAAAATCTTTTTCTAGTGCCTTCAAAATCTCACTTGTTTTTTTCTTCCAGTCATCAAATACATTGGCCATCTCATCCATGTATTGAGTAAATTCACTATGATGATAGATAGTGTCTTTTATCTCTGCCTTATCAACATTGATCGTATAATATTTATCGCTTCGTGTAGCCTTCTTAAATAGTGTGTTCTTTAAGTTAGGAAAGATTTGCCAGTAGTCTTCTAAAGCATCAATATCTGCTTTGGGTATATCACCTAATAAATGAGCTTCTATATCTTGTAAGTCTTCTGGTTCGCTGCTGTCAATATAGCGTGGGATATTGAGATTAAAGTCATTCTTTTCAATTTCTTTAATTGATACGAATCGGCTGTAACCATCAATTTCAAATTGCTTGATAAATGCATCCACAATTTTATGGATGTCCATTTCTCTTAGACGGTTCTTATTTCCATCTTTAATAAATCCTTTGCCAGCATCTATCATAAAAATGCCTTTACGATCAGCCGATCCTTCTTTATCAATAATGATGATGCATGCAGGAATACCCGTACCATAGAACAAGTTAGCTGGAAGACCTACGATGCCTTTAATTAAACCTTTACGAACCAAAGCCTCTCGTATATCAGCCTCAGCATTACCACGAAATAAAACACCGTGGGGTAAAATACATGCACCTTTACCTCGACTTTTTAAAGAGCGGATAATATGTAAAAGATAAGCATAATCTCCATTTTTTGCTGGTGGGACGCCATCATCAAATCGCTTATAAGGATCATTTTCTGTATCGACTCCACTGCTCCAGCGTTTATCACTAAACGGTGGATTAGCAACCACATAATCAAAAGTTTTTAATCCATCACCATCTTTAAATAGGGGATTAGCCAAGGTATTTTCACGTTTGATTTCTGCGGTAGGATTATCATGAAGAATCATATTCATGCGTGCTAAACCAGCAGTGGTGGCATCCTTTTCTTGACCATAAAGAGATACTTTGGTCGGTGCATGATCAGCTACTTTCAATAACAAAGAACCAGAGCCACAAGTTGGGTCATATACGGTAGTTGCTGCTGAAGTTTGATCTTTATCAATACCTATAATTTTGGCCATTACTCGACTGACTTCTGAAGGCGTATAGAATTGCCCCTTGCTTTTTCCACTTTCGGTTGCAAAATGCCGCATGAGATACTCGTAGGCATCCCCAAGAATATCATCTCCATCAGCTCGGTTTTTACTGAAATTAAGCTCTGGTTTTTCAAAAATGGCGATTAAATTCGTAAGCTTTTCAACCATTTCCTTACCACTGCCTAATTTTTCAGGGTCATTAAAGTTAGGCATACCTGTTAATTTATTGGCATTTTCTAGGGGTGCTATAATTTTCTTATTAATATCATCGCCAATGGTTGGCTTGCCCTTTAATTCAACCATATCCTGAAAGCCTGCTCCTTCGGGAATGATAATTGGCGCATAGGGCTTACCAGCATACTTATCGCTGATGTACTTGATAAATAATAATACCAATACATAATCTTTATATTGGCTAGCATCCATCCCACCTCTAAGCTCATCACAACTTGCCCAAAGTGATGAGTATAATTCTGATTTTTTTATTGCCATTAGGATCATTACCCCTGTAATTTTTTATTTAAATAAGAATTTTTTAAAATCATTCTGATAAGCACTACTAATTTTATCTGCTGTAGATTGAATTATATTAATAATTTTGCTTTTATCTTTACGTGAGTTAGAGTTCAGTAGAGCATTACGCTCCTTTTGAATATTTTCAAATTCAAATGACAATGACTTCATCATTCCTTTGTAATTTAAGTATCGTATTGTTTTCCCAGGTAACATTTGGGTATATTCAGATAAAGTATCTGGTATGCCAAGCATATTGAGATTATCCCTGTCAAAACCAAAGCCAATGAAAATTATCTCTTCAGCCCACTGTATCGCCTCTTTATGTTTAACGATCATTTCATCTCTTTCTGTGGGATTGTTTCTTTCGTCATACATCGTTTTTATGTTGTTGTACTGTTCAAAACTAAAAATAAATCGTTTGAAGTTTTGTATCAGTTTTAGGGAGGTTAAAGGCTGAGATGAAGATTGTTGGGTTGTACCACCTACCCATGAAATTTGAATATTTGGAAGTTTATTACCTTCACTTATATCTATATATTTTCCATAGTGGTCGGAATTAACCAGTGGATACAATTGTCCATAAACATGCTCAATATCCAATTCATTGAGAAAGCAATCTGCTGGGGAATTCGATTTATCATCACTTTTTACAAAGTTCTCAATCTTTCTAAGTCTTGAATGAAGAAAATAATCGAGGCTAACATCGTAATTAAAAGTAATAAATTTAATTTTATTTTCGCTTAACTTTTCGGGCCTATCAGCGCATTCAGAAACCAAGTCATTTAGCAAAAAAGAATACCAATTGTCATCGCTTTGATTAATATTAAATTTCAAAGGATCTTCTCTTTTTAACAGAGAGTACAGGATCATCATTTTACCCGCCCGAGCATATGAGGGGTTGTCCCTTAAAAAGGCATCAATTGATACTGGGTCTAATATTTCTAAGGCATTTTTTAACTCGGCGAATACATCTACTTGGTTTATTTTAATTTTAAAAAAGAACTGGTGAGCATAGTTTGCAGGGTTACTTTTAGATATATAATAAATCCTAAAAAGACCATCACCACTGCACTGTTCATAATGCTTTTGTTCACTTTCATCTGCATATAATGCAATATCTTCAAACCCTTCAATGCACAGACTGAAATCATATAGCACATTATTTTTTTTATCGTTTTCATTCCAATATGGGGGAACTTTTTTTGATTGATATTTAGGTATAAAAATATAATCTTCCATATCTTCAATGATGTTATGAATTAGCTGTTTACCAATAGGATAGTCATAAGGTGCGCTAGCGCCAGCTCCAAGAATGAATAGCGTTTTTGTATTAAACATAATTATCAATCCAATTTATCAAAAGGCTTTATAAGACAAACATTTTCACCTCTCGGATCATCTGTCAAACATAGTAGCCAAGCACCTGCAACATTTAAAACTTCTGACAACAATTTTGTCTCTGCTGGCCCAGGACTCCTTGTTCCCTGCTCCCAATTCCCAATTCTAGCAACGCCTAATCCTGTCCTTTCAGCCAGAACCTTAATCGTCAATCCATTTGCTTTTCTAGCTTGCGTAATCCTACTGCCAATAATTTTTTTTATGTTCATTTAAGTTCATTTGCTATCAATCAGAAATACCCCATTGACTCTAAAAAGTGCTTATTTACAATGGCTTATCAACAACACGTTTCGTGTAATTGATTGATATTAAATGAAGTCATTTGATAGTGCAAGCGTTGTTGGTAATAGTGTTTTTAAAGGATAAAAAGAGAAATGGGATTTTTGTTTGTTAACACCGATGAATTATCCGCGCTAATGGGATTGCCTTATATTCAGCAATCAGCCTATTTGCTGGGGATTCGTCCATATATGGATAGAGAGACATTTCTAGTTGGCGTTAAACGTAAAATCAGCTATCAACAGCTTTCTGAAGCCCTCTATGTTGAACCTCATCAAGGTTATGAACATTCTGGTAGTCCAAGCCGTCAACAATTACGTCGTATCATTTATGCCCTTGAACGTGCTGGTCTTATTGAGATTCAATCTATTGGTAAACAACTCATTTTAAAATGTCTGTTAGCCAATTCGGATTTGTCTGTTCAAAATAAACCCGACACAAACCCGACACATCAACCCAACACAAATCCGAACGATAAAAATAATATTAAATCATTTGGTTACGATAAAGATTACCGAAAACCCAACACAGTGAAAAACACAAAACCCGACATACCTCATAACTCAGAAGATATGTATGTGTGTGTGCGCCAACAATTTCAAAAATTTTGGTCTCTTTATCCACAGAAGCTGGATGAAACCAGGGCGTATCAGGAGTTTTTTAAATTACGTCCTGATGACAATTTATTTTCTCAAATCCTTGATGCTCTTCAAGAACAAATTCAAAACCGTCAAGAAATGGAACTCGCTGGTGAGTGGGTTCCCAAGTGGAAATTTCCCGCTAACTGGATAGCGCAACAATGTTGGAACGATGCACTACTACCCTTAAGAACTCAGGAGCAAACTCATGCAAGCAATCAAACAGGTTCTCGTAGAAAATCAGCAGCAGATATCCTCGCTGAATCCTGCAAAGACGCAAGCTTCAGCTTCGAATTTGAAGACGACCCCATCCCAGAAGTCGCAAGTAACGTCATCCAATTCGGGGCAACCACCAGTAAGCGATAAACGAATTGATACCCTTTTTGCACGCTTTAATGCCATATACGGTTACCTATGGCTCTCTGCATATAACAATCCAAAAGTTTTGGAAATTGCAAGACTTGAATGGTCAGATAGTCTTCAAGAATTCGACAATCAAGTGCTGAAATTTGCTTTGGAAAAAACCAAGAAAACTGAACATTATCCTCCTTCTCTGCCACTTTTCTATGAATGTTGCTTGACGATCAAAAAGAGCATCCAGGCTCGCCAAGAAGCATTAAAAAAGAAAAAAGAAGTACATATACGCACCGATCCCAAAGTCGTTCAATTCCATATCAACCAAATGAAAGAAAGCCTCTTTAAAGAGGCTAAGGAGGAAAAATCATGCTGACTTTAATCCGCCGAATAGGTGAGGAAATTTACATTGATAAAGGACGAATCAAAGTGCTTTTAATCTCAGAGAACGAAGGACTTATCAAACTTGGTATAGAAGCCCCAAAGCACATAGATGTTGAGAGGAAGGAGGTCTTTATCCGAAAAGCCGTTGCACAACATGCTCTAGCACAGGCTCTAAGAAATAATTGTTCAGAACAGTCAGGAGGAAAAAATGCCTAGAAAAGCCATACTATGCAGCCTCATTTTATGTGGATTGCAAGTTCATGCAGCCAATATCACACAAGTAAGCCGCTATGCCACAGTCAACAATCAACCATTAGCTGCCCAAATTAATCCATTAAAAACGGTTCAGCAGATTCATTTTCCTGTAGTAATTCAAACCATAGGAGAAGCCGTAAATTACTGGTTACGTTATTCGGGCTATCACCTTGCACCCAAGGAAAAACAAAGCGAAAGCCTGCAACAAGTATTTCAACAACCATTACCACAAGTCAGTAGAAATCTTGGTCCTTTAACGATTGAGCATGGCCTGACTGTATTAGTCGGAAAACAGCTATTCAATCTTAAACAAAACGATTTGTTAAGAGAGGTCAATTTTAGCCTGATTGCAAGGAGAGTAGGGTGAGAAAGTATCTGGATTTTAAATGGGTTAGCCTACTTGCTTTAAATGTTTTATTAATTGTTTGTGTGTGCGTAAACAAACAATCGACCACAAATCATAATGAGCTAAACACATTTAGCAAGCAACTCACATCAATTCAAACCCAATTAAAACAGCCTGTAGAACAACTTGATTTATCGCCAATAACCCAAAACCTCAAACAATTAAACACATTCATTCAGCAACTACAAAATAAGGACGATCATCAATTAGGTGAGCTATTCACTACAGAACAAGTTGCAATAAAAAAACAACTTGAAGGCATTACTGATTTATTACGCCATTTGGATGAGGCAAAACAACCTGTGAGAATGCTCCCGGCAAGCCAACTGCCATTTAAGGTATTGAGCATAGATAGTATTCAGGAGGTTCCTGTTGCATCTATAGCCTACCACTACAAAACGCAAGCAATAGAAAAAGGAGATACTTTAGCGGGCTGGATGGTCTTTGAAATAAACTATGCCAAGCAAACTATAGAATTTGAAAATACCGATAAAGCTCATGCACTGGTTCACTTAAAACAACAAGAGGTGAACCATGGTTAAGCTGTTTACTCTGACTATAGGACTACTTCTAGGGCAGCAGGCCGTAGCTGGTTTCTACATTCCTGGAATTGTCACCCCGCCCATTCAACAGACTAATAATGCATTGGCTAGAGCTGGTGTGTCAGAGTTTCATGATGAAATTATTGAACAAAAAGAATTTCAACTGAATGACAATCAAAGAGTAGAAGCCAAAAATTGGGGTTTGAGTGAAACAGAAGAAAAACGCTATCTGCAATTAATGCAAAACAGAAGCGGTATGTACTACAAAAATCTGCATATGACACCCGTTGATATCCTTGGTCTTAATGCCAGAGATGATAATGAGCGGGAACATTTTGCAAAACTTGCAGCACACCAGGAAGCCCAAAAGGTGGCGCAAAACATAGCTTGGAACAATGCCTTTTACAAAGCCTATAACGAACTGTTTAAAGATGTACCCGTAGTTGGTGATTTCGATCCATCTCCCTATTCACCCTATGCCCATCAACCTATTCAATTAAAAGCAGGTGAAACACTCTATTTCTTTATAAGGCCTGATGATGCGGTCACCACCATTGTATTGCTATTGATTGATGCGATTAATCAAACACCAAACACAAAGCTCAACTTGCTTTTTCTTGATATGGAAAACAATGCCATACAACTGTGGGCAAACAGACATCAAATCCCTATTCAAATGGTAACGAGCCAGCAAATTACGCTAAATCCTGGCAACCAACAGTTTGAAGGTTTACCACTACCCCAGAAACAAACCCCATTATTGTTAGTCGCCAATGGCAAAGGCTCGCAAGTCGTCGATTTAGGGAGATTTTAATGATTAGGATTTTGCTCTTACTGTTGGTCGCTTTGAATGTTCATAGTATGAATGAGATCCCTTTAACCTTGTCACAAAGTGATGCGTCATTAAAATTAAATTTATCTAGCCCAATAGGCATACCCGCCAAGAGTAAAGCAACCACAGGCAAAATCAGCCGCAAAACATTGGATACCAATCTGTTAAATATGGCCTTGTTTGTTATAGGTGCAGATAAAGAGTCCATTCAATGGTTAGAACAACATCAAGAACAATTAAAATCCATACAAGCCACAGGACTCATCACCAATGTGAATGACTTTGAAACCATTGTGGCTCTACAAGAAAAATTCAAATTACCCTTATTACCCGTCAATGTTGATCCGCTGCTTGATTACATCCATGAACAACATTACCCCTTAATTATTGCTGAGGGGGCTGTATGGCAGTAAAGCAATACTCCAGAAAACTGACCATGCAATTGACTATAGTGCTCTTTTTAGGTTGGTTAGCAATAATCATTTGGGCGATAAGCCAATGGCTACTGCATGGCTATCCCTATGCCTTTGAAAAAGTGAATGTCCTTATAAACACCCAAAGAGAAGCAATTACTCCTGTATATCAAGGTTCACTTCTGGCATCTCTTCCTTTAAATCCTGAACCAAGATGGGCATTAACAACCATACCCTACTTAAACAAATTGGCCGTTAATGATCTTATCAAAGACTTAATTGAAAAATCACAAAAATTCTTACAGTTGATTTTATTAAGTAGCCAATGTCTATTAATCAAACTCATTATTTTGTTTGCTGCCGTACCATTATTTTCTCTCACCATGATTGCAGGTCTGGTTGATGGTCTAAACCAAAGAGCAATACGCACTGCTTGTTTAGGTCGTGAATCCTCTTATGTCTTCCACAGGCTTAATCATTATTTAAAAAGAGGACTTGTGATTTTACTCATGCTCTGGCTTGCCCTACCTGTCAGCATCACCCCTGCTTATGTCTTTGTGCCTGTCAGTTTATTGATGGGTTTAATGGTAGCCATGACGGCAAGTCGCTTTAAGAAGTACTTATAGGGAGAAAACATGAAACGAATACTATGCCTGATCTTAATGATAATAAGCCTGCAATGCTCAGCGAATAACCCCGATTTGAATGAAACGTTGGTACGGATCATTAATCAAATTAACGCCATTATGCCACTTCTTGATGAAGCGCAAGCACAAATAACACCCAATGCCCGTATTCAATTACAGATTGAAGGCTTTGAAGATATGAAAGGCCAACACCATGCAGGGCTAAGAGAGGATTTGCTAAATATTCGCAATGGTCTGATTGATTACATCAACACACCCATCATTGCACCTCGCAAAATCAAGTCTCTGGAAATGGACTTTGTGAGGAAACCCTAATGAGTAAAGACGAAATCGCCAGAATGTTTGCCACTACCTTTAAACAAGCAAGCAATAACATCTCGGCTCATGTCTTTTCCAGCTGTATCCGCTTTATTGCCATAGCCTTGGTAATTCTCGCGGTGATGTGGTCCGTCAACCACATGATGGGCGCTGAGGAAAAACAACAACAGGGTTACTTGCTGCGCCTTGGTTCTCGACTTATCAGGCTCGTAATTGGCTTGATGCTCTTCATTTTAGTGTTATTTGTTAAGGAGACAATATGAAAACAAAGCTTCGCTCAATCTATCTTGGTGTAGTAAGTCTATTTTATGCACCAATATTACTCGCTGATGTCTGGTTCCCTAAAATTTCTGATGCTGACAACATCGGCGATGGATCAAAAAGCATGATGTCGGTGACTGGTAACTACGTCAAACAAGGTCTGGGTTTATTGCTGTTCATCACTGCGGTCGTGACCTTTATTAAATTCATTACCACAGTACAACACGGTATTGAAGAATCAAAAAAGAACGAAGGTTCAATGGTGGCCTTCGGTACTTTTGCTGTAATGGGTATCACCTATTTAGCCATTAGCATTGCATCAGGCTATGTGGGTTACACCATGATTACCAAGTTCAAAATATAGGAGGTGAAGCTTATGAGTCAGCCTTCTTCGCGTCATCTATCACACGACTACCCTGCCTGGAAAGGTTTGAGTTTGCGTGAACTGTTTTGGATTGTCATCACCACGACACCAGTAACTACTGTCTTTTTTGTCCTTTTGGGATACATGGCAGGGTTTCCACTGGCTTCTGGCTGTATTGGGTTTGTAGTTGGATTCATTCTGTCTATTACCATATGGCCTAAAGGTATTGCCCGTATTAAGGAGGGCAAGCCTTATGGTTATGTGATGAAGAAAACAATCAATTGGATGGTGCGATTAAGGCTCAAACAATCTCCCTGGATTCATTACCAGGCACGTTGGCAAAAAAATAAGTCTGTAGGAGCACCTCATGTTTGAATACTGGAGAAAAATCGACAGCCTTCATCACCATAACCGCTTATTGCTGGCTTTTGTCGGTGTTTTATCGATCATTGTCATTGCTTTAGTCATCACCTTGATGACCATACCCAAACGTTATGAATTTTGGCTTAGTCCCAATATGTCTGCTAATGGTGGTTTAATGAAAGCCAGTGAAATTCCTAATGAATACGTTCAAGGTTTTGTCACTTCACTGATGCCTACTCTTTACAGCTGGTCAAATCAAGGCAAGGAAGAATTTAATCGCAACATCAAGGCATTTCATTATTACTTCACACCGCGTCATGAACAATTAATGCGTGGCACCCTGGCCGCATATAAAAACGCCCAGCTCTTTGATCGTACACAAATTGCAAGTCTTTATCGTTTTATGGAACCGCAAGACATTCAAAAAATTGGTCCTGATACCTGGGAGGTCAAGATGGTACTACGCATTACTCAGAGATTGAAAGATAACAGTGCCATGGTCATTGCCGACAAGGTAGTTGCCTATAGTCTTCGCGTAGTCAAACTCAATCTTTCTCGATTGCACAATCCATTTCAATTAGCACTGGATGGCTACACCCATCCTGAAGAACGATTACAGGATTTACTGCTCGATACGGAGGAACACCATGAAAAGAATTAAAATCATTTTTCTCATTATAGGACTGAGTGTTATGAACTTAAGTTATGCCTTACAGAGTGAACATCTGGTTTGGGAAAAAGTGCCTTTGAATATTGAATTGCCAATTAATCAAGAGCGGCTGATTCAATTTCCTCAAGCAATCAAGATTATTGATCAGCAATTAAATCCTAACATTGATGTTTTAAAAGTGAAAAGTAGTCTTTATCTGAAGGCAAAGGATTCCTTTAAGGACAATCGTCTGATTGTTCAGCTTTTACCAGAAGGTGAAGTCATCATTCTCAATCTCAAAGCAGATTCTCAAATGACGAACACCACACCCATAGAAATACTCCTTGATGATCCCAAAACAAATCATCACTCTGCCTCAAGTCAATATGAATACAATGCCATCCAATTGACTCGATTTGCGATTCAAGCCTTGTACTCTCCAGAACGTGTCCGTGAAATCCCTGAAGGCATTTATCGTACGCCAATGCAAACCCATAAAACGATTCCACTGTTTTATGGAGCCAGCATTGAAGCCCATCCTCTTGCTTCATGGCAAGGAAGTAATCTCTATATCACTGCAATTGATCTTAAAAATATGCTGAACAAGCCGCTTCACTTGCAATTTTCAAACCTAATGGGACATTGGCAAACCGCTAGTTTTTATCCCAGAAACATATTGCCTGCACGTAATCAACATGAAAGTACCACGGTGTTCCTAGTTTCAGATCAACCCTTTACCGCAGCTCTAATGCAACAAGGGAGATTCAATCGATGAATAAAAATAATGGCATTAAAATTTTGGCTGGTTCCGTAGTGGTTGTGGTACTTCTTATTCTCATTAACAGCCGCCAAACTATTCCTATCAATGACGCTATATCTAATCCCAACAACTTTGGTGAGGCCATTGCCAGCCAATTCAACGATAACATTAGAGATGTTTCTGCTCGTTTATTAGAAACAGAAAAAAAATTGGAGCAAATGCATCAAGAAAATAAATCACTACAAAAACAATTAAAACAACCTAAGACAGAATCCAGCCATGGATTACGCGATGAATTAATGTCACTTAAAGAGCAAATTACTTCACTGACACAAAATCAATCCCAAGCCTACCCTATGGAAGAAAATACACCCAAGATATCTGGCCAAATCAAAGATCTGGATACATTGCTCGATAAAATCCCACCTGAAAACAAATTGTCAGATACCAGTGAGTCTTCTGCAAAAGAGGAAGGACCAAATAAAACCCCATTTTATACCATTCCAGCAGGCAGTGATTTTAGTAAAGTGACTCTATTATCCGCCCTAATTGGTGAAGTCCCAGTTGAAGGAAAATTGATGCAACCGTTATTTCCTTTCAATGCCATAGTCAGTCGTGGCGATTTAATGACTGCCAATGGAATGCAACTACCTGACGAAATTACTGGAATGAAAATCAGTGGTTATGCCATAGGTGTTGGTTCCTTTTTGGATAACATCAGTTGTGTACGAGCCTATGTTACTTCAGCCTTATTTGTCTTTGATGATGGTCACTTTGTCAGCGTAGGTCAGGAACAAATGAAAAGTTCAGCTGAACTCGTTAACAATGACAGCATAGGCTATCTCACCAATCAATACGGTAATCCGTGCATTAAAGGTCAATACATCACCAATGCCCCAAGAGTTCTAACTTCATTAATGATTGCTGGTGGAATCCAGGGCGCAGGGACCGCTTTATCCAAATGGCAAATGAGCTATCAAGCTGAAGGTGGTGAAGCCATTGCCACACCTACTGGAGAAATCACTCATTTTGCAGCTGGTGGAGCCATCAGTGAGGGCAGTCAAAAAGTAACCGAATGGCTTGAGAAAAGAATTCAAGGCAGTTTCGATATGGTTTTTGTTCCTGCCAGCATTAAAGCCAACTCAGGATTTATTCCAAACCAACTCAGTCTTCATTTCAGTCAAACCATTGCCATTGATAAAGAACACCAAGGGAGAGTATTAGATTATGGTTACCATCAACAAAAAAACTTTGATAATGCTTTGCGCTAGTCTGGCATTAAGTGCCTGTTCGACAGCAAAAATGACTCAGAACCCTATTCCTGATCAGGGTTTAACGGTTAGTCAGCTTTATCAACAAAGCATGCAACAAACTATCCAGAGGCCAATATCACATCAGGTAAAACTGGAAACATCTGGCGAAGAGTTTAAGCAACTTCCCAATCCAGAAGTGCCGATTCATGTATTTGCCCATGTAGCGCAACTTGGAGATGAGCAAATAATCAAACCTGCCTACACAACGCGCTTTTTTCTTTATAAACAAAACCAGTATGCCCTGGCATCAGAACTGTATTAGTGAGAACGCATGAAGTTATTATTAAAACCTGTTAGCGATTGGTTATTGGGTGAAACCAACCCTCAAGCCATCAAGGAAAAAGAAGTTAAAAAGAGTTATGCAAATCCATTACCTTCTTTTGCAGACAAACTTGCTGTTGTTGATTTCAATGAACAAGAACAAGTTTTTTTATTTGCTGATGGTAAAAGTTTGGGTTCAGGATTTGAGTTGGGTGATATACCCGCTGAGGCAGCAGCTCCAGAATATCTGCAAGCAGTATTTGATAAAATACGTGAGACCTTTGCTTCTGTAGTTCCATTACATCCCATTGATCCCTGGGTTATGCAAATGTTTGTTCAAGATGAATATTGCCTTGAGTTTGTCCTTGACCACATTAAAAAACAAATACCTGAGAATCTCCTCAACAGCTCGTTGACCAAAGACTATTTAAAGCGACTTGGGGATTTATACAAAAAAATGACCCGCCCAGAGGGATTATTCCTTGATCCTAAAACAGGCTCTCCTTATCGTGGTCGTAGACGTCGTATTCGTGTACTTTTTTATCGCAAGCGCACTCAATGTAATCTATCTCGTGAATTGGTATTACAAGAACATCAAGAAGTAATAAGCCAAATT
The DNA here is from genome assembly GCF_900452415.1 of Legionella cincinnatiensis. Classification (NCBI taxonomy): domain Bacteria; kingdom Pseudomonadati; phylum Pseudomonadota; class Gammaproteobacteria; order Legionellales; family Legionellaceae; genus Legionella; species Legionella cincinnatiensis. Next base: position 782,696 of record NZ_UGNX01000001.1, on the reverse strand, counting down.
GAAAGCAAATTGCGTTCACCAGGAATTGAGTTAAAACGCCTCTCAGGTAAGGATTATTATCAATGGTGGGTCAGATGGTTTAATCCTAAATCTGCAGATCAAATATTAACTCAATACCCCTACCCTGAACTGATTCCTGCAGGATTTAATTTATCACAAAATGTTTTATTTACCCCACCTGAAAGCGACGACCAAGGATTTATTTTTGAAGGAGTAAAACAAAAAATTTTGTATGTCGATGGACTAAAAGAGACTCCAATCATTGGTCTGGTATCCCGTGAACGACGACAAGCTAATCCCAAGCATCGCTATGCTTTACTCGATACATTGCCTTCAGGAAGCATTTATACCATTCAAGTTGTATTCAGCCATGATGCAACACTTGATGCACACTTAACCCGACTGGAAAAAGGGATTGTTGGTACCAGTTTAAAGCCCCAGGAAGTAAGAGATGACATTAAAACTGCTCGCAATGAATTAAGTACTGGCAATCGCCTTTATTGGGTCAATCAAGCGGTGTTTTATCAGGCCAAAAATGAACAAGATGCATACAATATAGAAAAGCAGCTGCACATTATATTTAGCGAAGCAAAAATGCCGCTGATTCACTCAAGTTATGATATTCATCCGCTAAATTCCTATCTCAACATGCTGCCTTTTAATTTTGATCCGCATTATGCGCGCAAATACTTATGTTTTGACCGCTTAATGTATGCCTCTGAATTGGCTGCTTTACTACCAGTCTATGGCCGCAATCAAGGAGCAAGGCATCTTCCCTGCTTTTCATTTTTCAATCGGTTAGGAGAGCCTGTTTTCTTTGATTTACTGCATCATGACTTTATCAGCCAAAATTCCCATTGTGCTATTTTTGCCAACTCTGGTGGAGGCAAATCAGTGCTCATTGGATGGATGATTCAATCTCTATTAGCTATGAAAAACGCGCGTGTAGTACTGTTTGAAATGGGTAACTCCTTTGATCGCATGTTAATGCATTGCCAAAAACATGGTTTGCAAGCCAGACAATTACTATTATCAAACCAGAAAGATAAAGCAATACCGCTCAATCCATTTTGTGATGCTTACAAAGCCCTTCCTGAAATCAGCGAGCAATCTGAAAACATCGCTTTAGCGCTACAAAAACTTAAAGCAGAGCAATGCTTGCCCGCATCAGAGGAAGAATTAGACTGTCAAAATGAATCACGATCTTATTTGGCTGAGCTGGCACTGGCTTTGCGAACGATGATCACTGAAGCAAACGTTCGTGAAGAAGAAAACTTTACTTTAGCAGATGAAACTTTGCTCATTGAAATTTTGAGTGACGCTATATATGACTCAGCACAAAAAAATATTCCACAAATGCTCACTGAACATGTATTAAGCGCTTTTGAGCGACGTATTACTTCAGAAACAATCCCCCGTAAAAAGGAGCGATTGCATGATATGGCTGATCGGTTGAGAAGTTATGTCATTAATACAGCCAAGGCACGTTTTTTTAATGTTGCTACTGAACCATTAGATGACTTCGATATTTTTCATATTGATATCTCCGCCATTAAAGATGATCGAGGTAAATTGGCGTTGGTTATGGTCTCGCTGCTACCAAGAATTCTGGCTATGGCAGAACAGACTCAGAATGAAATTCGCCCCATGTTTCTCATCATTGACGAAGCCCATTTGCAATTTGAGATTGATGTCATTGTTTCTTATGCCACGCTGATTGCCAAAGTGGCTCGTAAATTAGGACTTTGGCTCATTCCTTTAACGCAAAATATTGCGGACATGAGTTCTGCTAAAGCAACCAAAATTCTTTCACTGATCGAAACCTGGATTGCACTGGGTTTGGATGAAAATGAGCTCACCAACATTAAAAAATTCAAAACGCTTACCCCACAACAAGAAGCGCTTATTCGCGATATCGACTCACAAAAAGGTTTGTACTCAGAAGCAGTCCTCCTTGGTTCTCGTTATCAGGGATTATTTCGTGTCATTCCACCACGCTATCTGTTGGCTTTATTAATGACTGAAAAAAATGAAAAAGCCGCGCGCAATGAATTGGAGAAAGAACATGATGTACTTGCTGCTGCTGAAATCATGGCTAAAAAATTGGAGCAACCCAAAGTGGCTTCTAATAATCGGGCTTATTTTTATGACTAATATCTTATATGCAAAAGAAAGCACAAGCCCACCTAGTCCTGTGAATACATTCACCATTGCTGCTCGAGTGTTGCAAAAGATTTTTCACAACAGCCACTATAAAGTTATTGGATCTTGCACCTGGTCCGTAGGTTATTTACCACCTAAATTAGTTGTAACACCTGCTGTTGAGCAATTCTTACCTGATTTAGTGATCACAGTCAGCAATAAGCCAGAAGAAAATCCCTGGATTGAAGCCAGAACACTATATGAAAATTCAGCCAGCAGATCTCTGTATCAAAAGGCTTATAAAGCCGCAACTGGATTTGAACTTGGGTTTGGCAATGACACTGGCCAAACTACAGATCTACATATCAATGATGAACGAACTCGCATAGTTGATGTCATAGGTAGCCCAGCTGGATTTTACCGCTTACCTTATCTTTCCCATAAAGCCGAGACAGGATTTGGCATCCCTTATTATCTTGCAGAAGCTGATGCTGTGATGGACCGGACAGAAGCAGCAGAAATTTTATATATGGCTACTCATCCTCACCTACTTATCAACCATGATATTGGTACAGTCACTCAACATTGGGGTTCAGAAATTCCAAGATTGATGCGTGTTACCCAGCCGTATAACTTTAGAGCTTCTGTTGTTGCAGCCATGCATGCTGTCGATATTGTCACGAATAAAAATTCTTTGCATGTGACCAAATCAACTAGCAATTCTTGTGGAAAAAACTGTGCCGTCGCTAATGTAATTTATGACCCTAAGAACACTAAAGTGATTTGGCAAGAAGTGTATCCGCTAAATCGCACCATCCATCCTGGTGATGCCAATGATTTCGGCACAAAAGATGAAAAGGCAGGTAATGGAAATTATGTCTTTGTCCTGTGGCGAAAATACCGAGGCTGCATCCAAAAAAAGGGCAAACTTGTGAATCTTTTAACCTTCCCCAAAGTGGGAAAAACTAAAAAACGATAAGGCTATTCTATGAAACGATCTTTGATTTTAACTTTCCTTATTCCCTCTTTTGCATGTGCTGATGGTTTTATGCCCAGTCAATCCGATTATTACTATGAACTTGGAGGTACATCCAATTTGTTTATACCTCCAGTCAATAAAGATCAAACCATTCGGATTGGTGCTGATGTTGATGGTCGCCTGGGATTTTCCTGTAGCGGTTTTAATCCTGTGGTTTCAATTACTAATACGTTTCAGGATCTGAAAAAATCAGCTATTAACATCCCTGGAGGTGTCATTGATAATCTTAAAGGATCGATCGCAGGATATCCGCTTTACAAACTGCAACAGTCCATGCCAGCTCTTTATAATGTAATACAAAATGCTGCGAACAGTGCCCAAAATGAGTTCAATATCAGAGTCAAAGATTGTCAGGAAGTAAAACAATCATTAGAACAAAATCAATCACCAATGGAAGGTATTTTGTCCGTATCGGACAGTCAAGGCTGGTTAGAAGCTGCAAAACGGGCAAAGAAAGAAAATGTTGATGTCACCGAAACCGCTAAAAGTATTGCTCAAAAACGGGATGATTATGGCCTGCCTTGGATTGGTCATGAAAAAGGAAATGCCGGTGGCAAATACCAACGACCTATTAAAGTAATTAATGATGTTGTGATTGCTGGTTATAACATTCTCTTAGAAAGAAAACCGCTGGATTCACTTGATAAACCGAATATCAAAACACCAATGACTCAAAGTTGGCCTACTCCTACAGATGCCGCTAATTGGGCTGTTAAAGTTTTGGGAGATATTCAAGTCAGTACCAGTGAAAGCAAACTAAACCATGATGCTAAAGCAGGTATTGGCTTGTCTTCCTTGTTGCAAAGTTGTGCTAATGCCAATACTTGCAGTCAGAATATTGCCAAAGCACTATGGAAACTCGTGAATGGCTCTTGGACTCTTACCGAAGACAATCTACGTAAGGTTAGTGCTTCAAATCTCCTGATTACCGATGAAATCATCATCACCATTCAACATCTACCAAGAGAAGAACAATTACTCACTGTCTCCAAATTAGCCGAAGAAATCGCCGTACAAAATATGCTGGATAATGCTTTGATGATGCGGAGAATTTTACAAGCTGGATTACAAGTTCAAGAAGTACAAAACTTAAAACCTGCTATGAAAATGGTGCTTTTTGCTCTGAAAAAACTGGACGATGATATTCATTCCCTGTCTTTTGAAAATGATGTTCGTAAAAAAATGATGACGGAAACACTGGGAACAATTATGCAAATTCGTCATCAAGATCAAAACAAAAATATCCCTGGTCAAGATCATGAACAACCGGCAGTGAAAAATGGTGCCATTTATGTTCAAGAAAAATAAAAGAGTCTCATCATGATTGTCTTTAATCCTTTATCGCTCTATACCACCTATCTTGGTTGGCAACAATATGAAGTGCTCTTTAATGCATTGTGGCAAACAGGACTTTTGTATCTTGGTTTTTTAGCTATTGGATATCGTTTCTTAAAAAATGTACTTAATCCTGCTGGAGCATTCTTTGCGGTAGAACATGCTTTAAATCATTTTCTTTATGAGCTGGCGATTACTTTTCTGATTTGCAGTTTGTTTGTCTATCCTTGTGTGCCATTAGAAACTAAAGCACTTCAATTTAAACCTCTATGTGGTATGAAAAGTCCTACAACTGCTGTGATTGGAGACAGTGGGACTACCTATGATGAAGCTTTTGCCGATCTGTTAACCAATCAAGTAAAAATTCCCATTGGTTTTGCCATCATCCAAAACTTCATGTCCAGTTTCACTTACAGCTTGATGAAAGTGACTGGCTGCACAGACAGTTTGCAATCCATTCAAGGCGATCTAGTGTCCACCTATTTGCCTCAGGATATACGAAAACAGGCTTTAGAATTTCACCGGCAATGCTTTATTGAAGCCAAAACTCAATTTAATAGCGAGAAACATGAAGCAAGCGAATTGGATCCTATGCTCAAGCGCTATGGAGGTGAAGACGATTTAAATTGGATGGGTTCAAAGATTCTGCAAAAAATGTATTACAGCAAACTCCATGCGCGTAAACCAGTTCCAGGATTTACCTTTAATCAGGCACCCAATCCTAATCTTGAAAAAGCAGCCAACCGTGGTGATATACCACTAGAACAATTGCCAGAAGAAGGTTATCCATCCTGTCAGCAATGGTGGAATAAAATACGTGGTGATCTGGTCGAAGTATCCAACAAAGCAAGTTTTTATAATCGACATCTGAACTACTATGCCATGCTTGAACGAGTACGCCAATACAAAGCCAAACATCCCAAAGCTTGGAAAGCAGATATTAGTGCCGAAGAGTTCATTGCCAAAATGCTACTCAGTGAGAGCAAAGACATGCAAACGAACTCAGTTAAAAATTTGATGGACAACAACAATGGAAAAATTGGATCAGCCATTACTCATACACTGGTTAACTCCGGTCAATGGATCAAATCATGGACCACAACGCCACTCAAACGTGAATCAATCATGCAAACCTTACCGGTGATGCAGGCATTTTTCATGTTCTTTTTAATTATCTTAACGCCGTTAGTTCTGTCACTAAGTTGTTATAGTCCAAGAGCATTAGGCAGTTTGTGTGCTTTATTTGTGATGGCGATTTTTCTGCAATACCTCTGGCATCTGGTGGGCTTTATTGAGCGTTCGGTTCTAGATCCATTAGGTGAAAATGATGCAGTTGCCGCCATGAAAAATATGGCAGTAATGTTTTATTTTGTAGCACCTGTATTGTTGCTTAAACTCTCCAGTCACTTTGGCGGAGAAGCAGGAGCAGGATTAATGGATTTAATCGATGGCTCTGAGCGAAATAGTGAAAGCATAACTCAATCAGGAATGCATGTAGCCAAAACAGGAGTAAAAATTGCCTCCAAGGGGGCATTATGATTTGCTTAAAACACATCCTTGCGTTCAAAGGCTTCGTTATATGCACGCATACTAATCAAACCAGCCTCATATTTCCTTCGAGCCTCAGAAACACTCATGTAGCGATTGTTAGGTTTATCTTCCGCAACACCAACAATTGCATTAAGCACTACAACCAAAAATCGAAATACCTTTCTCATTTGGAGCCTTCCCTATGATAAAAAACTACATGCGTTCAACCATTATAGTCATACTTCAAATTCTTTTACCAATCACAGCTTTACTCATCCTGGCACCATTGCTCATCAATACCAAGGTAATAAACTATTTACAACAACCAGTATTTCAACCCTGGTTTATTGTATTACGTACACTCTTTTACACAAGTCTCATCCTGCTATGGCCAAAGCTAGTACAACGCATACATAAACAAAACCCAATAAATACGGAACAATATAAAACTGCACTTAAAGTACGATGGTACTTATTAGTACTCTTTCTGTTTATTGATGCACTTATGTTATGGAAGTCACTATGACGAACTATCCAATTAATAATTTACTACGAGAACCGACAGAAGCATGGTCTGCGATTACTTGTTTTTCATTAGCATTTCTGACTTACAGCCAACCTCATTTATTCTTGCTCACTCAAAGCATGAGTTCCTATGCTTTCATTACTTTAGCCATTCCAGGTCTCTATAGAGCATGGCAAGCAATAAGAGTAAAACGCTACCACCATCGACTATTGGCAATGCCCACTTATGCCCTTTCTACATCAGAAATTCCATTATCCAAAAACTGGCTATTTCTTGGCAAAGGATTTCGTTGGCGACCAAGCCATACGCAAAAGCTTCATCAAATCAAACAAGTCAAAAATGAAAAATTCATGCAAAGAGGATCTTGTTATCAAGCAGTACGGCGTTTTTGTCAAAACCATGAGCATATTCGATTAGCCAAATGGTTAAACAAACGTTCAAAACTCAATCCATTTAGACCGGATCCACCAGTTGGCGGAAGTCCATTCTTACATGGTGTCGGTGAAGAAGATAAACTTATCTATATTCCTCAAGATGTCCGCGTCGGCCATACTTTTGTTGTTGGTACCACCAGAGTAGGTAAAACAAGATTAGCCAGCATCCTCATTAATCAGGATATTAGAAATGGAGATGCGGTCATTGTTGTAGATCCTAAAGGTGACCAAGACTTAGTGCGAGACATGATTGCAGCATGCGAAGTATCAGGAAGAGTGGATGATTTTAAAATCGTCCATTTAGGCTTTCCTAATCAATCAGCACGATACAACCCACTCAAAAACTATGATCAAATCAGCGAAGTTGCAACACGCATCACTGATGCGATCTCTGCTGAAGGTGAAGGAAAACAGTTTGCAGCCTTTGCATGGAAATACGTCAATATTGTAGCTATTTGCTTGGAAGAAATGAAACAACCCATCACTTACCAATCAATTGCTTTCTATATTAGTAGACTCGACCAGCTACTTATGACCTATGCAGATACCATCCTGCCAAATCACTATCCCAACTATCATCAAAACATAGAAGAAATTATCGAGGAGCACGACAGTAAAATTGGTAAGAACAATAAAACCAAGTCTCCTATGGAACGCCATCAGGCAGTTACTCAATATGTGAAGGAACACATCAACAGAACCATCAAAAATAACAATGCAGAAGCACTGCACGACCAAATCCTAATCGATCTCTACGATGCAGCCATTATGGATAAACACTATTATGACAAAATAACAGCCAGTGTTGGTCCAGTATTATCGGAAATCAATAAAAGTAATGCTTCTAAAGTTCTGTCATCCAAAGCTGAGCCAGGAGATATTGAATTGATGGATGTCATTAAAAATAAAAAGGTACTCTATATTGGCTTGGATAGTCTGACTAATCCCAATATCGCTCAGGCAGTGGGTAAAGCCTTCTTATCAGATCTAGTATCCACAGCCGGTAAAATCTACAAGGAACCTAATGCCCGATATACCTTGAATCTTCATTGTGATGAGCTTTCTGAAATTATCCAGGATTCGTTTGTGAAAATTCTCAATAAAGCGGGTGGAGCTGGGTTTCAAGTTACTGCTTATGCTCAGACCATTCAGGATATGGAAGTTGCTCTTGGATCTAGGGCTAAGGCTGAAGTTTCTGAGGGTAATTTTAATACACTTATTATGTTACGAGTTAAAAATGAAGAAACAGCTAATCTGTTGGTTAAAGTTCTTCCTCAAGTAGGAGTAGTTGGACATACCCAAGTTTCTATGGTTAATGATACGCCACATGGGGATGATGGGGTTTATTTTAATACGACAAATGAGGATCGAGTTCAGACTTCCTCAGTGCCAATGATTGGGGTAGATGATATTGTGTCTTTACCTAAAGGACAGGCTTTTATGATAGTAAATGGTGGAGAAGTTTACAAAATTCGAATTCCTTTACCTTTAAGTTGCAAAAAACAGGCAAAAACACCTATGCCGATATTCAACACCTAATTCAATCGCGCATTATGATACAATTTATTCTAATTACTAAATTTCAATCATCTGATGGGAATTTAGATCTAAAGCTATAACCGACAAGTACAAAAATGAAAACCTTATCTAAGCGAACTGAAAAATATACTATTGTCTCTAACACATTATCGTGTATGAGCAATCAACAATTACAAGCAGTCCTGTCTACCGGAAAAGAGATGCATGCTGGTATTGGAGGCACCACTGTTCAAATAGACATCGAAAATATCCCCGTTTTTGTAAAAAGGGTTCCAATTACTGAACTTGAACTAAAACCAGATAACTTCATGTCGACGGCTAATATTTTTAAATTACCAATGTGCTATCAATATGGTATTGGCTCAGCTGGTTTTAGCGCTTGGCGTGAGCTTGCAGCACACATCATGACAACCAACTGGGTGATGAGTGGTAAATGCCCCAATTTCCCAATTATGTATAGCTGGCGAATTATCCCGAATTCTTTAAGTAAAACAGACCTTTCCTATTGGGAATCTACAGAAAAATATTTAGATTATTGGGAAAATAACAAACATATCAAAGAGCGTATACATGGTCTAAATAGTACCAACACCAGTGTTTTATTATTTCTTGAGCATTTCCCGAAAAATTTACACCAACATTTAAAAGAAGTTTTGTCATCAAGTATCGCTGAATTAGATTCAATCAATTATCTAGAAAAATTGAATAAATCATTTGGAACGGTTTTAGAATTTATGCATAAAAATAGTTTTCTTCATATGGACGCCCATTTTCATAACATTTTAGCTGATGAGGATGACATTTACCTCAGTGATTTTGGTTTGGCACTGTCAAAGAAATTTGATTTATCAATGACTGAACTTAATTTTGTAAAAGACCACGAAAATTATGATAGATGTAGTTATTCAGTCAATCTGCTACATGGTGTTCTAACAGCCTATGCAGGAAAAGAACATTGGGATAAAACGTTAGGCGATTACTTAACAAATAAACTTTCAATTAAGCTGCCCGATAAAATAAATGAAATATTATCTAAAAATGCTCCTATTGCAGAAAAAATGCATGAATTTTATAAAGAAATTCAGAAAGATAAGTCAACTCCGTTTCCATCAAATCCTATGAAGGAGATACTCGAAATACTGCAGCAGGGAAAATATCATGATTCAAATTGAAAAAATAACGGGTGAACTAGCTAAAGCCTTATGTCAAACAATTACAACGGAGTTACCCGAGTACTTCGGATTACCCGAAGCAAATGAGCATTATGCAATAGGCGTAACAAAACGTATAAATTTCGCCGCGAAAAGGAATGATAACTACGTTGGTCTTATTTCAATTGATTTTCCTTATTCAAATAATGCCAACATATATTGGATGGCTGTGAGACGTGATTTTCACCGCCAAGGTGTTGGAAAGCAATTAATAGATGAGGCTTGTCATTTTGCTATAAAGCAAGGTGCTAAAACTATAACCGTTGAAACTCTAAGCCCTTCTGAATCAGAAGAGAATTATCTTAAAACGTATCTGTTCTATCAGTCGGTTGGTTTTAAAGCTCTTTTTGATTTAAAACCCGCCGGATATGAGTGGAATATGGTGTATATGATGAAACAGCTTGAACCTTTAGCAATAAACCAACAGTCAATTGTTATCAAAGCACTGGCGTTATCTGATATCCCCTTTCTGGTCGATGCTTTTCAAAAAGCAAATTGGCAAAAACCTGCGTCGTTATTTGAGAAGTATTACCAAGAACAACAACAGGCTGAACGAGTCGTATGGTTGGCTTATTTTCAAGATCAAATCGCCGGCTATGTTACGCTAAAATGGGCATCACTCTATGAACCCTTTGCTCATAAAAAAATCCCAGAAATTATGGACTTAAATGTATTACCTTCTTTTCGAAAATTTGGGATAGGAAGTACCTTACTAACAGTCGCTGAAGAAAAAGCAGCAAGTCAACACTCTAATGTTGGTCTTGGCGTTGGCTTATATGGTGGACAAGATGGGGGCTATGGACAGGCGCAAAGACTCTACATCAAGCGCGGCTATATTCCTGATGGGTTGGGAGTCACTTATGACTATAAACCAGTTGATCCAGGAAAAATGGTTTGTTTGGATGATGATTTGATATTATGGTTTACCAAAAAAGTGAAATAATAAAATGAAATTTCCCTATCACTTCATCGAATTAACCCATACTTTAGATGAAAACAGCCCTTTTGTGCGACTTGGTTTTGCCCCAAAGGATTGTTCATCATATGAGATAATTCCTATCGATGAACATGAGAGGGATGAAATGCTTTTTGTTGAGGCAAAAAAACTGTGTTATTCGATGAAAATCAGTTGATGTTTCCACTGTTGTCTCATGCATAGGTAAAGAATTTAAATAAGGAACCCGCTATGAAGTATGAAATAAGTTATGAATCAAACCCAAAATCAGAAGATATCCAATTATTAAATGATGCCATTACAGCGATAGCCAAAAAAAAAAGGGGATGAAGGCACTGGATTTCTTTGGGTTTTTTATTCGTAATGAGGATGGAACTATAGTTGGCGGATGTGGTGGAGATAATATGTACGGCGGCTTATTCGTTGGGCAGCTTTGGGTAAAAGAAACACTTCGTGGCATGGGGTATGGCACACAACTGATGCAAAAAGCAGAAGAACTTGCAGAAAAAAGTGGATGTAATTTTATAGCAGTGAATACATTTGACTGGGAAGCACTGGATTTCTATAAAAAACTTGGGTACTACGTTGAGTTTGAAAGAAAAGGCTTTGATAACAATTCAACATTTTATTTTTTACGCAAAAATTTGCGATGATGTTTTTGTTAGGCAAATACATTCATTGTAACCAAAAGATATTTTGAGAACGCATTTAATGAAAATGCAACCATTGATAGAAAAAGTGCAACTAGGTGAGTTAAAAGCACAGCCTGAATTGCTCAAAGGCGGTGCTCTGCATACCATGATTAAAATAGAAACCAGCAAAGGTACCTATGCTATTAAACGGTTAAATCCACATATTACCGCTAAAAGTCATTTTAAAACGACCTATGAACACTCCGAGCAAATTGCCAATGAGATGGCTAAAAATGCAATACCTGCGGTTAATGCTTTAGCTTTTAATGATGAGTATGTCATCAACGTCGATAAAGAACATTATATAATTTACCCCTACATAACCGGTCATTTACTTGATGAGCCTAAGTTAACGCTTGAGCATGCTACTGCTATCGGCGAACTGTATTCGTTAATGCATTTGGCAGATGTTCATCATACTGGAACGGATGAAGCCCAGTACGATTACTTTGAAGATACGCATTGGGTAAAATTGATTGAGCGCGCCAAACATTCTGATTTGATGGCGTTATTGCCAGTCATTTTAGATTGGAATCAAGTCTATTTTCAGGCAATCCCAACCCTCAAACAAGAGTCAGTTATTACACATAGAGACATGCACATTCAGAATGTGCTTTGGGATAGTCACAGTAAACCACATATTATTGACTGGGAAAGCGCAGGCTTAATGAATCCTATGTTAGAAATAATAGGATATGGGTTGGAATGGAGTGGCATTATTTTATATCAGAAAGTAAATACCCCCTTTTTGAAGAAACTGATCACCACATACCATCAACATACTTCTAAACCATGGATAACATCTCCCCATCAAGCATTTACAGGATGGCTAGGACATTGTGTATTGGCATGGACTGAATTTAACATACATCGCATGCTTGGCGAGATTTCTTCTGATGAAGCTGAAATATTAAAAGGACGCGAAATTATCGAAGAAAAAATGATATCTTGTATAAAATATATTCGGTCAGAAGAAGCGTTTCTAAAATCATTGTTAGAAACATTATTTTCAACTAGAGAATGAATATTCATTGAAAGCATCAAGTTCTGGTAAATTTTTGTCTGCTCAAGCACAAGTTGGTAATGAAACCTTCAAATTAAATATGGATCATATATATAGGTTCAGGTCTTTCTTTTTGCCTAAGGGATAGGCTTTTATTTTAGCTTATGGAGAAGACGTTTTTAAGATACGTGTACCAACTCACCGTAGATGTAACTAATATCTGTTCATTTTTTGACTTAATTGTTAGGAAAAAGTAAATAAACTGGATAAGTACAATTTATGTGCTATACTGAAAGGTGGACCTGTTATTGGTCTTAGCTTTAAGAGCTACTAGGATTTTCTTTGACAAGTGTATTCTAGAAAATGTTGTTCAAAAAGTCAATTATTAGGTGCGATTTTTTTCGACAAAGCTCTTAAAACTAAAGAATGTATTCATTTGATTGAATGAGTACTGTTTTTTCTTTGTTTTTATAAGAGGATTTTTAATGAGAAATTTTAAATATGTTGTAGATGATAACTTTGCTAAATCAGAATACCTAAAAAATGCACCCTGTTATAGAACTGTAATATGTGCTGCATTTTTAGAATACTACACATTTAATGAGTGCGAAGAAACACTTAGGCTAAAAATAGATGAGCTTATTAACTCACTCAAAGATAAACAAGAGTTTCGATTATTAGGCATAGGCAATACAAAGATTTATCTAGAAATATATCCAGTGCCTATGCAAAATAAATGCGGTTTTGTTGTCATAGACCATACAGGGGGATGTTTTCCATTAATAATCTATCCTTATCCAAACAAATCATTCAATGGTAAACCAAATTTATCAAGATGCCTTGGGCTATCTAGAGCTATTGAAAATATTGAACAAGAAAAAGAACGAATCATTCGTTTATTCATAAAATATAAAGATATATATGATTTTTTCGATGATTCGGATCTTACTTATGATGATTTTCAAAATGAACTACATAGCTTTATATACTCAACTAGAGATAAATAACAATCTTGGTAATTCTACGTCACTGCAAATTTCCCAGCAGTGACGCAGAAAAAACATCTTGTTTTTACCGCGTAAAATCAACTCATTTCGTCATTTTGTCCGATCCCGCCAATCGGGATTGGACAAAATTCTTTCCAAAATCCCTTGCGAAGCAAGCACTGCTTTGCTAATTTGGAATCAAGCATGACTGATGAGCTGGTGAAATTCCGGCGAAACGTCAACCGACGTCTTATGCTAAGCCACTTCATTCCCTAACTTTGTGGCTGGACGTTCAGTCGGGAAAACCATCTAGGAATCTCTGTCATCCGACAGGGCAACTCTCTCGGGAGTTTAAGTCAATTTATTTCAATTTGACCATGGACTTGTATGACAAGAGCCATTGTCTTGTCGTTTTTATTAATCATCAAAACAAGGAGGAAACACACACCCAAAAACTGTTGTAAATCGGCGAGATCGTTTGCCTTATAACGATTGATTTGCCCCCTACTTCGAGCTTTATGGCTTTGGCCAGGTTTCATCTTTGAGTGAGCCGCTCGTTCAACACTAAACCAAAGACAGGGCAAATAAATTTTATCGGATGGGATGATGAGAAAATACAGCTTAAGACAAACTGCTAATCAATATTTAAAGCTCGGTAATCAAGGCAGCTACAAAATCAAAAAACAACGAGCATACGTTATTCGTAAAATGATTGATGATTTCTATACCATTGGGGATGTGCCATCTTCGTGGAAAAATATTCAATCAAATCATATTCATCAACTGGTAGCACATTGGAAAAAGAGTAAACTACGTTCCAGCACGATTATGAATCATATGACTATCGTCCGACATTACCTGCTCAGCATAGATTGCCCTATTCCCGATATAGACAATAAATCGCTGCAACTTAGCAAAACAAGCAAGAAACGCAAAAGAAAACTCAAAATCCAGCATAACCATTGGCAATTATGGGATAATTCAATCCCCCGCCTCATCATGGCATTACAAACTGAATTTGGTCTTACCTTTCAAGAAGCCATTTATATAAAACCTGAAATTAACATCCAGGCTGACAGCATTTGGATAACCAGAAACATTGCTTTTAATTCATTAGACAGGACGATTCCTATCAGATTTGAAATGCAAAAAATCATTCTGGATGAAATCAAAAAGATAACTAATGGTAAGCCTATTGCTGAATTTAACGATTATGAAGACACCAGAATTGCTTGGCGAAAGGCTTTAAAAAAACATGCTCTACCTATTAATAAAGCATACCGCTACCTCTACGCTAAACAGATGGCTCAGTATCTTTTGCCCATATTAGGAAGGTATGAAACCTATTGGCTTATTCGCAGCGAAATGGGCATAAAATCTCGTGATTCTTTATGGAGGTATCTCAATGAGTAAGTCCAAACTTAAAAATGCTCAGTATTCCATCAATGAATGTATAAAGAAAATCCAAAACTACTCTCATGCCAGCAGAGCAGATATGAAACACATGTTAAACCGCTGTGTGAAAGATTTGCACGAGCTAGGCTATATGGTCACGCACATCAAAGGATTAAAACCAAAACACATACACATCCTGGTTGAACACTGGAAAACCCAGAATAAAAACCCTGCAACAATAAAAAATTACATGGCTAAACTTCGAAAAGTGGCCTCAGTGCTAAACAGGCCAGAACTGGTTAAGCAAGGCAACGACACCTATCAAATCAATAAACGTAATTATGCCCCTCAGTATAATAAAGCAATCAATAACGTCGATTTTTCCAAATGCTCAGAGCCGATGATCCGTTTATCCCTGGAAGCCCAATCCCTCTTTGGTCTCCGCCGTGAGGAATCCATGAAGATTGTACTCAGTGATGCCTGGCAAGGAAATAAACTGGTTATAAAGCCCAGCTGGACTAAAGGCGGCATCGGACGCGATCTTAAACTCACCAATGAACAACAACGGCAATGGCTACTCAATGCTATAAAACAAGTTCCAGATGGACAATCTCTCATTCCTAAAGAAAAGACCTATAAAAATCATCTAGCTCAATATCATGAAGTAATAGAAAAAATGGGGTTAAGCAAATGCCATGGACTTCGTCATGCTTATGCCCAGAGAAGATATCTTGAAATTACAAAGTCCTATGATAAAACTGGCAAAGGTCTTATTTGTCCGATACAAGGGGGTAGGACATATAAAGAACTTAATCCCCTTGAAAAATATTGGGATAGAACAGCAAGGGAAATTATTAGCCAGTCGCTTGGGCATTCAAGATTGAGTATTACAAAGATCTACTTAGGCTGACAATCTTTGCTTTATTAAATTTTCAATATACAGTTTCATTTTATAGTGTGGCACTGGGTGCCATGAAGCTATAAATTCCCCAATGATTTCAAAACCAGCTTTTTTATAAACATGGACCGCTCGCTCATTAGAGATTTCAGGATCAATAAGCACGATTTTGGCATCAGAAAATTGGCTTAAGATAAATTCATGTATCATCTGTACTGATAATCCCTTCCCAATATAATCCAACCTGCAAATGAATAAATCTAGTGTAACTGCACCATCAGGATATTCTTCTGATTTCTCTATTTCAGAAGTAATTAAATAAGCAAATGGAGTTTCATTATCATATGCTATCCAATGAGTTGCCCACGGTTCTCCATTGTTTACAAATTCATGAATGTCTTTAATTGTATTACTTAAACCTTCACCATGAAGCCATTCATTAATATGTGGCTGACTAATCCAGTCAAGAATAAAGTCTTCTTGTGTTTTATTCACTGGTTTAAAATGAAATCGGTTCTTATTATTCATGTTCATAATTGATCTCATGTGCTAGGATAAAATATTGGTTTGTAGTTCTTTATAACCAAATCTTAAACATTGAATACATCTGACATTTTATTTAATCGCATCATAATCCGTATAAATTTCATGCAAAACCTCTTTTACATCAGTACCTGTAATTGGCCAACATAAGGTTTTCCAAAATGCCCATCCTAAAGCTCGTATCCAAGTATCATTATCCAGCTGAACTGCATTTTTAAATACTTCTCGTTCTTCGCTAGAAAAAAAATTCCACGCTATTACCAAATCACAGGCAGGATCACCCACAGCAAGTTGGCCGAAGTCGATAATAGCACACAGCCTTCCATCACGAACTAAAATATTTCCTACGGATATGTCTCCATGAACCCAGACAGGCTTTAATCGCCATTCAGAAGAAAGTGCCTGTTGCCATAATGATGCAGCAAGACTTTGCTCCTGAACGTTTTTAATTTTAGGAATCGCAAGTTGCATTTCATGATCATAAGCCTTTAATGAACTGCCTCGATAAAAATTATGTGCGCCAGCCAAAGGTCCATCTGTAGCATCTAAAGATTGAAATTCTTTTAAGCACTTCCCCAATGCTTCCGCAAACTCTTTTTTATCATGAATATTCTGTACTGAAGCAGTCTCCCCTTCAATCCAAAGATTGATACTCCAATGCAATGGATAATCTGGTGATGGTTTTCCAAGCGCGATCGGTTGCGTAATTTGAAATGAGAGTTGTTTCGAGAGCCATGGCAACCATTGATATTCTTTATTTATTTGTGGCTCATACTCCCTATCACTAGGCAAACGAATTACCATTTCTTCACCTAAATGAAACGTTCGATTATCCCAACCACTTTGGGCAACTGGATGTATCGGTAGTGATTGCCATTGTGGAAATTGCTCAGCAATTAGCTTTTGGACTAAGTGGGTGTCAATTTTTACTTTATCCATTAAGACCTCTTTTGTTTCTTTATTGTAGGTTTTCTGTGAAATTTATGCGAAATTCCTGCATGCTCAAAATCAAACTCAAATTTAAAACCTAATTTTTCCATAACGCGCAATGATGGATAATTATTGTATGCGGTAAAACAAATAGTGCTAGCCAAATCCAAGTGCTCTTCAGCATACTCCAAGGATGCTTGCCCCATTTCAAATGCTAAACCTTTTCCCCAGTAGCTTTGAGCTATTTGATAAGTTAACTCAACTTCCTCTTTTTCATTTAATACAAAAGTCTTTAATCCCCCTCGCCCAACGTAGTTGTGGGTTTCTTTGTCATACCACATCCAGGGAGCAAAACCATATTGGTTGTAATGCGTCATATCCGATTCCAAACGATTTAAAGCCTGGTCCTCATTGTATGAAACACCATAACATTGAATAAACTCAGGATTTGAAAGCATTATTGCATAGTCTTCGTGACAGGCTACCTGGGGAATAAATGCAATAAGACGCGGTGTTTCAATGAATGGTTTATTAACCTCAAAATGTAAAAAGGCTTTCTTATCTATAAGCTGACAAAATTCATTCTTGGCATTGGCATAATCAATCGTATTATCATAGAGTTCGCTCAAGTTGAGCTTAAGTTCTTCATATTCGTTAGCAATATTGGGATAAAGACGCAAATAATCGCGAAACAACAGATGCTTCGCATACCAAGAAGATGGATAATTAACCAAATGAATCTGGTGCGTTCGCTCACCATGTTCATTGTCTTTTTGGAAATAACGCCGATGTGGAAAAACTGATTCAAAAACCTGGTTATATCGATAATCTAATGATTCAATTTTTTGGATATCCTCAGAAGTAAATTCATGCAAACACTTAACACCAATTAAAATATCAATCACTGGTTTTGCATGAATACCAGAAATAGCTGTGCTGCCAATATGCTCAACTTGGATTATATTCTTGATATCCAATTGCAATAACTGTTTGTTCTCTAGCTCAAATGCAGCTTGCCATGCAGAATTATGGGGAAGTAAGGTAATCATATTCTGAGATTTTGTATTTAATAATAACCAAGATTGAGATATCTTAGCATATGTCTTAAAAGTGTATTAAAAATATTCATCATGCCGAGGAAAAAATGATTGCGATAAAAAGGCTAGACCAATTGCATATAGATGAATTGTCATCCTATCTCAATCATTACCAAGAAACGACCATGTTCATTAGGAACAATTTATACCACTCGGGAATTACCTACCAAGATGCGCCATTTCACGGAGAATATTTCGGCTCCTTTGAAAACAATAAAATTAATGGTGTTTTAGCACATTATTGGAATGGTAATGTGATGATGCAAACTGAAAATTTTTCTGCATTATCAGCTTTAGTAGAAGAATTTGAGATTAAAAGAACAAGACCAATTGCCGGAATACTTGGCGAAGACACCCAAGCTGGTTTTGTCATTGATCAGCTAAACATAGAAACGTCCCTATTTGCCATTAATTATCAGGAAAAGTTATTTTTACTTAATCTCGACAAAATGACTATACCTCAAGCGATTCATTCCTATAGCTGCACGCTCAAACCAGTACAAGATTGTGACATGGATATCATCAAAGAATGGCTTATCGCTTATCATATTGAAGCCCTAGGGGACGATGCTAATAATCCCACACTGGAACAATCCATTATTGATGAAATTCAAGATACGCAGCTTAGCCAAAATCGATGGGTTTTATTTGTAAATAACACCCCTGTTTCCTTATGTGGCTTTAATGCCAATCTACCTGATATTGTACAGATCGGCCCCGTTTATACCCCGCCTTCATTAAGAAATAAAGGTTTTGCCAGAATTGCTGTGTATCTTTGCCTAAAACAAGCTGCCGACCGACAAGTCAAAAGAGCCATTTTGTTCACCAATGATAATTCCGCTATATGCGCATACCAAGCTATTGGGTTTCACCAAATTGGCAAATACCGACTGGCACTGTTAAAATAATGCGCTTGTTGGAGGTAAGATGTATGGTTGATCTTGAAATCGTTAGTTTAGTCTCATTAATTTTTTTAGGTATAGTATTTGGTTATATTGCCGGACGATATCGTAAACGGGCAGCTGAAAATTGCGGTGAAGCTCGAGTCAGGCACGCTTTAGCAAAGTATTGCCAAAACAAAGATGCTCATGTTATGAGCAATATTACTTTACGTTTAGAGGATGGTTCCACAACTCAAATCGATCATATTCTAATTACAACAAAAGGCATATTTATTATAGAAACAAAGCATTACAAGGGCTGGATATTCGCTAAAGCAAACTCAAAAAGCTGGTCTCAATCGCTCTATTACGATAAATTCAGATTTCAAAATCCCATCCATCAGAATTATAAACACGTTAAAGCCATTCAAAAGACTCTTGATTTCATAGAACCACAGTATATCCATAATATCGTGGTTTTTAGTAGTGAAGCCGTATTTAAATGTGCCAAACCTCATAATGTTTTTTATATAGAAGAATTAATCCCTGCAATCGAGCAATACCCCGATGGGGCCTTAAGCTTAAATCGTGTTCAGTTTTGCGTTGGGCGATTAGAGTATATACGCTTGGCATTAACACACGAAACTGATGTTGAGCATCAGGCATATTTAACACAACGGTTTGGTAATCATTGTAAGAGTTGATAAAGACAACATCCTGCCGATGAATCACCGACTACCGAAACACATATCGCATAAAATGAGCACAATAAGTTCATTTGCGTTCATTTAATATCAACAAGAAAAAAATCTTGATTTCCAATACTGGCTTGATAACCTGAAAGGAACACAACTGAAGAGTCAGCGAGATTCTGACGAAACCACCAGGTCTTGTGATATGCCATCTTGTTCCCTAATTCCATGGCAAAGCGTTTAGCGGGGAAAACCCATCAGGAGATGTCTTTACGGCTTTACGCCCGAGGAGTGCTTTAAGCACATCATCATTAATAACCAGGTAAATCAACCGATGTTTCGGTGATCTTTTTTTGCATAACCCAATTGGGATGAACAGTCCTTTTTGGGGCTAATCCTCCCTACCCCAAGGAGCTACCATGCAACAACAGGAACCAGTACAACTTGAGATTGAACATTTGCTCTTTGAGCTGAATTGTTGTGTGAATGATTTAAGCCGTCACCGACTTCAAATCAACACCCATGACATTCAGCAAGCAGAGTTAAGTTTGCACAAATTGGAATCCCTAATTTCCTTTGTTAAACAGTTCGATACTCAAAAGATTGCTTGTTAATTGAAGTAAATAAGTCTTATCCGCATAACAGAAAACTACCTGCCTATGCGGATGTTTTTCTGTTATGCGGCTCACATTTAACAATAACAGGAGAATACAATGACTGCATCTTTAAACCGCATTCAATTAATCGGTAATCTTGGTGCTGATCCTAAAAGCATCATCGGAAAAGACGGACAATCTTTTGTCACTGCCACTTTGGCTACCAATGAGTCATTTAAACAGAATGATGAATGGCAAGCCAGAGTGGAATGGCATCAGCTGATACTATTTGGAAAGCTAACAAAAGTCGCAGAGTATTTACAGAAAGGTTCGCAAGTATACCTAGAAGGTAAACTACGTTCTAATCAATGGACAGACAACGAAGGCAAAATTCGTCAAGCATTAAGCATTGTTGTCAGTCATATTCAGCTACTTAGCTCGCCTAAATCAGCTGATGAATCAAGCAACAAAACCGCAGAACAGCACATGGCTCAAATGCGTGAAATGTTGCAACCCGATTCAGAAGAAATTCCGTTTTAATCATACCCTACCACGGGAGCAAGCTCCCGTGTGAGATTGCTCCATTTACATAAGGAGATAATCTCATGACCCCCCCTTCAATCTACGTCGCCTGTTTAGCTTCTTACAACAACGCCATTCTACATGGTGTCTGGATAGATGCCACACAAAGCGAAGATGACATCATGGAAGAAATATGGGAAATGCTGGATAACAGCCCTGAACCCAATGCTGAAGAATACGCCATACATGATTATGAAGGATTCGGCAGCATCAAAATCCATGAGTACGAAGGAATAAGCAATATTGTGGAGTATGCCTCATTTATTCAAGAACAGGGCGAGCTAGGCTTAGCCCTTCTCTGTGATTATCCGGTAGATGATGCACAAACTATGTTGGAGGAGTACTACCAGGGTAGTTATGATTCAGAGATTGATTTTGCCAGGCAGTTATTTGATGACTGTTATGCTCATCAAATGCCGGATAGTTTAATCTGCTACTTTGATTTTGAGGCATTTGCTCGGGATCTTTTTATCAGTGATTATTGTTCAGTAGATATCGGTGGGCAGACGCATGTTTTTTCTATAATATAGGCCCCTTTTACTGGGGCCTTACCTTCCATTAATCAAGCAAATTATCAATAAATTTTTCTTCATAAATATAAAGATATGTACCATCCATGCGATTGAACTTTGATATTTCTTTGAGCCATAACTTCCATCTACTTTTGAGCTTATCCTTTGAAATACCTAATTGCTGAATATAATTCTTAAAAAATTTATCATTTTTAACCAAATAATTTAAGGCATATTCCTTGTCTTGCCTATCTCCAATTGCAGCACTCGGGGGAATATGACAATAACTAATTTGACTATTATCCTCAAACAAACAATCCGCTTTTATAAGATTGAAATAATCTAACAAATTTATCATTATTTGATAAGTTAATAATGCTTTTCTGAAATCACCAACATCTGCAAAAATCAATCTTAGCCACGACCATTTTTCATACGAGTTAATAAGATAATCGAAGGATTTAAAACAATCTTTGCCAAGCGAATCAATCCATCCAGTAACAGATTTAACCTTATATAAGTAATCATAGTTGGAGGAATTTAAAGGTATTTTTTGTTCAAAAATATCTAGGACTCGACTTACATCGTCATTATCTATTTGGAGAGCCCCATAAATATGATGGTACATATATCCCAGTAATTCTGGTATGTGGTAAACAATCGTTCTACCACTGTACTCTTTCCAACCCTCAATTGCTAATAAGTCAACTAATAAACCTTCTTGCTTACTAAATTTCTCATTAAATGATAAATACCCAGCAAAAGCCACCAAATATAACGGTGCCGCAGTATTGATAAACTTATCTGCAACTTCAAATAGCTTATCTTCAGTTACTGATATTGCATATTGATCTCTTAGTACCAAAAGCTCTTTTATAACTTCTTTTTTAACTTTCTTTGCAAGTGCCCTATAACTATGCTCATCATTTTGTTTTGCATAAAAAAGAGCTGTATCAAATACCACTTGATGGTTGTTTTCTTTTATAACCTGCACAATATCAATTTGCTCTATAGGAATTGCTACTTCTGGCATTTGATCTAGGATATTTCTACCTAGGGGTGGCTTTGGATTTTTTGGCCTTTGATAAATAACCCTCCCAATTTCATCGATAAAATCATCATTAGAGTTAAAAGTAGAGCGGACTATCGTTTTTCTTGTTTTAGTGAGGAAATTTGGAATACAGTCATTAAAATCTAAATTTTCATCAAGAATAACTGGGATAAATTTAGATGATCCTACATTCTCATATAATTCACTTGTAATAATTGTCTTTTCATATCCAACGCCACCTCGCGCTTCATCAGCTTTTAATTTATATAATGGAGTCAAAATACAAATTACTTTATCACATATCCTGATCTTCTCCATCAGGTCAGGTAATTGACCACCAGTAGGATTGTCTTCTTCATAAAAATCACCAATAACATCTATGCCATATTTTATACGTAATGTATCAGCAAGCTCCCTAACTTTAACTTTGTGGTCATGAGTATCATGAGAGTAAGAAATAAATATTTGTATAGGATCACCAGCCATACTAAACCTTGAGTTAACAAAAGCGCATTATACAATGACCACAGATTCATGTTCTATCATTTTTGAACCAAACCTATACTAAGTTAGCTCTTCGGGAGATCGTCGTAATTGACTACGATATCGTACGACACAGTAAGCTATTTGTAGTAAAAACCCCGGCAAAATTTATAATATAATAAGGGGATTAAAATTGAAGAGGATAACTCATAATCTATTTACCTAAGTTGCTATCAATAGAATAATCATTTCTCATCCCTAAGTTGGCAAAAAATTCCCTTAAAATACTCTATAGAATTATTTGCACCAGCGCTTATCTGAAGTAAGTAAGCATTTTCATTATCCCACCAAAGAGCATCATGTGGTCCATAACAATTATTAAAACTGGCAATGTATATATTGCTCGAAATCAGAGCACTCTTCGGGTTTAGGACAGTTAAACTAAAATTACTATATCCACTATATGAATTCATACTAGGCAACCTAGAAAGTGCTGGTTTTTTTATTGGAAAAGAATCTTTATTGAAAACGCGAAACCATGCAATTTGATTTTTCTTTCCATTTTTCGGAAGCATTACTAGTTGTGTTTCAGCTATTTGATCTTTATCACCATAAATAATTTGGCAATCTGGAATAAAATCCAAGTTTAAACTGCTTAAATAATTTAAATATTGCTCTGGGTTTCCGGCATTAAGAATATTATGCATTGGCCATCTTAAATTCCATAAACTAGAAGGTGGTTTATATTCATTTCTATTAATACACGCATTTTCCAAACAGTTGCTATGACGTGACCAATAGGATAGTTCAAAAAAATTCTTTTTTAAGATTTCATTTGACGACGCAATAGGAGAAAAAAATTTACAAAGTTCGATGAACTCATCATCTGTCAAACTGCCTTCAAGTAGACGAAGTTCAATATTAGTCCCATAGGAAAAAAAACTTAATGTTTTCGATTTTGAATAATCATAACCAATCCAACATATGTTTTCCTCACACACTACATAGGGCTTCATTTCCCAAACCCAATGATCGTATAAAGCAGCGTGATCTAATGTTGATAAAGGTCCAAAGTCATACAAAAACTGCTTACATCTTAAGAGAGCATCCTTGTATTTAATAAAGAAGGAATAAGAAGAAAAATGAGCGGAACACCAAGTAGACCATTTTTTAAATTGATAATGACTTGGTTGTTCGTTATAAGGAACATCCTCTTCTCTAAGTATAAAGTTAGATAAAGCCGCCTCGTCAGAGTTGGGTATCAAGATAACAAAATTTACTTTTTCCTGAGCTAGTGAAGGTGTGATTTCATGCACTAAATTCATTTTATAAATTCCAGCATATTAAGAGTTGATAGTTATCGATAATTTGACGGGACTAAACTAATTCAAATCATTGTTAGGTTGAATGTTCTTTTTCTGCCTCTTTCGTTTCATGTATTTTGTCATTACTCATAAAGAAACCTGTTATTGATGCCCTTACATGATTTCCTGCTGCATTTTCTACTTTTTTAATACAGTGCAAAATATTATTTTTAAAAATAACCAACCTATTGGGTTTAGGTACAATGTAATATCCAATTCCATCATCAGCATACTTATTCAATGCAGCACTATTAAGATGGTATCCTACCTTTTTCTTCATATTATTGATTAAGGTCACTTCAAGGTAATCGAAGTCAAGTTGCGGTGTCGGATTAATCAGTAATTCAGCCCCCCAACTTATCTCCCAAATAGGATGGCAGTAATAAACATAGGCACCTGAGATTTTGTATTTACCATCCGTATGCCAAGAAAGTCCTGAACCTCTTGGATAAAGGTAGGGTCTAGAATAGAAAAAGTCCCAATCTCTGTCTTTATGTCCTATTAAATGAGAAAACTCCGATGAGGTTGTGATTAGTTCCTGTATAAATAAATCAATGGTTGTGTTTGTAGGGTAAACTTGCTCTGTGGTACAGGGCTCTGGCCTAGGATGAGAAATAGCAACATTTCCCCACAAAGGAGAGCCATCCTCAAGACTAAAAGCATTTACCCATCGAGAAGAATGAACAAACTTGAATTGTTCAGTTTGAATAAAATTCCAAATTTGTTCAAAAGCTGATGGTTCTAAGAAGTCATCAATGACTGCCAAAACATCATTGTTTAAAACTAATTTCATAATAGTAGAACTATCAAAGGAGATGCATTGATCTCCCCTGATTACCAAGGCATATATTCATCCTTATCTTCATCCGTATCAATTCTATTAAAATAATATTCTTTCATAACATCTCCTTATTCAACACCTTGTAAAGCAGGTTCAGATTATAGATTCATTGTTTCATCAAGGCAATCAAGACAAGGAGACATTTTTTACACCATGATCTTTATAAGATCACAAAATGATTATTTATCTCGTATTTTGTTTTTATTTAGATCATATTAATTCTCATTTTTTCACTAATTGGCAAAACATGTTCATCATGGTGATTTGTTCAATATTGGTTGGTACTGATTCTAGTAATGCTGGAGAATACACAATAACAGCCATACATTGTGCTCTTGATACGGCGACATTAAGTCGATTCTTATCGAAAAGAAAATTTAAACCACGAGGCGATTCATTAGCGCTACTTGCACACATACTTAAAAATACAACTGGAGCTTCTTGCCCCTGGAATTTATCAACACTACCTACTCGTGCTTTGTCTCCAAGAGCTGCCTTCAATTTATTAACCTGATAATTATAAGGGGCAACAAAAAGCATATCATTCCAATCAATTGTTTTTTGTTTCCCGTCTTTGGCATTAAAAGTCCGCCCTAGTAATTCATGGGCTAAAGAAACAATTTGCTCGACTTCTTCATCACTGGCTTGAGTATTTCCTTCGTGCATCACTGGTACAGTGATTATTCCGGCCTCCTTGTTCAAAATACCATGATAACCAGGAGGAATAGTTATCGATTGCTCATCATTTTCAGGAACTGTTTCAAGTTTTCCCTCATACACTGCCTCGCTAATAAATTGATTTACTGCCGAGTGCATACGATAGGTTGTTCCCAAAAATACTCCCATTGAATCTGGAATAGTTGGGGTTGAATGTAATAGATAATCCAATATGGATAATCCGCTGTCCTCTGGATGACTACCTTGGGAAGGTTGACCTAGTTGCATTTGATCGCCCATTAAAATGATATTGGCTGTTGATCTGCTCATGGCAATCAGATTTGCTACACTAACTTGTCCAGCCTCATCGATAAAAAGATAATCAAAAGCTTTTTCCAGGTCATCTCTGGAAAAGCCCCAAGCGGTTGTTCCTACGACACATCCTGCTTGCATGAAACCTGCAATATCTTTATTTTCCAGTACATTAATATTCAATTCGTCAATGACTGGGTCAGTATTGCGTGTACAAGCAAAATGTCCAGCAATTCCTTCTTTATGACAGTATTTGGCAGTGTTAATCAATAAATTATTGATGGCTTTATGACTATTAGAGGAGATACCTACTCTTTTGCCTTTTTTAATCAGCTCAGCAATCAAATGTTTACCTGTATATGTCTTTCCAGCACCAGGTGGACCCTGGATAGTTAAATAACTATTATTCAGATTAATGACTGCCCAAATAATCTCATTCAATCGTTGTTTCGGATCATGACTCAGGGCTATTGCTTGACCTGAAACATGCCCATTGATTCTGGGGATAGATTTACCTAAAAAATCCACAATAGCAGTTTTTTCAAGCATCCCTTTTGCAAATGCCTCTGCCTGTTTTGTAATTGCTTGTGGTATTGGATCAGGATTAACGTATTCATTTGGAATTAAAGTAATAGGGCTATCAGGTTCATCTTTTAACTTTAACGCAATAATCCCATGCTCCAAATTACTATCTTCTGGATGGTAAGTAGCTTTTATGTTTTTACCATCAGGAGTCTCATTGCCTAACAAATAATAATCTTTTGCATTACCCTTGAACTCTTGATCCGGATCAAACAAATATTCAAAAACAAAATTGGATCTAGGAGTTGGTTTATAAGGTGGTTTTTCAGTTCTATAGCAAAAAGCCAGGCAATCAATATCATCGAGTAATTCTTCATGACTTACCCCTAATCTATCAAACAAGCGCCAAAACACGGGTTTTGATTCACGTCTGTGAAATTCAATTGACCAAGCCATAACAGAATGAATTTTAGATAACTGTTCCTGTCCTTCGATATGTAATTGTGAAGCTTGTTCAAGCAATCTATCGCGAAGTTTAATACGCTCGTTAATTTCTTCTTTAACTTCAGGATCGATCAATTCTGTTTTGCCAAGAAAACAAATACCATAAGCTTCCTGTTGTTCTCTTAACCAGGTAACCAATTCCTGAGTAGAGTTACAATCATCAATATTGTAATCACGAATGTCGTTTAATATTTTTGATGTGTGCCACGTTTCACCATCAGGATTTTCTCGCCACCTCTCATAAACAACCACTGAATCTCCACCCGAACCAACTTCTGTATCTCGTTTAGCACGATACAAATGCTCAACATTTTTGATTGAATAGCGCGGTTCGCCTATTAGTAGCGCACCTTTTACAATTTTATATAAATCAACAAATACTTCATTGCGTAACAATTGATCCACTTCGAACTCGCATACACCATATCTACTCATTAGTTTGCGACACGCTGTAATTTCATAACTTGCATAATGGTATATGTGCATAGACGGATCTTGCTGCCATCTTTGGTAAGCCCATTCAACAAATGATCTAAAACTTTCTTTTTCCTGATCTTGGTCATGCGCCCAAAAATCCATGTATTGACGTTGATTATTATCATCAAAATAAGTCACACCCCAAAGATACTCCAAACCTCCATCTTCTAAAGGAAATCCCTCAATATCAAAAAAAATATCATGTTTTGATTTAGGTGGTAACAGAGCCAATCCTTGCTTTTTTCCATTTTCATTATTAATTAACTGATAAGCAGGAATATCTTTTCCAATACTCTCTTTTTGAATTTTGGCTTGAGCTTTTAACCGCTCAAAGAGTTCAGGTTTTATTCCTTTTACAGTTTTATAATCAGAATTAGCTAAAGCAGTCATCGTATTGATACCCGCTTTATTCAATTTCTTGATTTGTCCTGAAGTAATGGTAGCAACTTGAATTAGATGATCTGCTTTTAATAGAAGATTCTCTGCATGCTTACTCCATCTTCCCCAACTTTTTGATGAGGCCGGATCAGGACATTTAACGGGATCAAATTCTTGATGCAGAGACAAAAATTTTTGTTTAAGATTTTGGTAGAAATAAAAATAATCATTAACCCTAAATCGCTTTTCTTCCTTATTACCCAAAACAATAGTGATATGCTCAGCAGTTGTTTGCTGCATTACATGAAGCATTTCAGCATAACAACATAATTGCACTAAAAAATAAGTCTTAACAGACTTGGCTAATTTAGTATCCCAAATTTCATAGCAATAATCTCCAAAAATACTTTTACCTGGGACTTTAATCAAAAAATCAGCGAACCCTCTAAACGGAAACAATTCCAAGTGTGCTTGATAAATTACATCTACCCCATTTTTCATAGCATCAATAGTTGCTTGATATGAATCAGTCAGTTGGCGCAAATTAGCAACTACTAATCCTTTAGTTTCAAATGCAGCTAATACTTCTAACTCATGTATATTTCCCATGTCATGCAAAACACTCAACAATTCATCACTTTCATCAGGAGCAGGCACCAAGTTTGGATGAGTTATTGAAAGATGTTCCATCCATGATGCAAAGGGGCTTTCCATAAACTGAGTCAGATCTGATGGTGAGAATACAATTTGGTTGGATTCAAGATACATTTAGAGATTACCTTTATTTTCTTATCACTAAGCCTTTCTTTGGTGGCTTAATTCCTTAACTTAATAACAAAGTGATTAATTATTGTTCTATATTATATTTAACTCTTGGAGAAAAATATGGACATAAGAACTTCGTTCTATTGGGATGCCAAAAGTAAAAGCATACACTATTTAATATGCGATTTTACTGAAAATGAATTTAATTTGCTTGTTGAACCAAGAAAAATCGATATCAATTTGAATGATTTTAAAAATAGCGTGCAAAAAACTGTCCGTGAATATTTTGATCAATTAATCAGTTTTAATCCTCAAGACACCAAGATTGAATATAAAATATTAGCTAGCGGAAGTCCTGCACAACTATTCCAAAAATATCGTAAGTCTTCAGATTACTCAGAAATAGTAAAAACTATTTTTGAAATGGAAGTTAAAAAATTCAATGTAAGGGGTTCAGTTAAATTGCAGCCACAAACAAAGTCTCTTTTAACAGGAGAGTCTCTATATCAATTCAAAAACCAATTACATAGACTTAGGTTGATTAATTCTTTGAGAAAAGATGGTTATAAATGGCACTTGTGGTCCATTTTAATACATGCAACCAATACAAATTATAATGAAAAATTCCCACAGGGTGCAATTAGAGTGATTAACTGATTTAAAAAAATAATTGCTAACCGTATGATTTCAAAAGAATTAAATGGCGCGCTCGGAGGGACTCGAACCCCCGACACCTTGGTTCGAAGCCTGATACTCAATAATAGGAAACATTATAAATCAACAACTTACGATGCATCAAATGACCGAAAAACTGCCTGAAAACTGTCATAAACACACTACAAACGGTTATAGTTACGGCACGTTTTCGTCACTGTTGTGTCAGGAAGTGCTAGGCAGTTATCTTCCTGAAATATAGTTGGAAAGCATTGCTTAACACGCTGCATCAGTAGTGCTTGTTAGTTAAATCACTGCGATAAGATTTCCGTTCCATTTCTGCTATTATTATTGGAAGTCCATTACCTCAGTATAGGACTCATGAGGTAGAATGGTATTTTTCAGATAACCTCTTATAGACCACTAGTGCTTTGTAAAACCTAAAATTTTTAGACCTTTTTCAATATTGTTGATTATATTCGGTTGCGATAACAAGTATTGACCTATATGTTTTGTTAATTGTTCTTGAGCGACACCAAAAGCCTCATTCCATTCGGTCTTCTTAAAATCTCCATGACCTAAATACACTAAAGCAACTAAGGTTGCTTGCTGGTCCGGAGAGAGTCTATTTATTAGAGTAAGCACGCTTTGGTATTCTGGATCAGATAAAATGAGAGATGAATCCTTTTCCCTGGTCAATTTAGGATACTCATCTATTTTTTCTTGAAAGTGTTTTATTTGCTCAAGAATAGCTCGTATTTTTTGAGGTTCCATATTTAGCATTTAATTCTCCTATTCATTAAGTTTAATTATAGTCTATGTTCGGCTTTCTATAATAATGCCCTTATTTAAATAAAATAGGTGAATTGTGGCTTTGTCGCAAAAATTATTAGTAACGTAAACCGTAGGAATTCTGGGCGAGTTTATGCCGCGAGACCATAAAACTGCTCAAAAATAGACTGATTACCTGTCTGAATATGTTAGCCTTTGTCGCAAAAAATGTTGGATTTTGATAGAGTCTTTTGCCTTTTAGGTGTCTCAGTCAATGCTCAACTTCAAGTGAAAACATTTTAAACAGGATATTATGTTGATGCTGGTGAGATGGTGCCTTGCCTTTAAGTTACAATTTAATAAATAAATAATGTATGGTGAAAAGGATGTAATAAAAGAAGATTTTAGAAACATTCTAAATAGGAATGGGTTTTATGCTAATGAATTTAAAAATAACGATAGAGAATGGCTCAAGTTATGATCCAAACCAAATTGTCGGTGCGCAAGTATGGATAACCATAGAAAAGAGTTCTATTAAAAAACAATATGAGTTATAGCAGTGGTGATTGGCCTAATGATTTTGT
This sequence comes from Legionella cincinnatiensis, assembly GCF_900452415.1. Classification (NCBI taxonomy): domain Bacteria; kingdom Pseudomonadati; phylum Pseudomonadota; class Gammaproteobacteria; order Legionellales; family Legionellaceae; genus Legionella; species Legionella cincinnatiensis. The sequence continues at coordinate 751,815 of NZ_UGNX01000001.1, read as the reverse complement.
AACTGATTTATTAAATGGCTATTTTAATTAATAGGTAGGTTAGCGCTAATTATCATTCTCGCAAAGAGATTAACTGTTTTTTAGGTTAAAATTTTCTGCATAAAAGATGCTGGTCTCAAAGTTAAAACTATAATTTGAAATATAATGGTTAATAACCAGGGAAAAAATATGAAAGCGCTCTCAAATCGAGACTCATATGAAACCTGACTCAGTATAGAGAATAAGAACCTAACCTATACACGACCTAGCAAATATAATATTAAAAAAATTATTAAAATGGTCCCTATAATTCCTGATGGTGCATACCCCCACTCTCTACTATGTCCCCATGTTGGCAAGGCACCAATTAAAATCAGTATTAAAACCACAAGTAATATTGTACTAAGCATTATGTCCTCCTTGAAATTACATCCACACATTAACTGTAGCACAGAAGTTAACAATTGATTGTTCGGACGCAACTCCGTGCAAAATTTACATAAATGAGTTAGTCATAAGCACAAGTTCTAAATTCTTTTTCGAGAAAATGTGTTTTGTTATTCGTAATTTTACCGTTTAAGTTACCGAGCTTTCCCTGCGCTTGGGTTAGCATCCAAACAAATAGAGAGTCTAAATCATTTCCAGAACGATTATTTATCTTTATATTATCAAAATATAATTGAGCAGTGTAAGTAAACATATCGTTCTCCCTAAGAAAAAATAAGATGCGCTATCAATGCGAACAAGATAAGGTATAATGTGATTACATGTTTTTTGCGAAGATATAAAAATAAAATGTTTATACAAACCTTATCTATGCAGTATAGCTTAAACGAGCCATTTTGATTTTTCAAAGAGTCGCAAAGCTATAAAAAAATTATTCAGAAGCATTAGCGTTTAATTCTGACTGAAAAAATAATTTGTATATAAAAAGCGCAAAAACACCTACTAGGGCGCAGAATATACTTGCTAACAATATACCCAACCGAGCGGAATTATTAAGATTTTCATTGAATGCTAAATTAGCTATGAAAATAGCCATTGTAAACCCGATTCCGGTCAATATACTGCCACACGCTAATAATATCCAGTTAAGAGTTCTAGGTCTCTTCGCTAACCCAAGAAATTCAGCGATAAAACTAAAACCGAAAACCCCTATAGGTTTACCCAGAATGAATCCTAAAAATACAGATAGAGTAACTCCATTAAAATCTGAAAATGATATCAACACTCCTGCATTAGCTAGTGCAAACAAGGGTAATATTAGATAACCAATCCATGGGTGCAATAGGATTTCCAGTCGCTCAACTGGGGAAAGGGTTTCACGAACAGCTACTTCAGCAATGTGTAATGCTTTGCGATCATTGGTATCTCCACTCCAATGCTCTCCTGGAGGATAAGAAACCATATGCTCTAAAATTTTATGTAATCGTGTATCATTTACCCATGCACCAGTTGGGGTCATTAATCCAAGAATAACGCCAGTAATGGTGGGTTGAATACCAGATGCATCAATTGAAATCCATGTCAGGACTCCAATACAAAAAAATACAGTTATGCTGCGAATTCCTATTTTTTTCATCAGGTACACGAGAGTAAACCCTAATATTGATATTGCAAGAGCCATCCAAGAAACCCCCTGGCTATAACCAATAGCAACAATTAGGATTGCGCCAATGTCATCAATAATAGCTAATGACAACATGAATATTCGCAGACTTTGAGGAATGTGTTTACCCAATAAAGCCAAGCATCCAATCACAAAAGCGGTATCCGTTGCCATAACTGTACCCCAGCCATTTTGTCCTGGTTCACCTAGTTGGAGCAGGAAGTAAAATAAGGCTGGGACAATCATCCCACCAATAGCCGCGATAATGGAAAGTGCTGCCATTCTAGGATTTCGTAGTTCACCTAACACCAATTCTCTTTTTAATTCTAAAGACACAAAAAAGAAAAATAAGGTCATTAGTCCATCATTTATCCAGCCATGGATTGGACGAGCAAACTCAAAACTCCCCAGGTGAATTCCTAAAGATATTTTCCAAATAGATAAAAAAGATTCAGACCAAGGAGAATTCGCTAAAATTAGAGCCACTATAGTGGAGAGCAAGAGTATGCCTGCTGTACTTGTCTCAATACGAATAAATCTATCTAATGGTTTAGATACCCAATGTATGGGTTCTTTAGGTAACTGTGGATTTAATGGCACTCGTTTATCCTTAACCAATAATTATTAGACTATCATAAATAAAGCTCGCATTACTTGCTCAAATGCTTTTGTAAAGCTTCAAACAGATAAGATAATGCGTTTGATTAGCTCATTACTCTGCTGAGTTTCGTTGTGATTGATACTGTTGATCTTCCAAATCGAACTTATCTTGCAATTTCTGTTGCACCTATGCCTAGAGTATACAGCGAAACTATTTTTTGGCGAGCATCAGTTCGACTTCGCCCCAATTTTACACTTTTTAGTTTGGCTTCAGTAAGGACTTCATTGCCATAACTACCAAACCCAATTGGATGCTACGCAGGAAATCCTGAGTCATAGAACCCTATTTATAAAACCCATAAGTTACATTCATCTTTGGGTTACTGCAATCAGCATCAGTTTGAAAATCAATACCAGAGTTTGATAAGAAAAGTGCTGTGGACTTTGACCTATTGTTATTGAATAGTAGTATAAAACACACTAAACAAAGCTCTGAAAGCGTACTCTAGGTTCAGCCTAAGGAGGCTAACTTCCAACGCAAAGTTACGAAGAGTCAAATAGTAGTCTAGAATTAATAAAATCACAGTTACGTTAATAACATCAATGCATCGTTAATACTAGGAGTAATAAAATGAAAAAAATGGAATGCTCGAAGATCACATGTCTTTGGACGCTGCGCTTTGAAATGCTAGGCGTTATCCTATTGGTTATCGCAACCGGCTTAACTATCTCTACTCACAGTGGTCTTGGAATAGTTGCATTATTTGCTGCGGGAGTTGTTTTATGTCTGTTTAATAAGTTGTGTTGTTACGTTTGTCCATCAAAACACTCATCTTGTCCTGTATGTGATATGTCTCATTCTTCTCACCAAGAAGAACCTGAACAAACACAAGAAAAAGAAGAGCTCGAAGCAAAAAAAGCCATGGATAATGAGGGGGGAAATCAAGCTAATAGGACAAAATAATCTTTTCATAGAAAAAAGTGCTTCTAATTGCAGCGAAATATCTAATTTTTTTAGAGCATAGTGAGAGTGGATCACATATATCCACAACACTCTTTTGTAAATATCACCTTTCATTTTCATAAACTTACGTCATATAAATAACATCAATCCAACTAAATGGGAGTAATTATCAGCTATAATTTACTATGGTGGTTGTAGTTTAATGATTAAATTGTAAATGCAGTTTCTGGTTAACAAACAAGGAGTATAAAATGCCTATTGGAGTTTTGTTTTGGGTTCTGATGCTCGTTTGGTTACTTTTCGGATTGTATTGGCATCGAACTGAGTTTTCTCGTGGCAACTATGGTATCGTCGGTGGCAATATAATGTTATTTATTTTATTAGCCATAATAGGCTGGAAAGTTTTTGGCCCCATCCTTCATTAGATCTTGCTCCCAGAGTTCAGTGACAAGATCCGACGATAAAATGCCCTATCAAAAAGGGTTTTGTAATCCTTAGTGGAGGGGTGTGCCTTTACCTTTCATATTTAAGATAGTCAGCTTCCGCTCAGGTGTTAGGTAGTTTTTTTCTGTGACTCTAAAAATCAATAGTACCTAATACAAGCTATTTTCGATTGTTAGTGTAAATTGTCTCACTTAATCAGTTTTACCTTCCCAATAAATTCGCGATAGATTAATTAATTTGCTAGTCTAACAATTATGTTTTGTAACCTTATGGAGATAATCATGAATCAGGACTATTTACAAAATTGGACTATGATGATGGGTGAAATGCAAAAACCATATCAAGAAATGCTGGATCTTAATGTTAAGACATTACAAGGTTTAAAGTATTTAACGGTTGAAGATATGTCCTCAATGAAACAGCCTGGAGAATTACTGGATAAACAGATTAAGCTTATGATGGAAAATAGTCATATGATTCTAGATTATATGACACAATCATTTCAACTTTTAGAATATTCTTTTTTATCGCTTTCAAAACAATTTAAAGAAAATACAGTTCAATCAATTAAAAATTCAGGTGCTGGGCTGTCTAAAAATCAGAAGACTGTCTCTGAAATAATGACGAAAACGGTGAAACCTTCGGAGCATAAGAAAACTGCAAATAAAAATAAAATTGCCCCTACTAAGAATACCTTGATGAAATCAAAAAGTAAGACTGCATCCAAGAGTACACCCATACAAAACAGAGTTAAGTCAGAACAAAAAACAACCAAGTCTACACGTGAACAGGAAGTATCAGCTCTTAAGAGAGCGCTACCTGAAAGCAAGAAAAATATACCCGCACACAAAAAGATCCTCACAGAGAGTAAGAAGGGTATCTCAATAGACAAACCCATTAGTTCGAATGAGAAACAAAAGGATGTGCCAGTGCTCAGTAAGGATATTTCTGATAAAAAGGAAGATAGGGTAAAAAACAGGATGACTAAATTAGAGCGTAAGATGGGAATGCCAGAACCAGAAACAGGTTTATTATTAAACCAGATGAGCCTACCGGATGACTCAATGAGTAATCAACCTGATATTCATAACTTTATATCTGAGCATCATACAAGTCAGTCCGAACATCCCTTAACCGAGCAGGAAGGTAAGGGAAAAAATCCTTTTAAAAAGTAAATAAAAAAAGACAAATAGGGTATGTTGATTTCATTGGCCTGTTGCATCAAAAGAAATGTTACTGAAGGGGTATTCGTTGGTAGGATAAACCCTGCTTGGTACCAAGCAGGGTTTATCCTACGAACTTGCCAATCGATGACGAAACTCAGATACAGAATTAAGTAGCTATATTATAGTTAAGACAAAAATGCAACCCACTCCCCAAGACAACGAAAACATGAAAGACTTCATGATATCCAAAGACGCTAGGAAAGGGATCCGGCCACTTAAAAGCATAGATTAGAGCACCTAGTGTATAGGCAACTCCTCCTATTACTAATAGCTGAATATTTGTTGTGTCTAGCGAAGATTTAATTTCGGGAAAATAGAGAATTCCAATCCAACCCATAGCAACATAAAGAACCGCTCTAGACCATTTGGGTACGTGAGTCCATAAGGTCGTTATTAACATTCCAATTATTGCAACTAGCCAAAAGACGAATAAAAGTTGCAATCCAGATGCGTTCTTTAACTTAAGTAGACAAATGGGAGTTGCTGATCCTGCTATTAAAACAAAAATAGCTGCATGATCAATGCGTCTAAGTAATAAATATTTTTGCCGAGTCCACATGCGGGTATGATAAAGCGCACTCACACCATATTGTCCAATAAGGCTAATACTATATGTTACACTGGCAAAAATGGCGTAAGCCCCGTTGCTGTAAATGATTAGTATAGTGCATGCACAAAGAGTGATAAAAAATGCTGCTAAATGTATATATCCACGTGCAAGAGGTTTCATAATTAATAGTTTTCAACTTATTTAAATTCTTAAGCAAGGGATTGCGGGATGAAAATTACCCAAACTTCTTTCATTTTTCATTTGGAGTTTAGATTATGCCTGCATCCCTATATGAATGTCTAGGTGGTGGCCAAGATACTGTTACTACTTCTGCTGTGAATATTTTCTATCGAAAAATCCTGGCCGATCAACGCATTAAACATTTCTTTGATGGGCTAGATATGGGGCAACAAATTATCAAAAAAAAAGGATATTTGTTACGCTCATTTGGAGTATTTCCAAAAAGTGTAGCCAGAAGTGTAGCCAGGAATTTGTGTATTAAAAATTTTTTGTCTATAACCCTTGCTGGGCTTGGTCGGGACGGAAGGATTTGAACCTTCGACCACTAGCACCCCATGCTAGTACGCTACCAGGCTGCGCTACGCCCCGACTGCTGGCAAATGATAACGAAGTCTGGAAGAAATAACAAGAGCAAGAGTATTTATTCAAGAAATCTCCTATTGAACTCATTTAGAATTGAGCTCACACTTCAATAGAGTTTAAAAGATGTTCCACTTATTTTATAAAATCGGGTTAACTTACTCACAGTATTTCTTAATTTATTAACCTATACTCCTTTCTCATATTAATTAAGGCCATGATTCTGAGAAACAGAAACCCTTACTTTTGCATTTAGAACATCATCCATTAAAGATTCAGCAAAATCAAAAGACTCTAGAATGGTTTTGAAGTGTTGATTTTTCTCTAAAAATTTAATAACAGACTCAGCAGTTTGTTCATCTTCTGGAAAATTAATTAACGTCTGATAAGCCTCTAACAAATCACGATCCTGGGCATCAATTTGTCTTTCTATCTCATTAACTTGCTCCATTGAATCTGCTGAATCTAACTTCGTTTTAAAATGAATCTTTTGTTTTTCAATGAGTTCAGTAATTGGCTTTAAAACAGTAATAGAATGAATAAATTTTTTCGCGAGATTATATTTAGGTTCAGGTAATTCTTCTTTTAAAAGATAGAGACTTAGCCGCTCTTTATTTTTTAAAATTTTATCCGTTATAATTTGATTAAAATTTAGAACATTAGTAAAAGACTGAAATTCGCTTTTATCTTTCATATCTTGTAGTAGAATATTTTTTATATTTTGATTCAAACCCTTCATTTCTTTTATAAGAAATTTATCAAGTTCTGATTCTGTTTTAATAATGTCATTAACAATCTTAAAAAATTCGGGGAATGAATTGACTTTGTCTAGTTTTTCACCAAGAAGAAAAAGCTCTTTATTGTATTTTTCTATGTCTAATTGAACATTATTAAGATTTTGAAGGATTAACTGCGCTCTTTGCTTGTAATCTGCTTCATTAAATACCTTTGTCGTTTGCATATTTCTATCCTCTTAATAAATATTGTTTTCTATCCACTTATTTCTTTTGGAGTCTCTTCAGTAGATCATCTTGACTGTCTTCTTTTGTTTCTTCTTTCGTTTCTTCTTTAAAAAATTTCATGTTCTTTTGCTTATTTGCACTACGAATATGCTCAGGAACTTCTTGTTCAAAACTTTTTATGGCCTCTTCTTTTTGAGAGTCCTCTATAATTTCTCTTTCAGCTCTTGTCTCAATCATTGCTTTTTTGCCTTCTTCAACAAGTATCTTGAGTTTTGTAGCCCATTCGGGTATTTCTGGCGGAGCTCCAAAGCTGCTGTCTTGTCCACCTACATAGGGATTTGGTTTAAATTCCGATTGATAAGTTTGTCGCGTAGCACCAATTTCTGAAAGTAAACCACGACTCCCTCCTTTTTCTCGATACTTTAAAAGATCTTTATATTGCTTTTCTATTTCTTGAAGCTTTTGGGTTAACTCAAGTTGGGATTCGGAAGTACCTCCTTTTTCTAGTGCTTCCTCGATTTCTTTTCTTGCTGCATCATAATCAATTGTTAATTCACGTACATTAATACGACAAGGTTCTTGTTGATAGCCAAATAGCATTAATTCGATTACATCTCCTGTGTTTAACCGCTGAGAAGGATCTTGCATATATTCCTCATGTTTTGATAATCCCCCTTCCGTCTTTGTATGCCAATCAGCATAAAATTGAGCAAAGCGCTCTTCAATTTTTTCGATCTCACCTACATTAAAGAATTGAGTAAACGCCTCCGTTTCTTTTAAAGCCTCCATATGTTGATTAAAATCCTCTGGAGTATATGGTTGATTATTTTTTAACCGATAGTGGTTATGATTATGAAGTGATTCAATTTCTAAGTGATGCATTAATTTTAAATGTACTGAATTACTACCACGATAATATAAATCACAACCATTTGTCACTTTTCTATGTGCCTGGGCCGCAGAATGATAAAGTATGTCTCTAAACCTTTGAGGATATTGATCCATAACGCCTGGCTTCCAGAAATACCAAGTCAAACTATGGGCTTTGACTTGCAATGCAATACGTATTTCAATTTCTTTACCTTCATCAAACATTTCATATACTTCGCCTTTTGTTCTTCGAAATATACGCCCTGGAAATTTATTTACCAACTCATTGTATGCATCCTCATTACCTGCCTTCACATAGGTCTGTAATTGCTTCAAAACACCATCATTTTTATTTATATAATCTTCTTCGTCTCCTGTATATGAGGTATAAAGTGTAGTGCGCTGGGTTTTCTCTAGTAATATAAAAAATGGCGTGTGTTTACTCAGTTTAGGTCTTTCTATTCTTTCATCCATAATGACCTCTACATTAAAAATTATTAACTTTATGATTAATTATAGAGCAAACAGTAGTTTATTTATAAAATGAAATTTTTATTGCCATTGATGCAAACTAAATAATGAGTAAGATATTTGATTTATTAGAGCTATATTTGTAAAAAAATATTGCTAGATGAAAAATCTTTGAATATCCAAGTGAAGCTCGTTATAATAAAAAAAACATCAATTCACCACATAGCATATGATTGAAAAAATGATTCAAGAGGACTTCCTCAACACTCCCATTAAAGAATATAAAGGAAATGTTGCCCCTGCTCTCTCTGAAAGTGAATTGTCGGAGCTTATCAATCAAATAAAGTCCTACTTAGATCTAGCCAATTTATCAGAATCTGAACTCGAACAGAGTAATACCTTATATTGGCTGACCCATGGTTTGTCTAATGCCATGAAAAATAAAAATTTCTCTTCCTCTTACGAGATCGCCTCTATTCTTTATAACCTAAGTAAACAATATCCTCAGCTTGCAATAACGATGCTTGGAAAAACAATTGAAGCTGGTGAATTTAAAGGTCAAACCGGGATTTTTGTTTGGATGGATCGACTCTACAGTGCAACATTTTATTCTATTTTTTCTCCGACATTAATCGCTATTGCTTCAATTTTTTCTCATTTACTGGAACAAGAGGGTAATGCGCTTTCCTCAATTATGGTTCAACCTATTGAAAGTGGTTTTACAAGTGGGACAAATGCCTTATTAAACCTTATTTACGCGTTAAAAAATGCATCCGAGTATGATTGTAATCACTCGATAACAAATTTAATTGCAGAACTCTTAGCGAAGTTTATTACTCAATCTCCTAATGAGTTAGGATTTGCGATAACCCAAGAAGTTACTAAAGGTGCATTTTCTGGAACTGGGTTTATGGATTTTATAATACCTACATTGGCGCGATGCTCTCAAGACAATATTGATGCTGTAAAGACTATTTGTAACATTCTTTTAATAGTAAATGAAAGGCATACCCAGCCATTAATGAACTCACTTACTAAAATCAATCAAAGTGGCTACAATCAAGGATTGCATGCTTTCCATATTATTTTAACAGCACTTGTTTCCGCATCATACATTGAAAATAATACAGAAATGTTCAATTTACTTGTTGATCTTATTCACGATTTTTTTAAAAAATCACCGGATACAATGAGCCCAGTATTAACTCAACCAATCAAGATAGGAATACGAAAAGGTGAAAATGGGATTATGCATCTTGTTCAGGCATTAGTTATTGCAATGGACCGAAATATTGATACCTCTGCAGTGACAAACTTATTATTAAAAATAATTGAGCACAATGGTAATGATCTTGCAGAAGCATTTACTAATAATGCTGTAAGTCAAAGTACTCATTATCAATATACCTCTTTAGCGAAATTAGAAAGCAAGCTCAATAATGAACAAACTACAGCTATTCAAAAAAGTGAGCTTGAGAGCATTGTAAAGAAACTCATGGAAGTCAATTCGAATCATAAAAAGCATCCTTGAGTATTCCTTCCAGCTAAGACGCTTAGCTCTTAGCTGGTCAGTCAACTCCATTAAATTATATCAAATGGAGTATATTTTGCTTGGACTCCGTATTTTAAGCATGTAATGTTAAACTTAAGAAAAGCCCCTGAAAGGAGAAATTATTTGTTTCATTTCCTGCAATCCGTTGAGGTCCTAAATTACCTACCCCAGTAAATCCCCTAATTGTATCCATCGCACTAAAATATTCATTAATTTGATATCCTACTGCAGCAGTCCAAGTAGAAGCATTGTGCAATTGATGTGTATAATCTAATCCAATTTTTCCAGTAACGCTATTTACAACTCGATTGCGTTTAGGCCAATTAAAACTGAGATTTGATCCAAGAAAAACAGCGGAATAGGATTGCATCGACCCCGCCATAAGCGCATAATCAAAATAACCAAGCAAGCCAAATCCATTCCATAAATTATAGTGGCCATCCAAACCAATCAGTGGTCCAGCCCCACTATATTTACTGTTTAATTCTCCTGGAGCCGCAAAAGTTAGCTCATGTTTTATTTGCGCATATCGCACCCCTAAAGAAGGGCGAATGGTAAATACTCCAGAAGTATCACTGTATTTTCTTCCTGCTTTAACATCTACTTGATCTACTCTATAGCTTAAATATGCATCGCTGACCAATCCAGGATTAAAATCTATAGGAATAGTGGCATCAGGAAATAAAATACTGCCAAATAAAATGGAGCCATTTGCAAAAGAATTTACTGCATGAGTTTTGTTATTTAAATAAAGATAGCTGACTTCAACATTATTAGCAGTCATAGGTATATCATAACCAATGGCCACACTACCAGCCCATTGATAACCTGGATTAAAGGGCTTGCTTTGCGCTTGCGAACCACCGGGAGCCTCAAACAACCAACTGTCAGTAACTAAACCTAATCCTGTTTCACTGGGTTGCACATAATAACCAGTACCATTAACGTATAATCCACCAGGGCTCTTAAATGCACAAAGCATGCTTGAACAAACTGGCCCATCCTTATCAAGAATAGGTGGGGTAGTAGCAAATGCCACATTTACTAAAAATAAGCCACTCATAACTAGTGGATAAAACTTACCTGTCATATTTCACTCCTTATTTATTTTCTTCATTAACTTACTCATTTTAAACAATAATTACAATTAGTTTATTTTAAACTTAGAAAATCTTTTGTCATTACTAATGCTTTAATATTCTGCGCTTCAAATTTTGAATGCACGATTTGAATGTATTGGTTACAGCTGAGTAATTCCGCATATTGCAAATCAGCTACTGCATTATTTAACATCCCTTTTGCTGAATTCGGCTCATCGCTCATAATCAAAACTGCTGCTGTATTTACTTGTATTGATGCACTATAAAGTTTATCAATGCATTGCTTTCTATTCTGTTTTTCCGAAGTCGAAATAATGACATGGGATAACTGATGACATTGATTGGCTAAAAATTCTTTACTTAGCTCGGACTGAGCATTCATGCTAAATAGGATTAAATTGCAAATTAAAGAACGTCTTAAAATCATTTTAAACATAGATACTCCTGTAAGTTGCCGACAAACCCGCCGTTACTTCACACACTCCCTATGAAGTAAATTCTACCAAATCACTAGCAATACTCGTCAAATTCATTCATCTTGCCAAAATGATGCGCTACCATGAAGCAGAAGTCATTCTCGAGGGAATCCATTTTTAATGCAGCATCATGCCGACTTTGTTAATGGATCCATCTAATGGAAATAACAATCACTCTAACTTAATGGTAGCGTGGAGCAGGCTTACACCTTTCTCCATTGAGTAAATATTATTAATACTCTTTAATCACATTTTGCTTCATTAAACAAAAGCATTAATTCCTGTAATATGTTTTCCTAATACAAGAGTATGAACATTGTCTGTGCCCTCGTAGGTAAAGACTGATTCTAAATTAAGCATATGGCGAATTACATGATATTCCAGGCTGATTCCATTTGCCCCTAATAGATTCCTGCATTTTCGTGCAATTTTCAATGCCTCGCGACAAGCATTACCTTTAGCAAGAGAAATCATTATAGGATTTTCGCGATGATGATCTTTTATTCGTCCCACTTGTAAATTAAGGCACTGTGCTTTAATAATTTCAGTATACATATCCGCTAAATCTTTTTGAATGAGTTGAAAAGAAGCTAACGGCTTATTAAATTGCTTGCGCTCCAGTAAATAATCGCGGGTAATATCGAAACAAGCCATAGCTGCTCCCATAGCTCCCCAAGCAATACCATATCGTGCCTGGCTTAAGCAACTTAAAGGAGCACCTATACCTTTATCACTACCGGGAAGATAATTTTCATCAGGAACAAAAACATTATCGAATACTAATTCTCCGGTGATTGAAGCACGTAACGACATTTTTAGTTTAATTTCAGGGCGACTTAAACCTTGGGATTTAGTATCCACAATAAAACCGCGTATGCCTTCATCTGTTTTTGCCCAAACAATAGCAATATCAGCAATTGGTGAATTGGTTATCCACATTTTGGCACCATTCAAACACCAACCTCCATCGACTTTTTTCGCTGTTGTTCTCATGCCTGATGGATCAGAGCCAAAATCAGGTTCAGTCAAACCAAAGCATCCAATAATCTCGCCGGTAGCCATTCCTGGTAAAAAACGTACTTTTTGTTCTTCGCTACCATACCGAAAAATAGGAAACATACATAAAGAACTTTGTACAGAAACAAAGCTACGTAGACCACTATCCCCTTTTTCTAATTCTTGGCACACTAAACCATAAGCAACATAAGATGCCTCTGCTCCCCCATATTCTGCAGGTAAAGTTAAACCTAGTAAACCTAATTCAGCAGACTTTCGAATCAACTCACGTGGAAATTGAGCATGTTCAAAGGAGTCAGCCATCAAAGGCATTACATCATTGCTGACAAAACGCGCTACGCTATCACGTATCATACGCTCGTCATCATTCAATTGTTCATCAAGAAACAACAAGTCGTCCACTCTCTTTCTCCCTTTTATCTGACTCTAACGCAATTACAGCGTCAATAATACTTTCTTTACTGGGTAATAAATACTGCCATGCATTACCCAAAGGAATAAAGCAATCTTTACCCGTAATTCGTTTGATTTTTAAGCTGGATGAAGCTTCTTCCAAGAGCAAAGACATTAACCCTTCGCTAACAGAACCACTTCTTCTACCTTCATCCACAATTAACACCTGTTTTGCCTTGGCTATTTCTCTTAAAATAGCATCGCTTGGTAAGGGATTAAGCCAACGTAAATCCACAACTTTCACTGAAATTTTATGTTCTTCCTGCAGTACTTGTGCTGCTTGTCGTGATAAATAATAACCATTAGCATAAGTCAAAATGACAGTTGTTCCTTCACCATAAATACCCACTTCACCCAACGGGATCTCAACATCAGGGGCCGGATAGTGAAATAACCATCCGTTATCACCAGGGACATGTAAATCTTTAGTCATATACAAAGCAATAGGTTCTAAAAACACAACAACTCGCCCTTGCTCATAAGCCAAACGCATACAAGTACGCAACATTTTTGCAGCATCTGGGCCATTGGATGGACAAGCGACAATGACACCTGGCAAATCACGTAATACAGCAATAGAGTTATCATTATGAAAATGACCACCAAATCCTTTTTGATAAGCTAATGAAGCAATACGTACAACCATGGGATTTTGGTACTGACCACTGGAAAAAAAGGATAAGGTAGATGCCTCGCCACGCAGTTGGTCTTCTGCATTATGTAAATAGGCTAAAAATTGGATTTCTGGGATAGGGATAAATCCATTATGAGCTAAACCTATAGCAGTACCTAAGATAGTTGTCTCATCCAAAAGAGTATCAAACACTCGACGCCGCCCAAACCGTGCTTGCAAATCCGCAGTCACGCGATAAACACCTCCTTTCTTACCAACGTCTTCACCAAACACCAACATATTGGGATATTGCAGCATTAAATCTGTCAGCGCAAAATTAATCTGTTGGCATAAATTACGCTTTTGAGTTAATTGCGAAAACGCATTGGCAAAAACGTTTACGCGCTGGTCTTCGCTCGGAAGAGAATAAGTCTGTTTTGGAGATACCCTCGGAATCAATGAAGACATTACTTCATCTGCACTAGAAAGCTTAGGCTGTCTAATCGCTTCTACGGCTTTGGCTTCGATTAAATCTTTATTGCTTTGGTAAAGACTGAGCATATCTTGAATGCTCATCCAACCCTCTTCATAAAGCAGCCCTGCGGTATGAAGCAAAGGATCATCTGCTTCTCTAGCTTCAATTTCTTCTTGAGTGCAATATTGAGATTCAATATCAGAACCAGCATGTCCTAATAAACGAATACAACGCATATGCAAGAAAACAGGTTGTTTTTTTATTCGAGCTAAATACTCCGCTTCCTGAGCCGCGGCATAAGCATCAGCAATATTTAATCCATCACAAGTCAGATAATGCAATCCAGGACGTGCACAAATAGAGCGCTCTATCCAATCATGAGGAGTAGAGACAGAAATTCCTATTCCATTATCCTCACAAATAAAAACTATGGGTAAAGGATAATTTTGCTGTGCCATCCAGGAGCAAGCATTCAGGGTAGCTTGTGCAGAAGCATGATTCGTAGATGCATCGCCAAAAGAACAAAGAATGACTGAATCCGAATTTAAATTACTAGGAATTTTTAATTCTTTTGCTCGGGTAATGGATATTGCTGCCCCTAAGGCTTTAGGCAGATGAGAAGCAATAGTCGATGTTTGTGGCGGAATATTTAAAGGAACACTACCAAATACTTTATGGCGGCCCCCTGATATTGGATCCGTCGCTGCAGCAACCAAAGACAACAAAATATCCCTCACACCATCAGTGCCTGGAAATTTTTTGGCGCGCTGTAAATAAAATGCGCCACTTCGGTAATGCAAAAAAGCCATGTCCTCTGCGCGAAAAACCTGCCCCCATACCGCATTGCCTTCATGCCCGCTACTTCCAATAGTATAAAAAGATAAACCCTTTTCTTTCAGTTGCCTGGCAATCAAATCAAGCAGACGCGATTTGATTTGCGAATCAAAGAGGTCAATAGCAGTTTTCTTATCCAATTCCGCCGTTTCCGGATCCATCGTACTTTTGGATTTTGGAAAGTCTGCTTGCTGGATCCGACTTACAAACCGCTCATCAACTACAATAGCCCTGTCTAACATCGCTACATCCTGTTTGAGTTATTTTCTAAGAAGATGATGAGTATATACCGATTCAAAATGAACAGGAAGAATGAGTTATTGTAATCATAAAACATTATTTAACTTCTTTATGCCGAGCTCTGTAAGCATGGATACCAATATGAGCCTCAAAATTGGCCATAATTGATCAAATAATGTACAATTTTTATAAGTATCCAAGAAAGGGGCGTTATAATGAAATGGATTATCCTAATAATTAGTGCTGTATTAATGTCGGGATGCTATTACTCAACTGATGTAGTCGAATACAGACAAGTTGTGCCTACTGTTCAACCTGTAGCAGTTTATTCCTATCCAGCGGTTGACGTTACAGCAACCACTATTGATTGGTATTAATCACTTGTGTTCGCCGTAAAAGGCATTATGCCTTTTACGACGTTATCCGTTTTTACTCTTCCTTTGTAGAATAACCGCATCCCTCTTGCGGACATAAAATTTGACGACCGAATTTTTTGCTTTCTTTAACCGTTAAAATAGGCCAGTTACATTTCGGACAAGGTTGATTAATTGGTTCATTCCATAATGCATAATCACACTTAGGATAATTACCGCATGAGTAGAAAATTTTTCCTTTTCTTGATTTGCGTTGTAATATTTTTGCTTGATGGCATTTAGGACAATCAACACCGGTATCAGCAGGCTTTTCTATAGGTTCCATGTGTTTACATTGAGGGTAATTACTACAACCAATAAAACGACCATAACGTCCAACTTTTATATGCAAAGGATTGGAACATTCAGGACAAACTCTTCCCTCAATTACTTCTGGTTCTTTTTTTTCATTTTCCTGGCCGGCAATATCTTGAGTATAATCACATTCTGGATAACCAGTACATCCAATAAATCGTCCACGTTTGCCAAGTCTAATTGATAGAGGCTTATCACATTTTGGACATTTTTCATCCAAAACCTCTGAGGTCACATCTTTACGTTGTACTTGTTCATCCGTAGTTTTAATTTGTTGTACAAATGGTTTCCAAAACTCATCTAAAACCGGTATCCATTCTTTTTCGCCACGAGATACGGCATCAAGAGTATCTTCAAGCTCTGCAGTAAACTTATAGTCCACATAACGTGTAAAATAGCCTGTCAAGAAACGATTGACAATACGACCTACATCCGTTGGAAAAAACCGCTTTTTATCAACAACAACATATTCTCGCTGTTGTAGAGTATGTATAATTGTCGCATAAGTTGAAGGACGACCTATATCATACTCTTCTAATGCTTTAACCAAAGTTGCTTCAGAATATCGTGGCGGTGGCTCAGTGAAATGTTGATTGGCCAATATATCCTGTACTTGTACTTTTTCACCCACGACCAATACTGGTAATAAAGAACCGTCATTCTCGTCGTCTTTAGTATCATCACGCCCTTCTTCATAAACTGAAAGAAATCCAGGAAATGTAACCGTAGAACCATTAGCACGAAAAATAGTACCTTCACCACAACTTAAGTCTACTGCAACTGTATCTAATACAGCATCAGCCATTTGGCACGCAATTGTACGTTTCCAAATCAAATTATAGAGCTTATATTGATCCGTAGTTAGAGACGCCTGCATCATTTCCGGCACACGTTTAATAGATGTGGGTCTAATAGCCTCATGAGCTTCTTGCGCATTTTTAGATTTGGTCTTATAAATCCGTGGACTTGTTGGACAATTATCAGCTCCAAAACGTTCTGTAATAAATTGGCGAATTTCTTCTACAGCCTCTACCGACAAATTCACTGAATCAGTACGCATATAGCTGATAAGACCGACTGTCCCTGTTCCTATATCTATTCCTTCATAGAGTTGTTGGGCGACCATCATTGTCTTGCGAGCGGTAAAACCTAATTTTCGTGCAGCTTCTTGTTGTAACGTTGACGTAATAAATGGAGGAGAAGGTTTACGTTTACGTTGTTTTTTCTCAATATTCGTAACAAGCAAGAAACCTTTAGCTTCGTTAATCAAAAACTCTTTAATTTGCTGTGCTTGCTCTTGCTGGACTATTGTAAATTGTTGTAATTTTTCATTTTTATAATGGGTTAAACGCGCTTCAAATGCACTGTTTGCATGAAAACATTGGGCCAAAATCTTCCAATACTCTTGGGCAACAAAACTTTCGATTTCTTCTTCACGTTCCACAATAAGACGCAAAGCGGGACTTTGTACTCGCCCAGCAGAAAGCCCTCTTCTGACCTTCTTCCAAAGTAAGGGAGAAAGATTAAAGCCTACTAGATAATCTAATGCTCGTCGTGCTTGTTGTGCATTCACCAAATCCATAGAAATAGTACGTGGATGGTTTAGAGCATCTTGAATGGCTGATTTAGTAATTTCATTAAAAAAAATCCGATGAATGGTCTTATCTTTAGTAAGATTTTTTTCTTTCATCAATTCATAAATATGCCAAGAAATAGCTTCTCCCTCTCTGTCAGGGTCTGTTGCAAGCAATAGGGAATCCGATTTTTTGAGTGTTTTTGCGATTGTTTCAATATGACGAGCATTCTTTTCAATAGGAACATAAGTCATGGCAAACTGTTTATCTGGGTTCACAGATCCTTTACGTGCAGGTAAATCACGCACATGTCCATAAGAGGCTAAGACTTCATAATCATTACCTAGATATTTTTGAATTGTTTTTGCTTTAGCGGGTGATTCAACAACTACTAAATGTTTACTCATCTTAATGTTAACCTTATCCTTCTTCCCCATTTCAACACAAGAATGCCAAAAATCCGCGAATTAAAGGCGAACATTGGCGCTAAAGAATGAACTATTTAAAATATCTTCCCGTAATATAGGTAATAGATGATATTAATGTAATGTCAACTCATCTTCTGATTGATAAAGAACTAAATCAAGAAAAGCCAATTGATCTTCATCTAGGCTATTAGCTAGCGCATTCCTTATCGTCCATTTAGTCTCTTGCAGAGTCACAATGCGAGATTCAGAAAATTGTAATTGATTCATAATGATTTCAAAAGATTCTGTATTAAGAACGTTCCATAATTTCATACGTACAAGAAATTGATAACTAGCCTTAGTTAGCTTTATTTGCTCATCATAGGTAAATACCCGAGTTGAGGTATGTTGTTGCGATTTCAAATGCACCATCTGCTCTTCAGAAGCCAAACTCTCTTCGTCGTTAGATTCGATTGCATCTTGATCAGCGGTTTTATGGCTTTTTTGTAGCTGCGTAAGACTTGTTTCAAATAAACTCAACAACATCTCAAATAAGTTATCTTTCATATACTAACACCTCATATAGCCACCGGGGACAGATATAACAGCCCCACTCAATTCTAATTCTGCAAGCTCGCGAATCACTTGCTCAACGGTGCATCCACTACGTAAAATGATCTGATCAACAGTAGTCATTTCAAAACCAATGAACTTTACTAGGTTTTTATTCTCACTGGCAAGAGATAAAATCGCTTTACTCGTTGTTTGCTCTTTTGAATCAATCATTAACTCCTCGAGGACATCAGCCACTGAAGTCACTAACTTAGCTCCTTGCTGTAACAGATAATGACACCCTCGAGCCATAGGATTATGAATGGAGCCTGGGATCGCTAAAACATCGCGATTTTGTTCCAAGGCCATTCGTGCTGTGATTAATGAGCCACTCTTTACTGCTGACTCAACAACCAAAGTGCACAATGATAAACCACTTATTATACGATTCCTTCTCGGGAAATGTCCAGCGATTGGCGGACTTTTTAAGGGAAACTCGCTTAATAGAAGCCCATTTTGACTAATATGTTGGGAAAGTGTTACATGCCGGTGCGGATAAATACAATCTATTCCTGTTCCTAGGACAGCGATTGTCTGGCCTTCAGCCTCCAAACATCCCATATGAGCGTGCGCATCAATCCCTAAAGCCAAGCCACTTACAATAGTAACACCATAAGCTGCAATTGATTTTGCAAACATTCGCGCATTTTCGCTTCCCGTTACAGTTGGATTACGGCTCCCCACTATAGCAAGCTTTGGTTGCTGCAAACAAGAAAGTTGACCTTTGGCATATAAAACTAGAGGAGGATCGGTAATTTCTTTTAATAAAGCGGGATATTCTGGTGAATCCCAAGTCAATAGATGATGATCCTCTGCAGCCTTAAACCAATCTAAATCCATTTGGATCAAACTGAAATCAAAACCAGCTATGGTTTGCGCTAAAGCGCTAGATACTCCCGCTTGTTCTAATTCCGTTGCTGTAAGCTGAAACATTTGTTGTAGATCAGGCCAACGCTTATGCAACTTTACCACAGTACGTGGACCAACTTTTTCCATTCGGTTTAAAGCAAGATAAAAGGGTAAATTATTCATGGATTAGTCACCGAATTGAATAAATAAACAGCACGCATAATTTAAAGCAGAAAAGAAAAAAAAGAATAGCGAGAGAACAAATCTCATGGAGTCAATCCTTTGTTGGAATATCTTGCAGCCTTACAATATATCAAGGATAATAACATGATTTTTATATGCAGAGAACCAGATAAACAATGGCCATTCATACAATTCTTTACTTACCTGACGCTCGATTAAGAGAGGTTGCAAAACCTGTCGTTCATTTTGATGATAAATTACAAACTTTAATTGAGGATATGTTTGAGACTATGTATGCCGCTCGTGGTGTAGGACTTGCAGCCCCCCAAATTGGTGTTGGTTTGAGATTATCTGTCATCGATGTTGTCGGCGATAAAAAAAATCAACTGGTTATTATTAATCCTGAAATCATAGCATCTGAAGGGGAAAAAAAATTTGAAGAAGGCTGTCTTTCTGTCCCTGGCGCTTATGATACAGTGATTCGCGCTGAGAAAGTTACAGTAAAAGCATTAGATAGAACAGGTAACCCCTTTGAAATCCAAGCTGATGGCTTACTCGCTGAATGCTTGCAACATGAAATTGATCACATGAATGGTAAGTTATTTGTTGATTTGCTCTCGCCATTAAAAAAAGCCATGGCACGAAAAAAATTAGAAAAATTTAAACGTCAACACACACGCAAATCATGAGCCACTTAAATATAGTTTTTGCGGGTACACCTGCATTCGGCATTCCTTGTCTTGATGCATTGTTGCATTCAAACCACAATCTCCAAGCGATTTATACTCAACCTGATCGCCCTGCGGGTCGAGGCCGAAAGCTACACGCTTCTGCTGTAAAAGAATGGGCTTTAAAACATCAACTCCCAGTCTATCAACCCATTAATTTTAAGAATCCTGAAGCAATTGCTGAGTTAACGGCTTTAAAACCAGATATCATGATTGTTATCGCTTATGGATTAATACTTCCTAAAGTAATTCTTGAAACGCCAAGATTAGGTTGTATTAATGTACATGCTTCTTTATTACCTCGCTGGCGAGGTGCCTCCCCAATACAATCAGCCATCTTGAATGGCGATCAAGAAACTGGGGTCACCATCATGCAAATGGATGCGGGTTTGGATACCGGAGCAATGCTACATAAAGTAATTTGCCCTATAACATCGACAGAAACTGCAAACAGTTTGCATGATAAGCTAGCACAAATTGCCGCTCAACCTTTATTGGATACACTTAATGAATTAGCCAACCATACAGCAAAACCAGAAATCCAAAAAGAAGAATTAGCCACTTATGCCAGTAAAATTAATAAAGAAGATGCTTGTATTAATTGGCAACAAACCGCAACAGAAATTGATCGCAAAATTCGCGCTTTCAACCCTTGGCCTATAGCATACACCTTCTTTGGTGAAGAGATCTTACGTATTCACCAAGCCAAAGTTATAGCGACACCATTTGGGCAAGCTCCTGGCACAGTAGTCAGCATCGATAAAAAAGGCTTACTGATTGCAACTGGAGACCAAGCTTTGCTTGTAGAGAAAATTCAGCTTCCTGGTGCAAAAGTCATTTCTATAGCAGATTGGTTAAATGCTTCTAAATCACAAGTGCATGTAGGTTTTTGCTTTGATGAACAAGAATAGGCCTCCTTCACAGTTCATCGCAGAGAAAAAAGTGCGAAGAGACTCAAAACAATGCTCCACCGCAATAGAGCCTCGAAAGAGGCCTAATGAACG
The DNA here is from genome assembly GCF_900452415.1 of Legionella cincinnatiensis. Taxonomy (NCBI): domain Bacteria; kingdom Pseudomonadati; phylum Pseudomonadota; class Gammaproteobacteria; order Legionellales; family Legionellaceae; genus Legionella; species Legionella cincinnatiensis. The sequence continues at coordinate 730,695 of NZ_UGNX01000001.1, read as the reverse complement.
ATTACATGCCCTAAACATTCTAACCCATTTACTGGTTGAAAAAACGTCTTTGTCGCAGCTTATGCCATCTTCTGCTGAAGTCTCGCCAATGACTAAAGAAATTTGTTTTGGCTTTTGCCGGCATTATTTTCGTCTGCAAGCAATAGCAAACTGCCTCATGCAGAAAAAACCTAAAGAAATAGAAATCTGGGTTGCTCTATTGATAGGAATCTATCAATTGCACTATATGAAGTTACCTGATTATGCCGTAGTTAAAGAAACCGTAGCATTACTTGAAAAAATAAAAAAGGGATGGGCAAAAGGCTTACTAAACGCCGTATTACGTAATTTTTGTCGCCAACAGAATGAAATTCTCACTCGACTTAATAAGGATCCCTTATTTCTTTATGGCCATCCTCAATGGTTATTAAAACGTTTGCAAACGGATTGGCCCAACGACTGGCAAGCAATAACCAAGGCAAACGAAGCCCATCCTCCTATGACTTTAAGAGTCAATCTGAGAAAAATATCGGTAGTGGATTACTTACATCTTTTAAAGCAAGCAGATATCGCCGCTGCTCCTCATCCTATTGCACCCGAAGCAATTGTTCTAGAAACACCGTCTGATGTACATCAATTGCCCGGATTTGCTCAAGGTTTAGTTTCAGTACAAGATGGAGCAGCCCAATTAGCAGCTTCATTATTATCTTTAAAACCCGGCCTTCGTGTACTTGATGCCTGTTGTGCTCCAGGAGGGAAAACCTGCCATATTTTAGAAAAAGAACCTCATCTCGCAGAATGTGTTGCTGTAGATATTGATTCTAAAAGATTAGGCCGAGTTCGAGAAAACTTAAATCGTCTCAATTTGCATGCTACCTTGCTCCAAGGAGATGCTTTAGCCCCATCTCAATGGTGGGACGGAAGATTCTTCGATAGGATTTTATTAGATGCCCCTTGCTCGGCAACTGGAGTTATTCGACGCCATTCAGACATTAAATTACTTCGCAACGATGAAGAAATTACCGCTATTACAAAAATTCAGCATACTATGCTTCACGCTTTATGGCCTTTATTAGCAAAAGGTGGGGTACTTGTTTATGCTACATGCTCCATAATGATTGCCGAAAACGAACAACAAATAGCTAACTTTATAAAAAATAATCCTGACTGTAACTTAATCAAAAAATCTTGGCCTTGGGGACATACGACAGAATACGGTCAACAAATTCTACCTGGGGAACAAGGTATGGATGGTTTCTTTTACGCTGTATTACTTAAGGATGAAAAATGATCCTCAATTGGCCCTTAACTATCGTTTTATTCTGCTTATCTATTCCAGGAGTAACCATAGCTATAAAACGTTTAATTTATTTTTTATTACCCGATAATTCTGAAGAATTAAAAAAAAGAATAAGTCGTTTTGCCATTTTGCAAACTCTATTCATGGTCTTAATCTTGAGTATCGCTGGGACAGTCTTATCTCCAACTACTGGTTTACGTGCTCCTGAACTTGAAGCGCTCTTACAAGGTACCGCTGGAGTAGGGGTACTTTTACCTATTTTATTACCCGCATTCTTGTATGCATTTTTCGGACTTCTTGTTTTTTGTATTCTGTATTATGGAATAATAAAACGAATCATCGACGAAAAAAGTCTAGAAATTATAGAAAAAATTCGTTTTACGCTGGGCGTTGATGGTTGTGTCCTTTATGGAGGTGTTGTAGAAGAAGTTATCGCCCGTTGGGGACTTATGAATTTAACTGTATTTTTTAGTTTACTTTTTACTAAGGAATATGCCACCCTCACCACGTGGATTGCAATTTTTATTAGTGGCTTAATATTTGCTCTAGGACAACTTCCGGCCTATGTAGCTGCTGGTTGCATTTCAAGCAGACGTTTTCTCTATTCTTTTATTGTTCTTAGCCTTTATCAATCCTTACTTTTTGGGTACTTATTCTGGCAATATGGGCTGATTACAGCGATATTAGCGCATATGTTGTTTCATTTAGGATGGGCAATATTTAAAAACGTAAAAAAATCGTAAAGAAACTTGGGCTTAATCTTACCTTAACCTTCATCTTTTATTCTACACAAAAGAGTAGTTAATGTTGGGGGTAAGGAAATGGCCACATCAAGTAATGAATTTGCTGCATTAGTAAACCAGCTACATAAGTCACCAAATGATCCAGCCATAAAAGCAGCTGTGGTACAGCATTTACCTAAAATGTTGGCCTTAGCTCAAGATAACCCTATGGCATTATATCATTTAGCGCACATCTATCCACCAAATTCTTCTCAGTACAAACAAACTATGCGCCAATCAGCTAATTTGGGATGTACTAATGCAATGCTGGTGATGTGCCAAATATTGGCCCAAACAAATGATGTAAATGATGTGAAAAAGGCTGTTCATTATTTAGGAATGATTCAAAAATCTAATGATTCATACATTAAAGAGCAGGCTCAAAAGCTAGTTACTGAGCATCCTCTATTAGCAAGAACAATGAAAGAACATGCTAAGCCTAAATTATATCATAATAAAAATATTCATCAGTTTTTTGCCCGTCTCCCAGAAAAAGAGGTCAACAACGAGTATAGAGAAGCAGTAGCGTGTAAAATATAATACAACTGAATCCTCCGCATACTTCAGTCAGTAAGGTATGGAGTTGTGATTCATGTACAAGTGATCCATTGGTAGAATGAGTGTCACCTGCATAAAGATGAAGACTTCATTAACTTACATGAGTTATGGATAAGTGATCGGATCGTTATCCATAACTGACGTTAACTTAAAGACAATGAAAATTATCGCCCTAACATACACAACTGTATTGCTCATTTAGCATGAGTATATGAGTTTTTTATTATTTTAATAAATTTTTTTAACTAATATTTTGACTAAATAGGTTATGAACTATGCTTAATAAAATTGATGAAACAATTAAATACATCGAAAATGTTCCAGCAACTCAAGTTTTAGAAATGATCAAATCTGGCATAGAACCCATATATACCCATACAAATTTGCAAAGCTGTCAACGCCCAAAGCTGGATATTGCTGAAATAATGGCGTGTAATGCCGTATATTCTAAGACAGAAAAACCTAAATACCCCACGGTCCAAAGCCTTATTACCTATCCAATTGAACGTATCGTATACTTCGATACCATTGCAACTATTGAAACAGAAGTTCAATGTGGTGAAGAACTTGATTTATATAAATATGTAGACCATATTTATGGCAAAGTTTCTAAAATCGACTTTAACGATTTTGAGCACGCAATTCAAGAAACAGCACAAATTACTGCACTAAAAGCCTTTGCTGCAATCCATGCAAAAGAAGAACTCGATCCTTCTTTGGCTAAATACAAAGAGGTTTACGAGAGAATAAAAGCAGCCTTTGAAAGTGGACTATACCAAGTATCAAATAAATTTTTACTGAAACACAATATTAATCAAGAAGAAGCTTTTCCTTTGTTAGTAAAAATGACCATAGAAGATATGGTTTACAATGAAGAGATGAAAAAATGCCTTCAGTCGAATATAACGCCTCAAATTAAAGAACTAATTAATCAGGTTGTTGCAGAAGAAACTCTTTTTCCCATCCATGATGCAAAGGGAACAATTATCGCAGAAGCGCCACTGCAAAAATTATCACTACATCAAGGAGCGGAGCGATTAACACTTATGTTAGCTGGAGCTCCTGCATCAGGAAAAGGCACCATTCTCGCTAAAGTGCTTCATGAGGCCAAAACAACAAAGGGTATCGATGAACGAGATATGGTAAAAATTAATACGGACACACATCGAATATTAGTATGCCAAGGACGCCAGGAACAATTGGGAACGAATAATGAGCTGCATGTATCTTTAAACAATGATGAAGCATCTTATATTACACTTATGGGCTACGAAAAAATGCGCCAAAAGGTCAATCAATGTAGTGCGCCTCATATGTTGATTGATGGAGTAGCTCCAGCAAATGATAGAATTCAATTAGGAACACAAGATAATGGTAAACTTGAAATTTCAATTGTTACGGTGGATCCTGAAAGCTCAGTAAAAAGAGCCCAACAACGAGGGGAAAGTACCGGTCGATACGTACAAACCTCTTATTTAATCAACTCACATCGCAATGTAACTTTATCAACGTATGAAATGCTTTCCAATCAAGAATTAATTGGGAATAAAAACATTCAAATATCTATTTATGATACTAACGTGCCACATGGTACCACTCCTGTTTATGTTGCATGGATAGATATGAAAGAGAAAAAAGCAGAAATTTATGATTCGGAAAAATTAGCGGAATTTCGTGGTAAAAGACTTATAGAGCCAATCCTTAATAGAGAGCAATTTTTCTCTCGATCGATAAAAAGAAGTTTATCCATGAGCTCCAATGAACTATTATCTAAATCAGGATATGATGTGAATGATAGCAATGATCAGAAACTGGACTATTAAACGATATTTACGCTGAGTAGAGGAAAATCAAATGTCATATAAATCAAGAAAACCTGATAATTCAAATAATCACCACGAATCGAAATCAAAAAAATTTTTTGAAAATGAAAAAATAAAGGAAAAGGTTAAAGAATATGAGAAAAAAGAACCTTTGTTTGATGATGACTGCATTGAAAAACAGCTGCAAGAAGAATTATTGAAAGAAAGAAAGTCGAATGATGATGAAACGCATACAACAAAGTTTGGCCACAAATAGCAACATGGTTTTATAAGAATAAGCTTATAAATTGAACTCGAGAACACTTAAAAATGATCTCTTTCTAAAAAATAACATCACCATGTATTTCCACTCAAACCTAGAGTTTGTTGACAATTCATTCTGCTCCCCTACATCTCGCGTTTTATACGCGGGAGCCAAGCGGTATGTATGAACCAATATTAGGTTCTTGCAAAGTTGGGGCGCGCATAAAATGCGTCACGGAGGTAATGAAAACCCAGAGTCAACAGCCTCTAATCTTTTATCAAAGTTAAACCAACAAAAATCGAAAATTCTTTTGGATCTCATTCAAATCAAACTGATTTAAGTACAAGGAAAAACTCATCCAGGCACTTAATGCAGCCAAATCTTGGAATGGAGGTGGCAGATAAACAGGATTTGTCAATATCTGACGCTCTTTTAATTCAGTGAGCAAAGGCAAATCATCCAAAACTAATTTACCTGTAAATAATAATGGAATCGACTCAACATGTTTTTTGCTTATCGCAAAACGAATGTAATTGTAAATTAACACAAAACCTTTGGCATAAGAAAGATCTTTTGTAAAAGGACCACCTGTCGGGATACTGCCTCTGAAAACGCGTACTGTTTGATTGTAACTGTCTTCCTCACTCAAACCGCATCCTAAAAAATAATTATAAATATCAAGGAAATCTGCTCCTTGCGTGACCATATCTAATGCAATTACTCTATTAGTAATTTTTAGCATACGACTCGGATATGAAGAAAAGGTAACAATTTCCGTGATCACTGCTAAGCCTTCCTGGATAACACTACTTGATGGTGAGCCTTTAGAAAGAAAAAAACAATTAGGTTGCATCAAACCATTCAAGGTTGTACCTACATGAACCCATCCTTCATGCACCTCTAAATAACGAAGATCTCGATCACTAAACATGGCTTGTTGGCTCAGTTTAATACTGTCAGCACCTGCGGAAGCATCTGCAATCATATCATCACTTACCATAACAGTGACTTTACCTGGGTGTTTGTCAAAAAAAGTTCCTAATCGAGTTTGTAAAATTTCTTGTGCTTGTTGCGGCGTATAATGCTTTACATCTGCTTCTGATTGCAATTGAACACTAAGGCCTGTTAATACATCAAAGAGCAATGTACCCATCTCTGACATACGTGGTCCCCCAGCATAAAATACATCATTTGGACTACCATACAGTTCTGTTGCTATTTCAGAAAATGCAGACGTACCTCGTGCAGCGAGCATTTGTGTTGCTCTAATGTATTCTTCGCATTGGCGTCGAATTAAACGAGTTAGAGTAGAATATTGTCCTAATTGATTCTGAGCATCACGTAAAATATTCCGAAACTCCTCTTGCTTTTCAAACACATTAAATGGCAGAGGCTTTTTCTCATAATATTCTTTATCAACAGGCGGGAGTTTTTTACCTTTATGTTTAAAAAACTCTTTTTTTATAGAGTCATCCCATTTGATACTATCAAGAATCCTGATCTTGCGTTGCGCATCGACAATACGCTGCGATAAGTCCTGAACAATAAGTAATTCAGCTGATTCCGATGGTGTCATAATAAACCCTCTATGATACAGGTGGAGCAATACTTACACGTGCATCTTGGTTTTGTTGTGGCAAATCGTAAAAATTACTGATATTTGCCCTCGATAATGGAGGTGGGACTTCCAAAACTGGACCATTACGACTATTTAAGTAAAGACGTTCCCCATTACTTGCATAACGACTGCATCCAGAACAAATTAGAGCAATGCAAACGAGAATAAAACTCAATTTTTTCACTTAGATCAACTCCAAATTCTTCAATATTTTTTCTAAAGGCTCATGGTGCTCTTTTGATAAAGAGGTCAATGGCATTCTTAATTCATTTTCCATTAAACCCATTTTGTTTGCTGCCCATTTTATAGCAATAGGATTTGTTTCAATAAACAATAATTCATATAAAGGCATTAATTGCTCATTGAGACGCAAACATGCCGCATGATCCCCATCTAAAGCTAAATCACATAATTTTGCCATTAATTTAGCAACTATATTAGCTGCTGCGGAAATATTTCCTTTAGCCCCAGCTAGCATCCAAGATGCGGCGGTAAAATCATCACCACTAAATACATCAATACTTCCTTCAGAAAGACGCAAAATTTGTTGTAAACGCGTCATTTGACCTGTAGCGTCCTTTATTCCCACAATATTAGAAATTTTTGCAAGTCTTGCTACAGTTTCAGGTAACATATCACAAGCGGTCCGAGTTGGAACATTATAAAGAATGATAGGCATGGCAACCGCTTGAGCTATTTGGCAATAATGTTGATATAAACCCTCTTGAGTTGGTCTAATATATGCAGGAGTCATAATTAATGCAGCATGGGCCCCACATTCCATCGCTTCTTGAGTTAGGGTAATACAATCGCGAGTGGCATTCATACCCGTTCCAGCAATTACAGGAATTCGCTCTTTAGCTTGATCAACAACGGTTTTAATCACAAGAATCTTTTCTTCGTGAGATAAAGTACCTGATTCGCCTGTAGAACCTGCCGCAACCAAACCATGAGTACCCATTTCAATATGATATTCGACAAGCTCACGCAGACGCGAAACATCTACTTGATCATTGAGCATGGGGGTTAATAAAGCAACTATGCTTCCTTTAAACATATTTTCCTCTATTTTTTATAATCGATAGTGCTAATACTACTGGAAAATGAGGGTCAGAGTAAAATTTGTCTTTTAAATGCCTACAACAAATACAAAATTTGTATAAATATTTATCAAATAAAATTATTTTTGTACTAAAATCATAATGGAGATAAAGAAATTAGAATCTTCTTGCAAATAAAAATCAATTTATAAATGCAGAAATTCTTAAATCATAAAAGGGAGTTCACTATGAAAAAAATTATTGCTCCATTATTTTTTCTCAGTTTATCAGTTTTTATGCTCGGTGGTTGTACTAATACAGAAATAGGAACCGGTGTTGGTGGAGCAGCTGGAGCGGGTATAGGTTATGCAGCTACCGGTGGAAGTGCAGTAGGTACAGTAATAGGTGCAGGAGCCGGAGCCCTCGTAGGTAATGCTATTGGTCAGCAACAAGACCGTCAATATTACTACCGTCATCGTTACTATCGTCCTGGTTACAATTATTATTATTACTAATATAAAAAATAACTTTAACCTCTATAATTAAAGAGGTTAAAGTTTTTAAACCCATTGGGTTTTGTGTATTAATCCATGTAACGCATCTATGGACGATTAGGGGCTGTTGACCCTTGAGTCCTACAAATAGATTCACATTATTTGGCTTCCGAGCATAGAGCTTGGGACAAATGGATTGTTAAAAATTCTTGGTGAAGAATAAGCAATATTTTACTTCCATTGCTATACTTTTAAAAAATTTAGTTCAATTATATGATTACCCATTAACTCAAAAATAATACAAGGATTGTTATCATGCGCTTAAAAAACAAAGTAGCTATAATTACTGGAGCCGCCAGTGGAATTGGTAAAGAAATAGCCTTAGTTTATGCAAAAGAAGGAGCAAAAGTTGCAATTGCTGATCTGAATTTATCTCAAGCCAATATCACTGCTGAGGAAATAAAATCTAAAGGTGGAGAAGCAATGGCAGTTGCCATGAACGTCACCGATGAGAACGAAGTCAATCAAGGCGTAGACGCTGTAGCTGAAAATTTTGGTGGTGTGGATGTTATGGTCAGCAATGCCGGAATTCAAATTATTAGCCCTGTAGATCAATTAGCTTTTTCAGACTGGAAAAAATTAATCTCTATACATTTAGACGGTGCGTTCTTAACAACTCGTGCAGCATTAAAGCACATGTATGCTTCTGGTAAAGGAGGCAGTATCATTTATATGGGTTCAGTACATTCCAAAGAAGCGTCTAAGCTTAAAGCACCTTATGTGACTGCAAAACATGGCTTACTTGGTTTATGTCAAGTTGTTGCTAAAGAAGGAGCAGCCCATAATGTAAGAGCAAACGTCATTTGTCCTGGTTTTGTTCGAACACCACTTGTAGACAAACAAATTCCAGAGCAAGCGAAAGAATTAGGAATTACTGAAGAAGAAGTCATTAAAAATGTCATGCTGAAAGATACTGTCGATGGCGTATTCACTACTACTGATGACGTGGCACAAACTGCTTTATTTTTTGCTTCTTTTGAATCTAATGCCCTGACAGGACAATCACTTGTAGTAAGTCATGGCTGGTTCATGGAGTAAATATTGGCCTCAACTTAAACATAGACCCACTATCAGTGGAAAAAGCGTACCACGGATGACAAAGATTAAATGATTAGAATCTGTCTGTCACCATACACATCCAAAGGAGTTTGGAAATGAAAGAAGCAGAGGTAATAGAACAAGCTTTTGCAATGCCACTTACCAGCCCAGCTTACCCACGTGGCCCTTATCGCTTTATCAATAGAGAATATTTAATCGTTACTTATGAAACGGATATAGATTTATTGCGCAAAATAGTCCCTGCCCCTTTAGAAGTAGTAGACCCTTTAGTCAAATTCGAATTCATTCGCATGCCTGATTCAACAGGATTTGGTGATTATACTGAATCAGGACAGGTAATTCCTGTGCGTTATAAGGGTAAAATGGGGGGATATACTCACGCAATGTTTTTAGATGATCTGCCTCCCATAGCCGGAGGTCGAGAAATCTGGGGTTTTCCTAAGAAATTAGCTCAACCAAAACTTGAGGTCGCTCATGAAACACTACTAGGCACTCTTGAATATGGGCCTTTTCGTATCGCAACTGCAACAATGGGCTACAAATACGAAACCTTAGATGTAAAAAAAGTAGCAGACTCAATGAATGCTCCTAATTATTTACTCAAAATCATTCCCCATGTGGATGGGAGTATCCGTATTTGTGAGCTTGTCGAATATCACTTAGAAGATGTGGTTATCAAAGGATCCTGGCAAGGTCCTGCTCAATTAGAGTTAGCGCACCATGCATTAGCTCCAGTAGCGAGTCTTCCTGTTCGTCGCGTAGTAAATGCGGTACATATATTATCCGATCTCACTTTACCTTATGGTAGAGTCGTTCACGATTATCTTAAATAAGATTGGCGTGAATAAAGCAAAATCAACGTAAATGAGTAGCCTGGTTGCTTGCAACCAGGAATAGATCTCCTGCTTTCGCAGCAGGCGACGCTTTTTGAAGATTTAGGATTACAAATTAGTCTTAGCGAGAAGCACTTAACATCCAATGTGCTTTTTCATGAGCTGCGATACGCTCACTTAATAATGCTACCGTACCCTCATCACCCTGTTCTTGAGCTAATCGAACTGCTTTATTAAGATCCTTCACTAAAGCCTCATTATCTTCAGCTAACTCGCTCACCATCTGGTTTGCATCAGCACTAGAATTGCCATCTTTGATGGTTTTTAACGCATTAAACTCAGAAAAAGTAGCTGGAGCTTTATGACCTATAATTAAAATTCGCTCTGCAATTTCATCCACAGCGTCTGCTAATTGTTTATATTGCATTTCAAACAACTCGTGTAAGCTTTTAAATTGCACACCTTTAACATGCCAGTGGTAATTTTGCGTTTTGAGATACAAAGCATATGTATCTGCCAAGACTACTTCCAATTTTTTAATTATTGTTCCCATCGTTACTCCTAGCTTGGTAATTTTTTAATTATTGGATGATAAATGCTTTTAAAACCAATAGAAATATTTTATTAGAGGCTATTAAAAAAAACCCGCCATAAAGACGGGTTTTAAAAGAACGGGTTAAGAGAGGCTTACATCATGCCGCCCATGCCTCCCATACCACCCATTCCGCCCATGCCGCCCATATCGCCAGCACCAGCTTCATCTTTCTTTGGTAAATCAGCAACCATGCACTCAGTAGTCAGCATTAAGCTTGCTACAGAAGCAGCATTTTGTAATGCCATACGAGTTACTTTAGTTGGATCTAAAATACCCATTTCAACCATGTCACCGAATTCACCAGTAGACGCATTGAAACCGTAGTTATCTTTGTTTTCAGCTACTTTATTCACAATGACAGAAGCTTCATAACCAGCATTAGCTACGATCTGACGCATAGGTGCTTCAATAGCACGACGTAAAATGTTAATACCCATATTTTGATCGTCGTTATCACCTTTCAAAGAATCCAAAGCTTTTTGTGCGCGGATTAGAGCAACACCACCACCGGCTACAATACCTTCTTCAACAGCAGCACGGGTAGCATGTAATGCATCTTCAACACGAGCTTTTTTCTCTTTCATTTCTACTTCAGTAGCAGCGCCAACTTTAATCACGGCAACACCACCAGATAATTTAGCAACACGCTCTTGTAACTTCTCGCGATCGTAATCAGAAGTAGTTTCTTCAATTTGAGCACGAATTTGAGTAATGCGCGCATTGATTTCAGCAGCCTTACCTTCACCATCAATGATGGTTGTGTTTTCTTTAGTAACAACGATACGCTTAGCAGTACCTAAATCTTCTAAAGTAGCAGCTTCTAAGCTCTTGCCAATTTCTTCAGAAATTACTTGGCCATGAGTCAGAATCGCGATGTCTTGTAGCATTGCTTTACGACGATCACCAAATCCTGGAGCTTTAACAGCACATACTTTAACAATACCGCGCATGTTGTTAACTACTAAAGTTGCTAAAGCTTCGCCTTCAACATCTTCAGCAATAATCAATAATGGACGACCTGATTTTGCAACACCTTCCAATACAGACAACATATCACGAATGCTAGAAATTTTCTTATCAACTAACAGAATGAATGGATGCTCAAGCTCGCAAGTCATGCTTTGTTGATTGTTGATGAAGTATGGAGAAATATAGCCACGATCAAACTGCATACCTTCAACAACGGATAATTCATTTTCTAATCCATTACCGTCTTCAACAGTAATAACACCTTCTTTACCTACTTTATCCATTGCACTAGCAATAATTGAACCAATTGCTTCATCAGAGTTAGCAGAAATAGTACCTACTTGTGCAATTGCTTTGTTGTCTTTGCAAGGCTTAGACATGGTTTGTAGTTTTTTGGTGATTGCAGCAACTGCTTTATCAATACCACGCTTCAGATCCATAGGATTCATGCCAGCAGCAATTGCTTTATAGCCTTCAACTACAATAGCACGAGCCAATACAGTAGCAGTAGTAGTACCATCTCCAGCAGTATCAGAAGTTTTAGAAGCAACTTCTTTAACCATTTGAGCGCCCATGTTCATGAAGCGTTGATCAAATTCAATTTCTTTAGCAACAGATACACCATCTTTAGTTACAGTAGGTGCACCATATGATTTTTCTAAAACAACATTACGACCGCGAGGCCCCATTGTTACTTGAACTGCATCAGCTAATGCATTAACACCAGCAAGCATTTGTAAGCGAGCATCGTCGCCAAAACGTAATTCTTTTGCCATTATTTATCTCTCCTAATGAAACAAATTATTTCTCAATAACACCCATGATGTCGTCTTCACGCATCACAACCAGTTCTTTACCGTCGATTTTTACTTCGGTACCGGAGTACTTACCAAATAGAACAATATCGCCTACTTTTACTGCTAAAGCGCGAACATCACCGTTATCTAATATTTTACCCGCACCAACAGCAATGATTTCACCACGCATTGGTTTTTCAGTAGCGCTATCTGGAATAACAATACCACCGGCTGTGGTACGCTCTTCTTCCATACGACGAACAACAACTCGATCGTGTAAAGGACGAATTTTCATGCTTCTTTCTCCTGATTAATTAAACTTTAAACTCATTTACAATGTTACTGAAACGCATATGGGGACAAAGAAAAAACTTTCAAGGGTCAAAATAAAAAAAATTTTAGTTTTAACTTTATTCACACTACACTATGTTCTGATATAGTTATCTACATGTTCGGGGATAGCATAAGCATCCTGAAGCTAACTGTTCCAGACTCTAAATTTTATGAAAAAGGTTGCAGAATGAGAAAATGGTTTTTATTGGTATTTTGTTACGTTGCTACATTTGCTCTCCATGCAAACCCACTTCCCGCATCGGAAGTGTTTCATGTGAATGTAGCGAAAGTCGACCCCAACACTTTTGCCATCAATTTTCAAATAAAGCCAGATTATTTTTTATACAGTAAACGTATTAAGCTAATATCTAAGTCAGACAGTAACATTAATTTAGGCCCTCTTCGTTTACCCCCTACAGTAAAAAAAACGGATAAGCAAGGACATGTTTATACTGTATATCGTGATCAAGTCTCTATTCCAGTAAGTATTTTAGCTGATCAATCCGGAGAAACCTATATTGATTTGCATTATCAAGGATGCTCCGACGATGGTTTTTGCTATGCTCCAGAAACAAAAGCAATACGGTTATCTATAAATAACAATTTAGCATTAACTCATGCAAACCTAGAACAACCAACTAATGAACCAATAGCTGCAGAAGAAACTCAAAATGATAGCATTTCAAAAGTCTTTTTGAGTCATAATTGGTTTATTATTCTTATTACTTTTTACGGTTTTGGTCTACTTTTATCATTTACCCCATGCATCTTACCTATGGTTCCAGTTTTATCGGGAATCATCGTTGGCCATGGGAAGGAACTTTCAACTCGAAAAGCTTTTTTTCTCTCTTTAAGCTATGTCTTAAGTATGTCAATAACCTATGCAATAATTGGAGCGGTAGTCGCCTTACTCGGAGCCAATCTGCAAATCAGCATGCAATCACCTTGGGCTATAGGAATATTCAGCCTCATTTTTATTCTTTTAGCCTTATCCATGTTTGGATTTTATGAATTTAAATTACCGCATTCTTGGCAAGCAAAAATACACGGTACAAGTAATCGTAGGGGCGGCCACTATCTAGGAGCTGCAATCATGGGATGTTTGTCTACTCTGATTCTTTCTCCTTGCGTTACTGCACCTTTAATTGGAGTGCTCACCTATATTGCTCAAACTGGAAATGTTCTTTTGGGTTGTTTGACGTTATTCATCTTGGGTTTGGGAATGGGCACGCCCTTACTGCTGATTGGGACCTCCGCAGGTCGATGGTTACCTGAAACTGGCAGTTGGATGAATACGATTAAAGCACTTTTTGGTATTCTTTTCATTGCGGTTGCTATTGATTTAATTTCTCGCATAGTTCCTTCTTTAATCAGCATGGGATTATGGGCTTGTTTGCTTATATTTTCAGGTATTTATAGTGGCGCACTCACCTACTCCCTCACAAATCGTGAAAAATTCAGCCAAGGAGTAGGACTGATTTTGCTCGTATATGGTTTCTTAATTTTAGTAGGTGCCAGTATGGGAGCAACCAATCCTTTACAGCCTTTAACTAGTGCATACACTGCAAATTCCCTCCACGTTAAAACACCACAAGTACAGAATTTAAGTGACATAAAGCAAGCGATTTTAGAATCGCAAGGCAAACCCATCATGTTGGACTTTTATGCGGATTGGTGTCATTCCTGCAAGGTGATGGAAGCAACCACATTTAAAGACTCTCAAGTGCAAGATGCCTTAACGCAATTTACGGTAATTAAGATCGATGTTACCGCACAGAACGCTGAAAATAAGGCAATACTTACTTACTTTGATGTGGTAGCTCCTCCTACTTTTATCTTTTTTAACACCAAAGGAACGGAACTGAATCAGTTTAAACTAGTAGGTGAAATTTCTACCGATAAATTCTTAAAAACTTTACAGCAAATCCAGTAAGCATAAGTAGTCAGACCTTGCTTGACTGATTTATGCTTTAAACTCCAAACCGCTCTAAAGTAGCCTTAACCGTTTACATTAAATTCAGTTGTAACCCACCTGTTAAGAAGTTATCCTGTCACAAACCACTAATAACCTATTGTAAATAATATATTATTTGTAAATTTCATATCACATATTAGCAAATTTTATTGGTAAAAAAAACGTCTATTTGTGTAGCATCTCGGAAAATTTAACTTTTCAGGAGCATTTGATAATGACAAAAAATACCCATCATGAATTATATGAGGGACAAATGATAATCACCTTTGCTGATCTTGAAGGCGATTTAAGTTTTTTGGAACGAAGTCTAGCTCTTTATAAAAAAACCTATAGGGAAAGTTTTCCTAAACTTGCTCTCGAAGAGAATGATTTCACCCTAGTAACCAAAGACGGCAAAACCTGCATTCAACTACCAGAAAATGTCATTTGTGTGAACATTGGTGATCTTACTGATAAATCACGCAGTAACACAGGCCGACAAGATCCGCATAATATACGTCTCGTTGAAATTATCAACAATACTCATAAGGTGTACGGGGAGCGAATGATTTCCATTCTTGGTAATCGCGAAACAACCAAGCTTCGCATCCTGAATGAATTAAGCATCAACTCTATCAATCAGGTATTTCTAAATGATGTTCACTTAACTCCAGAGGAGCGTCAAAATAAAGGAACAGCTCGTAACCCATCGCTTGTTTGGGTAGATGGTAATGATAAAGCAAAATTATTTTTAACTTATCTTATAGACGAGTTAAATTGGCCTAAGGAGTCTGACTCTCAAAAACTAATCACTTTATTTAATAAGCTCACTGATACAGAAAAACAGATTTTATTTATAAAATGGCAGTTTGCAAACAGTACTGGAGCTCCTGAATTATGGGAAGATCTCGCTTTAGAAAAAGGTTTTGCTCATTGGGAAGAGAATAAAATAGTGGTCGATAATCAAGAAGCCACTTTAGAATTTGTGAAATACTACTTTACCAATCCTAACAGCCCTTATGTCCAATATCTTGGTTATTGCCAATTAGGCGCACAAATTGGTAGTACTTTATTTACCCATGGCGGTATTGACGATAATTCTTTCCTACTACCAAGTACTTTAGAGGAATTAGTTGATGCTGATATATTATCTAAAATCTTCAACGGCAATTTACCTCCCAGAAATGAAAAAGGAAAATTAATTGCACGAAATATTCAGGAATTAATCGACGCTGAAAATGCTTGGTATACTGTGTTATGGACGTTATACACTCATGCAAATCACTTAGCTAAAGAGTCAACTTTAAGGCTTAATTATGGACTCGCTGAACTCGTTAGTATGGGACTTCCAGCGGCGCGCAATGGTGGAGCAACCCTAATTCATGGTGCTTTTGGAAATACCTTAAAAGAAGAGACTTTGCATAAATTATACGATAGTGGTGTACACGAAATATATCATGGTCATATACCAGCAGAACGTCCGCGTATTTATAAAAACACTTATAATACCAATGAGAAAGAGGTGGTTTTACATCGTATTGGAGCAGATACATGTAATTATCGCAAGAATCAGGCCGCTATTGCCACAACCATCCTAAAAACACCTGATCTACTAACCCATATCAGAATAGATCAAATTGATCAAAGCGAAAAACAGCAGCTTCGTACCACTTCACTTCCGGTAAAAAATCAAGATGGTACACTTAATGAAAAAGGAATTGACTCCTTAATTGGAACACCAATTAACTTATCAGATACGGATAAAGGATGGAACATTGTAAGGTATTCAAAGAAACACCAACAATGCGAACTCTTTAAGCAAAATGGTTTTCCAACGTTTACACCAGAAACAAAAATAATCAGCATCACCACATTGATCGATTTACAATCTAAAGAGCTGGGGAAGAAAGAAAAAGCATTAAATGAAGCTAAAGCGCTAGCAGATAAAAAAAGCAAGGACTTTAAAAAGTTAGAAAATGAAACTAGCGAGTTAATAGCTCAAAACAATAAGGAAATTGAAGAATTAACAAATTCACTAAATAGTATTTTAGATTTATTTGTTGAAGGCATTGGAATTAGTGCAAGATTAAACAATGAAAATGAACACTTAATGTCTCTTGTGAATAATAAAACTGAGCATAAATATTTTGAACTAATTCAAAATAAATTGTTGCCTATGACCCAAAAATACTACGATTATCTTAAATCTCAAGATTTAACGAGCATGGATGAAATCAAAAGAATAAGAACAGCAAGTAAAATTGATTTAATAGAGCACTTGATACAAGACTTGAGAGATACTAAGTCTTCTTTGAAGCCCTCTGATAGGGTTACTAAGTTTTTTATCACTCTTAATGATGGAGCAGAAACCTTAAAAACGCATCGTGACTCCTTGTCAAGATTTATTACCCATGTGGTGTATGCTGCACGTCACCTCATCACAACACTTTTACCAAGTCTCTTATATCTGACTCCTTTCATCCCAAGTGATAATACTGCAAGCAATGCTATGAGTTTCTGGAACTCTCGTGGTAGTAAGCTTCATGAAAATTTAGAGGAAGCTCGAAAAAGCATGTCCTTAAATTAACGTGAGTATCGGATAAGGATTATATAAGATCGGGTCTATATCTAGGTCCGTTCGGGCTAGCCGATGCTTTACTGTCATTAACTTACCATGAGCTCAGGATAAACGGACGTAAATTTACTCGGATCCGTGCGGGCTGAGGAAACGCATAGCGTTGTCTCGAAGCCTTAGTGCGAGCGTTCAAGTGTCCTGCGTAGGTTTCGAGACGGCGTAAAAGCCTCCTCAGCCCGAACGGATCGTGCTAAAAACAGAGTTTAATGACATCCTTATTCCGAACTCAACTTAACTTAGGAAATCTGTAGTCGTCCTCGCGCAAGCGGGTTCCCATGTTGATGGAAGCACAATGCTCCTCTAGAAATGGATTTCCGCTTTCGCGAAAATGACGAAATCCTTAATTCGTCCATCAACTCTCTTCATTTCGGTCCACACGATACACTCCAAACATGAGAAAATTAAATAAGAATTATTGGAATAGCATTAAAGAAGAGGTATAATTAGTTCATTTTTTTTACAGTTAAAATAATATGAATCATAAAGTTGGTTTTGTTAGCCTTGGTTGTCCTAAAGCTCTAGTTGACTCAGAGCGAATTATTACCCAATTACGTGCTCAAGGATATGAATTAGTTTCCAGTTATCAAGATGCCGGTGTTGTCGTTATTAATACTTGTGGTTTTATTGATAGTGCGGTTAAAGAATCGCTAGATACCATTAAAGAAGCAATGGCAGAAAATGGACGTGTTATTGTTACCGGTTGTTTAGGGGCAAAAGCGGACATCATCAAAGAAGCTTGTCCTGATGTTCTCCATATTAGCGGTGCACATGCCTATGAAGAAGTAGTCAATGCAGTACATCAACATCTACCTCCACCAACTGATCCTTTTACCCAACTTGTTCCTCCCCAAGGAATTAAATTAACTCCACGCCATTATGCTTATTTAAAAATATCTGAAGGATGTAATCAAAAATGTACTTTTTGCATCATTCCCACGATGCGAGGAAAATTACAAAGTTATCCAATGGCACAAGTATTAACCGAAGCTAAGAAATTAAAGGATGCCGGAGTTAATGAAATTTTAGTGATTTCTCAAGATACTAGCGCTTATGGAGTAGACACGCGTTATCAACCAGTAACTTGGCAAGAAAAAACCATCAATACCCGATTTTTTGATTTATGTGAACAATTAGGTCAATTAGGCATTTGGATCCGTTTGCATTATGTCTATCCTTACCCGCATGTTGATGAAATTATACCCTTAATGCGCGATGGTCTTATTCTTCCTTATTTGGATATCCCTTTACAGCATGCCAACTCAAGAATACTTAAAGCAATGAAACGCCCGGCAAGTAGTGAAAATACCCTCTTACGGATTGCCTCTTGGCGCGAGATTTGTCCAGAGATTACGCTTCGCTCCACGTTTATTGTTGGCTTTCCTGGAGAAACAGAAGAAGAATTTGAAGAGTTACTCGACTTCCTAGAAGAGGCACAATTAGATCGTGTAGGTTGCTTCAAATATTCTCCAGTCGAAGGAGCTAAAGCGAATGAATTAAGCGATCCCGTTCCCGAAGAAATAAAAGAGGAACGCTACCACCGCTTCATGCAATTACAAGCAGAAATTAGTCGTAATAAATTGGAAAGTAAAATTGGTAAAACCCAAACAGTATTAATTGACGAAATTGATGGCGATCAAATTATTGCGCGTAGCAAAGGTGATGCACCAGAAATTGATGGTCTTGTGATTCTCCCCCCTACTCCAGGAATTAAAAGTGGATCTTTCGCCGAAGTAATGATTACAGATAGTGATGATTATGATTTATATGCAGAGTTTAAAGATTAATCAAAAAAATCGCGAGAAATTCTCATAATTTCATTTTGCATGCCATCACTACTTACCGTATTTGGACGTAATAAATTCAAATGTAATAGCTGATGGTGTTTCTTATACGCTTTTTTCAAAAAAAGGTATTGTTCTTTATTGAAAGCGCCGGCTAAAAATAAATGGTGCAATTGACTTAATGTGTGGGTATATCGAGCCAAAGAAGGATTTCTTAAATGAAGTATCAAATATTGCACTAAAAACTCTAAATCTAACAATCCCCGAGCTATTGGATCTTTAGTTTGATAATGTTCTATCTTGGATCGCATAGACAATACATCGTGCTGCAAAGTGGTTTTATTTCGCTCTATTTGCACTACCGATTTTTTCAATTGCATAAAATGATGTCTAATTTTGGCATTACCACTTAAGATCCGTGCTTTTAATAAAGCCTGATGTTCCCATGTCCATGCCTGTTTTTTTTGGTATTCAACAAATGCATCCACATGACTAACCAATAGTCCAGCAGCACCAGAGGGCCTAAGACGTGTATCGACACTGTAAAGAACTCCAGATTGGGAACGAGTAGTCAGCATATGTAAAATTTTTTGGGTTAATCGTGTCACCAAAGCCTCTTCTGATGGTTTTGCTGTATATAAAAATACTAAATCCAAATCAGATGCATAGTTCATTTCACGGCTACCTAATTTCCCATAAGCAATAATTGCAAAATGTGTTTTGGTTTGCTCTATTTCAGGATAGCGTACGCCCAATTGTTCACTAGCAAGCTGCAAAACCTGATTCACAATCACTTGCGCCACATCCGACAGAAATTGTCCAATTCGTACAGAACTACAGAACCCATAACATTCTGCACGAGCAGCCATCAACCAATTCGCCAATTTAAACTGACGCAGAATTTCTTCCTGCACCTCAATATCATCATGATGGCCCAATTTTTCAATCAATTGTTGTTGCAATTGGTGAAGCGATAATGGGCGCCATTCTTGCCCTTGATCCAGCAAGACTTCGAGTAAAAACGGTTGATTCACTAATAATGAAGTAATAAAAGGACTATGAGCAAACCAAAACAATAATTCAGTAAGTACCTGCGGATTTTCAGTGATTAAAGCCAAATAAGCGCTACGTCCTACAATATTTTCAAGTAAATGCATCACTTGCAATAACACCTCATCCGTTTTTTCAACATGAGTAAGTTCTGCAAGCAACATCACCATTAACCGATCCAAGCGCATACGTGCGCCTTGGGTTAAACGTCGACAGCGAGGGCTATGACGAAAGGAATGAATCATTTGATAACAATAAGAAGCGTTTATAAAACCCAAGCTGGTTAATAAATTAATTGCCATACCGGTTTCAACATGGCCTTGCCAAAGACTTGATAACTGATTATCTAATAGCCTTTTATCATTTTCATAGTCTTTGACTTTGCCAAGTATTGAATGAAATGCATAGCTAATAATGCGCTGATATTTGTTTAATTTGATTACTAAATCATTCCAAGAAGAAAACCCCATAGCTAAAGTAACTTGTTCTTGTTTTATTACATCTTCCGGTAAAGAGTGAGTCTGTTGATCATTTAAACTTTGTAACATATTTTCCAATCGGCGCAAAAACAGATAAGCGTGTCTTAAAGCATCGGTATGTGGTAATAGTTTTTCCCGTTTTAAAACACTCAGTGCCGATAAAGCATTTTGTTCTTGGAGTTGCGGTAGCCGGCCTCCGCGAATTAGTTGAAAACTCTGAATAACAAATTCGACCTCTCGTATTCCCCCTTTGCCTCGTTTTATATCATCTAATCGTGGGTTTAACTCTACTTCTCTCTCAATCATTGCCTTCATACTACGCAAAGACTCAATCACACTAAAATCAACATAACGCCTATAAACAAAAGGGACGATTAACCGCGCAAACCAAGGATGTACCTCGTCGAGTGACTCCGTAATTACACGAGCCTTAACCATAGCATAGCGCTCCCAATCACGGCCTTGTTCTTGATAATAAGTTTCTAGTGCTGCTAGACTTGACACCAAAGGACCACTATCTCCATTAGGACGTAGCCTCAAGTCGACACGAAAAACAAATCCATCTGCGGTTATATTTTGCAAAACTTGAACGAGCTGCTGGACTAATTTACTAAAAAAATGTTGATTATCAATACGCTCTTCACCGTCAGTTTCACCTACAAGCGTATAAGCAAAAATCAGATCAACATCCGAAGAATAGTTGAGTTCTCTTCCCCCTAACTTACCCATAGCAAGGGTATATAAATAAACTTCATTTCCCTCTCTATCACGCGGCGTCCCATGACGTAAAGAAAGCGTTTGTTTGCAATAATCTAAAACGTGCAATATCAAAGCATCGGCACAATCGGACCAAGATTCGATTGCTTCTTCAACATGAATAATACCGGCCATCTCAAGAAGAAGAAGCCGCAAAAGTTGGGTATTTCTAAATTGGCGCACGACACGTAAGTAAGTTGCAATCGGTAAACATAATGCGGTGCTTTTTAGTGCATGAAAATAATCCTCGCGAGACAAAGCAGAATGACAATTATCCGTCATCAGTAAGTTTTTTAACAATTGAATATGTCTGCACGCATAGTCGCTAATAAGAGTAAGTTTTTTTACGCTGTCAGACAATGGATGATGTAAATCTGACAGATATTTTTCGATAAACCATGATTTTGATTGCAGCAATGCAGAATTTTCCATGTGTATAAACTTTTGTATTGAACTACTTCCATTTAGAACCGAATGCCGTCTTAATACGTCACATTCCTACCTTTGCAAGAGACAAACGTTACGTTTATGTTACAACATAATATTTTAGAAAAATTTAATGTAATGTTTGTCCCTGAGTAAAACAACGTGTAATCACTTGTCGGATAACAAAATCGCCCTGATCCAATCCATACATTGAATTAAAATGTTTCGCTAAAGTAATAACCCATCCGGATAAACGAAAACTCATCTTTTTCTCGGCTTGATCCACAACAATTTCAAAAAGACCTAAAGTATCACTTTCACGCTCACTAGCATATTCTTCCATAATCATGCGGGCGGTTTGTAAATCTTTGTCTCTGGTAGGCCAATTTTGACTCATATTATTCTCCCTAAAAGCATGATTAGGTTTCTGTAACTTAACTCAATATAAAATCAGGACTAGGTCTGATATTATCTCAGATTTTGTTCAAATTCTCAATATTGAGTTCAAATATTGAAGAAGTTTATTATGCTCCGCAGCATCCTATGCACCATAATCATGCTACCTGAAAACAATTTATTGCTTTCCACACGATAGCAATAGAATGTTTTTTCAAGACAGCATATTATATGCGTATACACCGAATTTTAAATACATAAACCATGGCTTACCATATATTACCTTCAATATTATCCGCTGATCTTACTTGTCTTGGCACTGAAGTCGATGCTGTAATGAAAGCTGGAGCTGATTTTATTCATTTTGATGTCATGGATAATCACTACGTACCTAATTTGACATTTGGCCCTGCATTTTGCGATGCTTTAATCAAACGCTTCCCCAAACTTCCTATAGATGTACATCTCATGATTCAACCTGTAGATGCACTGATTGAATCTTTTGCAAAAGCTGGCGCAAAACGTATTAGTATCCATCCGAATGCTACCATCCACATCGATCGTAGCCTTAACCTTATTAAAGATTTAGGATGCAAGGCTGGCTTAGTATTAAACCCGGCAACACCCATTGAGGTATTAACGTGGTGTGCTCATAAACTTGATTTTGTACTCATCATGACTGTGAACCCAGGCTTTGGTGGTCAAAAACTTATTCCTGAAATCATTAACAAAATACCACAAATCCGTGAACGCTATCCTCAACTTGATCTTTGTGTGGATGGAGGCGTTACAATAGACAATATCGCCACCTTAGCACGCGCCGGAGCAAATCAATTTGTTGCAGGCGCTGCAGTATTTAAAAGTGCCAATTACAAAGACACCATTAGTGCTATGCGCACCCAATTAGCCAATGTATAAAAAACTTTAATGTAAGAGAGTCATGAAAAATATCATTTTATTACTATGCGGACTTATGGGATCACTGCTATGTCATGCTCTTTCAGGCCAGGCCTATATGGATCGATTTAATACTTATCTCTTCTATAGTCAAAATATTCCTGCTACGCCTGATACCACATTCCTCGAGTTTATTAGTGGAGATGGCGCTCTTTCAACCAAATTACGGGATAAATGGCTTTATGAATTGGCTAAAAACAAAGATTGGACTCATTTCAATCAATATTACCAACCCTCTCAGGATATTAATCTTGTGTGTTATGACCAGATTGCAAAATATAATTTAGGAATGCAGGATGAAGCCATAAAAGAGTCGATTCCTTTATGGTTAACGGGAAGCTCAAGACCACCATCATGCGATAGCTTATTTAATTTATTATTGAAAAACAATAAATTAGATCGGGACTTAATTACGAAACGTTTTGACCTAGCATTAGAACAACGTAACATACAGTTAGCTCGTTATTTGTTAAAACAATACAAAATATCTCCCGCAGCAGAAATTCAGGCATTAAATGCTGTGATCCAAAATCCCGCTAACGTAAGCAAGCTTAGTCCCGGTGGATTAAACAGTACCATTTATCTTTATGGCCTTAAGCACATGGTTTCAACAAATATGGATCAAGCGCTTAAATTATGGCAACAAAGTAAAACCCAAAAGATGCTAAACCAAGAACAACAACAAGCCTTTTTAGCCCATGTAGCACTTTATAAGGCAATGCGGAATAATGAGGATACATTGCAATGGTTCGCTAAAGTAAAGCCACAATATTACAATGATACTTTACTGGATTGGCAAATACGTTTCGCGTTAAAACATAAAAATTGGGCTCAAGTCACAACCTTAATTAATGATTCAAAAAATAAAGAGGAACCTTGTTGGCAATATTGGCTAGCTCGCGCCTTAGAAGAGCAAGGCAAAATGACAGAGGCGCGCGCAATTTATGAGCCTTTAGCTAAAAATAGACAATATTATGGTTTTTTAGCCAGTTTACGTCTTGATAAAACACCAAGCTTTAGTAATGAGGCACCCACAACCAACTTAGAAGTTTTGAAACCTTATCAATCTTTTATCGACCAAATTAAAACACTCTACGTCACCAAACAAAATCTGCAAGCATCACGATTGCTCAATGACTTTATCAGTGAGCTGCCCAAAGAGGAGGCAAGTGCTTTAGTTTATTGGCTTGATAGTAAACTACAGTGGCATGGCAAATCCGTTTATCTCAGTAATAACGAAACGCTTAATAATCAACTTTCTTTAAGATTTCCGCTCGCCTACAAAGACAGTATCTCACTTTATTCTAAAAAATATACGGTGGAACCTGAATTTATTTATGCCATTATCCGCCAAGAAAGCGGATTCAGAGATGATGCGACGTCTTCAGCTGGCGCTCGTGGTTTAATGCAAGTCATGCCCTATACTGCACGAGTCGTATCAAAGGCAGATAAGATTCCCTATAATGATCAAAAACAATTATTTCTACCCCAAAAAAATATTAATATAGGCGTTGCTTATTTAAAACAGCTCGCAAAGCGATTTGGTCATCATCCTATCCTTATTGCAGCAGCTTATAATGCTGGTCCTAAACAAGTGGTTTATTGGTTAAAAACTCATCCTCCCAAAGAAATTGACGTATGGATAGAAACCTTACCCTGGCAAGAGACACGCAATTACTTAAAAAACATTATGGCTTTTTACGTTGTTTATCAATATCGATTGGGCCAAAAATCTGACTTACATCATTTTCTCGAGCCTTTATAAAAATTTTATAAGGTATTAGGATCTGTTGACAATTCGTCTTCCAAGACCCGAATACCTTATGGCTGTGCCTCCTAAACTCTATACCTCTTAGCTCCGAATTGGTCTATAATTATACAATAAGATTCAAAGGCGTACCGTTTTTTGTATGCCTTAAGGTAGTTTTTATGATAAAGATGATTTTCTCTTGTAGTCTATTAGGGATAATACTTTCTTCTCTAACAGGTTGCGCTCCTACTGCAACTGTGGTTGGTACCTCAAACGTCCCAATTCATTACACTTATGCGCCAGGCTATAATCCCCCCCAAGTTGTGTATCCAGATGTCCCTACTGATACAGACACCTATGAATCCGTCGTTATTATTCATAAATAACTTGGTTCGACATAAAAATGCATTTTATGGTGGTATACGAATGTTATCCCAGGATGCATAGCATTTAACTCATCTTACCCTCATTGTCCCTCTGTATTTTGGATGAAACGCAATAACACATGATTCGTTCGTATAGAAGACTCCTGTAAGGCATTACTCGGGCTTATAAACCCAGCAAACATAGCTTCTAATGCTTCATCGTTAATACTACGGATTTGGTTTTGTGGGCCAAAGCGACGTAATGATTTGTTATGTGTTTCACCTTCTAAATCAGCTTGAGCCATAAGTAATGTAGGGTGATGACTGCTTTGTAGAATACTGGCGTAGATACCTTGCAAGCCAACAGGAAGATACCCTGTATGCTTGTGCCATCGTGTTTGTATTTCTGGCTTTACTATAAAAGCAAAGAATTGTGCGATTCCCTGATATTGCTCCTTTGTTTGTCCGGATACGGCCCATAGAGCAGCCCCCCCTGCAACATTGGCGTGCCTTATTTTACTCACTTGTGTGTCTAAAGGCATACTTGCGATACCCAGATGAAAAGGAACTAATGCCGATAAACTATTGTAAGCGCCTGAAGATTGACTAAATAAAGGACAAATTCCACTGGTAAATAAAATAGTGGCATCATCTACTCTTCCTGCGTAACGAAAATAGTGAAGAGAATGCCAACGCTTTAAGCGTTCAAAATGACTTAATAATTGGGAAGTAGCAAAAACAGCACGCTCATCTTGAGTTAATGGTAATCCATGAATTGCTAAGAAAGATTCAAAAAGTACCCAGCCTGGATAAGCTGTTGTATAAGTACAATCATAACCTGCATTTTTTAACTTTTTAGCCAATACTTCCATTTCATTCCACGTACGTGGAAAATTCGTCTGGGTATAACCTACCTTAGCAAGAATATCTAAATTATAATACAAAGTAGCAACTGAAAGATTAAAAGGCAAAGCCATCAACTCCCCATTTTTGCTATAAAATTCCCGAATAGATTGTATAAAATCTTCTTTAGGGAGACGAACTCCTTGTTCTTGCATAAGTTCATCTACTGGTTTAATAACACCCTTAGGCGAAAGCATAATTTCAGTGCCAACTTCAAATATTTGCACGATTGCAGGTGGATGATGTGCTCTGAATGCGGCAGCAAAACTGGTTAAGGTTTCAACATAGTTTCCTTTATACACAGGTTTAATCAAGTATTTGCTTTGGCTTTGGTTAAATTCATAAGCAAGTGCTTTGACCTCTTCTCCTAAATGTCCTGCCATTCCATGCCAAAATACCAGCTCGACCCGCTCTGCCTGTGCCGGAAAAGAGCACAATAAAGCAACGAAACAATTCAGAATAATGAGACATCTAAAGTAATGATGAGTTATTTTTTTCATGCTAATAAGTCAGGATAATCACTAAAAATTGCATCGACACCCCAATCAAATAATTTATTTGCTAATCGCTTGCGATTAACCGTATAAGCACAAAGCACATAACCTTCAGCTTTTATCTCCTTAACCCGCTCTTTGGTTAAAACTCTACGGTTAAAATGAATGGAAAAACATTCTAATTGTTTTGCTTTTTGCAACCATTGCTCATCCCAAACATGCAATAGTAAACCTAAAGGCATCTCCGGGGCGATGCTTCGACATAATGTCAAAGCATCCCAAGAAAAACTGGATACTAAAGGTAAATTTTTTTCAGACGGCCAATAGCGATTAATATGGCTCATTACTGCTACCGCTGTTTGCTCTTCTGTACCAGGATAAGGTTTAATCTCAATATTTGCTTGCATATTTGCAACAGACAGCCAGTTCAAAGCCTCTTTAAAATGAGGAATATGTTCTCCTTTAAATCGCCGTGAAAACCAAGAACCAGCATCTAAGGATTGTAAATAATCTGAATCAACTAAACCAACACTCCCTCGTCCATTTGTCGTCCTTTTTAAACAGTCATCATGAATGACAAAAGGCTCACCATCAGAACAGCACATCACATCAAACTCAATGAAACGGCATCCTAAAGCTAAAGCTTTATCAAATGCCGCTATGGTATTTTCAGGAGCATAAGCAGAGGCGCCTCTATGTCCAATAATTTTTTCTACAGCCAACAAATTAATCCCCTTCAAGTAAAAGCATAAGACACGCGTCATGCGCCCACCTTTTAAATACCAAGAAAGCAGTCATCTCCCCTAGGCGCGTAATTAACTTCCTTAACGTAACGTCAGTTATGGATAAAGATGTAATTATAACCCGTTACTATCCCCATCCGTTCGGGCTGGGGAGGCATTTATGCCATCTCGAAGCCTGAGCCCAGAATTTGAAAATTCGTACTAAGCCTTCGAGACAGCGCGATGCGCTTCCTCAGCCCGAACGGCTCAAACTAAAACCACGTTCTCTTATACGAAACTCACGTTTCAGTTAAGGCTAGTGCCTACTTCTCGTGGCTTGTCCACGGGAGCCAAAGACTAATAAAGAATTTACTTAGATCCAGCCTCCATCGCGAACCGTTCGGGCTGAGGAGGCGTTTACGCCATCTCGAAGCCTTAGCCCAGAACTTGAAAATTTGTCCTAAGGCTTCGAGACAGCGCGATGCGCTTCCTCAGCCCGAACGGCTCAAACTAAAACCACGTTCTCTTATACGAAACTCACGTTTCAGTTAAGACTAGTGCCTACTTCCCGTGGCTTGTCCACGGGAGCCAAAGACTAATAAAGAATTTACTTAGATCCAGCCTCCATCACGAACCGTTCGGGCTGAAGAGGCGTTTACGCCATCTCGAAGCCTTAGCCCAGAACTTGAAAATTTGTCCTAAGGCTTCGAGACAGCGCGATGCGCTTCCTCAGCCCGAACGGCTCAAACTAAAACCACGTTCTCTTATACGAAACTCACGTTCAGTTAAGGCTCGTGTCTACTTCCCGTGGCTTGTCCACGGGATCCAAAGATCTAATAAAGAATTTACTTAGATCCAGCCTCCATCACGAACCGTTCGGACTGGGGAGGCATTTATGCCATCTCGAAGCCTTGACATCGGATTTGAAAGTACCTGCCAAGGCTTCGAAGTAATAACTCGCTCGCTTATCCGTAATTGACCTTAACTTAACATGAGCATGAAGCGTAACAATACCCTTCTAGTGTCTGCGATACGCCACCTAAATGACAACTATTTTCTCAACTTATTGTTTACGATTTGCAGCAACCTCAACTATAGCTGTTAATATAAGCTCATTGCTTACCGTCAAAGCAGGTGCTGCAGGCGCAGCTGTAGCCAACATCGTATTCATCTCTTTGGCTTGATAAGGCCTTGGCTGAGGAGGATTATTTCCATCAACAAAAACCAAGTTACTCACACTATAATTTTGGGTTGGATAGGCCTTATTAATGCGATCAAGCTCATCATTTACTTGTTGATACAAGCGCTGCCGAATTTGAGTTAGAACCATTTGTGTTTCATCAAAACTTGGTTTGAAATCTACACTGGAGATTTCATATTGAGCACCAGGCGAGCTTACAACCTTAGCATTTTGATAAATATCAGTTAATACCTCCTGATTTACTCGCGCTTGAGCTTGTACATAAAGTTTCTCAAGCCCAGAGCTGTCCTGTGAACGATCAAATTGAACGAGATGCCAATCTCCTTTGGCGATTTTGTTTAATCGCTCCATAATATCAGAACGAGCTTTAACAAGATCCGCATTGTTTAAAGTTACATTAATAGTGACACCAAGCAATGCAGTTTGCGTTGTAACCCATTGTTTTGCCGAAAGTTGGAAATCAATTTTATCAAGCACTAATTGAGGTTGCGGCGGTGGCGGTGGTAAGACATTTTCCGCAAAGGCAAACGGTGTAACTACCATCAAAGCCAGCATTTGAACTACTTGACGCATAACACTCTCCAAGTTGATAAATAATCGAATAAGTGTATATCAGCAAACCCAAAGATACCAAATTATTAAACGGTACCATTGATTTAATCAAAAAATAGGAATATAACTTCTGCAAATATTTCAATCGGAGCGAAACATGATGTCTGTGGACAATATCTCTAATAGTAACCAAACAATAGCCGATGATGATTTTCTTGATTATGCGCTCTCTCATGGATTTGGTGATTTGCACTTTAAGGTTGATCCCGAAACAGGAATGAAAGCAATAATAGCCATACACAACACCAAACTAGGACCTGCTTTAGGAGGGTGTCGTTTTATTGAGTATCCCAATACTCAGGCTGCAGTTAAAGATGCAATGCGCCTTGCTCGTGGAATGAGCTTTAAAGCCGCCTCGGTGAATCTACCTTTAGGAGGTGGTAAGTCTGTTATCATAAAACCTAGAGAGCCCTTCGATCGTGCTCAATATATGCATCAATTTGGTAAATTCGTTCATGAATTAAACGGACGTTACATCACTGCTCTCGATAGCGGAACTGAATTAAAGGATATGGACATCATTGCAGAACATACTCCTTATGTCGCCAGTTTATCCAAGTATGATGGTGATCCGTCTCCATCTACTGCCCGCGGAATTTTACGCGGTATTCAAGCAGCAGTTGCTTTTAAATTGGGGAAAGACAGCCTAAGCGGAATTCATGTAGCGGTCCAAGGCCTAGGACATGTTGGATTCTTGCTGTGCAAACATTTACATGAATTAGGTGCCAAACTGACTGTTGCCGATGTTTCTCCAGCTGCAGTTGAACGTGCTGTGACTCAATTTGGAGCAAAACCAATAAGTACTGAGCAAATTCACAAGGTCCCCTGTGATGTTTTTGCTCCTTGTGCATTGGGAGCTATTATTAATGACCTTACGCTTCCGCAACTGCAAACTACAATTGTTGCCGGTGCTGCAAATAATCAATTAGCGCATACTTACCATGGTAAAAAATTACATGATAAAAATATCTTATTTGCAGTAGATTATGTAATTAATGCCGGAGGATTAATTTTTGCGGCATCTAAATATCTTCATACTCCGGAAGAAAAAATTAATGAGCAAATTGATGCGATATACACTCATTTAATGGAAATTTTTACGCGATCTGCCAAAGAAAATTTACCTACTAATGAAATAGCAGATCATTTAGCTCAAGAGAAACTCTCTTAAAATAAAAAGGATCATATGAAGCATATTAGCCTAACTCCCGAATTATACACCTACATGCTGGATAAATCTTTGCGTGAACACCCGTCCTTAACAGCATTACGCAAAGAAACATCCACAATGGAGTTGGCAAATATGCAAATCCCTCCAGAGCAAGCGCAATTTTTTCAATTGCTCTTGCGTTTAATTCATGCAAAAAATATCTTAGAATTAGGAACATTTACAGGCTATAGTGCCTTAGCAATGGCATTGATGTTACCTGATGATGGAAAACTCATTACTTGCGACATCAATACTACCTGGACGAGTAAAGCACATCCTTTCTGGAAAGAAGCAAAGCAAGACCATAAAATTGAATTACGACTTGGACGCGCACTTGATACTTTGCATACATTAGTTCATGAAGGTTGGCACCATAAATTTGATTTTATTTTTATTGATGCGGATAAAACCAATTACATCAATTACTATGAAATGGCATTAAAACTGATTCAGCCCCAAGGATTAATCGCTATAGATAATATATTCTGGGATGGTAAAGTAATTGATGAAAATGAAACAGGTGGACAAACTAGAGAAATAAGAAAACTAAATGATTTAATTAAAAATGATCCTCGGGTATTTATTAGCTTGTTGCCTATAGCTGATGGATTATTATTAATACAACCAAACAACATATAAGCTCTTCTTTTGAAACATTAAGAAAACTATGTTAAACCTAGGTCTGATTTAAGTCACCAGTCCGAGAAACTAAAAACACGGGTTTCACCAAGCGACACATATGAGCCCAACAAGTTTGGGGCTTAAGTTGATATCATTATGTGACAGTTATGTTTGATACAGCAGAATAATTTTAAAGGAGTGATAGATAATGCAACAAAACAACAACCCTTGTGGATTAGATGGTTTTGCTTTCTTAGAGTTTTCAGGCCCAGACAAGACTCGTCTGCACCAACAGTTTACTGATATGGGTTTTCAAGCCACTGCCAATCATAAAAACCAAGACATTACTTTATTTCAACAAGGTGAAATTCAATTTATAGTAAATGCTGCCTCCAATTGCCAAGCTGAAGAACATGCCAAAACTCATGGCTCTGGGGCTTGTGCAATGGGATTTAGAGTTAAAAATGCCAAAGCAGCATTTGACTACGCCATCAAACATGGTGCTGTTGCATTTGAAGATTGTGAGCATGCTCATCATGGTTTGCCTGCCATTCAGGCGATCGGGGGTAGTGTGATTTATTTTGTGGATGAACAGCATCAACCCTTCTCTGCTCATTGGGAACATCAACCCAATCAAAAGATAGAGGGTAATGGTTTAATACTGATCGATCATCTAACCCATAATGTATTTCGTGGCAATATGGACAAATGGGCTCATTTTTACGAGTCAATTTTCAACTTCCAAGAAATTCGCTATTTTAACATCAAAGGTAAGATGACTGGATTGTTAAGTCGTGCGTTAGGTAGTCCTTGTGGAAAAATTAAAATCCCTTTAAATGAATCCAAAGATGATCTCTCTCAAATCGAAGAGTTTCTGCATGAATACAAAGGTGAAGGCATCCAACATATTGCGTTAACTACCAACAATATTTACCACACAGTACATACCTTAAGAGAACAAGGCGTAAAATTCCTTGATGTCCCCGATACTTATTACGAAATGTTGCATGATCGTCTTCCTTGGCATCAAGAACCAGTCAATCAGTTGAATGACGAAAAAATATTGATTGATGGAGAGCAGGATCCTAAACATGGTTTATTGCTGCAAATCTTCACCGAAAATATCTTTGGCCCCGTATTTTTTGAGATTATCCAACGCAAAGGAAATCAAGGCTTTGGAGAAGGTAATTTCCAAGCTTTATTTGAAGCGATTGAAAGAGACCAAATCAAACGCGGTACTTTAAAAGAAACATCTGTTTAAAAAAGACAGTAATGGCTCAGCTCCTCTATGCCATGTTGACGTAAACGGCCTGATTTGCGCGCAAGACGTGACAAATATGACCGTACCAGGGAAGAGGTGCTCTATTACAAGAAATATAAATGTAGCCTGGGTTATATGCTCTATCCTATTAAACCTAGGCGTTTATACCAGTGAAATGGGGCTATAACAAGGGCCACCTACTGGTTAAACTAGGCTTATAAAGAGGTTTTTATGAAACTTGCGAGTTTAAAATCAACATCATCTCGGGATGGGCAACTATGTGTGGTCAATCAGTCATTAACTACTGCAATCACTGTTTCCCAAATTGCACCTAACTTACAATATGCCCTCGATCATTGGCACGAAGTAGAAGCAAAGCTTCAGGAACTGTATCAGCAACTTAATGAAGGACAATTAGAAAATACCTTTGATTTTAACCCGCAAGAATGTACCTCTCCCCTGCCTCGTGCCTATCAATGGGCAGATGGCAGTGCTTATGTGAATCATGTCGAACTGGTTCGCAAAGCCCGTGGTGCAGAGCTTCCTGCTAATTTTTGGACTGATCCACTGATGTACCAAGGAGGTGCAGATTCTTTTCTAGGTCCACGAGATCCCATTTTAGTTGCAGATGAAGCTTTTGGAATTGATTTCGAAGCTGAAGTTGCGATCATCACCGATGATGTCCCTATGGGTATCGATCATAAGGATGCAGGACGACATATTAAATTGTTGATGTTAGTCAATGATGTATCATTACGCAATTTAATTCCCAATGAACTTGCGAAAGGCTTTGGTTTTTTTCAATCTAAACCTTCCAGCAGCTTTTCTCCTGTTGCCATAACCGCTGATGAATTAGGTTCTGACTGGGATGGGCAACGTGTGCATCTTCCCTTATTAAGTCATTTAAATGGACAACTATTTGGTCAGCCCAATGCCGGTGTCGATATGACCTTTTCCTTTCCAGAGTTGATTCAACACGCTGCAAAAACGAGGAAGTTAAGTGCGGGCACTATTATTGGTTCAGGTACTGTATCTAACACAGATCGCAGTAAAGGCTCTTCCTGCATTGCTGAAAAAAGAATGCTTGAAATCATCGAGCAAGGACAAGCAAAAACTTCGTTTATGAGTTTTGGAGATAGGATTCGCATTGAAATGTTAAACCAGCACAAAAATAGTCTGTTTGGTGCAATTGATCAAATTGTTGAAAGGTATAAGCCATGAAGCTTTATGACTATTATCGCTCCACGGCGTGCTATCGAGTGCGAATTGCACTTAATATAAAAAATATTCCCTACGAAAAAGTAAACATTCATTTAATCAACCATGGAGGAGAACAACATAGTCCTGAATATCGGAAAGTTAATCCTCAAGGTTTAGTACCCAGTTTAGAAATCAATGGTCATGTTATAAATCAATCATTGGCGATTATTGATTATCTCGATGAAACTTACCCTACCCCTCCCTTATTGCCTCAGAATGCTCTAGATAGAGCTACTGTTAAATCTTTGGCTTTAATTGTTGCCTGTGATATGCATCCTCTAAATAATTTAAGAGTATTAAATCAATTAAAGCATCAGTTTAGTCCCAGCGAATCTCAAATAACACAATGGTATCACCATTGGCTTAAAGTCGGATTTGATGCATTCGAAGCTAAATTACAAACACTTACTCGCCAAGAACCTTTTTGTTTTGGCAGGACACTCTCTTTAGCGGATCTTTGTCTCATCCCTCAAGTATACAATGCCCATCGTTTTCATTTTGCAATGGATGATTATCCTCTTATAAATGAAATTAATACACATTGCTTAACACTTGAAGCCTTTCAAAAAGCCATCCCGGAGACTTCATGAAGTTCATCATTAGCCAAGCAATTAATTCAGATACGAACAGGTAGTTACAACGATGTAAAGCGGTATGGAGTAAGTTAAAATTTACAACAATATTCTGATTAGAACCAAGCCTTGCTGATTTCTACAGTAACAACGCCAGAGGATGTTTTTTCAAGTATGCTCCATATGGCTTTACATCGTTGTAAATGTCCTACTAAGTAATTCTTTTTACCGCATTTATAACGCACAGGCATCTTGTCATACCTTT
This sequence comes from Legionella cincinnatiensis, assembly GCF_900452415.1. Lineage (NCBI taxonomy): Bacteria > Pseudomonadati > Pseudomonadota > Gammaproteobacteria > Legionellales > Legionellaceae > Legionella > Legionella cincinnatiensis. The sequence continues at coordinate 696,541 of NZ_UGNX01000001.1, read as the reverse complement.
TACCTGAGTTGATGGCCTGGCAATGTTCGCCATTGGTTAACTCGATTGCCCAAGGGTAAGTACGCGACATATCCAAGGTTTTATTCTGTTCATTATTCAAGGGTAGTTTTACCATGATTTGCACGCTGTCCCCCACCCAGGGAGATTGAGGACATAAAGCAGTAGTCCTATTGGGGCCCGATTTAACAAAACATGGATCATAAGTTTTGCCACTCGCCATGCAACGCCATGCATCTTCACGTACAATTAATCGAGATTGTGAATAACACTCCCCTCTAAAGGTTTTTTTGACTTGAGGAGCAATCTGATTCTCCACATCACCATAGGGCCTGTATAATTTTAATATCGTATCATCTGCCGCAACGTTAAAAGAATAAAAGAACAGAAATAGATACAATATCTTTTGCAACATGACTCTTCCTCAATAATTCTATTCAGGGTATTAGGGCATAAAATGCTTTTAGAGTCCATAAAAACTGAGAAAATCAATCCGTTTTAGCCAAGAGAGTAGAAATGCCGATAGGCCCAGTGTATCATCTCATTTTAAGTAAAAGGTATCTATCTTCGCGTGATCACAAAATTGTAATTTTGGCGTCACCTACCTGCGTTGTGCTTGGACTCTCCAATCGAAAATGCTGATGTAACACTAATACACCTCTGTCTTTTTCTAATTCGGGAGCTTACAAGCAGATAGAAATACAAAGTCTTACTTTGTGACCAAGCTAAGTATATTTATAATTAGGAGTAAAAAATGACCGAAGTTTTTACCATAAGACAGTGTTTAGATGGTGAAATCAGTGTTGACGACTACGTTACTGTCAGAGGCTGGGTAAAAACCCGGCGTGATTCAAAAGCAGGGCTTTCTTTTATCAGTATGCACGATGGCTCCTGTTTTTCTCCCATTCAAGTCGTAGCCACTGATAATTTAACGAATTATCAGGATGAAGTGGCAAAACTTACCGCTGGCTGTTCATTGATTGTCTCAGGTAAATTAGTCGCCTCCCAAGGGAAAGGTCAAACTTTTGAAATTCAGGCAGAGCATATCAACGTCGTTGGCTGGGTAGAAAATCCTGATACCTACCCTATTCAAGCAAAACGCCACACCCTTGAATTTCTACGTGAAGTAGCACATTTACGTCCTCGTACGAATACAATTAGTGCCGTTACACGAATTCGTCATTGTTTATCACAAGCCATCCATCGTTTTTTCCACGAACAAGGTTTTTTTTGGATCCATACGCCCATTATTACCTCAAGCGACTGTGAAGGAGCTGGGGAGATGTTTCGGGTATCTACTTTAGATCTACTCAATGTACCTAAAGGTGAGCAGGGTCAAATTGACTTTAGCAAGGATTTCTTTGGTAGAGAAACATTCCTTACCGTTTCTGGACAATTAAACGTAGAGGCTTATTGTCTCGCTATGTCTAAGGTCTATACTTTTGGCCCAACTTTTCGTGCGGAAAACTCAAACACTAGCCGCCATTTAGCCGAGTTTTGGATGGTGGAACCTGAAATCGCTTTTGCGGGATTATCTGATATATGTGATTTGAGTCAATCCATGTTGCGTTATTTATGCAAAGCTGTTCTTGAAGAACGAGCAGACGATATGAGCTTTTTCAATCAATTTGTTGCTCCTGGATGTATTGAGCGTGTAGAGCATATTGCTGAATCAGATTTTGAAATTATGACTTATACTGATGCCATTAAAATTTTGGAAAAAAGTGAACAACCATTTGATTTTCCAGTCAGCTGGGGACTCGATTTACAATCAGAGCATGAGCGTTATCTTGCAGAGATACATTGCAAAAAACCAGTGATATTGACTAATTATCCTCAAGAAATTAAAGGCTTTTATATGCGCCTTAACGATGATGAAAAAACGGTTGCTGCCATGGATGTCTTAGCTCCCGGCATCGGTGAAATTATCGGGGGTAGTGAGCGTGAAGACCGTTTAGATGTTTTGGATAGACGCATTGAGGAAAGCAATCTCAATAAAGAAAGTTACCAATGGTATAGAGATTTACGCCGTTACGGTACGGTACCCCATGCAGGTTTTGGTTTAGGTCTCGAGCGTTTTGTGAGCTATGTTACTGGATTGGCTAACGTACGTGATGTAATTCCATTCCCACGCACCCCTGGCCATGCTGATTATTAGAAAATGATCAGCTCCTATTGAAGAAAGGCTGTATTCGTGTAATTACGCCAAATACAGCCTTTCAGTGGGTAGGCAAAAGAAATTACATTCCTTTCTGAATTGTCTCATCTATTGACGTTTCTATTTCCTTAGAATCAGCTAACAACATATTCTTAGCAATCTTACTCTTAAACATCTCTTTAGCAGAAAAAAAATGGTGTGTGTTTAATATACCAGTATCTGTAAGCTCTAGTTGTGCTACGTTCTGGTTAGCTAACCAACTTTTTTTCGTATTTTGTTCAATTTTTATAAACATTTTGGTACCTCCTATTAATTAATTCCGATGTCTTAAAAATAAATATTTCCGCAAAAATCAGCACGATTCTGGTCATTAAGTCTATATAAGGTCAGATAAAAGCCCCTCTCCTAATACTAAAACTCTATCCATTTGTTTTGCTAACTGATGATCATGAGTGACAATCACCAAGGCAGTATTCATTTTTCGATTCAGCTCTAACATTAACTCAAAAACTTTGGTTGCAGTAACCTGGTCTAAATTGCCAGTAGGTTCATCTGCTAAAACACAATAAGGTTGATGAACTAAAGCTCGGGCTATGGCAACTCTCTGTCGCTCTCCTCCGGAAAGTTGAGCCGGTTTATGCGTTTTTCTTTCTTTAAGTCCAACATCATCGAGCATTTTACTTGCTGTAGCCTCTGCATCTCTAACCGATTTTTTTGCTAAAAGTAAAGGCATAGAAACATTTTCAAGTGCAGTAAACTCGGGTAATAAATGATGAAACTGATAAATAAACCCTAGGCCTTGATTTCGTAATTGGCAGCGTTTTTTTTCATTTATTTTTTGCCAATTTACCTCCTTGATCCATACATCCCCACTTGTTGGTTTATCTAATCCACCAAGTAAATGTAATAAGGTGCTTTTCCCAGAACCTGATGGGCCAATAATTGCCAAGCGCTCCCCTTCAGTGATGGTCAAATCAATACCTCGTAATACATTAACTTTAGAGGCACCATCACTATAAGACTTACAGAGTTTTGTAACATTTAAAATAAGATTACTCATAGTGTAAAGCCTCCGCAATCACTGTTCTTGAGGCTCTCCAAGCAGGATAAATAGTTGCAACAAAACTCATTAATAAAGCCATAAGACAAACTTTCCATAAATCACTAAGCATAATTTGAGAGGGTAAATAGTCCACAAAATAAATGCTAGATGATAAAATTTTAAAATGAAACCAAGTTTGTAGATGATTCACAATAGTCGTTGCATTTTCTGCTAAAATTACCCCACCAATCAATCCCAAAAAAGTCCCTACGATTCCTACCATCATCCCTTGGACTATAAAGGTGCAGAGTATCGTCGAGGGAGTGGCGCCAATAGTTCTCAAAATCGCAATTTCTGCCTGCTTGTCATTGACGACCATCACTAAAGAAGACACTAAATTGAATGCAGCCACCGCAATAATCAGTAATAAGATCATAAACATCATCGTTTTTTCCATTTTAACTGCCTGAAAAAAAGATCCATATTGCTCTGTCCAATTACCTACTTGATATTCTTCACCTAATAAATGCGATAACCGAGAAGATAATTCTGGCGCTTGGTATACATTATTGATCTTCATCTTAATACCAGTCACATCATTACCCATTTGCAATAATTTCTGCGCATCCCCCAGATTAATAAATGCTAATTTTGTATCAAAATTAAATCCAGTTCCTGCAGAAAAAACACCTACAACCGTAAATCGTTTAAAACGAGGAATCATTCCGGCAGGTGTAACGGTCGCTTGAGGAATCATAACGGTTACCTTATCCCCAATCATAGTTCCCATATTATCTGCTAAACCTCGTCCAAGAATAATGCCAAAGTCTTTTAAATTATTAAGATTTCCAGCAAGCAACTTATTTTGCAGATGGCTCATTTTTTCTTCTTCTTGGGGTAATACACCCGTTAGGACAATAGGTAACACTTGTCCATCATGAACCATTAATCCTTGGCCTCCAACGAAAGGTGAAAGCGCTTTAATTTCTGGAATTGTTTTAATTTTTTTAGCAATTTCTGGCCAATCACTTAATCGTTCATTGGGACCAGAGACAGTAATTTCAGGTGCCATACCAAAAAATCGCTTATGTATTTGTTGATCAAAACCATTCATTACCGATAAAACGGTAATAAGAACCATTACCCCCAAGCCAATGCCAAGCATCGAGCTAAGAGAAATAAAAGAAACAAAATGATTTTTCTTTCTAGCGCGTGTGTAGCGTAAACCCATAAAAAGGGCTAATGGTTTATACATAAATTACTTTGATTTTGGTGAAATCCTTATTGTAGAGAAAAAATCGCTCAAGCGATATACCCTATAGACAGTTCTTGTATCCCTTCAATCTGTTTCTAAACTCCAATAATGAGTTTTTTTACTTTTATCCGCCGTCCAAGAAGTACAGACAAAAAAACGAAAAGCACCCAGACACGCCTATACACTAGAACTTCGACTCCATGATATCTTTTCATCAGATAACACACATACTTATCCACAGATTTTGTGGATATTTTATAAAACACTCATTAATCAAATTGTAAATTTAATTTTCCACAGTGTGGCTAGCCAAGCAAAGAATTTCCTCTGCCTTTTATAATTAGTATTCGAGAAACACTAAATTCAGCGTGGAGAAAAGTCATTTTGCATTCCGTCACCCATATTGCCACCATTTAAGCTAAGGATTAATTAAAAAGAGAACACTTAGTAGTATTATTTTGATCAACTACCAGTTATTCTATGCCAATAATCTAAAAAATGCTGATAAGGTAAAGTATCTGTATGAATCCTAGTTCTTGGTATTATCCATCTATAATTGCCTTATGTCTTTATGGTGCTTGGGGATACTGGGGTACAAGAGCATCAAGTTTTATCAATCCTCTTTCAATTACCTTTTATTCCAGTATAGGTGTCCTTATTTCTGGCATTATTGCGTTGATATTACTTGACTTTAAACTGGATATTTGTCCTAAAGGGGGCACGTATGGTTTATTGAATGGCTTAGCAAGCGGCATCGCTTGTATTTTCTTTATTATGGCATTACGTAATGGACCTACAATGCCCGTAGTGTTAGTCACGTCTATGTATCCAATGATTACTTTATTATTGTCAGTTATATTTCTCAAACAGGGGCTTAGTTTAAAACATGGATTAGGAATGATCTTTGCGATTTTGGCTCTAATTTTATTTGCTACAGAATAATTATTGATTAATGCCAGGGCTGGAATCAAACCTTAGGGTAACTCATTGATTTTTAGTAACATAAATAATAAGAATGCGAATATTACCTAAGAATTATTGATTGGTGCCAGGGCCGGAATCGAACCTGGTTTTAACCCTTTGATTTTAAATAACATTAATAATAAGGACTCGAATCATACCCAAAATCTTACCCAACGTGGTGTATATTAGCTAATTTGAATTGATGTGAAAAGATAAGAATGCTTATGGTTTTATCTGCTATTATAAGTGAAAAATTGATGGAGGAAATAATGGCTCTTATTACATTAATTGTCGGTCTTATTATTGGGTATCTTTCTAATGTAGTGGCTATGAAAATCAGTTTTAAACAGAGAACCATCGATAATAAAATTAAAATTTACGACCTGCTTATTTGTAAGTGGGTAGAAATGCGCAACCACATTTATCATTTCGAAAATGAAGCTCAAGATAATCCTAACAAATGGTTGGAGTTTGACAAAATTTATGCATATACACAAACATATATTGGAGAAGCGTTTTTAGTTACTGATGAGCAACAGCTTGTTGAAGATATAAATAGCTTTAATGAAAAATTTTATAGAACAGAATGGTATAATTTTCCTCTAGAAAATATCAATATTAAAATGGAAGAATTCAAAGCTGAAGGGATAGCACTTATAAATCGCATGAAAAAAGACATTCATGAAAGTACAAAATTAAATTTAGCTGATTTTATGCATATTTTTGGTTTTTCTTGTAAAAACAGGTAAATACACTTATAGCCATCAAAGTTTTTAACGACCCACCTCCAGCAATTATTAAGGGCTTAATCTTTATCAGCCCAAACAGCTTTTCGTCTCCAATCATTAGGAAAACCCATTGCACCTAAGGGAATAGCATGTTTTTCCATCAGAGCTATCAATCGATTTTTAAAATGATTATCAGGACAAATAATTTTCAGTAAATGAATAACTAGAACCAAAGGATTATAGAGTTTTCTTATTGATAAAGGTTCATTATTAAAACTACTGATTAGTTCAAGCGGCTTTGAGCGTGGAATCTTGATGGTTTTTGTTGTTTTTCTATTCCATACTCTGCTGTGGTGAGCGCATAAGTTACGCAAGTAAGCGAGGTATTCGATAAAACTAACCAGAACATCATAATCTAGCTCGTAAGCTCTGGCTATTTTGTTACAAGGCTCCCCTGGTTTCATTGATTTTAGCCATTTTGATAAAAGGCCAAACGACATTACCTCGCAGGCTACCCATATAGGGGGCTCATCTGGGAAAGTATAAGTATTTTGATAGTGTTTTATAAATAATTCATCACTACGTGCTAATTCTTTTTGTAACTGAGCAATATTTTTCGCATGCCACTCATCATTTTTGCTCAAGTGAGGCTCTAAATGAGCATGAGAGCCGCTAAGCTCCGCAAAGTAATGCGCCCATTGAGTCCTAATAGATATTTCAATTCTCTCTATTGCATCCAGTAGTAACAGTCGAAGCTCACGATCAAAAAGATAGAGATTTAAAATATCTGAAAATCGTACATTAGATTTAAAACGATGGGTTTTATTATCTTCCTGGAACGGAATCCAATACCCCGACAATCGGTAATAATTGAGATGTTGTAAATAATGGGCAGTATCATTTTCGATGATTAAACCACGTTCGGATAACAACATGGCTTGTTGTTCAAAAGACAGAAAAGGCTTAGTAAACTTCATTTGTTAAGACTTAAAAAAGTAACCCACCGGTTTGAGGATACTCTGTGAGCATAGCCTTGGTGGGTTTTCTTAATTAGATTATCGCTTATTTTGGTATTTTTTGCAATCTGATGCAAATGCTTAAAAAGCATCTTAGAGAAACCTAGGGTTATTTATTGGCTTTTTCCAAATCATTTCTGTCCTGAAAAAATTTATCCCACCAATCCAACGGTAATAAAAAATTTGGCTCTAAGTTAAAATTATTAATAAATAAATTATACGCCTTATCAACATACTTGCATGATCTATATAAATAATCCAAATCTAATGGAGCTTCAAATAATTCAGGGATTAGGTGGTGCTTATGGAGTGAACTAGCGCATGGTTTACAATTATATACGGAAACATGAGACCACATATTATGTGCAGATTGACTAAATGTCTTATACGCAAATTTATAAAGATCTTCGCAATCAGACTCCTGAGACATTTTGCGAGTATCTAACTGTGCCCAATGCCCCAGATTAACTTCAACAAAAAAATCATTTCTTTGAGAGTTTATCCATGCACTTTTGACCTCTATAAGTTTTTCAATATGTTCATTTGTATCGTCAGGATTATTATCAATTTGATTTTTGTAATGTTCAATTAAAAGTTTAGTATCACCAAGTCCATGTAAAATATATAATTTGGTACGCTCCTCTAAATCCATCATCATCCAAGAAAGAGTAATATGTAAATCAGTCATTGCTCTCAAAAATAATGGGGCAGAATGCCCATTTAAAGTGTTTGGCGAGCGTGCCATTTCCAAAGATAAAGTAACTTGCCTAGATAATAATCCACCAATAACTGAATAAGCATCTAATTTGTTGTATTCGATCTTGACCCTACTCCAAAGCTCCTTGAAACTAGAGGATAAATAAGATTCATATGCTTTTAAAAACTTAACAACAACGTTTTCATTTTCCATTAGGTGCATTCCTCAAGTAAAAAAGCTTCGTGCCAAAAATGTTCAGCCCAACTGTTATCGCCTGCCTCATCCTTAAACCCAGCATTAATATTCATACTAGCTCTCATCATTGAAGCAACTTTTTTACTGTCATCAGAGTCTGGATCAATAAAAATGGAGTTAAGATCTGGCATATTGATGCTTGAGCTTAATTTTAATTTTCCACTAGTGCACATAGATACAAAAGCCGTGGTCTGAACTTTTGTTGCAATAAGAGAGCGTCGGTTAAGCAAGGCAGCAACGTCTTCTCTTAACATGAGAATAGCTTTATTTTTATCACAGTTTCCTGTGTAATTATTAAATAAAAAAGACAGTGGATACTGCGTTAATAAAACATGTTGATGTATTAAGTTCTCACGTAAAAAACAAACCAAATCCTCATCTAATTCTGTCATAATTTTAAGTTTTTGCTCATTATTTAATTGCTCAAAATTATTCATAAATACCAAGGCATTCGGCTCTTTTAGAATATCCGTACATTTTTTAAGAAAATCCAGTGATTTTCTCACTGCCTCGTTATCAGGATGACGAATAAATATAGCTGAAAGCCAGATGAGGCTAGGAAGAACTGTTTCAGCGAATGAAATCTGTTCTACATTTGGCATCTGCAGGAATGGGGGGATTAATTTTTTTCCTATTTTCTTATGATCGCTAAGAATAGCCTTATCTTCTTTCTTTTTGTCATTCACTCTTAACCATCCTCATAGTCGTTATATTTTTTCTTAGGTTGATACTGGTTACAAGCGATATAACCTTCTCATCAAAAGACTTGCTTACTACCATAATATGTTTTCAACTACTACAATGACCTTAGAGGAAAAGGAGGTTATACTAACTTATTGATTACTCATTAACCAATTCTTTGCGCAGTTTTGTTATATTCCATCCTTTTTCAAGTCCGCGGCTGCCTTTAGTTAGAGCAGTAATTACGGCAGACCAGGTCTCTCCAGGAAGCTCCGGTATTGTGCCAGAATCTCTATTAGGGCATTTTCCCTCTCGATCATGGTGCGCGTTTATACATTTTCTGATTGTTTTAAGATTTAAATCTGGCAGATCTTTAGGGTTACGCACACCAAATATTTCATTAAGTAATTTAGGCAATGTAGAGCCTCCTGCCAGTCCTCGTAACCCATCTTTTAATGCTATATTAACTGCGCACCAAGTTATTTTATAAGGTGCATAGGCAATTACTCCAGATTTATCAGTTGGCCAATTACCCGTCTCGTTATGATATGCTTGTATCCAACTTATTATTTCTTCAATGGTTAGTTTAGGTGAATTATAATGATTTTTTTCACCAAAACTTTCTTTTAGAGTTGCAAGACTCGATTTAGGAAGACCGCGCTTTCCTCTATACAAAGCTGAACCAACTCTATTCCAAGTCTCTCCAGGTAGCTCAAGAATTTCTCCAGACCTTTCATTGGGCCAAGTATTTGTACGCTGGCAATGTGCTAGCATACATTTTTTTATTGTCTCAATATCCAAGTCTGGTAAATTTTTTTCGTTACGTACTCCAAAATCAGCACTAAGCATTAAAGCCAGACTAGAGCCGCCTAGAAGTCCTCGGGATCCAGATTTCAAAGCTGAATTAATTATGCTCCAATCATCACCAGGCAACTCAGGTATTGCGCCAGAATTTCTATTAGGCCATTTTCCTTCTCGCTCATGATATGTATTTATACATTTTCTAATGGTTTCAAGATTTAACTTACAACTTCGCCCTATAAGCTGGTTTCGCAATTCAGCTAAGCTAATTTTAGGAAGATTGCGTGTACCTTTATGTAATGCAGAGCCAATTGAACTCCACGTGTCATATGGTAACTCAGGTATCACGCCTGATTTTTCATCAGGCCACTTTCCTGTATTATTGAAGTATGAAAGCATACAAGCCTTAATTTCTTCAGTATCTAACTGAGGCAAATCCAGTGAGTTACGTACCCCAAATTTTGTATCCATTAATTTCGCTAAACTTGAACCAACAGGAAGCCCACGAAGACCCTCTCTTAAAGCAGTATCAATTCTACTCCATGTATCGCCATAATAGTTACCCTCAGCAAATTCAATAAGGCTATCATTTCGTAAAGGATATTTTTGATATTTATTAAAAAATTGCTCAATCCATGTCTCAATTATTTCCATTGTTAAGGGTGGGCGCCCCCTTTGAATTGCTTCACGCAATTTTTGGAATGTATTAATATCACTTGATCCACTTGTATATCTTAGCAAAAACCCTAAAGCATGCGTATCTTGTAAAATATCAAAATTAATCTCATCTACTGATAATCCTGACATATATAATGTACGACGAGTAAGCTGTCCTAAAATTTGCGTCAGTAACTCATTTCTATGCTCTTTTATGTCGTATTTATCTAAGATAGGTTCTGCACTCTTTAAAAACTCCTCCTTAGGTGCCCCAACTGGAATATCTATCCAATGGTTTATAATATCTTCAAATAATAAACTTTGCTGAATTTCATCTGGAACTAATTTACTTAACCAGTTGGTTACTGGTTTATGCTCTGGAATGCTTGAATTTTTTTCTGATTCAACACTTTTTGGAATTTGAATCGTTACAGGATTAAAAATATTTTCTAAGATTAATGAAGCATAAATGGCTTTCAAATAGTTATTTAAATTTTCTCTGAAAACTATTTCATCTTTTTGCTCTAGTGAAAATGGCAATAGATGCACAACTTCTACATGGTTTTTATTTTCAGCATCACGAAAAAGTCTTCCAATCATTTGAATGGTATCTACAAGAGAAGATCTTGTCCCAATTATAATACTTCGTTCAGCCCAAACCCAATTAGCACCTTCTTTAAACATTCCCAAAGTGATGATCACATCCACATCGTGCCTATGTTCTTTAATCGTCTTGCCACATAAATAGCTCTTTTTCTGCTCTCTATTGCACTCATCTACTAGATCAAGAATTTTGAATGACTCATCGCCTTTCGTAAGGGTTATTAATATTTTATTTTCTTGATTTTCTTGTTCACCGTACATTCCTTGATATTGACTTATAATATTTTTAACTTCTTGATGCTTATTTCCAGTAGAACAAAGAGAATTAGGTCTTGGAATATATACAATGTCTTTTTTTCGCTCTTTTACTAAGCCCTCTATAGCGTTGGTATAATCCTGACCACAAATAATAAAATCAAAATTGAAAGATCTAAGATGAGTCATCGTTTCTAAATATCTATCATACGGAAGATTATATCTTTTAAATTCCTTCTCCATTTCATTAGGAATCAAATTACGCTGATCTCCTCTAAAATAAGTGGCTGTTGCAAGTCCTATTTGGTTATTTGATGAACTTGAATGGAATAAATACGATACTAACTTACCAAGAGCATTGCTGGTATTAATTGGGCTTAGTTGCTCATCTTGCGACGACGAGCTTGTGACGTGATGGGCTTCATCTACCCATAACAATAAATTTGATAATAAATCTAATTGCCTTTCTTCATACAATTTCTTATAAACAAGGGCTATCGTAGCATGAGTGCAAACAAGAATTCGATCGGAGAGCAAATTCCCATTACTACCCAACCATTTAATAACATATCTTATGGTTCCTTCATTTTGTTTATTAGAACATAAATCATGACCAGCGAGCCAAAAAATCTTTTCGCCATCTGGCATCATAAGTTTTTCCTTAATGAAGCCTGAAGCAATAATAGTCTGAGGCACAGTAATGACACAACGAAGCTTTGGATCATGCTTTAGTTTAAACGCTGATAAAAAACACATCATCCAAGATTTCCCACTTCCCATTGGTGCATTTAATATCATTAAAGGAGCATCTTTAAACTTATCAAAAGCTTCTTTTTGCCATTCCCTCATAGGAAAAAATCCATCTATAGGCTCAGGGTTATCTTGAATATTATTCTCCAACTTAAAGTTGAAACCTTTTTGCCTTACAGTAGATGGTGATTTAATCATATTTGACGGATTCATTAATTATTTACCTACATTGAAGATTTATTTAATAAACTTCATCGTGGATGAGCGTTCCAAGACTTCTTTAGCGACATTTTATTGTTTATTTTTTATTAATCAAGTGTAGCAATTAGGCGAATAACTTTGGTTTACACAATGAGCGAATTAATCACTAATAATCTCAAAATAATGGCAAAAATAAATTAGATCTTTCTCATCATGATTTGTTGATATATTTTTGCCGCTTCAATTGGATTTTTAGTCGTAATCTCCAGCTTTTCATGCTTTTTGTTTTTAGCAGCAACCTCATCATCATGAGCAATAAAAATGTCCATAAGGTTTTTCATATCAGACACACTAATTTCCTGGCCAGAAAGAGATTTTAATAGTTCTGGTATAATTTTTGTTGTTTCAGTCATTGATAGATCAGGTATAAAAACCGTAGCAGCCTTATTTACTGCCTTAGGCACCAACCGCTCAATACAAAGCCTTAACGCAATCGTATCTCCTGACAAGGCAAGATCTATCGTTTTGTTAATTAGTGCTCCAGCATGGGTTTCAAACGCCTTTATCAACTCGGTTCGTTTGTTTAATATCCCTGCTTTTTTACCCCTTGGGTTACCTGATTCACCTGGTTTAAATTTTGCCATATTCCACCATAATTTCCTGCATATTTCCTGAATTTTACAGGAAATAACGCTAAATTAACCAGATAATTTATAATGGTCACAAGTACAAAATGGTGGACAATAACCACAATCACAAATGGATTCAATTATTCTGGATCCCTGCTCAATGTTAGTATTAGCTTGTCTTGGGGAACATAGAGAACCAAGAGAATCATCATGATGTAATACCTCTTTTTCTTAAACTGGTTGCCAGTCTGAAAGAAAGTCCTTTTGAATCACTAAAGACTCTAGGTAAAACATTATATCAATGGCGAGAAGAAGTGGTTAGAATGTGGCGATTTACTAAAAACAACGGCATTACAGAAGGGTTCCATCGGAAGATGAAACTGATTCAACGACGTGCTTATGGGTTTAGAAATTTTGAAAATTACAGATTAAGGGTTAAAGTTTTGTGTTCTTGATTAGTGCTCCCGGATTTGGGGAAGACCCGAAAAATTACGAATAGTTGAGAACGATTTGAGAGAGGAAAGTCTACGTTATTTTATTATAAATCAATCAGTTACGTACTAATTTGAACTCTTGCGAACCATTACAAAATGTGTAATTGGTGCCCAGGGCCGGAATCGAACCGGCATGGTGTTACCACCGAGGGATTTTAAGTCCCTTGCGTCTACCTGTTTCGCCACCTGGGCAATCATTTTTGGAGGCTGAGGCCGGAATCGAACCGGCGTACACGGCTTTGCAGGCCGCTGCATGACCACTCTGCCACACAGCCTCATTTTGATACTTCTAAACCGACACACTCTAAAAAAAAAGCGACATGGTCGTCGCTTAATTTGGAGCGGGAAACGAGACTCGAACTCGCGACCCCAACCTTGGCAAGGTTGTGCTCTACCAACTGAGCTATTCCCGCGTCTCTACGGGGTGTGATTCTACCTAAAATTAATTATCTGTCAATAATAAAATTAATTTTTTTTCGTTAATTCTGGCCAAGCAATTGCTAAGTAAATAATCATAGACCAAATAGTTAAAATTGCAGCCACATAAAGCAACACAAAACCGAAAATGCCGCCCCAAGAATCCAATGAATTAAACGCTAATAATAAAAATAAAGCGACCATCTGTAAAAAAGTTTTTATTTTACCTACGTAGCCTACAGTAACACTTGCTCTTCTACCTATCTCAGCCATCCACTCGCGCAATGCTGAAATCACAATTTCACGCCCAACAATAACAATTGCCGGAATCGTAATGTAATGGATACTGTTAGCGCCGACTAATAGCAACAAACTGGTAGAAACTAATAATTTATCTGCAACAGGATCCAGAAAAGCACCAAAAGGAGACATCATTTGCAGCTTCCTTGCTAAATAACCATCCAACCAATCAGTAAAACTTGCTAAAGCAAAAATACTTGCAGTCAAAGCGTAGGCAAATTTAAATGGCAAATAAAAAACAATCACTAACACTGGGATCAGAACAATGCGCAGCAAAGTTAATAAATTAGGCAAACTGGTTAATGTACTCAACGCTTGATACTCCCTTTTACATATGACTAAATAGAGCACACCCCATCCAATGAGCAGCCCCCAAATAATAACAGGTACTATGACTCAATTATCTCTCGCTAAATTTAAAAATTCAGCTACCTGTTTATAATCATCGAATACTACTAAAGCTCCTGCTGCCTTAAGTACGGCTTCTTGCTGATGGTAAATATCTACTCCTACAGCCGCTACTTTAAGATTTCGTGCCATTTCCATATCTGTAGGTGAATCACCTATCATCAACGTTGTATTCGGAGTAACACCTGTTTCCTCTATAATTTCTTCCAACATCTGCGGACAAGGCTTTGCGGGCACTTGCCCTGCAGAACGTGTTACTTGAAACATCTTATCAAGTCCTGTAGCTTGCAAGGCACGCACTAAAGATTGATGTCCTTTATTCGTTGCAATGGCTAATTTTATCTGAGCTTTGTGTAATTGAGAAATGAGTTCATGAACACCAGGCATCAAGCACACATCTAATGGACGAGAATACATAGCTTGTTGCACTGCATGCAATAATTGTTGGTGCTGTACTGCGGATAAGTGAGGGTATGCTTTCTTCAATGCTTGTACTAAACCCAAGTCTACGTATTTTCTCGCTTCAAAAGAATCAAAATCACCAAAACCCAGCAAATTTGCTTCTGTAGAAACTACATGCAAGACTACTCCTAAAGTATCTGCAATAGTACCTTCCCAGTCAAATACTACCAACTCATATGGATTGCTCATCGAACACTACGCTCCTCGCACGCAATTGTTTTAGTGTAGTAGAAAATTGTTCGTCTGCATCGGCTTGAAACAAATGCTTTTTACCGTTTAATTCAAATTGAATGGCTCGTGCATGTAAAAAAAGACGATGTTGCTGATTATCTATCCCTTCTACCTGTCCTGCAAGTGCTCCATATTTTTTATCTCCGACGATCACATGTCCTAAATGAGCACTATGTACGCGGATTTGATGGGTACGACCTGTTTTTGGGCTGGCCTCAATCCAACAGGACTGCTCATAGTTTTCAAGAAGCTTGAATACTGTTTCGGAAGCCTTACCTTCTTCTTTAATCTTAACGATGCGCTCACCTGATTTTAAAATATTTTTTTCAAGTGCAGCCTGAACAATTACTTGCTTTTTTCCTTCCCAACGATGCGTCAATAATGCCCAATAAGTTTTCTGTACCTCTCGCGCTTCAAGTAAAGCATGTATTGCCCTTAAAACACTTCTTTTTTTTGCGAGTAAAAGGCAGCCGGAAGTTTCTTTATCTAAACGATGTATTAATTCAAGGTATGCTAAATCAGATCGAGTTTTTCTCAAAGCCTCGATTACACCAAGACTTAAACCACTTCCTCCATGAACTGCAATACCTGCTGGTTTATTAATTACCAGAAGACTAGTATCTTCAAAAATAATAGACTTTTGCAAGCGCTTTGCTAACGTACTACCAACAAAAACCTCTTTTGATTCTGAAACACGAATCGGAGGAATTCGTACCCTATCCCCAGTATGTAACCTTGAATTAATTTGAGCTCTTTTTTTATTAACTCGCACTTCCCCTGCACGTATAATTCTATAAATATGGCTTTTAGGAACACCCTTTAAAACGCGAATTAAGTAATTATCCAGGCGTTGTCCTTCTTCTTCATTGCTAATTTCTTTATAACTTACTTCACTCATTGTCAATAAACCTGTTTGCTGTGTGCGATTTTTTTGATATGATCGCCAATAGCATGGAAAATTTTCATGCAACCGAATTATAACGCATAAATAGAAAAAAAGCGTGACTATTTACTTTTAAAGTATATATGGATAATTGAGTAAATTGGGCCATTAAGCCAACCTACATATACTTTAAATGTAGTTACAAGAAAAATAGCGCTTCCATTTAAGCTTAGAGATATAAGGAAGCGACCCAATGCCAGGGCTAAATTGATCATATTTTTGACAGAAACCTATGCATGCCAGACATGCTTTATACCGATTACGAATTATTTCAGGGCTATCACACGCCGTTGGCTTACTTTTTCAACCCACTTAGCTCGTGACCAGTATATTTCACAGTGTGCACCTTTTATTAGATCTTTTTCGCAACGCTTCGCAAAGAAGAAAGTGCAAGGAAATACGGAATACCCGATTAAAATGTCCACGACAAAACACGAGGACTCGGGCGCTGTGTTGAAAAAGCAATTCGCTTTGCCCCTAACGTTTCGAAAGTCTATTGTACAGGGAACATGCATGAGGTCTGTCCACAAGGCTATGGGCTCGCCTAAAGATCACATCACTTATTGTTCAATCCCAGATGACGCTGACCTATTACCGGCTTATGGTGAAATGACTAAATTTTCAAGCAATTGCAATAAAGCATACATCTCTATGCAGCAACGAAACATAGAAAATTTAGCGCCCAGACAAGAGAATCGGAATGTCAGCCATCGCATTGAACCTCTAAGGAGTGAGCCTTATAAGCAGACTTATTTACAATTCGCTAGGTTGGGACAAAATACCATGATTTTCGAGCAATGAAGTGCAGCATACACGAAATATGTATGCACCATAGCACAGAAAATCAAGGCATTTTGTTCAAAATAGTAGATTTATAAATAGTCCTTATCTCATCTTAAATGACAGCGCCCTAAATATGGGGTACATAGATGGAAAAAATGTTAATCAATGCAATGCAAACTGAGGAAGTTCGTGTTGCACTTATTAAAGATAAATATTTATTTGATCTGGATATTGAATGTCCGGGTGAAGTGAAAAAAAAGGGTAATATTTACAAAGCGACAGTTACTCGTAGAGAACCTAGTCTCGATGCTATTTTTGTAGAATATGGCGCTAAACGTCAAGGTTTTCTACCACTCAAAGAAATTGCACCTGAATATTTAAGTAAAAATCCGGAGGAGTTTGGCGATGAAAAACCACCAATCACTTCGTTAATCCGTGAAGGCCAAGAATTATTAGTTCAAGTGGATAAAGAAGAACGGGGCAGCAAAGGTGCGGCACTTACAACCTTTATTACTTTAGCAGGTTGCTATCTGGTTCTCATGCCTAACAACCCGCGTTCCGGCGGCATTTCACGACGAATAGAAGGTGAAGAGCGAGATGAACTTCGAGAAACACTTAATGCGCTGGTTCTCCCTGAAGATATGGGGCTTATTATTCGAACAGCCGGGGTGGGCAAAAGCCAGGAAGAATTGCAAGATGATCTGGATATGCTTTGTAATCAATGGCAATCAATTAAACAAGCTTATAATACAGAACTAGCTCCTTGCCTAATTCACCAAGAAGGTGATGTGATTATTCGTTCAATCCGTGACAATTTACGCAAATCAATTAGTGAAATCATCATTGATGATCAGATTTCCTATATTAAAGCAAAACAGTATATTGAGCGAGTCAAACCTGAGTTTTTACCCAACTTAAAACTCTATAATAGCAGCATTCCTTTATTTAATTTCTATCAAATCGAAAGCCAAATAGAAACCGCCTATCAACGACAGGTTATGCTGCCCTCTGGAGGTGCGTTGGTCATTGATAGAACTGAAGCATTGGTCTCAATTGATGTAAACTCTGCCAAAGCGACAGGTGGAGCCGATATTGAAGCAACAGCCTTAAATACCAATATAGAGGCAGCAGACGAAATTGCACGTCAATTACGTCTACGTGATTTGGGTGGTTTAGTAGTAATTGATTTTATTGATATGAGTTCCAGTAAAAATCAACGCGAGGTTGAAAACCGCTTAAAAGAAGCATTACAAGCTGACCGTGCACGTATTCAAGTTGGTCGTATCTCGCGTTTTGGTCTTTTAGAAATGTCCCGTCAACGACTGAGGTTATCTCTTGGTGAAAGTGCTCAGGAGGTTTGTCCTCGTTGTGAAGGACGTGGTACTGTTCGTAATATCCAATCACATGGCTTATCCATTACACGACTTATCGAAGAAGAAGCATTGAAAGAAAAAACTGCTGAGATACAGGTTCAGCTTCCGCCTGAAATGGCTACATTCATTATGAATGAAAAGCGCAATTACATTAGAGATATCGAAAAAAGACATGGAGTGTCTGTAATGATCATTGCCAATCCTTATATGCATCAACCTCAATATTCAATTACTCGTTTGAAAGAAGACAACGTAGGCAAATCTAAGAAACCCAGTTATAGCTTAATTCAACAACCTGAATTGCAAGTTTCGAGTAGTGAAACAGACCTTTCTTTACAGAATGAGCCAGCGGTCAAATCTTTTGCTGAACATCAACCAGTAAAAAGTGCCCAAACGAGTTTCATTAAGCGATTGTGGACTAGCTTATTTGGTGGACATACTGATTCAACTGTTTCAACAACTCAGAGTCAATTGCCCAAAATGCAAAACCGCGGCCATGCTCATGCTAAATCTTCTAAAAATTCTTCTGGAGACAAAAAATCGACAAACCGTAGACGTCGATCGCTTGGATCGCAACAACGGGCAAACACAAGTAGTGGCTCAACAAGTTCTGGCATGCATCGTAAAAAAACGAATCAGCCACAACAATCGAATAAAGCTCCTACTGCTCGGAATGAAAACAATAAAAAAAGAGAACCTGCGATAAAAGAATAGATGTAAGTTCTAGCCTCAGCAGAACTTTGTTCCGCTGAGGGTCCGTATCACTACGAAGCATACGTGATAATCTTTATTTTATATACTAACATGGAGAGTTTGAAATGATACCTGTCAAAGGCTACGCTGCTCACAGTGCAAAAGCCCCCCTTACTCCTTATTCTTTTAATCGTCGTGAAGTAGGTGAAAATGACGTTTTAATTGATATTCATTATTGTGGTATCTGTCACTCAGATATTCATCTTGTGAGAGGTGAATGGGATGGTAGTATATTTCCAATGGTTCCTGGTCATGAAATTATCGGCCTTGTCAGTCAAATAGGGTCTGCTGTTACTCAATTTAAAGTAGGTGATCGAGTAGGTGTTGGTTGCTTTGTAGACTCTTGCCGCCAGTGTGAAAATTGTCATGAAGAATTTGAACAGTTTTGTGATAAAGGCATGACTTTAACTTACAACTCTATAGAATCTAATGGAAATAATACTACCAAAGGTGGTTACTCTACTAAGATAGTTGTGGATGAGAATTATATTTTAAAAATTCCATCAAACTTACCCTTAGATGCGGCAGCACCCCTGCTCTGTGCAGGAATAACCCTATATTCACCACTAAAGCATTGGCAAATAGGCCCTGGAAAACGAGTAGCGATTTTAGGTTTAGGCGGCCTTGGACATATGGGAGTAAAACTCGCCCATGCAATGGGTGCTGAAGTGAGCGTACTTAGCCATTCACTTAACAAAGAAGCTGATGGCATACGCATGGGAGCAAATCATTTTTTTGCCACTTCCGATCCAAAAACTTTTGAACAATTAACTAATTATTTTGATCTTATCATTTGCACTGTCTCCGCCAAAATAGATTGGAATGAGTATCTCAAACTACTAAAACGCGATGGAACTATGGTTGTTGTGGGTATTCCAGAAGAACCAGCCCTGATTAATTCATTTTCTTTGATAGAGCGCCGCAGAAATTTAGCAGGCTCATTGATTGGCGGCATCAAAGAAACTCAGGAAATGCTCGATTTCTGCGGCAAACACCACATAGTCTCTGATATTGAATTAATTCCTATTGATAAAGTCAATGAAGCTTATGAACGCGTTTTGAAAAGTGATGTTCGCTACCGTTTTGTTATTGATATTGCCTCACTTTCATAAAATTAGGAGGAGTTTCGAATAAAGAATCTATTTAGAGCAGTTCCTATTTAGAGCCGTTCAGCCTGAGGAGGAAAATGCCCCGTCTCGAAGACCTGGCATAAGGCTTCGAGACAGCGCTTTGCGCTTCCTCAGCCCGAACGATCCAAGGAGAGATCATTTTTTAGAACCGTTCAGCCTGAGGAGAGACCAAATGCCCCGTCTCGAAGACCTGGCATAAGGCTTAACGACAGCGCTTTGCGCTTCCTCAGCCCGAACGATCCAAGGAGAGATCATTTTTTAGAACCGTTTAGCCTGAGGAGGGACCAAATGCCCCGTCTCGAAGGCCTGGCATAAGGCTTCGAGACAGCGCTTTGCGCTTCCTCAGCCCGAACGATCCAAGGAGAGATCATTTTTTAGAACCGTTCAGCCTGAGGAGGGGCAAAATGCCCCATCTCGAAGGCCTGGCATAAGGCTTAACGACAGCGCTTTGCGCTTCATCACCCAGAACGACCAAGGGAAGAATAAATAAAAATCATTTTTTAGTTTAAATTTCGTGGGGCATCTATCAGCTCGTGAAAGCGAGGACCATTTTGATGTAGTCCTCATACTCAAATAGAAATCCTGAACCATTTATGTTTCAAACCTAAGGGATTGCAGTCAATGATGCAGTTCCAAATAAACTCAAAATTAAGAACGTTAAAAAAATAATGATAAATAAAAAGAAGAGTACTTTCGCAATGCTAGTAGCTGTGGATGCAATACCTCGAAAACCAAACAGGCCTGCTACTAGAGCAATCACTAAAAATATAAGGGCCCACTTTAGCATAATGCTCTCCTTATCGAGAAAAATAAATATTTTTTAAAATCCTTCTTATTGAGAATTTTTATCTCAAACTCTGCGTCCTCATGCTGTGAGAAAAGAGCCTCATTTAGGCATGACTGGCACCTTACTTTTGAGTATAGCCGAAAAAAGAAATAACCTAAAAAACGGAGGTGTAACAAATGTGTTGATTTACATTTATTACGTCCTCTTCCGGCTTGACCGGAAGATCCACGTTCTTTGCTCAATCAATGAATCCTTCGGTCAAGACTAAGGATAATAAAACTCTAGCGTAATAAGACATCAACAATTTTGATACATAACCTAAAAAACATTGTTGAATCATGAGGAATAACTCTAGAGGATAGTAAACTTACAAACCTGTAGTAATAGAATTAACACCAATATTAAGATTTATACCACAATCATCGAGAATTTTAAGCAAATTATTCCCTCTTTTAGTTAAGCGTTTAATACAATATTCTTCAAGATAACTTTTCAAAATGTACTCATATTCAGGTAAGGTCAAAACTTTAAGGATTTTTTCAGCCATTTCCAAATAATGAAAACGCGGAATGCACGCATAGCTTGCCCTTTCCTTATCTCATACTACCTTATCATAAAAAGATAGAGAATTACTTGGACAATCTCGTTATATCTTAAACTGACTTGACTCTTTTTTAAGCTCTTTTTCTTTAAGATCACTTAATTTATCTTTAAAATTTTCTTTTACTTTTTTTGGATTCTCTAGATCAGATCGTGTATTCATTTTTTCCACAATAACTTCATCATGCTGTTTGGAAACTTTTTCCGGTTTGGGTATTTTTTTAGGAACCATTTCACTAACTAGGGGTTCTTGAAAAACTCTTTCCTGTTGCAGAATTTTATTCGGAGCAAGTTCATCTACTAAGATAGATTCTTTTTCTGGAAGCACTTTCACTTTCTCTTGACTATGTAGATCAAGATCTACCTTACACCCTCGCTCTTGGATTGTTGCAGCAGTCTGTTTGATTATTTCAACTGCATGATCATTAGTTTCTTTGATATGGCTCTCAGTTTTATCAAGGCCATGCCTATGCATCACCTGTTGCTCTAAGTCTTGCTCTACTGCATAAAACTCCGGTGGTATAAACTCAAGTGTTGCTGAAGCCGAAATATCATCTTGAATTAATGTTCCAAGATCAAAATGCATATCAAGAAAATCTACGGGATCAACATTAACCTGGTGGTCAGTGAAAACAGATACTAACTTATCAACTCCATTAAGCTTATTTAAAGCAGATTTTTCAGTTTTAAGTTCGGAGAGTTTTTCATCATTGGCTTTGATTTTTTCTTTAAGTGTACCATAGCCTTTTTCTAACTCTCTCAACTGTAATTTTCTTTCAGCTTTCGCTTCATCTATTTGCTTTTGAATTTCTAAAGTTTCTTTATCTAACTCCACCAAAGCCTCAAAGTTTGCATCAAATGTCAAACAGGTTATACTATCTTTTTCTCCTAGCTTAGAACTTCGATTTTCTACAGGCTGATAATGATCAAGAATTTCCTCAATTTTCTTACGTCCGGCTAAGTAACCCATAGCATTTTTAGCGAGAGAATCAACTTCCTGTTTTACTGTTCTCATGTTTTGGTTCGTAAATAATAATTGCAAAACTGCTTTGTTTATTTCCTCAGGAGAAATGGGATTCTTTTTGTAATTTAAAAGCTCAGGGGGCATTTTATAATCATTTAGAGCAACTCTAGTTTTTAGGGTATTATAGACATATGTAAAAAATTCAACTTGCTCTTCTGATGCGTTGGAAAGCTCTTCAAGAAAATCTTTTTTTATGACATTCATTATATGCTTTTCAATCGCCTTAGCATTCTCTTCTACAGTATCATAACCTAAAGAATAACTTAATCGACGCAGTATTCTTTCAGCAAGTTGTTCGGAATCTTCTTCAATATCATTTTCACTTGCAAACTTCTTAGTTCTCGCAAGTATTTTTTCATAAAACTCAGACAGAGAAAGATCTTTTCCTCTTGCTTCCATTATTTCATCTTTAAGACCCTCAACAAATATAAGAACTTTTTTAAACCGTTCTTCTGGTGCTTTTGCATCGTAATCTAACCAGTCCTCATAAATTTCACCTAATTGAAAAAATAGGGCATCTCTTAGTGCAAGTCCTCTAATTTTAACCTCCCCTTCTTGTTTTGTAGCTGCGAACATGCATTCAAGTAGAGTATTTACACTTCTTCCCTGGTATCCGGTGAAGAATTCATATTTTTGCGCTACCGCATCACAAATATCCATAAGAGCTTCATTTAATGCATATTTTAACTCAGAAGTAGAAAATGGGGAGTCTGCATTTTGCATATAAAGTGTTTTACAACAGTGTCCAACAACAGCTTCGAGACTTCTAAATGGTTTACCAAAAACAAAAAGACCTTTGCCAGCCTTGGAATATAGTCTTACATTTTCACCTAAGTACGTCTCATAAGTCTCTCTGCTATTAAAAAATCCCTTCATGTGCTCTTCAAAGTCTTTATCTATTTTTGTCCTTGCTTTATTAATTGCATTATTCTTTTTAGCTACCAAATCTTTTATTTTTTGATCAGAATCTTGGATAATTTTTTTCTTGCTTTCTTTATATACTTTTAATTCCCCTCTAAGCTTTATTCTCTCATCTTTAGCAACCTCATAATCTTTGTTAATCTCCTCAGTAACTTTTTTAAGAACAGGTTTTTCTTGTTTTTCCACTGCAGTTAAAATACGTTTATTCAATTTTGAAGAAATAAATACATTCTTTTCGCCGACAGAAATAGTCACTCCTTTTTTCTCATATTTGTCATTGAATACAACCTTGGTTTGTTCTACTTTGAGAGCAATATTTTGTTGGTCTTTTCCGTAAAAACCCCACTTCGGCAAAGTAAAGACAGGTTTTTCGGATACATTTTTTGCCTCATTAAATTTTATATTCAATGAAGGCTTAAGTTGTTCAGTGGTATACATTCCTTTTAGAGATTTAGCTACTGTTTCAAAATCAGTTCCTTTAACTTCATACCGAGAAGCAGCAAACAAAAGTTTTTTCAATAGAGGTTCTTTTAACGACTCAATAGCAGGTCCAATAACTGGAGTAAATGAGTCTGATTGTTTTAATCTAATATTATACAAACTCCATGGACTAGTAGGCGATGATTTAAATAAATTAGCCTCATCTTGATTAATTAATATAACTTTTGGATTACCCTCCTCTCGCGCCAAAAAGTAGTGGACAGGAGGTAACTGTTGATCTCGTTCAAGAGCAATTCGTTCGTCCAACTTATAGGATGGACTGCAGCGAACGGGATCATCTTCATGAAACAACTGACCTAAATGTGGCGTTTGATTTGCTAGAGCTAATTCATCAATTTCTTTACTTTGAGATAAATAACCAATAGAAACAGGAGCAAATAACATGTCACTCTTTTTCAGTTGGGCTTCAACAAAAATTTCTTCGTTAGCCACAGCAGAAAATGAATGTGTCTGAGTTTGGCTTTGGCTTTGACTTTGGCTTTCTGACTGACTTTCAGATTGGCTTTCTGTTTGCGCTTCAGCCAATGCACTTGTTGATGAAGGAATAACGAACTCAGGACTTAATTGGGACTCACGTTTTTGGACTACTCGATCTTTCATCTCCAAATAAGGCTTTTTATCCTTTTCAAGATCGAGAGGTTCAACTTCCATTTTTTCTCGAGCACGTCGGACCACATCGAAAACCGTGGTTAATGAGGTATTAAACGATTCTTGTAAATCCTTAATAAAATCTTCTTTTTTTACACTACCATAGACTTTACCATATTTTGCTTTTAAATCAGTCGTGCCTCCAGAAATGAAAGGTGAAACTTCATTTAAAGCAGTGATGCATTCACGAAAAGCCTGCATTTGTTTCTCAGTCATACCTGACTTTTGCATCAGCTTAGTCATTTCGGCTTGTTGTTGCAAAATGGCATTTTTAATGATGGAATCTAATTCCAACATAAATATTGAAATGTTATTTAAGTTATTTTCAAGCTCTTTTTTTCTTAACCAAAAAGCTAGGTCATTACCAGTTAATGTAGGCGTTAAAGTGTGACCTTTTTTTAATGTATTGAAAATTTCATCTTTAGATGAAAAAAATAGACTTTGATCTTGTTTCCATTCGAAGTCAATTTCTAAATTACCAATATCTGTAAGTTGCCATTTATTTTCTTTATATCCCCAAATTTGATATTTGCCTTGATCATCTTTTATAAGATAAGGTTGTTCTTTTAGTGTGCGTGTATCCAATTTATCGAATGAAGTGATTGCCATCAACGAGAGGTGATACCCCTTTAAATCATCCAGGATTTTATCTCTAACTAAATCGGGTACCGCGATAGAAAAAGACTGCTTTAAATTTCTATCAATGATTTTTCTCATCCGCATAATAGCTTGTTTGTAGTCATTATTGGTTACAGTAAAATTAAGCGTCAAAACTGCATGCGCCTTATCCATCTGTTTGATATCAGTACCACGGGAATGGCTTTGATCATAATAAGTAAAGTAACTCCCTTCTCTATCCGATTCAGATACCATCTCTGGAGTTAAATCAACTATTTTTTCTTTATTATGCTCATCGAGAACCAACAATTTTTTCATATTGGTTACATCATCATAGAAAATAATTCCTTTAAGTGCTTTCAGCTCCCCCGCTTTACTCTCCTTTAATTGGCGCGCAATTTCTTTTGCAACCGCACGATTAGATAGCTTACATAAACCGCCCACATCAATAAGGGCTCTCGTTTTGTCAGTAAACGAATTGCTCAATTGTTTAACTAAAAATGCAGTATAATCTTCTCCTGTTTCAATATAACTTGTGGTATTCAAAGTCGTAGTGTTCTGACACTCTTTTCTTCCCATAATCCCCAAAGTCATATTTCCATCTGCGGCAGGATCAAGCATGTTTTCTTTAAAGTGAGACGAAGTATCCCCGGCAGTTCCAGAAAATCCAATTACGATATCGTTGGTTGTACCTTGCTCATAACGATTGCTGTTTGCCTTTCCAGCGTCAAACTTAATTTGCTCTTGAATAATGGTACGTGCCAACATCTTTCTCAGCGCAAGTCCTTTATCAAGGGAAGCAAAATATTTATGTCGTTCCTCATTACGAGTTATTGGATCTTCAATCTCTGCTAATTCTTTAATTTCAGTAAAGAGTTTCTTAAATTCAGGATCCAGTTCACCTTTAGGTGTTAAAAATAGTGCTTCTCCCAGCCCTTTTCTAAATGACGCAATTAAAAACTCTAAATGCGGAACTTCACTGATTTCTGTTCGAGTATCAAGATAATACAATAAGGTAGTAATAGCGCTAACTTCAGGATTATCAAATCGTGATCCCTGGGGTTTGGGCGTATTTGCTGCTGAATAAGGAATTGCGATGAGTAATGGTGAATTAGATTCCTCTTTTCCAGTTTTCATCGCTTCATAATCATAAAGTTTAGAGCCATCCTTGGAATTTTCGAACCATACCCCAAAATCAGTACCTGCTTCTTTTTCAGTAAAGATACTCAGCATAATTGGATCAGTTAGAATGGCGCGCATTAAATAAATAGAAACACCGTTTTCCTGGTTTACTGAGGGCGGTTGTTTTTCTTTTAATGAGGTAATGTATTTTAAAATACTTTGATCGCTATCTTGTATACCAAACTTTTTCAGCAGTATCTGAGCCAAATGATTAGGTGATTTATTTTCTTCACCACCTATAGCTTGAGTAATTACTTCCAAAGGATAAATTTCTGCCGTATCTAAAGATTTTTTATCGCCAGTAGTGTAATTGACTTCAGTAGTTGTTGGATCTTGAGTGGCATCTAACTCATCAAATACTGAAACAGTGGTGAAGGAGCGGATTTCGTTCAGCAAAGAAATACATTCCATGAGCTCTTTTTGTTGTAAGGGCTCATCGCTCATTTTCGTCAGCATATCTAAGAATATCTTTGCTTGACATTCCATCGAATTACGCACGCTTGGTGCCTGCACCAATACCTCTTTATTTTCTTGCACCTTTTTATAGAGAACAAGTCTCTTTTTTAAGTCCTCTTTCGCATCTTTTAATGATTTTAAGCGAGGACTTTCTTCTCCCATACCAGACTCAGGATCTTGCTCTATACGATAACGTTGAAAATCATCTTTTACAGCACGTCGTCCCAATATATTGTTAAGTGTCATCGACATATCTGAAGTATTTGTTTCTAAAGCTGATTTAGGAACAATGAAACGTACCAGTTTATCGCCCGTCTTATACAAAGCAACCAGTGGTAATAAAGTGGTCTTCCCAAATCCCATTCTCGCTTGAGCTGAATCGATTTTATCCGGATTTGTCTTATCATCCAGCAATAGTCCGCGAAAAACATTAACTTGACATGGAGTACAACGGTGTCCAAATTCGGATTCAAATAGGAGAAAGGCACGCTGCATTTTTCGCTCTTCCTCAAATTGCTGTGGGGAGGAGCTGTCCAATGCACGTTCAGACTCGAGAAGCTTTTCTAATGGATAGTTTCTACGTGTATGTAACAGAGAAATTGCTTTAGCATCTTGTCCATTTTTGAATGTACATTGGATATCATTTAAGTGATCCAACTCCGTTTTAAAATATAAAAATCTAGTCATTCCATTATTTAAGACAATTTCAACCTGGGCACGCTCCTCCTCTGGGAAATTGGCAAGAATACTTCCGTAATCATTTAATAGATAAGCGGCGTTTAGATCAGTAAATGTAATTTCTGTAGAGGCTTTAGCTAGAATCGATTGAATTTTGTCTAATGCCTCCAGATATTCTATATTGCATTTTTCTTGTTCCTTAGTGACTCGTTCAATTAATTCATTGCGATTTTCTTTGATGGAGTACTTTCCGCCATTGACTGCTGTTTGATATAAGAAGATTTCAAGTCTATCCGATATCGCCCGAATCCGGCTTGGTTCAAAACCTAATGTTGTCAGATAGCTTGCTATTTTCTGATTCGAATAGAATTCACTGGGATGACCTGTTAATTGATATTTGTTGTCCATACCGTCAACTTTACGTATCCATCCACTCTGTTCCATTAGCTTAAATAGAGTCTTAACTTGGTCTTTAGTTACTCCCCCAATTCCTTTATGTTTGGAAGTAACACTAAGTAGTTTTTCAAGTATATTGGTATTAAACATCCCATAGCTTTCGTAATAATACCCTTCTTCTTGGGCTTGAATAGAATCTTCAAAACCTTCTATATTATGTAAACGTTGCTCCAATTCAAGTTGGGTTTTATCAATGAGTGGTTTTTCATACAAAGTAAATTGAACTAATGTACGAGCCCCTATGTTTTCAATAGGCATATTGCTAGTCTTGGCATTAATACTTATGGGCTTTTTCTCACCAGTTGGCACACTAGTAATCGGTTGAAAGAAGGCTGCATTTAACTCTTTATCTTCGGCAAATTCTGATTGTATGGCACGCCACAACTCCGTAGATTGAGGTAATGGAAGCGTTCCATGTAACTCTTTGGTGTGTTTTACCTCTTCAGCAAACTCTGTTAATAATTTGCTGTATGCGTCCCTATCCCACTCTTTTAATTTACCGGTTACTGATGCTCCTCGTTCTAATAAATGATGCTGCAACTCCGTGCCTATCAGCATAATCAAAGCAAAGCGCTCTTCTTTGATTAATGAAGATTGCTCTTTATAGTGCGCTTTAAGATTTCTTAGTTCTTCTAGTTCATTAGGTTTCAACGGAGTTTTAGGAACATTTTCACCCAATAAACGGGTTAACACTTCGGCCTTCCCTAATATTGAACCAACATGAAGGATACTTGCGAAGTCTTTAGGGTATAGTTTTCCTTCTTTGACATTAAAGGTTCGTAAGTGCGTACTCTCAGCATTGGCTTTTTGGAGTGTTTTCTTACTTTGTAAATAATTTTCCTTTGCTTTTTCATAATGAATTGCTAGTTGCTCTCTATCTTTTTTTCCTCCGTTCCTAAAATCACTATATGCTTGATCCATCTTTTGTCTTAATATTAGATGCTCTTTTTCAAGCGTTTGCATTTGTTTTGAATCAGGAACAAAAATAAAATGTTCTGGAGTCGCTATTGCATTAATTTGTGAGTGATAATCTTTAATTTGTTTCTCATATTTTTCTCGAGTTTGCTTGCTTACTAAATCAGTTTGGGTAATTTTAATAAGCTTTTCTTGCAATTCTATAATTTTTTCTTCCAATTTTAGTTTTTCTTTAGATTCAGCTTCAGTGAGTTCTTTTGTTGTAAATCCACTTCCTTGTTCCGTAACTTTAAGATGTTTTCTGGAAGTAGGAGCACTAATACTCTCTGAAATAAAATAATCATTTTTACCATGAGCAGTAACATATTTCGCAATTGAGGGTATATAAATTGTATTCTCATCTACACTAATCATTTCCTCTTGAGGAAACACTCGAGATAATTCTCGAATCATGGAGAGATTACCTTTACTATCAAGATTTACAGAAACTTTATTTCCCTGATGATCTAATAGGATCCCACTCCATAGACCTTCTTTAGGAGATAGTTTTAGAATAGGTTTAAAATCAGAAGTGTAACCATGTATCGCTCCTTTAGAATCGATAAAAAAATGTTCAGCATGCAATCTACGTTTTAAGGCCATAGGCACAGAACTCATTTTTTCAGAAGAAATGTATTGAAGCATTTCTACTTTATCATCAAAGGTTCTCAATTCTCTTTGAATCGTAACAGTTCCATCTTTCGCTGGGATTACAAATGCTTTAACCTCTTTACCTTCTGAATAGACATATCCTCCCCCCTGTGGTCTGAAAGGAAGTTGATGAAGACCTAATTCATGCATGGCTATATGCGATTGAATTTGTGCAGGCATTACTCCTAATTTGTTATTACCTACATAAACAACACCATGGAGGACATCAAGGCTCCTATTTCCTCCTAAAGAAATAAAACCAGGAATATCAAATCGTGAAGCGGTTGTAGCCAGTATGGGAGGGCCATCAAATTTTTTCGCTTCGACATACTGTGTTAAAATGCTAAAGAATGGGGATTTAGTATCCAGCTTACTGGTAAAATCCATAAGATTTTTTTGCAATTTATTAGTGTTTGCTTGTACTAGAGCCATCTCTCTTGTGAACTCAAAATTCTCATTAAGGTTCGCAAGAGTCTCTTCTCCGGCTTGATCTAACAGTAATTGATACGCCAAATTAGAGCAGATCCATTTAGAATAAAGAGTGTCCAATCTGAATTGATCCACTGGAAGACTATTTGATGCATGTTCTATTTGCAATGAAAGCAGATTAATTTCTTTTGCAAAACCAAATAATCTATCGGCCCCTTCGGTATTCGAGACATTAGTTAAAGTGTCAATATATGATTCAGCTTTGGTAGGGGCATGTTCATCAGTTTTTGCAATAGAGTATTCCTTGAATGATTTTGCATCAAGATTAGAACACTTTAATAAAAGCTCATCTAGAAACACTTGATGGGGTGTTTTTAATGCGCATGCTTCACCTTTATCGTCAAATTCTAATTTTTGAATAAAACTCAAAAGATCCTTTTTTTCTTCTGGAGTTGCATGTTGGAATGCATCTAAAAATGCTCTGGAAAAAAACTCTCGACCTTGTGTACTATTAATTCCATCAGTTGAAAGAAGAAATTTTTGATCAGCATAATAATGAATGAATTGGCGTGCTAATAAAGCTTCTCCATTTCGCATGCCAAATCGATCAGCTAATTTACGCAAATTTACATCAATACCTTCAGTTATCTTTTCTTTACCATACGAGGTAATGGCAGTTTGCAAACCCTTTTGTCCTTCATATAATCCCTCAAGGCCAACAGGAGATTGATGGACTGCGACATCTACTTCTTTTAATAAATCAATGTTTTTAGGCTCAATACCCCCGGGCTCTAACATCGAAATTTTTTTTGACATTGCTTCATCGGGAGGCACAATTAATCGCTCCCATTGTTTTATTGTCGAATAGAATTTTGAGTTGACTTTAGTCTTTTGCAGCTCATCAACTGAAATTTTTGCCAAATTCAATTTGATTAAAGTAGCTAAAATTTGAATGCGTTCGCTGTTTTCCAATTTCATAAATAAATTGTTAAGCGAATCTTCTTCGTCTTTGTAGCCATCAATAATGCTATGGGTTATTTCCTCAATTAAATCTTGTGGTGGAGGATAAGGTAAAGCAAAAATTGCAGTAGCTGATGCATGACAAAATTCGGTAATGCGCTCTGCTTTATTCTCTAAACCACTATGCATCTTCATTTGATGCAAATAACTTTTTACCTCTTTAAAATAGTGTTCACATTGTTTTTGTGATTCTCCTGAGGGATAAGGAATTGGGTTTTCCCGTAAAAACTTTAATGTCCCGCCATCAAATGCTTCCTTTTCTAATTGTGATAAAAAGGTGACCTCTGGTGGTATAAAACCTTTAACATCTATGGAAATTTCATGTTGGGCTTTTAAATCGTCACTCACAAGCTGAACTAATTCTGGTTTAGGTGTTTTTTCTTGAGAACTTTGGATAGTTTTATCCTTAATTTGTCTAAATCGTTCCAATATAAGCCTTCCTGCTCTTTGTCTCTTTTCATGAAACAGATTCAACTCTTCAGAGGTAACAGGCTTCCATCCCATAGCTTTTATCTCTTCCATGCTAAGATCGATCGGATATCCTGCTTTTTGGAGCGCTGCATATTTCATATTGGCTTTTTGTTCTAGAAAATGGTGAAACGCCTGATTTATACCGACACGAATATCCCCTTGATACTTCTTCTCCAGGAGATGTAATCGATCCGGATTTTCATGTTTTAGCCAAATAGCAAACATCTCTTGAACCCATTCATTTTTTATTTCTTGCGGAATAGGCTTCTTGCTCACCTCTTCAGCCAATTTATCAATTTTAATGTATTCATCATTGCCACTTTCAAGAGAACTGAGGGAGCTTCTTTCAAGAGGACTACCTAATAGCACATTACGTTCGACAATTTCATTCGCTTTAACTTTAAGCTTTTGGCTTAATCTTTGAATTTCATAAAAAACGGAGCCAGGCAAAAACGTATTTTTTCCTTGTTTGTAAAATTCGGTGCGCTCTGATTCTGATTGACGATACATATCGCGATTACGATCTTTTTCAGTCCCCATTTTTCCGGCAGACAGTTCATCTAGGACTCTATATTCATGATTTATTTGCAGGTAATTGCTGACGATTTTTTGGCGGTAATGATTAATCGCATCAATGCGATCATAGGATTCCATTTGAACACTATCAACTTCTAATACAGAGGTGACGGATTCTAATTTTTTTTCAAGAGCTTTCAGCTCAAATTGTTCTGATGTAAAGGCATTGTTTACTGCATTAATTGTCTGTAAATCTTTATGATTTTCTTTTAAGCGTGTAATGAGATCCTGGGCTTTTTTGATTTTATTTATAGGCGAACCGATAAAATCGGCATCTAAAAGTGCCGTCTTTGCAGTAACAGCAGAATGATGCAAACGATTCAATTCTTCTTTTTCCTTTTGCAAAAGTGACAGTCTTAATTCTAAATTTTTTAATTTTAGAGTACTTTTATCATTACTATTTATCTTTTCGGTATTGATTTCTTGTTTAAGAATCTCAATGTTTCTTTTAGACTGGACAAGCATAAGATTTAATTTTTCTAGATTTCCAGAAACATTTTCTACCGTTCTTATTAACAATTGTCTTGCTTTATTAACATGCTCTTCAAGTTTATTGTCAAATACTTTACGTTGTGTAGGATAGATTTCCTTGGAATATTTGTTCTCTATATTATGGGAACTGTTTCGTAAATAATCTAAAAGCCCCATTACTTTGGGATTGGTCAATGATTCTTTATTCTGCAATGCCAGTTTGAAAAAGGTTTCATGATCAATTTCTTTCCGTACGCCTTTAATGCTTATTTCAATTTTAATTTCTTCTTTTCTTGAGGCGCCCGTAGTAAAAGTTACAATATTGGCGTTTTCTAAAT
The DNA here is from genome assembly GCF_900452415.1 of Legionella cincinnatiensis. Taxonomy (NCBI): domain Bacteria; kingdom Pseudomonadati; phylum Pseudomonadota; class Gammaproteobacteria; order Legionellales; family Legionellaceae; genus Legionella; species Legionella cincinnatiensis. The sequence goes on along the minus strand of NZ_UGNX01000001.1, from coordinate 663,778 downwards.
CAGCTAAGGTTACCTGACGAGCTTGTCGATAACTTGCATGAGATAAACGCTCGTTTGAAGAAATAATATGTCGCTCATTGATCCCTAACTTTTTGATCTGATGATTTAGAAGTTGAAAAGTTGCTTTCCAAGTTTGTGCTGATGAATACTCACTTAATCTTCCCAAGGCTTCGGGAACAATTTTCCTATCATCTCCTGTTTTTAAAGGCATTTCTCCAGAAGTCCAGTCGAATGAGTCGTTTTTAACCTTGGGTGAAAAAACTTCATCAATTTCGTCTTGGTGATTATTTTTCTTTAAATAAAGATAATAATTTTTTGCATGACTGCCAATTTTGGCATCAATACGTTTGATTGCTAATTTATTATTTTTATTATCTACTTGAGCTAATTTCTCTCTGGCATCAAGTAAGGCCTGAAAATATCGTTCATAATATTTTTTAGTAGGTGGTTCCTTTACCTCACATAGGCGAGTTGAGATTTCATGTAATTCAGATGGAGATAGGTATTCAGGTTTAATATCTTCTAGCATTGGAATATATTCCATGCTAACAAATTTTCCTTCTTTTATATCAGTGAGTAACCCTTTTTTTTGGTCGAGCAACATAGCAAGCCTAACTTTTTTATAAGTAGGTTTACCAAGTTCGTATAACTCACAAGCCAGTGCTTTTTTAGCAAAACAATTTTGCGTGTTTTGTGGACGTTGTAATAACGCTTCAAATTGAGGTGGTGAACCTGGAGAGGCAAGAGAACCAAAGTGTTTCATATAATTAGAATAGATATAAGACTGCTGTCTTAAGGCCCTCAAACGTCCAAAAAATCCCATATGGCTTCGCTCTTCCATTGTGCTGTGCTTGATTTTTTGTTCTATATGAGTTTGAGCCCAACCAGCCATAGAATTTGTACGAATCAAATAACTTAAATAATCTTGCCCCTCTTTAGAAATTAAACGATCTTGGGGAACAGAAAAGGTATAGGCATTTTTGCGCTTGGCTCCATCATCGAGACGAGATAATTTTAATAATCCGAAAAGACTGCTACCAAGAGAAGTATTTTCTAAAGCGCCAGAAGAGTCATACGTAGATAGTTTGAATTCATTTCCTATTCTTTTAATGACCAGTTGCATTGCATGGCCTTCTAATCCTGTTTCTAAATATAATGCTTCTCCATCTTTCAAGTTGGCACAAGATTCTTGTAGTTTCTTAGACGCTAATTTAAGCTGATCTTCAAATTGTTTTTGTTTTTGAGCAAAGTTTTCACCTTTTTTATAACCATGCTTTTCTTTATCTTCCTCATATCCTCCCCAAGAAAAAGATACTGTAGAAAGTACATTACTTAAGTCTCTTGAACGATCCATATTTGCTTTATACATCGCAATTTGTGCTTTTTCTTGCTCTGATAAAGTCAATCCATCCTCACTAAACAGTTCAGGAGATTGGTCTAATTTTTTAAAGACCTCTGATTCAAATGCAGTAACCAGCTCAGGAAATCCACCTATAGCAAAAGCATGCTCTCCTTTTAATAGAGCACCATCTTGTATGCCTGGTAGTATGCTTTTAAAAGTCTCATCTAATGTTTCAATTGTAGCGTCGGTATCTTCTGCATCAGTTAACGATGTAAGCACCGTAAGCAAATCGCTATGATTTTCGTTTTGTGTTCCGGAGACCATCTGGGATGAGATCACCATTCCAAAACGAGCCATCATAGCGCTCATTATATTTTTTTGAGAACGTTCCTTTGATTCGCCTACTTTAACTACGCCTGTTACTTCAGCTATATGTTTTGCTCCAGCTTTACGTAGAATATCTACTTTTTCTTGCTCTTCTTGTGAGAGTTCTGCTTTAAATGAAGACTCTTCGTTATCTTTATATTTTGCTGATTTCTTTGACTTTGAAGAGAATGAAAAAATGTTTTTGATGGTTGCCCAAAGCCTAGAGTACCATGGTTTTTTAAGCTCCTTAGACTCTTCAACAGGTTGAATCGTAGATCTATTTTTAATTTCTACATTGACCTGTTTGATGTCCTTAATAATATTGTTCCAAACACCTGCTTGCCATTGAACGTTTTGTTTTTTGCGCCAATCTTCTTGATATTCAATTTTCCATTTGGGCTTACCTTCATTTCGGCGATTTATTTCCAGTTCTATTGCAGCATAGAATTGTTTTTCTTGTTCACTCTTATTCCTCAGTTTTTGTTTGATAACAAATAACTCATCTTCACTTGCGCTTGCTAGAAATAATTTTTTAGCCTCATCATCTGCAAGCTCTCTAAGGATGGAGGTAGTGAAGTTATCATAGAGAAAGTACAAACGATCACTCAGACTTTGTGCTTGGGGCGTAGGCACACTCCCTAAACTTTTTTTAACACTTTCAATCTGTTGTTTACGCTCGATGAATAAATGGCTTATCTCATTTCTGTGCTTTAAGTCATTTATTTTTGTTAAAACTTGTGAATTTATTATTTTGATATCATCAATAGTAAGATCTTTTATATATAAACTCACTTGATCTAACTCAAGATTAGATAATATATCAGCCATTTCTGCAGCATATTTAGGCATACTCACTCCTCAAAACGCATACCTCCTTGTACTCTTCCTGAGATTTTTATAATGAACAAAAAATTAAAATCTACGTGTATTAGTTGTGCTATATATTGCATTCACTCTAAAACTTTAACCTTGTACATATTGTTAATTATAGAACGCAATGATCAAAAATTGTCTTATTAGCCGTCCATTGTTTCTGTTTAAAATAAGTTCACCAGCTTTTTCTTGAGAAATAGCAAATATAAGAAATAGATCAAAGGAGTTGTCTGTCGGGTACGATATGCTTGCGCGCATGATCATCGATTTTTTATCAAGTTATCTTGAATCGAGATAGTGTAAGCAGTGAGCCGTATCCGAATTAACAAATGGATGGAAGAGGCGGATTTAACATTAAATAATTTGTCTAAAATGAAGTATGATAAGGATAGGCGGTAACAAGCTTACAAACCTGTAGCAATAGGATTAACACCAATATTAGGATTTATGCCGCAGTCATCGAGAATTTTAAGTAAATTATTTCCTCTTTTGGTTAAACGTTTAATACAATATTCTTCAAGATAACTTTTCAAAATGTATTCATATTCAGGTAAAGTCAAAACTTTGAGTATTTTTTCAGCCATTTCCAAGTGCTGCTTATTCGCATAATCGCAAGCTTGAAATAAAACACCTCCTAGCATTGCAGCAAGGCTTGCCTTACGAGCTGGCTCTGCTAAATGAAAACGCTGAATGCACTCATCGATTGCCCTTTCCTTATCCCATACTACCCACTCATCATAAAAAGCCAGAGCAGGGTTAGGATTAAACTGATTCGTTTTCTCCAATTCTTGCATAGCATAAGCTACTGCGACTATTGCTTGGATATTAGCCCAGGAGCAATTACCACTGATCTGAGAACTAATGGGGATTTTTGCTATGGGAACTAACCCTAATTGTTGGTTGATCATTTGATGAAAATAAGTCCTTGCTTGCTTTTTATATAAAAAATCGCGCAAAAAGTAACTATCAAAAGCTTCTGGTCTCGTGATTTTATAAATATTAACGCTACCTTCTTTTAGACTGTTTTCACCCCTATCAATTTTAGCCCACCATTGTCCCAAACGGATAAAACCCATGGCATGACCACGACTTGCTGCAGGAAGAATTAACATAGATGCGTTTAAGAAAGTCTGCAACCGCTCAAGGTGCTGCTTCTCCAAAAACGGTAAATGCTGATATTGCAAAAGTTCTTCGGCAATAGTAAATGCATCAATGATGGCATGAGCAAATGGAAAATATTCTCGTAAATGTCGTGTTGAAAAACTACTAATAAAACGTCTTAAAGCATCTTTTATTGCCGAAACAGTAAATTCTAGAATAAAGCCTTCATAATCCAGTTCAATAAATTCATCTTTGGCATTAACTATATCCACATCTCCTTGCAATTCGAATCGATGCCCCAAAAGTTTGCCATTAATGAAATCCAGCGCAAAATCAAGCTTTGCCCCATGATTATAGAGCAAGTGTTTGAGTACATCCTGACCTCGGAGTATTGGATAGACTAATACAGAAAGTCCATTGCGTGTATAAGCGTTAGGATCCGCTCCATTATTTAATAATAGACGTGCAAATGCCACATCGTTATTATCCACAACCCAATGCAAAGGAGTACGTCCAGTTACATCAGTTTTATTCACATCCACTTTACGAATAATTAATTGCTCGGCAATTTCAATTTGACGAGTAATAGCACACTCAATTAAAGGCGTAAAACCATATTCATCAATGTCATCTAACGACTCTCCTGCCCGAAGATAAGAGTCAAAATCAGGCATTTGATGACTGATTATGTCACTTGCAATTGTCATTGAGGTCCTTTAGGTCTAGGTGTATTCGTAAATTTTGGCATATGTCCTAAACGTAGTTGCTTTTCTTGCTCTTGGTTTCGTCGTTCATTATCAAACTCTCGTCGAGCCTCAGTATTTAAAGGAGGCTCAGGATTTAAAGGAGCATCAACACCATCAAAACGCTGACTGTTTAACTCTGGATGTTGCAAAATACTATTTTGCAATTCGCCTTCAGGACTAGGCTGTGCTTCTTGGTTAGAATGCTCACGCGCTTTTACCGATGCTAACCGTCGCTCTCCTTGCTGTTCAGCTAAGCGCCTTTGTCGTTCCATTGCCTTAGTTTCCGCGACTAAAATGGATTCTTTTCCGATACGAGTAAGTTCAGGAAGCTCATAAATTTTTTTAAGCAAAACATACACGGCGTTAACACCGCCATCTTTAGGATTTGCACTATGAAAAGCGGCCACCTCTGCAATCTGAGGTAACCAGTGATTAATTAAATTCTTTAATAAAGGAAAAGCATTTTTACGACTTTCTGTACCATGGATAATGAGTAGTGAGTATTTCTTATTTTTTACCTGTTTTTGAATAAATTTTAACAAAGCCTGACGAGCATCCTCTGCCGGTAAAGCCGAAAGATCCAACTTTGCATCCCAAGGGATTTGTCCTGTTTTTAATTCATGAAATTGCTTACCAGATATACTCGGTGTCACATAAGATAAAACAGCATGAGCAAGAACTGGCTCTTCAATATCATCAGTTAAATAATATTCGTTTAGCATATACTTCAAAATATCCAATCACGTTAATCAAAGTATAACTTAGGTTATAAAAAGTAGGAGGATTTTTTAAGTGTTCTAATTACATTCAAAATGAATGACAGAGAAACAACCCACCTTCTCTTATCAAGGAGAAGGTGACCAAAATCGTCAATAGATACTTTTATTATAGCATTCATTTATAAAGCTTGGATGTGAACACATCGTAGCTCGAAGCAAGGCACTTAATGTGCATAAACCAAAACTAAGTGTGCAATCAATTAATTACAAAAACTCTCTTTGTAAAATTTCAGCAATTTGCACCGCATTAGAAGCAGCGCCTTTACGAATATTATCGGCTACAATCCATAAATTTAATCCATTTGGATGTGAAATATCAGCACGAATTCGACCTACAAATACTTCATCACGACCTACAGCATTTTTTATTGCCGTTGGATAACTTGCTTTACCTATATTATCAATCACCTTAACACCAGGTGCTTTAGAAAGAAGAGCGCGAGCTTCTTCTGCAGTCATTGCTCTTTTTAGTTCTATATGAATGGCTTCAGAATGTCCATAAATAACAGGGACTCGAACAGCAGTAGGATTAACCATAATATGCTCATCTTCCATAATCTTACGTGTTTCCCAGACCATTTTCATTTCTTCACGGGTGTAGCCATTATCTTCAAATTGATCAATATGAGGAATAGCATTAAAAGCAATTTGTTGGGAATAAACATTGACATGAGGAGGCTTACCATTTAACAAATCGCCCACTTGTGACACAAGCTCGCTAATGGCTTTTTTTCCAGTACCCGAAACAGACTGATAGGTGGCAACATTGATACGAGAAATTCCTGCTGCATCGTGTAAAGGTTTTAAAGCAACAACCATCTGAATGGTAGAGCAATTGGGATTAGCAATAATACCTCTGTTTTTATATTCAGCAATACGATGAGGATTCACCTCTGGAACAACAAGAGGAACATCGTCTTCATAACGAAAGCATGAGCTGTTATCAACAACGACACAACCACTCGCAGCAGCTTTAGGAGCATATTCCTTAGATACAGAACCTCCAGCTGAAAATAAAGCGATATCCGCTTTGCTAAAATCAAACTCTGCTAGATCTAAAACATCTAATTCATTGTTTTTAAACACTACTGTTTTACCAACAGAGCGAGAACTCGCTAAAGGATAAAGAGTCTTTACAGGAAAATTTCTTTCTTCCAATACCGTTAAAAAAGTTTCTCCTACAGCGCCAGTAGCACCCACGATGGCTACATTTAATTCTCTACTCATTATCACCTCATTCTATGTTCTATTAATTGTATCCTTGATAAGTTCTCACATCCCACCATGGTTATCCCTTTATCGCCTTATGCCTTAAATAATGATCCATTAATACCAAAGCCATCATTGCTTCAGCTATAGGTACTGCTCTAATTCCCACGCAAGGGTCATGTCGTCCTTTAGTTACTACAGTAACCTCTTCCCCAAAAACATTGAGCGTTTTTCCTGGGGTAGTAATACTTGATGTAGGTTTTAATGCAATACTTACCTCTATATTTTGTCCTGTAGAAATACCTCCTAAAATCCCCCCTGCATTGTTACTCAAAAAACCAAGATGCGACATTTCATCTCGATGTACTGAACCAAGTTGATGGACAGCAGCAAACCCAGCACCCACTTCAACACCTTTAACCGCATTGATTGACATCATCGCATAGGCTAATGTCGCATCCAGTTTATCAAACACAGGATCGCCCAGTCCCACTGGTACATTACGAGCAATAACGTTCACTCGGGCTCCAACCGAATCCCCTTTTCTTCTGAGTTGTTCTATTGCATCCTCAAGATTCTGAACTTGTGTCTTATTAGGGCAAAAAAAAGGATTATTATGAATCTCTGCCTCATCATCAACGTTTAAAACTAAATCCCCCATTTGTTGTAAATAACCCACAATATCCACTTTTAAATGACGTTGTAGATACAAACGAGCAATTGCACCAGCTGCAACTCGTGCCGCCGTTTCGCGTGCTGAAGATCGGCCCCCACCACGATAATCCCTATGGCCGTATTTATGATGATAGGTAAAATCAGCATGCCCTGGACGAAATAGATTTTTGATTTCTTCATAGTCTCTGGAACGTTGATCTGTATTTGCAATCAACAAAGCAATAGGCGCACCAGTTGTTTTTCCTTCAAAGACGCCAGAGAGGATTTGCACTTTATCCTCTTCTCTTCTTTGGGTGGTGTATTTAGACTGCCCCGGTTTGCGTTTGTCAAGAAAAGGTTGAATATCCTCAGCCTGCAACGCTAATCCCGGAGGGCAACCATCCACCACACAACCAATAGCTGGACCATGACTTTCCCCAAATGTAGTGACTGTAAATAAAGTTCCAAAAGTATTACCTGACATTAAAATACTCATCGAGTTGTTGTTTCGTTAATAAAAACACACCATGTCCCCCATGACTCATTTCCAACCAAGTGAAGGGAACATGTGGATATGCTTCACATAAAGCTTCTTCACTATTTCCTACTTCTACAATCAAAATACCATGTTCACTTAAATAGGCATGAGCATTTTGTAAAATGCTTTCCACAATAGTCAAACCATTATTCCCAGTTTCTAAAGCTAAAACAGGCTCATGACGAAATTCATCCGGTAAAGTTTGCATCTCCTCTTTACCCACATAAGGAGGATTACAGACAATTAAATCATAGTTTACTTGCGGTACTTTGGTGAAACAATCCGATTCAATTAAAGTAAGTTGTTCTTCAACACCTAATTGTTCACGATTTATTGCAGCAACAGCAAGTGCCTCACTAGAAATATCCGTAGCATCAACTTGAGCCTCAGGAAATGCATAACAGCAAGCGATCGCAATGCATCCACTACCAGTACATAAATCCAAAATACGATGAACCTTATCGGCATCGATCCATGGAGAAAATTCATTTTTAATCAGTTCTGCTATAGGCGAACGCGGAATTAAAACACGTTCATCCACATAAAAAGGCAAATCACAAAAGTAGGCTTCTTTTATTAAATAAGGCACGGGCACACGCTGATTAATACGTTTTTCCAATTGCTGACATAAATATTTTTTTTCACTTGTAGTCAAGCGAGCATTTAACCAATTAGATTCAATCTCATAAGGTAATAAAAGGCTTCTTAGAATTAATGAATGCATATCATCCCACGCATTATCTGTACCATGACCATAAAACAAATTAGTATTCATCGCACAGGACACACTAAACCGTAAAAAATCTAAAATAGTGATTAACTCTTCCGTTTCTTTAAGTATATAGCTGCTCATAGGAGTTCATTCTCATCCACAAAAAGTACAAATTGTACCCTATGTTAAGTAACAAATGTAGCCTGACAAAGCAACACCCGTCCTCAAGAATTTTAACGATACTCAGGGTTTCTACCTCGCTAAATTTCAAGATATACTTAAATATAACCTTTAAATTCTAGCAAAAAATGGCTGATAATTTTGTGTCGGATGAGGACAAGGCGCTTTTTCGCGAATGCATGCGCTCAGTAAAACCACTTCATGAAAAAACAAAACGTGTCTCAACAGAGGCTCAATCTCCGATACAACCTCAAAAGAGCACCTCCAAAGAAGAAAAAAAAGAATATTATTTATCGGATATGATTATTGAAACAGTTCTTTCTGAAACTATTCTTTCGTATTCTCAACCCAGTCTTTCACCGCAACGATTCAAAGCATTAAAAAAAGGGCAAATTCCATGGGAAGCTCGCTTAGACTTACATGGGCTAAAAAGTGAAAAAGCCAGAGAGATGCTTTGTCAATTCATTCAAACACAAGCAGAACAGGACAAAAGATGCTTATTAATTATTCATGGTAAAGGGGGAATTCAAGGCGCCCCCCCTGTGATAAAAAATCTCCTTAATCGCTGGTTACCCCAAATAAATGAAGTCATCGCTTTTCACAGTGCGCTACCTAGAGAGGGCGGCAGTGGAGCAATCTATGTTCTTTTGAAAAGAAAAAGATAAGATCTGTAAGATCGTATATGATCCTCATCCTTTACTTGCGTTCATTCTCTATTCTGGGGATAATTCGCTACATTAATAAAACATCAAGAGCGGAACATGGAACACTTAGGTCAATTTATTATAAATCACTGGCAACTATGGTTAGCCCTAATTGTGATTTTACTGTTAACCTTTATTAATGAATTAATCACCCAAAAGAAAAAAGCTAAAGAACTGACTCCTCAAGCTGCTGTAGATTTAATTAATAATGAAAATGCGGTAGTGATTGATTTTCGTGACAAAGAAGCATTCAAGCAAGGCCATATTATTGATTCTATAAATGCTAAAAGTGACGATTTTGAGCAACAAAAAATGAACAAATTCAAAAATAAACCTATTATTTTAGTAGGTGCTCGAGCCATAGATACACAAACCATTGCGAAAAAGATACAAACCCAAGGTTATCAAGCATTAGTGCTTAGTGGAGGAATCGCTGCCTGGCAAGAGGCAAATCTACCCTTAGTGAAAGGAAAATAAGGTTATGGCGGAAATAATCATGTACAGTACTGGTTATTGCCCTTACTGCACCAGAGCAAGAGAGTTATTCCAACAAAAAAACACTTCGTTTACTGATATTCGTGTTGATTTACACCCCGAATTACGTGAAGAAATGATAACCAAAAGTGGTAGACGTACCGTGCCACAAATTTTCATTGATGGCCAACATATTGGGGGCTGCGATGACTTATATGCCCTGGATGCCCAGGGAAAACTCGATCAATTACTAAGAGGATAGCGATACTATGAGCGAACAAGCAAACCAGGTTCCACAAAACAATGAAACCCAATTTATGATTCAAAGAATCTATGTTAAAGATTTATCTTTTGAAACACCAAATACCCCTGCAGTTTTTCAACAACAATGGGAACCTGAACTCAATCTTGACCTTAATACTACCACGACAAAACTAGAAGAAAATGTTTTTGAAGTTGTATTAACAGTAACCGCCACAGTAACCAATCAAAAAAGCACCGCCTTTTTAGTTGAAGTCAAACAAGCAGGTATTTTTACTATCCAAGGCGCTCCAACAAATCAATTGGATCATTTACTAAATAGCTTCTGCCCCAATATCCTATTCCCTTACGCGCGCGAAGCAATAACTTCCCAAGTTATTCGTGGCAGCTTCCCGCAACTGGTACTAGCACCTATTAATTTTGATGCTTTATACATGCAACAACTTGCAGAAAAACAAAAATCAGATCAAGCTAAAGAAGAAACCACACACTAAAAATAAAATAGTGTACAGAAGTAGGTAGGTACACCGTCATTAAGCTAAGAAAGCGTCATTATTCCCGCGTAAGCGGGAATCTATTTTGAGGCAAAAATGGATTTAATATATTCCGAGTTGTGCCTGTCAGGCATAACTGCAACTTGTTTAAGAACATAAAAATGAATCAGAAAACTATTGCCATATTAGGTGCAGGATCTTGGGGCACTGCCGTTGCAATACATCTTGCTCATGTAGGGTATCGCGTTTTATTGTGGGGACATGATCCTCAACATGTTGCACTTATGTCAGAAAAAAGAGCAAACTCTCGTTACTTGCCCAACATTAATTTTCCTGAAAACCTTTTTCCTACTCAGGATTTTGCTTATTGTCTCAAAGAAGCAGAACACGTGATTATTGCGGTGCCATCACATGCATTTGCTGAAATTATTGCAAAAATCCCCAAAACACTCCGAGGCTTAGCCTGGCTCACTAAAGGAATTGATCCACAAAGCCATCAGTTATTAAGTGAGTTAGTTTCTAAGACTTTCGGCTCTTCTTTTCCTCAAGCCATTATTTCTGGCCCATCCTTTGCCAAAGAAGTGGCCTGTTTATTGCCCACTGCGGTAACTTTAGCCTCTAATAATCCAGGATATCAAAAAGATATTCAAAATTTACTTCATCACCGTAACTTACGAGTTTACTTAAGTAATGATCTTATAGGCGTCCAAATTTGCGGAGCCATTAAAAATGTTTTGGCGATTGGTTGCGGAATAAGTGATGGCTTAGGTTATGGTGCAAATGCTAAAGCTGCTTTAATCACACGTGGTTTAGCAGAAATGGAGCGCCTAGGACTTGCTTTAGGTGCGCAGCCAGACACTTTTCTTGGCTTAGCAGGTGTGGGGGATTTGGTATTGACGTGTACCGATGATCAATCCCGTAACCGGCGTTTTGGCTTACTTCTCGGACGCAATACAAGCATTACTGAAGCAGAACAACAAATTGGGCAGGTTGTAGAAGGGAAAAGTAATGCATCACAAGTCTGTTTCATAGCAAAGCAACATCAAGTAGAAATGCCTATCTGTGAACAAATTAATGCACTTTTACAAGGAGAAATTAGTGCTAAAGAAGTAGTACAAAACCTTATGAACCGTCCTCCCAGAGAAGAATAATCTCAAAGTGAGTTTAACATGAAGGATTCAATTATATCTCTTTATAAATTAGGATTAGAGAAACACCACTTAGTCAATAACAGAGGCATTATACTGTACTTAATTGAAGAAATATCTAAAGCCCGCACAATTGAAGACTTAATTAAACTTTTTTCTAATTATCTTAATTCTGATGGAGCACACTACGAAACAATAAGCCTTAACTCACAATTGTCTGATTGGAAAAAAGATCTTGAGGATCTTAAGTCGGCTCAACAACAAATTCTTGTTGAATTAGGCAAAATACCAACCACATCCAAAAATAAAAATCTTCTCCTACTCCTTAAAGAAGTCCTATCTGATTCTCATCTGCTCTTACACAGCTACATCACTCACTTATTGAATATATTTTATAATAATTCCATATCCGATCTTATTGATTACATCATCCAGATACCTATTGCTCCAAAGCCACTAAATCCTCCCCCAGGATCCTTTGCCGCACAAACACCTAGAAGTGAGCAACATGCAGAATGCCTCATTTTATTAAATAATCTAGCATCAGTTAAAGAAAAAGAGCGCTTATGGGAGACGGCAAACAGCTTATTACAAACATCGCTGACTATGTACCAAGAATTGGAGTTTTTGGAAGTGAGTCTTGATGATGAAAAAGATTTACAAAAAATAGAGCACAAGTGTTGTTCTATAATGTAACAAACACCACCGCCTGAAGTACTCCTATCGTCACCTTGCACAATACCTTCAATGGACCCCCTGCTTACGCAGAGGGTGACGTTCTTCCTGCTTCATTTAATAGATCCTGCTTTCGCAAAGGGGGCTCTCTCTCAATACGTCACCTTCCGTGAAAACGGAAGGTTTAAAAATAACCAAACTTACCAGAAACCTCAGCATACCTTCAAGAGACCCCCTGCTTACGCAGAGGGTGACGTTCTTCCTGCTTCCTTTAATAATAGACCCTGCTTTCGCAAAGGGGGACGCTCTCTCAATACGTCACCTTCCGTGAAAACGGAAGGTTTAAAAATAACCAAACTTACCAGAAACCTCAGCATACCTTCAAGAGACCCCCTGCTTACGCAGAGGGTAACGTTTTTCCCGCTTCCTTTAAGTAGATCCTGCTTTCGCAAAGGGGGCTCTCTCAATACGTCACCTTCCGTGAAAACGGAAGGTCTAAAAATAACCAAACTTACCAGAAACCTCAGCATACCTTCAAGAGACCCCCTGCTTACGCAGAGGGTGACGTTCTTCCTGCTTCATTTAAAGACCCTGCTTTCGCAAAGGGGACGCTCTCTCAATACGTCACCTTCCGTGAAAACGGAAGGTCTAAAAATAACCAAACTTACCAGAAACCTCAGCATACCTTCAAGAGACCCCCTGCTTACGCAGAGGGTGACGTTTTTCCCGCTTCCTTTAATAGTAGATCCTGCTTTCGCAAAGGGGACGCTCTCTCAATACGTCACCTTCCGTGAAAACGGAAGGTCTAAAAATAACCAAACTTACCAGAAACCTCAGCATACCTTCAAGAGACCCCCTGCTTACGCAGAGGGTAACGTTTTTCCCGCTTCCTTTAATAGTAGATTCTACTTTCGCAAAGGGGGCTCTCTCTCAATACGTCACCTTCCGTGAAAACGGAAGGTCTAAAAATAACCAAACTTACCAGAAACCTCTGCATACCTTCCAGAGACCCCCTGCGTGACGTTCTTCTAGGCCTCACCTTAGCAAAAGCAAGGATCTAGCAAATATCTTCGTATAAATCCCGCCATGAAGGATTTATAGATTCAATTAACTCAATTTTCCATGCTCGTAAGTATTTCTTTAATCTTTTTTCTCGTTTAATTGCCTCTAAGACATCCACATGTTGTTCATAATAGACAAGGCGTGTGCAATTATATTTTTTCGTAAAGCTTTCAACGAATTTGTTTTTATGTTCCCAAACTCTTTTGACCAAATCCGTGGTTATCCCAATGTATAACGTTCCATTTTTTTGATTCGTTACAATATATACATATGAATACTTTTCCATAACGACATCTTCCTGCGATTGCTTCCTTTAATAGACCCTGCTTTCGCAAGGGGGGCGCTCTCCCATACGTCACCTTCCGTGAAAACGGAAGGTCTAAAAATAGCTAAACTTACCAAAAACCTCACCTTGCAACATACCTTCAATAGACCCCTACGCAGAGGGTGACGTTTTTCCTGCTTCCTTTAATAGGCTCTGCTTTCGCAAAAAGGGGCGTTTTTCTAGCTTCCTTCAAGAGACTCCCTGCTTTTGCAAGAGGGAACGCTCTCTCAATACGTCACCTTCCGTGAAAACGGAAGGTCTAAATCTTACTAGAAACCTTTTCTTGCAGCATATCTTTAATAGACGTTTCGCTTTGTAGACTAATACCAAGCGCGATACCATTATCCCCTAACATCAACCAGCTCAATATCCTCAAACGCTAATGGTTCGCCCAAAAATATCTCGCCAACAGTCTGGAAACGTTTAATCGAATCTGTGACTAAATAATTTACTTTCCGATATAGCGAAGGTACATCATTGAGTAAATCCTGCTTTTCTAACAAACGATGTAATGCGATTGCTGTTGCATGTGCAGAATCAACAATGGTTACTCCTTCAGGCAATATGCGGGTTAACAATGACTTGAACACTGGAAAGTGCGTACATCCTAACAACACCGTATCTTCATGCGTAAAACCATCCAAATAATATTTTAAAGCTTCGCGTGCTACTTGATTATTAATCATTCCTTCTTCAGCTAAAGCGACTAAAACACTACAAGCCCGAGTATTAATGACTGCTCGAGGGAGTTGTTGGGCAATTAACTGTTGGTAGGCATTCGAGGCAATTGTTGTTTCAGTGGCCAAAACAATAACCTGATTATTTTTAGTCGCAGCAACCGCTGCTGCGGCGCCTGGAGCAACGACACCCAGTACTGGCATGTCCGGTAACATGGATTGTAAATAGGGTAATGCTGCAGTAGTTGCCGTATTACAGGCTATAACTAAAGCTTTAATACGACGCTCTACCAACAATTTTGCCATTTGCATTGCGTATTGTTTTACCGTATCTGGACTCTTAGTACCATATGGAAGACGTGCAGTATCTCCCAAATAGACGAATGATTCTTGCGGTAACCCCTCGCGCAAAGCACGTAAAACAGTTAACCCTCCCATCCCTGAGTCAAATACACCAATTGCTAATTGGTTTGCATTCAATTGTATTCCCCTCTCTAGGTTGTTTCATTATTTGTTAGTTTTTGCAACCTCTGATGAGCCCAACTTGTTTATGTCTTTATAGGGCTCATGCTCAATTTTTTCTATATTTTTAAAGACTTGTCTTCAACTCTTTGTTCCGCATTTTGAATCTCAGTTTGGACTTTACCTGTCTTCAATTTGTCCTTATATTCCTTTGTCGCCTCCTCAGTACCTTCTTCTACTTTATTTATTGCTTTAGAATCAAACCGTTTTGTAGTCAATTTAGATAAGTCTTGTATCTTATTATCGATTACAGCACTATGAGCATCAAATACCGTTGTTTTGAGGGAAGTATTTGCAAATCCGTAGAGACGCCCCCTTTCCGCATTTGGATTAAATCCGGAGTTCCCTCTCACAAGTAGAGCATCAGGAGAGAAGTGCATTTTAGGATTCTTTTCCCCAAGAATAGCTAATGCTGTCCATAAATACGCAACCTCATCTTGTTGGCCACTGAAACCGTTAATACAAAGAGGCCTGTCTTTTGTAGGAGGCTTATCAAGCGTCGCAAGAATCTGTATCGCCATGGTCATAGAAAATTCTATTTGAGCTTTTTGAAGCTCTTCAGGGGTTAATTTATTTTCTGGATCCCTAGGGAATTGCAAGACTTCAAATTTACTGGGAGTTGATTTGACAATCTCTCCTCCCTTTAACATTGACGATCCACTAGCTCCTGGAGGATTAGGATCGTAGGTAAAGCGTGCTGCCGTTCCCACCTTCTCTCCAGTATCTCTCGTGTGCGTAAAAGCCACATCAAAACAACGAACCTGATCTTTGGTAGGTTTTTCCTCTTCTAACATGAAATCTCTTATTGATGAAGTTCCCTCAGTAGGTGTGGTTATGTTGAGCGTATTTCCTCCTGCTTTCCTTTGAAATCTCGCGCCTCTTGCTAGCTCCTCCCGTGAAATATTATAGCTAGATACTGAATTTGGATCATAAATATACTTTTTAGACCCTTTAACAGCTTCGTCGATTGCTTTTAAGATATGCGAATCTATTTTGTCTTGTACACGCCGATAAAAATCCAGTTGCTCTTTAAGCCGTTTTTCTGTTTTTTCATTTAGTAACAGATCGGCCTGCAAAGTAGTATCTATATTGTCTTTTAGATGTGGTGTCTTCAGATTTTCCTTAATTGCCTCCAATTCCTTCAATTGCAATTCCAATTGGTTGATCATCACCGCACATTCCCTTGATAATTCCTTATATTTGTCTTTCATCCCTTGCGGATCTTTTCGTGCTTTTGCCTGGAATTCAGGGTTATATAAATGAACAATCTCATCAAGATCATCAATGGGTTTTAATTTTTTGGCATGTTTTTCAATGGACTTGCTGAATTCTTGCTGTTGCTCCATGCGTTTCCCAGGCTCGCTTAAAAGAAGCTCAATGATCTGATTCAAGTTATGGTTAGGTATAGGCTGGTTACGTTGCCCTAATTTTGTAATAAGTTCTGCTTTTTTACCAGGCTCATTGTAATACGCATAGAGTTTAGGATTTGTATGTTCATGAGCCTTGATTTGGTCAGCTAACTTATTGTATTGATTTTCTCCAAAAAGCTCTTTAACTTTATCATCGTTGCCATGATCTAAGCCCAGATCCTCCATAGCTTTTTTAATAAGTTCTCTCTTTGACTCTTTATTCGTAACCGCTTCTATTAGTTGATTTACCTGGGCCAAATCCGCTACATCTTTATTAACCAAAGCCTGAATCACAGCATCACGTTTATCTTTATCTTTTAATTGCGCATGAAGTTTTGGGTTACTGTCTTTGACCTTTTCAAGAATACGATTGTATTGATTTTCGGCAAATATTTGCTTATCTTTATCAGGGTCTAAACCCAGAACACCAATGGCATTTCTAATCGTTAATCTATCTGAATCTGTTTTTGTAGCTGCATCCACTAGGAATTGTACGCCCGCTGAATCCTCTTTATTTGCGCGAACCAGTGCTTTAATCACGTCCTCAGGTTTCGCTTTTAATTCAGCATAAAGTAGTTTTGAGTTACTTTTCTCGAGCTGTTTAAGGATAAGTTTATATTGGTTCTCGGCAAATAGTTTTTTAGCATCTTCCTCATTCTTGCCTAAACCTAACTCCTCCATCTTCTCTAAAGTCTGTGTCTTAGTAGTTGCAGGATCCTTTAATTTGTTAAGCAAGGCAGTAACATCCTCGACTTTTGTCATCTCCTTTAATTTATCTAAAACAGCAGGTTTTTTATCCGTAAGCTGCTTTTTTAATTCAACATCATCTTTTGCCAATTCTAAAATACGTTTATATTGAGCCTCAGCAAAAAGCTCATTAGCTATTTCATCATCTTCGCCTAAACCCAGATCCTTCATCGCCGCTTTAATACCTGGTTTATCTGTAGCTGGATTCTTAACTGCTTCTACTAATTTATTTATCCCAGCTAAATCCTCTACATTTGCATTAGACAGTGCGGCAATAACTTCTTTACCCTCATCCTTTAAGTGCTTATGAAGGATTGGGCTATTGGCAAGAGCTTCTCCAAGAATACGTGCATATTGGTTCTCGGCAAATAGTTCTTTAACCTTAGCATTTTCATTATGCTGTAAACCCAGAGCCTCCATTGCCTTTTGAATGTCTACTTTATTTTTGTCTTTCTTCTGAACCGCATCTACTAGTAGTTTTACAGCAGCCAAATCCGCTGCCCCAGCCAGTGCTTTCTTGATATCCTCAGGTTTTTCTTTTAATTGCTCATGAAGTTTTGGGTTAGTGGTTTCAACCTCTCCAAGAATACGAAAATATTGATTCTCGCCAAACAGTTCGTTAAGTTTTGCTGGATCATCATGTTTTAGGCCCAGCTTTTCCATCGCTATTTTAATGCCTGGTTTATCTGTACCTACATTCGTTACTGCTTTTACTAAATCATCTATTTCATCTTGATTGTCTTTGTTTGCAATAACCAGTGCATCAACAACCTCTTTAGGTCTCGCTTGTAATTGCTCATGAAGTTTTGGGTTACTTACTTTGACAGCTTCGAGAATACGTTTGTATTGGTTTTCGGCAAATAGTTCTTTGACCTTATCATCATTATTATGATCTAAACCCAGCTTCTTCATCGCATCTTTAATCTCATCTTTGGTCTTGTTTTGATCCTGCACTGCCTCGATTAAGTCAGCGACTTTTGTAACGTGATCTTGATGCTTTAATTGCTCTATAACTTCATTTATCATTTTACCCAGCTGTGCTTTTAGTTTACTACCCTCTACTGCTCCTGCATAAAGATGATTATATTGAGCCTCAGCAAAAAGTTCATCTACACTCTCCTTATCTCCATGATCTAAGCCCAGAGCCTCCATGGCCTTCTTAATATCTTCTTTATCTTTTTTTGGATCCTTCACGGCCTCAAACAGATCAGTGACATCTTTGGCCGTAGCTTTTGTCATTAATATTTTTAAAACTTCTTCTTTCTCATTTTCTAACTGCTCTTTTAAGAAACTCTCATCATCTTCTAATGGCAATTTGAAAATACGGTTGTATTGAACTGCAGCAAATAAACGATTTGCCATTAATTTTATAGCCTCATCGTCTGGTTCCGCGTTATATGATTTGCGACCTATATGCAATAGCATATGGTCATCCTTCATTTTCTTTAATTCATCAACTATATCTTGCTTGGTTAATGCCGGGTTACCTATAATCGCATTAAACCTAACAAAGGCGTCTTTCGCTTCATCGTCTCCCTGCAATTCAATATCTTGTACTGTTTTAGGTCCATTGGGATAATCAAAAAGTTTAGCAATATCTGATTTAAGAGGATCATCTACGGTTATTTTGTCACTAATTATTTTATTAGACATTACTATCTCCAAGCTTATCAATCTATGTGTTTTTTTACAGATCTTCTCAATTCATTAACCCCAGAGGTAATGACTCAATTGATGCATTTATATTCTCATAATACTTCAAATTTACTTAACGATCCCTTACGTGTTTGAAATCATGATACACCTTGCATACAACCGAAGGATCAACTCGCATTTCTACTTTACATCTTTTAGTCTTCATGTGACTATAATTGTAGCATAAATTGACCAATCATTAAAAAAATGAAGACCCATCCCATCACCACTGTAAATTAAGAGTTTTAGAAAAGTGTGACGCTTTAAATGATACATTTGCTCGCTCTTATTTCCTTAAATATTGAACATACACTAAAGTCGCGTCATTACCCCATTACTAAAGAGGAACGATTATCCAATACCAAGTCCTTATGAACATGCTCTCTTTGCTGGGTACTTGAGAAAAAGGAGAAACAACTGGGCTTTTTAGCTTTGTGCTGCTCCAGCGCTTGGTTAATGGTTGAATTGATTTCCCATTGAGTTGACGTCCAGCCGTATAAGCCACGTAATTGACGAATAATCCACAGCTTACTGCGCAATTGACGAATGTATTTGACACCTGCTGATTCCTCGTCCGATGAATAACCATTGATGTCATTTCTTAACTGCAACAGCCGGTCCTCAAAATTCGGATGCTGCTTATTAACCTCGATAAAACGTTTAATGCACTCAACAGCCAAATTCTTTTGAAACTTTAAACAAAAACGATGGTCTTCTCCGATGTTTCTTAATATCCGTTTAAATTCACCATAAGACATACTTGCTCTGATTTCTTGTACATAAGGGTTGGAATAACGATAAGCTTTAACTGCCGAATCAATATCAGCAAGCTTATAAAGATTGGTTTTCCGAGCGCCATTATTTAATAAATGCTTCATTATAAAATAAGCATTTTTACCCACATTTTGATCGCCACGAAATGTATGAACACGCTCTAAAGCAACATCCAAGGGTGTTTTGCCTTCTTTATTTTTTACATTAATAAACTGACCAAACATGCTAATTGTTTCTTCATAGCGATACTCACCCATTTTAATAGCTGTGTGTAATGGTGTATCTCCGTTTTCAAACCCATGTTTTTCATGGCACAGAGTTTTGGAGCGAACAAACGATTCTTGAACCTGTTGAATAAGAGACTCATTATGGCCATGTAGAGGAATAATTTCTTTGAGCAACGCCTTTGTTTCTTGTTCATTCAATTGAGAAACATAATCACGAAATTCTTTAATGGAGAACAATACCGCCCGCAAACGAGCAAGTCTTGCGGTCAAAGTTTGAGTCACCAAGGCAACCTGGGCCCGATCAGAGGCCTTTTTCATATCGCTGCATTCTTTTAAGGTACATTCAATTAATTGAGTAGGAATTAAGATATGCTTATAAAAAGACTTCCATTTCGCTTTGATAAATGCAGCATTATTGCTGAGGCGAGCAAAAGCATCAATGTCTGCATAATTACGATATTCCTTATTATCAAAAGGATTCGCTATATAACCAAATTTAGTAGGCCAGTAGGAATTACATGAATTCTTTAAACAGGCAAGAGACATCAAATCATCTACTGTAATGTCAAATGCATGAGCACCGTGAGTTAAATGAAAAGGTCTACGGGTCTGAAAACCCATAATGCTGTCCACAAACATGAGATCATGATCGATTTTAAAAAATACCGCATGGGGTTTACCGTCTTTTTCTACCAGATAAAAACCAAAATTTCCTTTATGTAAATCATCTTCTTCCAGAGTATATGAAGTAGAAAGAATACTGGCTAAAGATTCATAATCAATCGTTAAAATACCGTTTGTTTCGGCCTCCACCAAACTCGCATAAAAACCTTGGGGTAGATTATTCAAAAAATAAATGGGTATCTTGGTTGGATCATCTACTTTCAGGGCACCATGGGCACAACCAAGATGCTGTGGATCGGTTAATTCATAAAAAGAAGTATCTAGTCCTTCTTTATTAGCGATGACGTAAGCAAGATGTTGAACAGCCAACCCAATGACATTCTTCTCTTCATCAATGACCAAATGATGAGTAGGCGTTAAATTCGGCAATAAAAATAAACGTGCTAATTGGCTAAAGGTGACTTCTAAACGTGAAAAATCGGCACGACCATGCTTATTTTTTTTATAAATGATTCTATAAGGAGGTGTTTGCTGATCAGGCGGATTATATATAGCCTTGAGGTATGCTTCATGTCCTGATGAATTTGAAACAGGTCCTGGGGTAATATCTTCAACACGAAAATTGCCAGCCATGGAAACACAATACATAAGGATGAAAAAATTGTACTAAATTTTATCATACAGTTTAATATAGATCAACATTCATCCGATTCTATCGTTAAATTATCCTCTGGGGAGCCAAAATCACCCCTGTTGAAGCCTGTTCTAAGCTTTATTATTACTAGTACGTTTAGAGTATTCTGATAAAGCAGTCCAATCACCACGGATATATGCTTCTTTTTTTCGACGACTCCAACCCTTAATTTGTCTTTCAGCAGCTAATGCTTCTTCCCGGGTTGGAAAATCCTCCGAGTAAACTAATTGTACAGGCAATTTTCGGGAAGTATAACATCCTGGAATTAATTTATTTTGATGTTGAAATAAACGATTATCTAAGTTATCTGTATGGCCAATGTAATAACTTTGATCTCTACACTTTAAGATATAAACCCAAAACACAATTTATTCCCTTAGATTAGCTTTCCTGATATAGGCTTCGAGACAGCGCTAACGCGCCTCCTCAGCCCGAACGGATTGTTTAAACATGCCACCTCATAAATGTCAAGAAAAACTTAAAGTTTAGTGGAGCGACAGCCCTGAGAGATATCTACACTTAAATTAAGAATAATCGTGTTGTTACTTTGCCCCATTCAGAAGGATAATCTTGTTCCTTTAATCCGTTCAGCGTGAGGAGGAGCGAAAGCTCGTCTCGAAGGTCTTGTATAAGCTCCAAAACGGTGTAAACACCTCCTCAGCCCAAGCGGACTGCCACCCCATAAATGTGCTTAAAGTTTAGTGGAGCAACAACCCTGAGAGATATCTACACTTAAATTAAGAATAATCGTGTTGTTACTTTGCCCCATTCAGAAGGATAATCTTGTTGTTCCTTTAATCCGTTCAACCTGAGGAGGAGCGAAAGCTCCGTCTCGAAGGCCTTGTATAAGCTCCAAGACGGTGTAAACACCTCCTCAGCCCAAGCGGACTGCCACCCCATAAATGTGCTTAAAGTTTAGTGGAGCAACAACCCTGAGAGATATCTACACTTAAATTAAGAATAATCGTGTTGTTACTTTGCCCCATTCAGAAGGATAATCTTGTTGTTCCTTTAATCCGTTCAACCTGAGGAGGAGCGAAAGCTCCGTCTCGAAGGCCTTGTATAAGCTCCAAGACGGTGTAAACACCTCCTCAGCCCAAGCGGACTGCCACCCCATAAATGTGCTTAAAGTTTAGTGGAGCAACAACCCTGAGAGATATCTACACTTAAATTAAGAATAATCGTGTTGTTACTTTGCCCCATTCAGAAGGATAATCTTGTTGTTCCTTTAATCCGTTCAGCCTGAGGAGGAGCGAAAGCTCCGTCTCGAAGGCCTTGTATAAGCTCCAAAACGGCGTAAACAACTCCTCAGCCCAAGCAGATTGCCACCCCATAAATGTGCTTAAAGTTTAGTGGAGCAACAACCCTGAGAGATATCTACACTTAAAATTAAGAATAATCGTGTTGTTACTTTGCCCCATTCAGAAGGATAATCTTGTTGTTCCTTTAATCCGTTCAGCCTAAGGAGGAGCGAAAGCTCCGTCTCGAAGGCCTTGTATAAGCTCCAAGACGGTGTAAACGCTTCCTCAGTCCGAACGGCTCGAGATAATGACTCGAGTATTTATCAAAACTGACGTTAACCTAATAACAGTGAAAATCATGAGGAACAAATTCTACATTTTTTCTAAAACTTCATGCAGGTATTTAACAGGTTCTATTGTCATGGAAGCGTTGTTCTGCTTAGGTGCGTTAGCAAAAGGAATTATCGCGCGTTTAAAACCATGTTTTGCTGCCTCTTTCAGACGCTCTTGTCCACTTTGTACAGGTCTAATTTCCCCCGCTAACCCCACTTCACCAAAAATAATGGTTTCGCGATCAAATACTCGATTACGCAAACTGGAAACCACTGCAGCTAATAAAGCCAAATCTGAGCCGGTTTCTGTAACCTTTACACCACCTACTACATTAATAAATATATCCTGATCATAAGTGGCAATTCCTCCATGCCGGTGTAAAACCGCAAGCAATATAGCCAAGCGATTCGATTCAAGCCCAACCGTAACGCGCTTGGATTGCTGTCCATGTGCTTCATCAACCAGTGCTTGCACTTCAACTAACATAGGTCGTGATCCTTCCCATGTAACCATCACTGCACTCCCTGAAGTAGGTTCTGGTTGCCGCGATAAAAAAATTGCTGAAGGATTAGCCACTTCCTTTAAACCTTTATCCGTCATCGCAAATACGCCTAATTCATTCACTGCACCAAAGCGGTTTTTAATAGTACGAATGACTCGAAAACGACTGTCATTTTGTCCTTCAAAATATAAAACACTATCAACCATATGCTCTAAAACTCTCGGTCCTGCCAAAGCACCTTCTTTAGTTACATGACCCACTAAAAATACAGCTGTTTGCGTCATTTTGGCGAAACGTACTAATTGTGCTGCCGATTCTCTGACTTGACTAACACCACCTGGGGCAG
This sequence comes from Legionella cincinnatiensis, assembly GCF_900452415.1. Taxonomy (NCBI): domain Bacteria; kingdom Pseudomonadati; phylum Pseudomonadota; class Gammaproteobacteria; order Legionellales; family Legionellaceae; genus Legionella; species Legionella cincinnatiensis. The sequence goes on along the minus strand of NZ_UGNX01000001.1, from coordinate 640,344 downwards.
AGCTTATCGTTTCTGTAAAAATAGTCTGTACAGAATCAATGACAATAATTTTGGGCTTTTCCTTTTGCGCTTGTACAATAATTGACTCAACTTGCGTCTCTGCTAGAAGTCTTAGTCCCGCTAAGGGTAATCCTAAGCGTTTAGCTCGCATAGCAACCTGCTGTAAGGATTCTTCACCTGTTACATAAAGTACAGTTTCTTGGAGAGAAAGATTGGCCAGTGTTTGTAATAATAAAGTAGATTTGCCTATACCAGGATCGCCACCAATAAGGACTACTGAACCATAAACCAAACCACCGCCAAGTACTCGGTTTAACTCAGATAAACCACAATCCATACGCACTTCTTTATCCATAACCACATCTTCAACCGCAGTGACTACTGAACGCTGATTGACCCAAGATCCACTGCGAGCATTGCGACCCGCGGGTGTGACCCCTTCTTCTGCAATCGAATTCCATGCCCCACAGTGTGTGCATTGCCCAGCCCATTGTTTAAACAGTGCAGCACATTGATTGCATACAAATTGGGTTTTTGCTTTCATCTTGATTCCATTAGATTGGGTAGCGCCTACTATACACGATTTATACTATAGAAGCTTTATGATCTACTCCTTGAGTTTTAAAGCACTCGTGCTTTAAGAGTGACTTAATTTTTAGGTTGAATCCTTAGAGTAACCCAGTATAATCATTACATTTTGCGCACTCAGGACAAATTCTATGAGCAAAGGCTTCCATTTTGAACAATCAATCACGGAACTGGAAGAAATTGTCAGGCAATTAGAAAAAGGAGAGCTTTCTTTAGAAGATTCCCTCAAACAATTTGAAAAAGGCATAGGTCTAGCACGACATTGTCAAGATGCATTGCTGAAGGCTGAACAAAAAATAGAACTATTAACTACCGCTGAACCAAGCTCGGACGAACAATTAAGTGATTAGCAATTACATAAATCGACATGAAGCATTTCTGAAGGAGGTCATTGCTCATTCATCTGTTCCTGCAGTGATCATACGTTCTGCAATAGACTACTCTCTTTTCCCTGGTGGAAAAAGAATCAGACCTATTTTGGTCTATCTTACTGGAAGCTTACTTGATCTGGACCTAAATGTTCTGGATGCTATTGCTGCTGCAGTAGAATTAACTCATTGTTACTCTTTAATCCATGATGACCTTCCGGCAATGGATAATGATGATTTACGCCGAGGAAGGCCTAGTTGTCATAAAGCATTTGATGAGGCAACTGCGATTTTGGCAGGTGATGGCATGCAAGCATTAGCTATTGATGTGCTTTTAACTTATCTTCCTCACTTGGTACAACCTGAGCGCGTCATTTCCATCACTCGCGAGCTCGTTCAAGCAATCGGTATTAGTGGAATGGTAAGCGGACAAAGCCTGGATTTATCTGAATTAGCAAAATCGTCGATTAATGACAAGCGACTCAAAGAAATCCACCATCTTAAAACTGGACGGCTTATTCTTGCGTGTATCGAAATGGTTTTGAGAGTCCAGCCAACATCCGAAGCTTATCAATCCGCTTTGCGAACTTATGCAAGTCACATTGGTCTTGTCTTTCAAATGCAAGATGATTATTTAGACTACTATGCTCCAGCCGAATTTTTGGGTAAAGGACGTTCTTCTGATTTAGCGAATCAAAAAACTACTTTTGCTACTTTATACAGCAAAGATAAATTGGAGATAGAAATCAGCAAACACTATCAAATTGCTCTTGATGCATTACACATATTTGATCAAAAGGCGCTCTCATTGATTCATTTAACTGAAGAATTGCAGGAGCGTAGTAATCGATTTTAGCTTCTTGGACATTTCTTATCAGACTTTCGTAAAATAGGGCCTTTTAACAGCCTGACATCATCTTTTGCTCACCAACAAACTCTATTCTATACTTAATTTGTATAATTATTGTGCACTTAGTGTATCAAGGAGCTTGTATGTTCTTTAAAAATGACCCTCCCACACAAAAAGACGAACTCGAAGAAGAATTCAAAAAATCACTTAAAGGAGACTTATTAAATAATGAACCATTTATAAAACATTGTGTCAAAATAGAAAAATTTTTCATGAATGTTGACGCTGTAGAAGAGCAACTTACTCGTTTAAATAACCTACTTGCAACAAAGTTAGAAAACAGTAAATTAAAAGCAGGAAAAAAAGGAGCAACGAAGCAATTACGAACACTACTTCAGGAACTATTAACCAGCGCCGGATTTAGAGAAGGGATGATCCAAACAATGGGTGATAAGGGATTAAGTAAAGAGGATTTTATGTTTTTAACCGCTTCAGGATTTATTCTCAAAGACAGTGGCCTCAGGAACGCTTTTCATGGTGAGTTCACTCATGCTATCCAATGGTGTTTAATTATATTAAAACAACAACAAGATCCGAATTTTCTTGAAAATATGGCTATTAAAGATATTTGTAATAATATTTTTAAACTTTTAGGTCATGAAGATTCAACAACAAAATACCCATTTAATTGTTGGGATCAGCTTGTTGATAGAGGAGCAACAGAAGATGCTCGAGCACCAGAATGGCTTTCTGAGCATATTCAGGATGACGAAAGTGGGAATTACCCTTTATTGGCTGAAATTATAAAATTAAGAACCCAAAAAGATTCTAAGGCACACTTAGAAGAGAAGCTAAAAAATCCACCCTCTGAACGTTATGAAAAAAATAAGGACATTGAAGATATTCTTATGCCTAAATTGAATAAGTAAGATTACCTCTACTGCTTTTTAATTTCTCATTCTGCAGTAGAGGATATAGATTATTTAGGGAAATCAAAGTATACCAACTGCAACATGAGGATCTAACTTTTGTGCTTCAATAGTTGTGATACAGGAATCCTTGTTTCTATTCCGAACTCTGTTTTTCTTTGTTCTCCCTTCCAGGCATGTCCGTAAACTACTTCATAAGTCAGCGGGTATTTTCCGTTACCGGTTTGCATCGTGGCATAGTTTTGTTCAAATAGTTGCCAAGCTGTTTTTCCAGTTAATCCTTGATTCCTTTTAGGATTAATATTTTTGACTCCTTGAGCCTTTAAAGCCTGTAACAACTTAGGTAAACTTTCATAATGCACTGCTAACAACTCCATATCGATGACCGGATCTAAGAAATGTTCAGACATCAAACAATCACCTACATCATGCATGTCAACAAATTCATTAACGTGTGCGTAATGATTCACCCCCAACCAGGCAGTTTTTAATTCCTGAAACGTCTCAGGTCCTAATGTAGTAAACATCAAACATCCATTCGTCTTGATGATGCGATTTAATTCTCGAAAAACCGAAGTTAAATGACCACCCCAATGAATCACTTGATTGGCAAAAACTAAATCAAACGCTCCATCTGCAAAGGGCATAAGTTGCATGTCTGCTGCGACTAAAGACCATCGACGTCGCCAGCTTTGTTTTTTTCGCGCTTGAACTAACATAGTTTGGGCTAAATCCAAACCTACAACTTGCGCTTTTGGATACATCCGCACTAATTCTTGGGAAAAGAAACCTGGGCCACAACCTAAATCCAAAATACGTTGTGGTTTCATGTTTAAATAATGCAAGCGCTCTAATAAACGCCCCCCAATTTCTTGCTGCACTTTAGCAGCAACTTCATATTCGGTGGCATGTCGATTAAATGCCTTGCTAATTTCATAGATAACAGCCATTATAAAACCAGGAAAGATTAAAGGAATCCAACTTCTCGTGCGTCAAAAAATATGGAGTTTAACACAAAGTTTACGTATATACTCAATATGTATCTTATGCAATCAATTCCACAACAACAAAATGGCAGTATGTTCACATTGCCTTGAGCTCATGCCTGTATTAGGACCTGGCTGTCGTCATTGTGCTTATCCCTTACCTAATGCCCATTTTCTTATCTGCGGACATTGTATTAAAAAACCACCCTCTTTTGATCGAGCACTCATTAACTACACTTTTGAAGAACCACTGCGAAGCCTTTTACATCAATTCAAATATCATGATGGTCTTTATCTTACTTCTTTTTTAAGCCATTTAATTTTTAAATCATTATCAACTCAAGCAGATTTGCCCCAGTGTTTAATTCCTGTCCCTATGCATCCACAACGAATCAAACGACGTGGATTTAACCAAGCAGCAGTCTTAGCTCGTTCTTTAGCTAAAAAATTACAGCTTCCTTACGATTTATTCAGTTGTCAAAAAATTCTCAACACCAAACCTCAAGCAGGTTTGGATGAAAAACAAAGAAGAAAAAATTTACGTTCTGCATTTATAACGCAACAACTTCCTTATCAACATGTAGCTATTATCGATGATCTTCTGACCACAGGTAATACAGCAAATGAGCTGGCATGCACTTTAAAGAAATCCGGAGTGAAACAGGTGGATGTTTGGTGTTGTGCACGAGCTATTGAGAAACAATGATAACTTAATCTTTATCTTTTAAATTTACTTAAAGTCTTTGCAAGTCATTCATTAATAAATGGACTAATACCACACAAAACACAATAAATACCAGTCGATGTAATAAAAGTTCCATCGCTACAGATACGGGTTTGCCGCGGATTTTTTCGATTAGAGCATAAACTATAGAACCACCATCTAATCCCGGAATGGGAAATAAGTTAATCACTGCAACAGCAAGACTTAAAGTCGCAATAAAAAACATAAAAACCACTACTCCTTGAGTCAGTGAAGCCACTGAAGCAGCAAAAATACCTATAGGACCTAACAAGGCGGAAAAAGGGATTAAGCCTGAAAATAACTGTTTTAATACCATCAGGAAAAAATAAATCATATGCATCATCGTGGCATTAGCGTGATACATTGCATCAACAAATGAGGAAGCACGTAATTCACTTTTTGCTGCAGATAAATTGGGTTCAATCCCCAGTTGCGCTAATAAAGATAATTTTGCTCCTCGAAATTGCACATGGCTTAAATCAAGCACTGCATTAGCCTCTTTGCCATCACTTCGACTAAGCACTACAGGAATGTCTTTTTTCCCCCAAAGAATGACTAATTGCATGCCCACATCACTCCAAGTTGGAGTAGCATGGCCACCCATGGATACAAACCTATCTCCTGGAAGCATCCCTGCTTGAGCAGCAGTGCTGTTGGCTTGTACATCTTTGATTTCAGGGAAGTGATAACTAAGACCTATAGAGAATACGATGACAAAAGCAAACCAAGCAGTGATGAGATTGGCAGCTGCTCCAGCTAACAAAATCAGGATGCGTTGCCAAATTGGCTTCTTATCAAAACATCCTGCGTATTTTGCTGGCTTTACTGGACTAATTCGAGTGTTCTCTAATTGGACATATCCTCCTAAAGGAAAAAAAGCCCATATCCATTCACAACCGCTTTTGCCTCGCCAGCGTAATAGTGGTTTACCAAATCCTATGGAAATTTTTTTAATTTTTACTTTAAAAAAACGAGCTAATACGGCATGCCCACCTTCATGTATCCCTACTACAAGTATTAATGTAAGTATTATGGCGATAATTGCCAAAAGCATAGATCACTCCTTTATCGTGTACGTGTGTTATCCACAACTAACTGCAATACTGGAATTTTTTTTCCTTTACTTGAACCAAGTTCATATCCCTGACGATAGACTTCAAAAATTCGATATGCCTGATTTGATTCACTATCAATCAATTCTACATCGTCCCCTTGCTCATCAAGCAAAGTTACTGTTAAATGAATTTCACGAAATCCCGCGATATGATAACGCTCCTTAAATAATTCCAATACACGCGCCAGGCTTTGTGTCGCTTCTTCACCACTATGCTCGCCTTGTAAGATTATGTCCATGATTCATTCCCCTCGTCAACTTGGGCATTTGAACAAAAACCCTCTACTAGTGTTAGCGGCAAAACAAAAATGTACTTTAATTTTACAAGAAGATATTTTTAAATCATTCTAGATAGATCGTGCCTCAAACTCACTAAGGTAGACGAAGGACCACAGAAACCAAACACAAAACTAAGTGTACACGGGATATATGAAGGTTCGTTCCCTACAATTCGCCTCCTCAGTAACGTATGAAAAAAAACCTAAATAGAGTAAGCTAAATAAGCTCCTGCATAACAATTCCATAAATATGGCCCCAGTACTCTACAAATTTAACCACTAATCGTTTACAATCCTCCGATTAACTCAATAATTTCAAATTCAATAATTCATAATCGTATGGTGTTTGTTGCTTGCGGGCTAAATCATAAAACTGCTCCAATAAACGTGCGTGAAAAAGTCGCCATGGCTCCGGCTACCCAAGATTTATTGCTCAATAGCTTATTCAATCTCCCCGGGGTCAATGAAGCTGTTATTTTATCGACCTGTAATCGCACAGAAATTTACTGTGATACACACGAACCGCAAGTTCTTGCCCACTGGCTTGCACAAGAACATCAATTATCACATGAATCCTTGTCTCCTTTTTTGTATTTATATAAAGGCCATGAAGGAATAAAACACACCTTACGAGTCGCTAGCGGTTTGGACTCCATGATGATTGGGGAACCACAAATTCTTGGCCAAATGAAACAAGCTTATCAACATGCCTGTAATCTTGGTACCATAAAAACAGAATTGCGCTCGATTTTCGAATATATTTTTAGTGCATCAAAGCGTATACGTACTCAAAGTGGTATAGGTACCAACCCTGTTTCAGTAGCTTATGCTGCGGTTCAACTTATTGGCCAACTCTTTACAGATTACAAATCACTGAATGTCTTCTTAATTGGCTCAGGCGAAACTGCTTCTTTAGTAGCAAAATATTTACACCAACAAGGTGTGAACCATTTCATGGTAGCAAGCAGAACCCAAGAAAATGCAGAGAAACTGGCAACAGCCTTCAATGGAAAAACGATCCCTATCAGTGATATTGCTCAATATCTGTCTCAAGCAGATGTTATTGTTTCTGCAACGACTTGCCCCATTCCATTTATTAATAAGGATTTGGTAAAGCAAGCATTAAATCAAAGAAATCATGCCCCCATGTTCTTTTTAGATTTAGCAGTCCCTCGAGATATTGAGGCCAATGTCAAAGAAATCGCTCAAGTACGTCTCTACAATATTGACGATTTGCAAGCTATGATAGAAAAAGGCATCGAGGAAAGACGTCTTGCTGCGTTACATGCAGAGCAATTAGTTGATGAAGAACTGAATAATTACATTCGCAAACACCGTTCTCTTAAAGCCAAAAAAGTCATTTGTGATTATCGTAACCAAATGTATGATCTGGCACAAAAAGAATTGCAACGAGCCTTGAAAAAACTTTCTGCAGGCCAATGTCAGCAGCTTGTTTTAAATGAGTTTAGCGAACGTTTGGTAAATAAACTTACCCATAATCCCACCGCCGGTTTAAGACAAATAGCCAAAGATGGCCGAGAAGATTTATTTACCTTAGCACAATATCTATTTACTACTACAACACGCCAATCATCTTATGAAGAAATCTCTTGAACTAAAACTGCAGCAAATGCTGGAACGTTATCAGGAAGTGGGACGCTTATTATCTGAAGCATCAATTATTGCTGATCAAAATCAATTTAAAACTTTATCAAAAGAATATGCACAATTAGAACCTATAGCGACTTGTTATGAAACTTATCTCGAAGCCCAAAATAATGTGTCTTCTTTAGAAGAGTTACTTGCTGGTGAGGATAAAGAATTAGCAGCAATGGCGGATGAAGAATTAGCAAGTGCCAAAAATCAAGTGGAAGAACTCGATGAGCAACTACAATGGCACTTGATTCCCAAAGATCCTGATGATGAACGCAATATTTATCTCGAAATCAGAGCAGGAACTGGAGGAGACGAGGCTGCGATTTTTGCCGGTGATCTTTATCGTATGTACATTCGTTATGCAGAAGAACAAGGCTGGCAACAGGAATTAATTAGTGCAAGTCATGGCGAACATGGCGGATATAAAGAAATTATCACGCGTATTAGTGGTAATGCTGTTTATTCACAGCTTAAATTTGAATCTGGGGCTCACCGTGTACAACGTGTTCCTGAAACTGAATCCCAAGGACGTGTTCATACTTCTGCCTGTACTGTTGCTATCTTACCTGAAGTTGATGAAATTGATGATATTCAAATTAATCCAGATGATCTACGTATAGATACCTATCGCTCTTCAGGAGCCGGTGGACAGCACGTCAATAAAACAGACTCTGCTATTCGTATTACCCATATACCTACTGGTGTAGTTGTGGAATGCCAAGATGAGCGCTCCCAGCATAAAAATCGCTCTAAAGCAATGTCTTTACTTAAAACACGCTTGTTGGATGCGGAACAAAGTAAACAGAAGAAAGAGCAAGCACAAACGCGTAAATCGCTGGTGGGCACAGGTGATCGCTCTGAGAGAATTCGTACCTATAACTATCCCCAAGGTCGTTTAACAGATCATCGAATTAATCTAACGATCTATCAATTAAATGATGTAATGGAAGGTAAGCTCTCTTTAGTAATTGAGCCTTTAAAACGTGAATATCATGCAGAGTTACTCGCAGAATTAGGGCGAAATGATTAGCATCCATACAGTCCTGAAACAAAATCCAGAGCGGGAAGCAGAAATTTTATTAGGCCATGTTTTAAATAAAACCAGAGCCTACCTCTTTGCTCATCCTGAAGTATTGCTTACCCCGCAACAATTAGCTACATTTGAACATTTAATGGCCCAAAGAGCACAAGGAATGCCGATTGCCTATCTTACAGGTCAACGTGAATTTTGGTCGCTAAATTTGAAGGTTAATGAACATACTTTAATTCCACGCCATGAAACGGAATTACTTGTAGCATTAGCCTTAGAGTTTATCCCTAATTTACCGGATACTTATATTCTTGAATTAGGTACTGGAAGCGGAGCCATAGCCTTAGCATTAGCAAAAGAACGACCAAACTGGCAAATTGTTGCATGCGACATTAGTCAAGAGGCATTAAAAGTTGCAAAAGAAAACGCACAAAACCACAAAATAAAAAATATAAACTTTTTTCAATCAGACTGGTTTAATGGAATTCCGCAGTATCAATACCATGCTATTGTAGCCAATCCCCCCTATATTGCAGAAGACGATCTGCATGTTCAACAAGGTGATCTACGTTTTGAGCCCCGAAATGCACTAGTGAGTAGTCAAGAAGGCTTAGCTGATCTACAATGTATCATTGAGCACGGTTATGAATATCTTTTACCTCAAGGTATGCTCTTGCTTGAACATGGATTTGATCAAAAATTTAAAGTACAAGCTATACTTAATAAATTAGGATATAGAAATATAAAATGTTGGCAAGACATCCAGGGTCATGACAGAGTAAGTGGGGGTTGGCGATAATATTATTGATGATACAATAGTTTTTTGGTATACCTAAACGCTTTCCTTTCTGCAGTCCCAGGTTAAACACCGGGAGGGAGACTAACATGACCGAACAATTAATTGATAAAAACAATGAGAGACAATACAACGTGAAAAGCGACGCAATAGGTAGCATGGGAATTGCCCCCTATCAGGAAACTGCTGGGGAAGAGTATATGAATGAAAAGCAGTTAGCACATATTGAAAAAATATTGTTAGCTTGGCGTCAATCATTAATGGAAGAAGTTGATCGTACTGTGACCCATATGAAAGATGAAGCTGCCAATTTCCCAGATCCATCTGACAGGGCAAGCCAAGAAGAAGAGTTTAGCATCGAATTACGCACACGTGACCGTGAACGCAAACTTATCAAAAAAATTGAAGATGCATTAGAACGCTTAAGAAATGAAGACTTTGGTTATTGTGAAGCATGTGGCATTGAAATTGGTCTCAAACGTTTGGAAGCAAGACCTACCGCAACGTTATGTATTGACTGTAAAACTTTGTCAGAAATTAAAGAAAAACAAAATCAAGGCTCTTAAAATATACTTTCTTTCATCAGTGAAAGAGATCTATTTCTGTTTTTTTCACTGCTCTACGCAAAAATGTAGCCCGGTTGCTTGCAACCGGGAAATGAAGAAGCTTTTTAACCCCCCACTTTTGGAACAGGAAGAGGCGTTTAGGAGAACGACATTCTTTCAAAAACTGTTTCCCACTGCTCCACGCAAAAATGTAGCCCGGTTGCTTGCAACCGGGAAATGAAGAAGCTTTTTAACTCCCCCACTTTTGGAACAGGAAGAGGCGTTTAGGAGAACGACATTCTTTCAAAAACTATTTCCCACTGCTCCACGCAAAAATGTAGCCCGGTTGCTTGCAACCGGGAAATGAAGAAGCTTTTTAAACCCCCCACTTTTGGAACAGGAAGAGGCATTTAGGAGAACGACATTCTTTCAAAAACTAAGCGTTGGTTCTCCTATATTACCTCTTCAATTTGTCGCAAATGTCGTACAACCGAACCTTTATTCTTTTCGAAAACAGCAGTAGCATTGTGAATCATCTGCTGTCGGAGGATGGGATCTGTATGCAACTTAATAATTCCATCAATAACTTCTTTTGCGCTTCGCACCAATAAAATACCTTGGGCCGCCGTTAGCTCATCACAAATGGCTTTAAAGTTATGGACGTAATGGCCACTTACCACCGGAACATTCATCGCAATAGGCTCTAATATGTTATGCCCACCTACAGGAACAAGACTGCCTCCTACAAAAGCATAATCACTAATTTGGTACAATCCTAAAAGCTCACCTAGGCTATCGAGTACAACAATTTCGTTTTCCGGACTCAATGTCTGCAAATCAGATCGTAACCCTGTCTTAAACCCCGACTGAATACATAATTGATAAACAGTTTGAAAGCGTTCGGGGTGGCGCGGCGCGATTAATAAAACTACATCCGGAATTGCTTGCTGTAGGCGCTTCAATTGAGACAAAATCTGTGCTTCTTCATTTTCATGGGTGCTTGCTACAATCACTGTAATACGTGTAGCCCCCCACTGTTTTTTTAAATCACTAAAACGCTGGCTCTCGATGCTATTCGTTTGTAAATCAAACTTCATATTTCCCAAAACATGTACTATTTCTTCTCTAGCTCCCAAAGTAATATAACGTCGTGCATCCTCTTCTCCCTGCGTCAAAATAGCAGAGAATTGATTTAAAACAGGTTTAATGAGACATTTAATTTTCTTATAGCCTTGTAAAGAATCATCCGATATGCGGGCGTTAGCAAGCAATAAAGGAATTTGAGCGACTTGTGCCTGATAAATTAAATTAGGCCATAACTCCGTCTCCATAATCACACCAACGCGAGGTTTAATTCGTTGATAAAAGCGTTTTAATACACCAGGAAGATCATAAGGCACGTATTGATGCATCACCTTATTACCAAAACGAGCTTGTACTCGTTCTGAACCCGTTGGAGTCATCGTAGTTACCAATAAAGACCAATTTTTATCAAGCATGGCATCAATCAAAGGAATCGCAGCAATAACTTCCCCTAAAGAAACAGCGTGCACCCAAACATCAACCGGTTTATACTCATAGGTACTTAGGAAAAAACGTTCTGCTATGCGTTTTCGATAAGCTGGTAAGCTTTTCCCTTTCCACCATAATCGTATTAAAATAAAAGGGATAAGCAAATACATTAAAAAAGAGTAAAAAAATCGCATATAAAACCAAACCCAAAAGGCAACAGTATATACTTAAAATATGGTATAAAGCGATAAAATGAGCTAATTTTAAAGGATCCTTGCACATGACTTTTCGGGACTTCTTTATCATCACTACTTGGTGGGGAAAAATTATTGGCGCATGTTTTGGCTATTTAATTGCCGGACCTACGGGAACACTCTTTGGTCTTTTAATAGGTAATTTTTTTGACAGAGGTTTATCCCAATACTATTCCAACCCTCATTGGTTCTATTACAGTGAAAAACGCGAAGCCGTCCAAAAGACTTTTTTTGAAGCGACCTTTTCCATTATGGGACATTTGGCCAAAGCTGATGGTCGCGTAACCGAGAAAGAGCTAAACATTGCGCGTCAATTTATGGAGGAAATGCGTTTAAGCAAGGAACAAAAAAACTTAGCAAAACGTTTATTTAATGAAGGCAAACAACTCCATTTTAATCTAAATGAGATTCTCGAAAAACTAAAAAAATCCTGTAAAGATAATCGAGATTTACTGAGGTTATTTCTCGATATTCAATATCGCGCAGCCCTCACTGATGGTCTTAGTGCAAAAAAAATACAACTTTTGGATATTATTTTTTCCAAACTGGATTTTGCACCACTTCATAAACAGTATCGTTTTTATGAAGATTTTGGGAGAAGCTCTTCCTATGATGAGCAACCCCATAATAACGAGCAACAATCACAACAATATTCATCTTCTGAATCCTACTCTTCGTACAGCAGATATAATTATCAATCCACTAAAACAAATTTGGATTATGCTTATGCTCTTCTGGAAATATCACCTAATGCAAGCAAACAAGAAGTAAAACGTGCTTATAGGCGTTTATTAAGCCGAAATCACCCTGATAAATTAATTGCGCAAGGATTACCTCAAGAAATGATTAAAATGGCCAATGAAAAAACTCAAAAAATAGTAAAGGCATATGAGTTAATTTGCTCCGATAAAGGTTGGTAGATATCCATTCAAGAGGACCGCTTGCCTCTTGAGGAAGGACTTAATTTGAGTTTCTGAAATTATTTCTCTTGTTTACGCTTAAACCCTAATGCTCGTAAACGCTGATCCACTGTAGGATGGGTTGCAAAAGCAGTGTTAAGTGACTTCACAGGATCAATATCTGAAGGGTCAAAAAGATAGGAAGCATGCCTTACTTGTTCATGAGGCGTATTACCGTACTCGTCTGCATAACGTGTTGCATATTGCTTATGATCCACACTTATTTTCAATAAAGCTCGAGCCAAAGGCTCATTATTACGCATTAACTCCACACATCCAGCATCCGCCATATATTCGCGGGTTCGGCTTAAAAACAATGTCAATAAGACTGTAATTAAAGGCACAAGATAACGCAGAATTATAATAACCATAACCAATCGATTATCTTCACGTCGCTCATCATTACCTCTAAAAAGGACGGAATAAAATAAAACATCAACAGCCATTAAAAGAATATTACTCAAGATGGCAACGGTTAAAGTTAATCGAATATCAAGGTGGCGAATATGGCTGAGTTCATGGGCCATCACTGCTTGTACTTCTGCTCTATCTAGCTTTTCTATTAAGCCTCGAGTAATTGCTACCATTGCCGATTTTTCACTATAACCACTTGCAAAAGCGTTCATATAATCCGCTTCAATAATGAATACTCGGGGCATGTAGTCTAAACCAGCAGCAATCTGCATTTCTTCTACAACATTATAGAGTTGCTGTTCTTGTAAATTAGTGGCCGTTTCTGGAGTAATTTCTCGATAATCAGTACCCAATAACATAATCCGATCATAAAATGCATACGTAATGATTAATGAAACTACCGCAAAACCAACCATAAGAATGATGCCATAAGGAATAACTTGTAGCCGAAGCAATGCAAGAACACTTTGCTCCAGAGTAATATGAGGAAAATAAAGCGCTTGTAATATAGCAACATCGGCAACGCAGCCAACAACAAAATAAATTCCAATATAAAACATCATCACCAATAATGTCTTGTGCTTATTTCGCCGAATTTGCTCGCGCCAATCTACACCTTCACTATCATAATCTTCAAGACTCATATTCTAAACTCAAAATTTTACGGTATAGTCTTCTTTAACTTTAATCTGCTCCTCAGAAAGTCCCCAATAAACAAAATCCTTATCTAAAGAAGAAGAAAATATTGATACTATTATTGATTCAAAAAATGATTTTTTCTTCGCATTATAACGCTCTATAGCGTCGTTATATGCTTGTTTTGAATAGGCTAATTTATTTTCGGTGTTCACTATTTCCTCTTGTAATTGCATCACATTTTGACTTGCTTTCAAATCAGGATATCTCTCAAATACTACATTCAGGCCCGATGCAATTTGTGAGATTTGGTTTTCTGCAGCAATACGTCCCTGTTCATCTCCTGAAGCTTTTGCTGCTTGAGCTTGATTCCGTAAAGCGACTACATCTTTTAAAGTAGTTTGTTCGTAATCCATATATTTTTTTACAGCCTCAATCAAAGATTCAAATACTTTAAATCGACGATCCAATTGGATATCGATTTGTTTTTTATCATTATTTATTGCTTCAATAAATTGAATTAGAGTATTGTAGATACTAATAGCCCATATCAAGATAAGTACTACTATAACTATCAGAACAATAAAAAAAGTACTCATTTTTATTCCTATGCAAAATTTCCTACAATTAAGTTATAGACCGAAAATTGTAAAAAAAACAGTGTAGCTAAGGTGATGTTTCTACACTTTTATCTATTTTTAGTAAAGAAAATAATTGAATTAATCCTGTAAAATAGAGTTGCCTATCAACGGACTATAAAATGAGATAAATCAATGAATAAAAGTAAACTAGGATGGTGTATCCATTTTTTATCTTACTATTTATGTTGGATAGCTTGCTTTTATTTTGCAGCACAAAACAAAATATACCTTGGACCGATTATTGGTTTTTTGATTATTGCCGTACAAATTAGTTGGCAATTTATTAATCGCCTGCCTTACTTAAAAGCGCTTTATTTTGCCCTTTTTATGGGCTTAATTGGTTCCATTACCGATACAATTTGGTTGCATCAAAACTATATTTATTTTAAAGCAAACCCTTTTGCCCCTTATTTCACAGCGCCATGGATGATTTGTATTTGGTTAAGCTTTGGCTTAAATTTGATTATTCTTAATGAAAAATTAACACGCTATTATTTCATTTGGTTTTTCTTTGCTCTTTTCTTGATGCCTTTTGCTTACAAAATTGGTGCCCTGTGTCACATAGTAGTTATCGAACAGAGTTATCCCTTTTATTTTTCTGTAGGCATTACTTGGGCCTTACTTTTACCTCTAAGTTTTTACCTGTATCACCATTTAAAAAATTCGTTGCCAGCTTAACTTGATGTTGACTAGATGTGTTACCCTTGTAAAATAGGTTTCAAAAATTGTCCCGTGTAGGAATACTCACATTCAGCCACTTGCTCGGGTGTTCCTGTAGCTATAATACGTCCGCCTTTACTGCCTCCTTCAGGCCCCAGATCAATAATCCAATCTGCTGTTTTAATCACATCCAAATTATGCTCAATAATAATAACGGTGTTCCCCTGCTCGCGCAAACGAAATAGAACGGCCAATAACTGCTTGGTATCGTGAAAGTGTAACCCTGTCGTTGGTTCATCAAGTATGTATAAAGTACTTCCGGTATCACGTTTGGATAATTCACGCGACAACTTGATTCGCTGTGCCTCTCCTCCAGAAAGAGTCGTCGCACTTTGTCCCAGCTTGATGTACGACAAGCCTACATCCATCAAAGTTTGACATTTCCTAGCTAACACAGGAATCGCTGAGAAAAAATGACTCGCATCCTCAACCGTCATTTCTAAAACCTCATGAATATTTTTTCCTTTATATTGGATGTCTAATGTTTCTCTATTATAGCGCTTGCCTTTGCATACATCACAGGAAACGTAAATATCAGGAAGAAAGTGCATTTCAACCTTAATAAGTCCATCTCCTTGACATGCCTCGCAACGGCCACCGCGTACATTAAAACTAAAACGTCCTGGCTGATAGCCGCGAGATCTAGACTCAGGGGTAGCAGCAAATAATTCTCTAATATGGGTAAAGATCCCTGTGTATGTAGCAGGATTAGAACGAGGAGTCCTACCAATTGGACTTTGGTCAATATCGATTACTTTATCGCATAAATTTAATCCCAAAATTTCTTTAGCGGATCCTGGGATATATAAACTCGCTCTATTTAACAAATTTGCTGCACTCGGATATAAGGTATCATTAATCAAACTGGATTTACCTGAACCAGAAACGCCCGTAATGCAGGTTACTAAACCTAAAGGGATACTCACATCAATACCCAGTAAATTATTACAAACCACTCCTTTTAAATGGATCATTCTTTCTGGATTAACGGCTGATCGAGTTATCGGAATGGAAATTGACTGCTTTCCTGATAGATATTGACCCGTTAATGAAGCTGGGTTTTGCATCACCTCTTGAGGTGTACCGCAAGCAACAATTTCACCTCCATGAACTCCTGCACCTGGACCTATATCTAAAACAAAATCAGCATTACGAATAGCGTCTTCATCGTGTTCGACAACAATGACCGTATTTCCTAGATTTCTTAAGTGCATTAAGGTTTTTAATAATCGATCATTGTCACGTTGATGTAAGCCAATGGATGGCTCATCCAGAATATACATCACACCAACAAGTCCTGAACCAATTTGACTGGCTAAACGAATACGTTGTGCTTCTCCCCCTGACAGAGTTTCAGCGCTGCGAGCTAATGAAAGATAATCCAAGCCTACATTAACAAGAAAACCTAAGCGTTCAACAATTTCTTTATTGATTTTTGCTGCAATCTCGCCTTTATATCCCGTCATGCGCAAATTTTTAAAAAAATCATAAGCGTTCTCGATCGAGTAAGCGGTAATTTCAGGTAAATTTTTATTATCAATAAAGACATGGCGTGCTTCAGTACGTAATCTTGCACCCTGGCAACTCAAACAAGGCCTGGATGATAAATATTTGGCAAGCTCTTCACGAATCATTCCTGAATCAGACTCACGATAACGCCGTTGCATGTTAGGGATAATACCCTCAAATGAATGACGCTTTACCATATGTCCGCCACTAGGTCTATGATAATGAAACTCAATGATTTCCTGTCCGCTTCCATATAAAATAATTTGGTGGATTTCTTCAGACAAATCGCAAAATGAGGTATTGGTATCAAACCCATAATGCGCCGCAAGTGATTCTAACATTGAGTAATAATAGGTGGTTTTTTTATCCCAGCCACGAATAGCACCCTCAGCTAAACTTGCCGTTTGATCATGAACCACTCGTTCTGGATCAAAAAATTGATCCACACCTAGTCCATCACAACTAGGACAAGCACCCACTGGATTATTAAAAGAAAAAAGCCTGGGTTCTAATTCACTAAGGCTATAACCACATTCAGAGCATGCAAATTTTGAAGAGAATACCAGTTCATTAAATTGATTATCCATTGATGCCACAAGAGCGAGCCCCTCGGCTAAGTTTAAAGCATTTTCAAATGACTCACTTAATCGTTGGGCAATTTCTGGTCTCACTTTAAACCGATCCACCACTACTTCTATAGTATGTTTTGTACGCAAACCCAATTTAGGCGGAGAATCCAATTCATAAAGTTCGCCATCAATACGGGCTCGTACATAACCTTGAGCTTGTAATTGTTGTAATAGCTGAACCTGCTCCCCCTTACGTTCACGAACTACTGGGGCCAAAATCATCACTTTACTATCAAGAGGTAAAGCCAAAACCTGATCCACCATTTGACTAATGGTTTGTGCATGTAAACTCACATGATGAGTCGGACAACGAGGCTCTCCAACCCGAGCATAAAGTAACCTTAAATAATCATAAATTTCAGTAATAGTCCCTACTGTAGAACGGGGATTATGAGAAGTTGCCTTTTGCTCAATTGAAATTGCGGGGGATAAACCCTCTATAGAATCAACATCAGGCTTTTCCATCATAGCCAAAAATTGTCGGGCATATGCAGATAAAGATTCTACATAACGGCGTTGCCCCTCTGCGTATAAAGTATCAAAAGCTAAAGAAGACTTACCAGAACCAGATAACCCTGTAATGACGATCATTTTATCTCGCGGTAAATCCAAATCGAGATTTTTTAAATTGTGGGTTCTTGCGCCCCGTATAGAGATAGCATGCATATGATTTAATCAATGACTTAAAACAGTCTATTGTCTTTTTACTTAAAGAGGGTAAGAATTATAAGATAATACGATAAAAATGTGGAGCATTTAGCGCAAATATGTATCTGTAATGATAGTTCTTATTTTTAGACTATTTTGAGTCAGGGGTTTGAGTTCACTTTGTATGCATTCTTAATTTATAATTATGCTACAATGAATACATAAATTATTAATTTTGCACTAAAAAAAGGATTTTAAAATGAAATCTCTTTTACAAAAAACACTGCTATTCGTAGTACTTGTTACTTCCTCACTTAACCTTTATGCCCAAACTGATGCTGAAGTGACTCAGTGGGTAAAAAAAATTATCTTAGATACCCTATCGGTAGATTACAATTATAAATCAAGAGAACATTCAGTGTTTCGTAAAAATTATTCAGATAACGCCTGGAATGCTTTGGTCGTATTTTTAGGGGGATATCTAAAAGTCGTGCGAGAACAACATCTTACTCTTCATCCCAAATTTGCTAAGGAACCCTTTATTGAAAGTGAAGGAGTTTCTAATGGAGTTCAGTATTGGCGTGTAGACTCAGTAGTGTTAGTTTCTGAAGTAAATGAGATGGTTGCCTTTTCTATGATAGTAACAAAACCATTTGATCGTTTTATTATTCAAAGCGTTGACATGGTAAAAAAGGATAATCCATGAATCTCCTGACTCGTTTTAAGTTTTTTCTCTGGAAGTTTGGCCATTTTAAAGTACCTATGATTGGCTATTTAAAACCTCGTCTTATCAAACTTAACGATACGGAAATAATTATTTGTTTGCCTTTGAATAGACGAAGTCGTAATCATTTAAATTCGATGTATTTTGGCGCTCTTTCAGTAGGTGCTGATCTCGCCGGAGGTTTGCATGGTTTCTATCATGCAACCAAAAAACAATGTCAGATATCTCTTGCTTTTAAATCCTTTCAAGCACAGTTTTTACGCCGGCCAGAATCAGATGTTTACTTTGTGTGTTCTGAAGGCGCATTAGTTGAAGCAATGATACAAGAGTCAAAAATTACAGGAGAAAGGGTTACTAAACCGATTCATATAAAATCGTTCACCGATTATCCTGTTTTTCATGAAGAAGTTGCGGATTTTATTTTAGAACTCTCAGTGAAAGTTCGTTCTTAAGATTATTGACCTAATCCACATCCAATATGTGCATTCTTAGAAGTAAAAAAATGTTTTTCTAAGTCGATATACCCTCTTCACGCAGATCCAACCTGACTTTTTTACCACTATTCATTGATTTATCGATAGTTTTAGATGAAAATGTTGCCAAACTGAAATATTCTTAATACTGACTTAAGTATTGTTTTATAAAATACTCAAGATTAAATCTTTTGGGTTATCTGTAATGATTGAAGAATATATAAAATTATTAGAGTCATTTAAACGAAACCAAATATCAAAAGTACTAGAACGTATTGATGCAAAACTATTTGAAATTCTTTACAGTAAACACGTTAGCCCACGCTTAATCCCTTTTTTCCCCCGCTATGAACTTTGTTTCATGACTGATGAAACAAAATTAGAACCCGGCAAACTCTATGTTAGGGATCATCAAGGAAAAATTGCTTATTCAGTAATAGCTCCCAATGGTGAGACGATTAAAGATGCGGTCTTAGACGAACTTGCAGCCCCATCTCCTTTTAAATATAGCCTCACCTTAATGTCTGACATGGTGAAGCCTCAAAAAGGCTTCTTTTATGTTCGTATGTTAGATAAGGGATTTGAATATACAGTACTTGATCCCAATGGAAAAACAGTAACAGGCCTCATAACAAAAGAAGAGCTTAAAGTGAATCCGAACTCTAATCTTTCTTTTGAAGATTTAGATTCATTGATGCCTGAAATTATTGATATAACTGCAAAAAAGAAACATACTCATCCCTTTACATTAAATGCACTCAAGCCAAACATACTTTCAGCTGTTGCAAGAAAAGGTCATATTCAATGGGCACCTTTTACTAATTACTCCCTCGATCCTGATAACATTTCTCAAATCAAAAAATTAATTAATGCACTTTATCATGGACGCCAAACTTTTATAGATTTAGAAAATGCAGATGTTAGAAAACAACCTTATACTGATTTGAAATCACTTTGGGATAAAACGGTTGATTCAGCGTATGAAGCAAGCTTTTTGCTCACTCATTTAGATGTCGATTTAAGAGACATGTTTAGTGATGAATTAGCTGTCATATTGCCATTATTTAGTCAAATCCAACATTTTGCAGAAAATCATACGGATGAACAAAAGGCTTTGGTAGAAGCATTACAACCTCAACCATTGGCTTACAATGCAGGTAATGTAGCAGGGATCGCGGTCGATCAATTGCGCCCTCTTGATGGGGATGTAGACTATAATTTTCTAACGCAATTTAGTGCCGTCTTACCCAGTTATATTGGTAAGCTAACCCAGCATATTCAACAGTTTTCATCCCAAATTAAAGAATCAGAACCTAAGCTTAATAAAGAAAAGCTGGACGAGTTACAAAATGCCGCGCTTCACTTATTAAATGATTTAGAGAATTTAAAAGGAAGCAGTGTTTTTGTTTCACTTAAGTTCTTAAATTACATTCATATCATTCGCAATATTATCACCTTATCCATGAGTTCTTTGGAACAAATAGGCGAGCTCAGCGATTCATCCCAAGATTTAGTGCGTGATAAATTAGCTCATTTAAAATATAACCTGATACCCACTTTATTTGGTTTAGTCGACAAAATTGAAGATAATGCCATGCTAAAACCGGGAACGTTGTCAGTTCCCTTAATGGAAAAAGTCAAAGTACTCTATGACGCAATACTTTATCTCCCTAAAAAAGCAGTCGACTTTAAAACTAAAGGAGCGGAACTACTTGAGATTGAAGATCCACGCTTTATTGAATTAAGATTGGAAATGTCCTACAAGCGGATTGATAAGGCTAATAAGGCTTTGTATAAAATCGAAAAAGCGCGGCAAGCCTGTTCTCAATTTTTCGCAACATTAAATGACCCTCGTTATAAAGACTTTCGTATGTATCAGTTCCCCCCAGAAGTAAAAAAAGAACTGATAAAAAATTATAAATTGATTAGTCCCTATATGTCCAAACTGGACATTGATTTAAATGCATTGCTTATTGAAAAACTCGGCGCAGAAAAAGAAGATTGGAACTCTTATCTAAAAAAACCATGGCGTTGGATTCGAAGACAATATCCCACAGACCATATTAGCTTTGTATTAGAAAAACAAAAAGCTATGGAAGATTTAATAACCAAAGCTGAAAACAGTCAGGTTTTTCATATTAAGTTAAACAAAGATCTCATTGAGTCAGTCCACAAAAATACCAAGTTATTTCTATTTCCTTATAGTGAAAAAGAAAGTGTCTATACTCTTGATGAGTCCAGACCACTGCAAATTGAAAAAGACAGCAATAAAAAATCTAAGCTTACAAAAGCTGAATTTCACCGTGTACAAAATGCCTATACTCGCTTTGTCCAACTAGTAAAAAGACAAATAGCAGCACAGCCTGATCTAGAGAACAACCTAGCGTTGCATAAGCTTGAAGATACATTACAAACAGAATGTCACAATTTATATAAAATCTTTCAGCCTTATCTGTGTGCATTTGCCTCACCTCAACATCAAGATGCTGCCAAAAGCCTAGAACAACATTTGACCGATTTTTTCTCAAATAAAACAAATACAAACTCTCCAACGACAAAACTTTTTCTAAATCTTGATAAAAATATCCAGGATTTTTTTAATCAAATTAATTATGAATGGTCTAGCAAAAGTGAACTTCAACAAGCTCAATCTGCTTATACTCGCTTTTCACAACTTATAAAAAAACAAATAGAAGTAAAACCAGAGCTTTATGGCAGCAGCCTACTTCTCACTAATCTTGATGAAGATGTAAAAAAGCAGTGTGAAAATTTGTATCAAATTTTTAAACCTTATTTCAAATTGATGGTATCACCTAAGCTTAAAGATTCCGCACAAAATTTTGAACAATATTTAGCAGACTTATTTGCTAATAAACCCTTGGATATTTTAGACGCGTCACCTACTTCTTTGTTTTTGAGATTGGATAAAGAGGTTCTAGAGTTTTTTGAAAAATCGAAAGAGAAAAAAGATAAAGAATTCTTTACCAAATGGAAAGATAAAAGTGCATTTTATTATGACTTTTCGAAAAAAAGTTTTCTTTCCGAAGACGAATCAAAAAACTTAAAACTGAAGCGCGAGCAAGATGCAAAACTTCATTTTAAAACAGAAAAAAGCAATAAAATACTGCAAAATCCTGAACAATTAAGTGCCGATCAAGCTCTTGATATGTGGCAGTGGTATCTCAATAAACACACTAAATTTTTAGTTGTTCGCAATGCATATCTTCAATTTATAGAACTTATAACACCTCAAATTAACGGAAAAAGATTACTCCTTGATCATCTTGATCCAGAAGTAAAAGAGCAATGCCGTAATCTCTATAGTATTTTTCAACCCTATCTCATTAGTGCTGCTCCAGCAGAAAGAAAAGAAGATACATTAAATTTTGATAAATATATCGTTGCATTATTATTAAATAAGGAGATAAGCAACAAAGATAAGCCCTCGGTACAAACATTCCGAGATCTAGATCGCCATTTTCAAGATTTTTTTAGCAGAACCCATAGAAATTGGCAAAGCAGAGCCCAAACTTATTATGATTTAGCCCAAGAAAAATTTGTTCTTGAAAATGACGCCAATGACCTAGAGCTAGACCCCAAAACAAATAAAAGAGCTCATTATGTTATTTCACATACTAATTACTCAGAAGCCATCCATAAGTTTAGATCATCCTTATTTGAAGTGACAAAATTGTTTAATAAAGCAATGAAAGCGGAATTAACGCCTCGACAGTCAGGGTTACCTTTCCCTGAAATGGAGGATGACAACCGAAGATTAGCGCAAAGTAAACAGGTGTGTGCTTTAAAAGATATATTCAACAGCATGTACCACCTAGAAGGCATTGTTCTTGAATTAGAAAAATTAAATAATAAAAGTGCTAAAAGTCTTTACGTATATTATTTATTACAAGCCTATGGACATGTTAATGAAATCATTAAATTAACCCAGCGCTTAATTGCTGATCCCCACCTCGGATTCATTGCTCGCGAATTACAGGATAAGGCACAAAACCTCTACGCAACCCTCCAAGAGCAATCCGATGCATACCAAGTTGGTCCAGAACAGGTTCCTTATGGCTCCCCTACTGTACAATATAATGCACTTTGGTATGTTCTTAATGCCTTTTATATAGGGCCTAAACACATAAGGGCGTTAAAAAATACGAATTACTTAACTACTGAAGAACTCAACGACTTACATATTCACGCTAAAAAAGCGACTTTATTCATTGAAAACTTAATCAATAGCTCTGACTCCTACTTCAAATTGTTCCTACAAACACCGAACATGATTTATCTGTACCAAGAGCTAACTCAAAAACTCAATGAATTTACAACGACTTCTCACGATGCAGTGCTTAACAACATAAATCAAATGCATTCTACGGTCTTTACTCCTATGCTTCTTGAAGCAGACCTTTGGGAAAATCGATTAGGATTAGAACCCGGGAAACTATCAGAGCCTTTAAGACAAATAACCAATGAATTTTTTAAAGGATTGCTCCACCCATTTGATTTAGACTCCAAAACACATCTATCGCTTGTTTGTGATAAAGCACCATTGAGTAAAAGAACAGTTCTGACGAACAATCAAATTAAAAATGCTAAAAAACGTTTAAAAAATTTAGAGAAAGAATATAAAGATATTGAAGAGTTATATCAACGTTATCTTGTATATCTTGATCCTGAAAGTATTCTTCCATCACAGAAAGAATTAGATAAGGACAAAGAGAACTTACGGGTAGCCTATCAAAAAGCACTCCCTAAAATTGCAAAACTAAAACACGATAAAAAAATTAATATTGAGCCTAGCGAGTATCCAGAGGATCTTGCACTGGATAATCTCTGTAATTTAGGGCTTAAAGATTATGCACCTCATTTCGCTCAAGTCGAAGCATTAATCAAAGCAAGCCACCATTACTATTTAGGTTTAAAAGCAACCCATGAAATGAGACTTGCTACTGCGGAAGAAAAATTAACGTATCTTACTGATTTAGTTAAAGTTCAAGAAAAAGAAAATATTACGTTTGTTGAGCAATATACTACGGAATCCTTTGATAAACATTTTACACTTTACTGCAATCGACACATTGGCCTGCAGTACAGCGACAAAGAATATCAAGCTAAGTTAGAAAAATACTTGCTTAATTTCAGAAATGAAATCATCGCTGAATCAAAAACAGCAAGCGATATTAATTTGAACATACAAAAACGGTTAAAAGAAAAAATTAGTCTTTTTGAAAAAAGACATTATGCCGAATACTATCATCTTGATTCAGTCCGAGTTGCTTTGGCCCAATTCAAAAATTATTTTAGTTATTCTACAGTACAGATACAAAAAAATAATTCTTTATTTGAAAGTGAAACAACCTTAAACCAAAAAAGTAAGTGTATTAAGGATCTTGAAGACATTGCTGAAAATCCCAATTTAGAGGTAAAAGAGCGTTTGGAGCTGATTAAAAATAAAGTTAAAAACCCTAACTTTGAACGCATTATTCTTAAGCATAGACAAACCGATACGTTTAGTTTTAATTTCTTAAAAATATGTTTCTTATCTTTGTTAGAAGCATTGCATTTATATACTCCAACGCGCAAAAAGCTTTTGGATGGGGTTAATAATGCAGTACATCACCCTCCTGAAATAAGTGAACTGACAAAACGTTTTGGCCTGTTTGCTTCTACACCTACAGAGGGCATCAAGAAAAAATATGAAGCACCTGCTCTCATTACAGCACCTACGGCTTAAGATCTATTGACCATGGAGCAAGTTTCGAAAAAACCGCAAAAGGGGAAAATCTGAAAAGCAACAAACCTGGCTAGAAACATCATATTACAGCATAGCTTTCACTAGACCCCCTGCTTTCGCAGAGGGTGACGTCCTACTAAACATCCTCCTTAAAAGGGAGCGTCAATTTTTCCTTAAGTGGAACACCTATGCGCAAAAACGGAAGGTCTAAAAAGCAACAAACCTGGCTAGAAACATCATATTACAGCATAGCTTTCACTAAACCCCCTGCTTTCGCAGAGGGTGACGTCCTACTAAACATCCTCCTTAAAAGGGAGCGTCAATTTTTCCTTAAGTGGAACACCTATGCGCAAAAACGGAAGGTCTAAAAAGCAACAAACCTGGCTAGAAACATCATATACAGCATAGCTTTCACTAGACCCCCTGCTTTCGCAGAGGGTGACGTCCTACTAAACATCCTCCTTAAAAGAGAGCGTCAATTTTTCCTTAAGTGGAACACCTATGCGCAAAAACGGAAGGTCTAAAAAGCAACAAACCTGGCTAGAAACATCATATACAGCATAGCTTTCACTAGACCCCCTGCTTTCGCAGAGGGTGACGTCCTACTAAACATCCTCCTTAAAAGGGAGCGTCAATTTTTCCTTAAGTGGACACCTATGCGCAAAAACGGAAGGTCTAAAAAGCAACAAACCTGGCTAGAAACATCATATTACAGCATAGCTTTCACTAGACCCCCTGCTTTCGCAGAGGGTGACGTCCTACTAAACATCCTCCTTAAAAGGGAGCGTCAATTTTTCCTTAAGTGGACACCTATGCACAAAAGCGGAAGGTCTAAAAAGCAACAATTTTTTAAAATCCTTTTTATATACCCTGCACAAGTTAGAGTTAACTGTAGGAATATTCACGCTGAGAAGCTGGCTCTACTTCTTTAAGTTTATTAATCTCTGCTTTCATTGATTGGACCGTCATTTTTTCCTTTTGTTCATTGCTTAATACAAAATCACAGCGGGTAACACTATATATGGCTTTACGGATAGCATCAAAGCATGATTTTATTTTTTGATTTAAGGGGTTGGTCTCTTTTAAAGTACTTTCTCCTCTTCTTAAAGTTCCTTCAGCATTCTTTATAAACTCATTTAAAGAAGTAGAAGAATGTAATGCATCATCTATTTCCTTTGCATTTTTTATAAGATTTATAGCATTAGTGTATGCTGCGTCCTTTTTTGGATTATCTGTACAGTTTACTTTATCGTTTTTATTTTGCGTTATGTCATTAATTTTTTCATTCAAACGATCAATTTGACCACTGTTTTTATAATGTTTAAGAGTCTCAGAAAGCTCTTTTTTATCCGTCTCCCCAGAAACTAGATTTATGAGCATTTTAACGCCAATTACTCTTAATTTTTTGACTTCCTCTGTCACTGTATCACAATATTCTTTCTTTTGATCCTTGGTCATCTGTAGGTATGACTCCCAATTTTCGAGTATTCCTTCTTGAGCAAAAAGCTGTTGAAGATTGGCGGCTTGACTTTGGGTATAAAATAAATCTAATGGTTGTAAGTTACATTTCTTTAACTCTCCATTTGCCTTTTTTAAATCTTGTGTTTCAATAGCTTTTATTAAATCGTCTCTCACAGCTCTCTCCTAATTGATTCCAACGGTTAGGATAATTTTATTGGAGAGAATCTCTACTTGACCAATTAAATATATTTATGTGTCTTATGAAACTGGCAAATATTTGAGTAATTTCAATGCTCTTATTGTATATATACAATAAAAAATGATTATAAAATATATCTAAATATAGCGCTTATTCAATTCAAATTATAAAAACTCTTCGTCTTCAGGGAATACTTTTTTCGCATGATCTGCGGCTAATAATAAATACATGGAAGGGACAACAAAAAGCGTAAATAAAGTTCCAATCGAAATGCCCATTGCAATAACCAAACCAATATTAAAACGACTTTCTGCTCCTGCACCCGTTGCAAAAATTAAAGGGATTACACCTAATACCATTGCTGCAGTAGTCATTAAAATAGGACGTAACCGTATAGCAGCTGCAGACTTTATTGCCGCTAATTTTTTTTGTCCTTCAGCTTGTAAGTCATTGGCAAATTGAACGATTAAAATACCGTGTTTACTGATCAACCCGATTAAAGTAACAAGACCAACTTCACTGTAAATATTAAGCGTAGCATGGCCGATCCCCAGACTCACAAAAATCATTGCGCCACAAATAGACATAGGGACACTAATCAAAACAATAAGAGGATCGCGGAAACTTTCAAATAAGGCTGATAGTGCCAAAAAGATAATAATTAAAGCAAAGAAAAAGGTAATAATAAGACTAGCTCCTTCTTGAACAAATTGGCGTGATTGGGCACCATAATCAATGTAATAACCTTGAGGTAACGTCTGTTTGGCAATATTGGCCAAAGTCTCTAGCGCATGTCCCATAGTCACTCCAGGAAACGCCACTGCTGAAATGGTTACTGAATTAAGTTGCTGAAAATGGTTTAACGATTCAGGGACAATTTGTCGTTGTAAATCAGCAACAGTTGCCAGCGGTACGGATGCCCCAGAAGAAGTTTTTATATAATAATTCAATAGTTCATCTGGATTTAAGCGACTTTCTCTCTTCACCTGGGGAATCACTTGATAAGAACGACCTGCATAATTAAAATAATTAATATACCCTTCGCTTAAAGCAGACCCAAATAAATTGCCAATATCTTGCATGGTTAAACCAAACTCTGCGATTTTATCGCGATCTAAATTAACCTTGGTTTGAATTTGATCGATTTTGAGATCAGGATCAATATAAGCAAAAATACCCGAACTATAGGCTTTATCTAAAATACTTTGTAACACCACATTTAGATTATCAAATGATTCCGTCGTTGTAATAACAAATTGAATTGGAAGTCCACTCCCTCCTCCTGGTAATGATGGCAGTTGGAAAGCAGCTACTTTAGCGCCAGCAATTTGATCAAGTTCTTTTTGAATCAACGGTTGCAACTGATTTGTTGTTCGCTGACGTTGATCCCAAGGCTTTAAAACCATACCTATAATGGAAGTATTTAATCCCTGAGATCCATCGACTTGAAAAATATGATCGGTTTCAGGATATTTTTTGAAAATTTTGCTTACTTGATTAGCATACATTTTGGTTTGGGCTAACGAAGAATTTGCAGGAGCTGTGACTTGGGAAATGATCACCCCAAGATCTTCTTGTGGCGCTAATTCAGAGGCAGAAGTGATAAAAAGAAAATAATTGCTTGCAAGAATAATCATCGCAAAAACAACCACAACAGACAAATGATTTAAAGTAGAAGCTAAAATTCGCTCATAAAACCGCTCCAATTTTGCAAATAAGCTATCAACATAAACCATAAAACGTCCTTTGACGTTACCATTTCCAATCTTGAGCAACTTGGAGCACATCATCGGTGATAAAGTAAGGGCAATAACTGCGGAAACGGTAACTGCGCCTGCAAGAGAAAAAGCAAATTCCGTAAATAAAGCCCCGGTTAATCCTCCCATAAAACCAATAGGTAGATAAACTGCAATTAAAACAACAGTAATGGCAATAATTGGATTGGCTAATTCACGCGCACCTAACAACGCAGCTCTTAATCGAGTTTGTCCTTCTTCTATATGACGCTGCACGTTTTCCACAACAATAATGGCATCATCAACGACTAAACCAATCGCGAGCACCAAAGCCAATAAAGTAAGAAGATTAATGGAGTATCCCAAAATAAGCATAATCCAGAATGCGCCAATAAGAGACAAAGGAATAGCCACAATTGGAATGAGAACCGAACGTATCGATCCTAAAAATATAAAAATAACCGCGGTGACAATAAGAAATGCTTCTAAAAGGGAAACAATAACTTCATGAATCGATGAATGAACAAATAAACTCGCATCATAAACAATTTTTCCGTTTAAGCCTTGAGGCAATTGTTCCTGAATCGTAGGAAATATTTTTTTTATTTCATCAATTACAGTTAAAAGATTCGCTGAAGGAGCAACCACAATGCCGACATAAACAGCTGTTCGCCCATCAAAGCTCACAGAAGAATTATAGTTTTGTGCTCCCAAAGAAACCGTAGCTACATCTTCCAAATGGATGATAGCTCCATTTTGCGCTTTAATAACCATTTTCTTAAATTGATTCACATCGGTTAAATTAGTACTGGCAGTTAAGTTTTGGATAAACATCTGACCATCAGTACGCCCTACCGCGGAAATGAAATCGTTATTCGCTAATGCCGCGCCAATTTCTGCAGCTGAAATCCCATAACCAGCGAGCTTAACTGGATCCAACCAAGCGCGCAAAGCAAAGGTTTGGTTTCCAAGAATTTGCGCATTTTGTACTCCATTTACTGCTTGAAGTTTAGGCTGTACCACACGAATTATATAATCAGTAATCTTATTGATGGGTAATTCATCGCTATAAAATCCAATATACATGGAGTCGATTGTTTGACCTACTGAAACAGTGATTACTGGTTGTTGTGAATTTTTAGGTAACTGATTTAGCACTGCATTGACTTTAGTCGTAATATCCGAAAGTGCTTTTAATGGATCATAATTAAGGCGAAGATTTACGGTAATTGTACTCGTGCTAGGCGAGCTGATTGATGTCATATAATCAATACCATTCGCTTGAGCAATTGAATTTTCTAAAGGTGTTGTAATAAATCCAGCAATCACATCAGGATCTGCACCAGTATAAGTCGTAGTCACTGTCACAATAGCATTTTGTGTAAATGGATATTGCATGATTGGCAAAGAATTAATCGATCGTAAACCCATCGCTAAAAGCATTAAGCTAATCACTGTAGCCAGTACTGGTCTTTTAATAAAAATGTCGGTATACCGCATTGTTACAAATCCTTAGATTATTTCTCAACAACCTTCGGTGATGCTTCATTACTGGGTTGTAGTTGATTATTGATTACGACCTGACTGCCATTTTTAAGCTTTAACTGACCACTGGTCACTATAACATCCCCTTTGTGTAAACCTTTTAACACTGCAATTTGATCACCACGTGTATCACCAATAGTGACAAAAACCTGTTTCACCACAAGAATTGGTTGATTTTTATTGTCCTTTTTTCCACTGTCTTTAACCAAGTAAACAATGTCTCCATAAGGATTAAACGTAATTGCTGACTGCGGTACGGTAAGATAGCTTTGTTTGTTTCCCACATCCACTTCGACTCGTGTAAACATCCCCGGCTTCAATTTGAAATCAGGATTAGGAAAAGTAGCCTCAACCTCTACGTTACGAGTTGCACTATCTACAATAGGTTCAATCGTGGTAATAGTTCCTTGAAAAACTTGGTTTGCAAAAGTATCGGTAACCATCTTAACTGTCTGCCCTAACTTGAGCTGAGCCAATGCTTGTTGCGGTAAATAGAAATCCGCATAAATAACATCTAAAGCCTGTAAACTTACTACAGTATCACCTACATTAAGATATTGCCCTGGATTAACGTTTCTAACACCCAATTGTCCTGAAAAAGGCGCGCGTATGGTTTTCTTTTCTACGGTTGCTGCTTGTTCTTCAACTTGAGCTTGCAAATTTCGCAGATTCCACTCATCAGTATCTAGTGTTTGCTTACTTACAGCATGCACGGCATATTGAGCTTTATCTCGTTTGTAGGTAATTTTTGCTAATTCAACTTGTGCCTGCAATGAATGCAATAGCCCCAATTCGGTCCCCGCATTTAATTGCACTAAAACAGAACCCTTTTTCACGGCAGAACCAGGTCTAAAAGAGATTTTTTGCACCATACCAGCAAGTTCCGTCGTCACATTCACCCCAAGAACAGCACGTAGACTGCCTACTGCTTTTAGAGTAGGTTGCCATAAAGAAGGCTCAACCTTCATCGTCGAAACAGTAACTGCAGGTGCTTGGGACTGAGAAAGATATTTTTTCAGCATATAGCTGCTAAAAACTTTCCAACCAAAAATAAAGCTAAAAAGAATACCTACAGCAATTAGCATAATGACCATTTGTTTTTTTAAGAAAATCTCTTTCATCATAGACACTCTTTGACACACCAGGGTTTATGCCACCAGCCGCCACCCAAAGCTTGGAATAATGCCGCAGTATCGTTATAACGTGTCGCTTGTGCTTGAATACGACTAATACGCGTCTGTTGGTATTGCTGTTGTGCGTTTAATAAATTGATATAACTGACTGCACCTAAACGATATTGTTTGAGAGTCAGATTAAGAGATGCTCGCGCGGCATCTTCAGCTCTTATTTGGGCTTGCAATGTACGTGCATCTACCTCCAATCCTCTTAAAACATCGGCCACATTCTGGAATGCTTGTAACACAACCTGCTGATACTGCGCTGCGCTTTGTTGATAAGCAGCAATTGCTGCACGCCGTTGGGCAAATAATGCACCTCCATGAAATAGGGGTTGCAATACCGTCCCCATTGCCGACCAAGTATTGTGCCTTGCGACAAAGAGTTGAGACCAGGAAGTATTAAGCCATCCTTCATTGGCACTAATGGTAAATTGTGGGAATAAATTAGCTGTAGCAACACCTACTTGCGCGCAAGCTGCATGCAATAACGCTTCAGAAGCGCGTACATCGGGACGTTGGCGAACAAGATTTGAAGGCAAACTCATCGGTAATTCTGTAGGTAACTTTAAACGATCTAAACGAATAGTAGGTAAAGGTCCATCTGGAAATGCACCTACTAAGGTAGATAATGCATGCTTCGCCTGCGATAAACTTTTTTGCAACGGAGGCAAAGTTGCTTTTGATTGTTCCAATAAAGTTTGTTGGGTTAATACATTTTCTTTTGAAACACCCCCTAAAAGATATTGCTTGTTTAGTAAGTTAAGAATTCCCTGTTCTGCCTGAATCAATTCAACAGTTGCTTCAATTTGTGCTTGATAAGAAGCAACCGCTATAGCAGTGGTCACTATGTTAGAAGTTAATGTGAGATAAGCGGCAATGACTTCAAACTGTTGATAATCAACTTGTGCACGCAATGCTTCGATTTGTCGGCGCGCCCCTCCAAAAACATCCACCGTATAAGATAAATTAAACGACGTGTAATAAAGACTAAAAGTAACACTTTCCGATGGCTGACCTATTTGCACCCCTGAATAACGTTGTCTTTGCAAGGCATCACTCACATCTATTGCAGGCCACATTGAATTACCAATTTGTTCTTTTAAATTTTCCTGTGCCTGACGCAATGCGGCAGAAGCTGCAGCTAAAGTGGGGCTATTGGCTAAGCCTGTATGTATTAATTGATTAATTTCAGGAGAGCGATAAAGCTCCCACCACAAAATAGGAATGTCTTTATTGGAAATAAATGCTTGCTGTTGGCCTCCTGCTCCAGCAGTTTTTACCGTTTTATTGGGTAATGGTTTTTCAGTATAACGTTTGACCTTTGGCGGAGCAGGAGAATGAAAGTTTGGGCCAACCATACAAGAAGTATGAAGAAAAGCACTGAGAAGCATGCCACTTATCAATCTTATACGATGTCTAGAACCAAGCACTAATTACATTCCCTTGCCAATCATGTAAAATTAATGACTAATTTAACATGAATTAGGATGAGTTGACAGTTTCAGACATTGTTTTACTCCTTTCCTTCCTCAAATTAATTGAAGCACAACAAAAATTGAGTAATTAATAATTATTTAGGGTAATTATTTACCTAAGAATTAGGAGCAAAAAATCGTAGGATTCAAGCGCAATACCAGAAATAGTTTCTCTTGAGCCTCAAAGCTGATTTTCCAATAAAGAAGCATCAATAATAACAACCACGCGCTCCATTGACTTAAGGTGTTTGTCATTTTCGCAAAAGCAGGAACCCATTTCTATTTTAACGTAAGTTCGGGATAAGACAGCGAATCATTACCCCGGTACATTTGAGCTGAGGAAGTATACCTTCCCGAAGCCATTTGTATGCTCCTGACGATGCTCACGCATCTCTTCAGCCCTGATCGGAACCAGATCCATACCTCACGTTATTTGAGCATTGTGCCTCTATCAAAATGGGTGCCCGTTCTGCAAACAACCCACTATATATTTATTAGATCCAAACAGTTAGGTATTAACCATCCGCTAAATCATAAAAAAATTTAGTGTGCTGCTCTTTGTATATCTTTACCCACATGAGACACATCTTTACCAAATCCATTTACTGTTCCACAAGCACTTAAGCATCCAAGTGTTGTTAAAACAATACCCACCATCACTATTTTTCTTAATATATCCATGATTTTCCTCTCTTTTGCTTTTTATTTAGTCCTACTTAAATTATTCTAGCCCATATTTTATAAACTTAAAAATCCAGAAATTCTTTTCATGATCAATAAGCCGGTTGATCCTTAATGTTTTTCTTTTAAAATCTTGATAAAGTACGAAACCTGATATAAAAAGGGATTTAAATGTGCGCATAATCTTCATCATCAGTCTATTAAGTGCGTTAACAGTAACGGGCTGTTCTTTATTTGGTGAAATACAGACCAAGACAAAACCCATTAAAACGGATAATTTATCCGTGAAGCATATTTATAGAATTCCTAAAAATAAATCAAGATCTTATTTTAAACATTTTAATGATCCACAATTGGATCAACTCATTTCCGTAGCACTTGTGGACGCTCCCAACATACATAGTGCTAAAGCACGCGTTGACCGCGCTCAACAGCTTGCAAAAATGGCCTATTCAACACTTTGGCCAGCAATTAACCTTGATGGAGCTTTGGAAAAAGCATACTTCCCCATACATGGAACCATACCTCCCGATCTACGCCCTCTTCTAACCAGAATCAATCAAGCAAACATTGCAGATATTGGTTTCAAATTTAATTATGAACTTGATTTCTGGGGAAAAAACAGAGAAAACTTAGCAAGCAAAATCAGTGAATCCTTTGCCGCACAAATGGATCTGGCTGAAACTCGACTGGTATTAAGTGCAGCAGTTGCAACAACTTATTTTGACATACAAAATAATATTACCCAGCAACGCTTAGCAAAGGAAAATGTGCGATTATTAAAACAACTTGCAGATATCATCTTAGACCGTGCAAAACATGGCATCACATCGAATATCCCAGTAAAAACTGCATTAGCAAATTACCAAACAGCCATACTCTCTGTAGAAGATTTCAAACGAGCAGAGATGCAATCACGCCATCAACTGGCTGTATTAATGGGAAAAAATCCTTTTTCTACTCAAGTTGATGTCGCCGCTTTTGCATATGACAAAAAGCAACTGATTCTCCCAGAAATAATTCCTGCAAATATTCTTGCCCAACGACCTGATATTGCTTCGGCACGCGCACTTACAGAATCTGCAGCACATCAAATAAATGTCGCTAAAACTGCATTTTTTCCCAACATAAATTTGAGAGGTTTATTAAGCGTACAAAGCGTTTATTTTAATAAGGCTTTTAATGTATGGTTTGAAAATGACAATGTCAGCGCCGCTTTTGATTTACCTATTTTTGATGCAGGAGCTCGGCGAGCAAACCTTGGCGTAAGCTATACCCAATACGAACTTGCAGTGAATCAATATAATCAAACAATTTTAAATTCCTTACAACAAGTTAGTGATCAATTATCTACCTTAAAAACACTTAACGCACAAATTACTGCCCAAAACCAAGCATTCAATACTACAGAATCCAATTACAAACTGTTCCAAGCACGATATACTCAAGGAATTATTGATTACCCCCAACTTATTGACATCAAACAATTATTAATACAGCAAAAAGCGATGTTACAACAGTTACAGACTCGTCAAAAACAAGCTTTTATAGCTTTATTAACAGCTTTAGGTGGAGAGCTCTAGATCATGGCTGAAAATAAAGAAACTGAAACTAAAAAAGAAGGGGCAACACCAGAGACCTTACATAAACGTAAAATCGCCATGCTAATACTCGGCGGCGTCTTTTTGTTTATTGCCTTACTATGGCTTACCTATTGGTTGATTTGGGGACAATTTGAACTTTACACGGATGATGCATATATCAATGGCAATATGGTACAGCTCATGCCACAAGTTGCAGGTACTGTAATTGAAATAGATACTGATGAAACTCAATTAGTTATTGAAGGGCAAACTATAATTAAATTGGATTCTGCTGACTATAAAGTCGCTTTACAAAAAGCTAAAGCAGATTTAGCTCAAGCGGTCCGCCAAGTTCGCCAATATTTTGAAAATGCAGCTCAGGCACGACAAAAAGTAATTTTGGATAAAGCCAATTTGATTCAAGCCCGGCTCGATCTGCAACGGCGACAAGGATTAATGGGTAATCGGGCAGTATCTCGTGAAGAAATGCAACATTATAAAACGGCTTTGGAAGCGGCTCAAGCAACCTATGATCTTTCATTGCATCAATTAGACGCCGCCTTAGCATTAGTCGAAAACGCACAACTCTATACTCATCCGCTTGTAGAAACTGCCAAAGCAAATTTAAAAAAGGCTTATTTGGATTTGCAGAGAACGACCATTAAAGCCCCTATTACCGGTTATGTTGCTAAACGTAGTGTTCAGCCTGGTCAGCAAGTAGCAATGAATTCGGTAATGTTAGCAATTATTCCGTTACACGATACGTGGATTGATGCAAATTACAAAGAATCAGCACTTAATGATATCCGTATCGGTCAGCCCGTTACTATTTATGCTGATGCGTATCCTGGAATTACATATCATGGCAAAGTTGTTGGATTAAATGCAGGGACAGGTTCAGCCTTTGCATTATTGCCCCCACAAAATGCAACCGGAAACTGGATTAAAATAGTACAAAGACTTCCTGTGCGCATTAGTTTAAACCCTGATGAATTGCAAAAAAACCCGTTACAACTAGGGTTGTCTATGCGCGTTACTATTGATATTCACAATTTAAAGGGAAGTAGACTCCCTAAAAAGTCAGAACCTCAATTTAAATTTCAAACAAAAGTTTACCAAAAACAGTTAGCAGAGGTGGAGCCACTTATTAACGACATTTTACAAGCGAACTCCCCAGATATGTTTTTACCCAGGAGCAAATCATAATGACTGATCTACCACCTCTTACTGGCAGTAGATTGATCTTAATGACAGTGTCATTGTCTTTAGCAATTTTCATGAATGTCTTAGATATTTCTATTGCTAATGTAGCCATTCCAACCATTGCAGGAGATCTAGGAGTAAGTCCTGATAATGGCACTTGGGTTATCACCTCATTTGCAGTCAGTCAAGCCATTATGTTACCGCTTACAGGGTGGCTTGCAAAACGTTTTGGCGAAGTACGTCTTTTTGTTTTTTCCACCGCATTATTTACCATCGCATCCGTACTCTGCGGATTATCTATGAATTTAGAGATGCTGGTTTTTTTTCGGGTAATTCAAGGTGCTGTTTCAGGACCTATGATTCCATTATCACAAAGTATCTTACTTGCTAATTATCCCCCAGAAAAAAGAGGGCTGGCGACCGGTATCTGGGCTATGACTGCTGTTGTAGGCCCAATATTTGGCCCCATTATGGGTGGAATCATCACTGACAATTATACTTGGCCATGGATTTTTTATATTAACGTACCCGTTGGGATCTTTTCTGTTATCTTCACAATGATAACACTTAGTGGTAGAGAAACCCCTACTGCTAAATTACCCATTGATTATATAGGATTACTGTTATTAACCATTGGTATTGGGTGTTTGCAAGTTTTATTAGATAAAGGATACGATTCAGACTGGTTTCATTCTAATTTTATTATTACTTTAGCAATTATCTCCACCGTCACACTAAGCTTTTTAATTGTTTGGCTTCTCACTCAAAATAATCCTATTATCGATTTGCGTTTATTTATGCTACGAAATTTTTCAATAGGAACGATAAGTCTTACTTTGGGCTTTCTTGTTTATTTTGCCACTGTGGTTATTTTCCCATTATGGCTACAAACGCAAATGGGCTACACTCCAACCTGGGCAGGTCTTGCAGTTGCCCCAGTAGGAATTTTACCCTTTTTTTTAACGCCTATTGTAGGCAATTACATGGGTAAATTTGATTTACGAATTATTATCAGCATTGGCTTTATTGTATTTACACTTACGTCTATGTGGCAGTCTACTTTTTACACTGATATCGGTTTTATTCAATTAATCGAACCTCGATTCCTTCAGGGGATTGGACTTGCATTTTTCTTTACCCCATTAATTGCTTTAATTTTAGCTGAACTACCTCCTGAACGACTGGCCAGCGCCCTCGGACTTGCTAATTTCTTTCGCATCTTAGGCAGTAGTTTTGGCACATCAATCAGTCTCACTTTGTGGAACAATAGAGAAGCATTACATCAAAGTCAGCTTGTTGAGCAAATAACTGCATATAATCCTTTAGTCCAAAAAACTACAGAACAACTGCATACGGTAGGCATATCAGGCATAAAAAGCTTTGGAATTATCTATACAACGGTCATTAACCAAGCCTATATGTTAGCCACCAACGATATTTTTAGACTTGCTGCTTGGATTTTTATCTTTTTACTCATCATAATTTGGTTCGCAAAACCAACTTTTGCCAGTGCATCAAAAGGCTTTGCAGCTGAATAGTTTAATGATTGTTTTATACTCAAGACTTCCCTATAATTTGCCCTGATTTTAACAATAAAAATAAAAAGGTGCTCCGAAATGAAAAAATGGATGGTACTGGCAGCAAGCTTAATGATGAGCAATGTACATGCAGAACAATCTTGGTGTGGTTATAAAGATTATTTTCGTATCTACAGTGCATCTCACCCTGGTGTCGTTATTACACATGGGTATAGTGATCAAGATGTACTGCTGCAAATATTAGGTCCTCATAGTTTTGAGATCACTGACTCGTATCAATGTCACGCTGGCTATGCTCTAGTGACTGTTGGTGATGAGCAAAACAACTGGTGTGTCCTCGATATTAAAGATGGCCCATTAATCAATCATCCCGTAGTTCACGCTTCTTGCAATGGATTACGTTATGTTAGTACCCAGTATGATGGTTTTAATACTTACTCTTATACGATTTATCTTGATTAGAAGAATACGCTTCGCAGTGTAGGTGAAGTCAAGTCGTAAGCATTCACGCCTCATGCACCGAAAGGTTACGTGTGGCGTATGTTGAATGAAAATGTAATAGGTCACCCCTAATAAACTTCAAAGAAGTTTATTAGGGGAGCTCATCTTCAATATATTTCAAAGCGCAGAGGGTCAAAAGATCCCCCAAGATAGAGAAATATCTTATGGATTTTTGTGTTAAAACAAATAAAATAACCGATCATTCATGCACTTAAATATTTTTTAATGAACGTACACTTACCTGAGACAATAGCGGACTGTCATGAGTTGATAAAACGACTTGTTGAGATCACTGATGCATTAGTTTTACGGGTTGAACAGTTAGAACAAGAAAATAAAGCACTTAAAGAGCGCTTGGATAATAATTCATCGAACTCATCGAAACCGCCCTCACAGGACTTTAAAAAGAAAAAGACTAAAAAGAAGCCCAACCCGAATAAGGGTGGAGGAGTTAAAGGACATCAAGGGCATTTTCGAGAGTTGTTGTCAGTAGAAGAAGTGGATGAGGTTGTATCCTGTAAATTGCCAAAGCGCTGTATTTGCGGTGAAAAGAACATAAAAAACCAAGAGGTGTTAAGACACCAAGTCTATGAACTACCCCTAATAAAGCTCAACATCACTGAATATCAGTTAGAAAAAGGAACGTGTGTTTGTTGCGGCAAGAAGCGACTGGCCACTTTACCTAACGGCATTACGAGGGGTATAACAGGTCCCCGATTAACGAGCTTGATGTCCCACATGCTCTCAAAATACAAGTTGTCTCGTCGAGGACTTCAATCTTTTTTAAGCGAGCAGTTCTCATTTACTCTAAGCATGGGGTGTATTTATAAAAAACAACGCCTCGTTAGCGATGCGCTAAAAGAACCTGTAGCCGATTTATTCAATCAAGTGAAAGAAAGCCCCTGTGCGCATATGGATGAAACAGGGCATCGCCGGGACGGGCTCAATCAATGGCTTTGGGGAATGATGTCCGAATCAGCTGCTTTTTTCTCTGTTGAGCCTTCTCGAGGGAAGAAAGTGATTGATTCCTTAATGGGGGCGTTTGATGGCATTCTTGTTTCCGATCGCTATGCCGGATATAACTATTTTCCCAGTGATAAGCGTCAAATCTGTTGGGCTCATTTAAAACGCGACTTCACGAAACTTTCTGAGAAACAAGATAAACCAATTGCTCGTATAGGAAGTGAGTTATTAAGTTGCCAAGCTGATTTATTTGAACTGTGGCACCAATACAAACAAGGAGGTTTCTCTCGTTGGGAGCTCATACGAAAAACTAAGTTCATCCGGCATAAGGTAGGGGAACTTCTGGAGCAAGGGACTTATACAGACCCCAAATTAAGAATCGTGCGGTTTTGCTCAAACCTATTGACGCATTTTGATGCCTTATGGACTTTTATTTTTAATGAAAATGTAGCGCCAACAAATAATCATGCCGAGCAATGCTTAAGGCCTGCGGTGATTTGGCGGAAAAATTATTTTGGTACACGATCGGATTATGGTTCTGACTTCGTAGCCAGAACCATGTCTCTTATT
The DNA here is from genome assembly GCF_900452415.1 of Legionella cincinnatiensis. Classification (NCBI taxonomy): domain Bacteria; kingdom Pseudomonadati; phylum Pseudomonadota; class Gammaproteobacteria; order Legionellales; family Legionellaceae; genus Legionella; species Legionella cincinnatiensis. Next base: position 600,961 of record NZ_UGNX01000001.1, on the reverse strand, counting down.
ACTTCCTGCAGATTACAAGCGAAAAGTGCTTTTGATGTCTGCTACCAGATTTTGACTGACTACTTCTCGGGACAAAAATCTCTGGTTTTTGCTAACCCCACGTGACCTATTACATGAAAATAGCATCGCAAAATACGCACAAACAAGGTGAAAGATCCTCCTCTAGCCTGTTCCGCTACTTTGCTTCAAGTTTTGTCTTTATCAACCCCAAGAGTTGAATGGTCTTTATGTAAATGAATTACCGTTTTTTTGCGGTATGAGAGAGAGCAAAAGCAGTTCTTCTTTGTCCCATATCTAAAGACCAACCGCCCCCTAAAGCTTTAATTAATTGCACACTAGCAATTTGGCGGCGCGTACGTATATTGACTAATGAAAGTTCTGATTGTAGTGCTATATTCTCGACAACCACCACTTGCAGAAAAGTAACTAATCCACCTTTATATCGATAAATCCCCTGATTCCAAGCTCTTATAGCAGCACGAGTTGCAGCTTCTTGAGTGTGAATTTCCTTATCTAACTGGTGAATGGCTATGAGACTATCTTCTACATCTTGGAAAGCAGTGAGAACTGTTTGCCGATACTGCGCCACTGTTTCAAAATACTGTGCTTTAGCTTGATTTAATAATCCACGTAAACGCCCTCCATCAAAAAGAGTTTGCTGCACTAAAGGCTGATATAATGTGAATAAGCTAAAGGGCCCCAGAGACCAGAAGAGACTGGGTTTTGAAAAAAGATTTGAAAAACTCTGACTTTGAAAACCACCTGTGCCCGTTAAGTTAATCACAGGAAAAAAAGCAGCTCGGGCTACACCAATAGTGGCATTCGCAGCCTGTACGCGCGATTCTGCTGCCACAATATCAGGTCTGCGCTCTAGAAGAGTTGAAGGCAAATTAGGGCTAATTGCAAGTAAACTCTTTGGTAGTTTACCTGGAGCTATGGAAAACTCGCTTGGTATTTGTCCTACTAAAACCGCAATCGCATGTTCTAATTGCGCTCGTTGTAACCGTATGTCAGCAGCCAATGTTTTTGCATTTTCTAGTTGGGTTTCAGCCTCATCAACATTCGCAATAGGCGCAACCCCTCCTTGATATCGTTGTTTCGTTAAATAAAGGGCTTTTTGATACGCAATAACGGTCGTATCCAAGATACGTTGTGCCTCATCATTTCCTCGTAATGCAAAATAATTATTTGTAAGTTCAGCCTGCAAACTCAAACGGACTGAAGCCATATCGGATGCACTAGCCTGAGCAAGGCTTTCACTTGCCTTAACTGCGTTACGAATACTTCCCCATGCATCAACCTCATACGCCAGATACCCACCTACTAAAACGTTATTAAAAAGAGATTGTTTCGCAGGATTTGCTATAGTATTTGATGTTTGCTCTCTATTTCCATTTAATAAACCCTGAACATTAGGATAAAAATTGGAACGAGCAATTTGAACTATAGAAATCGACTCTTGGAAACGAGCATAAGCCAACTTTAAATCTTGGTTTGCTCTATTTAGCTGTTTTTGCAGATCATTTAAAACGGGATCATGAAAGGCTTCCCACCAAGCATTCGGAGCTATCAATTTAGGTGTTGATTTAATTTCTATCCATTGCCCCGGCTCTTTAAAATGCTCTGGAATAGGCATCGCGGGTCGCTGATAATTTGGCGCTAAGGAGCAACCTGCTAATGCACAAACAAATACACCTACACTAATCAATTTACTCATGAAACAACCCGCACCGTTTCTCCATTGATAATCCCATCCGGAGGATTCAGTATAATTCGATCTCCAGGCATAACACCTGTGGCGATTTCAATCTTAGAACCAAAATCACGACGAACAGTAATGGACTTGAGCACCACTTTATTATCCTTGTCTAAAGCAGCTACTTGTAATCCCTGGGCACGAAAAAGTAAGGTATTCACCGGTAAAATCACTGTATTAGGTGGAACATCCAAAGTAAACAATACTTCAGTATAACCTCCAGGCAATAGCTCGCCCTTTTTGTTTTTAGTGGTAAATTGAGCCAATAAAGTACGTGTTTTAGGGTCAATAGCATGTGCTGTTTCAAATAATTTAGCAGGAAATGTCTGCTTCGGATGCTCCGCAAAATTCAACGTTACCGCCATATTAGGCTTAATACGAGCAGAGTAGTATTGCGGAATTTTTACATAAATTCGTAGAGGGCTCGTCTGAGCAATGCGAAATAAAGGTGGTGTACTAGTACTACTTCCTGCATCAATAAGATCACCTATATCCGTTGCACGATCTGTAATCACCCCATCAAATGGTGCTATAACGCGCTCAAAACCAACTAACTCTTGCAAGCGTTGAAGATTAGCCTGAGCTGCATACACTGCGGCCTCTTGAGCAGCTGCAATGCTCACTTTTTCATCAGTTTCTTGTTGTGATACAGACTCCGTTTTTACTAAATGACGCCAACGTTTTGCAGTAATTTGTGCGATTTTATTATTAGCAATTGCAACCTTTAAATCAGCTCTTGCTTGACGTTCTTGAGCGTCAAGCTCAGGAGTTTCTATTACGGCAAGCAGATCTCCTGTTTTAACACGACTACCAATATCTACATACCATTGTTTCACATACCCATTCGTGCGGGCATAGATAGGTGACTCATGCCAAGCTTGAACATTCCCGGGTAAAACTATTCGATCCATGCCTGTTTCTTGTTCTGCCGTCATTACCCTTACCACAGGTACAGCGTCAGCTCTAGTCTCATTGCGCAAACGAATAGATGCATAAACACGCAAAAAAATAATAAGAAGCAGAATCAATAAAAACACAGCCAGAGCGATAATTAATCGTTTATGCCTATGTTTATGTAAATGGGAGTGAATTGTTTTAAGCATGCTCTTTCCTTTGCTTTTTCTTCAAATTACGCTCATGAATTACATAAAAAACAGAAGGGACAAAAAAAAGCGTAGCTAGGGTAGCAAATGATAAACCACCGATTACTGCTCGTCCTAATGGAGCATTCTGCTCGCCTCCATCTCCCAATCCTAACGCCATGGGAAACATACCAATAATCATCGCTAAAGCAGTCATCATCACTGGTCTTAAACGCGTCTTCCCTGCTTCAAGAGCAGCTTGCATTGGATTATTTTCTGTAGCCAAATGATCTCTGGCAAAGCTAATAATAAGGATACTATTTGCCGTTGCAACCCCCATACACATAATTGCACCAGTCAAAGCAGGCACACTTAATGGAGTATGAGTCATAAATAACATCCAACTAATTCCCGCAATTGCAGCAGGTAATGCAGTGATAATAATAAAAGGATCCGTCCATGATTGAAAATTAATCACAATTAATAAATAAACCAATAAAATGGAGAAAGCCAACCCCCAATAAAGCCCGCTGAACGCATGCTCTTTAGTATCAATTTGACCACGAACAACTACCGACGATCCTTTAGGAACGTTCTTTTTAGTTTGATCAATAACTTTCTCAATATCACTTGCTACTGAGCCCAGATCTCTATCTTGTATTGTTGCAAAAATATCAATTACTGGCTGAACGTTGTAATGTGATTCAACAACTGAAGTCCATGTACGTTTCACTGTGGCAAAAGCCCCCAAAATTTGCAATTGACTCGGTATTGTTAAACTTCCAATAGGAATATTACGTAAATCGTTTAATGAAGTCATTACATATTGAGGTGCCTGAGTCACAATAGGGTAAGAAACGCCATTGCGAGGATCCAACCAAAATGTGGGTGTGGTTTGAAAACTACCTGATAAGGTCACCAACAAATCAGAAGCAACATCGTATTGGGTAAATCCTAGCTCACGGGCCAAACTACGATCCACATCAACAAAAAACTCAGGATAATTATTTTTTTGTCTTATCCGCCCATCAACAAGGCCCGGAATCAATTTTAGCTGATTTAATAATTTATTGGCATATTCAGCATTTTCCTTTTTCTTTAAACCAATGACCTGAATATTAATCGGAGAAGGTAAACCAAAATTAATAATTTGATTGACGATATCTGCAGGTAAAAAAGCAAAGGTTACTGAGGGAAAATGTTCTCGTAAAATCGATCTAAGCTGACGCACATAATCAGAACTAGGACGATGCCCTTCTTTTAGAGAAATTAAAATATCAGCATCTTCGGGTCCATTCGTCGCTGAATTACTGTACGACAAATTAATTCCACTTGTAGGTAAACCTATATTATCAACAATACTTCCTAAGTCTTTAGGAGGGATTACTTGACGAATAAGCGTATCAATATCATCTACAGTTCGTGCGGTTTCTTCCACTCGCGTCCCTGTTGGAGCACTAATATGTAACTTGATTTGTCCAGCATCCACATCAGGAAAAAAATTCGAACCCAGCCATGGCCATAGCAATACTATTGAAACGCCAACAAATCCTAAAAAGCAGGTAATAAAAATTTTAGCATTATTTAATACCCAAGAAAGCGTATCAAAATATCGGGAACGTAAAAGTGCAAACTTTTCTTCAAACTTTCCATGAACACGCTCCAAAAGACTTTTCTTTTTTTCTTCTTCAACATGGAGCTCATGCTTACGTAACCAATATTTCGCTAAGGTGGCAACGAGAGTCCGTGATAATATATAGGACATAAGCATGGCAAAAATTACCGCCTCAGCTAAGGGTACAAATAAATATTGCGCAACCCCACCAAGAAAAAACATGGGCACAAAAACAATACAAATACACAAAGTTGATACAAGCGCGGGTATCGCAATTTGTTTTGCTCCATCGAGAATAGCTTGTTCTACTTCTTTACCTTGTTCCAAATTCCAGTTAATGTTTTCAATAGCTACTGTAGCGTCATCCACTAAAATTCCCACCGCTAGGGCTAACCCCCCTAAGGTCATAATATTTATTGTTTCGCCCAATGCAGAAAGGAGAGTTATCGAGGTAATAATTGATAGAGGAATTGACAAAGTGATGATCAAAGTACTACGCATGCTTCCTAAAAAGAGCAGAATCATTAACCCTGTTAATACCGCAGCGATTATTCCCTCTGTAATTACCCCACGAATAGCGGCGGTGACAAAAATGGATTGATCTGCAAAATAAGACAATTGCAGTCCATCAGGTAACATATCCTTTATTTTAGGAATCATACCCTTAACCCGGCTAACAATATCCAGTGTTGATGCATTTCCAGTTTTTTCTATAGACATCATTACTGCCCGATGTCCATCTACTCTCACGATATTCGTTTGTGGTGCGAAGCCATCACGCACATGCCCTACATCACGAATATACAATACACGGCCAGGCGTGGTTTTCACAGGCACATCATTTAATTCAACTGCAGCAAGAGGACTACCATTGAGTTTAACAATATATTCATACTCACCTATTTTTTGCGTACCTGCAGGAATAATAAGGTTTTGGGCAAGTATTGCCTCATTTACTTCTTTAGCAGAAATACCATAAGTTTGCATCGCTTGTGTATCTAGATCGACCATAATTTGTCGAATTTTACCGCCATAAGGATAAGGTAGTGAGGCACCTTGAACCGTTGCAAGCTGAGTACGAATGAAGTTATTTCCTATATCATTTAACTTCTGTTCAGGAATTGTTGAACTCGATAACACCAATTGTAATACAGGGACAGTTGAAGCCTTATAGCTTAAAATTAAAGGAGGTAAAGTCCCTGGCGGTAAGTTACGCAACATAGTTTGAGCGATTGCAGTGACTTGACTTAAAGCCATATCTACATTCACTCCTTTTTGAAAATACAATTTAACCACGCTTACCCCAATCAGCGATTGGGATTCGATGTGTTCAATATCATTAACAGTAGTAGTGACTGCGCGCTCGAAAACGCTGGTAATACGATCGCCCATTTCATCAGGAGGTAATCCGGTGTAAGTCCATACCACGCTAACAACTGGAATATTGATATCAGGAAAAATATCAGTGGGGGTACGCATAATTGCTAAAGGCCCAATGATAAGAAGCATAAGAGCCATAACAATAAACGTGTAAGGTCGCGAGAGAGCAATCCATACAATCCACATACATATCCATACTGCTAAATTAAAAGAGAAGGCATTATAGCAATGAAACAGATCAAAATTTAAGAATAAAATGAAATAAAAATCATCAATTAATTACCTTTGCATTAATTTTGTTTTTTCCATTTTTTTAGCTTGATATAACGTAGGATCTGCGGCTGTAATCACTGTTTGGAGATGGAATGATTGAAATGAAGAAATATAGAATGCCCTCTACTCAAAATAACCTTTTTCCTATGTCTGGATTCAACGAATAAGAGTCAATTATTTATTTAAATAACTCGATTACTTGCCCACATTGAACAAAACCAAGAAAGCCATGGGATTGAGCATCGGGTAATTTGCCATCATTATAGTGGTATAACCAAAACTTTGCTTTAATATTGGGATCAAGTGTATCTAATTGGTTAAAATGCGCATGTACTCCACTTGGCACCTCTAGCGTTTCACAATCATGAAAAATCAATGTTGCTTCTTGATAATATTTTTTAAAACGATCGGGGGTAAATTGGGTGTCAGTAGTGATAAAAAAATTTTTGTCATGATACTGTATATATAAACCATAACTTGGCATTAATTTCTTATTAGAATGAATATGAACTGTTTTAATTAAATTCAAATGCAATCCTTCCCATTGAAAAACCTGACCGTCATTTACAGTAGTCACCCTAAAGTAATCATTCAAGGTGGCCTCTTTTTCATTCAGCGTTTTTAAACCACCACTCAGGGAATGACTCCATAATGGGTGGACTAAATGTTCGTGTATAATTAGCTGAGGTGCCTTACTCTCCACCGCGAATTTACGTTGAAATGCAAGCCACTCTAAACCACCAATATGATCGGCATGCAAATGACTGATGTAAACTGCATCAATATCATGAGAGATATAATGGGCCCGAGATAAGGAAAAACGAATATCGGTCCCACAGTCTATTAATAATTTTTTACCTTTATCAGTGAGAAGAAGCATATTTGATTGAAAATTTTTAGAATCCGATCCTAAACCACTACCAGCTCCTAAGAATAATAGTTTCATGAATAAATCCCTGAGTTAAGTTAAAACTCGAGTCTGAGTTCTAAAAATCCCTTATTTAATATACTTCTTATTTTAATAAATACCCTTCTTATTTTAGAATAGCATTTAAAATCAGTTATTAGAAATAGCTCAATTAATATAAATAAGCTATTCTTCAACGTAAGTTGATAAAACTTTATCGCCAAATGCAAATCACAAAGCTCAATCTTAAAAATACCTATCTTTTAAAATATTTCTTCTTTTTTCTGATGCTTTCACTTTTAGGCTTAATAATCAGTTTATTTGCACTAAAACATATAGCGGTACAAGAGATTCTTGACGCCGATGAACGTTACCAATCCTATCTAATCGCTGATGGTCTTCGTCAAAGTTCTGATGACTTAACAGATATGGCAAGGCTTTATGTGATGACTGGAGAGAAAAAGTACCGTGATTATTATAATGAAATTCTATCAATACGAGAAGGAAAGTCCCCTAGGCCATTAAATTATGATGAGATTTATTGGGATTTAGTTATTGATAACAAACGCCCCCAGCCTTATGGTGAAAAAAAATCTATAGCTGCGATGATGCTAGAACAGAATTTCACCCTGAAAGAATTTGCTATGCTGACTGAAGTGGAACATAGAAGCAATGAGCTAGTAAAGTTAGAAATTAAAGCGATGAATATGGTTGAAGGAAAATATCAAGATAAGGATGGGAATTATACGATAATTGGCAAGCCTAATCCTCAACTCGCCCAAAGCCTGGTCTTTAGTGATGAATATGCACAAGCCAAATTAGGCATCATGAGACCACTTCAGGCTTTTTTTGCTCATGTTGAACATCGAACGTTACTTACCAATGAAAAAATTGATATTAAAATGTCGAGAATTATTATTTTGACGCTTATCTTCACATTTTTATCAACAATACTCATGATCTTCTTTATTATTCATGCTCTAAAATCTATCTCCAAAGTGAATGATGAAAATGATTTATTATTGTTGAATATTTTGCCCGAACCAATTGCGTCACGCTTGAAAATGGGAGAGGTAGATATTGCGGATGAGTTTTCCCAAGCGAGCGTCATGTTTGCAGATATTATCAATTTTACTCAGCTAACAGAACAATTAGGTGCTAAAAAAACTGTAAATATCTTAAATCGCTTGTTTGCAGAATTTGATAACCTCACTGAAAAATATCATGTTGAAAAGGTAAAAACTATAGGTGATAACTATATGGCTGTATCAGGTGTTCCTGAGCAAACTACAAGACATGCAATCAATATAGCAAACTATGCCCTAGCTATTCTGGAAAGAATGATGACCTTTAATCAAGAAAATAAGATGCAACTCCAATTTCGCATCGGCATTACTTATGGTACGGTGATTGCCGGTGTTATTGGACATAAGAAATTTGTTTATGACATCTGGGGTAATGTAGTCAATTTAGCAAGCCGATTGGAAGAAACATCCCTTCCTAATAAAATTCATATTTCAGAAAAAATGGCTTTTATGCTTGAGGATGAATTCATTATGGAACCAAGAGGAACCCTAGAAATGAAAGGGATTGGCACTCTAAGAACCTTTTTCCTACTTGGGAAAAAAGAAATATAGCACTTCGAATACACATCAGCCTCATTTATTGGGTGAACAGTATTAATAATAACTTAATTTTTATGTTGAATTCACGTTAATTGTTGGCACTTGGGACATATTCCATAAATGTTTAAAGCATGATCTGTCATCTGAAAATGCGCCCTATCCGCGATAGTTTTCTGCCTTTGCTCTATTATTTCATCAACAAATTCTTCCACACAACCACATTTAATACAGACTAAATGATCATGATGTTCACCCTGACTCAATTCAAATACTGAATGCCCCCCTTCAAAATTATGACGAGTAACTAATCCTGCAGCTTCAAATTGCGTTAATACACGATAAACTGTGGCAAGCCCAACATCTTCTCCTGTCTCTAGCAATGCTTTATAAACTCCTTCTGCACTTAAATGATGATTGGGAGATTGCTCTAAGATTTGTAATACTTTTAAACGTGGTAAAGTAATTTTTAATCCAGCATTTTTTAGCTGTTTACTTTCTTCCATTAGTGCTCCTCAATGCAATGAAGTTGTCTTAACTATTGCAGGTGTGTTTCATTAACTGACGTGTTATTATGGCGAAATTTTTCATGATAGGCAAAAAAATGAGAATAATAATTTTTCTACTTGGAATTGTATTTACTTTAACCCTAACTCAATGTACCTCGTTTGACCTTTCTCGACGTGTAGTACAACAAGGGAACCTATTACCAAAAGCAACTCTTGACCGTTTAAAAATCGGAATGAGCAAAAATGAAGTGGCTATATTGTTGGGAACAAGCTTATTGAGTCCTGTATTTAATCACGATCGCTGGGATTATGCATATACTTGGCGTAGGGGACATGGGGCGATTACCATGTCAACTTTGAGCTTATATTTCCATAATGACAGACTGACTCGTATTGAGCGAGATAAATTCAACCCAGGTGTAGGTACAGCGATCGCACACCCAGACATCAATCAAGAATAAATTATAGCGAATATCACTTTAATATTGCAGAAACACAGCATATGCGTTAAGTGAATCATATCAATTTAACGCATATAAAAGATCTCCCCATCTTCCGCAAAAGCGGCAGGTCTAAAAAACACGAAATCTGTTGCATTCTATGATTTATTTTTTTCAGAAAGAACATTTGCCTTTTTCCGTCGGCTTTCTTTAGGATCCAAAATCAATGGTCTGTATATTTCTATCCTATCTCCTTCTTTAAGCACATGCTCTAAAGAAACTTGTTTTGAAAAGATGCCCACAGAAAAACTGCGTGTTTCAGGATAAATTACATATATTTCTGATGCACAAAGCGCATCAGAAACTGTTGCTCCTAGTTTAAGCTCAAGTGTCCTATGTACAACAGCCTTTGTTAAAGGCACATAAACTACCTCAACCTTTATCATAAATTGTTTTTGCTCGCTCACAGAAAGAATCTACCATTTTATCAGTTACTTGCTCAAATACTGGTCCAAGAAGCATGGAAAACATTCGTCCTGCGAATTCAAACTCCAAGTCAAAAGAAATTTTACAACCCTCTTCTACCTCATCAAAACGCCAAAAACCTTCTAAATGACTGAATGGACCATCAACAAGTCGAATTTCTATCATTTTATTAATTTGGAGCCTGTTACGTGTAGTAAATGATTTACTCATTCCAGCAGCACCAATCACCAAAGTTGCCTGCACTTCATCTTCATCGCGATGGTGTACTAAGCTTTCTGAACAATAAGGTAGAAACTCGGCATAACGCTCTACTTCATTTACTAAAGCAAACATTTGCTCGCAAGTATAGTTAACAGTACGTGATTTCTTCACTATGGGCATTATGCTTCTCCCGCCACTTGTTTTAACCAAAAGCTAAGATCTTTAATTTCTTCGAAACACACTGAATGTTCCATAGGATATTTATGATAAGAAATATTTTTATATCCTTCATCCAATAGCCAATCTTTACTTAATTCAGTCCATTGAGGCAAGACCAGAGGATCATATTGACCAGAACCCATAAAAAAAGGCGTGCGTTTATCAAGTATTGGCCTATTATGTGCGGCTAAAGGTAAATAAGCAGACAAAGCAATTACCCCGGCTAACTGAGCTGGAGTATGAAGAGCTGTATGTAACGCCATAGCCCCTCCCTGTGAAAAGCCAGCTAAAAAAATCTGATTATATGAAAAACCCGCATTTAATTGCTCGTCCATAACCTTACGAATTAACAATTCAGACTGGCCAATTCCTTCTTTATCTTCCCTATCAATTAATTTCATACCTATAATATCATACCATGCAGGCATCACCATTCCACCATTAAGCGTCACCGGACGCTGAGGTGCATTGATAAATATATGGCGTAACACTATATCCGTCACTGTTAATTGATCTACTAAGCCCATCATATCGGAAGCATCAGCGCCAAGTCCATGCATCCAAATAACACATGCTTGAGCGTGATCCTCTGACTCATTTATAAACTCATTCAAAACCAATCCCCTGACACAAAAAGAGAAATTATCGCTAATGCATAAGCACAGTGCAAGTTATACCTTTTAAATACTCTGTGTAAAAAAGATAACTTGGTAGAAAATTTTGCCATGAATGTGCAAAATAAGACCACAAAAGATCATTTATTACTTGAACTTTTACTTCAATAAGTGGTAAATACTCTTCTACTCATAATTAATGGCTCTTTTTAATGAAACGACTACACTGTGTATTAATAGTTGGCATCACCTTAATCATATCTGGTTGTGGACAAAAAGGACCACTCTATTTACCAGAATCAACAAGAAATGCCTCAAGTAAGTAATTTTCGATAGGAAAAATAATGAACATTAGATTTACCAAAATGCATGGCTTAGGCAATGATTTCATAGTGATTGATGGCATTAATCAAAATATAAACCTCAATCCTCAACAAATATCGGTAATGGCTCAGCGTAATACTGGTATTGGTTTTGATCAATGCTTGCTTATTGAATCCAGCCAGCAAGAGGGAATTGACTTTAATTATCGAATTTTTAATGCCGATGGCCAGGAAGTAGGGCAATGTGGAAATGGAGCACGATGTTTGGCCTTATTTGTCAAATACTATGGTTTAACCAACAAAAATCACTTAACAGTTGCCACTAAAACCACAAAAATGAATTTGTACATTAATGCAGATCAAAGCGTACGTGTGGATATGGGCATTCCCAAATTGGCCCCCAAAGACATTCCGCTCCTGGCCCCAGAACAGTCTGAAAAATACGATTTAGAGCTTTCAAACAATGAAACTCTTTGTCTACATGCTCTAAGTGTTGGTAATCCGCATGCTGTTTTATTGGTTCAAGAAATACAAACAGCTCCTGTACTCACCTTAGGCAAACAACTTAGCCTGCATCCGTGTTTTCCCGAGCAAGCAAATGTCGGATTTATGCAAATTGTAAATCCACAACACATTAAATTACGAGTCTTTGAGCGGGGCTGTGGTGAAACCCAAGCGTGTGGCAGTGGGGCTGTTGCAGCCGCTGCAGTAGGATGTTTATATTACAAACTGGATAAACAAATAAAGGTAACTTTGCCTGGTGGTGATTTACTCATTGATTGGCCTGAATTTAATAAACCAATTTGCTTAACTGGTCCTGCTGTTTTTGTTTATGAAGGCACATTATTTTAAACGATCAGTCTCTTCCTGTTTCAGTCTCAATAGAACTTTGCCCAGAATATAAAGTCGCTTCGTATAAATTTGCCAATAACGACAAAACTACTCGATACAAGACAAAAAACTTATCCTATATCCAGGCAAAATTAACACAAGTATTGAATTTTTTTTACAAAGAGTTATGCTGAATGAAGGCTCAACTCGTATCGTTCAACTTGAAAGTCGATGTGAGTCTTATAGGAGAGGGCTATGACAGGAAGCAAAATACAAAGTTTTGATTTATTCAAAGCAGCTATGGGAAATCCAGATTATTTAACTGCAATTAATAAAAATACCGCAACCCAAGCACACTTTTTAACAACACTCAAAGAAGGACATTTGACATTCCAAGAAATTATGGACTCCATTCAAATCGTTCAAAACGTACAGGTAAAATCTTTATTAATCATATACCTGTTAAGTCAAAAAGAATATTTGAGTTCTTTAAAAGGCACTTCTTTGTTACAGCGCTTAACCATTCGCGATAATCATACCCCCTCTCGTCTTAATGCACTCATACATCAACTCGATTTAAAGGTACTTACAAATGCGATGATAAGTGAATTAGAACCTGAAGCTGCCGTAAGTATTCTTTGTTCTGTTCCTCATTTTCACCACCTAAATCGAGAACAAACAGAAGCTTTAATTGGAAGATACGCGAAACACGAACTAATTGTGTACTGGATGAACCATTTCGCAACCATGCCTAATGCCCATTATTTGTTAGCTCATTTAATGAAATTGGCGGGAACAAATATTATTGATGAATTAAGCAAAATAGAATCGAATCAAAAAGAAGCAATTATTGCCAATATTATTGAACACTTTGAATTATTTCATTACATTCCGCAAAGATTCTTAGAGCATGCAAATAAAGAATCTCATTTGATTTTAGCAATTCGTCTCTACCTTAATGGCCATTATAATAAAACACTTGCTACTTATATTAATCAATTAACAAAAAAATTATTAGAAAAAAATCATCCTTTTTCAACTGCTGCAATTGAATTACTTTTTTTCTTAAATGATAAACTTGCCTTCAAAGAGTTGGCCAATAAAAGCGCTTTCTTAACAAATCGCTATTTAAGAAATAACGCTCAAGAAGGCAATATTGCATTATTTTACCAAAATAATCAGATCAATTTGCAAAGAATGATCCAAAATATCAATTTAAATCCAGTCATTCCTGAATCCTTTAAAGAACAACAGAAACAACTCGAAGGATCTGAGGAAAGTTCATTTATAAATGGCCTAATTAAACACAACAAATCCATTAATTGTTTTGAGTATTTTTTAATACATTATCAGGGAACTTCTGAATCTTTAAGAAAATTGCTTCATGATTATATGGAATATCATGAACACTCCGATAACTTTAAAAGCCGTTCTCAAGCAATACATCATCTCGGTTTTATGCTGACACGTCCTGAGTTAGAAACAACAGTTAAAGAGACCATCTTTACAACTTTTTTAAATCATCCATCTTTCTTTGATGAACAAATTAGTTACCAATTATTTTTATTTGATGCTAAAAGAATTATTCGCTATTTTGGCCTACATGGAGGAAAAGAAAATTACCAAAGAGTAATCGATTTATGTACCTTAGCCTTAAAAAATCTCAATTCCGAAAAAAATCCAGAAATCATTCAAGTCGCTCAAAAAGCTTTCACCGAAGCAAAGCTGGAATTAAGCTTTACTAAAGAGCAAGGTTTTTTTTCAGGTGTAATCAAATGGATAAAACGATGTTGGACTTATGGTTGGACCGGTTTTTTTAAACCTAATCTACCTGAATATATAACCCCAGAGTCATGGGTTCTTGAGTCTTCTCCTAAAAAACCGTCTACAAAATATATTAAGAAATTGCTCACTGTGGATACACCAGAAAAGGAACTTCTGATTTTATTAAACAAAATAACTCTTCCCTTAACTCAAGAAAAATTCGAAGACATCATAAAAGCTTTAGATATTTATTCATTACAAATTCTACCTAAAGACGAACTTGAAACACGACATAAGCTTCATAAATTATATCATTACGTCATTAGTAAAAAAGAAGAAAACCAAACACTTTACCGTTGGCTAAAGGATAATCAAAATCCATTTGTTATCAATCAATTGCGCCTATTAGAATTGGTGATAAAAGAAAAATCTCATGACGAGGTGAATTGTTTACTCAAACAAATTAATGAGGATTCAGATCAACTTCAACATATTTCTGATGAGTTAAATTGTGCCATGCCCGAATTAGGAGTCACAACCATTCCAAAACTCATTAAAAACGCTCAAACATCTGATTTCGTAGCAAGCACCACTAAAGTCTTATCTGAGTATGCAACTGAAGCATCAGAGTATGCACAAAATGCATGGCAGTGGGCTGGATGTTTTTTAGCTAAAATTGGAAACCCACCTAAAGAAGAAGATGATAGTTTTAAAGTAGAACATGTACCTACATTTCATACAGCAACAAGTAAGTAATTGGGGACATTTTTTTATACTATGGCTCTTTTGAGGAAATTAGATCCACATCTAATTCGCTAAGGGGGTGCCATTGAGTGCCTATTAATCTTTTTAAAGTTTGAGCTTCCAACGCTTGTGCATCCAGTTCCATTGCTCTGGGTGAGCCAAAATAATACGCTCTAAAGCCTGGTTATATGCAAGCGTATTATAATAAAGAGAGTCTGAAACGGTATCATAATCCTTCCAAGGAATAGGATCATAAAATTCTAAAACATGCTTCCCATTAGGCAACCTATAACCGGCGGCAGGAACAACGGGAACCCCAGTATAACGAGATAAAGTTGCTAAACTTCGGTACGTTCCAGCTTTTGTGCCAAAAAACTCCACTGCAATACCATCACGATTAGCTAATGATGCATGTTGATCAAGAACAAAAATTACAGCATGATTTTTTTCCAATGCAGCACAAACTTTATCTAGAGAGTTCTTTTTCGGAATCACATTTAAACCAACTTGATAGTATTGCTTAAATAAGCTTCGCTCAATAGATTTAATGGATAAAGTTCTTCGAATAAAATGAAACTGTCCTTGGAATTCTTTAAAATTTAAAACCCCACCTATAGGGGCGACCTCCCAATTACCAAAGTGGCCAGTAAGAACCAAAACCCCTTTTTTTTGCGCTACAACTTCCAACATTTTTTCATGACCACGAACCTCGACTTGATTTCTTAAAGTTTCCTCTGTCATAAAACGCAGTTGTATTGCTTCTTTAAAGGATTTAAATAGGTGTGAGTAATAAGAGAGAGCAAGCCGTTTTTTTTGCTCTATACTTAATTGATCACCATAGACGCGATCAATATTCGCCATAATTATTTGGCGCTTGTAGGGTAAAAATTGATACACCAAACGCCCTAGTAAGCTCACAGGCAATTCATTAATTTTTTGTTCTAAATCAGTCACAAGCTTTAATCACCAAACATGCATTCATACTGGCAAATCCTCGATTAATGGTCAACACATAAGGACTTTGTAAGAAGCGGTGATCTGCGCTTACTGGCAAACCATCACAACTCGATGCAATACGTTGAAAATTAGCCACTCCTGGAATACATTTTGACTCGAGCGCATAAGTAGAAAGAACTGCATCAATCAATCCAGAGGCACATATAGTATGTCCAGTAGACCATTTAAATCCAGTTACAGGCTGTTGCTGACCAAAAACTTGTTGTATTGCTTGAGATTCACTATAGTCTGATTTGCTATTCCCATTCCCATGAGCAACAATAAAACCTATGTCCGCGGGATTTAATGCTACAGAGTCTAGAGTGTGCTCAATTAAATCAGCAAGTTGGTGGCCACTTGCATCCAAAGAAAATAATCCTTGCGCTTCACTCGTTGACAATCCACCAATAATTTCTCCATAACAAACCGCAGAACGAGCACGAACACTCGCTTCACTTTCTAAAACGAAAGCAGCAGCACCATCTGCTAGAATAGTGCCATCATGTTCTTCATCAAACGGTTTTAAATGACGGTGGCTTAGCACTCCTAATTGCTCATAATAAAACAAAGATTGGGGTTCTACAGCCATATCATAAGACACCACTACAGCTCGCTCTGCTTGCCCACTATTGATTGCATGATAGGCTTCTAATAAGGCTTGTGTTCCGCCAACAGCATGATTTGTGACATTATGATTAGGACCTTTAAATTCATAAGTAATGCCTGTATATGCAAGAACATTATTAGGTAATATACGTAACAGCCACATAGGATGTACTGTTTCAAATAAATGTTCTGCAAAATGTTGCATATTACCTTGAGCCTTTGCCAGCAAAGGTAAAAAATCATATTGTTGGAAATATTTATTCCCGGGTGACCCTATAAATACAGCGGTTTGTTCATTAAACTCATTCGGGGTTTCAAGTCCATCACGATAAGTGATTATCTGGCTATGCTCTACTGCCTGAACCGCAGCGTTAATCCCCATTACGTCTTGACGTGAAATTACTTTGACTAATTTTCGATCCGGTAACATTTTTGCAGGATTGAATTCTTTTAATTCTCCACCTAACCGATGGGGCCATTGAGAGAGCTCCCATTGAGTTATTTCTGCGATTCCACTTTTACCTGAGATAATCGCATCCCAGGTTGCATCAGCAGTAGCCCCTGATGCGGTTAATGCGCTTCGTCCAGTAATGAATACTCGGTTCTTCTGACTCATTGGCCTGCTCCTTCAAACTCAGGATGCTTAAATAGCAAGCAACTATTAGAGCCCCCAAACCCAAAAGAATTAGATAACACCGCACCTAAGGAACGTTCTCGCGGTCCATCCACTACATAATCTAAGTCACACTCAGGATCAGGTGTGGTTAAATTTGCTGTTTTAGGTATTTGTGCTTTTTCTATAGATTTAATAGCTAAAACAGCTTCAAGCGCTCCTGCCGCAGCGATTAAGTGTCCTGTTTGGCCTTTAGTAGAGCTAACTGGCAAATTTGAAACACATTCACTGAATACGGCTTTAATCGCATTGGTTTCACTTAAGTCATTCATTTTAGTTGATGTGCCATGTGCATTAATATAGTCCACATCAGAAGCTTTAACACCGGCATCTTGAAGAGCGCGTTCGATTGCTTGAATTGCACCATCACCATTGGGATGAGAGTCAGTAATTCGATAAGAACTTAAAGAATTCCCCTCACCTGCCAGTTCAGCATAAATAGATGCTCCTCGCGCTTTTGCCTTACTCCATTCTTCTAAAATTAAAAATGCAGCCCCTTCACCTAAAACAAAACCATTACGCGTTGCATCAAAAGGTCGGCTTGCAGTCTCTGGTGTACTATTATAGGTCGATAAAGCACCCAATAAACAAAAACTGGATAATCCTAAAGGATTAATCATGGAGTCAAATCCTCCAGCCAACATAAAATCAGCCTCACCCCGACGAATTACTTGCATAGCTAGGCCCAAAGCTTGCCCTCCTGAAGCACATGCCGTATGAACCGAAGATGCATAACCCCTGATTCCAAATTGTTGGATTAATAAAGATAAACCTGAATTTGGAGTGGTTTTACCAAAGTCCGATAATTTATAAAACTCTTGTGTATGAGCAAGCAACCGCACCCAATCAGTTTCACCGCTTGGAGCACAAATTTGTTGAAATCGTGACAGGTAATCAAATTCAGCGGTCATCATGCCACTACCTGTAACCACGCCCCAGCGTGCTGCAGTCTGCTCAGTGGGTAAAATACCCGCGTCATCAAAAGCTTGTTGGGCTGCTTCAAGGGCATATTGTGTAAATGATAGGGAAAAACGAGTACGTTTTGTAGACAACTTGGGATCAAGAACAAAATTTTTCACTTCAGCAGCGATGTAAGTTGGAAAAGCATTCGCATCAAATTGTTTGATTTTAGCAATTCCTGATTGGCCTGCTAATAAATTGGACCATGTGGACTGAACATCGAGACCTATAGGTGAAATTGCCCCTAAACCTGTAATTGCTACTCGTCTTTTTTTCACTGTTATTTACCTCTAGGAATAAGCACCACATCCACGACACAAACACGTTTACCTAAAACTTCACTACGAAAAGTAAGGATCAATTCTTCCGCTGTTTGTTTCTTGACACTTACATAGCACTTAAGAACGTCTCCCGGATGAACAAATTCATTCATTTTTATTTTGCGAAACTCACTAACGCTATAGCTTACCGCATATCCTGAACGCGCAACAAATTCATACGCTAAGTTTAATTTACATTCCAACAACACCGTTAAAGGTAATACTGGCTTTCTAGGAAAATGATCGTCGAAATAAAGAGCTGCACGTGTAATTCGTTTTTCAGCCAGTAAACTGACTCCTGGCTCACAAGAACAAACTCTATCAAAATTCATGGATACTAGAGGCAATTCCATATTTAGCATGAGATCACTATTTGATAACAGGGTACTTGCTGAACTAATAATGGCCCAATCACCTGGTCTATTAATTTCAGAAAATTGCTGCTTTACCTCATCGGGATCGATGAAATCGTCCATAGGCAATAAAGGGCCTAACGCACCTTCAAGAGTAAAAACAGTCTCATTCCCTATTCGTGCCACACTATGATATTGCATTACTGAATCTTCGATCCGCTCAATGAATGATTCTAATAATAAGGTTTCTCCTACGTATGCGGGTCTGTGCATAGCCGCTTTAGCAACAATGCCAGCAACGGGTCGATGAGAAAACTCTAAACGGTGCATCACGTTCCATGCCGCTAATTGACCGAGTGTTTCTCCGATTAAAGAAGGGATAAAGCAAGGACGTCCCTGTTCATCAACCGTAAGAAAGGTGTCATCTTGGGTAATGTGTTTAATTCCCCGAATCAACTGACCAGGAAATGACTCAACTATACGATCAACGAATAAAAATCTCATGAGTATCTATTAAACCCTATTGACCAAGATAAATAAACAACTGAGAAATTAAGCTTCAGTTGCGGCGCTTTGTTGCTCTGTAATTGCAGAAACAACCAATTTACAAAATGTTTCTATTGTAAAAAGCATGGGTATTTCATTCACTTTCATATTAGTCTTGAATTGCTCTACAGGAACTTCACTTAAATAACTTTGTAAGGCTTTTAGACCCTCAGCAGTAATGACGCCACCCTTTTCAAATTCACTCTCTGCTAAATCACCACGCGCATTCTTTTCCAATTGACCACGAGGAATTTTAATTTTAAACTCTTTTTCCAATTGAAAAACCAAATCAAGAAAATCAATAGATTCAGCGCCCAGATCTACTATTAATCGACTATTAAGTGATATTTCTTCTTCGTCAATTACTAGTACCTCAGCAACTATTTCCCTAACTTTAGGATAAACATCTGCTACATTCATATATTGTCCTCAGAAATCAGCTAATTTACAAAGCCCAAAATTATATCATATTTTTTCTTAAAGGCATAAAGCATAAAAAAAGATGAGAGATCAACCAACTCGGCTATATCCTGCATCAACAAATAAAGTATGTCCATTTATCATCGCCGCTTCTGGTAAACACAATAGATAAATAGCATCAGCCACATCTTGTGTTGTTAACGGCCTATCCGATAAAGAATGGGCTTGGTATTCATCGAGTAATTGCTCTCTATTAGGAAAATGCTTCAATGCATCCGTATCGACCACCCCAGCTGAAACAGTATTCACGGTAATTCCATCAACCGCTAATTCAAGACTTAAAGAACGCACTAAAGCTTCAAGAGCCGCTTTAGATGCCCCAATAAAGGCATAATTAGGAATAGCTCTATGAGCACCAAGACTTGATAAAGCAATAATACGGCCTCCTTTCGGCATTAATGGGCGTCCTTCAACAGCCAAATGATTTAAAGCCAGAGCATTAGTCTCCAAACACCAGCGCCAATGCTTGGTCGACATCTTAAGGGCTGATTTTAAAACGCCGCTCGCAGCATTGCTGATTAAAAAATCAAGCTGGTTAAAATGCTCTTTAAATTGAGCAAACATTTCTTTTACAGACTGGTGATCCGCTACATTAGCTTGTAGGGCGATTGCTTTACGGCCCATAGTCTGTATTTCTTCAACCAAAGCTTGAGCTTCATCAGAACTATTATAATAGACAACAGCAATATCACTCCCTGCTTGAGCTAACTTTAATGCAGTCGCCTTACCGATGCCTCGAGCACCGCCAGTAATTAATCCTACTTTATCTGCAAAAACTAAACTCATAGCATTCCTCAATTCTTAAATTTACAAAAATTTGTACAATTGGTTAAGTTAACACCATTAGATGAATAACTAAAAAGCCTACATTTTCATGCGTATTCTTCGATAAAGCAATGTTTAGTGCATTAAATTTTTAAATATCTTGTTTCTAGAGTGCTAACTTTGTACTATCGGCACACGATTAGATTATATGCATATTAATGAATGAAGCTTTCCTGGTCTAAAACTGTATTCCCTATTGCAGCAATTTTTTCCTTTCGTATGTTAGGTCTGTTTTTCCTAATCCCTGTATTTAGTATTTATGCGAAAGATTTGCAGGGCGCCACACCTGCATTGGTAGGTTTTGCTTTTGGAATATATGGTCTTGCTCAAGGATTACTGCAAATGCCTTTTGGTATGCTTTCCGATAAATTGGGTAGAAAACCCATAATTACCATAGGATTGCTTTTATTTGCTTGTGGCAGCTTCATCGGAGCATTCACTCATTCTATTTATGGAATGATAGTTGCGCGAGTGCTCCAAGGAACTGGAGCAATTGGCAGTGTGCTCATTGCTTTGCTTGCAGATTTAACCCCTGAAGAACAACGAACTAAAGCGATGGCCGTTATTGGGATGACCATAGGCACCTCATTTAGTCTAGCTATGGTAGTTAGTCCGGTGGTTACCCATCATTTTGGCTTAGCAGGAATTTTTTACCTGACTACCTTATTAGCCTTATGCGGTATTATTCTGCTTCATTGGGTAATACCTAAACCAATGAGGGAGCGCTTTCATGTTGATAGTGAAACAAATCCTGCTCTCTTAAAACAAGTTATCTTTAACGCGCAACTGCAACGTCTTAATTTTGGCATTTTTTGTCAACATTTTATTCTTACCTCAACATTTTTTGTAATTCCTTTTATTTTACAAAAACAAACAGAACAAGGCCATTTAACCCAACAGTGGCATTTTTATTTACCTATTATGCTACTTTCGTTCATCCTCATGATCCCATTTATTGTGCTTGCTGAAAAGAAGAAAAGGATGAAGAGTGTGTTTCTTTCCTCCGTTTTCGTCATTGCGGCAAGTCAATTATTGTTCGTTTATACACTCCAAAATTGGCTTGGCTTATGTCTTATTATGCTGATTTATTTTATTGCCTTTAATATTCTTGAAGCAGTATTACCATCGCTTATTTCGAAACAGGCTAACCCTAGAAGTAAAGGGACTGCTATGGGAATATATTCTACAAGTCAATTTCTCGGGCTTTTTCTAGGAGGTGCTTTTGCCGGCCTCTTATTTCAATGGAATGGCAGTCAAAGTGTTTTTATCACCAATGCTGTTTTAAGTCTTTTATGGTTAATTGTTGCCAGCGCCATGAAGCCTAATCTCTATATCGCAACGCTTATTCTCCATTATCCTTGGTCTGAAAAAAAAGAAGATGTACTAGCGCGGTTGTTAAATACTCATGGAGTTATTGAAGCTGCATTAGTACAAGAGGAAGGGGTTATTTATTTACGTATTGACAAAAAGTATTATATTGCAGGTAGCGCGGAGAAAATTCTCATGTCCTCATTGGATTGCAATTCTTAACACTGTTTTCTGCTTCCCGTTCATGAGCATCTATTTCCAGCTCAGAAGACTCTGCATTAGCGATTTCATCTTCCTTAAAAAACAAAGGAATGCTACCGGTTAGCGTGCGATAACCCAGTTTGTTCGTTTCTCCTGGGAAAGGCTCTGGAGAACATTGAACTTGAATTGATAACGCTGGATTCTTATAATTTCCATTTAGCAAATGGCTTCTAATTAATTCGGAAGAAATCAAAGAACAGTCATTATCTTCCTCTTGTCTAACACACAATTTAATTTCTACAGGCCCAACCTCAGGTAACCGTGATGCTAATAAACGTTCTACTAATTCCTTTGCATCAATAGTTTTGCAAGAAATAGAATTTGGTACAGGTGCTAACATTCCGGTCTTTGCATCTGCCTCATAGGCCAATACATAAATTTTATTTTTTTTAAGATCTTGAGCGATGGAAAATGTGTCATCAGCACTTAAAATAGTACATGAAACAGCATGTCCTTCGTATGCTGTTTTGTACCATTGATTCGCATGTTTGATTAATTTTTTATTCCCTTCATTTCGCTTAAATGGAATGTATAAATAAATCATTGTCAATCCAAAATTTACTCATATTAGACTTGGTTTATGCTCTAAAGAGTCTTCGCTGTCAAGCAATTCTTCATAATCAGTCAAAGCAAAAAAATCATCTCCATGAAAATCGGTAAATGAAGTATTAACTGCACCAAAATAATCGTCTTCATCAACCCAAGTTTGTTTTTGTTTTGTATCTCTTGCAGGTGAAGCTATGGATTCGTCTTCAATAATAACCCCAGATTTTATCAAAAACTCTTCAAGACGAGATTTATTGATCCGCATTTCAAATTTCAAATTTTTCCCTGTAATAGTGAGTGATTCCACTAAATAACCCGAAATATCAAGCGGCAAACTACCAAGTAATTCATCAATTATCACTGATTGATTCTTTGAAAAGAATTTATCATGTTGAATCATATTTACCAATTCGTGGGCTAGATGATCTAAAATTGGATGAGAAAATTTAGGATATTCCACTGCCTTACGGGCGCTTGTAAAGAAATTATATTTTGAAGCATCTTCTACGACATCCAAGCCTTGTCGAAAAGCTCGTGCTCGTCCAACGACACACGATAAGTTAAAACAAAATAAATCATTCTTCATCTGAAATGCTCTTACAGCTCCTTTAGAACTTAATAAACCATCTGTCCCAGTGCCCGGTAAACCAATGCTCACATCAGTATAATACTTTATTTCCATGGCTTGGTGTGATTCACCTAATTGCTTACGAAATTGTTCTGCCATTTGCCGTGGTTTATTCTTCCTTGCATATTCATCACAAAAAAATAACTTTACAATATTATTGTTGCTAAATCCTTCGATTGCTAAATCACTTTTAAAATTCTTAGCAACCTCTTCTATGGTTAATTCCTTATAATTTTCATCCTCTTTAGTTTGATTCCCTACAATTAATTTAGGGGTATTAATACCATGGCTTAAAATATAAATCTGACAAGTGCCTGCTTTCAAGGCTGCCTGAACCTCTTCTTTTTCAACAATTTCGTGACTGTCATGATAAATCACGACGACTTCCTTTCCTTTAGACTCATAATCTTTACGCCACTTACCTGCTTTGGCTGCTAAATCAAATAGGGCATCTTCAAAAGTAAACGGTATGTATAGTATTTTCATATAAAACATTTTAATTAATCAATTTGACATAATTATAATCTACGAATATTAATTAAATATTAAAGATTAAAGATGTTTATATATGAACATATTTAAATCATTTTGACTTTATAATGACGTAGGATTTGAGCGCTCCTAACTCAAATCCCAATTTAAAATGATATTATTGGCGCACCAAACGTACATTTTTTCCTAGAAATGAGTTTTTTTCTGTAGAACGATAAGGATTAATATCCAAACCGCCACGTCTGGTATATCGCCCATAAACGGTCAATAATTCGGGCTGACAACGGTTCATAATATCTACAAAAATTCGCTCAATGCATTGCTCATGAAACTCATTATGATTTCGAAATGAAACAAGGTATTGCAATAGACCTTCTCGATTTATTTTTTTACCTTTATAACTAATTTGTATGCTTCCCCAATCAGGTTGGTTTGTTACTAAACAATTTGACTTAAGTAAATTGGAGTATAAAGTTTCTTCAACAATTTCATTGCTCACAGAAAGAAATGAAGGTTCTACCAGATACACAGAGCACTCTATATCAAGTTCATCTAAACATTCACCTATGAATGAAGGTTGTACTGTAAATTGGTTTGCATTACCTAAAAGATGAATATTCACCCAAACTTCAGCCTCTACTCGCTCTTGTAAATCTCTTTTAATAATATTTTCTAGCTCACTCGTATTTTGAATGCGAGTATTATTAAACGAATTAAAATAAAGTTTTAATGACTTAGATTCAATTAAATTAGGCGAACTGCAATCATAGTATAATTCAGCAATTGCAACCATAGGTTTTCCCTTGGGATTAAGCCAAGATACTTCGTAATGATTCCAACAATCAAATCCATAGAAAGGGAGTTGGGCAGGATCTATTCCTATTTCATGGCGTTTTCCAGCTCTTGGAATAGGATATAATCGGTTAGGATTGTAAGTATCATCATAGTTTGATTTTTTTCCTAATTCCGATTTTTCTTCCACAGCTTGATATTTTTTTAAAACAAGATCGTTCATGTTATTTAACTCCAATATTTCTATAATTTTGGCGGTACTTTTCCAATTTACAGGTTGATTCATTTCCATTTGGCTGGAAATATAGTTTAACAAGGATGCGGCTTCATTTATGCGTGTTGCTTTTTCTTTCAGTTCACGAGCTTGAATAATTACAGAAGTCAGTATATCGAAATTTGGATTTTCGATAATTTTTTTTATCGTAGATAAAGAAAAGCCGAAAAATTTTAAGGTAGTGATCTGTTGTAAGCGAATGAGATCTTGCTCTGAGTAGAAACGATAACCATTATCTGAACGCTTAGTTGGTTTTAATAAACCAATATCATCATAATATTGTAATGACCTTATGGTTAACGCAGTCATTTGGCTCATTTCTTTAATTCGATAAAATTTCATTCAGTTTTCTCCTCAAAGCTGATTCTAAACTATTACGTACCGTGATAGTCAATAAGTAGGATGAGAAAAAATATTTTTAGTGGGGGGTGTCTGAGACGTGCATGATCACAGAACCTAAGCATGAAACATTAAATACCAAAGCTTAGCAACCGGGTAAAAGGCCTCACTCAATTCCAGTGCAAGCCCTATATAAATTAGGTATACTCTCCTCCTAACTTTCGCATACAGGAGAAAATAAATGGCCCGTGGAATAAATAAAGTGATCCTCATTGGTAACGTAGGTGTTGATCCTGACGTACGATATTTACCTAATGGTAATGCAGTGACTACACTCTCAATTGCTACTAGTGAAGCATGGAAGGATAAAGCCACTGGAGAAAAACAAGAAAGAACAGAGTGGCATCGTGTGGTGTGTTTTAATCGTTTAGGTGAAATTGCTGGCGAATATGTTCGCAAAGGCTCAAAACTTTATGTTGAAGGCAGCTTAAGAACCAGAAAATGGCAAGATCAGCAAGGACAAGATAGATATACTACAGAGATTGTTGCCAACGACATACAAATGTTAGATAGCAAAGGAGGAGCCTCATCAAGTTTTGATGATATCCCTCAGGCTCAATTTGCACCAACGAATCAAAACTTTGCAAAACAACAGCCTGCACAGCAAGCTCCACAAGATGCTTTTGATCAATTAGATGATGATGTTCCATTCTAAAAATACTATTTGAGAAACAACTTTTCATAAGCTCTTTCCGCCCTTACACATAAGGGCATTTTCGTCTGCTCACCTCTTATGTAAACCTTGAAAACTCCTACACTTAAGCGAATTTACATTTGAAGATTAACCCGTTAATGCGTATCATCCTTATTCAAACATAGCTCTTTTGCAATCTGTTCCGTTGTAAGTTCAATCCCAGAAAATATAAAAACAAGACCCATGTTTGGTGGCCTGAAAATACAGTATTGGTTAAATCATCAAATCGCTTAAAACAGTCTTTACATTCATAACGTTGCTGGTATTGCTCCGTATCCTCTTTGCCATGTCTAATAACGTTATCTGAATTACAGTAAGGACATTGCGTCTTTTCAGGCCATCTTAAATCACGAACCGCTTCCTAACAACGGGCATTATCAATCAAATTTTGAATGCGGAAGAAATGCCTGCAAGCTATAGATCTGCCTAAATTTAGTAAACCCTCCAGCTCATGGGGTTAAGCAACAAAGCCGGTTTGCCTATTAGTTTATAAAATGGAGCAAGAAGAGCTGATTGAGCAATTTCTAGAAAAAGAATGGGATTCTTGTTCTTCAATCCTCGCTTTGGTTTGCGATTGATTAAAAAAGCCATTCATATTCTGTAACAACTTAGGCAATGAAATATTCAGCCATTTTTCTTGATTTTGAAAACCTCGAATCACCTCTTTAAATTCTTCAAATAGATTCTTAATTTTGTGCTTTGCAATATCATCAAATGCATGACTTTTTTGCCATAAAGAAAGAAATATATCTGTTTGCTGCAATAAAATGGATAAATATTCATTCAAAAATTGAGCTTTCGCATCGCTATCACCATTTTCATCCCACTTTGTTTTCATCCCGCTAAAATCAAATTCCAACAAGGGTAAATTACCTTGATTTGTTTTGTTCCCTTCTGACATACCAAAAGCAACCATATCGAATAAAAAAATGGCGTATTCAATAGATATTTTATTGGAAAGATCAGTGTAAGCATCACTTTTTCCTGAATAGTTATTAAAAAAACTTAAGAAATCACGCAATGCGAGACGCAATTGTTGCGAATACTGCATATGATTGCTTCTTGCTGCCAAAAGCATATCCACTGCATGAATCATTTTATGAATCACTGCCTTGTACTCTTTGCTTGTCGGCTCCATTTTATCTAAAAGTGGCGTCGTAGTCATAGAAAGCTCAGCCCTTTGATTCTCAGAGTGACGCGAATTGTTTGATTTATATTCTATATAACTCCATTTTGTACTTTCCGCTCTATTTTGTTCATGTGATGCAAAGTAATATTCTTTACTTATAGTAATCTCTCCACCATACAATTTTCTATCTAGAATAGTTTGATAAATGGCATCTCGTTCGCACGCTATATTATTTACAAAATATTTTGTCTCTTTTTCTTCAAATTTCTGACGCACTTTATTATTCTCTTATAAGTTAAAAATTTCATTTTAATTAATTAATGCTTTTTAAAACAAAGCAATTTTTCGAATATGTAATATCAAATATTTTGATATGAGAAATTTTTATGACTCTTTATTGGATTCGGAGTCTTGCTAACCACTTTAATTTAATTGAGAGTTCGAGCCCAAATTAGAAGCAGAGATAAGCAGCTTGATATGGAAGTTAACATTCAAAATTTGATTGATGATCCCGTTGTTAAAAGCGGTTCGTGATTTAAGATGGCCTGAAAAGACGCAATGTCCTTACTGTAATTCAGATAACGTTATTAGACGTGGCAAAGAGGATACGGAGCAATACCAGCAACGTTATGAATGTAAAGACTGTTTTAAGCGATTTGATAATTTAACCAATACTGTATTTTCAGGCCACCAAACATGGGTCTTGTTTTTATATTTTCTGGGATTGAACTTATCAACGGAACAGATTGCAAAAGAACTATGTTTGAATAAGGATGATACGCATTACACGGCGAGTATGCTTCGCAGTGGAGTTGTTGATAAAAAAACTGAGAGTAAGTATCTGGTGAGATAGAATGTGATGAAGTATATGTTATTGCAGGACATAAAGGTAATACTGATGCGGTGGCGGCATAAGACCTCGGATCCCATAAAGAGCCTTCATTATATATTTTATAATCAATACAAATAAAAAAACCCGCACAAGGCGGGTATTTTTTCATATTAAATAAAGCTATTTTACTCTTCAGTATCCGCACTTGAAACGGGTCTGTCTAATAATTCGACTATCGCCATAGGTGCATTATCGCCATCTCTAAAACCGCACTTGATAATACGTATATAACCACCTGGACGTTCTACAAAACGTGGACCTAAATCAGTAAATAATTTACCTACAGCAGACTTTGATCTTAAGATATCAAATACATGTCTACGTGTTGCTACAGAATCAACTTTAGATACAGTGATTAAAGGTTCTATGTAACGACGAAGATCTTTTGCTTTAGGCAAAGTAGTCTTTATTAATTCATGCTCTATTAACGAGCAACTCATATTTGCAAACATAGCCTTTCTGTGGCTACTTGTACGGCCAAAACGACGGCCTGAATTACGGTGACGCATAACAAAACTCCTAAACTTTATTCGCCAAGATTTGCTGGCGGCCAATTCTCAAGCTTCATACCAAGCGATAATGAACGGGAAGCCAAAACATCCTTAATTTCAGTTAAAGATTTTTTACCAAGATTAGGAGTTTTTAAAAGTTCATTTTCAGTTCGTTGTACCAGATCGCCTATATAATGAATATTTTCTGCTTTTAAACAGTTCGCTGAACGAACAGTTAACTCTAAATCATCAACAGAACGTAAAAGAATAGGATCAAAATCATTACGTTCCTTTTGATCTGATCGTGACTCTTCAAATCTCATATCAACAAAAGCATGTAACTGTCGTTGTAAAATACTCGCTGAAATACGGATTGCTTCTTCTGAATCAATTGTTCCGTTGGTTTCTAACTCAATGGTTAGCTTATCCAAATCGGTACGATTTTCAACCCGAGCACTATCAACATAATATGCTACTTTCTTAACAGGTGAGAAGCTATTATCAATTTTGAGTTTGCCAACAGATTTTCTCTCTACTTCATCATCAAAATGTTTAATAAATGAATCAGTACTATGAAAACCAATTCCTCTTTCAACCTTCATTGTCATATTTAATTTGCCTTTTTCATTCAAATTAGCAATAACAAGATCAGGATTAACAATTTCCAGTCCATGAGATAATTGAATATCTCCAGCAGTCACTTGACAAGGACCTTGCTTATTAAGAGTTATTGTAGCCTCTTCACCAACTGTCATTTTAAGTGCAACTAATTTTAGATTCAGTAGTATATCAACAACATCTTCTTGTACACCTTCAATTGTACTGTACTCGTGAAGAACACCCTCAATTGAAGTTTCTGTAATTACGCTACCTGGCATAGAAGACAATAATATACGTCTCAAAGCATTGCCGAGAGTATGACCAAAGCCGCGCTCCAAAGGCTCTAAAACTATTTTAGCTTTAAATGGCGATTCAGCCTGTACCTTAAGAACATTAGGTGTCAACATTTCATTGATTTCAGTATACATTCAGCTATTTCTCCGAGCTTACTTAGAGTAAAGTTCTACAACCAAGTTTACGTTGTAGTCTGAAGATAAATCAGTTAACGTTGGTGCTGTAGAAAAAGTTCCTTTAAACGAAGAGGTATCTACAGTAAGCCAATCACATGGTACTCTTTGCTCAGACAAAGCTAAAGCAGCTTGGATACGACCTTGATTCTTTGCTCTTTGTCTCACAGATACAACATCACCAGGCTTTATTAAAAAAGATGGAACGTTAACTATTTTATCATTAACTAATATGGCTTTATGCGTTACTAATTGTCGCGCTTCAGCACGTGTGCTTGCAAAACCCATACGATAAACAACATTATCTAAACGTCTCTCAAGAAGAGCCATCAGATTTTCACCTGTTGCACCTTTCATACGTGCAGCCATTTTATAATAGCCACGAAATTGCTTTTCAAGAATGCCATATAATCTTCTAATTTTTTGCTTCTCTCTAAGCTGTAAACCATAACTATTTAAACGAGGCTTCTTATCACCATGTTGTCCAGGTAATTTTTCTGATTTACATTTAGATTTGTGATCACGAACACCACTTTTTAGTAATAAATCACAACCTTCGCGACGTGATAATTTACATTTTGGACCAAGATATCTAGCCATTAATTACTCCTGAGTCTTATACACGACGTTTTTTAGGTGGCTTACACCCATTATGAGGGATACCAGTAACATCGGTTATTTCAACAATTTTGAAATCCTGAGATATTAATTCACGAATAGTGGACTCTCGACCAGGACCAGGACCATGAACAAATACAGCCACAGATTTCATACCATATTCTTTAGCAACAGCGGCAGCACGTTCAGTAGCAACCTGTGCAGCATAGGGAGTACTTTTTCTTGAACCTCTAAAACCTGATCCACCTGATGTTGCCCAGCAAAGTGCATTACCTTGCCTATCAGTAAAAGTCACTATGGTATTATTAAAAGATGCATGAACATGTACTATACCATCTGATACCACACGTTTTGCTTTTTTACGTACTTTTTGTTGTTTTGACTTAGTTATTGCCATCTTACTATCCTACATGAAATATCAAACGGTGGTGCCTTTTCTGCGACCCTTTCTTGTACGTGCATTCGTTTTTGTACGTTGGCCGTGTACTGGCAGCCCTCTTCTATGCCTTAAACCACGATAACATCCTAGATCCATAAGTCGCTTAATGTTCATTGTTACAACACGACGCAAATCCCCTTCAACAGTTATTTTAGCAATTTCTGTTCTTAAAGACTCTAGTTGTGCATCGGTTAACTCCGAAACCTTTTTTGAAGGATCAATGCCAACTGCTGAACATAGTTTTAAAGATGTAGGTTTACCAATACCATAAATTGCTGTTAAAGCAATCACAAGATGTTTGTGATCTGGTATATTTACTCCTGCAATACGAGCCATTAACTTCTCCGAACGTTATTTGTTCTGTCGAAAGGGACAGAAGAATACTATTTTTATAAAATTAAATCAAGCAAAGATATTACCCTTGCTTTTGCTTATGTCTGGCATCTTTACAAATAACTCGTATAGTGCCACTTCTTTTAATAATTTTGCAATTGCGACAAATTCGCTTTACAGATGCTCTTACTTTCATTCCTAACTCCGATAAAGATCATAAAAGACCAGGTAACTTAGTACCTTTAAAATTAGCCTTTTTCATTAGAGAATCATATTGCTGTGTCATTAAATGAGCTTGTACCTGTGCTACAAAATCCATAATAACAACTACGATAATCAGCAATGACGTTCCACCGAAATAAAAAGGGACATGCCATGTGTACATCAAAATCTGAGGTAAAAGACAAACCAAAACGAGATAAATTGAGCCAACTAATGTTAAACGAGTCATCACAGCATCAATGTATTTTGTAGTTTGTTCGCCTGGTCTAATTCCAGGAATGTATGCACCAGATTTCTTTAAATTATCTGCAGTATCTTTGGGGTTAAACACCAGAGCTGCGTAAAAAAATGCAAAAAATATAATAGCCACTGCATACACGATTAAATAGAGCGGCTGTCCAGGGGATAAGGCCATTCCAACATCAGCTAACCAACCCATACCCTTAGTATGCGAAAAGAACTGCGCTAAAGTCGCGGGCAAAAGTATAATGCTCGATGCAAAAATTGGCGGTATAACACCAGACATATTAATCTTTAACGGCAAATGACTTGTTTGTGCTGCATAAACTTTTCTGCCTTGCGTTCTCTGAGCATAGTTCACTCTGATTCGCCTTTGCGCACGTTCCATAAACACAACAAAGCCAGTTACCACTACAACAACTACTGCAATGACAACTAAAGTTAGTGCTTGCATTTGACCTTCTTTAACCTGCTGCAGAACTGAAGCAATAGCAGTAGGCATACTTGAAACAATACCTGAAAAAATGATTAGAGAAATACCATTTCCAACACCTTTTTCAGTAATTTGCTCGCCTAACCACATTAGAAACATTGTTCCTGTAACTAAAGTAACTACGGCAGTAAAGTAAAATGAAAAGTCAGCTTGCAAAGCAATTTGCTGGCCAGCCAGCCATCGCGCCATCCCTAAAGATTGAAAAATAGACAATACTAACGTTAAATAACGCGTATATTGATTTATTTTTCTTCTTCCTGACTCGCCTTCTTTTTTTAACTGTTCAAGCTTTGGAGAGACTACAGTAAACAGTTGAAGAATAATCGATGCAGAAATATACGGCATAATCCCTATAGCAAAAACTGTTACTCGTGATAAAGCTCCGCCAGAAAACATATTGAACAAGCCAAAAATGGTATTTTGCTGTTCATTGAAAAAATTAGCTAGTCGAGCAGGATCTAATCCTGGTACAGGTATATGGGCTCCCAATCGATAAACTAAAATACCTAGAACAACAAAGAATAATCTTGATTTTAGCTCAGCCAACCCCCCGCGTGATTGGCTTGTATTATGTTTTTGGTTTTTCATAGTCACTCTTCTACGCTGCCGCCTAAACCTTCAATGGTTGAACGAGCTCCTTTAGTGACCCTTAAACCTTTAAGTTTGATGGCAGTGGTTAATTCACCAGATAAGATTACTTTTACATCTTTAATGGAACGACTAACGATACCTGCTTCTTTTAAAACATTTAAGTCAATTACATCATTTGATAATTGTGCAAGTTCACTTAAACAAACTTGATCAACTGTTCTACCAACTCGTGATTTAAAGCCCATCTTTGGTAAACGTCTTTGAATAGGCATCTGACCGCCTTCAAAGTTAATCTTATGGTAGCCGCCTGCTCTAGCCTTTTGACCTTTATGACCTTTACCACTTGTTTTTCCTAGTCCTGATCCCATACCACGTCCTAATCTCTTTTTAGGACGACGCGAACCTGGCTCAGGTGATAGAGAATTTAAATTCATTATACACTCTCCTCAACCAACAACAGATAATCTACTTGGTTTATAAGACCACGTATTGCCGGAGTATCGTTATGAGTTACACTTGAATTAGTCTTACCTAAACCTAATTGTTTTACAATTGAAACATGCTTAGGCTTTCTGCCTATAGTACTTTTAACTAAAGTAATTTTAATTTTGTTTTCCATAATTAGCCCGCCATAACTTCTTCAACAGTTTTACCACGCTTGGCCGCAACATAATCAGGAGTACCAATATTAGTTAAAGCAGCAATTGTCGCACGTACAATGTTGCTTGGATTCGTAGATCCAATATTCTTAGCTAATATGTTTTGGACGCCTAAGACCTCAAGTACCGCTCTCATTGCACCACCAGCAATAATTCCTGTACCTTCGCTAGCTGGTTTCATAAATACTTTAGAGGCCCCATAATTCCACGTAATTTCATGATAAATAGTTGAACCACTAAGTGGAATATAAACCATGTTCTTCTTCGCCTGCTCCATTGCTTTTTGAATAGCAATTGGAACTTCACGTGCTTTACCTCTACCAAATCCAACTTTACCTTTACCATCGCCAACAACGACAAGAACAGCAAAGCCAAAAACACGTCCGCCTTTCACAACTTTAGCAGTACGATTTACTGATACTAACTTCTCTTGGTAGCCATCTGATTTAGGTGATGATTCATCGAATGCCATAGTTGTTCCTTAAAAATCTAATCCAGCCTCGCGCGCACCTTCTGCAAGGGCTTTCACTCGGCCATGATATTTATAACCAGCACGATCAAACGCAACTGCAGTAATTCCTTGCTCACTTGCACGTTTGCCTAGTAATTTACCGACAAGGTTCGCTTGTTCTACTTTACATTTACCGGCTAGACTGGCTCGTAACTCTTTATCATTAGTTGAACAGGCAACTAATACTTTATCTCCAAGCTCATCCGCTCGAACAATTTGAGAGTAGATATGCAAACCACTTCTATAAACTACTAATCTTTCTCTACCCGATTTGCGAATCAGTGCCTTTGCTTTTAATCCACGTCGAATACGTGAGTTTTGTTTATTCATAGCTTAAACCTTATTTCTTCTTCGCTTCTTTACGAACAATATACTCACCAGCAAGTTTAACACCTTTCCCCTTATATGGCTCAGGTGGACGAAATGCACGTATCTCAGAAGCAACTTGTCCTAAAATTTGTTTATCCATACCCTTTAGTATGATTACTGTATTACTAGGAGTTTCTACTAAAACACCTTGTGGCAAATGGTATTCGATAGGATGAGAATAACCTAAAGATAAAGTGATTGATTTATCTTTTGACTGCGCTCTATAACCAACACCAACCAATTCAAGGGTTACGATAAAACCTTCAGTAACACCTTTAACCATATTATTTACTATCGCTCTAGCTGTCCCAGCTTGTGCCCAAGCCTTAGGATCATTAGCTGCAGGAGCAAATTCGATATGATTACTCTCTTTGTTTTTACTCACTTTCACTAACCGATTCAGCTTTTGGGTTAGTGTTCCTTTAGGCCCTTTTACAGTAATTTCCCCATCACCTAATGTTATTTCTACATTTGATGGTTGAACTACTGGGGCTTTTGCTACTCTAGACATATTATTCCTCGCAAGTATTAAGCCACTTCACAAATGACTTCGCCACCAACGCCTTTCATCTTAGCAGATATATGGGTCATTATACCTTGGGATGTAGACAATATGGCCACACCAAAACCGGGTATTGAGGTGAGTTCTTTATAAGATTTATAAACTCTCAAACCAGGTCTGCTTATTCTTTTTATTAATTCGATAACAGGTCTACCATGATAGTACTTCAGTTTAATCGTCATTAATTTAAGATTATTATCTAGTGATTCAACAAAGAAGTCTTCAACATAACCTTCTTCTTTTAAAACACGAGCAATTTCTTCCTTCAGTTTTGAAGATGTTAAAGTTACTTGCTGATGTTTTGCTTGTTGACCATTTCTAATTCTGGTCAGCATATCAGCAACTGGATCATGCATACTCACAATCGTTCTCCAATAAAAATTACCAGCTAGATTTTCTTCCGCCTGGTATATTACCAACCATTAGTTGTTGTCTTAAGCAAATCCTACAAAGGCTAAATTTACGATATACAGCATGTGGACGACCACATTGTTGGCACCGTGTTTTAAAACGAACAGGATTTGAGTTAATAGGTAGCTTAGCTAATTTAGCTTGACTATCCATAATCACTTGAAAATCATCTGATGACTTAATTAACTTCTTTAATTCACTTCTGCGTTTTCTGTACTTTTCTACGAGTTTGCTACGTTTTAGCTCTCTCATAAGCATTGATTTTTTAGCCACAATTTCACCCTTATTTTTTATCTCTATCTTTCAATGGAAGGTTAAAGGCCTCTAATAAAGCTTTAGCTTCTTCATTAGTTTTTGCACTTGTAGTGATACAAATATCTAAACCACGAATACCATCAGTTTTATCGTAATCAATTTCAGGAAATACAATTTGCTCTTGTATTCCCATGCTGTAATTACCAGTTCCATCAAAGGACTTAGGATTTAAACCACGAAAGTCTCTTACACGGGGTAAAGTTATTGAAATCAATCTGTCTAAAAATTCATACATACGCTGCCGTCGAAGCGTAACTTTGCACCCTATTGGCCACCCTTCCCTAATTTTAAAACCAGCAATTGATTTCCTTGCTTTTGTAACAACCGGTTTTTGCCCTGCAATTAAAGTCATATCTTCAACTGCATGGTTCATTACTTTTTTGTCACCTACTGCTTCGCCAACACCCATATTTAAAGTGACTTTAAGCAATTTAGGAACTTCCATCACACTGGAATAGTTGAACCGCTTCATCATCATAGGGACAATTTCTTTTTTGTATAATTCATTAAGTCTTGTCATTTCGATCACCTAATCAAACACGGTCAATTATTTCATTGTCAGATTTAAAATATCTGACCTTCTTATTTATACCGTTATTCTCAATAAACTTGAATCCGATTTTATCTGCTTTTTTTGTGTTTGGATTGTAATGGGCAACATTTGAAACGTGTACAGGTGATTCCAGAGTGATAATACCACCTTTATGTTCTGGTTTCTGTGGATTTGCTTTAACATGCTTCTTAATTAAATTTCCACCTTCAACTACAATACCATTTTCAGTCACACGTAAGACTTTGCCTCTATGACCTTTACTTTTACCGGCGATTATAATAACTTCATCGCCTTTTTGAATGCGTTTCATATCTCAATCCTTCTCACAAAACTTCAGCAGCTAGAGATATTATTTTCATAAATCTCTCTCGTAGCTCGCGAGTAACAGGGCCAAAAATACGAGTACCAATAGGCTCGTTTTGATTATTTAAAAGTACAGCTGCATTGCCATCAAAGCGTATTAAAGATCCATCATCTCTACGAACACCTTGTGCTGTTCGGACAACAACAGCTTTCATCACTGCACCTTTTTTAACTTTACTTCGTGGTATTGCGTCCTTAATGCTCACTTTAATAATATCCCCAACCCGGGCATATCTTCGGTGTGATCCACCAAGTACTTTAATACACATAACTTTGCGTGCTCCGCTATTATCAGCAACTTCGAGCACTGTCTGCATTTGGATCATTTTATTCTCCAGCTCTGATTTCGACCAGAAAAAGGTTGCTGATTATATCAGGCCTTTTAGGGTTTTAAAAGTAAATCAACAATGTTGATTAAGAAATTACTTCAACTAATACCCAGCTTTTTGTTTTAGAGAGTGGTCTTGACTCACGAATTTTAACTATATTACCAATTTGACATACTTGATTTTCGTCATGAGCATGTAATTTAGATCTACGCTTAATTATTTTTCCATATTTTGGATGTTTAACTGAACGCTCAATCATCACAACTATAGTTTTATCCATTTTGTCACTAACAACTTTTCCAACTAACGTTCTGGCATTTGATTCACTATTAGACATGTCACTTACCTGCCTTTTCAGTCAACATTGTTTTTACTCTTGCCACTGATTTACGCACCATAGTGATAAGATGTGTTTTATCTAGTGAGCCACTTGCTTTTTTCATTCGTAAATTTAATTGTTCTTTACGTAATGAAAGTAATTCATTTTGCAGTTCTTCAATAGATAAACTGCGCAATTCATCAATTTTTTTCATTACATCACCTTCCTTTCTTCAAATATAACTTTGAAAGGAAGTTTTGCTTTAGCCAGATTAAAAGCTTCCATCGCAAGCTCTCTGGACACTCCTTCCATTTCAAACAATACTTTACCAGGTTGAATTTGAGCCACCCAATATTCGACACTACCTTTACCCTTACCTTGTCGTACTTCTAAGGGCTTTTGCGTAATCGGCTTATCAGGAAATACTCTAATCCAAATTTTTCCACCACGCTTAATATGACGGGTCATTGCTCTACGAGCAGCTTCAATTTGTCTTGCTGTTAAACGGCCACGTTCTAACGCTTTTAAACCAAACTCACCAAAACTGATGTTACTGCCACGTAAGGCTAGGCCTCTATTACGGCCTTTCATCTGTTTTCGATATTTTGTACGTTTCGGTTGTAACATGATTCTTAATCCTCACTTACTGCGCACTGTCAGTTGATCTTTTCTTTTGTGGTAAAACTTCACCCTTGAAGATCCAGACTTTCACGCCAATAATACCGTAGGTAGTTTTAGATTCTGCTGTACCATAATCTATATCCGCTCTAAAGGTATGTAACGGTACGCGACCTTCTCGATACCATTCACTTCGCGCAATTTCCGCTCCACCGAGTCGTCCACTAACACAAATTTTAATTCCTTTGGCACCTGCTTTAAGCGCTCCAGTCACTGCTCGTTTCATAGCGCGTCTAAACATAACTCGTTGTTCTAATTGTTGAGCAATGCTTTCAGCAACAAGCGTAGAATCTAGTTCAGGCTTTTTAATTTCTTCAATATTAAGATGAACAGGAACACCTAATTTACTTGATATCTCAGCACGTAAAGCTTCAATACCACCACCCTTTTTACCGATAATGATACCGGGTCTTGCAGTGAGTATTGTAACAACAGCGTTATTTGCAGGGCGTTCTATAAGAATTTTACTTACAGCTGCAGCCATAAGTTTCTTTTTCAACTCAGTACGTAGATTAATATCTTGAATTAAAAATTCAGCGTATTTTTTACCAGCAAACCACTTAGAGTTCCAATCTTTAATAATACCAAGGCGAATGCCTATAGGGTTAACTTTTTGTCCCATTGCTATTCCTCGTCAGATACTTTAATCGTGATATGGCAGGTACGTTTGCAAATTCGATTTGCACGTCCTTTAGCTCTGGGACTAATGCGTTTTAGAGTCATTGCTTCATCAACGCAGACCATACCCACTTTTAAATCATCAATATCTGCTCCATTATTATTTTCAGCATTAGCTATAGCTGATTCTAATAACTTAAGCATTAATTGCGCACCTTTTTTTGGTGTAAACTTGAGGACATCAAGTGCACCAGATACTTTCATATTTCGTATCATGTCTGCTACCAATCTGCCCTTCTGAGCGGATAAGGGAGCACCTTTCAATTTAGCTGTAACTTCCATCATATCCTCTTATTTGCCTTTAGCCTTTCTGTCACCAGAATGACCTTTGAATGTTCGAGTCATGGCAAACTCACCTAATTTATGACCGACCATATTATCTGTTATATACACAGGGATATGATCTTTACCGTTATGTACTGCAATTGTAAGGTCAATCATTTCAGGAACGATTGTTGAACGTCTTGACCAAGTCTTAATTGGTTTTTTTGATTTAGATTCGATTGCAGCTTCAACTTTGCTAATCAAATGATGGTCAACAAAAGGACCTTTTCTTATAGAACGAGCCACTTGATATCCTCTCAATAATTATTTCTTCTTGCGTCTTCTGACAATGAAATCATCAGTACGCTTATTGCTTCTGGTTTTATAACCTTTTGTTGGTACTCCCCAAGGTGATACTGGATGACGTCCACCAGAAGTACGTCCCTCACCTCCACCATGTGGGTGATCAACAGGGTTCATAGCAACACCACGTACAGTTGGACGAATACCTCTCCAACGTTTAGCTCCTGCTTTACCTAAAGAGCGTAAACTATGCTCGCTATTACTGACTTCCCCTATTACTGCTTTGCATAAAACATGTATCTTACGCATTTCACCTGAACGGAGTCTTAGTGTCGCATAAACACCTTCTTTTGCAACAATTTGACCACTAGCACCAGCACTTCGTAATACTTGTGCCCCTTTTCCTGGTTTCATTTCCACACAATGAATCGTAGTACCGACTGGAATATTTTTCAATGGCAAGCAATTACCAATGCTAATAGGTGAATCAGCACCACTAACAACTTTATCGCCAACATTCAAGTTGGCTGGTGCAATAATATATCTTCGTTCACCATCTTTATAAACAATCAAAGCAATAAGGGCGGTTCTGTTTGGATCATACTCAATACGCTCCACACGTGCTTCAACACCATCTTTATTTCGTTTAAAGTCAATAATACGGTATTGATTTCGCTGTCCACCACCGATATGCCTTACAGTGATTCTACCTTGGTTATTTCTTCCGCCAGTTTTCTTTAGCTTTTCGACTAAAGCCGCGTGAGGTTTCCCCTTATGAATGTGATGATGAACCACACGTAACTCGCCACGCTTTCCTGGCGATGTAGGTTTAGATTTTAATAGTGCCATCTTAATCTGCCTTATTCGGTAGCTGTAAAGTCAATATCTTGATCTGCATGAAGAGTTACAAAAGCTTTTTTCCAATCACTACGCTTTCCATTCATTTGTTTAAAACGTTTTGTTTTTCCCTTCACATTAACAACAGATACATTTTTAACTTTTACGTTAAATATATTTTCTACCGCCATTTTAATTTCAGTCTTAGTTGCAGTTTTCAATACTTTGAAAGTAAACTGTTTAAGCTTATCCGCTATGACAGTAGCTTTTTCAGAAGTATGTGGTTCACGTAGAACCATCAACAATCTTTCAGCGTTCATTGTAACTGTTCCTCAATTTTTTTAATTGCAGCTTCTGTAACAACAACTTTTTCAAATCTTAATAAGGATACTGGATCTACAGTTGTAACGTCACAAATATCATAATCAATTAAGTTTCTTGATCCAAAATATTCATTTTCACCAACTTCGGTCATTATAATCAGAGCATTTGTTACATTTAGCTGATTCATTTTGTTGATGAAATCTTTAGTCTTCTTGCTTTCGCATTGAAAGTCACTGACGACTAACAGATTGCCTGTACGACAAAGTTCCGAGATTATACTACGTAATGCACGTTTGTACATTTTTTTATTAAGTTTTTGCGAATAATCTCTTTTTTTAGATGCAAATGTTACTCCACCACTTCTCCAAAGAGGACTTCTAATCGTACCAGCACGTGCACGACCTGTACCTTTTTGATTCCATGGTTTTTTTCCACCACCTCTTACTTCAGAGCGAGTTTTTTGCGCGCTATTACCACTACGAGCATTATTCATATATGCTACAACTGCTTGATGAATCAAGCCTTCGTTGTAACCATATGCAAATACTTCTTGGTTCAGGGCTAATGTTGATTTTGTATCTATAGTAGTAATTTCCATCACTCACCTCGTGCTTGCTTTTTGGCTGCAGGCTTAATTTCTACTCTTGAACCAGGTGCACCAGGTATAGCACCTTTTATTAGAAGTAAATTTCTTTCAGCATCTACACGTACGAGCTCAAGACTTTGAACTGTACAACGAACATTCCCCATATGTCCTGCCATCTTTTTACCTTTAAAAACACGACCAGGAGTTTGGTTTTGACCAATGGAGCCAGGAACACGATGTGATCTTGAATTACCATGAGTAGCATCTTGTGTTCTAAAATTGTATCTTTTAACGGTACCTGCAAATCCTTTACCTTTAGTAGTACCAGACACATCAACGAATTGGCCCGCTGAAAAAACATCAGCAACAGAAATTACTTGACCTGCAGTAAACTCGTCTTCAGAGTCAACTAGGAATTCAACGAGCATATCTCCTGCTTCAATCTCAGCTTTTGCAAAATGACCTGTTAAAGGTTTATTCACCTTTCCTGCCTTTTTTGCACCACCTGTTAACTGAATTGCAGAATAACCATCTGTGGTTTTTGTTTTAACCTGTGAAACTCGATTAGGATGTACTTCAACAACAGACACAGGAACTGACACTCCATCTGCCATGAAGACTCGAGTCATACCGATTTTACGGCCTAATAAACCGATCATCATTGTAACACCTCTTTAATATCCTTCACCTTAAAATTAGTCATCAAGGCTTATCTGAACATCAACCCCTGCAGCCAGATCCAATTTCATCAAAGCATCTACTGTTTTTTCAGTTGGATGTACGATAACGACCAGGCGTTTATGAGTACGTAATTCATATTGATCTCGAGCATCTTTATTAACATGCGGTGAAGTCAATACAGTAAATTTTTCCTTACGAATCGGCAATGGTATTGGTCCACGAATTTGTGCACCAGTACGCTTTGCAGTCTCCACAATTTCTCGAGTTGATAAGTCAATCAACCGATGATCAAAGGACTTTAATCTTATTTTAATGTTTTGATTGCTACTCATTGTAATTACTCGATAATTTTAGCGACAACACCGGCGCCAACAGTACGGCCACCTTCCCGAATTGCAAAACGTAAACCTTCATCCATCGCAATAGGCGCATGTAAATTTACAGTCAACTGTACGTTATCTCCAGGCATTACCATTTCTACTCCAGATGGTAAATCACAAGTGCCTGTTACGTCCGTTGTTCTAAAATAAAACTGCGGTCTATATCCATTGAAAAATGGAGTATGTCGGCCACCTTCTTCTTTAGATAACACGTATACTTCCGCTTCAAATTTTGTATGAGGCTTAATTGTGCCTGGCTTCGCTAATACTTGGCCACGCTCAACTTCATCTCGCTTAGTTCCACGAAGTAATATTCCTACGTTATCACCAGCTCGTCCTTCGTCTAACAACTTACGGAACATCTCAACACCTGTACAAGTCGTCTTTGATGTATCACGAATTCCAACAATCTCAATCTCTTCGCCTACTTTGATAATTCCGCTCTCGATACGTCCTGTTACTACTGTTCCTCGACCAGATATTGAAAATACATCTTCAATCGGTAATAAAAATGACTTATCAATGTTGCGTACCGGCTCTGGAATGTATGAATCCATAGTTTCTACTAGCTTCTCAATCGCTGGTACACCAATATCACTGCTATCACCTTCTAATGCTTTCAAGGCAGAACCAACAATAATTGGAATGTCATCCCCAGGAAAATCGTAACTGCTTAACAAATCACGGACTTCCATTTCAACAAGTTCTAATAACTCAGGATCATCAACCATGTCCGCTTTATTCATAAATACGACAATGTACGGTACACCTACTTGGCGGGACAACAGTATATGCTCTCTAGTTTGAGGCATAGGACCATCCGCTGCAGATACTACCAGTATCGCTCCGTCCATTTGCGCTGCACCCGTAATCATGTTCTTCACATAGTCAGCATGTCCAGGGCAATCCACATGCGCATAATGTCTGTTCGCTGATTCATATTCAACGTGCGCTGTAGATATTGTAATGCCTCGCTCTCTTTCTTCTGGTGCCGCATCGATCTGATCGTATGCTTTTGCTATACCACCAAATTTCTTTGCCATGATCGTGGTAATTGCCGCTGTTAATGTGGTCTTACCGTGGTCTACGTGACCGATCGTCCCCACATTCACATGTGGCTTTTTACGTTCAAATTTTTCCTTCGCCATTTCAATAACCTCGTTAACTTTTTATTGTTTCTTAATAATTGCTTCAGCAATGTTAGTTGGTGCTTCCGCATACTTAGAAAATTCCATAGTATAAGTTGCTCTTCCTTGGGTAGCAGAACGTAAATCGGTCGAGTAACCAAACATCTCTGCGAGTGGAACTTCTGCTCTAACAATTTTTCCTGCTGGTGAGTCTTCCATTCCTTGAACCAAGCCACGTCGTCTGTTAAGGTCGCCCATAACATCACCCATATAATCCTCTGGGGTTACAACTTCGACACTCATTATTGGCTCAAGTAATACTGGCTTAGCTCGTAATGCACCTTGCTTGAAGCATTGAGAACCAGCAATTTTAAATGCCATTTCACTAGAATCCACTTCGTGGAATGAACCGTCAAATAATGTAACCTTAACGTCCACAACTGGATATCCAGCAATAACACCATTTTGCATTTGCTCTTGAATTCCTTTGTCAACTGCAGGTATATATTCTTTTGGAATAACACCACCCACAATTGCGTTGACGAATTCATAGCCTTTACCCGGCTCTTGGGGTTCAATCTTCAACCAGACGTGACCATATTGGCCACGACCACCTGATTGTCGAATGAATTTGCCTTCTTGTTCTATCGGTTGCTTCAGTGTTTCACGATAAGCAACTTGAGGTTTACCAACATTGGCTTCAACATTAAATTCCCGCTTCATACGGTCTACGATAATTTCCAAATGAAGCTCACCCATACCTTCAATAATGGTTTGTCCTGATTCTTCATCAGTATGAACGCGGAAAGAAGGATCTTCTTGAGCGAGTTTCCCAAGAGCAATTCCCATTTTCTCCTGGTCCGCTTTTGTTTTGGGCTCAACAGCAACAGCAATAACTGGATCTGGGAAGTCCATTCTTTCTAATATCACTACATTTTCAATGTCACACAATGTGTCCCCAGTAGTCACTGATTTTAAACCAACTGCCGCAGCGATATCACCCGCTTTAACTTCTTTAATTTCTTCGCGCGAATTAGCATGCATTTGTAATAAACGACCAATACGCTCTTTTTTACCTTTAACGGAGTTGTAGACAGTATCCCCACTTTTCAAAACACCTGAATATGCTCTAAAATAGGTTAACGTTCCAACAAATGGGTCTGTAGCAATTTTAAAAGCCAAAGCTGAGAATGGTGCATCGTAACTTGTTTTACGAGAAGCCTCATCACCGTGTTCATCAATACCTTGAACATCTGGTATATCAGTAGGTGAGGGTAAATACTCAATAACACCATCCAATACAGCTTGCACGCCTTTATTTTTGAAGGCTGAACCACAGAAAACAGGAACAAC
The DNA here is from genome assembly GCF_900452415.1 of Legionella cincinnatiensis. Classification (NCBI taxonomy): domain Bacteria; kingdom Pseudomonadati; phylum Pseudomonadota; class Gammaproteobacteria; order Legionellales; family Legionellaceae; genus Legionella; species Legionella cincinnatiensis. Next base: position 556,925 of record NZ_UGNX01000001.1, on the reverse strand, counting down.
GGCATTACTAATGGTTAATTGACGTAGTGCCTTTTTAATTTCTTCTTCAGAAAGCTCTTCGCCTTCAAGATATTTTTCCATTAACTCTTCAGTGGCTTCTGCAGCAGCTTCTATAAGCATTGCTCGATATTCTTCACACTGCTTTTTCAGATCAGCAGGTATGTCTTTATACTCAAAAGTCATACCCTTGTTTTCTTCATCCCAATGAATTGCCTTCATTTTGATGAGATCAATCACTCCTTTAAATTCTTCTTCTGCACCAATAGGCAGCTGAACAACTACAGGGTTTGAGCCTAATCTTTGTTTGATTTGGCTAACCACTCTAAGGAAGTTTGCACCCATTCTATCCATCTTGTTAACAAATACAATTCGTGGAACACCATATTTATTCGCTTGTCGCCAAACTGTTTCTGATTGAGGCTCTACACCAGCCACTGAATCAAATACCACAACTGCGCCATCAAGGACACGTAAAGAACGTTCAACTTCAATCATGAAGTCTACGTGTCCCGGTGTATCGATAATGTTAATACGATGTCGTTCGAATTGCTTATCCATACCTGACCAGTAGCATGTTGTTGCTGCTGAGGTAATAGTAATACCGCGTTCCTGCTCCTGAACCATCCAGTCCATTGTCGCAGCACCGTCATGAACTTCACCAATCTTATGAGACATACCAGTATAATACAGTACGCGTTCTGTTGTTGTCGTTTTTCCTGCATCAACGTGCGCTGCAATGCCGATGTTTCTATATAGTTTTAATGGAGTAGACACGGACTACCTCTCTTTTAGTTCCATCTAAAATGTGCAAATGCTTGGTTAGCTTTTGCCATTTTATGGGTATCTTCACGTTTTTTCACTGCAGAACCTTTACTTTCATAAGCATCCAGCAGTTCCCCAGCTAGGCGTAACATCATACCTTTTTCACCACGAGTGCGTGCAGCCTGAACAATCCATCGCATGCCTAAGGCAATACTTCGATCATTTCTAACTTCAACTGGCACTTGATATGTAGCACCACCCACTCGACGTGAACGAACTTCTACACTTGGTCGAACATTATTTAAAGCATCTTCAAAGTAACGAAGAACCGTAGCAGAACCACTTGTGCTGCCAGATTCACCGCTCTCATCATCTGTTTTTTTCATCTTTTTAACACGCTCTTCCATAACAGATAAAGCGCCATAGATTATTTTTTCAGCAACAGATTTTTTGCCGCTAACCATGAGTACGTTAATAAACTTTGCTAACAGTTCACTATGATGCTTTGGATCCGGCAAAATTTCTCTTTTGGGGACTTCTCTTCTTCTAGGCATTTCTATTTCCTACAATCAGTTATTTTTTATCTTTTGGCTTCTTAGTACCATATTTCGAACGACCTTGTTTACGATCGTTAACACCTGATGTATCTAAGCTACCTCGAACAGTGTGATAACGCACACCAGGTAAATCTTTAACACGACCACCTCTTATAAGAACAACAGAGTGTTCTTGGAGGTTATGGCCTTCACCACCAATATAGGATGTTACTTCAAATCCATTGGTTAAACGCACACGAGCAACCTTACGCATAGCTGAGTTAGGTTTTTTGGGTGTAGTAGTGTAAACACGCGTACATACTCCACGTCGTTGTGGACATGATTCCAGTGCAGGTACGTTACTTTTCTTCTTTACGTCCACACGAGGCTTTCTTACTAACTGATTAATAGTAGCCATTTATACTTAACTCCGATCTGTCTCTTTTGATTATTTCGAATACATAAGGAGGCCGGATTCTATATAGCTACGGCAGATTTGTCAAGTTTTAATCTGCCGTTTTCAATCCGAACTAGTGTTCTTGATTATCTGCGTTTAATGCTTCACTCAACGCATGCTCAACATCACTTGCAGTTACAGTATGTACAGGGTACTCACCGGCTGCAGCCTTTGCTCTCTTTATTTTACGACCTTGATGATAGGCATAACCTGTTCCAGCAGGGATCAGACGTCCAACCATCACATTTTCCTTTAAGCCACGTAAATCATCTATTTTACCACTTACAGCAGCTTCCGTTAGAACTCTCGTTGTCTCTTGGAATGAAGCAGCTGATATAAATGATTCAGTAGCCAAAGAAGCTTTTGTGATACCTAATAAAATAGGTATACCTCTGGCGACTTGTTTTCCTTCTGCAATAAGTTTGTCATTCTCTTGCAGCAAGACGCTTTCTTCGATTTGCTCTCCCACCAAGAATTTTGAATCCCCAGCAAAAGTTATAACTCGTTTACGTAACATCTGTCTTACAATTACTTCGATATGTTTGTCATTAATTTTAACACCTTGCAATCGATATACATCTTGTACTTCATTTACAATGTAATTCGCTAATGCACCCACACCAAGTAAACGTAATATATCATGAGGATTAAGTGCCCCTTCCGCAATAATTTCTCCGCGTTCAACATGCTCTCCTTCGAAAACAGAGATATGACGCCATTTAGGAATAAGCTCTTCATGACATTGGTCTTCAGAAACATTGATAATTAATCTACGTTTACCTTTTGTTTCCTTCCCAAAACTAACCATTCCCGAAACTTCCGCCATAACTGCAGAATCTTTCGGCTTACGGGCTTCAAATAAATCAGCAACTCGAGGTAGACCCCCAGTGATATCGCGTGTTTTAGACCGTTCTTGAGGAATACGAGCGATAACATCACCCACGCCTACATGACCACCATCTTCAAAATTTACGATAGCATCTACTGGAAGGTAATATTGCGCTGGAACATTGGTTCCTGCAAGATAAATATCCTCGCCAGTTTCAGTTACCAATTTTACCATTGGTCTTAAATCTCGTCCTGCAGCACTTCTTTGTTTCGCATCGATCACTACAATATTACTTAAACCAGTTAATTCATCCGTTTGTCGATTCATAGTGATACCATCAATTAAATCAACAAACTTTAAGTATCCACCAACTTCAGAAATAACTGGATGGGTATGAGGATCCCATGTCGCAATAATTTGTCCAGCATCAACATTCGAACTATCGTGAACTGAAATTACAGCACCATAAGGAACTTTATAGCGTTCACGTTCACGACCAAATTCGTCAACAATAGTTACTTCACCAGAACGTGATACAGCGACTAAGTTTTTATTTTCATGAGTTACTGTCTTAATATTATGTAATCGAATAACCCCTTTGGTTTTAATTTGAATATTATTCGCAGCTGTTGCTCTCGAAGCCGCACCACCAATATGGAAGGTACGCATGGTTAACTGTGTTCCAGGCTCACCAATCGATTGCGCTGCAATAATTCCTACGGCTTCACCTGTATTAACAAGATGTCCTCTTGCTAAATCACGTCCGTAACACTTAGCGCATAAACCATAACGAGTTTGGCACGTAATAGGTGAACGAACTAAAATTTGATCCACACCTTGTTTTTCTAAATTTTCAACCCATGCTTCATCCAATAAGGTTCCCGCCGTGACGACAGGTTCACTTTGATTAGGAATGTAAACATCAGCGGCAACTACTCGTCCTAATACTCGCTCATGAAGTGGTTCAACAATATCACCACCTTCAATCAATGGTTGCATCAGAATACCGGTATCAACACCGCAATCATCTTCTGTAATGACCACGTCTTGAGCCACATCAACAAGACGTCGCGTCAAATAACCAGAGTTAGCAGTTTTCAACGCAGTATCAGCCAAACCTTTGCGAGCACCATGCGTTGAAATGAAGTATTGAAATACGTTCAATCCTTCGCGGAAGTTCGCTGTAATGGGCGTTTCAATAATTGAACCATCTGGAGCAGCCATCAATCCACGCATACCCGCAAGCTGTCTAATTTGCGCAGCAGAACCTCTCGCTCCTGAATCAGCCATCATAAATATGGGGTTAAAAGACTCTTGTCTTATTAGATCTCCCTTCACATTAGCAACTTGTTCGGTTGCAATCTTACTCATCATGGACTTAGCGACTAATTCATTAGTACGAGACCAAATATCAATGACCTTATTGTAACGCTCACCATTAGTTACTAAACCAGAACGGAATTGTGATTCAATTTCTCGAACTTCATTATACGCGTGCTCAATAATACTTGCTTTATCGTCAGGTATTTCCATATCTTCAATACCAATAGACGCACCGGAACGGGTTGCATATTTAAAGCCTGTATACATTAATTTATCTGCAAAAATTACAGTTTCTTTCAACCCAAAAGTTCTATAACACGTATCAATAACCTTAGTAATTACCTTTTTAGTCATGGTGCGATTTATTTGCACAAAAGACATGCCTTTAGGTAAAATCTGAGCAAGGATAGCTCGACCGACTGTAGTCTCAACAAGATGATGCCCTGGTTCATTTTCTTTAGGCATACGAATCTTGATTTTTGCATGAATATCAAGATGACCAGCTTCATAAAAATTCTGCGCTTCTTGTGCGCTCACAAAAATTTTTCCTTCCCCTAAAGCGTTAACTTTTTCTCGGGTTAAGTAATACAAACCGAGAACAACGTCTTGGCTAGGAACGATAATTGGCTCTCCGCTTGCTGGCGACAGAATGTTGTTTGTTGACATCATTAGTGAGCGAGCTTCAAGTTGTGCCTCTAGGGTCAACGGTACATGCACCGCCATTTGGTCACCGTCAAAGTCCGCGTTATATGCAGTACAAACCAGAGGGTGGAGCTGAATCGCTTTACCTTCAATTAATACTGGTTCAAACGCTTGAATACCCAGACGATGCAGTGTAGGAGCTCTGTTAAGTAGAATAGGATGTTCACGAATGACATCATCTAAAATGTCCCATACAACTGATTCTTCACGCTCAACCATTTTCTTAGCAGCTTTAATCGTTGTCGCTAATCCTCTGAACTCAAGCTTACTAAAAATAAATGGCTTAAAGAGCTCAAGCGCCATTTTCTTAGGTAATCCACATTGGTGTAATTTTAAAGTAGGGCCTACTACGATTACTGAACGCCCCGAATAGTCAACACGCTTACCCAGAAGATTCTGACGAAAACGACCTTGCTTTCCTTTAATCATATCCGCTAATGATTTTAGCGGTCGTTTATTAGTACCAGTGATTGCACGACCACGACGGCCATTATCCAAAAGAGCATCCACTGATTCTTGCAACATTCTTTTTTCATTACGAACGATAATATCAGGAGCATTAAGATCCAACAAACGTTTTAAGCGATTGTTTCGATTGATCACACGTCGGTATAAATCATTAAGATCAGAAGTAGCAAAACGTCCACCATCTAAGGGGACTAATGGTCTTAAATCTGGAGGCAGTACAGGCAAGACATCCATAATCATCCACTCAGGTTTGTTACCTGAATCATAAAAAGCTTCCAGAAGTTTTAATCGCTTAGTGATCTTTTTAATTTTTGTTTCAGAGCTGGTCGTTGGTAATTCTTCGCGCAAGCTCTTGATTTCCTCTTCCAAATCAACTTGACGAAGTAAATCACGAATTGCTTCTGCGCCCATACGCGCATCAAATTCATCACCATATTGTTCCATTGCATCCAGATAAGCCTCATCATTTAATAACTGGCCACGTTCAAGTTCGGTCATCCCTGGATCAACGACAACAAATGCTTCAAAGTATAGAACACGTTCTATATCTCTTAAGGTCATATCTAAAAGCAGACCAATTCTAGAAGGTAATGACTTCAGGAACCAAATATGTGCTACTGGACTTGCAAGTTCAATATGCCCCATACGCTCACGTCGTACCTTTGCTAAAGCAAGTTCAACACCACATTTTTCACAAATTACGCCACGATGTTTCAGCCGCTTATACTTACCACATAAGCATTCATAATCTTTTACTGGACCGAAAGTTTTAGCACAGAATAATCCATCTCGCTCTGGTTTAAATGTACGATAATTAATAGTTTCAGGTTTCTTTACTTCACCATATGACCATGAACGAATGAGTTCAGGAGATGCTAAAGCGATTTTAATTGCATCAAACTCTTCACTTTGTCCCTGTTGTTTGAGGATACCCAGTAGGTCACTCATTACAGGTGCTTTTCTCATTGGTTCATTCATTGGGCCGTCGTTTAGAGTACTCAAGTCTATGCCTCCAAAAATTTGTTAATCAGTATGTATCGCTAAAAAGTTAATCGTGTTCGAGTTCTATATCTATCCCTAAAGCACGGATTTCTTTTAATAGTACGTTGAAAGATTCAGGCATTCCTGGATCCATGCGATGGTCTCCATCGACTATATTCTTGTAGATTTTTGTTCTACCTCCAACGTCGTCTGATTTCACTGTCAACATTTCCTGTAATGTATATGCTGCACCATATGCTTCAAGCGCCCACACTTCCATCTCTCCAAAGCGTTGTCCTCCAAATTGGGCTTTACCGCCAAGTGGCTGTTGCGTTACTAAACTGTATGAACCAGTGGAACGGGCATGCATTTTATCATCAACTAAATGATTTAGTTTTAACATATACATGTATCCAACTGTTACTGGATTATCAAATTGATTACCTGTTCTACCATCATACAAAATGGTTTTCCCATCAGGTGATAGATCTGCGAGTTGCAGCATACTTTTTATTTCTGCTTCGGAGGCACCATCAAAGACAGGGGTTGCCATTGGCACGCCGGCACGCAAATTATCCGCTAAGCGATACAGTTCTTCATCGTTTAGACAATCCAGATTTACTCTTTGTATGCCATCGTGGTTATATATTTTATTCAAGAAAGCTCGGATTTCAGCTGAATTTTGTTTTAAATCCAGCATTTGTGCAATTTTATTTCCTAACCCTTTAGCAGCTAAACCAAGATGTGTTTCCAATACCTGTCCGATATTCATACGCGAAGGTACGCCTAAAGGATTTAATACGATATCTACAGCTGTACCATCTTCCATATGAGGCATATCTTCTACAGGAACAACAATGGAGATAACCCCTTTATTACCATGGCGACCAGCCATTTTATCACCCGGCTGAATTCTTCGCTTAACAGCAAGATATACTTTAACAATCTTTAATACGCCAGGAGCCAAATCATCACCTTGGATAATTTTCTTTCTGCTATCATTAAAGCGTTTTTCCATCTCTTTAGTCAGCATTTCAAGTTGCTTAGAAAGCTGTTCTAATTGCTGGCTGATGGCATCATTTTCTAAACGAATATCAAACCATTTATCTCGAGTGATGCTCTGCAAATATTCTTGCGTCACTTTTGAGCCTGGTCTCAAATTTCCTGGACCACCAGTAGCTACTTTGTCGAGAATAATATTGGATACACGATGATAAATATCTTCTTCACGAATACGTCGTTCGTCAACAAGATCCTTACGTACTCGAGCAAGATGTTCTTCCTCGATACTTTTTGCGCGTGCATCTTTTTCCAATCCATCACGCGTAAATACTTGCACATCAATTACAGTGCCATTCATACCTGATGGAACTCTTAACGAAGAGTCTTTAACATCAGATGCTTTTTCACCAAAGATAGCACGTAATAATTTTTCTTCGGGAGTAAGCTGAGTTTCACCTTTAGGTGTTACCTTTCCTACTAGGATATCGCCTGCATTAACTTCTGCACCAATATACACAACTCCAGATTCGTCCAAACTTGAAAGTGCTGACTCACCTACATTGGGTATATCTGCAGTAATTTCTTCTGCGCCTAATTTAGTATCACGCGCAATACAGGTTAGTTCTTCTATATGAATCGTTGTAAAACGATCATCTTGAACAATACGCTCAGAAATAAGAATAGAATCTTCGAAGTTGTATCCATTCCAGGGCATAAAGGCAACTAATAAATTTTGTCCTAATGCAAGTTCGCCCATATCAGTGCAAGGACCATCAGCTAAAACATCGCCTCTCTGAATCATATCACCCGTTCTTACTATTGGGCGTTGATTGATACATGTATCTTGGTTTGAGCGAAAATATTTAGTCAAATTATAGATATCAACACCTGTTTCACCCGCTGTTGTTTCATCGTCATTAACACGCACAACGATACGTGAAGCATCCACTAAATCAATTATTCCACCTCGTTTTGCCACTACAGAAACCCCTGAGTCTGAAGCAACTATACGCTCCATACCAGTCCCAACCAAGGGCTTTTCGGAACGCAAAGTAGGAACTGCTTGGCGTTGCATGTTTGATCCCATCAAGGCACGGTTTGCGTCGTCGTGCTCTAAGAAAGGAATTAGTGAAGCTGCTACTGACACGATCTGTTTAGGTGAAATATCCATGTAATTAATTTTATCGGGTGTTGTCAACGAAAATTCGTTTTGATGTCTACAAGGAACTAAATCCGCTAAAATATTTCCATTCTCATCAAGAGCTACACTTGATTGAGCAATATATTGGTCAACTTCTTCAATAGCTGATAAATATTCAATGTCCTCTGTAACACGACCATCAATTACTTTTCGGCATGGAGTTTCAATAAAACCATAATCATTTGTTCGTGCATAAACAGATAAAGAGTTAATCAATCCAATATTTGGACCTTCCGGAGTTTCAATTGGGCATACACGACCATAATGTGTTGTATGTACGTCACGGACTTCAAAGCCAGCGCGTTCACGAGTTAATCCACCTGGGCCCAAAGCGGATACTCTTCGCTTATGAGTTACTCCTGATAATGGATTTACCTGATCCATAAATTGAGACAACTGACTTGAACCAAAAAACTCTTTAATTGCAGCAGAAACAGGTTTTGCATTAATTAAATCCTGTGGCATTAAATTTTCAGACTCAACTAAACTTAATCGTTCTTTAACTGCTCTTTCAACGCGAACAAGACCAACCCTAAATTGGTTTTCAGTCATTTCTCCAACACTACGTACTCTACGATTACCAAGATGATCGATATCATCGACCATTCCAATGCCATTTCTAATGTCTATTAATGTCTTAATAACCGCCATTATGTCTTCTTTGGTCAATGTACCCGGACCATCATCATTTTTTCTACCAACACGACGATTAAATTTCATTCTACCAACTGCAGATAAATCATAACGCTCTTCTACAAAAAATAGATTTTTAAATAAGGCTTCTGCAGCTTCTTTAGTTGGCGGCTCACCAGGACGCATCATTCGATATATTTCTACAAGCGCTTCCAATTGACTCGAAGTAGGATCAATTTTTACCGTATCAGAAATATAAGAGCCATGATCTAAATCATTTGTATAAATCATATTGAATTCATGAATACCACTAGTAATCATTGCATCAAGTAGAGCCTCGGTAACTTCGTCATTTGCTTGTGCAACCAACTCACCAGTTAATGTATCAACAATATTTTTTGCTAATGTTTTGCCTAATAAATAATCTCGAGGAACAATTAGATCTTTCATTTGCGCTTTTTCCATTTGCTTAATATGGCGCGCAGTAATTCTTCTCCCTTGCTCAACAATAAGTTCACCAGTTCCTGGTACAAGAATATCAAATGATGCTATTTCACCTCGTAAGCGTTGAGGAATTAAATCAATATGATATTCTCCATTTTTAAGATAACAACTCGTCATTTCAAAAAATTCACCTAGGATATCTTCTGTTTCATATCCTAAAGCGCGTAGCAAAATACTAACGGGTAACTTACGTCTTCTATCAATTCGAACATAAACACAATCCTTAGGATCGAACTCAAAATCCAACCAAGAACCTCGATATGGAATGATTCGTGCAGAATAGAGTAATTTCCCAGATGAATGCGTTTTTCCTTTATCATGTTCAAATATAACGCCAGGCGAACGATGTAATTGTGAAACAACTACTCTTTCAGTACCGTTTATGACAAATGTCCCCACATCCGTCATTAAAGGAATTTCACCCATAAAAACATCTTGTTCTCTAATATCTTTGATTGGCTTAGGATCTTCGCTTGCATCTTTATCAAGAATAACAAGTCTTATTTTAACCCTTAACGGTGCAGAATAAGTTAAGCCTCTTAATTTGCATTCACGCACATCAAATGCTGGTTCACCAAGCTTATAGCCAACATATTCAAGTCTTGCATTGCCAGAAAAACTATCAATTGGGAATACAGAAGAAAATGCAGCATGTAATCCTGTATTAAAGTGTTCATTTGCTTTGCTATCGGCCTGAAGAAAATCCCTATAAGATTTTAATTGAATTTCAAGCAGATTTGGTATTGCCATTTTATCGGCCTGCTTACCAAAGCTTTTGCGAAATCGTTTTTTCTCAGCATGCGAATATTGAGGTTTAGCTTCTGCAACGGCCATGGTGTTTCCTCTGTAAATTATTGATGACTTCAAACACGTAAACCCAGCCATGAAAACATGGCTGGGTTCCTATCTCATTGATATAACTTTATTATTTAACTTCTACTGAAGCACCAGCTTCTTCAAGTTCTTTCTTGATATTAGCAGCTTCATCTTTAGATACAGCTTCTTTAATTGTTGAAGGAGCACCTTCTACTAAATCTTTAGCTTCTTTTAAGCCAAGACCAGTTATACCACGAACTGCTTTAATAACGTTTACTTTGTTTGCACCGAAGCTGGTCATAACAACTGTAAATTCAGTTTGTTCTTCAACAGCGGCAGCAGCAGCGGCAGGTGCAGCAACTGCAACAGCAGCAGCGGCAGCAGAAACATTAAATTTCTCTTCCATTGCTTCGATTAGTTCAACTACTTCCATAACAGACATGTTTGCTATGGTTTCTAAAATATCATTTTTTGACACAGCCATTACTAGCTCCTGATTTAAAATTAATTTATTGATTTAAAGAGATTTAACCTGCTTTCTTATCTTTTACTGCTGCTAAGGTTCTTACTAATTTAGCATGTGGCTCAGCAAGAGTTCTGACAAATTTTTCAATTGGCGCTTTCATCACATACATTAACTTAGCTATTGCTTCATCACGTGTTGGCAAGCTTGCAACAGCATCAATCTGATCTGCTGAATATACTTTACCACCTACTGATAATGCTTTAACTTGAAGTTTTTCAAATGTTTTTGAAAATTCTTTAAGTAGCCTTGCTGCATCACTAGGAGCTTCTAATGATAGAGCAACAAACAACGGCCCTACCAGCAAGTCGTTTAAGCACTCAAATTCAGTGTTTTTAAATGCTCTTCGTGTTAAAGTATTCCTTACAACCCGAAGATAAACACCTGACTTACGTGCTTCACTACGTAAATGCGTCATTTGATTAACAGTTAAACCTCGATAATCAGCAACTACTGCCGAAATAGCCTTTGAGGCGACCGCAGTCACTTCTTCAACAACAGCTTTTTTTGCAGCTAAATTTAATGTCACGTTACTGACCTCCTAATAGTTACAAATCACGAGGATTTGCCAGTTATGGTGGCCGTCTCTTAAATTGGAGCCGGTTCACCGTCTGCGCAGGAAATTAAGCGATTGCACCTGCGGTCTTCGACGGCATGGAACCAAATCTATGCCGTGAATTCTTAAAATGGGTGGATATATTACACAGGTATTGATGAAATATCAATAGATAAACCTGGCCCCATTGTTGTAGATAAAGAAATTTTCTTTAAGTATTGGCCTTTTGATGAAGAAGGTTTTGCCTTTTTCAAGTCATTTATTAGAGCGACGATATTCTCAATAATATCTTCTGCTGCAAAATCAACCTTTCCAACAGTACAATGAATAATACCATTTTTATCCGTTCTATAACGTACTTGTCCTGACTTAGCATCTTTGACTGCGGCGTCAACATTTGTAGTAACAGTTCCAACTTTTGGATTAGGCATTAAACCTCTTGGCCCCAAAACTTGACCTAACTGTCCAACAATGCGCATTGCATCAGGGGTTGCAATGACCACATCAAAATCCATTGCTCCACCTTTAATTTTTTCAGCTAAATCTTCAAAGCCAACTATGTCAGCACCTGCATCTTTTGCCTTAGTTGCATTATCACCTTGTGCAAAAACAGCAACACGAACCACTTTTCCTGTACCTTTAGGTAAGTTAGTTGATGAGCGTACTACTTGGTCTGATTTTCGAGGATCAACACCAAGGTTAACACTGATATCTAGGCTTTCACGGAATTTAGTTGATGCAAATTGCTTTAAAATATTTATTGCTTCACTCGCACTGTATAAGTGACCAGCTTTAACTACCTCTAAAATCTTTTTTTGTTTCTTAGATACTCTTGCCATGGCAACCCCCTATTCTAAACCTTCAACGTCAATACCCATACTGCGTGCTGTACCTGCAATACATCTAACTGCTGCTGCTAGACTTGCTGCAGTTAAATCAGGTTCCTTAAGTTTTGCAATTTCTTCCAGTTGCTTGACGTTAAGTTTGGCCACTTTTTTCGTGTTGGGCGTGCCACTTCCGCTTTGAATACCTGCTGCCTTTTTCAAAAGAACTGAAGCTGGAGGTGTTTTAGTAACGAAAGTAAAACTGCGATCACTATAAACAGTTATTACAACAGGGGTAGGTAAACCTTGCTCCATTTGTTGTGTCGCTGCATTAAATGCTTTACAAAATTCCATGATGTTAACACCTCTTTGACCTAATGCAGGTCCTACAGGTGGACTTGGATTAGCCTTACCTGCTGGAATTTGTAATTTGATATATGCTTCTACTTTTTTTGCCATGATTACTCCTTACGGGTTAAGCGCTAGCTTCTAGTAATTTTATTTATCATTTATAATTACTTAAGTTCTAGCTCCCCTTAACATAAAATAGTTCTAAATTAAATTATTATCTTTATTTTATAAAGTGATTTAATTAGAACACCTTAGCGAACTAAGTTTTTTCTACTTGACTAAACTCAAGTTCTACTGGAGTTGAGCGTCCAAAAATAAGAACCGCCACTCTTAATCTGCTTTTCTCATAATTAACTTCTTCAACAACTCCATTGAAGTCGACAAATGGGCCTTCTTTTACACGTACAACCTCACCAGGTTCAAATAGAATCTTAGGTCTTGGTTTAGTGACTCCATCTTCAACTCGCTGCATAATTGCTTGAGCTTCTTTGTCTGTGATAGGTGTAGGCGTTTGACTTGTTCCACCAATAAAGCCTAAAACTCTTGGTATCGCTCGTATCATATGCCAAGTTTGATCATCCATAACCATGTTTACTAATACATAGCCTGGAAAAAATTTTCGTGTACTCTTGCGCTTTTGACCTGAACGCATCTCAACAACTTCTTCTGAGGGTACGACAACCTCACCAATTTTATCTTCTAAATTATGGTGTTTTGTACGCGATATAATTTCACGCATGACAAAATTTTCATAGCCAGAATAGGCATGCACAACATACCATTGTTTCGATTTTTGCTCTTCCACCGAACTCACCCTAAATGCGTTATTTTTGCGATTGCCCACATCATTATTGAATCCACTCCCCAGAGTATAAATCCGGTTAATGCAACCATGACAATAACGATTGTTGTTGTTTGTATTGTTTCTTGACGTGTAGGCCAAACGACCTTTAATAGCTCAACTTTTGATTCTTGAGCAAAGTGAAACACTTTTTTACCTGCAGATGTTAGGTAAGCCAAAAATATAGCTAATAAAAACCATACAAGCCATATTATAGACTCTATAGGGCCTGATAAAGTGTAATAGTAAGTGCAAAAAAAGGCCGCTAAAGTTATAAAAACTATAGCCACCCAAGAAAGTACATCTTTAGTATTACTTTGAGTTTCGTTCAAACTTTTCATATTCACTTGTTTGTTGGCAGGCCAGGAGGGAATCGAACCCCCAACCTGCGGTTTTGGAGACCGCCACTCTGCCAATTGAGCTACTGGCCTATATTATTTGGCATGAACCATCATGGTGCATGCCATAAAATCTACCTTATTACTCGATAATTTTAGCGACAACACCGGCGCCAACAGTACGGCCACCTTCCCGAATTGCAAAACGTAAACCTTCATCCATCGCAATAGGCGCATGTAAATTTACAGTCAACTGTACGTTATCTCCAGGCATTACCATTTCTACTCCAGATGGTAAATCACAAGTGCCTGTTACGTCCGTTGTTCTAAAATAAAACTGCGGTCTATATCCATTGAAAAATGGAGTATGTCGGCCACCTTCTTCTTTAGATAACACGTATACTTCCGCTTCAAATTTTGTATGAGGCTTAATTGTGCCTGGCTTCGCTAATACTTGGCCACGCTCAACTTCATCTCGCTTAGTTCCACGAAGTAATATTCCTACGTTATCACCAGCTCGTCCTTCGTCTAACAACTTACGAAACATCTCAACACCTGTACAGGTCGTCTTTGATGTATCACGAATTCCAACAATCTCAATCTCTTCGCCTACTTTGATAATTCCGCTCTCGATACGTCCTGTTACTACTGTTCCTCGACCAGATATTGAAAATACATCTTCAATCGGTAATAAAAACGACTTATCAATGTTGCGTACCGGCTCTGGAATGTATGAATCCATAGTTTCTACTAGCTTCTCAATCGCTGGTACACCAATATCACTGCTATCACCTTCTAATGCTTTCAAGGCAGAACCAACAATAATTGGAATGTCATCCCCAGGAAAATCGTAACTGCTTAACAAATCACGGACTTCCATTTCAACAAGTTCTAATAACTCAGGATCATCAACCATGTCCGCTTTATTCATAAATACGACAATGTACGGTACACCTACTTGGCGGGACAACAGTATATGCTCTCTAGTTTGAGGCATAGGACCATCCGCTGCAGATACTACCAGTATCGCTCCGTCCATTTGCGCTGCACCCGTAATCATGTTCTTCACATAGTCAGCATGTCCAGGGCAATCCACATGCGCATAATGTCTGTTCGCTGATTCATATTCAACGTGCGCTGTAGATATTGTAATGCCTCGCTCTCTTTCTTCTGGTGCCGCATCGATCTGATCGTATGCTTTTGCTATACCACCAAATTTCTTTGCCATGATCGTGGTAATTGCCGCTGTTAATGTGGTCTTACCGTGGTCTACGTGACCGATCGTCCCCACATTCACATGTGGCTTTTTACGTTCAAATTTTTCCTTCGCCATTGGAAAGTCTCCCCATTTGCTATTTTACGTTATGGTGCCCACAACTGGACTCGAACCAACGACCTCTTCCTTACCAAGGAAGTGCTCTACCGCCTGAGCTATGTGGGCCTTACATACTAGCTTGCTGACTATATGAACAAGCCACTATTACTAATAAATTGGAGCGGGTGATGGGAATCGAACCCACGCTATCAGCTTGGAAGGCTGAAGTTCTACCATTGAACTACACCCGCTTGTATTCGTCCTTCTTATAAATTGGTGGAGGGGGAAGGATTCGAACCTTCGAAGGCTGAGCCGTCAGATTTACAGTCTGATCCCTTTGACCGCTCGGGAACCCCTCCAAAAAGAACGTTATTGTCTTTTAAGATGAATAGAATGTCAACATTTTGTTAACGGTTAACCTCATGAAATGGTGCCGGCACTAGGAATCGAACCCAGGACCTACTGATTACAAGTCAGTTGCTCTACCAACTGAGCTACGCCGGCATATACCTCTTTTGCTCATGCTCTAAGCAATATTGCGATATCTAGCTTTCTTCAGCTTGATAATCACTTAAAAAAGACCCTGGCGATGACCTACTTTCACATGAGGAAACCTCACACTATCATTGGCGCATGTTCGTTTCACTACTGAGTTCGAGATGGAATCAGGTGGTTCCAAACCGCTATGGTCGCCAGGAAAACTGTTTTGAGTAGCGCGCCTTGGAGCGCGTTACTTCCGGTAAATAAAGAGAGTCATGGTGTCACTTATATTCGTTTCACTCTGAAGTAACTCAGATTATATGGTCAAGACAATCAGCCAATTAGTACAAGTTAGCTTCACGCATTACTACGCTTCCACACCTTGCCTATCAACGTCGTAGTCTTCAACGGGCTTCAAGGGAAAACTCATCTTGAGGGAGGCTTCCCGCTTAGATGCTTTCAGCGGTTATCCCGTCCGAACTTAGCTACCCGGCAATGCCACTGGCGTGACAACCGGTACACCAGAGGTTCGTCCACTCCGGTCCTCTCGTACTAGGAGCAGCTCCTCTCAATTTTCCTACGCCCACGGCAGATAGGGACCGAACTGTCTCACGACGTTCTAAACCCAGCTCGCGTACCACTTTAAATGGCGAACAGCCATACCCTTGGGACCTGCTTCAGCCCCAGGATGTGATGAGCCGACATCGAGGTGCCAAACACCGCCGTCGATATGAACTCTTGGGCGGTATCAGCCTGTTATCCCCGGAGTACCTTTTATCCGTTGAGCGATGGCCCTTCCATTCAGAACCACCGGATCACTAAGACCAACTTTCGTTCCTGCTCGAGCCGTCGCTCTCGCAGTCAAGCACCCTTATGCCTTTACACTCTTGGTACGATGTCCGACCGTACCGAGGGTACCTTTGTGCTCCTCCGTTACTCTTTGGGAGGAGACCGCCCCAGTCAAACTACCCATCATACACTGTCCTTATCCCAGATAATGGGACCAAGTTAGAACCTCAATAACAACAGGGTGGTATTTCAAGGTCGGCTCCATACCCACTAGCGTGGATACTTCTTAGCCTCCCACCTATCCTACACAGTTATCATCAAAGTCCAGTGCAAAACTATAGTAAAGGTTCACGGGGTCTTTCCGTCTAGCCGCGGGTACACTGCATCTTCACAGCGATTTCAATTTCACTGAGTCTCGGGTGGAGACAGTGTGGCCATCGTTACGCCATTCGTGCAGGTCGGAACTTACCCGACAAGGAATTTCGCTACCTTAGGACCGTTATAGTTACGGCCGCCGTTTACCGGGGCTTCGATCAAGAGCTTCTCCGAAGATAACCCCATCAATTAACCTTCCGGCACCGGGCAGGCGTCACACCCTATACGTCTTCTTACGAATTTGCAGAGTGCTGTGTTTTTAATAAACAGTCGCAGCCACCTGGTCTCTGCGGCCCTCTCCAGCTCAGAAAGTAAATTCCTTCACCGAAAAGGGCGTACCTTCTCCCGAAGTTACGGTACCATTTTGCCTAGTTCCTTCACCCGAGTTCTCTCAAGCGCCTTAGTATTCTCTACCTGTCCACCTGTGTCGGTTTGCGGTACGGTTCTCTATAAGTTATGGCTAGCAGCTTTTCCTGGAAGCCGGGCATCAATGACTTCGCCGTACACCGAAGTGTCAGCACCATGTCGCACCTCAGAGTTAATAATGGTCCGGATTTGCCTAAACCATCCCCCTACATGCACATACCAGGACAACCATCGCCTGGCTCACCTAGCCTTCTTCGTCCCCACTTCACCACTTATAAAAAGTCCAGGAATATTAACCTGGTTCCCATCGACTACGCTCTTCAGCCTCGCCTTAGGGGCCGACTCACCCTGCTCCGATTAACGTCGTGCAGGAAACCTGGGACTTCCGGCGTGAGGGCTTTTCACCCTCATTATCGTTACTCATGTCAGCATTCGCACTTCTGATACCTCCAGCACACTTCTCAATGCACCTTCATCAGCTTACAGAACGCTCCCCTACCACGTGTGCCTAGCACACATCCGCAGCTTCGGTGACTAGTTTTAGCCCCGTTACATCTTCCGCGCAGGCCGACTCGACCAGTGAGCTATTACGCTTTCTTTAAAGGGTGGCTGCTTCTAAGCCAACCTCCTGGCTGTCTGTGCCTTCCCACATCGTTTCCCACTTAACTAGTACTTGGGGACCTTAGCTGGCGGTCTGGGTTGTTTCCCTCTTCACGACGGACGTTAGCACCCGCCGTGTGTCTCCCGTGATTCAATTAGCCGGTATTCGGAGTTTGCATCGGTTTGGTAAGCCATGACAGCCCCCTAGCCGAAACAGTGCTCTACCCCCAACAATCATTCACGAGGCGCTACCTAAATAGCTTTCGGGGAGAACCAGCTATCTCCGGGCTTGATTAGCCTTTCACTCCTAGTCACACGTCATCCGATAATTTTTCAACATTACCCGGTTCGGACCTCCACTTGGTGTTACCCAACCTTCATCCTGCACATGACTAGATCGCCCGGTTTCGGGTCTACTCACAGCGACTCTCGCCCTATTCAGACTCGATTTCTCTACGGCTCCCTTATTCAGTTAACCTCGCCACTGAAAGTAACTCGCTGACCCATTATACAAAAGGTACGCAGTCACACAGCCTAAGCCATGCTCCCACTGCTTGTACGCAAACGGTTTCAGGTTCTATTTCACTCCCCTCTCCGGGGTTCTTTTCACCTTTCCCTCACGGTACTGGTTCACTATCGGTCAGTAAGGAGTATTTAGCCTTGGATGATGGTCCACCCATCTTCAACCAGGATTACACGTGTCCCGGCCTACTTATTCGCGTGCCTAGTTCTTCATGAGCTTCCCGTGTACGGGGCTTTCACCCTCTATCGCCAACTTTCCCAAATTGTTCCACTTCCTCTCACAATAAATCACGCCAGGCTCCTCCCCGTTCGCTCGCCGCTACTTGGAGAATCTCTTTTGATTTCTTTTCCTTCGGGTACTTAGATGTTTCAGTTCCCCGAGTTCGCCTCTATAACCTATGTATTCAGTCATAGATGACCATGCTCACGCATGGCCGGGTTCCCCCATTCGGACATCTTTGGCTCAGCGCTCGTTTCCAGCTCACCAAAGCTTTTCGCAGGATTCCACGTCCTTCTTCGCCTCTTACTGCCAAGGCATCCACCGTTTGCGCTTCTCTTCTTGACCATATAATCTCAATTACCTCAAAATTATATGCTTTACTGCTCAATACAAGTCGCTTGTGTTACCTCTTTATTTACCCATTTTTTTAATGAACGTCTGGTTATTCCAGATGAAAATACTCCGCAAAGCACTTTAATCTGGACTATCCTTAGAAAAATACCTAAAATTGGTGGAGCCGAGGAGGATCGAACTCCTGACCCCCTGCGTGCAAGGCAGGTGCTCTCCCAGCTGAGCTACGACCCCTTTTTTTGGGCTGCGATTTTTCGTTTTACTCCGCGTTGCAATCGTTCGCTCGGTCGGTCACATACTGATGTATGCTCCCTCGCTTGCTCACGCTCGCGCCTTGATTAAAACAAAAATTCTTGCCAAAAATGCTTCGACTTGCGTTAGCTTTCGCTCGCGCTTCGCTCTCGCTTTACCGAGCATCTTTCGCTCCTTTCGGAGCTTAGGATTCTTCATCTTTCTGAAAACAAACTGTGTGGGCACTTTGAGGTCCTTTCATGCCTTATCTTTTAAGGAGGTGATCCAGCCGCAGGTTCCCCTACGGCTACCTTGTTACGACTTCACCCCAGTCATGAACCACACCGTGGTAAACGTCCCCCCGAAGGTTAGACTATCTACTTCTGGTGCAGCCCACTCCCATGGTGTGACGGGCGGTGTGTACAAGGCCCGGGAACGTATTCACCGCGACATGCTGATTCGCGATTACTAGCGATTCCGACTTCATGGAGTCGAGTTGCAGACTCCAATCCGGACTACGAACGACTTTCTAAGATTGGCTCCAGGTCGCCCCTTCGCTTCCCTCTGTATCGTCCATTGTAGCACGTGTGTAGCCCTACCCGTAAGGGCCATGATGACTTGACGTCGTCCCCGCCTTCCTCCGGTTTGTCACCGGCAGTCTCCTTAGAGTTCCCACCTTCACGTGCTGGTAACTAAGGACAAGGGTTGCGCTCGTTACGGGACTTAACCCAACATCTCACGACACGAGCTGACGACAGCCATGCAGCACCTGTAGCAGTGTTCCCGAAGGCACACTCGCATCTCTGCAAGCTCCACTGTATGTCAAGGGTAGGTAAGGTTCTTCGCGTTGCATCGAATTAAACCACATGCTCCACCGCTTGTGCGGGCCCCCGTCAATTCCTTTGAGTTTTAATCTTGCGACCGTACTCCCCAGGCGGTCAACTTATCGCGTTTGCTACGCCACTAAATATATTCATATATCCAACAGCTAGTTGACATCGTTTACGGCGTGGACTACCAGGGTATCTAATCCTGTTTGCTCCCCACGCTTTCGTGCCTCAGTGTCAGTATTAGGCCAGGTAGCCGCCTTCGCCACTGGTGTTCCTTCCGATCTCTACGCATTTCACCGCTACACCGGAAATTCCACTACCCTCTCCCATACTCGAGTTAACCAGTATCATCTGACCTGCCCAGGTTAAGCCCAGGGATTTCACAGATAACTTAATCAACCACCTACGCACGCTTTACGCCCAGTAATTCCGATTAACGCTCGCACCCTCCGTATTACCGCGGCTGCTGGCACGGAGTTAGCCGGTGCTTCTTCTGTGGGTAACGTCCAATCAATTAGCTCTTAACCTATCAATCCTCCTCCCCACTGAAAGTGCTTTACAACCCTCAGGCCTTCTTCACACACGCGGCATTGCTGGATCAGGGTTCCCCCCATTGTCCAATATTCCCCACTGCTGCCTCCCGTAGGAGTCTGGACCGTGTCTCAGTTCCAGTGTGGCTGGTCATCCTCTCAGACCAGCTACCGATCGTCGCCTTGGTAGGCCCTTACCCCACCAACTAGCTAATCGGACGCAGGCTAATCTTAAAGCGCCAGGCCAAAATGGTCCCCAGCTTTCGTCCGCAGACATCATCCGGTATTAGCTTGAGTTTCCCCAAGTTATCCCAGTCTTCAAGGCATATTCCTACGCGTTACTCACCCGTTCGCCACTCGCCATCAACCTAGCAAGCTAGGTCATGCTGCCGTTCGACTTGCATGTGTTAAGCATGCCGCCAGCGTTCAATCTGAGCCAGGATCAAACTCTTCAGTTCAATTCCTGTGCTAGTCTTAAACCAGCTTCTTACTTCTTCTATTCACTTCTTAAGCACTCAAAACCTTCCAAAGTGCCCACACAGTTTGTCTTCTCTCTTCTTAATGAACTCACCCTCAAGGTGTGCTGCGTATTCTACTCATTTCACATCCAGTGTCAAACACTTTTTTAATTTTTTTTAATTATTTTCTTTTGCTTATCTACTATCGCTCATATAGATTTTCTAGAGATCAAGTTGGTCATTTTTTGCTGCATATAAGTTAATCTTTTGAGATTTACTAGAAAACGAAGCTTAATATAACCCCAGTAATGGGTTTTCTATGCAAGGATGACTTGGACTATCATTTATCGACTTCCCATCTCTGCAAATATTTTTTCTCTTGGACTCATTTGAAAACGTTATTTATGCACTTCATACAATAGAAAATCTATATTACCAAATACAATGATTCTTACATAATGAAAGCCACATTTTTCTAATAAACGCTTTGACTTTGTATTTTCAGGGCGAGTAACAACAACTAATTTATCAACAGCTAAATGAGCAAATCCCCAATCAATTAATGCCTCCACTAATTCAACTCCATACCCCTTCCCCCAGTATTTTTATGTAAAACATATCCAATTTCGATATCCGGTTGATTCTCATTGTGATCAAGATAAACAAGTCCAGCACGACCAATGAATTCATTATTGTTTTTCTCGAAAATAGAACCCATAGTGAAATGATGTTTGTTGTAATGCAAAATATCACTTTGAAGCCATTCCTGAATTACGGACTTGCTTTGGACTCCACCCATATATTCCATAACATGTTCATCAGAATGCAGGAAATACCAATACTCGAGATCATCTAAGATAGGTGTTTTAATTAACAGTCTTGAGGTTTCTACTAATATGCTCATATGTTGTGACTTTACTTTATATATTTAACGTAAACCAGTACTGAGCATTTAAGATTTAAAATTAATTGTTGCTCAAAGAGTTATCCCATTTTGAAATAGCAAAAGTAGCTGGAACATCGTCGTATCGCAATTTTTTTCCGGCCAAAGGAAATTGTGATATGGACATGCACCAGCTTGTAACTATTTCTGTGAAATAGATGATTTCTTCAACTGGCATTTAAAATCACCAGAGGTAATAAAAGTGATAGCCAGGCAGCTATGCCTTTATTAAAGTCGCTTAAGAGACTTGCTTTTGGTGATAAAGGGCTATATCGGTAAAAAAATATTTGAAGAACTTATTAACAGTGGTTTAAAACTAATCACTAAAAAACGTAAAAATATGAAAGACAAGCTTGATATCTCTAATTATGAAAAGCAATTACTGAATCAGAGAAGAATTATTGAAACAGTTATAGGTCACTTAAAGCATTGCTATCAAGTATGTCATACTCGCCATCGTTCTATTATCAATGCTATGACGGGGTTGCGGCTTTAGCTGCTTATGCCATTCCCCACTCAAATTGTCGGTAATTAAATTACTTGCAAATTGCGCATAGAAACCCATTACTGGGGTTAATATAAATACTTTTAGCGATTACGCTCATAAAAACAGAATGTCATATCGTATTTATTTTTTTCATCCTGTGGCCGGAATTGTTGATTTTGGCAATGCCAAATAGATTCATCAATTTTTGGAAAAAAAACGTCAGCTGCAAATTGGTGATGTATGCGTGTAATATATAAAAAAGTTGCCATCTCAATTGCTTCATTAAATAATTCAGCACCACCAATTATCATTATCTCATAATGTCCTTCCGCATACTCAATTGCTTTTTTTAATGAATCAAAAACATGAACACCTTCGATAAGCGATGAAGTACGACTCAGAACAATATTTAATCTTCCAGGAAGTGGCCTTCCTATAGAAGCAAATGTTTTTCTTCCCATAATGACAGGCTTTCCCATTGTCATTGATTTGAAATGTTGCAAATCAGCCGGTGCATGACAAAGTAATTGATTATTGATTCCCAGCCCACCAGATTCATCGATTGCGGCAATTAAGCTAATTATTGTCATTGTTTCATCCGGGATAAAGCCATGGACTTAGCCATTTCAACTGCAGCTAACATTGAACCCGTATCAAGTAGATTTTTTCCTGCTAGTTCTATAGCTGTTCCATGATCTACAGAGGTCCGAATGATTGGTAATCCTAATGTTACATTAACCGCTTCATGGAAGTCAGCATATTTTAGGACGGGTAACCCCTGATCATGATACATAACAACATAGGCATCACAATCATTTAATTGACTTTTAATGAACATCGTATCTGCAGGCATAGGCCCCTCAACTTGAAGGCCTTGATCTTGAAGAATCGTTAAAGCGGGCGAAATTACTTCAATTTCCTCCCGTCCTAAATAGCCTGATTCCCCAGCATGAGGATTTAACCCAGCTACCCTGATGCGTGGATTTAAAATATTAAAATCCTTAATCAAGGATTGATGTAATTGACTTACCACTTTGATAATTAAACTGGATGTAATCGATTCTGCTACTTTTCGCAAAGGAAGGTGTGTTGTAACTAAAGCCACTTTCATCTGAGGGCAAGCCAACATCATAACCACTGTTTCCACATTGTAAAATTGGGCAAAAAACTCAGTATGCCCACTAAATGAAATACCAGCTTTATTAATATTTGCCTTATGAACTGGTGCAGTAACTAAAGCAGAAAAATCCCCTCTGCCACACAATTGTGCCGCCTGGTTTAGAAGCTCCACAACATACACCGCATTATCAGGATTGAGACACCCACTTTGGACTGGGGCAGGACAAGGAACAGACAGTATCGGCAAATGACCATGCTTAAACTCGAAATGTTCCCCACTTTTGTACGAAGTTAAGCAAACATCCAGTTTTAATTCCTTTGCTCTAGTTTCCAAAACATCTCGATCTCCTAGAACTACTAATGGGAAGTCGTAACTTGCAAGAGCCAAACATAAGTCTGGCCCAATGCCTGCTGGCTCTCCACTACTAATAAGCAGTGGCTTCATGCTAACTCCTTATCAAGGATGTTAACATATGCATCTGTTCGTATATGTTGCTGCCAATTCTGTACTGCTTCAGCAAATTTTCTTTGCTGTAAAAATTGTCTTACTTGTTGTACTTTGAACGCCTCTGAATCATCTTCTTGTTTGCGTCCAAGAACTTGGATAAGATGCCAGCCAAATTGTGATTTAACGGGAGGACTTATTTCATTAATGGATAACTTATCCATCGCTTTTTCAAATTCAGGAACTAATACTCCCGGTGAAACCCAACCCAAATCGCCACCTTTCACCGCGCTTGAAGAATCTAACGAGTATTGTTTTGCCATCAGAGCAAAATCCTTCCCTGCTTTTATTTGCTGATAAATATTCTGCACTTGTTTCTTTGCATCCTCAGGAAGCATACTTGGATCAGGCTTGAGAAGAATGTGACGTACATGAGTCTTAGTAATAATATGATGTTGATTTTCACCACCAATAGAAACCAATTTGATGAGCTGAAAACCGTTTCCTGCACGCAAAGGTCCAACAACTTGACCGACTTTCATTTTTACAACTTCTTTAGCAAATAGTTCTGGTAACTCAGCGAGATGCCGCTCCCCTAAATCACCGCCCTCCAATGCAAATTCCCCGCTTGAATTTTCTATAGCAAGAAGACTAAAATTATCTCCTTTTTTTATTTTTGTTAACAAGAACTCTGCTTTATTTTTAGCTTTTTTTACTTGTTCTGATGTAGGCTCCTCACCCAAAGGAATCACTATATTTTGAATACGGTATGTTAGGGTTGAGCGATCGACAACTCCACCCTCTGTCTTTAAATATTGATCGACTTGCTCGCTTGTAACCATAGCGTCTCTGCCAACTGCTTTTTGCTGCAAATGACTTAAGAGTATTTCTTTACGAATATTTTCCCTATATTCATCCCAAGTCATACCCTGTCGGACAATTTCTTCACGTAGCTGGGTTAAAGTAGCATGATTGGCCGACGCAATTTTTTCAATTGCCTGATTTAATTCCGTATCATCTACAGCAAGGCCATTTTTTTTCGCCATTTGAAGTTGTAAGTCAACATCAATCAAATGCTGTAACACCTGTTTACGTAATACAGATTCTTCAGGTAATTGCATTTTTTGTGCAAGAATTTGCTTTTTAGATAATTCAACTTGCTTGTTTAACTCACTCTCAGTAATAACTCCATCATTGACAACGGCAACTACTTTATCCAGCACTTGCTTTGCTTGTGCCATACCCACAACAACAGAAAGGAAGATGCATATCAGTGCTATTTTTTTATACATACCTGAATCCTTATTTACTTTTTTTCGAGCAATTTAGGTTATTTTTATCCAAAACTCAAGCAGATTTGTTCAATTTTTATCATTCAATAGTTTAACGATGAAATGGATCATTATATCCTGGGATATATGTATTCAATACACTGCTTGGATCACTATTAGCTACTGATCCTAAGCCTTTTAATAAAATTTGCAAATAAATATTATTATTATATCGGGGTGAATAATTTGCGTCTAAGTTTTTAAATGTTCTTCCTCCTAAAATTCGTACCGCCCAGCAACAATTGTCATATTGCATTCCTAGTAACGACATCATACTATAATCTTTACTAATATTGTGGCTGTAAGCACCAATCGCGCTCCATCTATCACTTAATGGCCAAGAAATAGAAGCCAAAGCTTGATGCAAGGCGTTATCAACTCCTATATTATTTCTTACTGCCGTAACATCACCATTCACTAAGTAACTATACCCAAAATTAACAACCGCATTTGGCTTTGGCTGGTAATGAATATTTAAATCAGCATTATTTGTTGCAGAAGTAGCAGGATCCCAAACATAATCTCCCAGCAGCTTCCAAAATGGACTCAAAGAATACATAGCACGACTAGCAATGGGAGAAAATCCATAAAACGGTGATAATTGTCCTATTTCCAAAGGATTTGCAATACAAAAACCAGAAGGGCTACGACAAAGTTGTACTTTTCTATCTGAGAAGTACTTAATTTGTCCAATAGAAAAAGAAGCTAACTCAGAGCCAGTTTCCTCTAATAACCAACGAGTTGTAAGGGCATAACTAAGTTGATTCGCATCCCCAATTCGATCAAACCCCGAAAAACGATTTGTTCTGAAAAGTTGATCAAAATTAAAAATCATATTCGCAGTATCATATATAGGTAACTGGTTTTGATTATAAAAAGGTACATACAAATAAAATAAACTTGGCTCTAAGGTTTGTGTATAAGCACTCCCTCCCCAATTAGAATTACGCTCAAAAAACAAACCACCTTGAGTACTGAAGCGCGGAATAAAGCGATTGTAATCTGAGTGCATATTATTCCAATTGTTTTGAACCTGGTAATAGTTTTCTACGAACTCTACGGATGGAGTAACATATCCCCAATTTGTTCTTTGTGGTAATGAAAGTCCTGGATTAAGATGAAATCTAGGTCCTTGAGGCATTTCTATTGGAACACCTTGAGGCATTAATATGGGAACTTCTTGCGGTATTGATGTCGGCCAAAAAAACTGATCATATTGCCCAGTCACATTTAAATTAGCCTGCATGGGTAGATCATAATAATAACCACGTGCGTATAATTGTGGCAAGCGTTCATATTGATCTGCTATAGGAGTTTCATTGATTGGATGCAAGGTTTGAAAGCTTTGTGCCATACCTCTAAAAGTCCAATGCTCTGTAGCATAGGTTAAATCTGCTTGACGTAATAACTGCCTTTCAGTAATAAGCGCTAAATTAGTGCTAAAGTCCTGGAAGTAGTAATCATCAGAAACTTGTTGAACATTCACATTTAATCGCAAATCAGGATTAAATTGCGTCGTATTACGAATCCCCCAAAGCCAACGATTAGTTGATTCGTTTCTAAACCAAGGAAACTCGTCTGCATGACTGTTTAAAAAATTACGATAAGCAGCATCATTTGGCAGAAAATCCCCAGTAATGATACCTATACTTTTTGATGTTAAATAACGAAACTCTCCTCCAATCATTACATTGCGTTCTGTATAAAGATGAGGCGTTACAGTTAAATCATAATTAGGGGCAATATTCCAATAATAAGGTACTCCTAAGTCAAAACCACCCACATTAGAATATCCTGCCAAAGGCATTAGAAACCCCGACTTTCTTTCTTTAGTGGTTGGAAAGCTCAAATAGGGGACATAGAGCACAGGCCACTCGCGAATCCGTAATTTAGCATTTCTAGCAACCCCTATCTTTTTCTTATTGTCAATAACAATAGACTTAGCCTCAACATCCCAAGCTTTGTCTTGTGGAGCACATGTTGTATAAGTGGCCTGACGCAATAGGTAATCAGAATTGGCAAAGCGCTGCATTAAACTCGCCCTCCCCCATGCGGGTAAAGTTGTTTCACGCTTGTTGGTATTAAATCGATAAAGTACATCTTCTATCTGACCTGACTTATCTTGTGGATTAATTGATGCTCTACGAGCAATCAATAACTTATCAGGCTCTAGGTAATGTACATTACCTAAAAACTCAATCTTGGTAATTTGATTACTTTTAGGATCACGGAATACATAAGCTGTTTGTGCATTAACTATTCTCAGGTTTTGTTGTACTTCAACATGTCCGGTTAAGGTAGAAGGTTTATCTTGGTAAAAAGAAACCCGATCCGCCATAATCCGTATTTCATCAGGTGTGGGAAGTGGATTAACGGTAATGGGTTGATAAGAACCGCGGCAAATAGGGGCGTTTTGATCCGTTTGCCAACCAAGACACTGAGAAAATTTGTCTCTTATTGCATTCGTTAAATCAATATCGCGTGCTATGACACATGCTTGTACTGGTTCATTAATTAATGGGGCAGAATAGGCGAAAGTATGATAAAGTACCATAAACACAATAAGCACCATAGCCAGCATGCTCATCAAGAACCATTTGAATGAAATCTTGTTCACGAGTAATAAAATGCCTTATCATGCGCCAAAAAACATGTAACTAAATTACTTTTGATCAATCGGTGAGTTGTTTTTTATATAAAAACCTACCCCATTTATGGAAAGAGGAGATCAAGTTATAAGTTACAGCAAAAAAGTTGAGGGGGGAAGTATACCATGCATGCACGAGAAAACGCACTGAAAGAATGGCTCATTTACACGTTAAAACATCAAGATTTTCACTTAGTATCTTTAGCCGGAGATGCCAGTTTTAGAAGATATTTTCGCCTGCGACACAATGGGATAACCCAAGTGGTGATGGATGCTCCTCCAGACAAAGAAAATCTTGAGCCATTTATACACATTGCCCAAACTCTTAAGAAAGCTGGAATACCTACTCCTGAAATTCTTGCTGTAGATCTTGAGCAAGGATTTCTCTTATTAAGCGACTTAGGGGATCAACTTTTATTGAATGATCTTAGGCTTGAAACAGCCAATAAATACTATCATCAAGCGATAGAAACTTTAATTAAAATTCAATCCTGTTCCATTCACGATCCCAGCTTGCTTCCTTTTGATAAGCCTCATATGCTTAAGGAAATGAATCTATGCATTGAATGGTTTTTTAAATCGTATCTTACTTTAGATCTCAATCAAGATGAATTAACTCTAATACAGAAAACAATGGATTGGCTTGCTACAGAAATAGCGCAACAACCATTAACTTTTATTCATCGAGACTACCACTCCCGTAATTTAATGCTCATCAAGGAACAAACTGAAGTTAGCTTGGGTGTTATTGATTTCCAAGACGCCATGTGTGGCCCTGTAACTTATGACTTAGTTTCGTTACTCAAAGATTGTTATATTTCTTGGCCACGTCAACAAATTCTAGAATGGATGAGCTTCTTTTATACTCATCAAAGTGCGATAGCCAATCATTACTCCTTAGCTGAATTTATTCGCGCCTTTGATCTTTGTGGATTGCAAAGACACTTAAAAGTTTTAGGAATCTTTTGTCGTTTAT
Organism: Legionella cincinnatiensis; assembly: GCF_900452415.1. Taxonomy (NCBI): domain Bacteria; kingdom Pseudomonadati; phylum Pseudomonadota; class Gammaproteobacteria; order Legionellales; family Legionellaceae; genus Legionella; species Legionella cincinnatiensis. The sequence continues at coordinate 528,263 of NZ_UGNX01000001.1, read as the reverse complement.
ATTTACGCGATAATAAACCTAGATACCTCAAAGATTTGCCTTTGACATTAAAATATGTTCTTGAATGTACAGAGATTTACGAAGAATTACATCCGTTTTTTCACTTTCTTCAAATGAGAGTTTATTTACCATGAAAACAGCAATGATACTCGCTGCCGGCCGAGGAGAACGCTTAAAACCAATCACCGAGGTGCTACCAAAAGCACTGTGCATCGTTAAAGATAAACCTTTAATCGAACATCATATAATTAATTTGGCAAAAGCTGGTTTTAAACAAATTGTGATCAATCATGCCTACCTTGGGGGACAAATTCGGCAATATTTAGGAGCCGGGGAACGTTGGAATGTTGAAATTTGTTATTCTCCAGAACCCCCTGGCGGACTTGAAACAGGTGGAGGCATTGTAAATGCCCTCCCACTGTTAGGTAATCAACCCTTTATTACTGTAAATGCAGACATCTATACTGATTTTGATTTTTCTTTATTACAATCAGCAAATGTTGATTCCATTCACGTCATTTTAGTTCCTAAAAATCCAACTCTTAATCATCATGGAGATTTTGGCATTATCAATGAAAATCAATTAAGCAACACTCCTCGTGAATACACTCTTGCTGGTATCTGCTGCTATCATCCTCAGGTATTCACACACTGTAAACAAGGACGTTACTCTGTAACCCCAATAATTCGGCACCACGTCGAACAACATAAAGTAACTGCTTCTGTTTATAAAGGCATGTGGTTTGATATAGGATCCTTATCGAGGCTGCAAGCAGTGAACCCTATTTAACGTAAGTTCGATATAAAAGGCATAGAAAGAGGCCTTTTATATCGCTAAACGAACGTCATCCCATAAAGTTTGTCCCCAGCGAAAGAGGAGCGACACGAACAAGTGGAAACAATCCAGTTCAAATCTTCAATGCGCCATCGTCTACGATTGCTTTGCAATGACGCAATATACCTATTCCATGAACGATTACATCCTGTACTCAAATGTCAACTTAAAATAATGAGCTAAGCAAGACTCAGATTGCTTCACTCAAACTACAGTCCGTTATTTATGTTACCTGACGCCCAGGGCCTTGTTGTTCTTCAACCTCGTGCTCTGGTACACTCGTTTCCTCCTGGACACTCTCTTGTTTTTTAGCTTCTATAACTTGTTCCACGGCTTTCTTAGCAGCAGCTCGTGTGCGTTTTTCTTCCAGTCGTTGCTCACCAGGATATTCACGTTGACGAGTTATAAGCTCGGTAGATACATTGCTTTCTCGGACATAGTCTCGAAAGTCTTTTGCTGAATCAGCTAGTAATTGTTCCACTTCATCCACAGTAAGCTTTCGAATGTGATTGCCCTTGTCATCGGTTTTAAATAAATAACCATCTTCTGTAGCAATTTGGTATTTCTTAGCTAACCATGCGTTAAATAATTGATCTAAGGACTCTACTGTACTTTCTTCTAATGGAGCATCTGTTCCTGGGGCGGCATAACCCCGGACAAAATGTCCATCTTGACTAATAGCAAAGTCAAACCGGATTCCTTCATAATTCTTCTCTACTAAGTTGCTTATTGCTTTTTCAGCAATGCCTGTTTGCATATTCTTAAAGCTTGAGGTCTCAGGAAGATCACCAAGCCAAATTTGCCCTCTTTGAGAAAACTTATATTCAACAAATTGTACAAACTCATCTATTGCTTTTTCTACTTCTTTGGCGGCTTCCATTGCTTCGGGTGATTTTTTATAGAATCTCGAGTTTTCAACAATGTCATGAACTCGTTCTTTTAAATAGCGAGCAAGTTCTGGTGATTTTTCTGCATTTTGCATCGCTTTTAATAACTCAGGCTTGGGGGGTAATGTGACATCTTTAGCGATGCTCAGCGAAGGGGCGTTTGCGGACATAAATTATCTCTCTTGCGGATTCTATTATCGTATTGACCTAATTATAGCAAAATCATTTAAGTTACAGAATTTCTAGTTCTACCATGCTGTTAAAAATTTGTAAAATATAGGGAGACCCCGCTTTCGCGAGGTCAACAACAAGTTACTGATGTATCTTTCGTACAAAATCTCAATACGAATCATACAATCAAATGCTACATAAATGGTGATTTAATCTCATCAATTACCGATTTAAATGAACGATTTTTCATGGAGTCAAAAGTAAATTCATCCACTAGAATCGCATCCCAACGCGCGGCCTCCACTGAGAGTAACTCATCCATTTCCTGTTGATTAATTTCGTTCTTTTCAACTTTCTCTTGCAGTATGGCTCTTAATTTACCAAATTTAACTCGTTTTAGATCTCCCAGCTTTTGAGTAATTTCTTCAGTTTTGATAATTAATTGCAACGCATGTTCGACGCGATCAACAGGTTGTTGTGGATCACCGCTTAAATAAATCGATTTTTTCACTCGATCCCGATAAAGATTATTCTGCGCTGCCAATTTTACTAATTTATAATCCAGCTTATCACTGGGATAACGCATAGTCTGTCCTAAAGGAAATGCCAAGAAACGCACTACAGCGCCTAGAACTCTGGATGGAAAATTATTACATAAATTAATCATCGCCTTTTGTGCATGATAAAAACAGTAAGAAACCGCCCACTGAGCATATAATTGATCATCGGGGTGATCACCATTTAATTGCACATTACGCAAAACAGCCATTGCCATGTAAAGATATGACATTCCATCTGCAAGACGAGCAGACAAACGTTCTTTACGCTTTAAATCCCCACCTAATTTAATTAAAGACAAATCCGCAAGCCAAGCATAAGCATGGCTTAAACGTGCTAAACGCTTGTACTCACGTTTCATTTTTTGTTTCGGTGCACTAATAAATATACCTGCTGTCCATGCAGAACATACTGTTTTGGCAAAATTTTGCAAGAAATATTGAATATGTTTCCAAATAACCTTTCTAAATGCTTCTTTATCCTGATTGGAGATAGCATAAAACTCGTCACGAATATAGGGGTGACATGCCATTGAACCTTGCCCAAAGATTAATAAATTCCGAGACATTATATTTGCCCCTTCCACGGTAATGGAAATAGGAACTCCTTGATAAAAATTAGTTAAGTAGTTGCGAGGCCCCACTACAACGCCTCGTCCCGCGTGCACATCCATAGCGGAATTCACAACAATTCGTGCCAGTTCGGTATTAAAGTATTTAGTGATTGCAGAAGCAACCGAGGGTTTTTTATGCTCATTTACAGCTGCTACTGTGAGTAAGCGAGTTGAATTGATCAAATAATTTAACCCAGCAATCTCTGCAAGTTTCTCGACCACACCCTCAAACTGACCAATTTCCACATTAAATTGGCAGCGAATACGCGCAAAAGCACTCGTTGCTAAATAACAAACAGAAGAAGAAGCAGCACCTAAAGCAGGCAAAGAAATAGAACGACCAATTGATAAACACTCAACCAACATTTGCCATCCACTTCCTATTCTTTTTTGTCCTCCAATTACAGTAGAGATAGGCACAAAAATATCTTTTCCGCGGATAGTACCATTCATAAAAGGTTGATCTGCTGGTAAATGCCGATTTCCAATTTCTAGATTAGGAGTATCACGAGAAATGAGTAAACAAGTAATTCCCTCCACTCCTTCACCTTGTAATAACCCATTAGGATCCTTAACATTAACCGCTAAACCAATCAACGTAGCAATTGGCGCTAAAGTAATCCAGCGCTTGTCTAAAGTAATGTTTAAACCTAATACCATTTCACCATCAACAGTCTTCTGTACCACAATAGCATCGGACTGGATTGAGGTTGCATCACTACCTGCGCCTGGTTCAGTTAAAGCAAAACAAGGGATATCAATGCCTTTTGCTAAACGTGGCAAATAATAAGTCTTTTGTTCCTCTGTACCATAATAATTGATTAGTTCTCCTGGGCCTAACGAATTAGGTACCATTACAGTCACTGCCGCTACCCCAGAACGGCTAGCAATTTTCATCACTACATCAGAATGGGTGCGCGCAGAAAAACCTTTGCCGCCGTATTCCTTAGGAATTACTAACCCTAAAAAACCATTTTCTTTGATGTAAGTCCAAACTTTCTCAGGTAAATCATGAGCCTGGCTGATTTCCCATTCATCTAACATGCCACATAAAGTTTGAGTTTCATTATCGAGGAACGCCTGCTCCTCTGTTGAAAGAGTGGTACTTACATTGGCTAATCTATCCCAATCAGGCTTTCCTGTAAAAATATCTTGTTCCAACCAAGTATCACCAGCATTAAGTGCTTCCTCTTCCGTTTTTGACAATTTAGGAATCGATTTACCTGCTGTTTTGTAAAGATAATCCGCAATAGCTGCACGCAAAGGTTCTAGATAGACTACAAGTAATGCCGTGATAATTACTAACCAGAGTAGGAAACCAACAATCCAAGGCAAACCAATAGCAAATGTTGCTATGATTAAATAAAAAACGCTTCCTAACTCCCAAACTAATGGATTCATTGCTCTATAGAGCACCACTAAAGTAAATATCAGGTAGAGTAAAAAAAACAAAATGGCCATAATATCAATACCTTCCCTTGCTTTGGACAATAAAAGTGTAGTATATACTTTTTACTTTATAAGTAGCAATTGCACATGAACCAACGTTTGATTTGGAATTTTGAATTTACCCCGGAAAAAAGCCTGCCCTTAGCAACCTTCGTGGCTCCAAAAGAAGGTCATCTAAAATGGGAAATTCGTTATTTTTGGCCAGATAATAAATCAATTATTCTAAACACAATTGATCCTTCACTACTTAACATTTCTCATTACCAACTAAAATATAAAGAAGACGCTTATTATTTACTACCAGGCCAAAGCTATAATATTAAAAAGCGACACAACCAATTATTTTATAAACCGTTACTCCAAAAAAAAGACGCTGCTTTGGGTTTTGGCACCAAAATACCCTTAAGCTCCGCTCAAGACTCACTTCATCAAACAGAATTAACAGATCCTGAGTTACTGAACATAATGCAACAAATTGCAAAAGAAAGCATAGAGATTGCAGTTAAAAAAGAAGCTTTTATTTACACCTTTCCAACAAAACCTAAAATAAAAATGGAACTTGCGCGTCTTGAAGTCCTTAACAAAATCTATTTTAGCGTATGTATTGAAGGGAGATCGCTTCATTTAGTAGAAACTATTTCCAAACACTTGCTAGGAGAACAAGTTTCCTGCGAATATGTAACCTTCCTAAAAAGCCTACTGAAATTATGCTAAGGACCCTTTTTGATATTATTCTAAGTTTTGGAAAAATTGGACTCATCTCCTTAGGAGGTGGTAACTCTATGTTAAAGCTCATGGAATATGAGGCTGTTGAGTACCGACATTGGATAGGACAAGAAGAATTTGTTGCGATGGTTGGCTCAACCTTTATTTTCCCTGGACTAACAGGTGTTAAATTATCCGCACTCATAGGATATAAAGCGGCTGGAATCACCGGATTAATTTTTGCCATTCTTAGCCTTAATTTACCGGGATTACTCATGGCTGTGGCGGGATATCATTGGTTGACCAGTCACAATGGACCAGGAATGCGTAAAATCATGATCGGCGTGCAATACGGTGCTCTGGCCTTACTTGCTGCAGCAAGTTACTCCGTTGCTCAAGGGGTTGTGGGCATGTATTTTTCTATTCCAATTGCTTTGTGCTGCGTTCTATTTTTTCTTGCTTTAACCTTTTGGAATTTGTCACCCTTTTATGGTTTCATATTATTTATTGGGGTTTGTTTTTTTCTAGTACGTTGAATAGAGGCTATTTACAATAGCCCTTAAAGTAAACTGTACTGCTTAAAAATGTAGACTGGCTACGATTTTAAAAATCAATGGAGTTACTTTTGGAAACTAAGTTGGATAATCCGGAGTATTATATTAATAGAGAGTTTTCTATTATTGCATTTAATCAGAGAGTTCTTATGTTGGCTAATGATGAACGTGTTCCATTGTTGGAAAGAATGCGTTTTCTCAGTATATGCAGCAGTAATCTTGATGAGTTTTTTGAAATCCGTGTTGCAGGCCTAAAAGAAAAAATCGCCATGTCCTCAGGAAAATTAACGATTGATGGTTTACGTCCTGATGAAGCCTTCAGTCAGATTAGTCAAAAAACACATAAACTCATCGACCAACTCTATTCTATATTTAATAAACAACTTCTTCCTGCATTGAATAAAGAAAAGATTCACTTTCTTGAAACAGAACAATGGACTGATGACATCCATTTGTGGGCAAAACACTATTTTAAACATGAGATTCAACCTATAATTAGCCCAATCGCTTTGGACTTAGCCCATCCGCTACCACAATTGATTAATAAAAGCTTAAACTTTATTATTTCTTTAAGTGGAAAAGACGCTTTTGATCGTAAAATTAACTATGCGGTAGTGCATGCTCCTCGATCAATTCCAAGAGTCATTCATTTACCTTCTGAGTTATGCGGTGATGCTCATTATTTTGTATACCTTTCTTCTATTATTACAACTCATGTGGATAGTTTATTTCCTGGAATGGAAATTAGTGGGTGTTATTCTTTTCGTCTTACTCGCAATAGTGACTTATTTTTGCGTGAAGAAGAAATTGATGATTTAGCCAAAGCGGTACAACGTGAAATTTTTTCACGCCACTATGGTCATGTAGTTCGGCTTGAAATTGAAAAAAATTGTCCTGAAAAAATAGTTGATTTTTTACTGCAAAAATATCATCTTCGTCATGAAGACGCTTATTATTGTGATGGGCCAGTGAATATTCAACGTCAATTAACAGCCATTAATAGTATTAATAGGCCCGATCTGAATTATCCTCGTTTTACGGCCCAATACCCCCAATTTCCCAAATCAGAACGTAACTTATTTAACGTGCTCGACGAACAAGATATTTTATTGCATCACCCCTATCAAAGCTTTGATGTAGTGATTGATTTTGTGCGACAAGCAGCAAATGACCCTAATGTTTTAGCAATCAGCCAAACCTTATATCGAACTCGCTCGGAATCAGTTATGGTTGATGCTTTAGTTGATGCAGCACATTCTGGTAAAGAAGTTACCGCTGTCATCGAATTGAGAGCTCGTTTTGATGAAGAATCCAATCTGAAATTAGCAAACCGTTTGCATGCCGCAGGAATTCTTGTACTTTATGGCGTGGTAGGATTTAAAACTCATGCCAAAATGACCTTAGTTGTTCGTAGAGCCCATGGAAAATTGAAGCGTTATGTTCATTTAAGTACTGGAAACTATCATGAATATACTGCAAAACGTTATACTGATTTTGGATTATTAACCTGTGAACCGACCATTGCATCAGATACCCAAATTATTTTTCAACAATTAACCGGCTTAGGCAAAGTAGTTAAACTCAAGTCATTAAGTCATTCCCCATTTACGTTACAAAAAACTTTATTGCAATATATAGAACAATGTACCGCTACTGCCTTAAAAAAAGGAGATAGCGAAATCCTTCTTAAAGTAAATGGATTAGCGGATAAAACCATTATCCAAGCTTTATATAGAGCATCACAGGCCGGAGTCAAAATAAATTTGCTGGTACGCGGAGTTTGCTGTCTAAAACCAGGATTGCCTGGCGTTTCAGAAAATATACGCGTACTTTCCTATATAGGACGATTTTTAGAACATCATCGAATATTTTATTTTCGGAGTGATGAAGAAGAATTTTATTTTTGTTCGAGTGCTGATCTCATGGAAAGGAATTTATATCATCGTATTGAAATTATGTTCCCCATTCTTGATGAACATTGCAAAAAACGAATAAAGCAGGAAATTATTAAAAACTACCTTAAAGATAATAGCAATACCTGGGAGATGCAAAGCGATGGTAGTTATAAATCAATCACTCAAGGTAGTAACTGCGCCCAAGAAAAACTCATTAGGTTGTATCAAGATGAAGAAACTTCAATTTGATAATATGGCTCCACTCACTAATTTCTATACATCGTTGCAAGTTCGTTCGGCTCAGACATGTACTTAAGTGCACGCCTTCACCTCACTTTACTTGCACTTTGATGCTATAGAAGTCAAGTTTTTATCGAAAACAAGTTAATTGTGCATTTTCACCTAATTGCAAAGACGCTTTTGTTCCCAAAGGAATAGGAAAGTTAATAGGACCATGACCTATGCCTCTGATTCTTAACACTGGAATATCGCTACTTTCTGCAAAACGCTGCAAAACAGGATCAATTAGAGAGGTACCGTTAGGTTCAAGGCCTTCAAGAAAATCACCCAATAAAATTGCAGCAGCATTTGTAAAAATACAGGCTTGCTTTAAATGCTCTAGCATGCGATCAACGCGGTAGCCGCGTTCTCCAATCTCTTCGAGTAAAACAATCTTATTTTGACTATCAATTTGCCAACATGTTCCAATTCCAGACTGAATGATTGTCAAATTACCGCCGGTAACGGACGCTTGAATGAAGCCCTCTTTTTGGGCCTGCATGTTAAGTGGAATTAGTCCATTAAATTTTACTGGCGCATCAGCAAACAAAATTGACTTTACAGAAGCAATAGATTCCTGGGAAAATTTATCAGGAGCAGCGGCTCCATGAATTGTTGGCCATCCCCAATGCTGCTGTAAATAAAGATGAAGACAAGTCACATCACTAATACCCACAAATATTTTACTGCTCTCAGGAGGATGGGTATCTGCTAATTTCGAGATCAAGCGCGCAGAACCATAGCCACCTCGGACACAAATCACCGCCTTTGTCTGTGAATTTTGCAGGGCATTTTTTAGATATTTTAAACGCATTTCATCCGTATTCGCACATAATAAATCCTTGCCAAAAATATCGTTCTGCACAATACAGTTTAAGCCCCAAGACTCTAATAATTCTTTTAATTCAAATAACTGTTTGTCAGTACTGCGAGAGGATGGCGCAATAATTTCAACACAATCGCCAACACTTAAAACAGGTAGCTTTTTCATTTGGTCTCTTCTTTAAATAATCGTCTCGAAGCCTGAGCAAGGCATATCAAGGCTTCGCGACAGCGCTACGCGCTTCCTCAGTCCGAACGGTTCGAAGTAACTCTATTCGCTTATACGAAACTTACGTTAAATTAATAAAGTCTTACTTAATTTTCCAGGTTCTTCCCGCACTAAACGAGGCAGCAAGTACCCCGGCAATAAATTTTGTAATTGTTGGTAAATAGCTTGTACCGTATTAAATGGCAAATCAAAATGAGCGGCTCCCTTTACTTTATCTAACACATGTAAATAATAGGGCAAGACACCAAATGAAAATAATGTTTGACTCAAATCAGCCAAAACAGGAGCATTGTCATTGATGCCCGCTAATAAAACTGTTTGGTTTAACAAATGACAATCGATTTGCCGTAATTCATGAAGTACGTGTCGCACAGAATCATCAAGTTCTTGGGCATGATTGCAATGCAACACCATAACCTTATTCAATTTAACCTTTTTTAATACTGAAAGTAAGCCCAAATCGACTCGTTCTGGAAAAACCACGGGAATACGTGTATGAATCCGTAAAGTATGCAAATGAGCGATCTGTTCTAACTGTTCTATCAGCTCCCCAAGAACAACATCAGATGCTAATAAGGGATCGCCTCCACTTAAAATTACTTCGGTAATACTCGTATCTTGAGCAATATAATCACAAATACGTTTAAATCCTGCTCGCCCAGGATTATTAGCCTGATAAGGAAAATGTCTGCGAAAACAATAACGACAATTCACGGCACATACACCAGTCGTTGTCAATAAAACACGACCATGATATTTGTGCATAAGCCCTCGAACTGAAGTAGTGCTATGCTCCTCCAAAGGATCAGTACTGTACTCTTCACTCCCTTGCAGCTCATATTCAGCGGCCAACACCTGAAGTAACAAGGGATCAAGAGGATTTCCTTTTTGCATACGGCTTGCAAATCCCAAAGGAATACGGCTAGGAAATTGCTTTTCAGCATGTAAATTCCCAGTTGATAAGGGTAACTCCAGATACGTTAATAATTCAGTTACTGAAGTAAAGCCCTGGGCTAATTTTTTTTGCCAACTTAAAGAGGTATCTCGCATTAATAACACAGACTTGATAAACTGTGCGAACTTTAACTAAAACTAAGCAAAATCTCAACTGTGGAGCACTAATGGCAATCTATAGCACCAATGAATTTAAAAATGGTTTAAAGGTAATGGTTGATGACGCACCTTGCACCATTCTGGATTGTGAATTCGTTAAACCAGGCAAAGGTCAGGCATTTACTCGTATTAAAATTCGAAATTTAAAAACAGGCCGAGTCGTGGAACGTACATTCAAGTCGGGAGAGTCTTTACCTTCTGCCGATGTTGCTGATGTAGAAATGCAATATCTCTATAATGATGGCGAACAATGGCATTTTATGGTTCCAGACAGTTTTGAACAATATGCTTTGAGCAAAGAAACACTTGCTGACGCAGAACAATGGTTAAAGGAGCAAGACATTTGTATTGTTACTCTATGGAATAATGATCCCATACAGGTAACCCCCCCTAACTTTGTTATTTTGGAAATTATAGAAACAGATCCTGGTGTACGAGGCGATACCTCCGGAGGTGGTGGAAAACCAGCAAAACTAGAAACAGGTGCGGTAGTGCGAGTACCTTTATTTGTACAAACAGGGGAATTAATTAAAGTAGATACACGTAAAGGCGAATATGTATCTCGTGCTAAAGAATAATCATGACGACTGATCCCCAAGTTTTGGGGAATTTTAATTTAGGTAATTGTTCTAGTGCTTTAAACCAAATCTAGCGCTAAGCAATCAAGAGATTTTCCTCATTTAAAATTTAGTGTCGTCTAAGAAGCTTGAATCTGAATTTTAACGAAAAATAGGCCATTTAGCCTTTTGGTACATATGGCTTAAATTGCTACAAAGTGTAGTGGATCCTCATAGGGCGACAATGAAGATCCATTACTAAATAAATTGTACCGACCCACTCGATTATAGACTAATAAACCTGATATGAATTATACATGCCCCAATACCCTACGTCGCCCAAATCATCATAACCGTAGTAATAACTATCAGCATCGTTGTAATAATCTATATCCCAATAAGGGCTAGTATGATAATAACCAACAGAATAAGCATATTTTGGGGTATAAGTTGGTGTGTAATATACTCTTTCGGTAACACAACCTGTGACTAACAGTAGGGACCCAATCATCATTAAAGCAAGAATCAATCTGTTCATAATCCCATCCTAATTGTTGAATACTAATAAAGATCCTGCTGAAAAATTTACCAAAGATGCTAATGGCGTCACCAGTAAGCATAATTAGTTCCTGCTTTAAGCACATGAATTACTGTGATAGCATTCAATCCTTACACTGGCTTATCAAACATTGAAGTCGGTGCAGAAAACTGGCATCACGGTTAAAAAAATGGCGTGCTTAAAACTAAAAACACAATTAGTTTTTCCATCCTACCTCCTAGAGATTTCAATCCTATTGATGTATGTTAATTATACATTATGATTAATTTATATACAAAATATGCACTTGATCTTTTTGAAGGATTCTGAAAAATACAGGCAACGACTTCCTGTATTCTGAGCCTGTAACTAATTATAATGGAGGTCTATGCAGAGCTTAAGGCTTCCTACTACCTACATAGGCTTACACACCACTCTCCAAAACAACCTCCCTCTCTGACACTATTGAATGGTTCAGGCAGGATAAGTCATTACCTATATGTATAAATAATAGACTAAAAGACCCGCTTATGTGAATTTTTTGAACAACCTTTATCTATTCTTAATTTTCGATAAATGATTAGCAGAGGCTTGTACTGTAGGCATGATGATCATTTCTTCAATATCTACGTGCAAAGGGCGAGTAATGCAATATACTATTGCATCAGCTATATCTTCCGCTAACAAGGGTTGAAAATCGCTATAGAATTCTTTTGCCTTTTCCTTGTCATTCCATCGCACCGCGCTAAACTCGGTTTCTACCGCGCCCGGTGCAATTTCAGTAACACGAACAGGACTACCAAGCATATCTAATCTCATTGTCTTTGAAAGAGCATGTACTGCATACTTTGTTGCACAATAAACATTGCCATTTGGATAACATTCATGGCCTGCAATTGACCCAATATTAACCACATGACCATACCCTCGTTCAAGCATGCCTGGAATTAGAGCGCGACTTACATAAAGCAACCCTTTAATATTAGTATCAATCATAATATCCCAATGCTCTTCAATACCTTGTTGCACAGGAAGAGTATCTAAGGCCAATCCCGCATTATTAATTAAAACTGCAATCGACTGCCATTGACTAGGTAAAGAATCAAGTTGTTTCTTGACTTGCTCATGCTCACGTACATCTAAAGGTAAAATATAATGTTCTTTACCATAAAGTTGACTTAATTCCTTAGCTAATTGCTCGAGACGTTCTACACGTCGCGCACATAATATGAGACGTGCACCATATTTAGCACACAACTGGGCACAAGCTTGACCAATTCCGCTTGAGGCACCAGTGATTAAAATAATTTTATCCATTAAATCATTCATCTTTTACACCTTTATTTTCAACAAGAAAATTAATTAAAAGGATTATTTACAATATCTTAATTTTCTATTTTCGCGGCTCGAAAATCAAGATTTGATGACTCAAACGAGCGAACTAGAAACTATCTCAAGTTTTTATTACTTAAATTTATAAAAAGTACAATTTAGGATTAAATATTGCCACAAATAAAAATAAGCAGATTTGAATAAGGCGATAATTAATTTGAAATTGCCAACAATTTTATTACTTCATCATCCGTTGTTTGTGAAAAGTCATTGTACCACAATCCTACAGCATAAAAATTAACTGGCTGAAGTGGGCAGATGATTGTGTCAACTAAAGGAGCTAGCTCATCACAAGTAGAACGTGCTGCAACAGGAACTGCAATAATAATTTTTGCAGGATGCTTCTGTTTCAGAGCTGCAATAGCAGCCCGCATTGTATAACCTGTGGCAATACCATCATCCACAAGAATTACAGTTTTATCCATAAGTTTTGGAAAGGGTTTATTGCCGCGGTAAACTGATTCACGACGTGATAATTCATTCTGTTCTGATTGTAACACTTGATTGACAGCATCTTTTTTTATACGAAGGGTATTTAATACTTCTTCATTTAAAGCAACGATACCTCCCGAAGCTATAGCACCCATGGCAAACTCTTCATGACCGGGAACACCTAATTTTCTTACAATAAAAATATCAAGTTCTAATGACAACTTCTTGGCGATTTCATAAGCCACGGGTACCCCACCCCGAGGTAGTGCTAAAATAATTACATCAGTCCTACTTGCATAATCCTTTAACAAATCAGCCAGAACAAGGCCAGCTTGATGGCGATCACTATAGTTCATGCCAACTCTCCAAAGCAATCCTTATTTTTGAAGTTTAGCCTATTTGCTTTGCTGTGCTATATTTTAACAATTAGCTATTCTCACGGAGGAAATAGCCCATGAATGTTACAGAAAAAATCATCAAAGCCCATCTTCTTAATGGTGAAATGAGCGCTGGCAAAGAGATTGCACTAAAAATAGATCAAACTCTTTGTCAAGATGCAACCGGCACATTAGTGATGCTTGAATTAGAAGCAATTGAGCTTGAGCGTACTCAAGCTGAAATTTCTGTGCAATACGTCGATCACAACTTAATTCAAGAAGATAACAAAAATCCAGATGATCACCTCTTTCTGGCAAGTGCAGCGAGGCGATTTGGTCTTTATTTTAGTCGTCCTGGAAATGGAATTAGCCATGCGGTACACATGCAAAATTTCGGTAAACCAGGAAAAACCTTAACGGGTTCAGACAGTCATAGCTGTGCCGCTGGCTCATTAGGCATGATAGCTATTGGCTCTGGTGGACTAGAGGTAGCCATGGCTATTGCCGGCTATCCCCTTTATATAAAAATGCCTAAAGTTCTTGGCGTCCACTTAACTGGAAAATTACCTAAATGGGTTAGTGCTAAAGACGTTATCCTAGAAATGTTGCGCCGACATGATGTCAAAGGAGGCGTGGGTTATATCATAGAATACTATGGAGAAGGATTAAAACACTTAAGCGCTATGGATAGACATGTCATTGCCAACATGGGGGCTGAATTAGGAGCAACAACCACCGTATTTCCCTCAGATGAAATCACTAAAGAATTTTTGCAAAGTCAAAATCGTGAAAAGGATTGGATAGAATTAAAAGCGGATAAAAATGCCTCCTATGATAAAGATGAAGAAATCGATTTATCCAAACTTGAACCTCTTATTGCCAAACCGACCAGTCCTGGGAATGTAGTTCCTGTTGCTGAAATTGCTGGAGAGGAAGTGTATCAAACTTATATTGGTTCATCAGCAAATCCAGGCTATCGTGATTTTGCGATTGCGGCAGAAATGGTAAAAGGTCGTACTGTTCATACAAATGTGTCCTTTGACATTAATCCAACTTCACGAACTATTTTAGAAGAGTTAGTTCGTGATGGCCATTTAGGGAGCCTAATTCATGCTGGCGCTCGCATCCATCAAGCTGGATGCAATGGATGTATTGGGATGGGGCAAGCACCTGCGACAGAGAAAAACAGTTTACGCACTGTGCCAAGAAACTTTCCTGGGCGTTCAGGAACAAATGAAGATAAAGTTTTTCTTTGTAGCCCCGAAACAGCAGCTGCCTCCGCCCTAACAGGTATGATAACCGATCCCAGAACTTTGGACATGCCTTATCCTGAAATAAAACTGCCCCCTAAAAGAATACTAAATCCTGAATGTTTTGAAGAGCCCTTGCCTTTGGAAGAGGCAAAATACATTAAATTAGTAAAAGGTCCCAATATTGTCACCTTGCCAGATTTTGATCCTTTCCCTAATTCATTGAAAATACCCGTATTACTCATAGTGGGCGATAATATATCAACGGATGAAATTTCTCCTGCTGGTGCCAAAGTTCTTCCCTATCGTAGCAATATTCCTAAAATTAGTGAGTTTACTTATCATCATGTCGATTCAGATTATGCAAGTCGTACGAAAAAATATAAAAAAGGGCACGTTATTGTAGGCGGAGAGAATTACGGCCAAGGCTCAAGCCGAGAACATGCAGCTTTAGCACCACGTTATTTAGGCTTAAGAGCTGTAATTGCAAAAAGCTTTGCCCGTATACATTGGCAAAATTTAATTAATTTTGGTATTTTGCCTTTAGTATTTAAAAATCCCAAAGATTATGATGCGATCCATTTAAAGGACATGATCGAAATCAATGACTTTCCTCATATCTTAGATAAGGAGTCATTTAAAATAAAAATTAATGATAAAGAAATTGAAGTCGAACACACCCTTTCCAAACGTCAGATTGAATTACTTGAAAAAGGTGGATTAATTAATTGGGCTAAGGAAGATTTGAAAAAGAAACAAAAGACGAAATAAGCTTAGCTCGTCGTAAGAATCGAGTCTAGGTAAAAAAATGGGTTATGCGAGGCAAAAAGCAGGGAAAGCAGGCTAATTCAAGTGTTTTTGCCGCAAATCTAAGTGTATCTAGGCACGCAGCCTATTTCTTATTAATTATCATGATTAATTAAAAGAAATTTGTGGTCCTAAAGGAACGATCTGTGTTGGATTAATGGTTTTATGACTGTAATAATAGTGCTGCTTAATATGTAAAAAATTTACAGTTTCATGTACTCCTGGATGATGATACAAACGTTTTAAATAAGGGTACAAAGCTTGATAATCACTAATTCGTTGTTGATTCGTTTTAAAATGACCATAATAAACCACATCAAAACGAATTAATGTGGTAAACAAACGCCAGTCTACTTCTGTAATTTGCTCACCTAATAAATATTTTTGATGACGCAAACGTTTATCCAACTCATCCAGTAAAGCAAATAATTCGACATAAGCCTCTTCATATGCATTTTGTGTTGTTGCAAAACCACAACGATATACGCCATTATTAATTGAATTATAAATTCGGTCATTTAAGTGATCTATTTCGGATCGCAACGGTTCAGGATAAAAATCCTGTGAATCGCCCGTTAAATGATTAAATGCATGATTAAACTGACGAATAATTTCTGCTGATTCATTACTAACAATGGTTTTTTCTTTTTTATCCCACAAAACAGGCACAGTAACTCTACCACTATATTGGCTGTTTGCTTTGGCATACAGCTCATACAAATAATTAAGTCCATACAGGCTATCTCCAGTAGCGCCCATTCCTTTTTTAAATTCCCAGCCTTTTTCAAGCATGTGCGGATGCACTATAGAAACATCAATATAATCATCTAATTGCTTTAACTTTCTAAAGATGAGTGTACGGTGCGCCCATGGACAGGCGAGTGATACATACAAATGATAGCGCCCTTTTTCTGCAGGAAAACGAGCATTTGATTCATTACTAATTGTAAAGTGAAATTGTGCAAGTTCTCGCTTGAACTTTCCACCTGTCTTTGAAGTCTCATACCCAACATCATGCCAGTGTCCATCAATCATCAATCCCATAATTTGTCCTTATAAATTTTCTTTAAGCAATTATAGATTATGTTCTATAGTTAATAATGAATTAGAATTGAGGAATGTATGAATAACTCACCGAATCCTTATCTTTTAGGAAATTTTGCTCCAGTTTATGATGAATTAGACATAAAAAAATTAGAAGTCGTCGGTGAAATTCCTCAAAATCTACTGGGAGTGTATATGCGTAATGGGCCTAATCCAGCATTCCCACCTATTTCATACACTTATCCCTATGATGGCGATGGTATGATTCATGCACTCTATATTGCCCAAGGCCAAGCAGGATATAAAAATCGATTTGTTGAAACTAAAGGATTAATTAAAGAACGAAAAGCGGGAAAAGCACTTTATAGTAGCATTTTAAAACCTAAACCCATAGATCCTCTATGGGCAGGTCCCGAAGATCAGCCAATTGCTATTAAAAATGGGGCATTCATTCATATTATTCGTCACCACAATACTTACCTGGCGCTCAATGAAGGATCTCCAGCATACGAGATGAATGTACACTTAGATACCCTTGGCGAATGGCAGCCTTATAAAAATCTCCCCCCTATAGATGTATGCGCGCATACTCGATGGGATCCCTTAACCGGTGAGTTATGGTTTGTCAATTATGCATTAACTCCACCTTACTTAACTTTTTATCGCTTTGATAAACAAGGTAAATTAATTCAAAAATGGGACATTGAAAAATCTTATTGCTCTATGGTACATGATTTTATTTTAACCACGAATTACGTACTTGTTTTTGACTGCCCTGTAGTCTTTGATCTACAACAAATTATAGCTGGTGGCGCTGTATTGAGCTGGAAACCAGAGCTAGGTGTGCGCATTGGCATCATGCAGCGTTCAGGTGGAGAAATGAAATGGTTTCACACCGAACCTTTTTTTGTTTTTCATTTTGCTAATGCATACGAGCAAGATCATGAAATCATAATTGATTATGTGAAACATGAAAAAATAGTACTTCTAACTCAAGAAAATCAATCAACTCCACCACGATTAAATCGTATCTGTTTTAACTTTAAAACTGGAAGGATAAAAAATAGTGAGTTAGATGAACGCTTTGTCGAGTTTCCACGTATTAGAGAAGATTATGATACATTGTCGCATCAATTTATTTACACACCATCAAAAACTGGGAATCATAAAGGGGCATTCAATGCATTAATCAAGCATGATGTACTCCACCAAAAATCATGGACTCATGATTTTGGCCCTCACGCAGAAATTAGTGAAGCAGTTTTCGCACCCGCCGTATCCAATCAGGAAGAAGATGATGGTTATTTGCTTTTATTTGTTTATGATGCTGCCTCAAATCAAAGCGAATTCCTTATTTTAGATGCCCAGAACCTCCAAGATGAACCACTGGCACGGATTAAAATGCCACGGCGTATTCCTCATGGATTACATGGTTCATGGATGCCAGGAACTTGGTAATTGTCAACATGATAATCTGGAAATGTGGCCCTCCAGATTATAAAAAATCAATCTTTCATTTTAATTTTCAGCACCCATGATATGATGCACATTATTTAAGTTATTTTTAATCGTTCATGACAAAAATAATTTGCCTTGGTGGGGTCACTGTTGATCGAAAAATAATCCCTACTCATCAATTACAATTGGGAACTTCGAACCCCGTTTCATCCCTATCTACATTCGGTGGAGTTGCACATAATGTAGCTAAAAATCTTGCTTTGTTGACCAATGACATTCATTTTTGCAGTGTCGTAGGGGAGGATCAAGAAGGAATAGATGTCCAAACACATTTAAAAAACCTAGGCATAGCAATCAAAAATATTCTCACTATTCCTCAGCAAAAAACCGCACATTATGATGTCCTTCTCGATCATGAGGGTGAATTATATATTGCTTTAGCAGATATGGAGATTTTTGATCATATTCCTTTGCAGAAATTTACTCGATCTTGGGAGGAATGGGAGCAGGGAGATATTGTATTTTTGGATACTAATTTACCAAAACCTATTATTGAGCATGCTCTAAATAGAGGCCGTACCCAAAATATTAAATTATGTATTGATCCCGTCTCCGTAGTAAAAGCAAAAAAATTATCCTCCTGCCTTGAACACGTTTTTTTATTAAAACCGGATCGTTTTGAAGCAGAAGCATTAACGAATATTTCCATTCATTCAATCTCTGATTGCATCAAAGCAGGAAAAATATTACTGAATAAAGGAGTGGAAAATTGCATTATTAGTTTAGGCAAATTCGGTTATGTACTCGTTAATGAAAAAATTCAAAAACATTTTCCAACATTTTTTATTGAATCAGTCGTTGATGTGAGCGGGGCTGGTGATGCTTTTCTTGCAGGAGTTCTCTATGAATTAAAGCAAGGAACACCTGTAGCTCAAGCATGCCAAACAGGAGCTGCAATGGCTGTGTTAACCATACAATCACCGCTCACAGTAAATGAACAGATTAATCTTGAAATGCTTCGCGAAATTCAATTCACATATAGACTAAGAGAAACAGATCATGCTGCAATTTTTTGATTATTCCCCCGAAGTTAAATTTGCTATGAAGCATAAAAAACCAGTATTAGCTTTGGAATCCACTATCATTTCCCATGGCATGCCTTATCCTGAAAATTATGAAACAGCACAAGCAGTAGAGCAAATTGTTCGTGAACAAAATGTAACTCCCGCAACAATCGCTGTGCTTGATGGAAAAATAAAAATCGGCTTAACGGATCAAGAATTACAACACTTTTCATGTAACAACGAAGTATATAAAGCAAGCCGACGTGATTTGTCATTTATAATAGCCAATGAATATTCTGCAGGCACTACTGTGGCTGCAACCTTATTTTGCGCCGCTAAAGCCGGTATTAGATTATTTGCGACAGGAGGAATTGGTGGAGTACATCGAGGCGATGCTCAAGATATTTCCGCTGATTTAATCGAAATTGCAAGAACACCCATTGCAACAATTTGTGCGGGTGCAAAAGCAATTCTTGATTTACCTCGAACATTAGAACTTTTAGAAACAATGAGTGTACCGGTCATTGGCTACCGCACTCAAGTTTTGCCTGCCTTTTATAGTGATTCAACCTCTTATCAATTATCAACATCGGTAAATGATATTCCATCACTTGTTAAAATATTAAAAACTCATTGGAGTATAGACACAACCTCTGGAGTATTAATAGCAAATCCAATTCCGGCTGAATTCAATATTCCTAGCCATGAAATTGAACCAATTATCATCAATGCATTACATAAAGCAGAACAAAATAACATTTCTGGAAAAGCGTTAACTCCATTTTTATTAGCCGAAGTCTCAAAGCTTACTGAAGGAAAAAGCTTACATGCCAATATTGCTCTAATTAAAAACAATGCACTTCTTGGAGCTCAACTTGCCCATGCTTTTTATTCCTAAGCGGATAAAAAACGAAAATAAGCTTCTCAAGTTAAGCTTATTTTCTAGAGAACGTTTGTCAGCTATTCTGAAGCGATTGCTGACAACTGAGTCGCTGTTCCTCGTAAAAACTAGGCCATGCGTCAATAAATAACCTTAAGTTAATATTGGGAACAAGCATCTTACCTCTCATATCCATCCGAGTAACTGGATCAGGAATTGGCTGAATATTACCCCATACGGGAAGATCGCTTTGTTTTGAATGAATCCATTGCGCTATTGAGCTTTGCTCATAGGAGTATCCACTAGGACTTAAAACAGGATTTTCCATAGTTATAAGCTGCACAGGATCTTGGATATCCTCTTCTACTTTTTCTAATTTAGCTAAATACTCGTCAGATTGTAGTGAATTTGCAGCAATATAATTAATAATCGTTTTAAGCTTTATATTGGGATAAAAATCATTACCTTCTTGTAAATTCGGATACTCTTCTAATAGAAGAGCGCGTTCGTACGTGATACCGTCTTTAACAAGAGTCACGGGATCTTTCATCAATTTTGCTTCTCCAGTTTTTTTAGTAGTAAGCGGGCATGAAAGAGCCATAAGTATTCCTTCGGGCAAAGAAATAATCGTTGATTCCAAATGAAGATCTTGTGATTTAGAGCGGCGAAGAGTCGTGTAAGTGGTGTATGCTGTTGTTTGTGTTTCTTCTCCCACTTTTGGATTTACTCTATTACCTGCATCATAACCGTTCTTGGATAAAAGATTTAATAATCCAGGAAGATGTGGCGTTGTATTTTCTTCTGTCAACTTGACAATACCACCTACAGACTCAGCAATGGCCTGAAACAGGTCACTTCCTGGGCGCGCGTTATTACGTATCCATCCCTTTTCATTGGATAACAAATAACGTTCGGGTGTATTCATTTTCCATTTGGATGATGTTTTTTCATAACTTATTGATTGAACTGTGAGTAAGCCCTCCACTCGACTCTCACGAATCAACCATAATTTCCCCTCATTTTCTTGTAATGCATTGATCTTAGAAGAAAAGTCAAGCTGTCTTTTGAGCAATTCAACTTTGCCCATAAGGATTCGATTTGTTTCTTTAGGCCCCATTTTACCATAGATAAAAATATCAGCCTCTTCTACTTTAGATTGCATTTTTGCTCCACATAAAATCTAAATAAAGTTCTTTCTAACGTCCACAAAACTTTCTATAGAAATCAAAAGGAGTGATTGTACATTGATCACAAAGGATAAACAATGAGAAAAATGCACAATAATAATATTTGAAGTTTAATTAACACTCATTTAGCAAAAAAAGAACATATTATCAAAGACAATAAAATAAAACATTATTTTTAGTGAGTTAATCCCACTTCAGAAGTACGTAATTCCTCTGTATTCTCCGCTGAGTGAGTTCTTCCTTGCCACCAATATTTCAATTGTTGAAATCCATGGAGCGTCGCCTTATATAAATCAGGAAGAATAGAAACAATGGCATCAAAAAAATCAGTAAAACCACCCTTATTAAAACCATAAATACAACGATTAAACTCAGCTCCTTTTTTACTTAAAGCAATGATATCGTCCTTTTTAGAAAAGAATTGATGCGGATTAAAACCCAATTGAAACTTGGTATCATACTCTTTTAATTCCTGCGCAAAAATATCTTCGATATCATCTGCAATAAGATGTCCCACTTGAACTTCTGTAAGAACAGGATACAGTGTTGCCATCATATGTCGCACCGTCTCGTTCTTAGTTAACTGCTCAATAGAGCGATCTTTGCGCTTACCTGGACCCTCTCCAAGGCTCCAGTTACATGCCCCAACCAATAGCGTTAATGATTCATGATATTCTGCGTATGCTGTCGCTCGTTGATTAATATAATAAACCGCAGCACCCCAACCTATCCAACCTAAGAAACCAACTACAGGTAGAAATGACAAAGCAGTCGCCACTACACCAAAAGCAATACTCCCTAAGATTTTTTGATCGACACTATGAAGTTGCGTGGATTTGTCTTTAAACAATGCGATGCATTTTTTTAAAAATTCGATATGGGTGGAATTTGTAGAGAGAAAATTCTGTCCCTCTTTAATGTTAACAGCAAGTGCATTACCATTTGCTGCTTGAGCTGATTTAGGAATCACGAAATAATTTTCTGCTTCTCTTTGTAGCTTATAAGGATCAGTGTTTATACCAAGTAGAGGTACTGAAGTAGAAACAGATTGCGTTTTAATCCCTAAAAATTCAAATACTGATGCCATTTTTGATTTTACCCTTCATTAAAAAAATTCATTCTAAATTTTATTGAAATTAATGACAATATTTCTTTGCTCAAAATTTGCATTATAAAAAAAATATTTACTCAGAAATATTATTTCTTAGAATCAAAAACTTAGACAATGAATAAATTGATGAAACATTCTAAACTATGTCTTCAAATAATCACTCATTCTTACTAACCAGAATTGCTATTTATTGACCAAATCTTGTAAAACATGTAGCTCCCAAGGATTTCATGGCGCCACATTGGACTATTGTGGTTGTAGCTGCCGCATTATTCATGATTTGAATTACAAAAGATTGACCATCACTACAAGCGATATTCCAATATGCCGCATCATATAAATCAAGTCCTTGAAAAAAGGCTTTAGTAGGATTACATGGCAAGCCGGCTGAATTAATAATATTGCCCAAAATCTGAACCTGCTGATCTGATGTTCTACTTGACAAAATATCACTGGCAACATTGGCATAGGTAGAAAAGGCTAATACTAATAGAGAAATTGCCATTATCGACTGTCTCATGTTACACCCTTACATTTAGTAACAACAAGATATTGGTCATAATGTTATTTTAGGATAGGATTGGATTTAAATGCAAAAAACAACCAATAAGGAATATTTACAACCACCTTTAGACATCAAAAATAATCCAACATGGCCTATGAGCAATGTTCTACGACCTGTCCCCAGACGTAGAGATACGTGAACTTAGTGAAAATACGTTTAACTTAATGCCATTCGTGTATACTTAAGGCTCAAATATCTCGGTGCACAATGAGGAACTTTTATGCCAGGACAGCGCTTGAAAATAACCCTACCCCTTATTTTAGGGAGTATGATTTTCTATCTTATAGTGCTCCCCTTTATCCAATATCCTATCACCACTTTCCTTAAGCCCATTCCTATTATTTTGCTGATGCTGTATACCTTACAAGTTACTTTGGAACAACCCATAAAATTCTTATTACTCGGGGCCTTAAGTTTTTCACTCATTGGTGACATTGTTTTAACATTACCTCTCAAAGCGGCGCTTCAGATGGGAATCTTAGCATTTATGGCAACACACTGCGTTTACATTTGTCTCTTTTTAAAAAAGGGGCAATTTCAAAAGAAAAATTGCCTTTCTTTTTTACCGATACTCATGTTCGTTCTTATTGGAGGATATGTTCTTTGGCCCTATTTAGGAGAAATGAAAATACCTGTGTCGCTTTATTTATTTCTTCTTACTTTTATGGTTTTTTGTTCTTTTCAAGTAAAGCAACAATCACGTTTCATTCGTCTTGGCGCTTGTCTTTTTTTACTCTCTGATTTTACGCTCGCACTAGATTTATTTGTTCTGACTCCTAATAAGCTCCTCGCTGTTTTGATTATGCTCCTTTATTACATAGCGCAACTCTTATTAGTAGTAGGAACTACTCAAAGAAATTACCAAAACATCAAACAACATATTCCAACCTATTCATAAAGATAAGAGAACTGACTGAAAATTAAATTTCTATCCGCAAAAAGCGAGGAATAGGCTTAGTCCTATTGTCATTGACTTAAGGGATTCGTCATTGGCGCAAAAGCGAAAATTCATTTGCACGCCTACCTTTCAATAGCCCCCCTGCTTTCTGCAGAGGGTGACGGCGTGCTAAACGTCCCCTTTAAAATTGACGCCTATGCGCTTGCGCGAGGGCGACTACAAGTTCCTTAAGTCAATGGTCCTATCCCTCTGGCCGCCAATCATTTTATCCTATTCTTTTATAAAAATCGTGACCAATGAAACGAGCCCCCGGTCCTTCATGAATAATGTCATTTGCTTGCTTATTAAGTATTGAAATTGTATCTATGGTCTTTTGATCTTTATCAAAATTCCCACTGACACTTAAAACTGATTCACACATTGGGTAAACTACACTAAAAGATAATGTATTCCCTATCATATAACCAGTAATGGGTCTTTTTTGATTAATAGCCTGAGGACAAGTTTTAGAAGCAACCGCCGTAGTGAAATATCCCTCAATTTTATTATCAGGTAAAATATTGAGTACTAAAATTGACCCTCTTTGGTTTTTAAAGGTAATGTTTTCCTCAGCAGCAAAAGCAGATTGAGCGAACAAAGAGTACAGCGCTATGGATGCACCAATAAATGATTTAAAATTCATGAGATATCCTTTTTATTGTTTTTGAGCTCTTTAATTGTTTGACGCTGGCTGTTTAGCATTTACTAGATGGAGGTCAATACCATTCGGCAGAGGACTACAAATTAACAATGCAGCGGCTTCTCTTCATATAGGGTCTATTTTTGACACTACATCTGCTTTATGCTTAATATACTTCTCTTAACAAAAGGCATCAAAATCGCTCTCCGCGATATTCTCGTGGTAAGCCAAAAGCTCAGGATGGGTGTGAAATGCGCAATTTGCTATTCATAGGACTGATTACTTTACTTTTAATCTCCTGCAGCAAAAAAGAGAATAAATTGTTTAGTGGCTATATCGATGCGAATCTTGTGTATTTATCAGCCGACTTTGGTGGGCGTTTGACTAATTTGCCCATATCAAAAGGACAAATAGTTAAGAAAAATCAATTTCTATTCAAGCTTGAACAAACTAATGAACTTTATAATGTTAAAATGAGCCAATTAGGCACTAAAGAACTTCTTGCTCAACGACAACAAATTTTAATTCAACTCCATTATAATGAAATTAATTATCGTCGCATTGTCGATATGCGCCAACAAAATGCTGCCAGCCAAAATGATCTTGATGCAGCACAAAGAGATTTAAATATTTCCAAACAACAGCTTGATGACATTAACATTAAAATCAAAAGTAATCAGGTAGAGGTTGCAGATAAAAAATGGTTCGTTAGTCGTAAGGAAAACTTTGCGCCAGAATATGGGATTATATTTGATACCTATTTTACCCAAGGCGAATTTGTGCAAGCAGGTATTCCTATTCTTTCATTAATCACAAAAAAGAATATTAAAGCTATTTTTTTTGTTCCTGAGGAAAAGTTAAGTCAATTACGACTTAATGAACCCATTAAAGTTAAAACGGATCAAAATGATCATCTTGCTACAGGACATATTTCCTATATTTCTAATATTGCCGAATACACTCCTCCTATCATCTATTCCCGTGAGGAACGCCAACGACTTGTTTTTCGAGTTGAAGTCCAAATTAATTCGCCTGATTTAGAAAAAATACATCTGGGCCAACCTGTAACTTTGGAATTAGCCTGATGAGTGATTTAGCGATTGATGTTAAAGAATTAACTAAAAAATTCGATGAAAAAGTTGCGGTTGACCATATCTCTCTTAAAGTGGAAAAAGGCTCCATATTCGGTTTTCTCGGATCTAATGGGAGTGGAAAGACAACAACCATTCGGATGATTTGCGGCCTTTTAACTCCCACAGATGGAGAAGGTTCTTGCCTTGGTTACAATATCCGCACGCAGAGTAACCAGATAAAACAACATACCGGATACATGCCACAAAAATTCAGTTTTTATACTGGATTAACGGTTTATGAAAATCTTCGTTTTATTGCTGATATTTTCCAAATTAAAAACTCAAGCAAAGAAATAAATGACATGCTCACAGATCTTGGTCTTGAAAAATACCGTAAAATCCAAGCAGGTCGATTATCAGGAGGATGGAAACAACGCCTAGCCTTGGCTTGTAGCATACTGCACAAACCCAAGTTACTCTTTTTAGATGAACCTACTGCTGGTGTGGATCCTAAAGCCCGTAAAGAGTTTTGGGATTATTTACATCAGATTACCGCACGTGACGGGACAACAATTTTGGTAACTACCCACTATATGGATGAAGCTGAAAAATGCACTGATCTTGCCTATATTAATTTAGGAAAGTTGCTCTATACAGGTACAACAAAAAACTTAATACCCTCTTCAAAAGTCAAGACCTTTATTTTAGAAGCGGATAGAAAAGAACAAAATTTATTAATTAAAAAAATAAACCATTCTCACCCCGAACTCTTGGCCTCTATTGTAAATAATGAATTGCGAATTTCATCACGAAATCATCAAGCATTGGATAAGTTAATTCAAGAAAACAAAAACTTATCCTTTAAAGAGGTTACTCCTTCTTTTGAGGAAGTTTTTATTGGATTAATGCAATGAAGAACTATAAAAATCTTGTGCAAGGAATATCGATTGCCCGCATTGCAGGTTTAATCCGCAAAGAATTTATTCTTATTACCCGCGATCGCGGCACCATAGCCATGTTGGTTATTTTACCTATTATGCTTCTGATTCTCTTTGGTTTTGCTATTGAATTTGATCCCAAACATCTACCAACTACCATTGTAAGTTATGATAATTCTCCTTTAACCCGTAGTTATGTCAGTGCACTCGAAGCTTCAGGTTATTTTAAAGTAACTCATGAAGCATCTAGTGAAAATCAAAAAAATCAAGATCTTGCCAATGGAAAAATAAGTTTTGCTTTTACTATTCCTCCTAATTTTACCCGCAAATACATACGCAATGAAAACCCCCAACTATTAGTTGAAATTGATGGCTCTGATCCTGGCAGTAGTGCCAGTGCGTTGGGAAATGCACTGCCGATTTTGACTCAAACCCTAAATAGTTTTAATAAACAAGGCTTAAGTATCCCGATGCCAGGCAACTCCCAAAGGAATGTGAATCTTACGATTCACCGACTTTATAATGAATCGAATACAAGCTCTTATAATATTGTTCCCGGTTTAATTGGTGTATTACTGACATTAACTATGGTCATGCTCACCTCAACCGCCATTACTTCAGAAAAAGAAGCCGGTACGATGGAAATGCTACTCAGTACTCCTTTAAAACCTACTGAGATTATTTTAGGTAAAGTAGTCCCTTATATTGTTTTGGGTTATTTACAGCTCACAAGTATCTTAATTTTTGGTAAACTATTAATTAATATCCCTACGGAAGGAAGTTTGCTGTTACTTTATGTTGCTTCAGCACCATTTATTATTGCCAATCTCATGGTAGGAATGATTTATTCCACAATCGCACGTACCCCTATGCAAGCCATGCAACTTAGTGTGTTTTACCAGCTCCCTTCAATGTTTCTATCAGGTTATATTTTTTCTTTCTATGGCATGCCAATATGGGCCCAAATGTTAGGATACTGTATTCCCATGACTTATTTTATTCGAATTACGCGTGGAATTTTACTTAAAGGTAATACTATTAGCCAAATAATTCCTAACATTTTACCTATTTTATTCATTGCTTTGATCCTGGTGCTTTTGACAGGAAAAATATTTAGAACAAAACTCGATTAAATGAAGTGATAGAATGATGAAACTACAAATTATCTTGCTCTATTTATTCACTATGGTGCTGGGATCATGTTGCAAAAATTGTATCGCTCCTGAAAAAGTTAATTATCCTAAAAGCACTCGTAGTGGCACAAAGTATGTCAATAGCAAAACTATTTTAAGCCAAATTGCATGGTGGAAAAAGTTAAAAGATCCTGAGCTTGATCAGCTGATGATTCAAGCCCTTACTTCTAATTATCAAATCCAAAGTTCTTATGCCACAATTGAGCAAGCACAAGCACAGCTTAAAGCAGCTCAATATGCTTGGATTCCAACTCTTGATGGCTCTACAAGTGGATTTGCAGGTAGGACTTGGAATTCGCATATTACACCTCAAGGACAATTGGCTAAAACTCCTTTATTCTCAAGCCTATCCAATTTGAGATTTAAAGAATACAATGCCGGTTTTGTACCCGCATATACTGTTAATATATTAAATAATATTAATAACATTAAAGCAGCTCAAGCCTCTTTAGATCTCCAAAAAGCGCAAACTCAAGCAACAAAACTAGGGATTATTAGCCAAATGAGTGGTGCTTATTTCATGCTCTTAAGCCAACGCGAGCAATTAGCGATAGAAAAAACACTATGCCATGATTTAAAAAAACTACGCCAACTAGAGCAAGTTCGGTTTCAAAAAGGAGCCAGTGACCTTGAAACATTAACCAATCTTGATCAACAGCTTGCACAAGAGGAAACAAAAACGCCACAAATCGAAAATGTGATAGCACAAAGTGAAAATACCATTCATTTCTTATTGAATGAAAATCCCGGACCAATTAGCACCAGCCGTACTTTACTTTCGCTTCACTTAGATAACCTCATTCCTAAACATTTACCTTCATCCGTTTTAAAAAATCGCCCGGACATTATGATGGCCTTAAATAATGTTAAAATCGCTTATTCACAAATTGGTGTGGCCTATTCCGTTTTTTTTCCAACGATTTCATTAACCGGCTTAGTTGGAGGTACGTCTGTTGACTTAACCCATCTTTTAAAATTAAGTACTAATATTTGGATTGCTCAGGCTGCCGCCTCAATGAAAATACTCAATGCCAGCTCCTATCAGAATATCAAATCTGCTAAAGCAAACTTCAAAGCAACTTATTATGATTATTTAGAAACATTACATGCTGCATTTGCAGATGTGGATAATGCACTGATGACAGAGCAAAAAAACAGATTGTCTTATCTGCAAGCACATAGAGGGTATTTAGCTGCTAAAAAAGGACATGCGATTGCATTAGCACAATACAAAGCGGGAGCAAGAGATTATCGCAATGTAGTGAATGCAAAGATCAATCTTGATCAAAGTATGCTCATACTGGTGCAGACAAAAGCGCAATTACTCGACAGTATGATACAAGTTTATAGCGCTGTTGCGGGTGGCTATGATGCAGCCTAAGTAGTCTCTGGGAAACTACATCCATTGCCTAGTCAAGTTATTTCCTTAAACGTGTTCGTCTAATGCTTTCTCAATAATTTTGATAACTCTTCCTGTATCTGGAGAAGTAGTCGAATAAAAATAATCAATCAACTTTCCCTTGCGATTGATAAGATACTTATGGAAATTCCATTTTGGTGCAGTACCAAATCCCAATTCCTTTCTTGCCCAAAGATAAAATGGATGTGCATTTTTTCCTGAAACCACTTCTTTAGCCGCCATTGGAAAGCTAACACCATAATTTACTTGGCAAAAGTTAGAAATTTCTTGTTCTGTTCCTGGTTCTTGCCCTCCAAAATCATTTGAAGGAATTCCTAATACAACCAAACCTCGGTCTTTATATTGTTCATAGAGCTTCTCTAAACCAGCATATTGTGGGGTAAAGCCACACTTAGAAGCGGTATTAACGACCATTAAAACTTTTCCTTGAAAAGAGGAAAGAGGCAATGGCTCATGTCCTCGCAAAGTATGAAATGAATAATCATACGCATTATCATAATGCGGAGTATCAGCTGAAGCGATATGGGTCATCATCCACCATCCTAGTATTATATATGGGAGCACTTATCAACAAACCCTATTGTTATTAGGTCCAAAATTAAATCCATGCGGAACATCCATTAATAATATACTATTGACCTTGTAAAGCAAGAATGAAAAAATTATCAACAATTTAGGGTTGATAATTCATTACCCAAGGAAACAAGAGATACTTTTATGTTATTTTATCCTAAACTGCATCAAGATTTCTTTTCAGCAGCACCAGACTTTACCCATATTTATCATTTAATCAATAAAGTTTCTCATAGAGAATGCACTCATTTTATTGAATCATTATCTACTTTAGAAAAATTACTGACCGAAAAACGGTTGCGAAAAGAAGAACCTATCTTACGTTTTTTAGTTGATATGAATGGAATTGCATGGTTTGCTCGAGAAAACCAACCTGGTATTAGTGCCCCTAAACACTTCCAAATGACTGGAGAACCTCAAAATAAAGCCAAATGTTTAACCGCTGGGAATATAAAATTTACTAATGCAAAATGCCATATTTTAAAAAGTCTTAATCATAGAAGCGGTGATTTTCAGCCCTCTTTCTATTCATTGCGTATATTTTTAGCCATACTTATTTTAAATGAAGCAATTTTGCCTTTTAAATTACCAAGAATTCTTGTTGTAAAAGAATTAAATGCTCAAGGTGAAGTTGCATGCAAACACAGATGGCTTGTGGCGAAGATTAAAGAATGGGTAACCACTTTTAATCATAATGAAGAACTGACTCATAGGCTAAAAAACCAATGCGTAGAAACCAAACAAGTTCACTACAAGAGTACAAGTGATGAATTTTGTTATCCAATTTAAAGCTAAGGCAACGATACAATAGGGGTACATTACCCTCTTTAAATCATTTCTATTTGATATCTTATTTTTTCTTGTACTTCACGCATATGTACTTCGTTCTCGTAATGAGTTCGAGGCCAAAAAAAACCCTTTAAGCCATCTTGCTTGTTTCTTGGTACAATATGAACATGAAGATGAGGGACACTTTGGCTAATTGTATTATTTATAGCAATAAAGCTTCCTGCAGCATCCATTGCTTTTTCAACAGCCTTACCGATTCTTTGCGTTAATAAAAAAAGGGACTCTACCAAAGTATCAGGTAACTCATAAAGGGTTTTAATATGTACTTTAGGTACTAATAAAGTATGGCCGGGAAATAGAGGGCGAGAGTCCAAGAATGCACTAAAATTCTCGTCTTCAAAAACAAAAAAAGCTTTTTCTTTTTTTGCAACAATTAAATCAAAAATACATTCCTTAACCATTTATACTCCTACTTTTGCGTGAACTTTAAGGAAGAAACCTACTTAATCAACTTTAATTCATCTTATTATAGGAACCAATAGCCAAGTGAAATAACACGGAGAGATGATTTCAATGCTACACTTTATTATCAGATTTTTAAAAATAAATTGGAGTCAACAAAATGAAAAAATACTCCCTATTTTTATTACTGTGCATGATTCATTATGAAAGTTTTGCTAGAGGTTTGACCCTTGAAAGTTCAGCATTTCAAATGAATTCAATCATTCCTACCCAATATACCTGCAAAGGCGTGGACCAATCTCCTCCTTTAGCATGGCATGGTATACCTGCAAAGACAAAATCATTGGTATTAATCGTTGATGATCCAGATGCTCCTGGTGGAGTTTGGACTCATTGGATTTTATTTAATATTCCGCCAACGATACACCAATTAGATGCTGGAAGCCCAATTCCTCCTGGTGCTACAACTGCAAAAAACAGTTGGGGGGGATTTGGTTATCGTGGCCCCTGCCCCTCTCTTGGAGCTCATAGTTATCATTTTAAATTATATGCATTAAACACCGTAATAAACTTAGGGGATGACGCTAGCCGAGATACTTTATTGAATGCAATCACTGGACACGTTATTGAAAGCTCGGATCTGGTGGGCATTTATCAATCTTTTGAATAAGCCTAGGTAAAACAGCCAGAGCCAATAGTAGCATATCAAGAATACTCAACAACCTAATTGCTTTTTCTAGTGTTTCAGTAAATGGAACTGAGTCAACGTGGTGTATGTCGATTGTTCTTGGCCTAGTTTGCTTTCAATAAAATAAATCTTATCAACAGTCATTGGGGGGATATCCTCTAATTTAATTGGCGCTAATAACTGCTGTTGCTTATGCGGACAATGATGCACCCTGGCTAGAGTCATGTGGCCACGAAAAGGTCGAGATGCAATAGGATAATTTAAAAAGCTAAATGATTGAGTAATAATACTTGCAAATTTAGATAAAAGCTCATGAGGCTCGACAATCAAAGAAAGAACTTTAGGATGTCGTAACATAGGAAACCATTCTAGCGGCCCTAATTTTAATTGGAAACTAGGAATATGTTTTAATGCATTGGATACTCTCTTGCTCACTAAGGCCACGTCTTTTGATTGTAATTGGGCTATAAAATGCAACGTTATATGTAAGTTTTCCACATGGACCCAACGCATATAATCTTCAGGCATTTCTTGCTTTAAAGAGTGCAAAACCTTCAATAAATGAAGGCGTATTTCCGTTGACGGTACAATTGCGAAAAAAGCACGTATCGTATTTTTTTTATCCATTAAAAAAGTCTTATCCCGAGCCCACATTAATTTATATTATATAGATAAAGCGTAACCAAAATGATAGCATTATCCTTTTTATTCGAGAATGAATGACCTATCGTCCCGATATTGATGGGCTAAGAGCCATTGCCATTATACTGGTTCTAATTTATCACGGCGGCCTCCACTTTTTTCCTTCAGGATTTATAGGTGTTGATGTCTTTTTCGTTATTTCTGGTTTTCTCATCACCAGCATTATTCATGAGTCACTTAATAATCATTCTTTTTCCTTTTTAGATTTTTATAATCGTAGGTTATGGCGCTTACAACCTGTATTTGTTTGTTTACTCTTTTTGACAACTGCATTAGCTGTATTATTCTTTTTACCTGGTGATTTAATACAGTACAGCAAAAGCGCGCGCAAAACCTCTTTATTTTTATCTAATTTATTTTTTGACAAAACGACAACGGGTTATTTTTCACCGGACACCCATCAACTTCCGCTATTACATACCTGGTCTCTTTCCATAGAATGGCAATGTTACCTACTTCTGCCTTGCCTTATTTATGGTTTATCTCGTTTTATACCTAAAAAATATTTGCCTGTTTCCGTATGCATTCTTACTTTAATTGCTTTTCTCTATTCATTACATAATGCTAAAACTTTACCTGCGCATACCTATTATTTATTGTTAAGTAGAATCTATGAATTTTTAATTGGTGCGTGCATTGCGTTGATTCCTGCAATTGCTCTTACATTGAATCAATATTTCTTAAATCTCATTGGAAGCATTGCCTTATTCTCCCTATTTTATATTGCAAATCTTAATCCAGTTTTAACAGGATATCCTGACGAACATGCACTTGCGGTTTGTCTCGCAACAGGAGTACTTATTACTTTAGGTAGATTTTTCCCCGAGTGCCTCTTGAGCCAATTACTTTCCACTAAGCCTGTGGTCTTTATAGGATTATTATCTTATTCTCTATACATTTGGCATTGGGTTATTTTTTCACTCTTAAGATATCAAGGGATTGTAGAAACCCTCTCCATTCAACTTTTTGCCTATACCCTTACTTTTGTATTCGCTTATCTTTCTTGGAAATATATTGAAAAACCAGCGCGACATTTAAGGCATACTCCATTCCGCTATACTGTAGTGCTCTTGGTATTTATTCCAATCTTGGTCATCCATCTTACCGCTTATTTTGTCAACGCCAATAATGGCTTCCCCAAACGCTTTGATGGCGAATTAGCGTCTATTTATCAACAACTAGAACAATACGCAAGTAAGTTACGACCTACGTGTATCAGTGATAAGCAACAAGAAATCAATTTGCAATGTCTCGTTGGTTCTAAAAAAAGCGATAGTAAAAAAGCATTAATGATTGGGGATTCATTTTCCAATCATTATTGGGGGTTTATGGATGTGCTTGGAAAAGATGCTAACGTTACCATATTGATGCAAGGAATATCATCATGCATCACTTTGCCCGGAATTTATCTTTATGACTGGTGGCATTTTAAAAATCAAACATACCAATCTTGTTATGAGCTCACGCAAAAATATTATCAAATGATTCAAAACAATCATTATGATTATGTGATTATTGGGCAACTATGGGAAAACTATTTATCAGCAAGTGTAATCAATCAATTAGGAGATAAACGTTCATTAGGATTAGGCCAAAAACGATTAGAAAACGCATTAGATAAAGCACTTGCAACAATTATAAGCTCTGGAGCAAAACCCGTATTAATTAAAGCAACAGCACGGATGCAAGAGAACTTTCATGACTGTTTCTTTAAGCATATAAAGTTAAGAAAACCTTATAATTCTGCTGAGTGTAATTTTAATTTACTTGAAACGGATCAAAGGATTAGTCAATTGTTTCATAAAATGAAAAGCAAATACCCACAGTTAATCATTTTTGATCCTAAAAAAGTACAATGTATAAAAGGCATATGTAAAGCAGATATCAACGGAGTTCCTGTTTATCGTGACGTAGGACATATAACGGATTATGCTTCATATCAATTTGGTGCACTTTATTTGCAACAATTTTCTAATCCATTGGGATAATAGATTATTATTTCACTTTGTCGCAATCCATCTCCACATTAACCTCTTTTTAATGAATTCGACTAAAAACAAATAAGTGACCGTAGCTGTAATAAGAAATAGAAAATAAGTTGGCGGTAAAGGAACGAACCCCAAAAACATCGCAATTGGGGTAAAAGGTAAGAGCGCTGCAAAAAAAACAATAAATAACACCATGACGATTAAGGGTGTGCTAGGTTTACTTTTCCAGGGATTTTTGGCAGTACGAATCACAAACACAACCAACGTTTGAGTCGCTAATGACTCAACAAACCAACCGGTTTGAAATAAAGGCTCTGTTGCAGCAAAAAGCTTAAGCATAACAAAAAAAGTTATAAAATCGAAAATAGAGCTTATAGGACCTATGTAAAACATAAACTTGCGAATAATTGTTATATCCCAATGTTTAGGTTTACGTGCAAAACTGGGATCTACATTGTCTGTTGGAATCACTATTTGAGAAATATCATAAAGAAGATTATTTAAAAGAATTTGGGTGGGTAACATCGGCAAAAAGGGCAAAAAAAGAATTGCCCCTGCCATGCTTAACATATTACCAAAATTTGAGCTGGTTCCCATCATAAGATATTTCATCACATTTCCAAAAGACTTCCGCCCCTCAAGAATTCCGCTTAACAATACGCTTAAATGACGCTTCAATAAAATAATATCGGCCGCCTCGCGTGCTACATCCACAGCACCAGCAACCGAGATGCCTACATCCGCACTACGCAATGAAGGAACATCATTAATTCCATCTCCAATATAACCTACTACATGCCCACGTCCACGAAGGACACTAATAATCCGTTGTTTTTGCATAGGAGAAATACGCGCAAACACATTTGCTTTTTCTGCAATTTCGCCTAATGCCATATCACTAATATGTTCTAATTGTCCGCCTGTCAGGATTCGACTGGAATCAATCCCTACTTGTTGGCAAACATGGTGGGTTACCAAGTCATTATCTCCCGTTAAAATTTTTATCGTTACTCCTTCTTTAGATAATTTTTTTATAACCTCGGGAATATCTTTAAGCGCTGGATCGAAAAAAGCAAGAAATCCTGCTAAAACCATTTCTTTTTCATCGCGCACATCATAAGACGATTTGGGCTCTATTTCACGATAAGCAACGGCCAAAGTTCGATACCCCTGCTTACTTAAAGACAAAAAAGTAGTCTCGATTTTTTTGTACGATATTTCATCTCTTGGATGAATTTCACCGTCGATATTATAATGAGTGCACTCTCGGATTACATATTCTGGTGCACCTTTAATAATCAGAATATGTGTTCCACTTTTATCTACAACAACGCTCGAGCGGCGACGCTCAAAATCAAAAGGAATTTCATCGATTTTATGGTAAGGCTGCAGATCAGGATGATCGTGTTTTAAGATTGCCGCATCTAAAGGATTAATATTAACTTTTTTCAATACAGCACGATTAAATGGGTTGGGAATTTCTGTACCAAAAAGACTGTTTAAATACGCCCACAACATGATATTTTCTGATTTATTACCTAAGGGATCTATATGTTGCTCTAAAATCATTTCACCACGAGTCAAAGTACCTGTTTTATCGCTACAAAGAATATCAATGCTTCCAAAATTCTGTATCGCAGACAAATTTTTGACGATTACGTTCTTTCTTGCCATATGAACAGCTCCTGCAGCAAGAGTTACGGTAGTAATCATCGGCAATAATTCAGGTGTAAGGCCAACTGCTAAAGCAACAGCAAATAACAGGGACTCAAGTAAAGAGCGTTTCAAATAAATATTGACAGCAAATACAAAGAACACAAGAAAGAACACTACTTTCATGATGAACAAACCAAAACGGGTAATGCCTTTTTCAAATTCAGTATGGGGTGCCGCTTTAGCAAGTACTTTAATAATATTGCCAAATTGCGTGTTCTGTCCGCTCGCTACAACAATCGCTGTTGCTGCGCCACTAACCACAGAAGAGCCGGAAAAAACAGCATTTTGAGCATCCTCTATATTTGGGGGAGTAGCGTTTTCATAAATCACCTCTTTTTCTACAGGCAAAGATTCACCAGTAAGAGCAGCTTGTTGGATATGTAAGTCTTTAGCGTTTAACAATAAAGCATCCGCAGGTATCAAATCACCCGCGATAAGATGGATAATATCTCCTGGAACTAATTCACGACAGGGTATTTCATTCCATTTTTGATCTCTTAATACATTTGCCGTAGATGCAATATGTCGTTGTAGTTTTCTGATGGCAACAAGTGAACGATGACTTTGGAAATAATCAAGACCAATGCTCATTATAACCATAATAATAATGATAATCGAACTAACAACATTTCCAGTAAAAGCCGAAACCACAGCTGCAATCAACAAAATAGCAACAAGTGGATTAGTTGAATGAGAAATGGCTTCCATAATCAGAAGACGATAAGGACTTTGGGCAATTTCATTAAATCCATATAATGCTTGCCTTTTTTGAGCTTCTAAATGAGTTAAACCCTCCAAAGAACTATTTAATTTCGAGAGTACTGCTTGCTTGTCCAAAGTGATTAACGACTGCAAATCCATATTTCCATCCTATATTTTGCCGACTTGCATCAATTCATACAGTTCATTTTAGCAGCTGAATATAATTTACAAGGCACTGAGCCAAGCATAAATTTTTGCGCTAAATAATCTTGGGGCAAGTGGTTCACAATGACCTCCTGTCCCTTCTTGAGCATCAAAAAGAATGTATTGCTTTTTGCACTGTAGCTGCTCATATAGTTTTTTTGCCTGGCCTAAGGTAATGTATTCTAAAGTATTATCACAAACCAGCATGGGACATTGAATCTTTTCGACCAATCCTTTTAACGTGTAAGCACGCGTTTTATGGAGCATTTCCTCAATTGTTTTAGCACCAAATCGCCACTTTCTGCTTTCTAACATAAATCGTAAATTTTCATCTGTTTTCATAAGATGACTTAAAGCTTGCTCTAAAGAAGCATTTTTTAAATCTGGGAATTGGGTCCTAAACGAATTAAATTTTGCTTCTAGATTAGCACTCGCATCAAATATACCTGGATCAACAATGCAAGCTGCAATGCGCATTTCTTTAGTTACTGCTCGCGCAGCAAGATATCCCCCAAAGCTTCGGCCAATTAGGAACATTTTATTAGGATCGATTTGTGGGCGGTCGATAATAAAATCAACAACTGCACGAATTACGTGCTCCCAATCAGGAATAAAAGGTATTTTATTAAAACGCAACATACTGCCTTGACCCGGACCTTCAAAAGTTAAGCAATGAAAGCCTCGTTTTAATGCCTCAGCGGCGGTGCCATAACACTCTTCTTTAGTGCTATCTCCGCCTCCAGTGTCAATTAGGATAGGCCTAGGATGATTCGAAAAAGATTCATGCAGATAAAGATAACCAGGCAATTTACTATTTGCAAAAGGAATTTCTACTTTTTCTACAGGGGTTTCAAAAAACTCAAGCGCCCGATGGAACGCTTGAATACTGTATTGTAGTGCGTGTTCAATCCGAGGATCTGTGGGTTCATCTTCTAGGAAAAAAAATGCGGTGCGGTAATAAGTACAGGCCCGTAAAAAAGCCAATTTCGCGTCAAAATAAAGTCCTTGGCTACGATACGTTTCAGCAAGATTATAATTATTATCAGCAAAAGTAATCCAATGAGTATACCAGCTTTCTTTATTGCCAGGTTCTATTTGACTCGCTATAGCAAGACATTCTCCTATTTCAGCTCCTTGATAGGTAGTACATCCTAAGCTTCTGATTAATTGAGCATTAAATAGCGCCGGTTTAATGATATCATGCATGATAAAGCATCCTTATTCTTTTTTAAAAAATCAAACTTGCATTTAGATCAAATAATAGAACCCCTGGATTTTTATAGTAGTGATTAATGCTTCGAAAAGGAAGTAGGAGTCAAGTCCATTGGGTGAGAAATCTCCTTTGGCTTTTTAATGAATTGCTTTTTGTTTCCTTGGGCTAATAGGCCATACTCTCCAATAATAGAGTTGGTCGGCATGGAGTTTTGGCGCCATTGACCTACATTTAAAGATTCGGTAGAAGGATTAGCTTCAAAAATAAGTATTGAAGCCAAATCTGGCTGTTTTCTTAGTGTCAGTTGATGGCACATTTTAGTGGCACAAAATTTTTCATCCTCTTGAATTTCATTGCTTCTTGTTTGAGTAAGTGACTCAACTTTGGATGCATAAAAAGGAGCAAGTATTCTAAGCTTAAGCACCAACAAAAACGCGTTCCAAGGTGTTAGTTTTTTATAACCATGACGACTCGGATCTTGAGTTGTTTTTTCATACTCGCTAGGTGATAACATCTTAATATGATGTAAATTGGAGCGAAAATAAATTTGCTGATCAGGTCCTAAAATGAATAAAGGTTGAGTTTGGCGCTTGCTGTAATCAATTGCGGGCAAAAAAGTTATTCCTCCATAATCAAATGAGCGTCGTCTTTCACCCGTTATCATTAAACGTGCAATATCTCCTAAGGAATTATCCATGCCATTGATTAACAAGTTACTGTTTTCATCATTTCCATGATTAAAGTAAGTTCCATCACCATAAGCTTTGCAATCATCCTTGAGCATCTGGAAGTGGCCTGCTTCCGGATGGGGTGGCTGGAAAGAATTAGTAACCATAACCCCTTTTTCATTGTCCTCATTATGCATATTATTGACAAGAATACTCCCCCATATCCCAAATTGCTGAGGCAGTTGCTCTCTCATCGTTCCCAAACGGCTCAGATGACCGCCGGCAAAATGGTCAGAATAAAAATGCATGGCAAATAAATCGCGAGCAACCGCTAAAGCATGGTAACGATGCCCTAATTCAGAGAGTATTTCCTTCTCATTTTTTTCTCGAAACGCATATTTACTCGGATCTTTTTTAATTTTTTTCAATACATTATTCAAGGTATTACGGATATGTTTAGGGATTTGTACCTCTTCCTTGCCAATTTCACCTTGAGCCATTTTATGGCAGTAAAAAGCAATCTCAGCCATGCGTAAAGCAGAATAATGCCCAACAATGTAGCCACGAAGCGACCATGGTGAAAAATGATCTTCATTACTCGATAACTTTGCACCATAATCTTTTACAGTAAATGTATAGAGCAATTGCTTTAACAGACTTGGGATAAATCGTGATTCGTCAATCGCATAAATACGACGAATAGCCTGTTGCGTTACAGAGGGCGAGGCCAAATCATCATAGGCTTGTCGAAACGCATGGGTTTCAACAGGAGTAACAGGCGCATTGAGCAATTGGTCATTTTCTTCGGTACTATCTCCGCTTTTGGTGGGAACTCTTAATTGTGACCACCATCCTGCCTTAGTATAATAATCACCGGCTAAAGCAATTACATCACCTGCACTTAATTCTAAGTCAAGAGGAACCGGAACATCATCAATTTTTTGCATGATTCTAAGACGCAAATTATTACTGCTGTCGGTTGCTAAACTTTTACTGCCTTGTAAATAAGGATTTTCTAAAGTTTCAATGCGTATCTTATCGCCCGCATCTTTATGCTCATTGGTTTCCATATAAAAATATGATGGAGGGAAAATTAATAAGATTATAACTGATAAAAATTAAGTGAATCTTATATAAAATTGAACATCTTTAGAAAAATTGACTTTGCCTTTGAACACATCATCTAGCAAATCATTTTGCAATACCCATCTTAAATTGCTGTAGAAGAGTTAGACATTACATACACCATCCAAGGTTCGCTCGTTCCAATTTGATTGTAAAAATTTTGCGCCACATCATTGTCAAGCTGAGTTAACCAATAAATCCTACTCCATTTTTGAAACTTACTCATGTGTTTTAATTCATCCATAAGCATTTTTGCCACACCAGCTCTCCTATGCGCGGGGTTAACGTATAAATCATGTACATAACATTCTGAAGCGATACTCCAGGTACTTAAATGAAGAATAAACGTAAGAAATCCTACAGGAACATCTTGGGCATCACAGCAAACAATACACCTCATATGTTCTTCCTCAGAGAGGAACACATGCCATGTATTATCAGTCACCTGAGGAAGCAAAGACATATGATAAAACTCTAAATACTCATTCCATAGGGTTAACCAGCTCTCTTTATCCCTAGGTTGTACCCCTCTAACTTTATATTGATTCATGAAATAGTCCTCTTGCTCCCACGAAAATATTCTATGAGTCCCTACCAATAAATAGAGCAAATAAGCAGTAATTCATTGGTAGGGTTTCTTACTTGATGTTTTTTAAACGCAGCAAAGTAAAAAATATCTTGTGCGCTAAGGTAATGACACGATCCTTCATAATTTAAAATGCCGCATCCTTGTAAAACAATCCAGATTTCCTCTTCTTGATGGGAGTCCAATGGGGTTTCACACTGACTTAATACCTGAAAATAGGTAGTATGAAAAGGAGGGGTTGCTTGAGATAATGCGAAATTAATAGGATGTACATTGACCCCAGGAGCTATGTTCTCAAAATTTGAAAAAAACAGCCCAAAATCCTCCTTGCTCCTCTTTGCATCAAGCCATTGAGACATATTTTTGCTCCTCCTGGTTATGGAATAACTCTCGGTCCCAATCTAATACAGTGCTCTCGCTTTCTAGATCATAAATGGGTAATGGTGCGATGCTATTAATAATTTTTGCACTTCGCCATGCCATAACACTTAAATTTGGTTCAGCAATTCCATGCGACTGAGCAGCAGCATTTTGGACATAAATGCGATTTTGTCTTGGACCATCCCATAAAATAGAAAAATCCTCATTGACACAAAATCTTCCGTTATTTAAGGGAATTTTGTCAGCAAGGGAGGAAAGATAAGAAGGAAAATCCCATTGATAACCCGTACAGAGAATCACAATATCTGCGGGAATATATTTTCTTTTCGTGGTTGAGAGATCACGCAACAACAACTGATGCCAATCGGCTTCCCTACTCATATGGATTAATTCATGTCGAGGTAAAAAATTAAAAAATCGCCCCTTATTTTCCAAAAATTCTAAGCTATAAAGTTTTTGATAAATTGCTTTTAATAAGTGAAAAGAAATACCATCACTTGCAAGTAGTTGTTCCTGCAATAAAGCAGTTTTTTCTTGCTCAGATAGATGAAAAAAATACTCCATATAATTTGGTGTAAAAAACTCATTTACAAATGAAGAGGTATCCATGGGTAACAATTGACCCCGCTTTGAAATCCAATTCAATTCCGACGGTAGCCGATCTTCTTGAGATAAAATATGGTGTACTATTTCAGCAC
The DNA here is from genome assembly GCF_900452415.1 of Legionella cincinnatiensis. Taxonomy (NCBI): domain Bacteria; kingdom Pseudomonadati; phylum Pseudomonadota; class Gammaproteobacteria; order Legionellales; family Legionellaceae; genus Legionella; species Legionella cincinnatiensis. The sequence goes on along the minus strand of NZ_UGNX01000001.1, from coordinate 486,795 downwards.
CACTTTGTCCACCACCTATAATAGCAACACTTTTGTCCTGCCAATGGATTGGTTTTAATAAGAAATCTTTATTGTGCACTACATTTTTCCCCATATAACTCGTTACACAAGCAGGAATTTTTGCCTGTAATCCATTACCCAGTAATAGATGCTTGCCTCTAATCGTTCTCTGGTTCGTGCTGATTACGAAATACGATTGATTAAAACAAATATCTTCCACTTTTTCTTTGAAAAATAAATTAGGTAACGAACGGCTTACCCAATTTAAATAGTGACTAAACTCTGTTCTTAATACATTTTTAAATTGGGCATTAATAAAACGATATAATCTTTTATGCTTGGCCAGATAAGCAATAAATGAATAAGGATTAGTAGGATCAACCAGTGTAACGAGATCATTTAAATAACTGACTTGGATTTCTGCATGAGAAAAAAGCATTCCCGGATGCCAGACAAACTCTTCATTTTGATCAAAAAAAACACTAGAAATCGCTTCCGTTGAGGACAGTAACGCGGCAACACTTAAATTAAAGGGACCGATGCCCACGCCAAGTAAATCGGAAATTTTATTATAATGCGTTTGGTTCATAAGTGACTTCCTCCTTGAATACTCCAAACTCTTGCTCAATGCGCTTTATCCTCAGCTTTAATTTTTGTAAAGGACGTGCTGGTAGAACAAAAAAATCGCTCATCACTGGTAAGTCGTCATATCCTAAAACACTCCAAAGAGCCTTTCCTAACTCTGGCATGTAAGGATAAATCAACAGAGTCAATCCTTTTAACCACCAAAAGTAATTACCTGATTTCTGATGCAATCCTTTACCTAATGGGAGCCAATTCTCAATAGAATGAACTGCAATATGGGGTAAAAAGCAATTCGGTTGTAATGAATGTGCTTGAATAGCGAATAGCTCATAAAGTTGTGTTTTTAAATGTTGATCACAAAAGTAAGATTTCGTATCAACTAAATTTTCCATTCCTTGAATGATTAATGTTTCGATCCAATCTATTGTTTTATTGTAATAAAGAACAAAATCATTAATCACAAAATTACCTGTTTGATTACGAACATCTAAAGAAGCAAGATAAAGCCGAATAATATCACTAGAGAGTTTTTTTCTATGTATTGCTTCCTCAACTCCAATCATATGTTGCCGACTCGTGGAAAATTTGCTCCCTTCAAGATAGTAAAAATAATTAACGAGGTAATAATCAAAAGACTTATATTGCGGGCACCCTTGACTCACTCCCAATGCGCTGCTTAAAAATGGCAAGGCATTATCAATACCAAAACTAGAAATAGTAATTACATCTGAATCATTTGCAAATGCGTTTTTATTGATGCCCATTAACTTCCCGGCAAGTTCTCCAAACATTAAAAAGTAAGCAAATATAAAACCATAACTAAACAATGTCCTACCATTATTCGGATTGCTAGGATCAGGTAACCCCCAATCGCAATGAGTAGTTATACGAAACAAATTATTTTGTTGCATGCAATAGTTTTGGAACATCGTTTCTATGTATTGATTTACTCCTTTGGACCGCAGATCCACTTGATGAGGAAGGTGTAAAAAAATATTTTCTACCACTTTTTGGGGCATATTATTTTCTTGAATTATTTCTTCTGGACGAAAATGTGCACCGCAATTTTCGCAAAAATAACTTGTAGTTTGTTTAAAACAAACAGGACAGTTTCCATGAAGCCAATAGCCGGTCAGATAACGTTTGTTCACTTCATCCCAAGGAATATTTTCCTTTAATAACGATGTTGCCTTATTATTTAACAATTGTTGAAAGATCTTCTCATGCCATTCTTGATAAGAATGACTCCATGGTGCAGCCAGGGGATTAATGAATTGGTCTACCTGAATATTCATTAACTTTAGATCTTCTGCGATTAATGCATGATAATGATGACCTATTTGTTCCGGATCTTTATTCTCTTCTTCAGCTTTTCCCGCTGCATAAGATTCATAGCTATCGGTACCAGAAATTATCCAAGCACGATGTCCACAAACACGCAGAGATCTTGCAAGAATGTCAACACTTAAAAAAGGGCCACCAATATGTCCTAAATGTAAGCGACCATTAGGTGTAGGCACCGATGGAATAAGGAGATAATTTTTCTTATTTTCGATCATCGCTTTGCTCCATAATTTTTATCCTTAAACGCTCCGCCATAAGCTCAAGCGAGTTTTGCCAGCCAATTCGAGAAAGCGCAATGACTTTTTCCTTATTTCTCGCTAAAACAGCAGCAACTAAGTCCTCATTTTCTTGTTTAAATTCTGCCAGCACTTTCTTATTATTGTGGTGAAATCCCATACATAAAAAACGATAACGAGCAGAATGGTCATACAACATGTCTTGAATTTTAAGTAACCAAGGAGATTGGCATGCTTTGATTAAAGTAAAGGTAAATTCTTTTTGGAATTCATTCCATTCTATAGGTTCCAATGGTTGAGCTGACTGAGAATCAAGATATTTGGCATAGCGGTGCCAACACGAAATAACTTCGGCTTCCCAAGATGCATCTCCATGATCCATTGATAATTCTAAGGCGCGAGCTTCGAGATCCATTCTCATAGCATAAAGATCATATAACTCTTCTAAAGAAAGCGGAGGAACAGAAAAACCACATAATTCTTCTAGATTAACAAATCCATTAGCAACTAAGCGACATAATGCCTCTCTTAACGGACTGTATCCCACATTGTATCTTGTTTTTAACTGCTCCATTTGTAACTTTTGACCAGGGTTATAATAACCACTCACAAGATCCTGACGAAGTTTTTCTAAAACGGTGCTTGCTTTTGATTGTTTTTCACGAATTCGTATCATTTCTATTATGCTTCATTTAAAAACTGAACATAGTATTAATTATTTTCGAAAATTTGTAAATATTCGAAAATAATTAAATTCATTAAAGATAGAGACAATGAACTGGTCAAGAGAATAATGAGGAAGAATATCGAGACATAGCGCATAAAGCGCGACACGTAAACGAAGGATTCAATAGTCAACAGAGCCTCATAAAACCTTTAAAGAGTTTTATGAACATGTATCTTTTCAGAAGCCATAAGCTCTGTAGCTGGCTTAATGTCTTTTAATTTAAAAAGAGAATATTGGGCGTGTGGTGATGAATGTTCTTCTTTAACATGATTCAGTTCGTTAACCCCAATGCGTTGCTTATCCATGATGATCTCATCATTCCCAGCTTGATCAACATGAAGCTGCATTTTTTGCGGTATTTTTTGTGCTAATTGTTGCTTCAAACGAGAGACTTCGTCTACTAATGTCCGAACTTGTGATTGAGCAGTTGTGTTAATGCAATTCAACTCGATCTTTTCTTCAATTCCTTGAATTAAATTTTGCAATTTCCCTGTCTCTCGATCCACAACATTAGATTTGCATAATTGATCCATTTTTTCCTTATCCAATCCTTTCCAACGACGAATCAGGTTTTCAATTCCTGGGCGTTCAACAAACCAGTAAATACTAAAGGCCGCTAAACCGACAACAACGCCTACAGCAACAATTGGCCACGCTGTGGCTGCCATCACAGGAACAAATACACTTGCGATAGTCAAAGCAACAGCTTGGCCCGCAAAAAAACCACCACTAAAAAAGATAATTCCTGCAAGACCTGCAGTTATCATTTTCCCAGCCTTTAAGTAAGGATTTTCTAATGCTAATTTAAGTTGAGATCGTGCTTCATTTAAGTCTTCATGTCTTTTTAACAACATTTTTGCAACCACAAGGTCTTGTTCAAGCTCTTGCAATGTTTTATGAGCCGATTTTGAAAGATGGGCACGAATTAATTTTATTTGTTTAAACTCATCCAGCAAAACATCCAGTAACTTTGGAGCATCCGAAGATTTAATACCTAAATTTTTAGAAATTTCAACTAAATCAAAACTGTAAAATACAATTATGGAGAGTATTGAAAATAACGTCCCTGCTATAAAAAATGTGAGAGTAGGAACAAAGGAGAACATTCCCATAATCGCGGTAACCCCATCAAAACCTTCACAACCAAAATAAATAGTTCCTGCAAGGGCTAATAGTCCTAATTTAGCTTTTGAGAGGGTACTATTTTTTGTAGGCTTTTCTTTTTTCAGTACAGAACTATTTAATGCGTCATTTAGATCTTTTAACAATGAGGTCTGTAATGATGCAATTAAAAAAAATGTTTCATCATTCCCACTGCCTGCGTGCGATTGTTCAAGCCACCTCAATAAAGAAGTTCTATCAATTGCGGTTCTTTGTTGAAATATTTGAGTAAAATGCTTATCGATCTCGCTCAACTTGGAAATTAATTCTTGGCTTGTTGTACTTAACGAAATAGTCATCAACCTACCCCCTCAAGATTATTTAGTTTGTCAAAATCACACAAGAAATTAATTGACATCATACTGAGAAATTATTAACCAAATATTAAGTAATAAACCCTCAAAAAAAACTCAAGTAGATTTAATTGAAAAATTAGGAAATTAAAGAGGAATCATATAATGAGTAAAAATTAAAGTTTAAGAATTCAACTGAAAACTATGATTTTACATTATATGTTCAATCCAGCTATTGTATACAGACATTATCTGCGGAGACTTTCAATGATTATTTTATATTCTTACCCTGAACTTTTTGGTGTCCCTGACAATAATCCTTTTGGTCTAAAAGTCGATACTTTTCTTAGGTTAACTGAAATAGATTACCAACACCAGCACATCATTAATACCCAAAATGCACCCAGGCAACAATTACCGTACATAGAAGATAATGGAACAATTATTACTGATAGTAACGTTATTCTTAATTATCTTTCCCAAAAATACATTAACTTAGATAAAAATTTAACAGAAAAACAAAAGAACTCTCATTTTTTACTCACTAGAATGTTAGATAATCATTTGTATTGGGTTATGTCTTATTCTCGCTGGCAAGATGAACAATTTTGGCCTTTATTCAAAGCTGCATTTTTAACTCAACTTACTGAGTTATCAGAATCAACTCTTGAAACAGTAAGGAAATACAATATTGAAAAATACCATTATCAAGGTATAGGGAGATATTCCAAAGAGGAAATATACCAATCTGGAATTGATGATTTACAATCAATTATTTTACTTTTAGAGAATAATCTTTATCTATTTGGTGAAAAAATTCACTCTTTGGATGCGTGTTGTTATGGGTTTTTAGCCAATATTTTATATTTTAAAATTGAAACACCACTGAAGAATTTTATCCTACAAACACCACTGAAAGATTACACTGATCGGATAAGAAACTTACTTGGTTATTAAATAAGAAATCTATCCTTATTCTACATCCCTTAACCCTATCCCGCACATACTATTCATATTCTTTTACGGGATAGGAAGAGGGGCTCTGAGGTACTAAAGACTTACTCTGCGAGCGTGTACAGTTTATAAACGGGCTCCCAAATATTAGCTTTGAGCTCCTTTTCTAAATCAAGTTCATTAATACCTGCAAGGCCCTCCAATATTGCTTGCTTTCCAACAGCCCTTGCCACATCAAGGCTGATTGAACGAAGGCTTGCTAAAGGAGGTAACAGATTTGCCGTCTTATTCTTTCTTGCTGGTGAACAAGCTGCAAGAGCAAGCGCAGCTGCCTTTATCATTCCATCAGAGACTCTTTTTGCTTGAGAAGAAATAATACCCAAAGCTAAACCTGGAAAAATATATGAGTTATTTGTTTGATCAATAAGAAACTCTTTTCCATTAAATGTTACAGGTGCGAAAGGACTTCCGGTTCCTACTAATGCACGACCATCGGTCCAATTAAATAGATCTTGTGGCACTGCCTCACTATGCCATGTGGGATTGGAAAGCGGGAAAATCACCGGACGCTCCGTATATTTCGCCATAGTTCGGACTACTTCTTCAGTAAAAGCTCCTTTCTGAGTCGAAACACCTATCAGTGCTGTAGGTTTTACATTGCGAACAACATCAAGCAAGCCTATTTCCATTGGATTACTCACCTGCCATTTTTCTACCTCAGAACGCTTGCGCGCAAAAAACTCTTGATCCGGACTTAATCCCTTTCCTCCTTCCACAAGTAAGCCATACCTGTCCACAGCATAGATGTGCTGGCTGGCTTCTTGATCATTTAAGCCCTCATCTTTTAAGGCTGCATGAATCAATTGAGCAATACCATGACCTGTTCCTCCAAAACCAAGAAACACGATTTTCTGATCTTTTAACGGAATCCCCGTGACATTGATCGCCGAAAGAAGAGTGCCTGTTGCCATAGCTGCAGTACCCTGGATATCATCATTAAAAGTACAAAGTTGATTACGATAACGCTCCAGCAAACGTGTTGCGTTTGCTCCTGCAAAATCTTCCCACTGCAAAAGCACGTTCGGCCAACGACGCTTCACCGCAGAAACAAAAGTATCCACAAATTCATCATATTCAGCCCCACGAATACGACGGTGCTTCCACCCGACGTAGAGCGGATCAGCTAATCTTTCTTCATTATCTGTCCCTACATCCAAAAGAATTGGTAAGCAATATTGGGGAGGAATACCAGCCAATGCGGTATAGAGTGCCATTTTACCAATGGGAATTCCCATACCACCAGCCCCCTGATCACCAAGACCAAGAATACGCTCACCATCACTTACGACGATACATTTAATTAAATCATAACGCGGATGAGAGATAATTTGCTCGATCAAATCTTTATTAGGATAACTCAGAAAAAGCCCCCGCGCTTTACGAAAAATCTCACTGAACTTTTGACAACCTTCTCCAACAGTTGGGGTATAAACAATAGGGAGCATTTCCTCAATATTGTGGACAATTAAGGAGTAAAACAATGTTTCGTTATTATCTTGGAGATCACGCAAAAAGCTATATTTCTCTAGGGAAGTAGATAGTTCGATCAATCCCGCATGACGTCTTTTTTGTTGTTCTTCCAACGTACTTACTTGGGGTGGCAATAAACCATGTAACGCAAATAGATCTCTTTCACTATTTGTAAATGCAGTCCCCTTGTTTAACCGAGAACTATTCAGAAGGTTATAACCTGTTAATTTAGTTTTGATGCTTCCATCTTCTAAGTATTGTGTTTCTTGAGTTAATTTACCCATTTTTTTAAGATCCTTTTATATTATCCAATTCTAACTAAACTCAGAACTCCCTCATAAAACAGTCTATTCAGGTAAAGGGATGAATTCATTTTCGTCTCCAGGTATTTTTCCAAATTTCCCAGTTTTCCAATCAAACTTAGCCTGCTCGATGCGCTCTTTAGAACTGGCCACAAAATTCCACCACACGTAGCGTCGTGTTTCAAGTGCCGCTCCCCCAAGAATAATAATGTGAGCATCATCGACAGCAGTCACTTTAATTTCAGTATCTGTTTTGAGAATAAGCATTTGGGCGCAGTGATATGAGCGATTATCAATGATAATTTTACCTCTCAAAATATAAATCGCTCGTTCCTCAATAGTCTCAGGAATGATCACTGTAGCATTTGCCTTAAGTTGACAGTCAACAAAAAGAGCATCATTTAATGTGAAAACGGGGGATTTTATTCCGCTCCATTCGCCTGCAACTACGCGCAAACACATATTCTTATTGTCATTATCAGTAGGAATAACACTTTTGTCATAATGTGTAAATGACGGGCTTACTTCTTCTTTGTTCAGTGGCAAAGCCAACCAACATTGAATACCAAAAAAGGGATGAGGATAAAAGCGATCTTGATGTGGGGTGCGCTCTGAATGAGCAATTCCGCTTCCAGCAGTCATCAAATTAACATCACCAGGAACAATAATTTGCTGACTCCCAAGTGTGTCTCTATGCTCCAGCCGACCAGAAAATAAATAAGTCATCGTTGATAAACCAATATGTGGATGAGGTCGTACGTCTAATCCTTTACCTGAAAGAAACTCATTCGGACCAGCCTGATCCCAAAAAACAAATGGCCCCACTGTCCTTTTTTCTTTTGATGGTAATACTCGCCCTACTTGAAATCCACCCAGATCAACTGTTCGAGGGATAAGCTCCATCTTTATTTGCTTCGCGCAGTTTTTAGTCTCACATATTGGGTCTTTTACATTAAAATAGCTCATCTTTTGCTGCTCTCCCTATATAATTTAGGCCACAATATTGGGTTAACTCACCGCTACTAAATCAAATTTTCTATATCGACTCACTCAGTAAGCATAGCTCAAAATAGAATGCAACTGGGTTTAAAAATGTTTTTTGTTGCATTCTATATCCTTTTTATTTTGGTTATTGAATGAACTTTCACACCAATTTAGGACCTTAGACATGAGTGTCGCGAACAAGACCACGCATAGACGCTGCACGAACAAATTGTACACACCTCCAACTCAATGAAACCTCAACAACAAATTTTTTAAACAATGCAACTTTATTGCTTTCTTTAAACTCTTAATATTTTCTTAAAGTTTCTTAACTATAATGTTTAACCATAGTGGCAACATTTAATCCAAATCTTACAATTAAAGTAGTATTTATTCTTTTAGAGAGAGCAAAATGCCTAAATACGTAAAAGAGGTAGAATTAACCCAAGAGGGTATGCGTGCTATTTTTGAACGCATGGGACAAGATATTACCAGCGGTATTATTTACAATGGAAATCCTGACATCCGAGTAGATGTGCTGAATCAACAAGGGTTTATGCCCATATTAACAGGAGTGAGTCCAACACAAGAATCGGGCCACTGGATCATGTTAATTAAAGGTCAAGGCAATCACTACTATCTTTTTGACCCACTGGGTGAAGGTTCGGGAAAAGGGTATAAAAACATCCTCGCCAAAAAACTCCCCCAAGGTGCTACACTTTCTGTGATTCCCAATGGCACGGGATTAAACATGGGCTTATGCGGCTATTGGGTGGCTTCTGCAGGAGTAAGAGCACATACGGCACTCACAGGCGATAATCCTCCTACTCTAGAAAATTTAGGCCAAACCATCACTCAAGAAATGCAAAATGAACTCGCTGGGAATGGCTATGGTGAAATTACCGGTTGGTTACGGGCTGTTGCCGACAACTTCCCCGTAGATGGCGGTGTACAAACCGAGGCAACCGCGTTAAGACGGGCTACAGAAAAAGAGTTACACATAGAAATCCCAACTCTTATTTTAACTGGGAAAACCACAACACCTAAAGAAATCCCTACACAACCTACTGCACCACAAACGGCTTCTACGTCGATTCTCAACAGCACTTTATTGGAAAATGACCTCGATGTTCGCAATGTTGTAGATTATGTCCATAAAGAATATTTAAGGCATGATTATCCTGGGCCATTAAAAAATCCCAAAGATCCCAAAGAAGGACGACTAGAACCAAACGAAGGCCCTGATCGAACAACTCATGGCCTTGCACATACAGTACGAACTATGGCTTGTGCTGAAGTGATGGTCGAAGAAGCACGTAAAGCACAATTCAGAGGAGAAAAACTAGGAACAGCAGAAAATGGCCAGACTTTAGCTGATGTCACGCCAGAAGAACTGAAAAAAATTCTGATCGCACAAGCATTCTTTGTGGTAGGAAGAGATGATGAGCGCTCAGGATATGATAAAACACATGGCCGAGATTTCTATGATGAATATCATGAGCAAAGTGAGGCGGCTTTCAGGAAATATGTTGAAGAACATAAGCTTATTGGCAACATCTTCAAAGATCAAGAAGAAATAGAACATTATGCTGAGATCCTTCGCGACAATCCCCATAATTGGGATGGGACTCCGGCACATATTTTAATCCATCAAGGGCATATGGTGGATTTAATGAGAGTCAAGTCGCCTCCTGAAGTAGTAGTAGAATACGCCTACAATACACTTAAAAATTCTGTAGGTTCTCTAGGAGCCGAAGTCGTTCTCAGAACTCATCGACAATTTTTCTTGGCCACCGGATCCGCAGTTCCTTCATTTAATCCTCAAGCAAAAGACAACCTCAAAGCGGAAGAACCTTATGAAAATATGGTTTCTCAAAAATACGTTATAGAAAAAGGAAAGACCCCCACAACGTTGGGAGAGGCACGACGCGTATCTCCGTATTATCAACTCAAGGAGAATGAGCGTTTTGTAACGATAAAAGAACATACGACCATTGAGGAAAATAATATTCATTCTGAGGAAGCTAAGAAGTTATTTAAGGAAGGAGGCGCCTATGAAAATCCTTATAGTGGTGGAAAATATGTCATACAAAAGGGCAAAGATGTAAATTCCATGAGCGACATTCGAATTACAAAATCGCAAAGCCCCATGACAGAAGACGAGCGCCCCGTAACTATAAAAGAATATTATAACCTTCCCGAAATCCAAGAAAAATTTCCTGGTTATAATGTACAGCTAGCAGAAAGTCCCGCAACTGATTTTGCAAGAACATGTGAGCAGAACCCTTCAGTATGTCTAGGAGCCATCAAAGAAGCCCGCCAACAAATAAAAATGGATGCGGCTCAAGAGGCGTTACAATCTTCTGCAAGTAAGACCAGAAGGCTGCCTAATGTAGATGAAATTGCCGCTGCACGGATTATCCACCAGATCATGGCTAATCCTGATGTGATTCAAGACGATCATGTTCTTTTAAATGGCCAAAAATTGGAAGAACAATTTTTCCGTGGCTTGTTAGCTAAATGCGATATGGCCATTGTAGGATCCCTATTAAACGACACCGATATTAATAATATCGATCGTTTAATGCAACATGAGAAGGATACTGAGTTTCATCCAACCGATCCGAAAGACCCGGCAAAGAAACTTGGAGAAACTTGGGATACAGTAATTAGACAAAAAGACAGCAGATATAGAAATCAGATCAAGTATGATTTAGTTTATCTCATGCAAAATGACGGTTGGTACTACACTCGAGTCAATGCAATTGCCCAAAATAGAGATCAACGATCAACATTTAAAGAGGTAGTGATTACTGCATTACTGACTCCATTAACGAGTAAATCACTAGTGGATACCTACGGTAGAGCTTCTTCACCACAAACATTGTTCCGCGGCTTAAGTTTTTCCGAAGACTATCAAAATAAACTGATTAATCAAGCCAATACTATCATTGCGAATTCGACAAAACACCTCTTTACTGATTTGTCTGCGCAAGATTTTATGCAAATTAAGTTAAATGACTTCAGTAATATATCTGCCAGAACGAATGCAAGTAACTCTACGAATATTGAGGTCCCAAGAACAACATTTGACTCGAATACCATCTTTGAAATCAATGATCCTGATCGCTTACTGCAAGCAAAACAAGTTGGTACTCATATACCCGGAACAGAAGATGAATTTTCATTTTATTTACCTGATGATGTCGCCTTAATTCCTACTAAAGTAACTCTTGATGGTAAAAATTCTAAAGGAATGGATCGATATATTATCACTTTTACAACAATAAAAAGTCCTGATTTTATCCAACGGCATGAGAGTGGTTATGCGGTTGAACCTCTTCTTAGAATGCAAACAATGCAGTTGGCTGAGCTCAGAAATATAGTAGAAAAAGCACAAGAGGTTCCTGATTTAGAAAAAATATTTCATTTACAGATGCGCATCAGCAGACAAGTGCAATCATCCACTAACAGCAGATATAAAGCATTCCTTAATCAGCAAGTAAGTCCTGCATTGGAAAATTGTCTTAATGCACTCTTGGATGGTAGCACAAGCAACCTCAGGAAGGCATTTGCAACCATTCCCAAAGAGGACCAATGGGCTGAGTTTAATATTCCTGAAGCCAGACAAATAAAAATACAGATGAATGCCATTAAGCAAATGGTTGAAAGAAAATTAGTACTTGAAGGACAAACGCTCACCGCGTTGACCCAATGCGAGAATGCTTTGGCTAAAAAAGACCTTATTACTGCATTACAAGCGCTTAATAGCATTCCATCCGCTAAGGAGATGAGCCAAGTAACGTCCATTAGTAACCACTTAAAAGAACAAATCCAAAGTGCAAAACAAACGTTAATCGAAAATTTAGAGCCTTTACAAGGTGCAGTCATTACTCCGGTGCTCACTAATCCTGAGCAAGTAAGGGAGCGTTATGAAGCGCTTATCACCAGCACGACTGAGCGAATTACAGCTCTAGATACAGCAGAACTGGATGATGTGACTAGCATTAAAAAGGAACTATCTAATTTTAATGCCCTACAAGAAGAAATAAAATTGTTACGCAATGAAAAAGTTCGGCTATATTCTGAGACCGGTATCGTTGATTTTGCTGATATCGAAAAATTAGAAGGACAACTACGAATAATTCATAACAAGCTATATGATGCCTATATCGTCGCGATAGCAGAAGAGATCAACATACTTGAAGAAGAAAAACCTAAAAATCTGACTGATGTGAAAGAAATGATTGCTAGTTTTAATGAGCGGCTTGCCGAAGTAGAGCAATTGCGTCAAGAAAAAATAAGAAAACATGGAGCATCAAAAGACTCGCTTGATCTGTCCGATATTGATAAATTAAAAGATCAATTACAAGCGCTTAATCAATTTTTAGTGAAAGCGATGATCAATACAATGAGGACTTCATTAAATCAAATAGAGGTAAAAACATTTGATGAGCAGACAAAAGAAGCACTATACCATTTTCAGCTTCTCGATAAGCTTGCAAAAACATTAGATGATTCTGATGCAGCGCAAAAACAAAAAGTGGCCATTGTGAAAATAAATGAATTTTTTGTGGAGAAACAAAAAGCTTATCCTGCAATGGTGCAATTGCAATTCAAGAGTGAGGCCTTAATAATACAGCTGCGTGAATTATGTGAAACCCACCAGAATAATTTGGCAAAATCAAGAAAAGCAAAAACTGAAGAACTCACTAAAAATCGTGGGATGCTGCAAGGATTTACTGATTTTCTACGCCTAACTACGGACGAGCGCGTTACTCTAGCTAAGAAAGGAAAGGTATTGGAACAGTTTAAGGAAGATTTAAATAATGAGAAGTATGACATACAGAAACTTATCAATAAATTAGCTAAGAAAAGTCCTGATGAATTAGAAGAGGCTATTGGACTCTCTACGGAAAGTGCTGAAAGAGTACATGAACTTTTAAAGAGTCTAAGCCAAAGCACAACATTTGTCGCTAAAATTGAAAAACGTGCAAAATTGATCGACGCTGTTTTAGTTGAGCTTGGTAAAATCTCCATACAACCCGAATTTACTCAAGTTGAACCACCTCAACAAAATATCGTCGGGTTTTAATTAACCGTTATAACTGCTGGCAAATTTCTGCGACTCACCCGGAGAAACTTGCCAGCGAAACATTAAAAGTCTATTCATAATTGCTTCATAGATATAGATTAAAACTCAAATCCACTTAAACTTTGTCCACTTCAAACTCAATCAAACCAAAATTATTATAATATTTTTACATACTGTGTTAATATGCCGCACTCTTGCAAACGCTATTCTTAAAGCAGCATCACAGAGAGAGCAATATGCCTAAGTATCTAAAAGGGGTAGAATTAACTCAAGATGGTATGCATGCCATTTTTGAACGTATAGGACAAGATATTACCAGCGGTATTATTTACAATGGAAATCCTGACATCCGAGTAGATGTACTAAATCAACAAGGGTTTATGCCCATATTAACAGGAGTGAGTCCAACACAAGAATCGGGCCACTGGATCATGTTAATTAAAGGTCAAGACAATCACTACTATCTTTTTGACCCACTGGGTGAAGGTTCGGGAAAAGGGTATAAAAACATCCTCGCCAAAAAACTCCCCCAAGGTGCTACACTTTCTGTGATTCCCAATGGCACGGGATTAAACATGGGCTTATGCGGCTATTGGGTGGCTTCTGCAGGAGTAAGAGCACATACGGCACTCACAGGCGATAATCCTCCCACTCTAGAAAATTTAGGCCAAACCATCACTCAAGAAATGCAAAATGAACTCACTGGGAATGGCTATGGTGAAATTACCGGTTGGTTACGGGCTGTTGCCGATGAATTTCCCGTGGGTGCTGCGCAAACTGATGCAACTGCTTTAAGACATGCTACTGAAAAAGAGTTACGTCTCAAAGTCATTCCTCAAGCAATTTTCAATGGGCAAGAAAGTCCGCCTACAGAATTAACCCCCAAACTCACTGCAAGCAAAGGGCCGAATCTTCCTCCTTGGAATGGTTTTTCATTGTACACCGACAGTACAGTAAGAAATGCTGTGAAATATGCGTTTCATAATTATTTAGGAAAAAAATACCCAGGCACAGTAGAAGCAATACCCGCAAAAATGGGAAAAAATGGGGACAAAATTGTAAACAGGCCTGTTCATGGTCTTGCTCATACGCTACGCACAATGGCCTATGCAGAAGTAATGGTCGAAGAAGCACGTAAAGCCCAATTCAGAGGAGAATCTTTAAGAAAATTCAAGGATAACCGTACTATAGCGGATGTTACTCCTGATGAATTAAAAAAAATCATGATTGCCCAAGCATTTTTTGTTACTGGACGAGATGATGAAGAGTCGGCAAATAATTATGCGCGATACCATGAACAAAGTAGAGATGCATTTTTAAAATATGTAAAAGAAAATGAGTCCCTTTTAATTCCACATGTCTTCAATGATCAAAACGATGTCGATTTTTATGCGAATGTTATTGAAGATAAAGATCATAAGTGGGAGAACTCTCCAGCCCACGTATTGGTGAATAAAGGTCATATGGTTGATCTCATGAGGGTAAAACAACCTGCAGAATCTTATTTAGAAAGTTATTTTAAATCACTTCAACCTTGGATTGGAACCATAGGAACCGAGGCTGTTTTTACAAAACAAAGAAAATTTTTTGATGCGACTTATGAAATGGTTAGCTCTTTTGACTGTAACAACCCTGAAGCACATTTGGTAACGAGCACTAATGAATTTCGTTATGTCATTGATAAAAATGGGAATCCAATTAGAGAGGAACCCAAAGAAGGAGAAATAAAAGGTAAAATAAAATTTTTTCCTCCCTCATACAAATTACAGGAAAAAGAAAAATTTAAATTCGGAAGTGGAGGCTTGGGACGATATGTCATTGGTGAAGACGGTCAGCCAATCCGAAATGAACCTAGAAAAGGTGAGACTCAAGGCACATTAGCATTTTTCCCTACTTCGTATCAGTTACAAGATAATGAACGCTGGATGCGCGTCGATGAATACCTCAAACTTGATGAAGTACAGCGTAAATTCCCTGGTTCAGATAAGAAACTTCAAAGAGGGCTGCCAGAACTTAGTGAATATGCGTACTTGCAACATACAAATTCCGATGAAAGAGCACAATGTGAAAATGATGTTGATTTTTGTTTAGGACAATTACAAACAGCTAATCATCAATCGAAAATTTCACCTATAAAGGGAGCGCTTCAATTTAGTAAAGCGGCAAGAAGAAACGCCAATGTTGATGAAATTGCAGCAACACGTATTATCCAACAAATCCTGGCTAATCCTGAGGTGATTTATAATGATCACGTTCTTTTAAATGGTCAACGACTCGAAGAACAATTTTTCCGTGATTTATTAGCCAAATGCGATATGGCCATTGTAGGTTCACTATTAAATAGCACCGATATAAAAAATATCGATCAGTTAATGAACCATGAGAAAGATACTGAATTTCATCCAACCGATCCTAACGAACCTGCAAAAAAACTTGGAGAAACGTGGGAAAATACAATCAGACAAGGTGGAGGAGTACTCCAGATCGAAACTGATTTGGTTTTTTTAATGCAAAATGATGCTTGGTACTACAGCCGTGTTAATGCAATTGCCCAAAACAGAGACAAAGGATCAACATTCAAAGAGGTGCTGATCACTGCGTTAATGACTCCACTAACGAGAAAATCATTGGTGGATACAAATATGTCTCCACCACCACAAACACTGTTTCGTGGATTAAATCTGTCAGAAGAGTTTAAAAATAAATTAATCCATCAAACTCATAAGATCATGGCTAATACTACGGAACATCTCTTTACCGATCCTTCTGCAGAAACCTTTAAACATATTAAGTTAAATGATTACAGCCATATCTCAGCCCGAACAAATGCAAGCACATCCACAAATATTGCAGTTCCTAGAGATATGTTTGATTCAAACACCATCTTTGAACTGCTTGATCCCGATGGATTGCTGCAACCTAAACAAGTAGGAACTCACGTAGAGGGATCTGAAAGTGAATATTCCATATATTTACCTGAAGATATAGCCTTAATTCCAATCAAACTCACTCTTGATGGTCAAACTACTACCGGAAATGATCGCCATATTTTCACCTGTGTCGCGGTACAAAGCCCCGATTTTTCTCCACGACATAAGAGCAGCTTTGCTCTTGTTCCTTTTCTAAAAATACAAAGCACGAAAACAGCGAAAGTAATAGATGATGTAAACACCGAAGCCCAAGGAAACTTAAATGAAACACTAAAATCACTACGGCTTAAAATGGTAGAGCAATCTCGTTCACCCATTAGAAGTGGATTTTTAGATAGAATTCTTCACTATTTTTCAGGAAAAGACGATCAAAAAATATCATTGGAACGAAGAAATTTTCTGAATAAAAAAGTGGTTCCTGCATTACAACAATGTCATATTGCGCTTCGATTAAATAATATGGAAATGATGCAACATGCGTTAGCAAATTTTCCCTCCGATAAAGCATGGTCTAACTTTAAATCGGATACAGCAAAAGCAGCGAAAATGGAAATGGATAACCTAAGACCTCTTATTGAAAAGAAAATAGTGCTTCAACACCAACTTTCATCGTTAATGAAATGCCAAGAGGCGCTGGAAAAACAACAAATCACTGAGGCTTTAAAAGCACTTGAAAGTATTCCCTCAGAGAATGACATGAACAATATGCCATTGATAAGCAGCAATATAAAAGAGCAGATTCAACGTATCAAACAAGAGGTGACTGAAAACTTGGAGCCGCTCCAAGATGCTGTCATCACTCCCCCACTCACTCATGCTGAGCAAGTGCGAAAACGTTATGAAGCACTTACATTCAGCATAACTAAGAAAATTGCAGATCGAGATATGGTGAAACTATCTGACTTAGCTAGCATTAAGAAAGAAATGTCTTATTTTAACACCCTACAAGAAGAAGTAGCATTGCTGCGTCATGAAAAAGCCTTACTCCACTCCGCAGCCGAAATAGTTGATTTTGCTGATGTCGAAAAAGTAGAAAAACAACTACGCACCTCTTATGACAAATTATATGATGCCTATGTAGTGCAAGTAACAAAAGAGATTGCCCTACTTGAACAAGAAAAACCTAAAAATCTGGCTGCTGTGAAAAGAACTATCTCAAAATTTAATGAACAACTCGTTGAAGTGGAACACTTACATCAAGAAAAGATAAAAAAACACGAAACATTCACAGATCCTCTTAATTGCTCAGATATCGATGGATTAAATGGTCGATTGCAACAGGTAAATCAATACTTAATTAAAATATTAATAAGTACTATTAAAGTTTCCCTCAACCAAATGGAGATAATAACGTTTGACGAGCAAGAAAAGGAAGCTCAGCAAAATTTACAGATCCTCGCTAATCTCGCAAAAACATTAGATGATTCGGATACCGCGCAAAAACAAAAAGCGGATATCGTGAAATTAAATGAATTTTTTAGGGAAAAACAAAAAGCATACCCTGCGATGGTGCAATTGCAATTCAAGAGTGAGGCCTTAATGATACAACTGCGTGAATTATGTGAAATTCACCAGGCAAAATTAAGACAAAGAACTGAAGAACTCTCTAAAAATCGTTGGATGCTGCAAGGATTTACTGACTTCATGAGGCTAACCACAGATGAACGGATAACTCTAGCTAAGAAAGGAAAAAAATTAGATCGATTTAAGAAAGACTTAAATAATGATAAGTATGATATAAAGGAATTGATCAATCAATTAGCCAAGAAAAGTATTGATGAATTAGAAGAAGCGGTTGGCATCTCTACGGAAGGGGCTGGGAAACTTCAAGAACTTTTAAAGCACCTAAACCGCAATACAACATTTGTCGCTAAAATTAAAGAACACGCACAATTAATCGACACTGTTTTAGTTGAGCTCAATAAGACGTCCATGCAACTTGAACCTACTCCAGCGAATCAAGAAATACCCGACGACCCCTCTATGGATTTTGACTATTTAATTCTATAACTCCTTGCGCAAGGCTGTTTTAGGGTGCTTTGTGAGCAATCCACAGAGCACTCGTGAAGAGGGTTGTTTTTAAACAAGCCAACTATAGTACTTTTTAATTAATTTAACATTAGCTTAATAATATTAGGTTTATAATAAAAAGAGTCACTGTGGATTGGTTAATGAGCGATTCTTTGAGGAACAGGGATAGCTAGAAGGTTTCAATTGACGATACAAATATTTTTTGAGGAAAATCTAAATGCCTGAATATGTAAAAGGGGTAGAATTAACTCAAGATGGTATGCGTGCCATTTTTGAACGCATGGGACGAAATATTACCAGTGGTATTATTTACAATGGAAATCCTGACATCCGAATAGATGTATTGGATCAACAAGGTTTTATGCCTATATTAACTGCTGTCAGCCCAACCCAAGAATCCGGCCATTGGATCATGTTAATTAAAGGCCAAGACAATCAATACTATCTGTTTGATCCACTGGGCGACGCTTCAGGAAAAGGGTATAAAAACATTCTGGCCAAAAAACTTCCTCAAGACGCTACACTTTCTGTGATTCCCAATGGTACGGGGCTAAACATGGGCTTATGCGGTTATTGGATTGCCTCTGCAGGAGTAAGAGCACATACGGCATTAACAGGTAATACCCCTCCTACTCTAGAAAATCTAGGCCAAACCATCACTCAGGAAATGCAAAATGAACTCGCTGGGAATGGCTATGGTGAAATTACTGGTTGGTTACGAGCTGTTGCCAATGAATTTCCCGCAGGTCAGGGACAAAGCAATGCCACTGCTTTAAGACAAGCAACAACCAGAAAAACAACTACTCTTAAAGAAACTTCCATACAATCTTCTGTACCATCAGTAGTTTCTGAGTCTACTTTAGTCAGTGATTTATTAGAAAATGATGATGATGTTCGCAGTATTGTAGATTATGTCCATAAAGAATATTTAAGGCACGATTATCCTGGTCCATTAGTAGATCCCCAAAATCCCAACGGGGGCCGAATCAAGCCAAATGAGGGGCGGGATCGAGGAACTCACGGCCTTGCACATACGGTACGCACCATGGCTTGTGCTGAAGTAATGGTCGAAGAAGCACGTAAAGCAAAATTCAGAGGCGAAAAACTAGGGGCGGCAAAAAATGGTCAAACTTTAGCCGATGTCACTCCAGAAGAACTCAAAAAAATTCTCATCGCCCAAGCCTTCTTTGTGGTAGGAAGAGATGATGAACGCTCAGGATATGATCCTAAGTATAAGAGAAATTTCTATGAGGAATATCATCAGAAAAGTGAACAAGCATTTAGAAAATGCGTTGAAGAGAAAAAGCTTATCGGTAAAATCTTTAAAGATCAAAAGGAGGTAGATCACTATGCCGCGATTATTCGCGACAAGCCCCATAATTGGGATGGTACTCCAGCACATGTCTTAATTCATCAAGGACACATGGTTGATTTAATGAGAGTCAAAGCACCTCAAGAAGTAGTAGTGGAACGTGCCTATTATACGCTTAAAAATTCTGTAGGTTCGCGAGGAGCGGAAGTCGTTCTTAAAACACATCGAGAATTTTTCTTGGCCACCGGAGCAGTTGTCCCTCAATTTAATCCCGAAGCAAAAGAAGATCCCAGTAGAGGAGGACCGTATGAAAATCCCTATAGTGGTGACAAATACGTTATAAAAGAAAGCCAAGTTCCAAATTCTAATAACATCCAACGTGTAGATTCTAATTATCAGCTGAAAGAAAATGAACGGTTCGTAACTATCAAGGAATATTATGCCATTCCTGAAATACAGAAATCTTTCCCGGGTTGCAAAACCTATTTAGAACCATCTCCTTATATATTCCCAACCGATTTTGCAAAAACCTGTGAACAGAACCCTAAATCTTGCTTAGACGCCATCCAACATGCCCGCTCCAAAGTAGTCATGGGTGTCATTAAAGACTCCTTACAGTCTGATCCAGAGAGAGTAAATAGACTATCCAATAGAGACGAAATCGCTGCTGCACGTATTATCCAACAAATCATGGCTAATCCTGATGCAATTCAAGATGATCATGTTCTTTTAAATGGCCAATACCTCGCAGAATCATTTTTTCGTGAATTATTGACCAAATGCGATATGAGTATTGTAGGCTCCTTGTTAAATGATACTGATATCAATAACATCGATCAGCTAATGCAACATGAAAAAGATACTGAATTTCATCCAACTGATCTCAATGAACCAGCAAAAAAACTTGGTGATACCTGGGAAAAAATCATTAGAAAAAAGAACAGCCGAGATAAAAATCAGATCAAGCATGATTTAGTTAATCTCATGCAAAATAATGACTGGTACTCCACCCGGGTCAATACAATTGCCCAAAATAAAGATGAAAACTCAACCTTTAAAGAAGTGTTGATTGCTTCATTACTAATTCCATTAACCAATAAAGCATTAGTAGATACAAAGAATCAGGAGCCTTCACCGCAAATACTATTTCGCGGGTTAAATATTCCCGAAGAGTTTCAACATAAGCTGATTCAGCAAGCCAATAGCATAATTGCAAATAACGAAAACTATCTCTTTACAGCTCTTTCTAGCCATGCTTTTACGCAAATCAAGTTAGATGACTTCCATAAAATTGCTTGCAAAACCAAAGATTCAGAACCAATCTTTGATTCAAATACACTCTTTGAAATCAGCGATCCAGATAAGTTACTTTCAGCAAAACAGCTTGGAACTCATAAATCTGATTCGAGAGATGAGCTTTTTGATTTACCTGAGAATGTGGCCCTAGTTCCGACTAAAGTAACTTTTGATGGTAAAACCGCTACCGGAACAGAGAGATATATTGTCAGTTTTGTTGCAGTAAAAAATCCTGATTTTGTACCGAGTCATGAAATTGGCTTTGCTGCCGCACCTATTTTTAAAATGCAACACGCGAAAATGATGGAAGCAATAAACGCAGTAGAAACAGAAGTTCCTGTAGACTTAGAGGAAAAAATACTTTCGTTACAGCTTAAAATGGTATTTCAATCTAAATTACCCATTAGAGGTGGGTTTTTAGATAGAATTCTTCACTATTTTTCAGGAAAAGACGATCAAAAAATATCACTGGAACGAAAAATATTCTTTAATGAAAAAGTGATTCCTAAATTACGGGAATGCCATAATGCTCTTAGATTAAATAATATGGAAATGCTGCAACGTGCGTTAACAAATTTTCCCTCCGATAAAGAATGGTCTGACTTTAAATCAGATGCAGCAAAAGCAGCGAAAATGGAAATAGATCATCTAAGACCTCTTATTGAAAAGAAAATAGCGCTTCAACGCCAACTTTCCCCATTAATGAACTGCCAAGAGGCGCTGGAAAAACAACAAGTCGCTGAGGCTTTAAAAACACTCGAAAGCATTCCCTCAGAGAAGAACATGCGTGATATACCATCAATAACTAAAAACTTAAGGGAGAAAATCCAACAAACGAAGCAAGAAGTGATCGAAAATTTGGAGCCTTTACAACGTACGCTTATTACTCCCATGATCACTAATAGTGAACGAGCAAAGGTACATTACGAAACGCGTATATCGAGCATGGAGCAACGAATTGCCGCTCTAGACGCCGCCAAACTCGATAATGTGACTCGCATTAAGAAGGAACTATTTTATTTTAATAGCCTACAAGAAGAAGTAAAAGTGCTGCGTCATAAAAGAGCTCAGATGCATACTGAAGCTGGAAAAATTGATTTTACTGAGGTCGAAAAATTAGAAGACCAACTACGAACCATTCATAACAAATTATATGATGCCTATGTAGGTGAAGTAGCAGAAGAGATTAACAGCCTTGAAGAAAAAAAACCTAAGAATCTTACTTCGGTAAAAGAAATGATCTCTGGTTTTAATGAGCGAATGACTGAAGTGGAACAATTGCGTCAAGAAAAAACAAGAAAACATGGGGCATCGAAAGACCCGCTTGAACTGTCCGATGTTGATGCATTAAAGGACCGATTACAAAGAATAAATCAATTCTTAACTAAGGCATTGATAAGCAATATAAGAGTCTCCCTCAACCAATTGGAAGTAAAAACGTTTGACACGCAGACAAAAGAGGCCCAACACAATTTACAGCTTCTCTATAAGCTCGCAAAAACATTAGATGATTCGGATACCGCGAAAAAACACAAAGCAGAGATCGTGAAATTAAATGAGTTTTTTGTGGAGAAACAAAAAGCTTATCCTGCAATGGTGCAATTGCAATTCAAGAGTGAGGCCTTAATAATACAGCTGCGTGAATTATGTGAAGTCCATCAGAATAATTTGGCACAATCAAGAAAAACAAAAACCAAAGAACTCACCGAAAATCGTTGGATACTGCAAGGACTTACTGATCTTGTTGGACTAACCACAGATGAACGGCCTACCCTGACTAAGAAAGGAGAATTATTAGATAAGTTTAAGGAGGATTTGAATAATGATAAGTATGACATACAAGAACTTATTAATATCTTAGCCACAAGAAGTGCTGATGAATTAGAAGAAGCAATTGGCATCTCTACGGAAGGTGCTGTAAAACTCCATGCACTCTTAAAGAGTCTAAGTCATAGTACAACGTTTGTCACTGAAATAGAAGAACGTGCAAAATTAATTGATATTGTTTTAGTTGAACTCAGTAAGGCATCCATACAACCGGATGAACTGACCCAATTTAATGAAAGACCACAACAAAATGTTCCCAATCTTTAATTTGTTTTCGGCAAACTCTTGGCTCACTTAATGGGGCCATTTACTGAATGGCTGCACCTAGGCCTTCCGCTTTTGCGGAAGGTGACGCTATTTTAACATTCGAAAGACGTCATGCTCTGCGAAGGCAGTCATACACACATCTCTAAAGCAAATGAGAAATCCACTTGTTGATTTATTTTTCTCAAAAAGTGGTTTTCGAGAATTCAAGTTTCAAAAAAGCAGAAGAATATAGAGAGACGCTTACTTAATTACTGCTACCTTACTCTTCTCATGAGATAAAGGCCCAATAATGCAAAAATAACAGTGGGTCCTAATGCCGATAATTCCGGTGGTAATTGAAATACTGTACTGAGCGGCCCAAAAAAGCGATTTAAAATATGAAAACTAAACCCTACTGCAGCACCAACCAATAATTTCGACCCCATAGTAGTTGAGCGTAAAGGCCCAAAAATAAATGGAATGGAAAGAATCATCATAACCATAGTTGTAAATGGTTGAATAAGTCGTTGTAAAAAGGCAAACTGATAATTATGTACATTTTGATGATTGAGCTTTTGTTCTCTTATGTATCGATTCAATTCACGTAAGTTCATTTCGTCAGGGTCGATACTACTAATGGTCAGAATTTTAGGTTTTACCGATACATCCCAAGGAAATGAAGCAAAAGTCTGTGCTTTCGTTTGCTCCCCATTAAACTCTGTTTGTTGTACATCATACGCTATCCATCCGGTTGGAGTATGTCGCACCTCGCGAATAAAACGCGACATTTTTAAATGATGCTGGTTATCAAAGCGAAATTGATAAATGTTATTCAGTACATTATTGGAAAGCACTATTCCCACAGAAATAAAATCATTGTTATAACGCAGCCAAAACCCTTTTGAGGTCCGCAAAGTTTGACCACCACTAATCGCAGCTGTTTTATAATCATTTGCATAATGAGAGAAGTACGGAACTAAGGTCTCACCTAAAACAGTAACAAATACAATAAGCAATACAGATGCCTTTAATACTGCCCAAGTAATCTGACCTATGGACATACCTGAAGCACGCATGATGACTAATTCACTATGATTCGCTAAGATCCCTAAACCAATTAAAGTACCAAGAAGGCTTGCCATTGGAAAAAATAAATAAACTTGATAAGGCATTTGCAACATTACAAAAAGAGTAGCTTGGACAATCCCATAATCAGCTCGCCCCAAATCACTTATTTGATCAACAAATAAAATGAACATTTGGAGACCGATGAGCATTAAAGTAACTAAGCCAATAGATCCAAGAACTGTTTTCGCGATGTACCGATCTAATATTTTCATAGTCATGCCAGTTTTGCCTGATTACGCCAGAGCAGTAATAACCCAAATGCAATGATGCACAAATGTACCCACCATAACCCTAACCATTGTGGCATTTTTCCAGACACCATAGCATCTCGTGCAATGAATAATAAGTTAGCATATACAATATAAATAATAATTGCGGGTAATAACTTGGCAAACTTACCCGATCGAGGATTAATGCGGCTTAAAGGAACCGCGATTAACGTCAAAGCAAACACCATAATAGGTACCGAAAAACGCCATTGTAATTCAGCTGCTTTAGCACGATCTGTATTATTAAATGGAAATAAATTGGCAGTACTTATGGTGCGAAAATCTTCAGATATCTTTACTACAGGATGTGGTAATCGTGCTTTATACTGGCCAAATTCAGCAATTTGATAATCAGCATGGCCAGGAACTCCCTGGTATTCCTTACCATTTTGTAGAATGATGTAATCTTCACCTGTTTTTGGATCAGTTTCTGCAAAGGCTTGATCCGCCCATAAGACATCCCACCGTGTTTTATCGTCGACTTTAGTTCGTTTTGCAAGAAACACTTGTTCTGCTTTGGTATGGTCTCGACTCATCGATTGCACATAGAACACCTCTTTACCTTCATTAATGGCATGAAAACGTCCTGGCATAATGGTTTGTACTAGCGTCTGGATTCCAGTAGAGCGTAATAATTTAGCACGCTCAATATAAATCAAAGGGCTCCCCCAAATCATCACTATAGCTACGATAAAAGCAACTACCGTTGCCATAATAATACTATGTTTTAACAATTTATTTGGGCCATAACCACAAGCACGTAGGACAGTCATCTCACTTTCAGCATACAAACGACCATAAGCAAGTAGCATTGCGATGTAAAAACCTAAAGGGATAAGCAAACAAAGCAAAGTAGGCAATTCCAGCATCATCAACTTCATGATGATCACACCAGGGATACTACCAGAGGCTGCTCGATTAAGATATTGAATCAGCTGGTTACTCAAAAAAATTAACACGAGTATGGATGTTAGCGAAATCAAAGTGATCAACACTTCTTTAGCTAAATAACGAAAAATAATCAATCATTGCCCCTATTTTAGTAATTCCCTCCTCTCTTAATGAAGGTAGCTCGATAAAGAAGTAACTACTCAAGATCCTGTAACTTGTCTCCTTAAAGAGACAGGACATAGAGTAAGATTCCTAAATTTTGCGTACAAACTACAGAATATAGGCTATTTCTTTCCCCAGACTTATTGAGAGATTACCTAAAGATGAGATAACTTTACGCATTTTAACCCAGAAAAAGCGCTTGAATCTACTAAATTAACGTGAGTTCGATATAATAAAAGGCATAAAAATAACTTTTATGCCCCCAGCAATGGCAGAATACAGTCTAGCCTGAACCCTCTACATAGTTCACCGAAAGCCATATTTGATGCATTTGTGATGAAAATGCGTGAAATTGAGTTTACCATAATTTCTTCGAAAACATGATTATTTGAATTAGAGGAATACACATAAAGAATGGCAGCAGCTCCAGCTTAATGAGTTGGGCTGCTTTTTAAGAAATAGTATATTAATGTTTTGTCTCAGCAGCAGTTTTTTTGGCTTCTTGAACAAAACCTAACATTGCTTTCTCAATAATTTGAAAAGATTTTTGAAGGTAATCCAAAGTTTTATGGCCATTTTCAACAGCCAGATTAATATGTTTCTCTAATAATTCTTCTGGCTTTTTGATACTTGCGATTTCTTCAGGTTTAAGGTAATTAATACCTTGTAACGTTTTCACATTTAATTCAGCCATCGCTTGAAAAGGCTCTTGGATTTTCTTGGCTATTTCAGTCCATCTTTCAAAGTTTTGTTGATACATGATATTCTCCAATATGTTGCATTGCACAATTTTATATTAGTCCATAAGCTATAAATTTGTCAATGGGTTAGAATATTTTTTTTTGCAATGCAGCATAAAAATAATGGATTAAGAATCAACCTTTAAATAAGCTTTGCCATTGTTGCATCACTTTCTGCATTTGTTGATTCCAAGTTTCAGTTGCCTGGACATAAGGATTATTTTGTAATGGCTTCTCCATTACTTGAAACATCTGCTCCATCATCTGTTTTAAAGAAGCCTGCATGGGATGATTCGCTAAGGATATAATTTGACGCAAAATTTCAGGAGATAAAAATTGAGTAGGACCCGCCTCCATCTCAACGAGAATCTGCAATAAAATGGAGTTAGTTAAATCTTTTCCTGTTAGAGAATCTTCTACTTTAAACGATACATTATTTACAACATAATGTTGTAACTCTTCTAAAGTTATATATTGGCTAGTCTCAGTATCATAAAGCCTACGATTCTTATATTTTTTTATTAAACGCGTCATAATTCTCTCATGATATAGCGAAAAGATTTTAGTTAAATTCATTCATAAATAAATACTGAAATTTTAATACATATGAAGGCCGCCATTGATACTTAAGTTAGCCCCAGTTATATACCGGCTTCTTTCGCTAATCAAAAACTCAACTGCCCAGGCGATTTCCTGAGTCTGAGCTAATCGTTTTGCAGGAATTTGGTCAATAATTGCTTCGAGAATATCCGGTCTAATCCCCTTCATTAATCGAGTATCCACATACCCTGGAGAAAGACTATTTACAGTAATATTTTTACTCATTAACTCTTGCGCCAAGCTTTTTGTAAACCCATAAACACCTGCCTTTGATGCAGCATAATTCGCTTGTGAAAATTGGCCTTTTTGTGCATTCACAGAAGAAACATTAACAATTCGACCGTATTCGTTTTGTCTCATGTTTTCAACTACATGACGAGTTACATGAAACATTCCATCAAGATTAACAGTAAGGACTTCATCCCATTGCTCTTTTGTCATTTTAGTAAATACGGCGTCTCGAGTAATTCCTGCATTATTAATCAATACATCAATATTGCCATAGTCTTTAATAATCGAAGAAATAACTTTGCCACATTGCTCATAATCCGTCACATCCATATGGCGAAAATGAATATTTTTATATCCTTGTTCCTTTAATTCATTTTCCCATGCTTGGCCTTGCTTTTCGGAAATTAAATCCAGAGCAAAAACATGCTTATATAATGCATCTAATTCTTGGGCTATCGCAGTACCAATATCACCAGTACCACCAGTAATCAACGCCATATTATTTTTGTGCATATAACTCTCTATTCTTTAAAAAAAGACAGATTAAAGTGAGCCATAATATCCTGGTTTTAAAAACCAGGATATTATCTTTTACATATACTGGCCACCATTAATATCCAAGTTAGCTCCCGTGATAAAACCACTATCTGGAGACACTAGAAAAGCGACAGCATCTGCAATTTCTTTAGGCTGGCCTAAACGTCCAACAGGAATATTTGATATTATTGAATTAAGTACTTCTTCTTTTAAAGAAGAAAGCATGGGAGTTTCTATGTAACCCGGAGAAATCGTATTCACAGTTATCCCTTTACTTGCTACTTCCAGCGCGAGACTTTTACTAAAACCATATAAAGCAGATTTAGTGGAAGCATAATTACATTGGCCAAATTGCCCCTTTCGTCCATTGATGGAGGAAATGCTTACAATGCGACCATAGCCTTTATCAATCATTATTGGAAGCACATTACGAGTCATATTAAATACACTCGTTAAATTAGCCTCAATCACGCTATGCCAGTGTTCCGGAGTCATTTTTCGCAAACTGCAATCATTGGTAATGCCTGCATTATTCACTAATACATCAATACGCTCATAACGCTCCATGATAAGAGAGATTAGTTTTTCACAATCTGCAAATTGAGCTATGTCTCCATAAACAATATCAACATCAAAACCTAGCTTTTTTTGTTCTTCTTGCCATTGTTTCGCTTCTTCATGTTTTCCGTGCTTAAAATAACATGCTACAACCTGGAAGTCGGAAGCCAATCGCTGGCAAATAGCGGTACCGATACCTCCCGTCCCTCCAGTTACTATTGCTACGCCTTTCATCATAAACAACTCCCTGTTATTACGATAATAAAATAGTACTATATAAAATTAAAACAAAAAACCCATCACTTTTTTAAGTCATTGAAATGATGGGTCGGCAAAAGTAAATTACTTGTAAACAGGTACATATCCTTTTATTTGTTGCGCAAACTGTTTTAAAACTTCAAGGCCAGACTCTTCTGCCTGTCGACACCATTGCTGCAAGGCCTCCACTAACTCTTTTTGAGTAGACGCTGTTTTTAGCCAAATATTTTGCAATGACTGCTTGTAGGCATAAACAACACGCAATTGTTCACGAGCCTCAAGCAAATTCGATAAACGAATTTTCGCTTTCGTAGTCAACAAGCAATTTTCACGTCTCAAAAGGCTTCCTGCGCGAGAAAATAGCTTTTTCTCTTCTTTACTTTCAACACCACTGCTTTTTTCTTGTTGAAGTATTGGTCTAATCACGCTCTTATAATAATTTGACATCACTTGGAATCGATTAGAAACCACTGCTTTCACTGTATCTAAATCGATCTGTAATTTACCTGCATCCATAGCAAGTTTAGGTGGTAATTTTTTAACTTTAGCCAAACCGAAAAAAGAAAGAATGCGAATATACATCCAACCTATATCAAACTCCCACCATTTCACTGAGAACTTTGCTGAAGAAGCAAAAGTATGGTGATTGTTATGCAGCTCTTCCCCTCCGATCCAAAATCCCCAAGGAAAAATATTTCTTGCTGCATCATGGCACTCAAAGTTTCTATATCCCCAATGATGTCCAATACCATTAATGACTCCAGCAGCAAAAACAGGTATCCACATCATTTGGATTGCCCAAATGGTAATTCCAGGTAAACCAAATAAAAACAAGTCCATTAAGAACATGAGCCAAATTCCTTTGGCAGAATGACACGAATAAACCTTCCGCTCCACCCAATCCGTAGGCGTGCCGTGAGAGTATTTAGCAACCATCTCTCTATCTTTACGAGCTGCGCGATAAAGCTCCGCTCCTTCCCAAAATACTTTTTTAATACCAAAAACTACAGGACTATGGGGGTCTCCTTCTACATCTGCTGATGCATGGTGTTT
This sequence comes from Legionella cincinnatiensis, assembly GCF_900452415.1. Taxonomy (NCBI): domain Bacteria; kingdom Pseudomonadati; phylum Pseudomonadota; class Gammaproteobacteria; order Legionellales; family Legionellaceae; genus Legionella; species Legionella cincinnatiensis. The sequence continues at coordinate 457,515 of NZ_UGNX01000001.1, read as the reverse complement.
GCGATGAATCGCAACCCAATCTGCTGTAACCATGCCAGTAGTTAACCATAACCAACAACGAAAAAAATGACTGACAAGAGGATGTAAAGTCAGAGCTCGATGTGTTTGATTTCGGTGAAGATACAACGTTACTGCTGCGATAGTAATTTGCGTCAAAATCAATGTCGCAACAACATATCCCCAAAAAGACAGGTTTAAATAACCAAAAACCATAATTACCCCGCTTCAAATGCAAAACATGCAAATTAAAAAAACTCTTCCCTTAGTTGAATCTCAATAATTCTCATACGTCCTTATATATTATACATATGATAATAAGAATAACACAATTTTACGCTTTACATTGCAACATTTCATTAAGTAGCCGATAATTATAGTAATTAAGATTAGGAATAATGATATGAATGAGAAATTTCCATTTGCAAAAGTTTTTGAGACCCTAGTCCCTTTCGTCATAGCAGGAATGGCAATTGCATTGTTCTTAGGTCTGTTATTCATGTTCTCTTATGTTTTAATTTGGGGCATTATCATCGGCGGCACCCTGTGGGTAATAGCGGCAATAAGACAAGTTCTATTTTCAAACACTAAGACGACAACAGAAGTAGTCAAAAAAAGCGAAGGCAGAATTATAGAACATAATGATAAAAAATAATGCCTGAATTACCGGAGGTTGAAACCACAAAAGAGGGAGTTAAACTCCATCTGGAGGGACAAACAATTAGTAGGATTAGCGTTCATAATCCAAGACTTAGATTACCTGTTCCTAATCACTTAAATGAACTGTGTGTTGGGAAAAAAATTATTGCGGTTACTCGTAGAGCAAAATATATATTAATCCACCTATCCCAAGGCTATCTTCTCATTCATCTAGGAATGTCAGGACACTTAAGAATGGCCGAAAGTAGTAGTACTCTCCAAAAACACGATCATATTACCGTAGCGCTAAACAATGATCTTCTCTTACGATTTTATGATCCTAGGCGATTTGGTTTGTTTCTTTATATCGATAAAAACCCATATGAACACCCTCTTCTTGTTCATTTAGGCAAAGAACCGCTTTCAGAAGAATTTAATGGCCATTATTTATTTCAAAAAGGAAAAAATAAAAATAAACCGATTAAATCATTCATTATGGATAATGAAATTGTTGTAGGCGTAGGCAATATCTATGCTACAGAAAGTCTTTTTTTAGCTAAAATTCATCCGAGCACCCCCACAAAAATGCTTTCTGAAGAAGCTCACTTCAACTTAGCCGCGCACATTAAAGAGGTACTCCAACAAGCTATAGCATGTGGAGGTACTACTTTAAAAGATTTTTATGCATTCGATGGGAAACCCGGTTATTTTAGCATTTCACTTAAAGTATATGGCCGAAAAAATCAACCGTGTATGGAGTGCCAACATCCAATTGAATCAGTTATCCTTGGCGGGCGTAACTCTAGTTTTTGTCCTAAATGCCAAAAATGGGGACTCTAACACGAAAAACTTCATTCACAATGGCCGAATAGGTTTTCTATAATACTAAAAACACGCTGGGCAATCCATTCAACATGCGTTATATTAGCGCTAACTTACTTTATCCTAACGATAATGAAAATAAATCAATTTAGAACTGCCTGGGTTATTTGCGCTTTAATGTTTTATACGGCAGTAACTAGTATTCGCTGTATCTCTAAGTATTTTCTTAGTACTTTAAATCGCTCGTGGACTGATAAGGCACTACACCATTGGGTTGATCAATTATTGAATGAAGTGCAAGTTGAATATAAAGTCATTAATCCCTTCAATATTCAACCGCAAGCAGGAAAAGCGACCATTATTATGTGTAATCATTCAAGCGCCTACGATATTCCGCTTGCTTTTAAGGCCTTTCCAAATCACTCCATTCGTATGCTTTCAAAAAAGGAGCTTGCAAAAATACCCTTAATGGGTAAAGCAATGGCAGCAGCAGAGTTTCCTTTTATAGATAGAAAGAATAAATACCAGGCTATTAAGGATTTAGCTTTTGCCCAGCACCTCATGGAAAGTGGAATTATTATGTGGATTGCTCCTGAAGGTACTCGTTCTAAAGATGGAAAACTCGGCCCTTTTAAAAAAGGAGGCTTTATTACGGCGATTCAATCTAAAGCCACAATTATTCCTATAGGAATCCGTGGCGCAAATAATATTCTACCTGCCCGAAGCTTTAATATTCATTTAAAGCAAAAGGCAGAAATTCATATAGGCAAACCAATTGATGCTTCGCAATTTACTTTAGGAAATAAAGAAGAGTTGATTAAACAAACTTTTATTGCAATCAAAGAGTTGGTTGGAGAAAGTAATACACCATAATATGCACTGCCATTAAATTAAAAGACATAGTGATACTGCGCAAGCAGAGGATCCAAACAGAATTCCTGAAGTATCATTAATACCCTACCCCATATCCTCTTTGTTGATTCACAATTGATGCGGCCAAGCCTATATTGCGTGGATCAGATGTGGCAGTTAATACATTGCTTTGCTTATCCCACGTAATTGCTTGCATATCCCCATAATATTGTCCTAATGGCATCAGGTGATAGCCCATCGCTTTTAGACTTTCTTGAATTGTTGGTGGAAATGTATCAGGTTCAAATTGCAAAATATCAGGTAAATACTGATGGTGGAAGCGCATAGCAGAAACCATACTGATTGCTCCATACGCGTCTTTAAACACCAAGGACGCAATTAATATCATTGTAGGGATGCGACTACCTCCTGGAGTGCCTAAAATCGCAACTCGTCCCGGCAACTCGAGAAATGTAGGCGTCATACTTGATAAGGGTCTTTTGCCAGGTTCAATGGAGTTTTTATCAGCCCCAACAATGCCAAACACATTTTCTTCGCCGACTTTGCTTGAAAAATCATCCATTTCGTCATTCAACAAGACGCCAGTTCCTTCAGCAACAACGCTAGAGCCAAAAATATAATTTATGGTCATCGTTGCAGCAACACGATTTCCTTCGGCATCAATAATCGAGATATGTGTTGTACTTGTAGAACCGGTAGTTTTTTTTGATTGCCCTTGTAAAACCGAACTTGCAGTAGCTTTATCTGGAGAAATTAATGTACTTAATTGCTTACCATTTTCTGCAGAAATTAACTTCGCTACAGGTATACTCACAAAATCAGGATCTCCTAAAAATTGCTCCCTTTGCCAATAAGCAAGCCGCATAGACTCGACCAGATAATGTATCCATTGCACTTTAGAGAATGAAGCAAGAGAATAGTGAGACAATATATTCAGCATTGTTAATAAAGCAACGCCACCTGCTGAAGGCGGTGGTGCCGTAATAATAAGCATATTATGGTAGGCCCCTATTAAAGGCTCTCTTACCTTAATCCGATATTGAGCTAAATCAGCCAAGGTCCAAATCCCGCCTGCTGCATTAACCCCTTTAACTAATTGTTCTGCTACTTCACCTGTATAAAAACCCTGTTCTCCATTTTTAGCAATTAACTTTAATGTCTTCGCCAAATCCTTTTGTACTAGGCGCTCGCCGATTAAATAAGGTCGACCCTCGTTTAGAAAAATTGCTGCGGTAGCCGGATATTTTTTAATTTGCTTAAATCTATCTTCATTCTTCAAGAAAGTATAAAGCTGTTTATCCACAATAAAACCTTCTTCTGCCAATCGAATAGCAGGAGCAAGAGTTTTTTCCAAAGGTAATCGTCCATAGTTTTTGGCAATATATGCTAAAGCAGCAGGTTCACCAGGAATTGCTGCCGCCAATCCCCCATTGAGTGATAAACCTGGTATCACCCTACCATCGGGTGCCAAATACATGTCTTTTTTAGCAGCCATAGGTGCTGTTTCACGAGCGTCGATAAAGATATTTTTATGTTGCTCTTCTTGATGCAACAGCCAAAATCCTCCTCCACCCAAACCAGAATGATAAGGTTCAACGACACCCAACACCGCTGATACAGCTACTGCGGCATCAAAAGCATTCCCGCCATCAGCTAAAATTTCCAGTCCCGCATTTGTAGCTAATGGATGAGCGCTTGCGACCGCATAACCCGGAGGTTGTGCATTGTATTGCTCCGCAAAACTATTCGTATTGATCCACAATAAATTAGTGCTAAGTACAAAACAAATACTCTTATGAATTTTTCGTAGCTTGATTTTCATTTTGTCTCTTTTTTAATTCTCTAACGACACAAGAAGGAACAAACTGAGAAATATCTCCATTTAAAAATGCGATTTCCCGCACTAAAGTAGAAGAAATAAACATTAAGTTTTCTGATGGGGTCAAAAAGATAGTTTCTATTTTTTTTGATAACTTTCTATTCATTCCAGCCAATTGGAATTCATATTCAAAATCAGATACCGCTCGTAAACCCCGCAAAATAATCCCCGCATTTTGCTCTAATACAAAATCAATTAATAAGTTCTCAAAACCTAGAACACAAACTCCTGGTAAGTGTGCAAGAGACTCTTTCAACAGATTGATTCTTGTCTCCAGGGGTAAAAAAGGACGTTTTGCCTTATTGCTTGCTACACCCACAACAATTTCAGGGAAAATTTTAGCTGCTCGGCTAATAATATCAACATGTCCATTCGTAACAGGATCAAATGTACCGGGATAAATTGCTTTTAATTTCATTATGGTTAAGACTAATTGCATATATCAACAGTCTAGCGTATTGTTAATTGAAAAACTACAAAAAAGGACTTGAGGTGATCAATGAATAATTTTAAAAAATTAGCAATCATTCCTATTTGTCTCTTAACCGCCTGTGCTCCTCCTCGACCAGCAGCTGAATTACCTGAAAATAAGGTCATGCCTGTAGAGCAACGTAAAGAAAAAACCGAAACAATTTCATCGTGGGAAATTCGTGGCGCCATGGCCGCTAAAAGCAAATCCAAAGGATGGTCCGCGACTATGAATTGGGTTCAAAACGGCCCAAATACTTATCAAATTCGTTTAATGGGTCCTTTAGGAGGCGGAACGGTACTAATCGACAAAAAAGGGAATACAATTACCTTCCAAGATGGTCCTAAAAAAATCACCTCTCATAATGCGGACGAATTACTTGCCCAACAAACTGGAATTAAACTACCTGTAAACAACCTCTATTATTGGGTAAGAGGATTACCTGCCCCTGGTTCTGTTGCAGGAGAGCATCGAGATCAATATAACCATCTAACCCAATTAAAACAAAGTGGATATACAATTAATTTTGCTAAATACACTTCCGTTAAAGGCACCGATCTTCCAAGTATGATTCATCTCCAAGGAAATGGAGTAATGGTTAAAGTGGTCATTCAAAATTGGACTGTATAAATTTTCCCAGTAATATCTATGTGATGAGCCCTATCAAAGGCTCATCCTATATGTTATTCTTTCTTTGATGTCAATTCCTAGATTATTTAAAAATTACAAAAAATTATTGCTTTCAAAGTTGACATGTTTCAAAAACCACTGCAAAATACGCAACACATTTGTAGGGATGAACGTAGTTAATGCACGGAGTATTTAAGAATCTACAAATTTTAGGGGTGTCGCCAAGCGGTAAGGCACAGGGTTTTGATCCCTGCATACCTAGGTTCGAATCCTAGCACCCCTGCCACTTTCTTGTTGATTCAAGTAAACAGACAGCAGAAGATAACCTGGAAGGATGCGTTTTTGTAATGCTCAAATAATAATAATATCTTTTTGGCTGTCTTCTGCTATGTGTTTAAGTTAAATGATTAACCTGGATCGAAGGCTTCATACACATGTCCACAATGATGATTTTTTCCGGAAATGCAAATCCGGAGTTAGCACAACAAATTTCTTCTCATTTAAAAATACCTATTGGGAAAGCCACAGTCGGTACTTTTAGTGATGGAGAAACCATGATTGAAATTTTAGAAAATGTCCGCGGTAAAGATGTTTTTATCATTCAATCCACTTGCGCCCCATCAAATAATAATTTAATGGAACTATTAACTATGGCAGATGCATTAAGAAGATCATCTGCTGCGCGTATTACGGCGGTAGTTCCTTACTTTGGATATGCTCGCCAAGATAGACGTGTCCGATCCGCACGTGTCCCCATTACGGCAAAAGTTGTTGCTGACATGATGGCATCCGTGGGCATTTGCCGTGTTCTTACAGTTGATTTACATGCGGATCAGATCCAGGGCTTTTTCTATATGCCTGTTGATAACGTCTACGCCACGCCAATACTTCTTGACGATATCACAAGACAAAATTTAAAAAACATAATGATAATTTCTCCCGATGTCGGTGGAGTTGTTAGAGCTAGAGCTGTAGCTAAGCGATTGGATCATGCGGAATTATGCATTATTGATAAGCGACGTAGCGGCCCTAATAAATCTGAAGTAATGCATATAATTGGTGATCCTACTAATAAAAGCTGTATTATTGTTGATGATATTGTAGATACTGCTGGCACTCTTTGCTCTGCTGCTCATGAGCTCAAAAAAAATGGTGCCCACAGTGTAAGAGCATACATTACTCATCCTGTTTTATCGGGACAAGCGATAAATAATATTAGAAACTCTGGCCTTGATGAAATAGTAGTAACGGATACTATCCCTCTATCCACTGAGGCACGTGAATGTAAAAAAATTCGGGTTGTTAGCTTATCCGAAATGCTTGCACAAGCTATTAAACGAGTTAACATCGAAGAATCAGTCAGCTCGATGTTTGCTGAATAAAGCATAACCTTTAGTAAACCCTCTGTTTTCACAGCGTTGTTGCAAGGATCAACATATGTCCTGGTATAAATCATCGAGTTTATACCGAATCCCCGCGGCACAGATCGCGGGGGCCCTTTACTGAATTATATCCTGGTATCAATCCTTCTAATCAGGATTCATTTTTTGAATACGAGTTATTTTCCATGGTTGCTTCCATCCGTTTCGAAGATCCATCTGGACCCTGCGGGGATTCACTTGGAGTTTTTCCTAAAGTCGAGTTAAATAAATTCTAATTTCCACGAGGGGTATTAAATAATTTCCAGAAGGAATATTAAGTCACCCTCTACAACAACGCCGCTGTCGCGGAGGGTAGCGATCAATCAATGACCATGTACCTTTCTTTAATTAAATAAAAAAGGAGCTTATTAGCTCCTTATGAAACTCTAGAACTTAAACTACTAATCGCGAGTGCCTACATATTTATCATCAAAATAACGGCGCAATTTAGTTCTCAATGTTCCTCGACTAATACCTAGCATTATTGCAGCTCTGGATTGATTATACTTGCAATGCTCCATAACAGCACGAAATAATGGGGTCTCAATTTCTTCGAGTACAAACTGGTATAAGTCAACAGGATCAGTTCCTTTAAGTTCTGAAAAGTATTTTTGCACTGAAAGAGTTACGCTTTCAGCCAGAGAAGCGGTGTTATCCACTACTTCATTACTGATTGTTGTCATTATTATTAGCTCCTCTTTTTAAAAAAAGTATATTACCGAATCAAGCCACTTGAAACAAGGCCCAACTCAAAAATCCACATTAAAAATCAATAATCAATATTCATTACAGATTCAAAAAGTTCGAATTAGGTGTAGACTGCTTTTGCAAACTACACCTTATAAAGCACTTTAATTTCCCTTTAGAATTTCATCATTGAAGGATCATAAGGTTTACCATTAATTATAAATTTACCCTGCTCTAAAGAGACGTCGATAATGTAATCTGTACCTTGAACACTAATTAAACCAGATTGCTGTAATGCCTTTAATTGTTTTTCAGTCTGCATATCCGCTAATTGTTCAGGAGTTAGTGCTGGCTGATTGGTTTTGTCTGTAGGTTGATTAGCATTTTGATTTGCCTGTAATTGTTGCACTAAAGTTTGTTGTAAATCAGGCTCCTTAGCTAACTGCTGTATTATTGACTGCTTCATAATCTCTTTTACTGCTTCAGCAGGTACTTGTAACTTAGCTTTACCCTGAATTTTTTGCATTAATTCAAAAGGATTAGAATTCTCTCCTTTAGGCAAAGTAACATAAAGGTTTCCTTCAATCTGCCCTTGAGGGATTTTGAAGCTGAGTTGAGATATTTCAAACTCTGCACCCTTACTAAATAACTTCGGCAATTCAGGCAATAAAGCAAGCATTGCTTGTTGGCGTTGCACCTCATCACCATTTTGCATAGCCCGTGTTTGTTCATTGATTTTAGCTAATACATCAGCATCAAGATTTCTTAAGGCGACTTCTAAATCTCCTGGACCATAATTTTGGCCATTGGCTAACATGGATTTTAAACTCACATTAAAATGTGTATTAAAAAGATGTTGCTCAATATCGCTATCTGATTTAACGACAAGGCCATTAATTTCAAACATTTTTTGATCTTTAACAAAAACATCAAAAATTGGTAAACTAAAGTTTGCATCACCCAAATACAAGCCGGCAGGTGTTTCATGCAAATCATAATCACTAGTGACCTTGCTTAAAGTAATTTTGGTATCTTCTTTAATTGCATTCAATCCATCCAAAATAACGTTACCTTTAACTTTGGTCACTCCCGAAGTCATAGTAGTACTAGAATTCATCCCTAACCATTCAAAGTTACCAGAGCCATCTTTTGCAACTAATTTGAACGTAGGAACTTTAAAGTCGACGGTGCTTTCATTAAGGTAATTAACAAATATGCTTAAATCCAATTGTGGCTTTATCGAGTCTTGTGTGAATTGTGCATTAAACTGATCGTTATATTGTGGTGGGAATGGGAAAACTGCTTCTGCATATCCTAATCCAAAACGTATATGATTGTTAGCAACAATAATCGGACCATGGTGAATGGTTAATGGCATCTCTGTCCTGTAATCTTGAGCAGGAAGAGTTTGAGATTGACCATTAGCATCTTTTACAACGCGCTCAGGAACATGTAAACGCCATTTAATTTTAGCTTCAGAATCAAACCATCCTCTGTGGTATTGTTCAATATCAGCATATAAACCATTTGATTGATCAATTACCTCAATAGTCTTTCTAATTGACTTTTCAGTAAGAACACCCATACCATAATATCCGCCTAGAATTAGAACGGCCAGGATAATCACTAATCCTGCAAATTTTTTCATTCTGTTCTCCATGTTATTAATTCGCTACAACAAAACTGCAGTACGAAGTATAACAGCAAATAACATAGGAGTGCGATACGCTTATAAAAAAACACCCCTAGTAATTTTGCGGCAATGAATAAACAAGATTAAGGATGTTTTACTGATTTGCAATAAGTCTCTTTAACCATAAAAGCCAATATTAATGCAATCAAAGAACAAAGTGGCAATATTTTTAAACCCGCCTGAAAATCTGACAATAACAGGGTTTCAACATTATAAGCACGAGCCCCCGACACCATATCCACTAAACGCCCGACTAAAGGTTGTAATAAAGCACCAACAAATATTGAAATCATATTGGTAAAGGCAATTGAAGTTCCAATCACATTTCTATCATGTATCTCAGTAGAAACCGCATAAGCAATCGCAACACCTGTGTTAGTAAGACCAAAAGCAAAGAACAGCAAATAAGCTGAATTTTGACTTAAAGTTGGACTATATACATACAAACTTGTAAAAATGATACCGAATATCGCTGAAAGAATCATGAGTGGCTTGCGACGTCCCATTTTATCTGAGATCCAGCCTGATAAAGGACCACTAATTCCCCAGCCTATAAAAATTAATCCTGTAGCAAAAGCAGCTGCATGCACACCCAGTCCTCTGCCAAATTGCAAATAAGCAGGGCCAATTGCTTCACCAATAACCGCTGTTGGACCAAATAAAAATCCAGCATAGAGTGCGTTATACCAAGTTTGTCGGCAAGATAATACGATTTTTAAACTCTGCAAGATACTTAATTGATTTATAGAACGCACCTCACTTCTATGCTCCCCTGGTTTATCTTGTACAAATTGATAGAGCAAGGCAGCAAGAGCAATAAATAGGAAAGCAATAATCAGCATGCTATGACGCCATCCTACATTACTTACCAAAAAGGAAACAGGGGCCTCTCCTGCTGCAGCACCTAACATTCCTAATGCTTGGGTTAAACCGGCTAGTAAACCTAGCATTGTGGGTGGAAACCAAGATGTAGCCAATCGTAGCGAACATACAAAAGCAAACGCAGCACTAAAGCCTATGAGCATTCTACCAATTGAGCCCATAAATAGACTTCCTGCTAAGCCAAAAACACAACAACCAAAAGCAGTGACTAACGACATTACAGTAAGTAACCAACGGATACTTAAACGATCTACAGTAAGCCCTACAGGGATTTGCATCAAAATATAGGGCACATAAAATGAAGCAGTTAATATACCAAAACCTGCTTCATTAATTCCAAAATCAATTTGCAAGTAACGGTGCATTACTCCAGGGGCCACACGAGCCATATAATCTGAGAAATAAAAAGCAGCAGCCAATCCCCAAACTAACCAAGCAAATGCTAGATAACTCTTACGGTTATAAATTTCTACTCTAGATTCATGCATTTTGTTCATAAATTCTCTATTTTAATAAAAATTCTAATTCGCTTTGTTTCATCGAAGGGTACTAACCGCATTGGTATATCAAAAAGCAAAGCCCCGTATCAGGGCTATTTATATTTTCTACTAATGCTAGAACATCGACTGTAGTATAAATATCAATAAGCCCTAATATTTATACAAAAATGAGCAAAAAATCTGCAAAGCAAGGATCACATTATACTGTTGTTGTCATTTATTTCAACACATGGCTTGATTTCTTTTGTATGAACCTCTTCCTGCTCCCTAGTTATATACTAAGTGTTACTCTACATAAAGAATATGGTTATAATAATCGTGCTAATTTAATTTTTTTAAGGCTTAAAATGAATGCTCTTAATCTAGCAATAAAAGAAGCTCTTCTTTCAGCAGGAAATACGAAAGAGGCGAATAAGGCTTATCTGGAGTTTATTAAAGCTAACTTTATCATTCCCATTGAACAAAACACTGAAAACGAAGAGCCTATAGTGCTATTCTTGCAAGAAAATGACCATATTTTTTTGCCTGTATTTACCGAGATAAGTTATCTTAATTCGTGGGCTTCTGAAATAGCTAAAGAAATTAAGCTACTCAAATTATCTGGGGTAGATTTACTTAAAGGGCTTGGCGACAATGTCACTGTATGCCTCAATATAGGCAGTGAAATATATAAAGAATTTAACCCTTCTGAAATTACTCGTATGCGGTCAATTGTATTAAAACTATTCAAAAAATAACTCACTATCTATCATCCTAAAAAACAGCCCTACTCCTCCTTTTTTAGGATGGTATTTCCTTCTCCCTGTGGGGAGAAGAGAAATTGGACTAATGGGCAACACTACATAAATAGGCGAATTATGTTTTTTAGACTATAGTATCGATTCTTCTAAAATTAGGCTACCAATTCAAATAATTGGTATCCAACTAACGCAGAAGCAGCTATAGCACCACTAATTTCAATAACCAGTGACAAAAAACTGTGTTTATGACAATACACTTGATCATTTGCAGCAACTTCACTTGCTACTGAAAGCACTTCAGGTGCTTCAGAGTTTAACTCAAAAAGTGGTTGTTCCCCTTCCATTGCATCCCACCATCCTTCTAACCAATGGTCCGCTTGTTGGCTACCGATATGGAAAGGATTATCTTCTTCGGCAACATCCGCAAGAGCGCATTCGTAACCAAATGCGTAACTGTCTTCATAACTTGGATGCTCAATGTTAAAACGTAATTTAATATGTGGTAGTAAGGCTGTTATGTCGTTCATGATTGTACCCTCTATTTATGTATTCAGTATGTTTCTTAATACTGTCAATAATTTCTACATTTAAAACAATTTTACGACTTTAAATTAACGCTTATTTACCAATTCAAAACATTTACTAATTTTTGACAATTTTTTATTTTGCTAAGAAATAATAATTCATTTTTATATTTCTATAATTATAGAAGCAATTTCTGGGCCAACTTTTTCTGTATCTTAAAAAAACAAAAAAATTAGAAGAAGAACAAAAAGGGAGATTAAAAATAAGTATGTGGTGTAACTTTACTTTTTGCCGGCAAATTTTGCCATCATGGTGCTAAACGACGGTATTTCCATTGCTCATTTTGCCGAAAATACTGAATTCGATCATGTAACCGATTGTCTCTTCCCTGCCAAAACTCTATTTGGTCAGGAATAATCATAAATCCACCCCAATAAGTTGGGCGTACGATGGGTTGTTGCCCATGCTTTTCTATTAATTCATTTAAAGCATTTTCTAATGATTGTCTGTCTTTAATCTCATGGCTTTGAGGTGAGACAATCGCACTAAATTGGCTTTTAATTGGTCTGGATAAAAAATAAAGATCAGATTGCTTTTCTTCAACGTGTTGGACTTGACCGCGCACTCTAACCTGTCTTGCCATTTGCGGCCAATAAAAATTAAGTGCAACATAAGGATTTACTTTGATTTGTACTGCTTTTGCGCTTTGATAGTTTGTATAAAAAACAAAATTGCCTTCATGCAAACCTTTTAACAATACAACTCTAGAATCAGGACGACCTTGATCATCTACCGTAGATAAAACCATGGCTGTAGGATCATTTTTCTCATTCTTTAGGACATCTTCAAACCATTGCATAAATTGCACTATGGGATCATCAGGAAGCAATTCTTCGCTTAAATTCAACTCACCATATTCACGTCTGATATCCGCGATGCTTCGAAAATTTGTCATGAAATATCACTTAACATAGGAAGGTATACATATACCTGATTTCTGATTCTCAATAAATAACCTGGATAATCATTGATCCATCCAGGCTATTTTCTTATCTATTTCCAGCCAGTTACTTCAGCTATTGCATCCCCTAAATCAGCTGGAGAACGAACTGTTCGCACACCAGCAGCTTCTAAGGCAGCATATTTTTCAGCTGCTGTTCCTTTACCGCCTGAAATAATTGCACCCGCATGCCCCATACGTTTACCCGCTGGAGCAGTGACTCCTGCAATGTAAGAAACTACTGGTTTACTCACGTGCGACTTAATGTATTCAGCTGCCTCTTCTTCTGCTGAGCCACCAATTTCACCAACCATAATAATTGCTTGGGTTTGTGGATCTTGCTCGAATAAAGCTAAAGCATCAATGAAATTGGTGCCGGGAATAGGATCTCCTCCAATACCAATACAAGTACTTTGCCCAAAGCCTTTATCGGTAGTTTGTTTTACAGCTTCATAGGTTAATGTGCCTGATCGAGAAACAATTCCAACTTTTCCGGGTAAATGGATTGAGCCTGGCATAATACCAATTTTGCACTCTCCAGGAGTAATGATGCCTGGGCAATTTGGGCCAATTAATCGCGCTTGAGTATTATTTTCCAAATATACTTTTACTTGTAACATATCTAATACAGGTACACCTTCAGTAATACAAACGATTAATTGAATCCCAGCGTCCGCAGCTTCTAAAATCGAATCTTTACAAAATGGAGCTGGAACATAAATCACACTCGCCTCTGCTTTTGTTTCTTGAACTGCTTCTCGCATCGTATTAAATACTGGCAAGCCTAAATGCATCTGGCCACCTTTACCTGGCGTTACACCGCCAACCATTTGTGTACCATAAGCAATTGCTTGTTCTGAATGATAAGTTCCTTGCTTTCCAGTAAAACCTTGACACAGTACTTTAGTCTGTTTATTAACTAATACACTCATTGTTAACCTCGAAAATTAGTATAACTATTCACCACAGCTATATCTGGCACATCCCGAACAAAAAGAACTCTTTTTGTTCGACCGATGTTCAAATCTAACTTTTCCCCAAGATTTTGAAATTGTGCTGAATGGTTATAAATTAGTAATTAAGCCACAGCCGCAACAATTTTCTTTGCAGCATCAGTTAAACTGGTTGCAGCAATTACATTTAAATCACTTTTATTTAAAATATCAGCACCGAGCTGTGCATTATTACCCTCAAGACGCACAACTACAGGAATTTTTACATCCACTTCTTTCACTGCAGCAAGAATACCATCAGCGATGAGATCACAACGGACAATACCACCAAAAATATTAACCAAAATACCTTTGACTTTTTCATCAGATATAATAATTTTCAGTGCTTCACTCACTCGCTCCTTCGTAGCACCACCCCCGACGTCTAGGAAGTTTGCTGGATCGCCTCCATGGAGCTTAATCACATCCATAGTCGCCATAGCAAGGCCTGCGCCATTAACCATACAACCAATAGTTCCATCAAGTGGAATATAATTTAATTCCCAGTCACTCGCACGATTTTCGCGTTCATCTTCTTGTGATGCATCACGCAAACTCTTTAATTGAGGTTGACGATACAAGGCATTACCATCAATATTAATTTTTCCATCCAAACAAATTAATTGTCCTGATTGACTCACTACAAGCGGGTTTATTTCCAATAAGCTCAAATCACACTCAACAAACATTTTGCCTAATCCCATCATTAAATGGGTAAATTGCTTGATTTGATCATCGTGTAAACCTAATTTAAATCCTGCCTCACGGCATTGAAAGGGCATAACACCCACTAGAGGATCTACAATTATTTTAAAAATTTTCTCAGGTGTTTTTTCTGCAACCTTTTCAATCTCAACCCCACCTTCAGTAGAGGCCATGATTACAACTCGACGGGTAGCGCGATCCACAACTGCACCAAGATATAATTCTCTTCCTATCTCACAAGTTTCTTCAATGAGAACTGCATTAACAGGTTGGCCATGTGCATCAGTTTGGTAAGTCACCAAACGAGTTCCTAATAAGGCTTTAACTGCAGCGGCTAATTCATCTTTATTGGCTACTACTTTGACTCCCCCTGCTTTCCCTCTTCCACCAGCATGAACTTGGGCTTTAACAACCCAACGATTTGTCGATAATTGAGAAGCTACTTGTAGTGCATCATCAACATTATAGGCAACTTGGCCATTTGGAACTGGTAAATTATATTTTGCAAACAATTGTTTGGCTTGGTATTCATGTAAATTCATTGCAATTACCTTTCTAAAAAAAGCAAAATTCATCAGCACATAAGTGTAAATGAAACTTAAACATTAAGTAAAAGACGAGCAGGATCTTCCAATAGCTCTTTCACACTCACCAGAAATTGGACTGAATCTTTACCATCTATTAAACGATGATCGTAAGACAAAGCCACATACATCATAGGACGAATCACAATTTGTCCTTTTTCCACTACAGGTCGTTCTTCTATCTTATGCATTCCTAAAATACCTGTTTGTGGGGGGTTAATGATTGGAGTAGCCAATAAAGAACCAAACACTCCGCCATTAGTAATAGTAAATGTACCGCCTTGCATATCTTCCATAGCTAATTTGCCTTGTCTGGCTTTTGTTGCAGAATCATTAATTGCAAGCTCAATGTCAGCCATGCTCATTTGATCGGCATCGCGAATTACAGGAACAACTAGCCCTCTCTCCGTAGATACTGCAATACCTATATCATAAAAGCCATGATACACCACATCTTGACCATCTATAGAGGCATTTACCGCAGGAAAACGCTTTAAAGACTCAACGACAGCTTTAGTGAAAAAAGACATAAATCCAAGTTTTACACCATGCTTTTTCTCAAAACTATCTTTATATTGAGCACGCATGTCCATCACTGCTTTTAAATTAACCTCATTGAAAGTAGTCAGCATAGCTGCGTTATGTTGTGCTGCTAATAAGCGCTCTGCAATTTTTGCTCGCAATCGGGTCATTGGCACACGGCGCTCTTCACGTAACCCCATCTGTACTTGTGTTGTTTGTTCTTTTTTACTTTCTGCGGGTTTTGACGACTTCTCTCTGCTCGATTCTATATAGGAAAGAACGTCTTCTTTAGTAATTCGACCATCTTTACCGCTGCCTTGGATTTGACCTGGCTGAAGATCATGCTCTGCCATCATTCGTCTTACTACAGGGCTTGTTGATTTATCTTCTTTGGCGCTAACCTTTTCTTTCGTGGCATCAGCCTGCTCAGCCTTTTTTTCCTCTTTAGATTCAGCCTTCTTTTCTTCTTTAGCTTCTGCTGCATCGCCTTCTTTTATTTTTGCGAGCAATTGTCCAGAATTTACGGTATCTCCCTCTTGAAACATTATTTCACTGAGTATTCCATCAACGGGAGCTGGAACTTCAAGAACGACTTTGTCTGTTTCTAAATCCAACAAATTTTCATCACGGGAAACTTTATCACCCACTTTTTTATGCCAAGCAGCTACTGTTGCATCAGCTACTGACTCAGGCAAAACAGGGACTTTGACTTCAATCGACATGGTTATACCTTCTTATTTTATTAGGGTTTATTGGCAACTCGACTTTCTTGGCCCAAATAGCTTGATTTTCTACGCTATGATACTCACACACTTCCTGTATGCTAAGCTTCATTACCTCAAAAACAAGAAATTTTGACCCAAGCTAGCAAATTGTAAATAAACCCTAGATTCATTAACAAATTTGTAGCCAGGAGACAGGTAATCCCCCTAACTCCAGCTACGATAAATACAAATTTACCCCAATAAAGCTTGTTCAACTAAAGATTGCTGTTGCGCAGCATGCAAAGCAGGGCTGCCTACAGCTGGTGCCGCAGCAGACTCTCTACCGGCATAATGCAATGTTTGATCTGCATGCAAGCAATCTTTTATATTATGTTGAGAAGAATACCAAATTCCCTGATTTTGTGGCTCTTCTTGACACCAGATTACTTCTTTTGCTTGAGGATATTTCTTGATCTCAGCAATAAGTGCTTTCTTAGGAAATGGATACAATTGCTCTACACGCACCAAAGCAACATGATTCAACTTCTTATCACGACGCATTTGTAATAGGTCATAATAGACTTTCCCACAACAAAGCACTATTCGAGTAACTTTTTTTGCATTTAAATCATCAATTTCGGGAATAATGGTATGGAATTTTCCTTTGAATAAATCCTCTAACGGAGAAACCGCTAATTTATGGCGCAATAAACTTTTTGGAGTCATGACAATTAAAGGTTTTCGGAAGTTGCGAATTACTTGCCTTCGTAATAAATGAAAAATCTGTGCTGGAGTTGTTGGGGTACATACTTGTATGTTGTGCTGTGCACAAAGTTGCATATATCGTTCCAAACGAGCTGACGAATGCTCTGGCCCTTGCCCTTCATATCCATGGGGTAACAACATAACTAAACCACATAAACGGCCCCATTTTTGCTCGCCTGAACTAATGAATTGATCGATAACTACCTGAGCACCATTTGCAAAGTCACCAAACTGAGCTTCCCACAATACTAAAAAATTAGGGTCGGAAGAAGAATATCCATATTCAAAAGCCAGCACAGCCTCTTCCGACAGTACGGAATCAATTACCGAAAAAGGACGGCTAAGTTCATTCGTTACATGTTCCAAAGGAATGTATGTATCGCCAGTTTCAACATCATGTAATATAGCATGACGATGAGCAAACGTTCCTCTTCCAGAATCTTGGCCTGATAAGCGTACACCATAACCTTCCTGAACTAAGCTTGCATAAGCCATGGTTTCAGCATAGCCCCAGTTCATAGGCAACTCACCCGCTGTCATTTTTTCACGTTCATTTAATAAACGCTGGACCACAGGATGCAATGAAAAACCTTTAGGGAGGTCACTTAATTGTTTCGCTAATTTTTGTAAATTGGTTTTAGAAATTGTGGTATCGGCTTTATTGGTCCATTTTGCATCAATGTAAGGCGTCCAATCCATCGCATATTTGCCTTCATAATCACCATGTACCAAATCCACAACCGCTTTACCTTTATCTAAACTATCACGATACATATCTATTAATTTTTCGACATCCTTGCTGGTTAACACCTCTTCTTTAATAAGGTGATCTGCATAGATTTCTCGTAAAGGACGCATCGATTTAATTCTTTTATACATTGCAGGTTGCGTTACTGCTGGCTCATCGGCTTCATTATGCCCATGTCTTCTGTAACATACGAGATCAATGACAACATCGCGTTTAAACTTCATCCTAAAATCAAATGCTAACTGAGTAGCGAATACTACTGCTTCGGGATCATCACCGTTTACGTGAATCACAGGTGCCTGAACCATTTTAGCAACATCAGTACAGTATAAAGTCGAACGCGCATCTAAAGGATTACTGGTTGTAAAACCTATTTGATTGTTAATCACGATATGAACTGTACCTCCAGTACAATACCCTCGCGATTGAGAAAAGTTAAACGTTTCCATCACGACACCTTGGCCAGCAAATGCAGCATCTCCATGGATAACAACTGGCACTACTTTTTCTTTTTTGTCGAGATCATTGCGTCGTCTTTGACGAGCACGTACTGATCCCTCAACTACTGGACCAATAATTTCCAAATGAGATGGATTAAATGCCAATGCTAAATGAACCACGGAGTCTGAGTTTGTTTTGATATCGGATGAAAAACCCAAATGATATTTTACATCTCCAGTTCGTTCCGATTTGATTTTTCCTTCAAACTCTTGGAAGAGGGCATTAGGCTCTTTACCCAATACATTCACAAGAACATTTAACCGTCCTCGATGTGCCATACCAATAATTACCTCTTTGACATTATCTCTTCCGGCACATTGAATAATTTCCTTCATCATAGGAATTAAAGAATCTCCACCCTCAAGCGAAAATCGTTTTTGTCCTACATAACGCGTACCCAAATAACGTTCCAATCCATCCGCTGCAATGAGATCTTTTAGAATTTCGATTTTTTTGGACGTAGCTAAGGTTGGGCGCCCCCGCACGGACTCCATTCGTTGTTGCAACCATTCTGTTTCTTGAGTATCAGAAATATGCATGTACTCAATACCAATACTGCCACAATATGTTTCCCGCAGCGCTTGATATATTTCACCCAATGTCATTTCAGGTCCATTAAATGTGGTTCCTGCAAAAAACTTTCGACTTTTATCGACATCAGACAAATGATGATAGTCCAACTCCAGCGCTGGAACGGGGAGACGCTCCGCCATTTCCAGTGGATCTAACCTGGCAGCATGATGCCCCATTGATCGATATGCATTAATTAAGTGGGCAATCCGGAATTGTTGATTGTCAGTTGATTGAACAACAGGTATTGCTTTTTTATCTGCATTCTGCAAAAAATATTCGCGAACATCTCTATGAGAAAGCTCTTTTTCAGCATTGTTCACTTTAGGTAAAGCACTAAATACTGCTCGCCAATCAGCCGAAACCGAGTTAGGATCAGCAAGATAATCCTCATAAAGACTATCAATATAAGCCATGCTTCCACCAGATAAATAGGAAGAGGCCCATTCATTTTGCAGATTGGAACTGCTCATTTTCTCTCTCTCCAAAGGGGTATTGATCACTACCACCATTAAAATTGGCTATTCCACTCATCCACGTGGATAAAACGGCTATCCCTGCAAGCAGGGATTCGTCCTTATCCTAGTGCAAGTCAAAAACCTAAGATAATAACTCTGCGAGTTATTTTGAAATTAAACTTCCAGTTCAATTCAATATAGGTTTAACGATTCTTTACTAGGTACCCAAAAAATAAAACCATATCTTAAGTTTCTTGTTTTAACATCTGTACGCGAATATCTGCAATCGCTTTTGTCGGATTGAGCCCCTTAGGACAAACATTTGTACAGTTCATAATGCTACGGCAACGAAATACACTAAAAGGATCTTGCAATTTATCCAGGCGATGCATTGTTGCTGTATCTCGACTATCTGCTAAAAATCGTCTTGCCTGTAATAACCCAGCAGGTCCCACAAACTTTTCAGGATTCCACCAAAATGAAGGGCATGAACTAGTACAGCAGGCACATAGAATACATTCATATAATCCATCAAGTTGTGCTCGTTCCTCCGGAGATTGTAATCGTTCTCGCGCAGGAGCAACTTCATCATTTTGTAAATAGGGTTCTATACGTTCATATTGTTGATAAAATTGGGACATATCAACAGCCAAATCTCGAATCACTGGAAACCCTGGTAAAGGACGAATCACTACTTTATCTGTCTGTAATTGAGAGATATGAGTAATACATGCTAAGCCATTAGTTCCATTAATATTCATGCCATCAGAACCACAGACTCCTTCACGGCAGGATCGTCTATAAGTAATGGAAGGATCCTGTTCTGCCTTCAAACGCTCAAGTAAAGTAAGTAGCATAGGATCACTTTTGGCTGGAATGTCCAGCTCATAATCTTTCATATATGGCTTAGCATCCACTTCTGGATTATAGCGATATATTGATAGGGTCAATTTTCTACTATCTGCCATGTAATGTATCCTCTTTAATAAACACGTTCTTTGGGCATAAAAGGATCGACATGCTTAGGTGATGCATTAACTGGTCTAAAATCAATCGTCTCCCCTTCCTCAAAATAAAGTGTATGTTTAATCCAGTTTTTATCATCTCTATTTGGATAATCCTCTCGACTATGTGCACCACGACTTTCAGTACGTACCATGGCAGATTGTGCCGTAGCATATGCAGTTGCCATTAAATTATCCAACTCCAACGCACTCACTCGTTCAGTATTAAATACTTTGCTTTTATCCGCTAATTTGGCATGTGCTAAACGTTCACGTAAAGCTTGAAGGCGTTTTAATCCAGAAGCCATGACATCACCAGTACGGAACACGCCAAAATCCTCTTGCATCACACGCTGCATTTCATCATGAATTACCGCAGGACTTTCACCCTCTTTTGAATTGTTCCATCGATTATATCGCTCTAAAGACGGAGCAAGATCATCATCACTAACATAGGCCACATCTGGTAAATGGTTTGATTGCCATAATTCTTCAACATGTAAGCCTGCTGCTCGCCCAAATACAACTAAATCAAGCAAAGAATTACCACCTAGACGATTTGCCCCATGTACTGATACACAAGCACACTCACCTACGGCATACAAACCTTCTACTACATGTTCTTTACCTTTGGTTTTGGTAATCACTTGTCCATACATATTGGTAGGGATGCCTCCCATACTATAATGGCAAGTAGGAACGACAGGAATAGGCTCAACAATCGGATCAATACCTGCGAACTTAAGCGATAACTCACGAATTCCGGGCAAACGAGACTTAATCAGATCTGCACCTAAATGATCTAATTTTAATTTAACATGATCAATACCCTTAGGATCAAATCCTTTCCCTGCTCGTATTTCTAAAGCCATAGAACGCGCTACGACATCTCGGGAAGCCAAATCTTTAACTCGAGGTGCGTAACGCTCCATAAAACGCTCGCCATCTTTGTTAATTAAATAACCTCCTTCACCGCGACACCCTTCCGTTACCAAAACACCTGCTCCAGCAATTCCCGTAGGATGAAATTGCCACATTTCCATGTCTTGTAAAGGAATGCCGGCTCTTAATGCCATACCATATCCATCACCTGTATTAATAAAAGCATTCGTAGTCGATTGATAAATACGACCAGCTCCACCAGTAGCCAAAATACATACTCGTGCTTGAAAAAAGACTACTTCACCTGTTTCAATACTCATTGCGGTTACACCACAAATACGCCCATGAGCATCTTTAACTAAATCAAGAGCATACCACTCGCTAAATATGGACGCTTTTGCTTTTAAATTTTGTTGATAAAGAGTGTGAAGTAACGCATGTCCTGTTCTATCTGCCGCAGCGCAAGTACGGGCTGCTTGATCACCACCAAAATTTTTAGATTGGCCTCCAAACTGGCGTTGATAAATTTTACCATTATCCATGCGAGAGAAAGGCAAACCCATATGCTCCAATTCATAGACAGCTTCAGGACCTGTTTTGCAAAGATATTCAATCGAATCTTGATCACCAATATAATCAGCCCCTTTTACAGTATCATACATATGCCAGCGCCAATCGTCATCATGTGCATTTCCTAATGCACATGTAATACCGCCTTGTGCCGAAACAGTATGTGAGCGGGTTGGAAATACTTTAGATAAGAGTGCAACTTTTAAACCCGATTTAGCCATCTGCAGTGAAGCACGCATTCCAGCTCCACCTGCACCTATAATTACTGCATCAAATTCATTACGTGCAATTGCCATGCTACCGCCCCCAAAGGATCATTAAGCCCCAGATAAATTGACTAAGGAGCCATAAAATAACTATCATTTGTACTGATACACGCAGAGCAGTACATTTTATATAATCTGTAGTTACAGTCCAAATACCTATCCAAGCATGCAAAGAAAGAGCAAATAAGGCAATTATGGATGCAATCTGAACTACGATATTAGAAAACAGAGCATGCCATTGAACAAAACTCAGCTCAGGATGAGATAACAAAAAACCGATTATAAAAATAGTGTACACAGCAAAATAAACAGCCGTTACTCGTTGAATTAACCAATCTTTTAACCCATTTCCTGTCAAGCTAGTGACATTAGTTACCATATCCAGATTCCTAGAAAAATTGTCAAAATAACGGTAAGAGCAATGACTAAAACTGCCGAATTCCGGCCGGCATTAAGATGCTCACCAAATCCTATATCCATCAAAAGATGCCGTATCCCTGCAAGCAAATGATAAATCATGGCCGTACCAAATGCCCAAACCACCATTTTATAACATGCTTGAGATAATAAATTTTTCACGTGAAGAAACGTTTCTTCTGATTGTACTGATTGACCCAAAATAAATAACATAATGGGCAATAATAAAAATAAAATCACCCCTGAAATCCGATGTAATATAGAAGCGATTGCCATTGGAGGGTATTTCAAACTCACCAAATCTAGATTAATGGGTCTTTTTTTATTCACTGTAAGTTTCTTCCTTAATTTAGAGAAAGTTATTAAATAAAGTACAAATGCGAGTATAGCACTCTGTTTTTATCACGCAAGATTAAGTCTCTATGGAATTTGAATAAAAGTAAACAGTATCTGTATTTTAGACAATTTTCTATTATTATTCGTAAATTCAGTATATTCGCTATTAAAACATGGAACAACGTCTACTCACTCAGCAAGTGAGAAATAAGAACTCTTATCTCTTAGGAGATGAAGGATTTGATTTATGGGGTTGTTTATATGTATCTCGCGGTGACTCAGGAGGATATCCGTATTTGTCTGCATTTTGTTTCACAATTTGTAAATAACGCTCGCCCCACTCACCCGGATCAAAGTTAGTAACTACCACATTGTAAGCCAGGTTAATAATGGATTCAAAAGCCTTTCTTTGGGGCATCAAATGTCCTCCAAAAGATACTTGAACTTCTGTATCTGTGGCAATACCTTCTGTTTTCAAACGCTCCACCAAAATGTAAATCATTTTTTCTATGGTCATATAGAGTTTGTGCATGGACATGCCCACACTATACATTTCGACACTTTTTGAAGTAGCTAGTTTTGATCCGGAATCATGAATAGGATATACGAATTCATATTCATCTGTACCTGGAATTAGCTCAGGCTTAATAATCACAGGAGGTGAAATAATATTAATAAATGGAGACACAATATATAACTGAAAATCCGCCCACCGCCACCAAATTTGATAAACTCTCTCAACTAGAACTACCGGATCATTTAAATCTGCCTCCATTTCTAATCGACGTGTACCAATATCGATGCCAATCGTTGGAGTTTCAGGGGTATCAGTATTATCAGCCATTTATTTATCACATAAAAATCAAGCTATAAGACTATATTAGCTCAAATTTCGCCACGGGGCACGCAAGTTAAAGTCGCATCAGTAAAAAAACTGTAAAAATTCTCATGAAGCAACCTATTTTATCAGTTGAAAAAGTTTATGAAAGATATTGGTAATATTCAAGCTCTTGAGGGCGACATTTAAAGCAAGTACTGTTGCATTGAACCTTTTCCTGACACTTACCTATCACTCCTTTACCCATCCATAGATTAAGCATCGGTTGCAATGCTTGGAAGTCCAAATGAAATTCTCTAATTAATTGTTGCGTACTTACTACACCTTTTCGGCGAATATAATCACGTATTTGCAGCAGCATTAGTTCTCCTCATACTTCGCTTTTTCAAAAAATGTATGACAATAATAAAAATCAGAACAAACAAAGATCCAGTGATCCAAGAAATACTTACTCCTGAAGACTGAATCCATTTCGCTGTTTGATAAAATAAAACTGCAGCCATATAAGCAACCACAAAAGACCAGATTACTGAAATCCACATTAACTTTCTGTTTGCTTCTTGCCTAATTACTGCCATAGTAGACACACAAGGAATATAAAGAAGTACAAAAAGTAAATAAGCGAAGGCGCCGATTTGACCATCAAAACGCTGAGCCATAATTCCATATACAGATTGAGATACCGGGCTATCTGCCGCACTTGCTAATACAGGGTTTGCTAATGCAGAGCCTAATTGTGATAAATTCTCTGGAATAGACCAAAAAGCCGCTTTAATACCTGCCCAAAGATCAAAATGTGCTGCAGCTATCTCACCTACATGACCTACTTGAGCATAAAGTGAGTTCAAGGTACCGACTACTACCTCTTTGGCCAGCATCCCCGTTAACAGTCCTACTGTTGCAGGCCAATTATCTTGATGAATACCCATAGGAGCAAAAAAAGGAGTAATCCACTGTCCCATTAAAGACAATAATGATTGCGTACTTGCCTCACCTGAATTAATACCGCCATCCATGGTAATCGCATTTAATCCACCCAAAAGAACACAAACAGGTAGAATTAATTTTCCTGCACGCAGCACAAAAAAACGCAACCGCATCAATGTTTCTTTAAATAACCGTTTCAATGCAGGCTTATGATACGCAGGGAGTTCCAAAATCAATGGCGATGCATGCCCTTTTAAAGTGGATTTTCGCAATATGAAGCCAGTTAATACAGCCATTAGAATGCCAATAATATATAAAGAAAAAACAATGTTTTGGCCACCTGAAGGGAAAAATGCGGCAACAAATACTGCATAAATGGCCAAGCGAGCACTGCATGACATAAATGGGCTCATCATTACAGTTAATAATCTATCACGTTCTGAATCTAATGTACGCGCAGCCATAATAGCGGGTACGTTACAACCAAAACCCACAATCATCGGTACAAAAGACTTACCTGGTAACCCCAGAGCGCGCATCGCCTTATCCACAACAAAAGCAGCTCTTGCCATATATCCCGACGTTTCAAGTAATGATAAAAAGAAAAACATTGCCGCAATGACAGGAATAAATGTTAGTGTGGTGTTAATGCCTTTTCCCACCCCATTGGCTAATAAGGCAATTAACCAATTCGGAGCATGAATTTGTTCTAATAGCCAAGCAGTTCCCTGGACAAATAGGGTATCGGTACTAATATCAAAAAAGTCTTGAAATGCGCCACCAATATTGATTGCAAATAAGAACATCAAATACATCATGGCAAAAAATATAGGTAGCGCCCAAAAACGATGCAATACAACTCTATCGACTTTTGCGGTAAAATGCTCACTGGCATCACTACGTTTTTTCTGAACTGAAATCACGATTTCGTGTATTTTTTGATATCGAGCATCAGCCAATAAGATATCTAAATTAGCTTCTTCTGGATTCAATGAAGCTAAATTCTTAGACAAGGCTTGTCCCAACAGCAATACGTCTCCTTCTGCAATCCTACGCGCTTGATAAAAAGCAAGCGACTGGCTATAGCCCTCATTAATTAACTGGTTTTCCAAAGCTATTAATACTTCTTGTATTGGTTTAGACAAGGGAAGTGTCCAAGGCATAATGACTTGCGGTAATTGCGTCAGAGCTTGTTTAAGTAGAGGAATACCTACCATTTTATGAGCTTGGATTGCGACTACAGGACAACCTAGTCGTTGAGATAAGGCATTGATATCTATAGTTATGCCTCGTTGCTGAGCAATATCCATCATGTTGAGCGCAAGTATTACGGGTGTGCCTAATTCTAGAATTTGACTGGTTAAATATAAGTGTCGCTCGAGATGGCAAGCATCGATCACATTAATAATACAATCTGCTTGCGTAGAAACAACCGCTTGTGCTGCAATTCGCTCATCCTGACTGATTCCATCAGCATTAGCGACTAATGAATAGACTCCTGGCAAATCAGTTATTTTTATACGTTGCTCATCGAGGAAAAATTCACCGGTTTTCTTTTCAACAGTAACACCAGGCCAATTTCCTATACGTTGATTATCTCCAGTTAATGCATTAAATAAAGTGGTCTTACCACAATTAGGATTACCAACGAGTAACACATGAGTCATACATACTCCAAAACCAATTGATTCGCCTCTTCTTTACGCAAAGTTAAAGCAGTTCCTCTGACTTCAATTTGTATAGGGCAACCTAAAGGAGCAATACGAACAACTGAAAACTCGGTACCACACGTTACACCTAAAGATAAAAGCCTACGTCGATACTGCATATCCGTTGGACCAAAACTTGTTAATCGTACTTTATCACCTTGGACTAGCTCTGTAATTTTTACCATGTGCGAACAAGCAAATAAGGAAATACATTTATTTTAGCATAAATGGAATCGAGAATCATTCTCAGTTAAGGAAAAAGTAATGTATTTTGGGCTTTAAATCGTAAAATTTTTGATCACACTGTTATCGTTAATGTAAAAAAGATAATTCAAGGGGCATCACTTACCTAAGAAATAACACGTTGTTACGGAGGGCTTTGCTCCACTTTAGACTCCGACTGAGTCCTATTACGATTCAGAATCATCCGAAACCAACTGTTGTAACTCTCGTTTCGGATGGCGTGCCAAATAATCTACAGACTGCATTTCCAATAAACGACTTAAAGTTCGTTTAAAAGTTTCCATCATTTCACCCTCAACATATAACTGTTCTGCAGTAACTTCAGCAGATATAATAATATTAATGCCACGATCATACATCACATCAATCAAATGAATGAACATAATAGTTTGTAATGTATGATTTACAGTCAAAACAGGCACGTCACTTAAAAAAATAGTGTCAAATTTATCTGCTAACTCTAAATAATCTAATTGGCTACGCGGAAGATTACACAAAATATCAAAAGCGAACCAAATTGATTTTATTCCACATTTCAGATAGGGAATTGCACGTTTTTGGATCGTAATAATGCCATGCTCTTGAAATTCACTGTTTAATAACACAAATTGTTTTTCCATCGCCTGACTTGTTTGCTGATTCAGTGGACATAGGTATGCATCTAATAATGGCGCACGTCCCACTCGATAATCTCTTTGTTCATTCAAGCAAAGAACCTCACAATTTTCTTTAATAGCAGTGATGGCAGGTAAAAATCGTTTACGATGAACACCATCTCGATACAAATCATCTGGAGGGATATTTGATGAAATTACTAAAATAACACCATGAGCAACTAAAGCCTTGAGTAATTCAGCCAAGATCATGGCGTAAGCCACATCATGAACCATAAATTCATCGAAACAGAGTATCCGAGTTTTTTTGGCAAGTTTCTTAGCAATATGAAGTAGAGGATTTTTTTGTCCCTGTAACAATCTTAATTGTGCATCAACTTGTTGCATAAAATGGTGGAAATGAAAACGTGCTTTCTTTTTTTCCTCAAGAAACTCATAAAAAAGATCAACCAAATAAGTTTTTCCCACTCCAACAGGACCATAAAGATATATTCCTTTGATTCGAGATTTAATCAAAGGATAAAACCATGAAGAGTTTGATTTTTTTATTTCCTCAGCAAGCCGCTGAAAATGCTGTAATATGCCTCTTTGTAACGAATCATCGTCAATTTCGCCACGAGCAACCGCCGCTTCATATTGAGTGATTAACGTCATTGTAGAACAACCTGAGAAGTTATATATTCAATCAGTCTTGTTTTAAGTTCTATCAATTTTCCGTGAAAAAAATGACTCGTATTTGCAAAACGAATGACTGGAATCTCAGGATGTAACTGCGCTGCAAAATCAAAAACTAACCCAGGAGGAACGACCTCATCTTCATCACCTTGGACAATAATCCAGGGAGAAGGTACAGGAGTAAACTCACGATAATTATAGTGATGTATTGGTGGAGCTATCGTGATTAATAAATCTGCATTAGCTTGTGCTGCTGTCCGATAAGCAACATAAGATCCAAAAGAGAAACCCGCAAAAATTAATTTCTTTTCAGGGCGCTCTTTTTGCAACTCACGAACCAAAACAAGCATATCCTCACTTTCACCCTGTCCCGCATCATAAGATCCTTCAGACTGTCCCACCCCTCTAAAATTAAAACGCAATGAAGGAATACCTAATTCTTTAAAAACACGCGCCAGAGTAGTAACCACTTTATTGTTCATTGTACCGCCCTGCAGGGAATGCGGGTGTCCTAAAAAAGCAATAAATGCGGTCTCATTTTGTTCAGGCACAGTCAAAACTGCTTCTAACTTACCAATCATGCCTTGCAACAATAGGGGATGCTCGCCTGGAATAGCTAATTTTTCAATGATTTGCATAAAAACCTGTCAACATGAAGTATTTTATTTTTCGCAACTATAGGGCTGTTACGTGAAATAGGAATGATACCTCAGAATTTTAAAGGAACAAAATAGACCTCTTAATTTAACGCTACTTCTCAACTCTCAGAATTTAAATTATGATACGTAACGCGTTGACCGATTGGCAGCGACTTTAAATTTTTAACTTTTGGAGGACTTGATCCATGCGACAGGTACCTGTAGTGCATATTGCTTTCCTTAAATCATGCTTGCTCCAGTTTCTTAAATTAAGGAGTAACACAAATGAAAATTCATGATTTCAAACGTAAAAAAGAAGAACAACAAAAAATCGTCATGGTCACATGCTATGATTATCCTTCTGCCTGTATTGTCTCTGAATCTAACGTAGATTGTGTCCTTGTTGGTGATTCAGTAGCTATGGCAGTACATGGCCACGAAACAACCATTATGGCGACCATAGAAATGATGGTGCTTCATACCCAAGCCGTAGCGCGTGGTTTAAAACAGCAATTTTTAATTAGCGACCTCCCCTTTTTAAGTCATAAAACTTCATTAGCTCAAACTGTAGAACATGTGAAAAACCTATTACGCTCAGGAGCACATGCTGTAAAAATCGAGGGTGCTGATGCAGATACCTGTCAAACCATTTCCTATCTGGTCAGTGCTGGTGTTCCTGTTATGGGCCATATTGGTTTGACACCTCAATCCATTCACCAATTAGGCGGCTACAAAGTACAGGGAAGAAAGCCAGAGCAAGCAGAAACACTGATTCAACAAGCACTTCGTTTAGAAGCAGCTGGCTGTTTTGCTCTTGTAATTGAATGCGTTCCTCAACCATTAGCTCAAGAGATTACTCAGTCATTGCGCATACCTACTATTGGCATTGGGGCCGGTTCTGATACTGATGGTCAAGTCCTTGTCTGGCATGATATGTTGGGCTTACAAACTGATTTTAATCCCAAGTTTGTCAAAAGATACATACAAGGTAAAGAAATACTGCTGAATGCGTTAAACGCTTATGCACAGCAAGTACAACAGGTTAGTTTTCCAGCATCTGAGCATGCATTTTAAATGACGTGAGCTCGACATAAAGGGTGTGCATATCCTTTATGTCACTCAGTGAACTTATCCCGTAAAAATGCGTAATATTTTTATACAGGATCCATTCAAAACAATCAGTTCGATGTAATAAAATAGACTCTATATCGAACTCACATAATGAGGAACATCTTGATGCAAATTTTTCATAATCTTGAAGAATGGATGACTTTCCGTAAAACATTATCCACTGAATTGACTCTAGGTTTTGCACCTACCATGGGTAATTTGCACGCAGGACATACATCTTTATTTTTAGCAAGCCAAAAAGAAAATCACTACACTGCTTCTAGTTTATTTATAAATCCAACGCAATTTAATCAAGCAGAAGATTTTAAATTATATCCACGCACCTTAGAAGCAGATGTGAAGATTATGGAGGATTCGGGTGTAGACTTTTGTATTCTTCCTGACGACAAAGCAATGTATGCAGATGGATATAATTATCAAGTACATGAACATCAACTATGTCAGTTGATGGAGGGCAAACATCGACCTGGACATTTTAACGGTGTATTGACGGTAGTCATTAAATTATTGAATCTGGTCAAACCGCATAGAGCCTATTTTGGAGAAAAAGATTATCAACAATACCAACTAATCCAAGGAATGGCCAAAGCATTCTTTCTGGATACAGAAATCAAAGTATGTTCAACCCTGCGTGAGCCCAGTGGATTAGCCTATAGTTCGCGCAATAATCGCCTTAGCAAAGAGCAAAAAACTACAGCTGAGAAATTTGCCGCTTTGTTTCAACAAAAAGATAAATCGTGCACACAAATCATTGAAGAATTAACTCAAAAAAATATTGTTGTGGAGTATGTTGAAGAACATCAAGGTCGTCGATATGCAGCAGTACGAATTGGTGATATCCGCTTGATTGACAATTATACAATAACCAACGAATAGCCTATTACATATAAGCCCTCTATAATCGCAGGGGGCTATTACAGGTATATTGGAAAGTGGCATTGAGAAGAACATCACTCTTTGCGAACACCAGAGATGGAGGAGGTGCCACAAAGTGAAATCATCGCAAGATTTATTGATCGACCTCTTCGCTTTTACCCCTATAATAACTCTGGAATCGCCTCTTCCTTATCTTTTTCTACGACAGGCTGGACCCTAATAGCTTGAGATGAAAAACTAGGTGCAGCTGATTGCGCAGGAATACCGGCCCAATGAGTATTTTCAGGTAAACGCTCACCTTTCATTAATAAAGAAAGGCTTCCTAAGGTAGAATTTTCTTCCATCAGCGTATTATAAAGAATGATGGAGTCAGCCCCTACGTTACATCCAGAGTTAATTGTTAAATGAGAGACTTTAAATACTCGATCTTCATAAAGATGAGTCTGTATTCTCGCCCCGTCATTAATACATACATCATCACCAATAGTAATTAAATCAAACTCTGCAAATCCTTCCGTACCCACATAAATTCGTTTGCCTACTTTAGTTCCCAAACAACGTTCAACACAAAGCGCAAAAGGAGTCCCTAAAACTTTTTCAGTAAAATGGGGGTTAATAAAGTAGCTATACGAATATTCAATCACATCATTTTTCCAAATAAAAGGATCCCACAATGGTTTAGTTAAAGGTTTCAATTTACCCAACATTATCCACTTTAAAGCAATTAATAAACTAATCAGACTGGCAGTAAAAAATAATTCAGTTGGAGGTAATACAAGTGCCGTAACAAACCAGGAGTGCTCCATGAGCATATAATCCACAACATACAATAAATTAAACAAAATGATTAGTGAAAATGCTGTTGGTAAAATAATTCTTATAAACTCAATAAGCAAGCGTAGACAATAAAGTTTAAGGGGCGGATTAAATCTCTCTTGCTCAGAAAATCCAACCGCTAATTCCCGCCGAGGGAGAAAAACAGCCGGGGAACCCAACCAGGAAGAATAGGGTTCTTTTGCTTGCTCACCAGGAGGAGTCACAGAAAGACACCCTAACAGTGCCCCATCACCAATTGATTGGCCTGCAGGTAACAAACTTACATTACCCACAAATGCTTCTTGTCCAATAGACACTGGCGCAAAAGAAATAAAGCCGTTGTAAACATTAGGCCAAGCTAGAGCAACCGAACTGGCGGTAAATCCTCCATCTTTAATGGTAAGAAGATCAGGTATAAGATGCGGTGTTTCACCCATTTCCACTTTTTTGCCCAATTTTGCCCCAAGCAAACGCAAAAAAGCAGGAAGATACAAGGAGTCTGCCAGAACGTGTATTTCATTAACATCAAAAATTTTCATAAACGTCCAATGGCGAAGATAATACCAACTTTTTAAAGGATAATGGCCGGGTTTTACCTTATGCAAAATAATCTTTTTACAAATTAGGGTACAAAGATAATAAGAGCTTAAAAATAATATGCTCCCTAAAGGGATGGCAAAAAACATGGTAGTAAAATAACGTCCTTGATCATAATAATAGCTAATTAATGAAATTGATGGGATGAGACACAAGTAATACACCATGATGGCAAAGACTATGCCTAGATAATGAAGAAGACCAAAACAGATACTCTTCACTCTAGTTGGCTCTGTAATCTTTACTTGTCGTTGGGTAATATGATCGGCAGGAAGAGCGCCAGATACTGCCGGAGAACCTGAAAAATAAGTCTTTTTCGGGAGTACGCCCTGATCAGGAAGCATCGACATTTCGTCCAGAACGGCATGACTTTCAATTGTTGTATTGATCCCAATTACCGAACGAGGGCCTACGTAACAATGATCACCTATAGCTATAGTTCCTATTTTTAACCAACCATCTTCAACGATATAACCATTTAATTTACTGTCAGTGCCTATAGAAGTATTCTCTCCTACACTGAATAAATCAGGAGTTCCCACATACATAGACCCTATATAACAATTTTTTCCTATTTTAGCGCCTAATAATCGATAATAGATATTAATCAAAGAAGAGCCAACCAAAAATTTAGGCAGAAACAAATTATGTTGCAGTCGTCGCACCAACCACCAACGAAAATAAAACCACCCCCATAAGGGATATTTTCCTGGTTTTACTTGCCCTAATAATAGCCATTTCAATCCTACTGTTATAAATAAAGAAATGAATGGCATCGATAAAAATAAAGCAAAAAATACAAGCTCTGACTCTTTTGAGATCATTGAATATTTAGAGCTGACCCAGCTATAACACAGAATCACCGCTAATAATTGCAAAGTTCCTAAACCATATTGTAAGAAACAACCAAATACCTGCCCCAAACCACACAAATAATAATTCCATGCTGGGACCTTGTACTTCTCCTTAACGATCTCTTCTTTATGAGAGTTCGAATGAGTCTTCGCATCATGAAACTTCTGTTCTAACTGTCTAATTGTAGGGTTTTTATATAAATCTAAAATTGATATATTTTGCAAAGCAGGTATTTTGCGCAAATTAGAAATGACTTTAGCTGCATACAGCGAATGGCCACCTAAATCATAGAAAAAATCATCATCCATTGAAATGTTTGAACAGTTTAATGCCTCTTCCCAAACCAGTGCGATTTCTTTGGCAAGTGTAGAAGTGGGTGTATTTTTTAATTTTTCAGTTTTCTGTTGTGCAGGTTTTGGCAACTCTTTTCTATTTATTTTGCCACTTGCCAAAACAGGAAAAGTTTCTAAAACTTCGATTATTGAGGGAATCATATAATCAGGCAGACAAGATCTTAAAAAAGCCTTAAGCTTATTGGCGTCAAATATAGGGCTTTTATCAAGAATTAAATAAGCAACTAAAGTAGGCTGCTCCAGTACTTGCAAAGAAACCACTGCTTGTTTAATTCCAACATAGCTCATAATGACCGCTTCAATTTCGTTTAATTCAATACGAAATCCACGCAACTTGACTTGATCATCTACACGCCCTGCAAAACGTAATTCCCCATGAGCCGTTCTTGAAACCAGATCACCTGTTCGGTACAAGCGTTGCTTTTTATTTTTTGGATTCAACACAAATTTTTCTGCTGTATTCTCAGGCCGATTTACATAACCCCGCGCCAAAGCAACTCCGGCAATACATAACTCGCCTTCTACACCTGTTTCTACTTCTTGTAATTGCTCATCCACGATAAGCACTTCATAACCCGGTAAAGGCCGGCCTATGGTAATTTCTTTTTCAGGATGACATTCAGCATAAGTAGCAATAACTGTAGCCTCAGTAGGGCCATAAGTATTGACAATCCGTAATCCGTCTCTACTCCAACGTTTGACTAAACTTGTGGGACAAGTTTCCCCACCCAAAATTAACAGCCGTAAACTCGGTAGTTGCTCTTCCAACGTAGCTAATAAAGTAGGTACCGTTGAAAAAACACTGACCTTATGTTGTTCTAAAAAAGAAATTAAGCCCAACCCGGAGCGTATTTCTTTTGCAGTACATGCAATTAGAGCAGCTCCATTAGCAAAAGCCATCCAAAACTCTTCTAATGAGGCATCAAAAGCCAAAGAAAAACCTTGATACACACGGTCATTACTGTCCATATTATAGAGTTCACTAGCAATTTGAACATAATGACAAATACTGCGTTGCGTAATTTCTACCCCTTTGGGTTTTCCAGTAGAGCCTGAGGTATAAATGATGTAACACAAATCATCAGCACTTCGTTTGCAATGAGGCCTTAAGCGGATTGTAGGTTGTTTGGCGATTTCCTCACTCAGCGTATCAAGCGTATAAAAAACTGGCCAAATCAACTTTTTATTTGCCACTTGCAGCGATGTGGTTAAAACAGCATCAAACGCCAGATCAGAGAGAATATAGTTAATTCGTTCGTCTGGATAATCAACTTCAATAGGAACATACACTGCCCCTGTTTTTAAAATAGCTAAGATGGCAATATAGCATTCTACGGATCGCTCTAATAGGATCCCTACGACACTCCCTTTGGTTATTTTTTTCTCATAAAGGTAATGAGCCAATTGATTCGCACGACACTCTAATTCTTGATAGGAAATAAATGCATTATCACAAATTAAAGCAATATTACTTGAATAATGATCCACGGAACGTTCAAAAAAATGATGCAATTGCATAGTGTTATAACCGGATGAAAAGCTCAAATGGGTTGCTCCTATTTATTGCGTCATTTTCCATGATTCATTAATTTTAATGCTTATTTGAATAAAGCGAAGCAGACAAAACATATTTCAATATCTATAATTCGCATCACTAGTATTGGAGCTTACGGAAAAACGCATAGAAGCAAAATTATTTTTGCGAATTATAATTCTTTGTTCCATCACAATCGACCCCATTATAATAATTTTTTAATTACATTCGCGGCGGCATTTGGGGAGCGACATCAAAGGTATTTTCATGCCTTTGATGTCGAACATGTTATTTAGCAAAAATTTGTTGCAAAAAATAGCTCATCGCTTGCCAAGAGCGTTGTGCGGCAACTTCATTATAAATAGTGCCCAGTTGAGTATCATGTGCATTTGGATTAGTAAATGCATGCTGAACATGTCCGTACATATGCATTTGCCAATCCACGTTGGCATCCGTCATCTCTTTGCAAAATGCGTGTACCTGTTCGGGCTGGACCATAGGATCATCATAACCATGTAAAGCTAAAATCTTCGCTTTGATAGGCTCTGATTTAAGAGTTCCAGGTTGATGTAATAGCCCATGAAAACTCACCACGCCCTTAAGATCCGCACCAGAACGTGCTAATTCAAGGGCACATAAACCACCAAAACAAAAACCTATAATTGCAACTTGGTTACCGTCTACTTTAGGAATACAGCAAACAGCAGCTAATCCGGCCTTTATCCGCTGGCGTAACAAAGATTGTTGTGACATTAAGGGAGTCATTAAGGCTTGCTTTTCCTCTACAGTAGCACCAAGTTTCCCTTGACCATACATATCTACGGCAAAACCAATATAGCCCATCTCCGCAAGCATTTTTGCTTTATCGCACGCAAATTCGTTACGACCCGACCAATCGTGGACAACTAATACTGCAGGTCGAGTTCCAACAATAGATCGATCATATGCTAAAAAACCCAGAAGTTCCTGTTCCCCATCGCGATAAATATGATTTGAAGTATGCATATCAAGCTCCCTGAAGTAAGACAAAATAAATAAACCTAAATAGTGAGATCGTAAATTTGTCATCAGAATAGCTATTTTGTTCAAAATCCAGTAGCTAGTCATTCAGAATGAATTCAACGTATTTTTAGTTTAAAAAGAGTGTAGTTTATATTAATTGAGGTGCAGAGATAAAGTCATGAATATTTGTCTAAAAATTATAAGTAGTGCCCCTTTTTTTCGACTACACTTAAAATAAAATCTAACGGGGGAATTAATCATGATCACTTCATCATTAACCCATGTACGAGATTTATTACATGCGCAATTGTGTTATCAGGCTTTTATTACGCCTATCTTTTTTCCTTTGGAAAAACCATACAGAGATTTTGCCAAACGTGCTTGTGAATTTATTGAGGGAATCCGCACTGAAGTTATTCACCAAGAGTTGCCTCGTCATTATGTATTGCATCGTTTTGCGCCTCAACACGATACAAACAATAAAAAAGTGCTGATTGCTCACGGGTGGATATCGCGTGCAGCTTATATGGCTCGTTTAATCGACTCCTTATATCAACAAGGATATGAAGTATATGCCCTCGATTTTCCAGCGCATGGAGAAGCTAAAGGGTTGCAATTACCCTGGACAGATGCAATAACCATTTTGAGAGATACGATCAATCAATATGGACCATTCTATGCAGTTATCGGACATTCATTTGGTGGTTCCATGTTACTTAACACATTGAATGTGTCAGGCCAGCTTCCCGATTGGCAATTAAAATATAAACCAGAATGCGCCATTTTAATTGCATCACCAACTCAAATGCGAAGTCCTGTAAACCGTATCGCAAAAAAATTTAAGCTGAGTGGACATGGGTATCTTCAATTAAGACAAGTGATGCGTCAGCAAGCGCAATTTGACCTGAAATTGATACGATTAAATCATTTTATTTCACAAACACCGCATGTTTCTTTTTTATGTATCCATGGAGAACTGGATAAAACGATTAGTACTAAAGAGTCCATCGAGTTCTGTAAGAAGTATCCTGATGCAAAATTATGCTTACTTCCAGAGGCGAATCATATCAGTGTATTAATGGATGAACGAGTGGAACGCTTAGTTTGTGATTTTTTAGAGGATAGGGATTAAAAGCCTTACCCAAGTTTTCTTTATTATCCCCAGACAAGGCACGTTTACTGAAAAACCTAACTTTCCATATACTGCTTAAGCTTTTTCATGGCATTTTTTTCTAATTGTCGAACACGCTCGGCAGATACATCATATTTTTTAGCTAAATCATGTAAGGTCAATTTTTCTTCTGACAACCAACGTTGCTGTAAAATATCCTGGCTACGCTCATCTAATTGTTCTAAGGCTAACATCAACTTCTCGCGTCCTTGATCACTAGTGCTATCATTTTCCAACAACACAGAAGGATCGTCATTTGGATTAAATAAATAACGTTCAGGAGCGGTATGAAAATCATCATGATCATCTGCATCTGGAGCATCGTAAGGTGTGTCCATTGCATTCAAGCGTTGTTCCATAACAAGCACGTCTTCACGGCTTACGCCCAGATCATTCGCTACAGCAGTCACATCTTCATGGCTCATCCAGCCTAGGCGGTTTTTCATTTGGCGAAGATTAAAAAATAGCTTACGCTGTGCTTTAGTGGTAGCAACTTTAACAATACGCCAGTTGCGTAAAACAAACTCATGGATTTCTGCTTTAATCCAGTGCACTGCAAAAGAAACAAGGCGTACGCCCATCTTAGGATCGAAACGTTTTACCGCCTTCATCAGACCGATATTACCTTCTTGAATTAAATCATTCAAAGGTAGGCCATATCCTAAATAACCACGAGCGACGCGAACAACATAACGCAAATGAGCAAGTACTAAGCGTCTTGCGGCCTCTAAATCACCTTCAGAATGGAAACGCTCAGCACAAGCAATCTCTTCCTCTAAAGATAACATAGGAATTTGATTTACCCTGTGAATATACGCATCAATACTGCCCACAGGTAAATTTATTCCGGCAAGTTGCAAATATTGGCTCATGCTTCTTCCTCTAAAATTTCGCTGTATAAAAGAGCTCATATTTGAGGCTCTATAGAGGCTAACTGTCGCTTCACAGATAATCTTGCCCCCATCCATCCTAGTATAATTGCAAACAAAACAAGTAGCAAGATCTGGCGCATTGACAACCCTGCTAGCGGATAGTGCATTTGATAAACGACTGCCAATTGATTAAGAGCAGCACCTAAACTGAATATAAAAATATTAACCAAAAAGATTGCAAAAATAGCTCCGATTGCCCCATACCAAATTCCAGAATATAAAAAAGGTCTGAGGATAAAAGGATCTTGCGCACCGATTAGTTTTAAAACCTGAATTTCTTCTTGTCGACTATGAATCGCTAAACGAAGAGTGGTACCAACGATCACCACTACAGCCATTGCCAATAAAGCAAGTAATGAATCAGCAAATGTAGCCGCAAAACTCAAAAGAGCATGCAAACGGCTTATCCACTCCATATCAACTTTTGCATGCTCAACCTGAGTTATCGTTTGCAACTGTCGTGCTAATAAGTCCAATTTAGCAGGTGAGTTAGCCACCAAATCAGGTATCACATCAATCACTGCGGGCAGAGGGTTTTCAGGAAGATAGCGCATAATATCCTGCATCCCTTCTTGTCGTGTCAACTCCGACAGTCCCTCCGCGGAAGACTTTAAGCTAACGTGTGCTACTCCATCAGTTTTACGTACTTCCTGCACTATATTTTGTTGCTCTGCTTCAGATAAGCCAGGTTTTAAATAAAGGGAAATGTGGCCACCACGTTGCCAATTTGCTGTTAGGTGAGCTAAGTTATCAGAAATAATCCAAAAAAGAGCGGGTAACGCTAAGGTAATAGCAATCACAATGGAGGTCATCAGGGTCGCTACGGGCCTACGACATAATAAATTTAAACTTTGTATTGCTGCTTGCAGGTGATAGGCAAGGATTGTTCGCATTCCCTTTAACACATCCGGCCTCCTTTAAGCATCACGATTCGATGTTTCATTCCTGCAATTAATGGCAAATCATGGGTAGCAATTAAGATACTCACTCCTACTTGATTAAATTGTTCGAAAATCAGCATAATTTCTGCTGAAAGTTTGGGATCAAGATTTCCAGTAGGTTCATCCGCTAACAACAATGCAGGCTTATGAACTACAGCGCGGGCAATACCCACACGTTGTTGTTCTCCACCAGATAAGTGAATAGGCAGCATTTTTTCCTTACTAAGCAAACCCACCATATCGAGTGCTGCGTGTACTCTTTTGACTATCATCGGAGAAGCCATGCCTTGAATTTGCAAAGGCAAAGCTACATTATCAAAAACTGTCCGATCATTCAGTAAATAAGGTGATTGAAAAGTAATCCCTAATTGACTGCGATGAGCAGCCACATCGCGCTTTTTTAAATGATTCAAACGTATGCCATTCATTGTTAATTGGCCAGAAGTAGGCCTTTCCAATAGAGCGATCAATTTAAGTAAAGTACTTTTTCCTGCTCCTGAATGCCCAGTAAGAAAAATCATCTCTCCTTTTTGTAAGGTAAAACTAACTTGGCTTAAAGCCTCAAAACCACCCGGGTAACGTTTACTGACTTGGTCAAATGTGATCATTAAATAATGCACCAACAAATTGCGCAGCATCAAAGGGTTGCAGATCCTCTATTCCCTCACCAATCCCTATATAATGAAAGGGTATCCCTAGTTCATTAGCAATAGCAAACAAAATTCCACCTTTAGCTGTTCCGTCCAATTTGGTCATGGTTATACCCGTTAATCCAACCGCTTCATTAAATTGCCTTGCTTGAACTAATGCATTTTGCCCTATAGTTGCATCCAATATCAACATTGTTTCATGAGGCGCATCCGGACAAAGTTTTTGTAATACCCTTTTTACTTTTTTCAATTCTTCCATTAAATTGCTTTGGGTATGTAATCGTCCCGCCGTATCCGCAATTAATACATCCATTTTTCGTGCTTTAGCTGCTTGCAGGGCATCAAAAATAACCGAGGCACTATCAGCACCTGTATGTTGGGCAATAACAGGAATATCGTTTCGCTCCCCCCAAACGAGCAATTGTTCTACTGCTGCAGCTCTAAAGGTATCTCCAGCAGCTAACATCACTTTTTTACCCTGCTGTTGAAATTGCTTTGCTAATTTTCCTATTGTAGTTGTTTTACCGGCCCCATTCACGCCAACCATTAAAATAACAAAAGGAGAATGATCAGGAGTTTCTAAAGTCAGTGATTGATTTTTTTGATTTAAAATTGCTTGTAAATGAGATTTCAGTGCCTCATAAACCGCATCACCGTCAGATAATTGCTTACGCGCTAAACCTTCTGTCAATTGCTTTAATACTGCTTGTGTTGTTTCTATACCCAAATCAGCACTGATTAAAAGAGTTTCTAACTCATCCAGCAAATCTTGGCTGATTTCTTTTTTTCCTAACAATAACCGGCCAATGCCATCACCTAACTGATGGCGCGTTTTACTTAAACTTTTCCTAAAACGCGCAAAAAATCCTTGTTTTACAGGCTCTTGCTCTTGCTCCACATCTTTCGTAGGAGCTTGTGGTAGTAACTCTTCTTTATGCTGGGACTCATCAGCTTCTGAAGCAGCGGGAGTATGACTGCGTTTGAACCATTTAATCATATAGTGTACAAATCCTAAAAAATGTGAAATTCTATCATCTTTTTTACTTTGAGGTTAAGTTGTGCGCAAAATACTCTTTACGCTACTCATGGTACTATCTTGCCAGACCTTTAGCCAAGTTCAAGAGTATATCTTGAATAATGGATTAAAAATATTGGTCAAAGAAGATCATCGAGCTCCTATTGTCGTATCAATGATTTGGTACAAAGTAGGCTCTGCGGATGAGCCCGGTGGAATTACAGGTGTTTCTCATGCCATAGAACATATGATGTTCAAAGGAACAGAAAAATTCCCGTTAGGTGTCTTCTCCAAAACGATTGCATCAATTGGGGGGCAAGCTAACGCCTTTACCAACAATGATTATACTGCTTTTTTTGAAAAAATAGATGCCTCAAAACTAGCAACTAGCTTTGAATTAGAAGCAGATCGTATGAATCATTTAACCCTTGATACTAATGAATTTGCTAAAGAAATTAAAGTAATCCAAGAAGAACGACGAATGCGTACTGATGATAATCCGCAAGCGTTAGCCTTTGAGCGTTTTCTTGCAACTGCTCATTTCAGTGCTCCATATCATCATCCTGTTATAGGCTGGATGAGTGATCTGAAACAGATGAATATTGAAGATCTAAGAGAATGGTACAAAAAATACTATGCTCCTAATAACGCTACTTTAGTTGTGGTGGGTGATGTTAATCCAGAGCAAGTTCGTGTTTTAGCTGAAAACTATTTTGGTGCATTGCCTCAGAAAGCTATTCCCGAACGCAAAGTACAAAAAGAACCCCCTATGTTGGGTAAAAAAAGTGTTCATGTGCAAGCATCAGCAAAACTACCATTGCTGATGCTTGGCTATTCTGTTCCCAGTACACGTACTGCTCATAAAGCCTATGAACCTTATGCATTAGAAATAATTGCTGGAATATTAGATGCAGGCGAAAGTTCTCGCTTTGCTAAAAACTTAATTCGTGGCAATCATATTGCTGCAGGAGCAGATACATATTATAACCCATATACACGATATCAAACACAATTCATCATCTATGGTACTCCAAGTCAAAACTATAAATTAAGCAACTTACAAAAAGCATTTATTAAAGAATTGGATGATTTGAAGAAAAAGCCAGTGAGTCAGGAAGAATTGCAAAGAATTAAAAATCAAATTATTGCACAAAAAACTTTTGAAAAGGACTCAATTTTCGGACAAGCCTCAGAAATAGGTCTTTTAGAAACAATTGGTCTAGGTTGGCAAAAAGCAGGGGAATATACCAAAGCAATTGAAGCGGTTACTCCAGAACAAATTCAGCAAACCGCACAACGTTATTTTCAAGAAAAAAATAAAACAATTGCAATATTAGAACCTCAAAAATACAAGGTAACACCATGAGAATTTTTAGCACATGCATTATGGCATTAATGATTGGTTTGTCACACACAGCGACAGCAAATACATTTAAAACAGAAAGGTGGAAAACTCAAAATGGAGTTCAAGTGGTTTTCTACCAAGCCATGGAAGTGCCTATGT
This sequence comes from Legionella cincinnatiensis, assembly GCF_900452415.1. NCBI lineage: Bacteria > Pseudomonadati > Pseudomonadota > Gammaproteobacteria > Legionellales > Legionellaceae > Legionella > Legionella cincinnatiensis. Next base: position 415,713 of record NZ_UGNX01000001.1, on the reverse strand, counting down.
TGGATATCAGCTTAGCTTTTGCTGCAGGGTCTGCAAATGACGGCCCTCAATATGGTCTAGCTGCATTGACAAGCCAGATGATGAATCAAGGAAACTCAGGCCAAGAGGCAACTACTATTGCTGAAACATTGGCGGATACCGGAGCTCAATACCATGTTGAAATTAATAGAGATATGGTCGTTTTACATCTTAAAACCCTGGTCAGCAAAGATCAACTCATACAAGCCAGTAAAACGTTTACTCAGATTATCAATCATCCTGACTTTCCTGACGAAGCTTTCATCAGAGAAAAAAAACAACAATTGCTGGCCATTGAACAACGCCAAGAATCACCAGAAGAGGTAGCAAATCTCAATTTTTTCAAAACATTATACCAACAACACCCCTATGCACACTCGGTCAATGGTACCTCTGAAACGGTTAAAGCAATCAATAAAAACCAGATTATTGAGTTTTATAAACGCTACTATGTAGGTAATAATGCTGTTTTAGTCATGGTAGGCGCCATTACAAGTCAAACTGCTCATCAACTCGCAGATCAATTGACTCAAGAGCTTCCCAAAGGTCAGCCAGCTCCAGAAATCCCTAAAGCCCAACAACTGTCCCAGGCTCAAGCAATCAATATCCCATTTCCATCATCACAAACGATCATAAGACTTGGTCAAATCGGTATTGATCACCACAATCCGAATTATTTTCCTCTCATAGTAGGAAATTACATTTTAGGAGGGGGGCTTTTAGTTTCTCGACTCGCCATTGAAATCAGAGAAAAGCGTGGCTTAACCTACGGTATTGACAGCCAATTTATACCTATGCCAGGAAGAGGACCATTTCTCATCAGCTACTCTACTAAAAATCAACAAACCAAAAATTCCTTAGACATTATTCAAAAAACTTTAGCTACCTACATCAATGATGGTCCTAGTAATGAAGAAATGGAAGCTGCTAAACAGTACCTCACAGGAAGTTTTCCACTTTCTTTATCCGGTAATCGCAGTATTGCCACCATTTTATTACGTATGGCTTTTTACCATTTACCTGATGATTTTCTGGATAATTATACTGCTCATATTAATTCAGTCACCAGTGAACAAGTAAAAGAAGCATTTAAAAAACAAGTGAATCCTGATAAATTTTTACTCATCACTGTAGGGCAATCATGAAACACAGTATACGCATTATTGGTGGGATTTATCGGGGTAAAAAGCTGTCCTTCCCTACTGAAGAAGGATTACGTCCTACACCAGATAGAGTACGCGAAACTTTATTTAACTGGTTAATGCACGATATTCGAGAGGCGCGTTGCCTGGATGCTTTTGCAGGCAGCGGAGCTCTAGGCCTGGAAGCATTTTCAAGAGGAGCGGGACGTGTTGTTTTCCTAGAGCAATCACCCAAAGCATTTACACATCTACAAAAAGTCATTAGTGCATTCAACAGCCCTAAACTCAAACTCTTAAAAACAGACGCATTATCCTATCTGAAACAAAGCCAAGAAGAATTTGACCTGATTTTTCTTGATCCACCTTTTGCAAAAAATTATCTGCCTCAGTGTATTGCAGATATCACTCATAGCCAGATTATTAAAACGGGTGGCCTTGTTTATCTGGAATCAGCAGTTGCAATTCATCTTGATGAGCAAGACTGGCGACAAGTTAAAATGAAGCAAGCAGGACAAGTAGCTTACGGATTATTTGAAAAATTATAAATTTTGTGTTGCTTCACTACAAATAACTCTAAGCTTCATTCCATGTTACGAAAACTGTTCATATAATGAATTTTAAAAATAGTTTCTATTTAAATTCATATAATTCACTCTCGATAGGCTTGACAAGGAGGCTAGCTCCTGTTTCAATCAAACGAAGATTTCCAAACATTTAAAGAATTGAATGAACAATAAGCTTCTGATGCTGTTTATTGCCTCTGTCCTGCTTGTAGGATGCAAGACAACCGGTACGCTTTTTAAAAAGCCACCTGTCAATAATCCTAGTGATGATGCCACAATTAAGTTAGCAGAAGCTGCGGTATCTGTAAGTGATTCCATGCACGAAATGGCACGTGTTGAAAAGGTGATCATGCCACCCCATAAAGACAATACTTTGACCATACCCAATGCCTATAATCTACAAGCTAGAGCTAGCGTAGACTGGTCAGGCCCAATAGAAGAACTTGCTGCTCGTATTGCCAAATCGGCTCATTACAGATTTCGCGTATTAGGAAAAGCACCATCGATTCCCGTTTTAATTAGTATAAATATAAAAGATCAAAGTTTAGCTGAAATTTTGCGTGATATTGATTACCAAGCTGGTAAAAAAGCAGATATTCACGTTTACCCTAACAGTCAAGTAGTTGAATTACGCTATGGCAAAATTTATTCGTAGTATAACAGTTGTATTATCTGCATTGTTGCTGGCATGCACCTCCTCAAAATACGTAGGTGATACTGGCTCATTGGCTGGTATACAAGCCATGGCTAATGTCAATAAAAACCAGAGAAATAAGAAGCTCAAAGGTAAATTTCGTCAAATGGCTATCAAAGAAACTGCATTAAGTCTTGGGGCACAAGGAGGCTTAGCATGGAGAGCGAAAGTTATTGATGAACACCTTATTAGACAATCGCGAAGACTTGACGCGATTTATGATTTTAATTCACTCATATTAGAGCATAACATTTTACCTCCAGTCTTATTGGAAGGAAGAAATACACTTAATCTTGCAGATACACAAACGATTCGTATTTCTGATCGTACCTATAAAGTAGCAAAGCAGGCTCATTTTGTAACCACTCCCCCTACTTGGCGCCAATATTTATGGCTGGACTATGTAAAGCCAGAATATCCTAACTATACCTTACTTCCTAAAACAAAAGTCGAAAAGAAAATATGGTGTATTTATGCGGCTAAGGGCTGGAGGCAAGGAGTTGATCAGGCCAATACTATTCTTGAGGAAAACATTGCAAGAATTAAAGAAGATTTTGGTGGCATGATCTTATATAGAAAACTATTAGCAATGAATATGGTCTCTCCTCCATATGTTTCTCATACTGACTTAGGAGTAACAGGTGATGCATCAGAAATCCATATTGATGATAGAGTCTTAAGAATAACTGCATTACCGGCTCTTAATGTAAATAGTGAGCAATGGCGAGCAGCTGTTTCTAAAGACGAAAACGCTCTAGAACATTTCAAAAATATGGAAAAATTGGCAAATCGGTCTAAAATTATAATAACAGATAAATCGTGGCAACCTATGATTGCCCCAGTAAACGACAACAATAACATTCATTAATGAAAACATATGAGTAACAATATTCATTTAATGCCTGATGAGCCTACTCGTTTTACTCCATTATTCATGGATCGAATGTTGGAACACACTGAACGTTTAAATGCTTCGGACATTACTATTCAAACAGGCGAACCTATTTATGCGGAAGTTTATGGTAAATTATTCCGCATTACTAATCGACGTTTATCAAACACGGAGCTTGGTGATTTAATTAATGCCATTTATGGACCTAATGCGACGACTCAGCTTCTTTCAGGTAAGGATATAGATACACACTATGAATTTCGCCCTAATCGAGGTGTTAGATACCGCTATCGGGTGAATGGAACAGCCTGTCTGGTAGAAGGACATGATGCAATCCAAATCACTTTAAGAACAATTCCCACAACGCCACCCAGATTAGAAACGATGCATCTGCCAGATAACGTTCTTCAAGCAATTGCGCCTCAAGAAGGAATTGTATTTATTACCGGAGCCACAGGTTCAGGTAAATCAACGTTATTAGCATCGATTATTCGACAGTTAATCGAGTTTGAAGATTCTCATCGCAAAGTATTAACCTATGAATCACCTATTGAATTCGTCTATGATGAAATCGAAACCATATCCGCAGTAGTGAGTCAATCCGAAATACCAAGACACTTACCAAGTTTTGCAGATGGAGTAAGAAATGCTTTACGTAGAAAGCCTCGCTTAATCATGGTAGGAGAGTGCCGAGATGCAGAAACGATCAGCGCTGCCTTAGAAGCTGCACTCACTGGACATCCTGTATATACAACTTTGCATACTTCAGGAGTTGCAGAAACCATGCGCCGACTCGTTACTTCATTCTCTGGTGAAGAACGACTTGGCAGAACGATAGATATCTTAGAAACAATAAGATTATGTATATGGCAAAAATTAGTACCTACTGTAGATGACAAGAGAGTTGCCTTAAGAGAGTATTTAGTATTTGACGAAGAAGTTCGTGATATCTTACTTGAAGGTGATCCTAACGAAGTCACATCCGCCACGCGTAAACTAGTTCGTCAAAAAGGTCAGCTCATGACTTGGGATGCCAAAGCAAAATTCGAGCAAGGCATTATTAGTGAACGAGTATATAAATTAATTATTGCTGGTGCAAAAGAATATCAACAATAACCTTCCCAGCATTTTTATACTTTAATTAATACCACGTCAATCATTCTCTTTATTGAAGTGTTGTTATTTTAGCTATAATTAATAAAGAAGCATATTTTTGTATGTGGAATGATATGAGCGAGCCTATAATACTTTTAGATACCTCGTTAAGGGATGGAGGACATAGAACTAATTTTAATTTTACAGACACTGAATTAAAAGAAATCCTTCAACCTCTTGATAACTCTGGCATCGAATACATAGAAATTGGCTATCGTAACGGCTCTTTAGTACCTATGGACATAGGTAGAGCGGGATGGTGTACGAAAGAATATTTATTTTTTTGTAGATCCTTAATTAAACACGCTAAAATAGCCGTAATGATTTACCCCAATAATATAACCCCAAACGATCTAATCGAATTAAAAGAATGTGGTATTGATTTATTAAGAATCTGTATTCCAAAAGGTGATCTCGAATCAGCCCTACCTAAAATAAAAATGGCTAGAAAGGCAAATATAGATGTTGCAATTAATTTAACTCATTCTTCTTGCTATAAAGAGAATGAGCTTGATGAAGTAATGAAAAAAATCAATGATTACAAACCAGATATTATTTACTTTGCTGACTCTAATGGCAGTTTATTACCACCACAAGTTAAATCACTTTATGATAGATACATGAACCTCTACCCTACAACCTCTTTCGGATTTCATGCTCATGATAATCTTGGTTTAGCTCAAGCCAATGCATTAGCTGCTATAAGTGCTGGAGTACGTTTTATTGATGTCACGCTGGCAGGAATGGGGAGGGGAATAGGAAATTTAAAAACAGAGTTTTTTGTTGCCTATTTACATTCGATTCAACTCAAAAAATACAATTTAGAAAATATATTAAAAGCAGCAAATTATGTTCGTCATTCATTAGGGATTGGTCAAGAACCTATTGAAATGAGTGAGTTTTTGCGTGGAATCTCTAATCCATATTAGTTGCGCCAATTATAGTAATTATCATTTGATTCGAGATAAATTTAAAATTAGGCTAAAAGGTCATTTCCTACCAAGGAACGATCATTTTTAGCACCTCTTGAACCTGCCTGTTCAGAAGATTCATCATCTCCCGGTGACCTGCTTACAATTATGGGGATTTCATGCGCACGGATGGCTCTTCAGAAACTACCGATTCTAAATGATGCTTAAATTTACTACCTGGCTTATCTAAGTAACCTTGGGCTAAAGCTTTTAAATCCGAATTTTCTGGATCTTTTGTGATAGCTTTTGCCAATTCTTGAACTTTTTTACTTTTCATGTCGTCACTAAAATCTTTATAACGCTCCTTGACCTCTTCTTTGTTCACTTTATCAAAGCCTCCTTTACGGTTAGCTTCTTGACAAAAAAGTATTCCCTGGATATTAGAACGAGCATTAGCAATAGAACAATTGTCGTACTTTTGAGGACTTTGTTCAATATGACAAATAGGTTCTTTACCTTTAGTAACTCGCTGAATATTACCCATTATTTCATCATGCGAGTTCCCTTTAAAATGACCATTCATCATTTTATTGATAAACTCGGGAGTCACATCACGCTTATCTACTTCGTAGATTTGGGTTCCAAATTTACCTGATTTCTCAGCCCCTTCTCCGCGGTTGGTAAATACTAAATACGTTTTATTAGGATCATTTGCCACTGGAGCAAAAGACAACCCCATAGCATGACCTTTACAACTTACAGGAACTGTTGTTACTTCTCCTGCTTGAATTCGTTTCGAGAGTTCCTTGCCCGCCTCAGGAGTTCCAGTAGGATGACTGCTTTGAAACTTAGATACATTATTTGTAAAATTAAATGCATTGGCAATTTGTTTAAAGTCATCTTTAACCGGTTGATTAGTACAAGTTTTACTGTAATCAGCGACCGATTTCGTCATCAAACTATACGCAGGACCTATGTGTGCTCGTTGAGATGGAGTGCCATCCTTACTGGTCATTTCCACACCTAAGACTAAACCATATTCTTTAACTACATGCAACTTTTGTGGATCTGATGGCGTATAAGAAGATGGAGATCTAATCGTATGATTCGCTAATGCTTGCCGCCCACGTTCACTATCTATCGCAATATCAAATTCAGCCCTAGCTTGATCATCATATTGTGCACCAGAATTGAGCAAAGTATTTGCTAAGCCAAACTCTTGATCTTGTAATGCTTTCACTAATGCTGTCTGCCCACGCGCATTTTTTGCCAGATTCAATGCAGTAGGAAGATCTTGATAGCCACAGTCTTGAGCAATATCTTTTAATGAAGCTTGCAATTGTTCAAATTGCTGCTGTAAAAGTAAGTCATTCTTTCTTTGCAAAAATGCAAATAATTCGAGCATAAACCGTTCTTGATCTGCCTTTGCATTTTGCTCTTTAAGCTTGTCATTAATCATATCAGAATGACTTGTTATCGTACTATTCGGGGCGGATAATTCTGGCATAATATTTAAAGTTCCTCATATATTATTTTGAAACTGGTGGGGGTGAACCGCCGCCACCAGCGCCGGGTGGTGCGCCTGCATGTTGTGTCGATTCTACTGAGCTAGAAGATGGCCCTGGATTTTTGGCACCAGTATTACTGCTTCCGGCCTCTCCACCATCTTGTATACCTTCTCCACTCGTGCTTCCGCTACCGCCAAAGGCTTTACCCAAGGCCCCTTTGGCTTTACCAACAGCCTTCATACCGATACCACCCATGGTTTTTTCCATAGTTCCTTGTGCTGTTTGCGTTTCTTTACCCGCCTCCTGCACTTTACCTTTTACTTCCTCACCCCATTGAGCGCTTTCTTGACCAATACTTTCAGGAGTACCTCCTATCCAACGCAAGACTTTATCTGGCAAATAAGTAATTAGCGTAAACGACTTTTGAACGATCGTTAAATACAAGGATGTATAAATTAATATGGAGAAGAAGTATGCATAAACCCCACTCCAATCCGAATAATCTCCTCCCCCGCCAACTTCTTTCCAAATAGTACTTTGCACAGTAAGAGTACTCTGGGATTGTTTTTGTAACACTTGCACAAATCCAATCGCTTGATCAAAGCCTGCATTCAAAATCCACACACCCACATAAGTCAATGCTATAGCCGCAATATATCCAATAATCATCATCGCCGGTCTTAAAAATACATTAAGCAAGAGCATAATAGCAGCCTCGCCTTTACCAAAGGCATCGTGCCCTTCAGGATGGGTAACTCCTAAAGCAACAATTGGTGCAGCAACCATTGCTTCAATGACAACTATCAACCAACCTAGTCCACCAAACACAAATATAATATAGGGCAATACAGGAATATAATATGACGTGACAAAACCTATACTAACCATAATCCCCACCCAAGCAATTACCAGTGGCATTGCCAGAGTCAATAGTGCGAAAATAAATACACCAAATATAGGGATTAATGCACTGGTAACAGCTAAACCCAACAAATACATCCATAAATTACCAGCAAAATTAATATATTGACTTCCCATATTGGCCAAAGCTATTACTGGGTTAACTCCGGGCTGAGCAATCACGTTAAGACCTTGCTGAAAAATTTCAGCTAATCCTTTTAGCGGAGTCTCTAAGAATGCCGCGATGACAATACCAATAATACCCCCAAATAATTCAATGAATAGATTATATATAGTCACTATAATTAGATTATAAACAACCTCTCCTATGATACGTCCAATACAGATGGAGTAAAATGGTTTTACTCCACCGCAAGAAAAAGATTGTCGTTGCAATTTATAAGGCTGAGGATTTATATTGAAATCAGGGATTTGAGCAAAACTCACTTTTGCCGCTCCTGGCTGACCAGGAGTTTGCATCATCAATGAATTGTTCAAAAAACCAAATACTGTTGATGCACTATCACCATTCACTAAATTCATTTTTGCAGAAGGAGCCGGCACCTTAGATGCTGAAGTATTAGTTATTAGAAGTTTTAGCTGGTTTACAGCTGTCACATTTTGATTAAACCAAACACACAAATTAGTAAAATCTTTTCCATTGCCTGTCTGATCTCCTTGATTACAGGTAGAGGCACCGGTATTGGGGTCAGTAACTGTAAATGGACTCGTTACTGAAGAAGGAGTAAATAAGCTGCCATTCAAACCTGTATTGCTATCAACTTGGCCTGCATTCTTTGTTGAAGAACCTTGTATTTCTATCAAATTATAAAAGTAGGCACCAGCCATCAGCCATCCCTGGGTGGATGCCTTAGAAATGAACTCAGTAGCTGATTGTTCATCACTATCGTCGTTTATCATACGTGCCAAATTAATTGTTGGCATCATAATACCATTATAATCACTAATCGCATTGATTAACTCTAACCCTGTAAATAAAGTTCCACCTGCATAGCCTGGTAAAGGTCCCCAAGAAACGCAGCTACTTGCTGTTGCGGAGCACGCCGTCCCATTTTGCGTGAAAGGTATGCCAAATTGCTGATTTGCCCATGTGGTAGCAGGATTATTATTACTATTATTGTTTGTCGACATTTGAGGATCATTACTAATGATTGACCGAGCAGTACCCGACAAATCAGAGTACATTTGCTGAATAGCAATGGCCCGAGACATTAATGTTAAGGTCACCTCTGAAGGAGATAGAGTAGTGTCACCTACTTTTGTATTATTTGTCCCATCTTTAGATGCATTTGGATTTATTCCATTCGTATAGGTAGGTAAACTACTGAATGCTGGATTTGTGGTAATACTGTTCCACTTGATACTACCGCAGATTCCATTTAAGAAATAATAAGGGGAGGTGGTATCAAAATTAGGCATGTCCACAGTCCAGAATTTCTCTTTAGGATTTGGATTTGCATTTTGCACCGCGACTACATTGACTGAACTTAGAAAATCAGGAACAGCTGTCTTACAAAACGTATCCATACTTGAGCCTGAAGTAGCACTATTGCAAGGTCCTGTATTTTTGGATTGTTGATCGAGATATGTTTGTCTTGCATTTTGTAGTTGAGTCTGTAAACCTAGCATACATACTTGACCAGCCAGTATGGTTTCTGCGCCAGTAGCAATACCCCCAACTCCGGAGCTCGAATCTTGGGTGAGCTGTGACGCAGGATTTGACTGTTGGGCCTGAATAATCACCCCCCACGATTTAAATAGCTTAACGCAGCATCCCAAACTTTGTCTGCAGCCCCTACCCCCTGTACTACGACCCACATCACAAAAATCTGCATCATGCAATAACCAGATGCCTTTGGAATCAATAATGCCAAACCGATTGTAGAACGTATTGGAATCCAAATGGAGGACCACTTTTGGCCAAGCATTTGTCCTTCATGGGCCGTGTTCATGGTAGCGACTATGAGCGTATATAAAATTACAATTCCACCAAGTGCGAGAACTGCCGCATTAAATACGCCAAATATACTTCCCATAATTTGGCTGCCGGTCCCACTTAAAACTCCATCAACAACACCGAATAAATTGCCCAGAAATACGACAGAATAATCACTGGCAGGAGGTGCAAAACTTAAAGAACCATCTGCTAAAACCAAACCAGGAACTAAAAAGAGAAGCAGAGACACTGCCAATTTATTCATTTCTTCTCCCCCAATAAACCTTGCTTATACCACTCATTAAAAGTACATCCAAGCTTTCGCTGTTTAATTTGAAAATACCAAAAATGATAGCGGAAGGCTAAAACCAATGCGATTAAAGTAACTACAAGACTCACAATAAAAGCCTTTATAGACCCCAGATAAAGTTGATAACTTGCATAACCCAAAATTAAAACTGCGAGAAATACCATTAGCATACTCAGACGAAATAATGCTTTCTGTTTGGAGAGCAAACTTTCATCACTGAGCCCAAATTTCTTTGTAGCATCAGTAAATGACTCCTCAGTTTCAATATTTTGATGAGGTACAAATAAGTGTTTAATCCCATTCCCCAAAGCTACAGTGATTGCTTTTATTCGCTCCCAATCAAACCAAATGCGAATTTTAAATATTTGTGAGAATAAAGTTCCAATGCGTGAGCGACGGTGTTTTTTCATATTTTTTACTTCTTTCTTTTACCCTTCATAATATACTATAGTAGTAAGTATAGAGTTCGTCCATTCCATATTTACAGTAAAGAAAGAGTAAAAAATGCCTGATTTAAGCCATGAAGCCTCAGCCAAGTACTGGTTTGAATATATTGATCCTATGATTTATAGAGTTATCACGTTTATGGAGAGCGTTGAAGACTGGACTCTGGATGGAAATCCAGAATTTGAAAAAGCTATGGAGCAATTAGGCAAAGAACTTGATGACATAGAAAAAATAGATATGGGCCTCTTAGCAGAAGAAGAAAAATTTATTCGCATTGTGGGAAATATCAAATCCGGCAGGGGACTTCGTTTACTCCAAGCAATTGATACAGTTCACCCCGGTAGTGCTTCGCGTATTTTAATACATGCAGAAGAGACTAGCACTGGAAGCAATGATCCCGCGGGAGTTTTTCTCAAAAGAAACATTGTGTTTGAACGCTTAAGGTTATTGTCTCGAGTTTTTTGTCAGTATCGTCTAAAACTTGTTTTACGTGCACTCGAAGGGGAAGAATAAATGAAATTACCATCTAAATTTGCATTGTTTAATCTGCTTTGCCTTACGACTTTTCCTGCCGCAGCAGATAATGCAACAGGCTTGTATAATTCGCAACAAATGTCTACCAACATGCAAGAAATAGTTCAATATTTACAAAATTGGGGACAATATATAGGTTATGATATAACCCAATCCCCCTCAAATACAATTCAAAACTTTAACCTTAGCCAAACCCTTCTTAACTTAACCTCAACACAAATTGCACAAGTTTCTTTATTTTATACCTTCTTAGGTTCAATCCCGTTTAATAGTTTTAACAGCAGTTCTTTTGGACAATTTGTCCCTACTGATGTGAACAGTGCAGGAACGATAAATCCTTATGCTAATGCTACTTTTCAAGATTATTCGAGCCAATCCTCAACTGGGGTGGGTGTTAATCCTTTAATCGATCAAACATCAAGCCAAGGCTCAACTCAAGGCATTGCAACAAACTCAAGTCAAATCTCAGATCCTGTAACTCAGTCTGTATTAAATATTTTGGGTACCCCCGATTACAGTTACTGCATGAGCTATGATGGGACTACTTGGGATCAAAGCTGCAATTACCTTACAGAGACTCTTGTTTCTAACAATGTCATAGGAACTCTTCCCGATGCAACTACCTTTTTTTCTTATAATTACATTCAACAGTTTTTAGGGCAGCTTAACAGCAACTCATTAACAGCTCCTTTACTGTATACAACTCAAAGCCAAGAAACATCAGGAGGACAACAGCAAGGTGCAACACAAGGGTTAACTGCAGATAGCCAAGCACAACAAGCAGCCAATTTTATTCGCTATGTTACTGGCGGTGTGGCGCCAATAAAACTACCCAACTGGAAAGATTATGATACTCTGTATGGTCAGGCAATAGCTTCTTCTACTAGCGCTACTGTAACACCCACCCAACAGCATCAGGCTCAGGATATTCTCTCACGATACCTTGCAGGTTTACGCACTTATGCTGCTCAAAATTCCGTGGGAATCAGTAACTTATATTACATTTTGTCAAAGAGGTTACCCCAAACTCCCAAACAACCGCTTGCTAATTATGTCCAAATTCCTAGCTCTCCACCCACCAGCCAAGCTTTAAATGAATTTAATATGGCAACATGGAGAATTTTTAATCCCGCCAATGCGACTCAATCAGGCCAAACTGGTCAATCAGGTAATACTCAGTGGCTTAACCAGATAAATAATGCATCTTCTGTAACTGTAGAAAAAGAAATCGCGGTTTTACTTGCTGAAATTAATTATCAAATGTACCTAGATCGCCAAATCCACGAACGTCTGTTGCTAACCAACACTATCTTATTAATGCAAAGCCTTCGTTCAACAGCCCCTTCTGCTGATTTGACACAACAACAGCAACAACAATAAATCGCTGAAACTCCTGGGTAAATATTCGTTTACCCAGGACTCTAATTCTTCTCAATTTCATCTGCATAAAATGTATGCTTTGTTTGGTACACAATACAAATAATCGATTTACATTCACGTTTATTATTTCAATAAAAAAGGTGCAAAAAATGCCATATATGATATTATTTCAAGCAAAATTGTAACATCCTGTTTTTTAAGAAAAAATACATGGTTTCAAAATTAAACAAAACGCGTATTTCATGAACTATCACTGGAGACAGACAGAGACAATATATGCGTTATCAAATGCAGAAAATCATGGAGTATCGGCTATAAAAATAATCATTAACCCTTAAATTGGCGAGCCTATATGTCTAAAACCTACGTTTTTTATATTGATGGAATGACCTGTACCAATTGCAGCAACGGCATAAGACATTGTTTAAGAAACAAATTCGGCGACACACTACAATACTTTCATGTAGCTATCACCACAGCTGATCCTAAAAAAACGATTGTAACCCTTAATAACGATGAAGATACACGAGCACATCAAATAATTTGGTCGGAACTCAAAGAAGAGATAGAAGATATTGGTTTTAGCTGTAGAGAATATGAATATTCCCCTGAATCAATTCAAAAAACAGCACTTCAAAATGAGCGCCAAAAACAACCTCAGCAAACACTTTCTTTGAATACTCTCATTACAAAAACAAAAGCGCTTTTCGCCTCCCATTGGTTTCTTGGTGCCATAGGATGTATTGCAGGGCTTGCCGTGCTTATTGCTTGTCTTGTTACAGGAGGCTCCCTTGCTTTTATGGTTCCAATAGCCATTTTCAGTACCTTAGCTACTTTGACATTAGGAGCAAGTTCTTATTATCAAGCTTGGTCAAAATTAACTAAAACAGGTATCTTAACCATGGATAGTTTATTTGCCCTAAGTTCACTATCCATTTTGGCTGTTTCCATTACCTCGTTGTTTGTCCCTTGGCTACCAATGATGTTTGAAGCAGGATTGCTTATCTATGGTTTTAGACACATAGGCCTTGCCATAGAAGAAACGATTAAAGACAAAATAAGTACTGCTCGATTTCAAGACAGAGCACCTAAAATTGCAAGAAAACAAAGTGATCTTGATGTTGAAGAAATTAACTTAGAGCATATTCAAGTCAATGATGTGATTGTTATTCATCCAGGTGAAATTATTCCAGTGGATGGTATCTGTATGGATGAAAGCATTATTTACGATACAATTATTACAGGAGCAACCCTACCTCATTATTTTTCAGCTGAAAAAAAAGTATTAGCAGGTATGCGCTTAGCAGAGAATACAAATCCGTTAAAAATCCGCGTGACTCACACACATACCAACTCTTATCTGAAACGACTTGATGACTCAATAGAGCAATCCGTATTAGAAAAAGCACCCATTGAAATAAAGACGGAGCAATTATTGAATTACTTTATTCCAGCGGTAATTGCATTAGCAGTTATCTCTGGAGTGATGATGGCATTCTTTTTTCCCACTGCCGTGGCAATTCAATGTGCGATTTCAATTTTAGCCAGTGCATGTCCCTGTACTTTGGGACTTATTACCCCGCTAGCAGTAAACACTGGCATGCATAAGGCTGCAGAAAATGGCGTGCAATTTAAAAGTGCAAAAACATTACAACAAGCCGAGCAAATCGATACTGTAATTTTTGACTTAAATGGCACTTTAACTACTGGAGTCCCTAAAGTAAAAAATCTTTATTTATTGGATAACAGTAAACTATCAGAGGCAGAATTTCTTTCCATTTGCGAATCCTTAGAAAAAAAATCAAGTCACCCCATAGGAAAGGCTATTTATTCTTTTGCTAATCAGAAAAACAAACCAAAATTAGATGTAACTGAGCTTGATGAAACATATCATTCTGGAGTAAGTGGAGTAGTACTGGATAATTACTATACCATTGGTAGCAAAGCTTTAATGCGTGAAAAACGAATTTCGATCCCATCAGAGTTCGAACACCCGTCGTTAGCAGCAGGAGATCAGCTCGTTTATGTAGCGCGTAACCAAGAAATCATTGGCGTTATGGTATTAACAGATCCTTTACGTAAAGAGGCACATCACACCATTAATGTCTTAAAGAGCATGGGCAAAGAAATTCATTTATGCACTGGTGCTGATGAAGAAACCGCTCTTCGTTATGCAAAAGCTCTGGGTATTGAAAAAGTTTATGCCAATTGCATTGCAAGCTCGATGGAAAACAATCTTCGATCAAAAACAGCCTATATTCATGCTCTAAAAAAACAAGGGCGGAAGGTTGCCATGATAGGTGATGCAGGAAATGATGCTGAGGCAATTGCAGCCTGTGATCTAGGCATTGCTATGGCCTCTAATGGTAGTGATGAGTTGACACAACAAGTAGCTGGCATCGTTATTCATAATGAAACTTTATTACCTATTGCCTCAGCTTTTGCAATTTCACGACAAACTGTAGCAAATATAAATCAAAATCTAGCCATGAATTTGATTTATAATAGTGCGGCAATACCGGCTGCAGCAATTTTTACCCTTAACCCCGTTATCTGTGTAGCATTAATGATTACTCAAGCCTGTATTACCTTCATGAACGTTTATCGCTTCAAACAACAGCCTTTAGAGCATTTGCAACAAAAAACAACAGAAGATACCAAAGAATCCTCCTTCGAAGGCTCCCATACTAAAATGAATAAACATACTCCGAGATATAACAATGAATCAATTTGTATCCAAGAGCCTACTGCCTCCCAGAAACCCTTAACGAATAACGCTACAACCCACTCTTTTTGGAGTGGTTGTATTTCTAGCATAACCGCAGATCGTACTTCCGAAAATCTAGAAACGAAACCTCATTTAATGGTGCCTAATTAAATATCGATTATGTTTTCTTTCACCTCAAGTATTGAATCTGAGTTTATGGGATAAAACCATAGTCATAAACTCAGGTTGCAATTCAAGCGGGGAAATCGATAAAAAACTTTAGGGACGGGACCTAATATACTTTAGTGTTTTTAAAACCATCTAAAACTACAGACAACTTTTCCAGCACCTCTTCAACAGAAATTAATTGCATAGGTTCATCGCCATGTACATGTTGTCCCCATACATCTTCGATACATTTGCTTCCCAGAATTTTTTTCGCTGCTTCAGGATAATGATTCACTACTAAATGCTGAAAAAGATACGGCCCCGAAATAAGGGGATTGGTTACAGCATGCAATGCGACAACAGGAGTATTCACTGCTGTAGCCATATGCGAGGGCCCCGTATCAGGACAAAGAACAACTGTTGCTTTGCTGATAAGAGCAAGCAATTGTTTTGGCTGACTTTTGCCAACGAGATTAATTGCTGGAATAACCTGAGTAATTTGCTCTGCAAGATTTTTATCAAAATCACTAGGGCCCCCCGTAATGACCACCTGCACATTCCAACGAGTTTGGGCTGTTTGCAAGACTTCGATATAACGCGCAACAGGCCAACTACGCTCTGGCTTGCTCGCCGCAGGATTAATAACTAAAATGGGGCCCTCTTTGGGTAAATGATGTTCAGCCCATTGATAATCAGCAGGAGAAATAGGTAAATCCCAGCGAATAACTCGCTCCTGTATCCCTAACGCTTGGGCAAATTTTAAAAAACCATCTAAAGTATGTTCTAATCCTGGTTTAATTCGTTCATTAACAAACAAGCCATGAGCATCATTTGCTCTATGATCATCATAGCCTATTTTGCGTTTCGCTCGAATCAATGGATAAAGTAAGTTTGTCCTAAGACTTGCCTGGGGTGCTAAAAGCACGTCAAAAGTACGTCCTTTCATTTGCTTTTTAAAATACCAATAATCTTTAATGCTTTTAGGCTTATCGATTAAAATAAACTCAATACCAGCCATCCCTTCCACTAAATCAAAGGCAGGTTTGGAGATAATCCAAGTCAATGTAGTTTGTGGTAAACTAGCCTGTAAAGTTCTAATAAGAGGAACAGCCATTAGAACATCACCTAAGGCAGATAATCTTACAATACAAATCGAATTAATCATGTAGGTGGTCAGTCTCTATCAGAGAACGGACGTATTTAGCGCAAGTGGTGGTAAAACTTTCCTAATCAATGCCCTATGTTGTTTTTTAGAAAAACTCTACACAACCTACGCTCAACTCCAACCGTTCGAATAAACATGGAACCTGGGGGCTTAAGCTATTATTTAATCATTCTGTAAAACAAATCGCGAACCACAATAAGGACAAACCTCTACTCCTGTTTTTTCAATAGGTAAATAAACCTTTGGATGCGCATTCCATAATACCATATCTTTTGTTGGACAACTTAGAGGTAACTCATCACGATGTATTACATAATTTTTTTGAGTACTCGCGGGTATGGTTTTAGTTTCTGACATAATGGTCCTTTAAAACGGTTTTTTAGAATTATCTAATATTTCCCTAATTTTCGCTAGAATCTGATCGTGAAAAGCTTCATTTTGTGGATCATAATATAATGCTTCATCCCAATGTCTTAACCAAGTTAATTGACGCTTAGCTAATTGTCGCGTAGCAGCTATTCCTTTATCACGCATGGTAGAGTAATCATAAGCATCTTGCAGATATTCTAGAACTTGTCTATAACCCACACAACGCATCGCAGGCAAATTTATTGATACCGGCCATTTTTGCTGTAATTGCATTACTTCTTCAATAAGTCCTGTCTGTAACATTTGCTCAAAACGTTGTGCAATCCGTTCATGTAACCATACCCGATTTTCGGGAAAAAGGATAAAATTGATAAAATGATGTACGTCTTTTTCCTTTTGTTGCTCAAAAAAAGCAGTCAAGGTTTTTCCACTTAAATAATATACTTCTAATGCGCGTTGAATTCGTTGTGCATCGTTCGCGTGAACCCGTTTCGCAGTATCAGGATCAATGTGCATTAATTGTTGATGGAGCTTCCCCCAACCATGCAAAGCAGCTTCTTTTTCTAACTGCTCACGTAAAACAGGACAAGCTTCGGGTAAAACAGCTAAACCTTTTTGCAGCGCATTAAAATACATCATTGTCCCCCCAACCAGTAAGGGGATCTTACCTTTACTAGTGATCTCATCACATAAAGATAAAGCATCACTGCAAAATTGAGCTGCGGAATAAGATTCCACTGGATCTTTAATATTAATTAAATGGTGAGGAGCGAGGTTTAGCTCTTTAGGACTGGGTTTAGCGGTTCCAATATCCATTTCCCTATAAATCATTGCCGAATCGACACTAATAATTTCAAAAGGATAATGTGTTACTAATTCACAAGCTAAAGCAGTTTTCCCTGCAGCAGTAGGCCCCATGAAACAAAAAATCAAATTAGACATCTAATAAATTCCGACAATCATCAACGGTCAATGCTCGAAACAATCCAGTTTCTTTATTTTTCTCTGCATGTACATTCAGTAACAATTCATTTAGCTCCATTTTTTCCTCATGACTTAATAATCTGGGATCTACAACTTGGGCTTGAATCATGAGCTCAACCAACTTAGAAGAGTGCAGTACCTCCTGCGCGATCACGGTTTCTAAAAATAAACGTAAATCCAAATAAGGCATACAAAGTGGGATACTCCGAATTAACACTTCCTGATCGCTGAAAGGTTCAATATGTATTCCTAATTGACACAAACATTGAATAAAATTTGGAAAGTTTACAGTGTTCTTAGGAGGAAGAGAATAACGAATTGGTACCAATAAAGGCCTACTGGCCAATGGGAAAGACAATTCAGATAATTGTTGTTGTATTTTAAATTGCTGCAAAGCTATAAGATTAACGAGATAGGGTTGTTGATGAATAAAGACCAAAATATAGTGGTTATTTAAAATAACCCAAGGCTGCTCTAGTGAGTTAACATTCTCGCTTATTAGCGTGAGCTTGGGATAAGGCTCACAAATCTTTTTGGCGTGGTTGGCTGGTATATTTAACTCACCTACGGTTTCGTGATTTCTCTTTTTTTGAGTGTCCAATGCTACAGCCAATTGGGACGTAAAAAAATCAAAGATTAGCCGAGGCTGTTGAAAACGCACTTCATGCTTAGTAGGATGAACATTCACATCAACTTCAGCATGATTTATTGTAAAATACAACACACATGCAGGAAAACGACCAGGATGTAATAAACCATCATAAGCCTGTTTTAATGCATGATGAATTAACTTATCTTTTACCATTCGTTCGTTGACATAAACCCATAAGCGATCACTTTGACTACGCTGAAATTTAATGCCACTTATCCAACCACACAGTTTCATTGAACCATGATCCACATCAAGATAAATCGCATCTTGAACAAAGGCACTACCTAATATACGCGTCATTCGGGATAATAACGATTGTTCACTTGTTACCGCAGGAAGATAGAATACCTGCTTGCCATTATGTTTTAGCGTTAACGCAATTTTAGGTGCGCTTAAAGCAAAACGTTTGACTACTGTTTCTATTGCCTGAAACTCGAGCTTTTCGCTCTTTAAAAATCGTTTCCGTACTGGTGCATTAAAAAATAAATCAACAACATCTACTGTTGTTCCTACTGCTCGAGCACAAGGAGAGCACGTTATTTCTGTACCGCTCACACGCAACATCATCGCTGTTTCTTGCTGGGCAGGCTTAGAACTGATGCTAACTTTAGCTACTGAGGCAATGCTGGCTAATGCTTCGCCACGAAAACCCATGCTATCAATTGCGTACAAATCATCAAGCGAATTAATTTTACTTGTAGCATGGGGAGCAATAGCCAAAGGCAAATCTTCTGCTACAATTCCTACGCCATTATCGCTAATTTTAATTTGATTTAGGCCACCATAACTCGTTTCAACCGTAATCGCAGTAGCCCCTGCATCAAAAGAATTTTCAAGTAATTCTTTTACTACAGATGCGGGACGCTCTATTACTTCTCCAGCAGCTATTTGATTTGCTATTAATGGAGGTAACTGTCGAATTCTCATGCCCATGCTGGAGGAATCACCAATTTCTGCCCTGGTCGAAGTCGACTGACCCCTCGCAAATGATTTGCGGATTGCAAGGCTGCAACTGAGACATGATAACGAGCGGCGATAGCAGGCAAAGTTTCACCTGTTCTAACTAAATGAATCGTATTCGTTGCCATTGCTTCAATACGCGATCCATGTGGAGGATTCTCCCAGAAATATCCTTTAATACCTTGAAAAATGGCTTGACTTAAACGAGCTTGATAAGCAGGATTCGTGAGATTTCGCTCTTCAACAGGATTCGAAATAAATCCTGTTTCCACTAAAATTGAAGGAATATCTGGGGATTTTAAAACAACAAAACGTGCTTGTTCTACTTTGTGATTGTGTAGTACAGTAAAATTACCCAGCTGATTTAAAACACGTCCCCCCATTTGCAAACCTGCATTAATCGTAGCTGTTTGTGATAAATCAATTAATACAGAACGCACTACCCCATTCTGATCATCTAAATCACCTAAATTCACACCACCTAATTCAGAATAGTTTTCCTTTTCAGCAAGCCAACGGGCCGCTTCGCTCGTTGCTCCTCTTTGTGATAAAGCAAATACTGAGGCGCCATGAGAATGAGGATTATTAAATGCATCAGCATGAATGGCAACAAAGATATCGCCATTATGTCTTCGAGCAATGTTCAAGCGTTGACGCAGACCTACATAATAATCTCCTGAACGCGTTAATACAGCACGCATACCAGGCTGTCTATCAATTAATTGCTTTAGTTTCAAAGTAATTGCTAATACCACATCTTTCTCGCGACTATTGCGCGGCCCACGAGCACCGGGGTCCTTGCCGCCATGACCTGCATCTAAAACCACAATGACATCACGCAATCGAGTAGGCTTATTACTTACCTTGATAGGTGCTTGGTTTGCTAAAATAGGTTGTACTGGTGGTTGCGGTGCCCTAATGTTCTGTTTTAAAAATTGTTGTTGCGGCTGTTTTATTGGCACTTTTTGAGTTACTGGCAACGCCTTTTTAGGAGTATTCGCAGCAACTGGAGGGACAAGGCGGCCACTATGTAATAAATCAACTCGTATTCCTCCATAAGTCCCATTAGGCCGCCAGGGGGCTGAACGTAGTAGTACTTTTTGATTTACTTCAAAAACTAATCGTAACGTTCTAGGCTCAGAATGGCCACTACGCACTTGCTTCACTAGACCATTAATCAGACCCAATTGATTTAAATCTACAGCTAATTGAGTCTCCTTTAAATCCAATACTACTCGGTCTGGTTGACTTAATGAAAATAGCTTATGTGTAAAAGGGCCTGCAATTGTAAAGTAAAGGGATGTTTGGTTTCCTTGTTGTTTTAAAACAATCGATTTAAGTTGGGCGCTCGATGTAACAACAGACCAAAGACATAATACAACAAAAATCCATAAGCGAACGATCATGTTTCTCCTGCCAGGCGAGCTAAAATTTTTTTACCGGCTGCGCTCAATGCTATTATTTGCATTTCACGTCCAGCCCCTTTCATGTTTAACTTAAAACGAATATCTATATAAGGCAATGCTGATCCTGCATTTTCAGCCCATTCAATACAACAAATACTACCTGGCACAAAATAATCTCGAAAACCTAAGTATTCTAATTCTTCCTCATGATGAATTCGATACAGATCAAAATGATGCACGAGCATGTCATGACATGTATAGCTTTCTACTAATGAAAAGGTAGGACTCTTAATCGCAGATTGCACCCCTAAGTATTTTAACATGGCACGAATGATCGTGGTTTTTCCTGCGCCTAGATCACCACTAAAAGTCATGATTAAAGAAGGACAAAGACATGAAGCTAAACGAGAGGCAAAATTTACACTCGATTTTTCGTCTGGTAAATCCAGTATTAGTGCATTAGATTGATTTGTATTCATCATTTGGATAGTTCAATACATGTGGAATAGCATCTAACAAATCACTAGCTAATAACCCAACTCCACCTAATTTTTTCGCGACACGATCTCCAGCAACTGCATGCACCCAAACACCATATTGTGCTGCCTGGGCTAAAGAAAAACCTTGGGCGCAAAAACCAGCAATGATACCGCTCAATACATCGCCCATACCCGCACTCGCCATACCAGGGTTTCCACGAGGACAGACAAAAGTACTTTTTTCAGGGGTTTGGATCACTGTTCCAGCACCTTTTAATACAACAACACCACCATATTGTTGTTGAATTTTTTCCGCTGCTTGGTATCTATCCTTCTGAATCAAATCAGTAGAACAAGCAAGAAGAGCCGCTGCTTCTCCAGGATGGGGCGTTAAAACCCAATTGTCGTCAATTTGTGAATTACTCGCCAATAATCTTAGTGCCGACGCATCAATCACCATAGGTAATTGCGAAGTAATTGCTGGCAAAAATAGGTCCATAGCCCAATCACTTTCTCCAAGACCAGGTCCTATAACACAAACAGAAGCATTTGCTAAGAGTTGTCTTAAGTCTTTTGCGGTTTTAACACCGCTTACCATCGCTTCAGGAATTAAAGATAAAGCACCCTTTGCATATTCAGGCCAAGTTGCAACAGTAACTGATCCAGCACCCGTTCTTAGTGCTGCTTTTGCCGCAAGACTAATAGCTCCAGGCATACCTGGCCCTCCTCCTACTATTAAAACATGGCCATAATTTCCTTTATGAGAGTTTTTTTTGCGCTTAGAAAAAGGTAACGATAAAGTAGTGGAGTTTAACAAACGTGCAGCAGGCGCTAATTGATTGGTGCACGCCTCTAGGCTTAATGAACAGCAATAAATATCCCCGCAATGATCTGGGCCATCTGCAGTATACATACCTAACTTTTGGGCGATGAATGTTATGGTAGCATTAGCTTTAACACAAAGGTTTTCCACCAACCCTGTATCTGCATTAAGACCTGATGGAATATCTAATGCTATGACAGGAAGGCCGCTTGCATTGATCTGATGAATTGCTGAGGCAATATTGCCACGCACAGGTCCTCTTAAACCTATTCCAAGTAGTGCATCGACAATTAACTCCGCTTCGCTATCTAAAGGCTCATCTGCAGGTTGACAGTCAACTCCTGCATTTATTGCCATCAAAGCTGCATGCTGGGCTGCAAGAGGCAAATCCGCCAATGCCTTACATTGGTAAACAGTAACTAATAATCCATGTTCATGGGCTAATCGTGCAACAACATATCCATCACCTGCATTATTTCCCGAGCCGCAATAAACTGCAAGATGTCGAACATGAGGATAAAGTTTTATTAGCTGCGAAAATGCCCCTGCTCCAGCTCGAGACATAAGTGTATTTTCGTCTAAGTGAAATAAAGAAGTAGCCTGTTGTTCACAAACTCTAATTTGCTCACAACGATAAAGGGCGTTTTCTGACATGCTACTTCACTAATTTCAACGAAGGCTTACTTTTAGAAGACGCCGGGCCCTCAACATCTGAAGTTGACGAACCAGAAGACGCTGGAGGCGGCTCTTCTTCATCTTCGAGTGCAAAGGCAATACCCCTGCCATTTTCCTTGGCATATATTTCCAATACAGCTCCTGGTGGAACAAAGATTTGCTCCGTTTTTCCTGAAAAGCGCGCGGTGAAGATTATCCGATCATTTTCCAACAAGAGACCTCGAGTAGCTGCTGGGGAAATGTTCAACACGATACGATCATGATTTACGTGCTCTGTTGGAACCTGTACACCTAAATATGCTGCATTTACCAAAATATAAGGCGTTAATTCGTTATCAACTATCCAATCGTAGGCCGCACGAATTAAATAAGGTTTATTTGATGTCATAGTCATATATTTATGCCGCTCGCAATTGTCGCTCAACATCAGTCAAACTTGCTTGAAACGATTCACGTTTGAACAAGCGCTGCATGTAAGCAATTATTCCTTTAAACTCTGGTGTAACGTCTATCCCTAACCGAGGTAAGCGCCACAATAAGGGGGCTAATGCACAATCCAACAACGAAAACTCATCACTTAGAAAATAAGACTTATCTGCAAAAACTGGCTCAAGAGCGACTAAACTTTCAAATAAGTTCGTTCTAGCATCTTCTGTATTATTATCTCTTAAGATATTATTCATTAAATAATACCAATCATGCTCTATCCGATGCATCATTTTCCGCGTTTCCGCACGAGCAACAGGATAAACAGGTAATAAAGGTGGATGAGGAAAACGCTCATCTAAATATTCCATAATAATACGTGGTTCATAAAGTACAAGCTCTCTATCAATTAATGTAGGAATTGTTCCGTATGGATTAACTGATAAAAGATCTGCATTTGGTTCAGCTTGCCTGGCTGCAAGAATTTCTACATTAACCCCTTTTTCAGCCAATACGATACGAACTTGATGACTGTAGACATCATCAGTATCAGAAAATAAAGACATTATAGTGCGTTTCGCAACAATTGCCATGGGCAACTCCTATCAATTTTATAAAAATGTGAACGAGTATGCTAAGAATAAGCAAAACCATTACTTTACCACATTTTTGCCTTTTTGGGCTACTTTATGCCGATTTTTCGCCAATAAACTATTTTTAAGCACAAAGAAACAAGAAATAAAATGACTAAAAACCCAATTACAAAGAATCCCAGATGATAACGTTCCGTTTTTGTGGGCTCACTCACGTAGGTGAGGAAAGTCACCAAATCTAATAAACTCTCATCAAATTGTCGTGATTGCATTTTATCGTGCAACGTATCCAGAATATTGGGCATCGCAACATCAGGCACAAGATAATTATTCGTTCCAAAAGGTCTAGAATCATCTTTGTAAAAACTACTTAAGTAATTGTAGAGCCATTTGGCTCCTTTTGCTCTCACAATTAACGATAAATCTGGCGGTACTATCCCAAACCATTGCTTTGCATCTTCAGGGGGCATAGCAATCTGAATTGGATCATGAATTGTTGCTTGAGTGAAAATAAGATTATTCTTTAAGAGATCTTCATCAATTTGCCCGGCAAAACGCATTAAACCCAAGCCTTTGGCCATACGATTATACCTTAAATATTTTAAGGAATGACAACCCGAACAGTAATTCATAAAAAGTTTAGCGCCTCTTTGTAAGCTTGCCTTATCGTCTATGTCGATTGACAATGAAGTTGCATACACCTGCTGACAAACTCCAAATAATAAGAAAAAATAAAAAAGCGCCCTGATCCGCATCAACACTCTCCTGAGGGAAGAGGCAATGAATGAGTGCTCTCTAATCGAGTATAAAAGGGCATAAGGATAAAATAGCCAAAATACAATAATGTAGCTAGTCGAGCAAAAAACAAGCGTGCAGGAGTTACTGGAATCGTTCCCAAATAACCCAATACTACAAATGCCAGCACGCCTAAAAAGAACATTATTTGAGACCATTTCCCTTTATAACGCATAGAACGTACCGGACTACAATCAAGCCATGGCAAGAAAAATAATAATAATAGTGCGGAGCCCATGCATGTAATTCCAAATAATTTATCGGGTATCGCCCGCAACATTGCATAAAAAGGTGACATATACCACATTGGAGCGATATGATCTGGAGTGACAAGCGGGTTTGCTGGCACAAAATTATTGTGCTCTAAGAAATATCCGCCCATTTCAGGAGCCCAAAATACCACCGCAAAAAACAAAATAAAAAACGCAAGGACGGCAACTAAATCTTTAATAAGGTAATAAGGATGAAAAGGAATTAAATCAAACTGTTTTTCTACACCCAATCTATGCTTAAACTCAATTCCTTCCGGATTATTCGAGCCTACCTTATGTACGGCAACAATATGCAAAAATACAAACAAAAAGAGCAATAATGGAATAGCAATCACATGTAACGCAAAAAAGCGCTGCAATGTAGCATTGCCAACCGCATAATCCCCTCTAAGCCAAATAACAAGATTTTTACCTATATATGGGAGAGCATCAAATAAGGATGTGATAACTTCAGCCCCCCAATAAGACATCTGTCCCCAAGGCAATAAGTAACCAAAAAATGCACCCGCTAAAAGTAAAACATATAGAAACATTCCCAAAAGCCAGACTAATTCCCTAGGTTTTTGATAAGAACCATAAAGCAGACCACGAAACATATGTAAATAAATGACAATAAAAAATGCTGAAGCTCCTGTTGAATGCATATAACGTAATAACCAACCAAAGTGAACATCGCGCATGATGTATTCAATAGAGGAAAATGCTTGTTCAACACTCGGCGTATAAAACATAGTAAGCCACAAACCAGTAATCAATTGATTGGCTAAAACTACGATTGCCAATGCACCAAAAATATAAAAAAAATTCAAATTCTTGGGGACATAGTAAGCACTGAAATACTTTCTCCAGGTACTCGCCAAAGGAAAACGCTCATCGATCCAATTGAAGAGTCTATTCATTTAATTAGCCTCTATCTTATTACAAATCATAAAACACGTGATGCAAGCATAAAACTTATGCTTTATCCTCACCAATTACAAGAGTATGTTTATCAATAAAATAATATGGAGGAACCTCCAGATTAATCGGTGCAGGAACATCTTTAAAGACTCTACCCGAAAGATCAAAAGTAGATCCATGACAGGGGCAAAAAAAACCACCTGGCCAGTTAGGCCCTAACTCACTCAGATTAGGCTTGTATTTAGGGGAACAACCTAAGTGGGTACAAATTCCTATAAGTACTAAATATTCTGGATTAATGGAACGATATTCATTTTTTGCATAATAGGGTTGCTGAGCAGTCAATGAATGAGGATCTCGGAGCAAAGAAGAGTTCTTGGTGATTTGTTGCAACATTTCTGATGTTCGTCTAATGATCCATACTGGTTTGCCACGCCATTCAACGATGGCTTGTTCTCCAGGTTCCAATTTGCTTAAATCAACCTCTACAGGGGCTCCCTCGGCTTGAGCCTTAGCACTAGGTAACCAAGAAGCAACAAAAGGAGTTAAGGCACATAGGGCCCCAATACCTCCTAATACACTGGTTGTAGCTACCAAAAATCGGCGTCGCTCCGTATCTACCAAATCATTTTTATCCTGATCATGCTCAGGCTCAGAGTTGTCATTCACCATATGCCGCCCGTTTTGTATAGCGCCCCCCACTAAGTTCTACACATCATTGCAAGCTCGGTCGTCTCCGTCATGTACTTTGAGTACATCCCTTATCCTCACTTTACTTGCAGCCTATCTAGAACTTAGTGGATGACGCTATATGTTTCACTAGATCTCGTAGCAAAACAAAAAACCCCGCCAATGCGGGGTTTCTTTAACCAAAAAACAATTAACGTTTTGAGTATTGGGTTGCACGGCGAGCTTTGTGCAAACCGACTTTCTTTCTTTCAACACGACGTGAATCACGAGTCAGTAAACCACGAGCACGAAGCTTTCTACGCACGGAATCAGGATTAGGCTCTGCATCTTCTGCCAATCCTTTTTCATCATAAGCAACCAATGCTCTTGCAATTCCTAAACGTACAGCACCTGCCTGACCAGAAATTCCACCACCAGTTACTGTAATGTAAACATCAAATTTATCGACAAGATCAACAGTTTCTAGCGGCTGCATTACAACCATACAAGAAGTTTCACGGCAGAAATACTCTTGTAAAGTACGACCGTTGACTTTGATGTCGCCTTTACCTGGACGTAAAAACACTCGAGCTGTTGAACTTTTTCTACGACCAGTGCCGTAGTATTGCTTCACTTCAGCCATAATACTTATTCCTCAATATCAAGTTGTTTGGGTTGCTGTGCTGTATGTGGATGCTCATTGCCAACATAGACTTTCAGCTTACGATACATCTCTCTTCCCAAAGGATTCTTTGGTAACATACCTTTAACAGCTAGCTCGATAATCCTAACAGGATTTCTTGCTTGTAATTTCTCAAAACTATCTGATTTTATTCCACCTGGATATCCAGTGTGACGATAGTACATCTTATCGGTAAACTTCCGACCAGTTACAATAACTTTTTCAGCATTTGTAACGATAATGTAATCGCCAGTATCAACATGGGGGGTATACTCAGCTTTATGCTTGCCACGTAAACGACGAGCAATTTCAGTTGCTAAGCGACCCAAAACTTTATCGCTGGCATCAACCACTAACCAGTCACGTTTGACTTCATGGCTTTTGGCACTAAATGTCTTCATTAAATGAACTCCGAACCGCCTAAATTGGTAATCTTCTATCATGGACGGGCGATTTTAACCAAAACAGAATCATCCTACAAGTAAAAAGGACAAAAATTTACAAACAATTATTAAAATCCATATGAATCGGACAACTTTCACACTGGATCGATTAACAACTGATTCACAATACTACCAGAAATTAAATGTTTTTCTATGATTTCATCAATATCAGCAAAAGATGAATAAGTATACCACACACCTTCAGGATAGATCACAATACAAGGACCTGAACTGCAGCGGCCAAGACAACCTGTTTTGCTAATGCGAACTTTTCCCGGGCCATGCATTTCCAGCTCTAAAAGCCGTGATTTTATATAATCAAAGTACTCTTCTCCACCAGAATTAGCGCAACATTGTTTACCTGCTGCCTTTTTGTTGGTACATAAAAAAATATGTTTCGAGTAATAGTTCAATGAATTATTTTCCTATAGATTCAATTTTGCTTTTTAGCTTCAAACCTGGTTTAAAAGTCACAACCCTTCTAGCCACTACGGGAATTTCCTCTCCAGTCTTTGGGTTTCTACCTGGCCTTTGTGGCTTATCTCTTAGGGTAAAATTACCAAATCCAGATAATTTTACATGATGTCCATGCTCAAGAGCATGTCGTAATTCTTCAAAAAAATTTTCGACCATCTCTTTCGATGCAGGTTTGGACAATTTTAATTCATCACACAAGGTCTCTGCCATTATAGCTTTGCTCAATGCATTCACGATTACTCCCTCAATATGATTGAAAATTTATTCTCTAACGTATTGATTATAGCATCAATTAAAGAATTAATCTCGGTATCAACCAAAGTACGACTTTCATCTTGAATTGTTATAGAAATCGCCAAGCTTTTCTTCCCTAAAGGAATACCTTCTCCAGTATATACATCAAAGACATCAAAAGATTTTAACCAATTTTCTTTTACAGTAGTTCTTACTACTGATTCGATTTGCATGACCTCGATATTATTATCGACTAAAAATGATAAGTCCCTGCGAATTTGAGGATATTTTGAAATCGGTTTATAACGTGGCGATTCATGTCCTATTAATGCCTCTAAGTTAATTTCAAAAAGAAGAACATCATGGTTTAAATCCAAAGCATCTGCTAAACGCGGATGCAATGTTCCTATCCAACCTGAGGGAACGCCATTTATATTGATTTGAGCAGATTGTCCAGGATGTAATGCTTCATGAGTTGCGGCAACGAACTCTACTTGCTTTAGTTTTAATGAAGCGAATAAAGATTGAAGATCTCCTTTTAAGTCAAAAAAATCATACCATCGAGTCGTTTCACTCCAATTAACACTCCCTTGCTCCCCCATCAACAAACCTGCAATGCAAGGACGTTCTTTTAGCTGCCCTTGGTGTACATCAAAAACAACACCAATTTCAAAAAACTTAACCTCATTTTGTTGGCGGTGTACGTTATAAATCAGTGATGCAATTAAACCAGGCCACATCCCAGCACGCATTTGCGATAACTCAGAAGAAATAGGATTCAGTAATTGCATAAACTCTTTCTGTGGATAAAGCTCATGTTGTAATTCAGGATCAACAAAACTGTAACTGATCGTTTCGTGGTATCCTTTACTTGCAAACCAGCGCGCAAGCATCGTTGCTATTGCTTCATTACCGCATGTTTTTCCTGCCTGTACTCGCGTATATACTGGTTCTGCATGTAAATTATCATATCCATAAAGACGAATTATTTCCTCTACCAAGTCCTCATCTCGCTGAATATCAAAGCGATATGAAGGAATAATAACCTCTAGAAAATGATTTTGCTCTCGTGTAATCGTGATACCTAAACCCTCAAGAAAACGCCTCATTTCCTTCAGAGAAATATTAAGTCCAGTCAAATTTTTAACTTTTTCTGTATTGAAAGAAAAATGTACTGTACTCGGCAAATATTTTTGATTAGAGACTTCAATAATAGGTCCAGCCTCACCACCAACAATTTCTAAAATTAATGCTGTAGCTCTTTCTAAAGCTCTTATTTGTACGTTAGGATCTACACCTCGTTCAAAACGTTGTGATGAATCACTAAATAAACCAAACTTTCTAGCTACTCCTGCAATTACTATGGGATTAAAAAAAGCACTTTCTAAAAATACATCAGTGGTATGTGCCTGCACAGAGCTTGCTTCTCCGCCCATAATGCCGGCCATTGCCAACGGCCTTTCTTGATCTGCAATCACCAATACTTTCTCATTCAAGGTTAATTCTTGGCCATCAAGTAATTTTAATTGCTCTTGCTGATTACTATAGCGTACATTTATTTCACCGTTGATTGCATTCAAATCAAAAGCATGCATGGGTTGACCTAACTCAAGCATGACATAATTCATTACATCAACAACAGGATGAACGGAGCGAATGCCACTTCGGCGTAAACGCTCACTCATCCATAAAGGGGTATTTGTTTGAGTATTTATCTTGCGAATAACACGACCACAATAACGTGAGCATGCTTCTGGATTGTTCAATTGTATTGGGAATGCATCGTCAATACTTGGAGTAACCGCGGAAATCTCTTTTTCTAATAAGGGTAGTTGATTCAATACAGCAACTTCACGCGCAACACCTAAAACACTAAAACAATCTGCTCGGTTAGGCGTTAAATCAATATCCAATATATGATCATCAAGAGTCAGATACTCGCGCAAATCCATTCCTACAGGCGCGTCACTTCCTAACTCCATAATTCCATCAGATTGCTCTGCCATTCCCAACTCACTGACGGAGCAGAGCATTCCTTGTGAAAGCGCTCCTCGTAACTTTGATTCTTTAATATTAAAACCACCTGGCAAGCGTGCCCCAACCATGGCTAGAGCCACTTTTAATCCGTCTCTTACATTCGAAGCACCACAAACGATTTGCAAGGGTTTCTCTGTATTTGCGTTTACTTCACATAAAGTCAATTTATCTGCATTAGGATGAGGTTTTGTGCTAAGAACTTCAGCAACGATTACATGAGAAAACTCTCCTGCTACAGGGCTTACTGCATCCACCTCCAAACCAGCCATAGTTAGTTGGCTTGCCAATTCTTGTTCAGATAATGAGAAATCTACCCATTCACGTAACCACAATTTACTTAATTTCATCTAAAGTCCTTACTGCATGATTGATTTTACTCAAGATATTTTCAATTCGCACCACAAACGCATGGTCATCGAAGCATATTAACAACCTCTACCTTCAAAATTGACTTAAAAAAGACAGGTCATTTTCAAACATCATACGCAAGTCATCTATTCCATAATACAACATGGCTAATCGATCCATACCCATACCAAATGCCCACCCCTGATATTCCTCAGGCGAGATATTTACTGCTGTTAGAACATTAGGATGCACCATACCACAACCTAAAACCTCTAACCACCCAGTAAATTTACAGGAACGACAGCCTTCACCACTACATTGAGTACATTCAATATCAACCTCAGCCGAAGGTTCTGTAAAAGGAAAATACGAGGGTCTAAACCGCAATGCTAATTGACGACCAAAAAAATCAGCAAAAAAATCGTGTAGTAGACCTTTTAAACTCGCTAAAGTAGCCTGTTTGTCCACCAGTAGCCCTTCAACCTGATGAAACATCGGTGTGTGCGTCAGATCAGAGTCACAACGATAGACTCTTCCTGGAGCTATTAACCGAAATGGAGGTTTGCGTTGTTCCATGGTACGAATTTGTACCGGCGAAGTATGTGTTCGTAAAAGGCGACCATCACCAAAATAAAAAGTATCATGCATCGCACGGGCTGGATGATGCACGGGAATATTCAGTGCCTCAAAATTATAAAATTCAGATTCAATTTCGGGACCATCAACAATATCAAAGCCCATACGGCTAAAAAATTCATTAATTCGATGCTTTACTTGGGTTACTGGATGTAAGGACCCACTCTCTTTCTTGCGACCAGGAAGTGTTATATCAATACGTTCAGCTGACAGCTTTTCTAAGAGTTGTTTTTGTTTCAGTTCAAGCATTTTCGTTTCAATCAAAGTACTGATGTCACGTTTTACTTGATTCACAAGTTGGCCTACTTTAGGTTTTTCTTCAGCGGATAAATGAGCAAGACTTTTTAAAATTTCAGTGAGCTTTCCTTTCTTACCCAAAAAATCAACGCGAATTAACTCTAATCCAGAGACATCCTGAGCATTTTCAATCGCTTCAGCAGCCTGTTCTTGTATGGTGATGATATCCTGCATAATTATACCCACAAGTAAAAAGGAGGCCGCAGCCTCCTCAAATAGTTCATTTTGCTAACAGTACCTTTATCATGTTATTAACCTAGGCTTATAAATTCCCAGAAAAAAACACATTAAAAGACTATTTTGCTAATGCAGCCTTAGCTTGTTCTGCAATTGCAGCAAAAGCTACTTTGTCATGAACAGCTAGATCAGCCAATACTTTTCTATCCAATTCAATTGATGCTTTTTTCAATCCATCAATTAAGCGGCTGTATGATAAACCACACTCACGAGCTTGTGCATTAATACGAGTGATCCACAATGCACGAAACTGACGTTTTTTCTGACGTCTATCACGATATGCGTATTGACCTGCTTTAATTACTGCTTGTTTGGCCATGCGATAGGTTCGACTACGAGCGCCGTAATAACCTTTTGCCTGATCCATAACCTTTTTGTGACGCGCTTTGGCGATCACACCACGTTTAACTCTTGGCATTTTTCATTTCCTCCTTAACTACCGTGCAACATACGTTCTGCCAAACGTGCATCGCATGGCTTTAAAGTTCCAGCTTCTACGCGCAAATGACGTTTTTGCTTAGTGGACTTTTTAGTGAGGATATGATTTCTATAAGCACCGCGACGTTTAATCGCGCCACTTGCTGTTTTACGGAAGCGTTTAGACGCTCCGCGATGTGACTTCAACTTCGGCATAACAATATACTCCGCATTTACTCAGCTTTTAGTTTTTTTGGGCGATAATACCATCAATAGCTGTCTTCCTTCGCGCTTGGCCTGCTGTTCCACAACGGCAAACTCAGCCGTGTCTTGCTGTATACGCTCAAGAATTTTCATGCCCAGCTCTTGATGAGCCATCTCACGACCACGAAACCGCAGTGTAATTTTGACTTTATCACCATGATTTAGGAAACGGATCAGGTTGCGTAGCTTGACCTGATAATCTCCATCTTCCGTCGTTGGACGGAATTTTAATTCTTTAACCTGAATTTGCTTCTGCTTTTTTCTAGCTTCGGCTTGTTTTTTACTCAGCTCAAAGAGAAACTTACCGTAATCCATAATACGGCATACGGGAGGTTTGGCTGTTGGAGAAATTTCCACAAGATCCAATCCACCTTCTTCCGCTGCACGCAGGGCTTCACGTGTGGAAACAATTCCTGCCTGATTACCATCGACATCAATTAAGCGTACCTCAGGTACATTGATCTGTTCATTAATTCGTGCGCGATCACTTTCACGCTTAGTTGGTGCACTAATGGTCTAATCCCCCCTATTCATTAATTAATAATTGACCCTTTTTGAGCAATTTCTTGCATCAAGGTATCACAAATTGTATCTATTGTCATCACACCTAAGTCTGTACCTTCTCGGGTTCGCACAGCAACTTGGCCTGACTCAACTTCTTTATCCCCTATTACTAATAGATATGGGATTTTTTGTAAAGTATGCTCGCGAATTTTAAAACCAATTTTCTCATTTCTCAAGTCAAAGTTGGCACGAATTCCTCTTTTTTGCAAAATTTGTGTTACTTTTTCTGCATACTCGTTTTGTTTTTCACTAATTGTCATGATTACTGCTTGCACCGGCGACAACCACAAAGGCAGCTTTCCTGCATAATGTTCGATCAAAATCCCCATGAAGCGTTCAAATGATCCTAGGATAGCACGATGCACCATGACTGGAGTTTGTTTGCTCCCATCTTCGGCAATATAAATAGCATCCAAACGTCCAGGCATCGAAAAATCAACTTGTATCGTACCACATTGCCAAATTCTACCTAAGCAATCAGATAAGGAGCATTCAATTTTGGGCCCATAAAAAGCACCTTCACCTGGCGCATCAACCCATTCTATATTTCTGTCTTTCATCGCTTGTTTTAAAGCTGCTTCAGCCTTATCCCAAACTTCATCACTGCCTACTCTTTTTTCAGGGCGTAATGCCAAGCGATACTTAATTTCTTTAAACCCAAAATCAATGTATACCGATTGGACTAACTCTAACATCATTGCCACTTCTGATTGAATTTGATCTTCAGTACAAAAAATATGAGCATCATCTTGAACCATATTGCGAACTCGCATGAGACCATGTAATGATCCTGATGGTTCACATCGGTGGCAATTACCAAACTCTGAAAATCTTAAAGGTAAATCTCTATAACTTTTTAAGCCTTGATTAAATACTTGGACATGACAAGGACAATTCATTGGTTTTACAGCATAGTGACGATTTTCTGTTTCAGTAACAAACATCTCATCTCTAAAATTAGCCCAATGGCCTGACTTTTCCCAAAGCACACGATCAACTAACTGAGGTGTTTTAATTTCTTGATAACCAAAGTCGGCCAAGCGATGACGCATATAACGTTCCAACTCTTGATAAATGGTCCAACCTTTGGGATGCCAAAAAACCATTCCCGGTGCAATATCTTGGAAGTGAAATAGCTCCAAACTCTTACCTAATTTACGATGATCACGTTTTTCAGCTTCCTCCAAACGGAACAAATAATCAGCCAGTGCCTTTTTGTCAGCCCAAGCAGTACCATAAATACGCTGTAACATT
This sequence comes from Legionella cincinnatiensis, assembly GCF_900452415.1. Taxonomy (NCBI): domain Bacteria; kingdom Pseudomonadati; phylum Pseudomonadota; class Gammaproteobacteria; order Legionellales; family Legionellaceae; genus Legionella; species Legionella cincinnatiensis. The sequence continues at coordinate 381,369 of NZ_UGNX01000001.1, read as the reverse complement.
TCATTATTGGAGTCACCACGCCAATATGCTCCTGCCACTTTAGTCAATTTGAATGCTTTTAAAAAACCAGTTGCAGGAACATGAGGACCACGACAGAGATCTTCAAAATCCCCTTGTTTGTATAACGAAAGCACTTCATCTTTAGGAATATCAGCAATAATCTTTGCTTTATATTCTTCACCAATACTCTTAAAATACTGGATTGCCTCATCACGTGGCAATTCTCTACGAGTCACAGGATAATTTGCTTTTGCTAACTCCACCATTTTGGCTTCGATTAACTCCAAATCTTCGGGAGTAAACGCTCTTTGAAAAGCGAAATCATAATAAAAGCCATCTTCAATTACTGGGCCAATAGTTACTTGAGCTGAAGGAAAAATACTTTTAACAGCTTGTGCTAATAAATGAGCAGTAGAGTGACGAATAACTTCAAGACTCTCTTCTTGTTTTTCAGTAAGAATCACTAATGCACAATCATTTTTAATCAGATAAGAAGTATCAACTAATCGGTTATCAACACGACCAGCCAAAGCAGCCTTAGCAAGCCCAGGACTTATACTATGAGCAACATCATATACAGTTAAAGGTGCTTCAAACTGTTTTACACTTCCATCAGGCAATTTAATGTTTGGCATGATTTTATCCGTAAGCATCTTAAAAAAAAACCCTGCATGGCAGGGCTTAAAACTTTTAATGGATTCAGTATCACTACATGGAAAGTGACAGCTCCCGAACTACTAATTCAGTTGCATGGTAGGCACGAGTGGGATCGAACCACCGACCACCACCATGTCAAGGTGGTGCTCTACCACTGAGCTACGTGCCTATAAACTGACCTGCATCTATATTGCCAGGAAGTATATAATAAGGTGACGTTACAAAGCAAATGATTTCAATGATTTGTTCCTAATTTTGCTCAAGAAACAATCAACTCACGCCTATATAAAGGAACTTGCAGTAAAAATTCACTCACGTTATGTTTCACAACATCTTTAAAACATTTATTGTACGCGAACACTTTTCTTTGGCGCTCAGTACTTGTTCCTGAACTCATAATCGCTTGAAGCGTTGCAAAATAGGTGTGATAGTTAAGTTGCTCAATGTAAGGTTTTAATTTTTCTATCCACTCATGAATATCTTCACGCATTAATTTGATTTTGCCCTCTGTGTTCATCACCAATTCCGCATCTAAACCATAGCGAATTGCTCTCCATTTGTTTTCTCGAGAAAGCCAGTAAGGAGGATAGGCTACGGACTCAAGCCAACTTCCATTATCGGCAAACCAATGGGCAAGAGCATGTATCAATGCAACCAGGGCCAAGGTTTCCGCAAGTGTCGCCGTACCATCACAGACACGAATCTCCAATGTTCCAAAATTTGGACTTGGCCTTAGATCCCACCATAAATCCTTAAGCGATTTTATGGAACCACATGACTTTAGTGTTCTATACAAATGCTCAAAATCCTGCCACGAGCGCACATGGTAAGGTTGACCTGCTGTAGGAAGAGCCTCATAGGTAGTCGGACGACATGAAGCAAGTCCAGTGTCTATTCCTTGCCAAAATGGGGAACTTGAAGAAAGGGCTAACAAATGGGGGAGAAAATACATAAAGAAATTATTAAATCGTATGCATTCTTCCCCACTCGACATACCCAGATGTACATGTAGACCATAGACACTCATACGGCGCGTAAGCCATTGATTACGATCAATTAAATCCAGATAACGAGCTGTCGGTGAAATCTCCCAGTCAGAATATTTAGAAAATGGGTGTGAGCCTGTTGTTGAAAGTAAAATTCCAAGTTTTTTCGATACATGTTGAAGTTCAAATAATGTTGCATAAAGATCATCTTCAACATCCTGAACCATCTTACATTTGTTCGTGTTTACTTCAATGGTGCTTAAGTAAAATTCTGGCTTAATTTTTTCCAAATGAGACATAGCAGCAAGAATATCCTCTGCTCTGGAACACAGATTGTAGGTTTCGGCATCGATGAGTTGCAGCTCAATTTCTACACCTAAAGTGAGGATTCCCCCACTATTAAAACAAATTTCTTCTTGACTATTGGGTTGAGGAATATCTTCAGTTAATTGTGATAAGGATTCGTTGAGTTGACTTCGCATAATTAATCCTCTTTTTATTATTATTGGATGCCATTGACAAGTCACGCTCTTCGATATTTTTGAGGAGCTCTATATAGTTAGCTTGAATAGTCAGGTACAATAGACAGTGCCTTGAATATTCATATCTATTGATATAATTCGTATACAAATTATTTAAGGATACTAACGGTTAATATACTTTTTTTCAACCTTCAATCTTTGAAAGACCATCCATGAATAATATTTTAAAAGACCCTAATGAGAAAAAAGAACAGCGGGAGATGCAATCTGAGCAGCGCTCTAAGAGTATTATTCTTGCTTTACGCATGATCATGCAACAAATGGATTTTCATTCCCGAAGGTTAAATAAATGCTATGGTTTAACCGTACCACAAATTGTATGCCTGTATGAAATTTACGAAAATGGGATTATGACAATCTCAACTCTTTCTAAAAGAGTCTATTTATCAATGAGTACTTTAGTAGGGGTAATAGATCGATTGGAAGAAAAAGAATTTGTTCTTCGCACACGAGATAATAAAGATCGCCGTATCATTTATATTGATATAACCGAAAAAGGGAGAGAATTTGTAGGCGCCGCCCCCTACCTTCTCCATAATAGGTTAAATGAAAACCTCCAAGCTTTAGACGAAAATGAGCAGATAACTCTTGCTAACTCGATTAATTTACTGGTGAATTTGTTAAAAGATATATAACAAAAAAACTCATTCTCTCTAGGGTATGTTTCCAACGAAGCTCTTTTCTCCTCTAAAATATAGATACATTTGAAATCATCTCATTTTAAATTCTCTATCCAAAAGAAAGGTCTGAGTGGAAGGGGACCACTCAGGCCTTATTGCGAGGTTAAGTGCTATGTTTAGACCACTTTCTCTTTTATTTGGACTCTATATGTGAACTTGTTCCATCATGCGTCACATATTTTCTTTGGACAATGTGGAAACCTTTTTATTGGTTTCAGGTGCACATTATAGTTATTTAGTTTTTATTGTCAACTTTAAATTTCGAAAAGAAACTTAAAGTTTCCAATTATTATTTTTATTTGCGGATAAACTTCATTTTGTTATACTAATATCATTCCAAATTTCTGACCCGAGCACCACTATGGAAAAAACCAACTTGGCGAAACAATTTGCTAATCGTTTGCGTGATGCAATGGTTGCTGCGGGGTATAACTCCCAACGCTCTACCTCTGGAGTATGCATCCATAAGCTTTCTGAAATTACCGGGTATTCACTACAAATATGCCGTAAGTATCTTCGTGGTGAAGCCATCCCTGAACCGGTGAAACTAGTAGATATTGCAGCAAAACTTCAAGTGTCTCCTGGTTGGCTATTATTTGGTGACCCCCTCCATGATCAAGGTATCTCGCAAGATAAAATTTCTATTAGCAAAAATTTGCTTCACTATATCTTCACAAAAGCATCATGCCTCTATAACAGCGCCTTATCAGAACCCGAAATATCTCGTTTTTTACTGGAACTAATTAATGATGTCAGCCTAATTAATGCAAATGAAGATCAATCCAAAAAAATTATTGATTTAGCGTTAGCCTCAGCAAAACATTTTTATAAGCCTTAATATTTCTCCATTTGGCTCAATAGTGCTATCATTGCGTTTTAAAAACACACTAAATCCAAATGTTACTTCATTCTTTATTTATCATCGGTATTTGCGTTGAAGCGATTACAGGCGCATTGGCTGCGGGGCGCAAAAAAATGGACTTTTTTGGTGTTATGCTTATTGCAAGTATTGCTGCATTAGGTGGCGGAACAGTAAGAGATACGCTGTTTAATACTTATCCATTAACTTGGGTTATTCATCCTGAGTACCTCTTGTATACATCGTTATGTGCTTTTCTAACTATATTTATTGCCCATTCCCTAATCCGGATTATTAAGATCTTTTTAATACTTGATGCATTGGGCTTATCTACTTTTGTTATTATTGGCACTCAAAAAGCACTCCATCATGGGTTATCACCTAGTATTGCCATTATTAGCGGCATGATAACAGGCATCTGTGGCGGGATGTTACGCGATATTTTATGTAATGATATTCCCTTGGTATTGAGAAAAGAACTTTATGCAGTGATTGCACTTGCCGGCGCATTGCTTTTTATCACTCTAGAATATTTTCATATCCCAGAAAATATTAATGTGATTATTACATTTGCCAGTATTTTTGCTGCTCGCCTATTAGCGATTTTCTTTCATATTGAAATACCCATTTTCGATTATTCAGAAAGTATCAAAAAACGCAAACGAAAGCCCTAATTTGATAGAAAAGAAAATCTCGGGTTTGGTCTTAAGAGCCTTCAGCCCAGGCGCTCTTTACCCAACATCGATCTGCTTTTATTTGGAGCTGGATCCCGTATAAATGCCGCACATTTTAGGGGATAACGTTCGTTGAACGAGACCTATAAGACATTTTTATGCCTTATAGGTCGAAAACTTATATCTCTTTCACGTCGATAATACTTATTTCCTCTACTGGGACATCTGCATGCCCCATATGTTGTCCTGTTTTTACCTTGGCAATAGCGTCCACAATATCCATACCGTCAACAACTTCACCAAAAACACAATAACCATATCCTTGCATATGATCACCGCTATAATTTAAAAATGGATTATCAACAACATTAATAAAAAATTGAGCCGTTGCAGAATGAGGGTCCATGGTGCGAGCCATTGCGATAGAACCTCGCTTATTTGGTTTCGCATTCTTTGCTTCATTTTTGATAGGCTCATGAGTCGTCTTTTGTTTCATTTCAGAATCAAGCCCCCCTCCTTGAATCATAAAACCCGCAATAACACGATGAAAAATGGTATTATTATAAAAACCACTGCGCACATAATTAAGAAAATTTTCTGCTGTTGCTGGAGTATTCTCTGTATCTAACTGTATATGAATATCACCTTTAGATGTACTAATAACGATCATTATCGCTCCTGTCATTTTTAAGTTAATGCAAAATAGCGTCTGTTTAGGATATAAAATTTGCGGTATTTTATATCAAAGATGTTATCTCAGATGCTTGAAATAACCTTCACCTCGCGACATAAAAAGCATGGTTATGTCACACCCTCATTCATTATCAAATCACGCATTTTATCACAAACATCATGCATGACATGAACATTATGAATACTCGCTAATGCCGTAAATAAATTCGTTTTTTGCTTGGAGAGCTGATGCAAATAAGCACGTGAGTAATGGCGACATGTATAACAGGTACATTGTGCCATAATTGGTGACATATCATCAGCAAAACATGATTTTTTTATTTGAATTCGCTCGTTTTCATACTCACTGACAAAACGCATCCAGTTGCCTTCACGAACGAGCTCACCACAGTACAAAGAGCCATGACGCGCATTACGCGTGGGCGCAACACAATCAAACATGTCGATTCCTTCTGCGACCACGTCCAAAAGGTCCTGAGGTGACATTCCTACGCCCATGGTATAACGCGGCTTATTTTCAGGTAAATAATCACGAACCCAGCGGATAACCTCAACTGTAGTTGCCATATTAAATCCTATGGTTTCGCCACCTATAGCAATACCTTCCGGATTCATTGATGCTACAAAATCGGCACTCTCACGGCGTAAATCTTTAAAAGTTCCACCTTGAATAATGCCAAAAAGTGCTTGCGCGTATCCATATCGTGAATTGGGGTATTGGCGATGATACTCCATTGATTGCTTTAACCAGCGATGCGTCCGCGTCATGATATGACTTACTTCATCTCTGGTACAACTATCTGGAGTGCATTGATCAAAGGCCATAATTATATCAGCACCAATGATTTTCTGAGTTTCTAAGGACATTTCTGGTGTCATGTGAATCAAGCCCTGACTTCCAGGCAATCTAAAATGCGCCCCCTCTTCATCAATAGTACAAATTTCATTATTTTTAGATAAGCTAAAAACTTGAAAGCCACCACTATCGGTTAACATAGGGCCATGCCATCCCATAAAAGGATGCATTCCGCCTGCTTGCTCAATAACTTTCATTCCTGGAGCACATAACATATGATAGGTATTACCCCCTAAAATGATTTGACTATGTGCCTCATGTAATTCAATTGGAGTCATATTATTTACCCCCGCTCGAGTACCTACTGGCATAAAAACAGGAGTAATAAATTCACCATGAGCTGTAACAATACGTGTCACACGTGCCTGAGTCGCTGAGTGTTTGTGTAACACTTGGCAGGAGAAAGTTTTCATTGATAAAAATGACTCAAAATATGCGATGATATCTAAGTCAACCTTAGATTACCAGCATGAAGCATATTAAAAATTATGCAATTTATGATATCATGCGCTAAATCGATGAAAGCACGGCCTTATTCATCTAAATTCGTAACCATTCACCACCATTCCATAGCGTAGGAAAGTCCGCTTAGGTGCGGCTACAGTGATGAACGTTACCCAATTCTAATAAGGATTCCAATATGCCCGGCTCAAATTCTAATTTATTCATGATTGATCTTGAAGGCACTGAGCTTTCTGATATTGAACGAGAAATTCTAAAGCATCCTAATGTTGGAGCGGTCATTCTTTTCACTCGCAATTTTGCTAACCCACAACAATTAGAAAAACTCACTTCTGAAATTCATATACTCAATCCCCATATTTTCATTACTGCTGATCATGAGGGTGGATTTATCCAGCGATTTTTGCGCCAAGGTTTTCGCTCTTTACCCGCTGCCCGTGTCTATGGCGATGTATATGACCTATCTCCAGAAACAGGGATTAAACTTGCAAGACAGTATGGGGAAATCATGGCCAAGGATTTATTAGCCTGCGGTGTTGATTTAAGCCTAGCGCCTGTTCTTGATTTACATGATATGAGTCCTATTATTGCTCGCTTAGATCGTGCCTTTCATCATGATCCTGAGGCAGTTATAGCTCTAGCAAACGCGTTTATTGAGGGAATGAATGCCGCAGGAATGCCTGCTGTAGGCAAGCACTTTCCGGGACATGGGAGAGTCAATTCCGACTCCCATATCACCATGCCAATTTCTACGATTTCTTTTGATGAATTGAAAGTTAAGGATTTAAAACCCTTTATTGAGCTCATAAAAAAAGGCCGCTTAAGCGCAATCATGCCTGCTCATGTGACTTATAAGGCAGTGGATGCAAGTAAGTCAGCTGGATTTTCAACAATTTGGTTGCAAGAAATTTTACGCCACGAGTTAGGATTTACCGGTTTGATTTTAAGTGATTGCTTGAGTATGACAGGTGCAGACATCGGTAATTTAATGACACGAACTGAAGAAGCACTTAAAGCCGGTTGTGATATGTTAATTGTCTGCCATCAACCACGACCTATACTATTAGAATTATTGCAAACAGTAGCATTTCCCCAGTCGGATGAATCTGCTGCTCGTATTACCCATTTTAAAAGCCAAATGTTCCGATTTTCTCATGCTGAAAAAAGCCAAGTGATACCTTATTTATCGCACACTTTACTTGGGCAGCAGGAGCATCATGCAGAGTGTACGAGTCAAAATCTGCAGTTTAATACGTCAAAAACAATTTAGTGCTTGTCCTGTAAAGCACGAGCACTCTGATGTAATAAGTCCGTAGGAATATTAATTAATGGTCAACTAAGAGTAGCAGTACAAGAGGCACTAAAAGACGACCTGGATGAAGTACTTTTTATAGACAAAATAAATTTTCATGAAGAGTACTTCTTCGCGTATGCCAAAATAAAAAGCATCCCAACAATGCGATAAATAAGAAATACAGCGCACACCACCCAGGCATTGAAATTCCCAACAACTGCCAATTGACTTCAGCACAGTCACCTGTTCCTAAAAACAGCGTTTTTACTACTGTCTGCCAAGGAAAATAACGAATTAAAACATCTAAACCCGGCATACACGCCGGCGCTTTTCCAGCAGGTAAAGACTGCAGCCATAATTGGCGTAACGAAAAATATAAGCCTGCACTGGCAATGATGATTTGCAAGGCACTAATAATATGAGCTCTTTTTAATGTGTAAAAACTTATTCCTAAAATCGCCAATAATAAAAAAACACAAATGCGTTGCATCATACATAAAGGACAAGGAATCAGTCCAACCACATATTCAAAATAGAAGGATGCAAATAATACAAATGCTGTCAGTGCTGCAGTGAATGTTTGAACTTTTCGATAAGTATTTTTTCTCATGATTTTGGCAACATATAGGATATGGCAGCTTTAAGATCATCTTCATTACATTTAATACATGTTCCTTTTGCTGGCATAGCATTTAAACCTTTGAGTGAAGATGCAACTAAGTCATCTAACGTTCTACCCGTCAATCTAGGCTTCCAATCTTGTTCATTTCTAAATCTAGGTGCTCCGGCCAGCCCATCCTTATGACAAACAACACAATAACGTTCATAAGTTTCTTGTCCAGACTCTTCATCACTCGTAGCTTTATTATCTGATTTGGCTTTATTTTGTACAGAGACTTGGCCTACGGGTTGAATTCTTAATTGAATTTCTTGTTGCTGCGTTTCATCACTGGCATACAACATCAATGAAAAACAATACAATGAAATGAATAACCCTAACCTCATGCCTCGACACCATCATGACAATAAGCAATGATAATACAGAGAAGTGATTTTTTTTTCCAGACAATGAAATTAAAAGAATTTAAAAATTCGACAACCTTTTGAAAAACAGGTTATATTTCTATTGGTATTATCATTATTAATGGATTACATAAAAGGAAAAATGGATATGGCAAACAATGGCTTTGGCACACCAAATACCCTGAGACATAACTGGGGTTGGCTCCTAGGATTAGGTATATTACTTGTTTTTCTAGGCTTTATTGGGTTAAGTATGGTAATTGGATTAACCCTTGTCAGTATGTATTTTTTTGCTGCGTTGTTAATTGTTTCTGCATTATCTCATTTTATAGATATTTTTAAACATCAAGACTGGCAGGGTATCTTCTGGCAAGCAATAATTGCATTTTTATACCTGATTGGAGCTGTAATTGTCTTTTATGACCCTTTTTTAGCCTCCACACTCATTACAGCATTATTAGCCATAGTCCTTATTATTATTGGCATTACTCGAATCGTTTTAGCATTATCGTTAAAAAGCGCCCAAGGATGGGGTTGGTTGTTGTTCGCGGGAATTACCGCCATTATCCTTGGCCTGTTAATCCTCATTCAATGGCCAATAAGTGGACTCTGGGTTATAGGAATGTTTATTGCCATTGATATGATAATTAACGGCTGGACCTATATTTTTATAGCACTTGGAGTACGTGCATCCTTATCATGAAAAGAGTATGATACTGCATTCCTCCTGAATGCAGTATTAAAATGAATTCAAGAATAATACGTATAGCGACACGTCAAAGCCCACTCGCTCTATGGCAAGCAAATTATGTGCGTCAACTTTTATTAAACAAATGGCCAAAACTCCATATTGAATTATTACCTATGACTACATCTGGAGATAAGTTTCTCAAAGATAAGCTTTTGGCTGTTGGTGGAAAAGGCTTATTTGTCAAAGAATTAGAAGAAGCATTACTGGATAAGAGAGCAGATTTTGCCGTACATTCATCAAAAGACATGCCTGCCGAATTTCCCCACGGACTTTGTCTGGCTGCAATTTGTAAAAGAGATAATCCCTTTGATGTTCTTGTCAGTCATCATTATACCAGCCTACAGACGCTACCTCAGCAAGCCGTCATTGGAACAGCCAGCCTGAGAAGGCAATCTCAACTATTAGCTTATAGAGCTGATTTATGTATTAAACCTTTGCGAGGCAATATCAACACGCGCCTCGAAAAGCTTAGATCTGGAGAATATCAAGCGATCATTCTCGCTGCTGCTGGTCTTGAACGTATGGGTTTCACCCATGTGATTACAGAGCAATTATCCGCAAAAATTATGTTGCCTGCATGTGGACAAGGAGCCTTAGCAATCGAATGCAGAACAGATGATCAAGAAATTCATGCTCTTGTTGCAGCATTAAACGATCCTATTTCGTCGCTTTGTGTTCATACAGAACGACAAGTTAATGCACAATTAGGCGGAAACTGCCATGTCCCATTAGCGGTTTTCTGCACTCCCATTGACAAGAATCAACTTTGCCTGCAAGCAAAAATTCTGACCCTTGATGGCTCCCAAACCATTGAAGATACCCAAACGGGATCTTTAGAGCAGGCAGCAAACATGGCCCAGCGTTGTTCCCAATCCTTAATAGCACAAGGCGCAGCCAATCTTCTAGCATCGGTTATGCAATGAAACGGTCACTAAAGGGTTTGCGCATTTTAAATACTCGACCCCGAGAGCAAGCACATAAGCTCACCCAAAGCATTCTTGCTTCAGGAGGTATAGCACTTGAGCTTCCTGCACTAGAAATTCAAGCATCAAACAGCGATTGGATTTATTTGTTACCTAATTTAAACACCGTAGATCATGCTCTTTTTATTAGTGCCAATGCAGTTCACTATTGTTTTACTCAATTCAATCAACTGCACATAAATTGGCCTACTTCAATCCAGGTCATTGCAATTGGTCAAGGAACCGCCACCGCACTGCAAAAATATAACATCCAAGTGAGTGCTATCCCTGAGTTCCCTGATAGTGAACATTTATTATCATTAGAAACGTTACAACACCTTGAAAAGCAAAACGTGCTACTATTTAAAGGAAAAGAAGGCAGACCACTTATTGAAGAGCAACTGATACAAAAAGGAGCAAATCTAGTTATTCTAAAGGTATATCAAAGAGTGATGCCCAAACTAAGTCCCTTATTCGTTCAATCAATATGGCGCGATGACTTAGTGGACATTATACTGTTAACAAGCGAACAGTCTCTGATTAACCTTTTTAAACTGTTCGGTAAAGAGGCCCACCATTGGCTAAAAAATAAAACATGGCTAGTTATTAGTGAGCGTCTCGCTCAAATTGCCTCTTCATTAGGAATACATAAGATTAATATAAGTCACCCTAATCAGGTGCTAAATACACTGCTTGACTACGTAAACAAGGATTAACTATGGCCAGTAGCAATGAAGAACAGATGCAAAAAGTAAAAAAAACGTCAAATATAGGACAAAATGCAGGGTCAAAGTCTCACAACAATAATTCTTTTGCTTCTAAAAACAATTTTATCATAGCTGCTGTAGCGATCATCATTGCATTAGGGGCTTTAGCCATTGCTACATATACGCTTTTCTTAAATAATCAATTCCATGAGCAATTGGCCAATACAAATGCTAATTTCGCTGAAGAGTTAAAAGAGTTAGAACAAAAACAAAATAAAACTCAAGAAATAACTAATGCAAAAACAAAAAATACTGAAGAAATCCAAACCCAATTTCAAACAAAGTTTGATGCTCTAAGCAAACAATTACAAAATGCGATGAGCCAAAGATTTTATCACAATCAAGATTGGCTTTTTCTTAAGGCACGTTATTATCTTGAATTAGCCCAAATTAATGCCCATTGGAGCAACAGTTCTGATGCAACAATAGCATTATTGGAGCAAGCAGATCAGCTATTAAAGCAATTTAACGAGCCTAAGGTCTTTGCGATAAGACAAGCAATAGCAAAAGATATAGCACAGATTCAAGCAATACCTCCTGTAGATATTGCCGGCTTGCTAAGTCAATTAGATGCAGCACAAAACAGCATTAATAATCTCAGCATTCCTTTGCCTGAAAATGAAAATAAAGCCACAATGGAGCAATCAAAAACATCATCCAATAATTCCTCTGCTTGGAGTACGCATTTACAAGAAAGTATGAATATATTAGGGAAACTGGTGATCATACGTCGTCATGATCAAGAAATCAAACCGCTTTTGTCCCCCTTACTAGAAGCGGCACTTAAAGAAAATCTACATCTCAACCTCCAGGAAGCTCAATGGGCCGTTCTTAATCATGATTCTTTTGTTTATCAACTGGTTCTTAAACAAGCAATTAACACGCTTAAAACAAATTTTAATGAAAACACACAAAATACGGCGTCTCTAATCAAAAAACTGACCGAGTTACAGCAAATCAGTATTACTCAAAAAAGACCACCCTTGGGCTTAGCACTGCCTATGCTTAATGAGTTGATTGAGAGTAAAAAAGGAACCACGGATCAATCCACAAATAATGAACAAGGAGGAAATCAACAATGATACGTGTTCTTTTTGCCTTCTTAATCTTATTGGTTGCGGTAATTATAGGTATTCAACTTAATAAAGATCCTGGTTATGTATTAATTGCAATGAACCATTGGACTATAGAAACTACTGTTTGGGTCGCTGTTTTTACCTTAATTCTCTTATTTATGATCCTCTATCTTTGTATGCGTCTCTGTCAGAAAATTACTCATACTCCGAGTACATTAACGCGATGGCGTGCCAAAAAACGGTTTCGAAAAGCACAAGCAATTACCCGCAAAGGTTTAATTGAGTATAGCGAAGGCAACTGGCTAAAAGCCAAAAATCATTTAATCCAGGCTTTACCCAATTCCGATACGCCTTTACTGAATTATTTAACTGCAGCACGAGCAGCTCAAAAAATGGGGGATAATCAATTACGTGATGATTATTTACGAGAAGCACAGCAATCCATGCCCGAAGCAAAAATTGCAGTTGAATTAACCCAAGCAGAGTTGCAATTAGCAAATCATCAGTGGGAACAAGCTTTGGCAACATTAAAGCATTTGCATGCTATTGCACCACGCCATCCCTATGTGTTAATGCTGATGATGCGACTCTATCAAGAGATAAAGGATTGGCCTCAGCTTATTGCTCTTTTGCCAGATCTAAAAAAATATAAAGTCATTAGTCCACAAAAATTCGATTTAATACAATATGATACTTATTTGCAAAGACTGATTGCTCTTGCCAAACAAAATCAATCCGATGCAGTAAACTCTTTCTTTCAGAGTATCCCTAAAACTTTGGTTAATAACCCCGAAATTATTGCAGAATATACGCGTTTTCTATTAAAAAACAATGAATTCACCGCAGCAAAAAACCTATTATACCGCACACTACGCAAGAATTTTAATTCACAATTAATAGGGCTTTACGCAATGTTACCCGCTGATGAACACCAACTGACTTTCGCAGAATCCTTATTGAAAAAAAATACCCATTCAGCGGCTCTTTATTTATGTTTAGGTCAACTGTGCATTAAGCTCCAACTCTGGGGAAAAGCAAAATATTACCTTGAAAAATCCAATGAGATAGAACCTACAGCTTTGGCCTATGAAGCGAAAGGAAAGCTTCATGAAAAGCTGGGAGAAGAAGCACTCGCTTGCAACAGTTACAAGAAAGGCCTAGAGCTGCTCACGAAAAAATAGTTTAAGATGAGGTTACAAAAACCATAAAATTATAATTGGTAGCGTTGGTGGAGTATATTCTTCTTTAAGAGCCCGATAAAAATAAGTCGAGCAAAATCCAGTTCAAATCCTCAATGTGAGCGCGTTCTGCTTCGCTAAGACTCACAATGACGAAATACACATACTCTATGAGTGATTACCATAATGGAGACAATTAGATAACATTATTGTAATAATTAATACAGGCATCAGAATTAATTTAAGAATATCTCCAGCAATTTCATGACCATTTTTATTAGGAACATTGCTCATTGCATTTCTCTCGTTATTGTAGTGAAACTTCCATAATCGAGTGCAGTATTACAGATTACCCATTGGACATAATAGAAGCTGTTTTAGGTTTAATCTTTAATGTCAAATTTCAAACAAAATCCGTTTAATGCTCTATACTAAGACAAAATTAAGGAATTATGAAAATGGATAGTACATTACTTGCAGGAAAAAAAGCATTAATAATCGGTATTGCCAATGACAGCTCCATTGCTTTCGGTTGTGCACGCGTCTTGAAAAGGGTAGGAGCTGAGCTCGCAATCACTTATTTAAATGAAAAAGCGAAACCCTTCGTAGATAAAATCGCAATCGATCTTAAACCGTCTATTTATTGTGAATGTGATGTCACCAAAGATCATGATTTAGATAATTTATTTTTAGAAATCGACAAAAAATGGGGACAAATTGATATAGTCATCCATTCAATTGCTTATGCGCCAAAACAGGATTTGCAAAGGCCTGTGTATGAGTGTTCTAAAGAAGGATTTCTCATGGCTATGGACATTTCTTGCCACTCTTTTATTCGCATGGCCAATCTCGCTAAACCACTCATGAAAAATGGAGGTTCATTATTTGCCATGTCATTCTATGGGGCTGAAAAAGTAGTTGAAAATTATAATCTCATGGGGCCAGTTAAGGCGGCATTGGAAGCTTCTGTACGCTATATGGCCGTAGAATTAGGCCCACATCAAATTCGAGTCATTGCACTTTCGCCAGGACCTCTCAAAACACGCGCAGCTTCAGGGCTTGAAAAGTTTGATCATTTGCTCCAACATACAAAAGAAAAATCACCCCTTAAATCGTTAGTAGATATCGATGATGTCGGCGCCATGGTCGCTTTTCTTGCCAGCAACTATGCGAAAAATATTACTGGTGATGTTATTTATATTGATAGCGGGTATCATATAATTGGTTAGGCAACTTTCCCAAAGTCAATCTAAACCTCATCGTCATGGTAAGCCCCTCCGTTCAGCTAACTATATACTCAACAGGCTCTCACATTATAAAAACCCGGGATTATGGCATGCATCATTACAGTCGGTTGCCGTGCGCTCTACCTGAATAGTTACATGTTGAATATTAAACTGCTGACGCAATTGTTTAACCCACTCAGCTCTTAATGAATCAGAAAGCGGTTCCTCAGGCATATGTAAATGAACAGACATTGCATTTTCCTGGGTGCTAAGCGCCCATATGTGCAGGTCATGAAAAGCGTTCACTCCAGGCTTATTTAATAAAAATTCACTTACCTCTGTCCAAGAAATATGCTCTGGAACACCATCAATAATTAATCTGAAACTACTTGTAAATAAAGACCAAGTTCCTTTAAGTATAATAATTGCGATGAGTAAACCAACTACAGGATCTATCCAAAGCCAATCAGTCCAATAAAGTAATGCAGCAGACACTACAACACCTACTGAAACCAAAGCATCATAGAACAAATGAAGATAAGCACCTCTAATGTTTAAATCAGAGGAACCACGTATAAATAATAATGCAGTAGTCGCATTAATCACAATACCGATAGCAGCAACGATCATCACCGATACTGCTTGAACTTCTGCCGGAGAAAATAACTTATATACTGCTTCTGTAGCAATAATACCGCATGTAAAGACTAACAAAATTCCATTTGCCAAAGCAGAAAGTATCGACGTCTTTTTTAAACCATAAGTTGCTTTCATAGTTGGTGTACGTTTCATAAGAACAGTAGCAACCCATGCCAATATCAAGCCTAATACATCACCTAAATTATGAAAAGCATCTGCAAGCAAACTGGTTGAGTTAGCTAAATAGGCAAAAACAATTTGCAACACAACGAATAAACCATTTGCAATAATGGAAATAATAAAAGCTTTATTATAAGTTACTGCATCTTTATTATTCCCATGGTGATGATGATGGTGATGCGACTCACCATGTGAGTGTATGCTCATGATGTACCTTCATTATTTAAACTTTCAGTATAATAATTAACACCAATTTTAATTCGGTTCCGTTCCTTTTGTTTACGCCAGGCATTGGTATCACGTAACGAATAAACACACCCACAGTACTCTTGTTTATAAAATTCTTCACGCTTAGCAATTTCATACATGCGCTCTGAACCACCATTTTTTCGCCAATTGTAAGTCCAATACTCTAAATTAGGATATTTACTGGCCGCTCTAACGCCACAATCATTAATTTGATTCATATCTTTCCAACGTGAAATTCCTAAAGAACTGCTAATCACAGGAAAACCGTGTTCGTGAGCATATAAAGCCGTGCGTTCAAAACGCATATCAAAACACATAGTACAACGCTTACCTCGCTCAGGTTCCCATTCCAAGCCTTTAGCTCGAGCGAACCAATTGTCCTTATCATAATCCGCATCTATAAAAGGAATATTGTGTTTTTTTGCAAAATTAACATTTTCATTTTTTCTAATTTCGTATTCTTGCGCAGGATGAATATTAGGATTATAAAAAAATATAGTAAAATCAATCTCAGAAGCAATTAACGCTTCCATTACCTCACCAGAACAAGGCGCACAACATGAATGCAGTAATAATTTATCTGCTTTCTTCGGTAATTCCAATCGTTCTCTTTGTATCATTTTGTTGTATCCAGCAAATTTATAAAATGTTTACGATAATAAACTAACTCGGCAATAGAATCTTTAATATCATCTAATGCAAGGTGTTTTGATTCTTTAACAACTCCATTTAATAATTCAGGCCGCCAACGTATCGCAAGCTCCTTAAGAGTACTGACATCCAAGTTCCGATAATGAAAAAAAGAGGCTAAATCAGGCATATATTTATAGAGAAATCGCCTGTCTTGGCATATGCTGTTACCACACATAGGGGACTTACCTTTATCCAAGTACCGTTTTAAAAATTCAATGGTTAGTTTTTCAGCGTGTACTTCACTAACATCACTTTCAAGAACACGCTTGACTAAGCCCGATTGGCCATGCTGTTTTGTATTCCAAGAATCCATGCCATCGAGCAAAACTTTAGACTGAGATATGGCAAAAACAGGTCCTTCAGCAATAATATTTAAATGGGGATCTGTCACAACAGTAGCCAACTCAATAATTCTATCCTGCTCAGGGTTAAGCCCTGTCATTTCTAAATCTATCCAAATTAAGTTTTGATTATTTTTCATTTGCCTTCCAAGAATTTAATATCAATTCAACACATGCCACACGTCTTTGATGAAGAACTTGCTTAATTGTTTCTCCCTCATAACCCTGTGCTACGATTGCCTTAGTATTTACTTTAGCACACTCTGTTAACAAATAACCCCATAATTTACTTTGATGATAATTGACAGTTTTGCCGCAGCCTTCTGCATCAGCCTGGCACGCAATTAACATATTATAAAAAAGCGATGAACGACGAAATGCATCACTTTGTTCTAAAATCTTCACGATAGACACTGCTTGCAATTCGAATAAACGATGAATATTTAAATGAAACCGCGAAACCATAACTGCTAAATTACGATAATCATTTGGGATCCGCAAACGAGTACACAAAGACTGTATTATAGTTACCCCTCGTTCTTCATGGCCATGATGGCTGGGCCAATTGTCCATCGGCGATAAAGCTTTACCTAAATCATGCACCAAAGCCGCAAACCGAACGATAGGATCATTTGTTAAAGCCACTGCAGCTTGCAAAACCAATAAACTATGAATACCACTATCCACTTCATGGTGATAACGATAAGGGTTAGGCACCCCAAATAACGCTTCGATTTCAGGCAAAATAACACCCAATGCGCCACATGATCGCAATGTCCAAATAAATTGCTCGGGATTTTTTTCTTCTAAACTTTGTTGCCATTCCTGCCAAACACGTTCTGCAACCAAATGCGTTAATTCCCCTCGTTTAACCATGGTATACATTAGAGAACGTGTTTCTTCAGCCAATTTAAAACCTAGATAATGAAAGCGTGCTGCAAAACGAGCAACGCGTAATACGCGTACAGGATCTTCAACAAAAGCAGGAGAAACGTGGCGCAAGACCCTATCTTTTAAATCCTGTTGTCCATTATAGGGATCGATAAGTTGGCCTTGCTCATCCGTAGCGATTGCATTAATCGTTAAATCACGTCGTGCTAAATCTTCTTCTAACGTAACCTGTTTACTAAAATCGCAAGAAAAACCATAATAACCGGGTGCTGATTTTCGTTCTGTTCGCGCTAAGGCATATTCTTCATTTGTTTCAGGATGTAAAAAAACAGGAAAATCACGTCCAACTTGCCTGAATTTTTTTTGCAATAACTCATCAGGACTGGAGCCTACTACAACCCAATCCCGTTCTTTTACCGGCAGATTCAATAATTGATCACGAACAGCACCACCAACTAAGTATACTTTCATTAAATTAAATTTACCTTCATACTGTATGTTTATTTAGCCTGATCTTATCTTCAAAATCAGGAAGCACATTATATTATAGATCCGAACTATGAGTAAAAGACGTATTAGTAAACAACAATCGACACGAATTGAAAAAATACAACAAGATTATCATCAGCATAAGCAAAATAATGATGCTCTTATAGAAGGTTTAGTGATTACGCGATTTAGCAAACATGTTGAAGTAGAAGATAATCAAGGGAATCACATACGTTGCTCCATCAGACCGAATCTGGAAACCTTAGTTGCCGGAGATAGAGTTATTTGGCAAATGGAAGGCAAAAATCAAGGCGTAGTGGTCAGCATTTATCCGCGCAATAGCCTTTTAGCAAAACCAACTAATGCTGGAGTAAAAAAACCTGTCGCGGCAAACATGACACAACTAGTTATCGTTATTGCCTCCAAACCAGAGACATCTTGGCCCTTGCTCGATAGTTATTTAGTTATGGCTGAAACATTACAACTGCACGCCGTTATTTTACTGAATAAAACTGATTTACCTTGTGAAATGCTGCAAGAGCAATTATTCAAGAGTTATGGCAATTTAAATTACCCCATTTTGTTAACAAATAAACATTCTTCAACCGGGTTAGTACAATTAAAGCAAGTACTCAATCACCAAGTTAGTGTTTTTGTAGGTCAATCAGGTGTAGGTAAATCATCCCTCATTGCAAGCGTTTTACCTCATGAATCCAATATTGCTACGCAAGAGCTTTCTGAAATTTCAGAACTAGGTCAACACACCACCAGCAACTCACGCTATTATCATTTGCCTAGTGGTGGTGCATTAATTGATTCCCCCGGAGTAAGAGAATTTAGTTTATGGCATATCGATATGGCGGAAATTGCTCATGGGTATATTGAATTCAGACCTTATTTATCACAATGCAAATTTCGCAATTGCACTCATAAAGACACACCTCATTGCGCCATCATTCAAGCAGTGACCGAAGGTTTAATTTCTGCCAAACGATACGAAAATTTCATTAAACTTTGTGCTCAATACGATTCCGTCAGATAAATATTAAAATAATGTGGGCCGAACATAAAAGGCATAGAACTGCCTTTTATGTCCCGTGAACCAAGTTTTAAATAAAAACAGTACATCGAGTTGACGTTAAAATAACATCCATGCAACATAGATCAAATACTACTAAAAACTATCTTTCTAAGTATATTGCCCCATATAATCCATAGGGCGACTGCCACTTTTTGCCATTTCTTTTTGTGCCACAGTTAAAATAGGCTGTCCAATTTTAAGCAAATATTTACCTATTTTTTCTGAAATTTTTGGCTCAAGGTTAAGAGAAAGCAATTGAGTTTTATATTCTGTTATCATGGAACTTACATCTTTCTTTTCTTCGGGTAATTTAAATAATTTAGCACTATCTAGCTTGTACAGTTGAGAAAAAAAAGACACTGTCCGAGTCTCTGTTGGAAGTTGACTTAATTGAGACAAACGATCATTAATGTATGAAGCACAGTTATTGAGAAAATTGGATTTGGCGGTTTTGAGATCACAAAGTTTTATTAATCTCAATAAATTAACTTGGTGATGTTCACTTAATCCCATGAGAAATTCATTAAATAAAATATTGACTCGAAATTGTTTCATTAAATCATTTTGATCCTGGGCATATGTTTGAACGATATCATCTAAGAAGAGATTAATACGTGCTTTCAAAGATTGATGATTTGTATTGAATAGAAGCAATGCAGAAAATAATAATTCTGGTTCAAACCAATAAGCGCCAAGTTCATTTAATTTACGGTTCTTAACAAGATCTAACCATTTAACAGTTTCTTCAGAGCGAGTGGCCCAAGTATACCAACTTTTATCGGCACTTACAGGAGCAATAATGTCCTTAATAATATCTCTGTAAGCTTGTGCTAACGAATCAGGTCGATTTTCAGTAATCAAAGGCAGTAAAATAGTAAAAATATCTTCTAGCTCGGGAAGTATCTCGTTTGATTTATCCCATAAACTATAAGACTTTTTTGTGAACGAGGTAGAAACCTTAAATTTTGTAGTTAATAGAGAAACTAACAAAGTACAACAATTTTCTAAATCTTTGGATTGGCTGTTGTTGGTTACAACTATTTGCCGCTCATTCTTAGATAATGCTTCATAAACGCTTTCTAATTCTATACTCGAGGCCTTTAATTCTGGATCAAAATGAAACAACCATTTACTTAGGGCTTGAATGGCTAACTCCATCTCAGAAAAGTTAGTCGCAGTATGAAGATCGATAAAGACATCCAATAAATATTGCTCTTCTTTCTTATATTCGATTTTTGCTCCATATAAAGAATTCACAGCTGCCAACTCATAATCATATAAGCGACGAAAGAAATTTTTAACATCCTTTTTAAATACCGAAAAATCTAACCCATTCGATTTTAAAAAATAATATCGTTCAACTAATTCCAACAAATGCGGTAATAAACCTATGGGAATTTGTCCATTATCGCTCAAATGAATGAACACTTTTTTTCTCATTAAATCCCAAAAATTGTCGAAAATTTCAGTATCAATTGCCACTTTTTTTGTCGTTTGTTTGCATAACTTTAAACGAGCTAGCTCATCTATTGTAACCACGCTCAACGTTCGGTCTGTAACATTTCTATATGTTGATAAAACAAATTGCCAACGCTCTAAATGCCGACAAAAGCTTAATTTTCTATATAAAGTACTGCCTCCGAAACCAAGATAAAAATTAAATAGATTTACTGTCTCAGTCAGTGGTGAAAAATCATTTAAATCTATCTCATTGGTTACGGTAGGTATTAATATTTTTAAATAACTTCGTTTGGCTATGGGTTCAAGTTCTCGAGCAAAATCAATCCAACGCTGGTTCACACTTGAAGGATTAAGTGTATAATCATTATCACTATCAATAATTAAATCCCAGCGGCTTTTATAACAATCCAGTAAAACTTGAATGTCTTCTTTATTCAAATTATCGTCTGGTGATCTTTTGGAAAAATATAATGAAAGATGATCACATAATGATACGTCACATAAAATAGGCTCATCTGCCTCTTCAATACTCCTAATAAAATCCAAAATGCGCTGGACTAACATGGCACGACCTGATCTAAATAAATTTACCTTAAACTAAAGTTCAATAAAAATCAATTAAGAGTAGCTCTAAAGGCTTAAAGCGGTTTGAAAAATACGTTGTTAACGTAACAAAAAAAGCGGCATAAAAGCCGCTTAAGAAAAAGACCCTGGCGATGACCTACTTTCACATGAGGAAACCTCACACTATCATTGGCGCATGTTCGTTTCACTACTGAGTTCGAGATGGAATCAGGTGGTTCCAAACCGCTATGGTCGCCAGGAAAACTGTTTTGAGTAGCGCGCCTTGGAGCGCGTTACTTCCGGTAAACAAAGAGAGTCATGGTGTCACTTATATTCGTTTCACTCTGAAGTAACTCAGATTATATGGTCAAGACAATCAGCCAATTAGTACAAGTTAGCTTCACGCATTACTACGCTTCCACACCTTGCCTATCAACGTCGTAGTCTTCAACGGGCTTCAAGGGAAAACTCATCTTGAGGGAGGCTTCCCGCTTAGATGCTTTCAGCGGTTATCCCGTCCGAACTTAGCTACCCGGCAATGCCACTGGCGTGACAACCGGTACACCAGAGGTTCGTCCACTCCGGTCCTCTCGTACTAGGAGCAGCTCCTCTCAATTTTCCTACGCCCACGGCAGATAGGGACCGAACTGTCTCACGACGTTCTAAACCCAGCTCGCGTACCACTTTAAATGGCGAACAGCCATACCCTTGGGACCTGCTTCAGCCCCAGGATGTGATGAGCCGACATCGAGGTGCCAAACACCGCCGTCGATATGAACTCTTGGGCGGTATCAGCCTGTTATCCCCGGAGTACCTTTTATCCGTTGAGCGATGGCCCTTCCATTCAGAACCACCGGATCACTAAGACCAACTTTCGTTCCTGCTCGAGCCGTCGCTCTCGCAGTCAAGCACCCTTATGCCTTTACACTCTTGGTACGATGTCCGACCGTACCGAGGGTACCTTTGTGCTCCTCCGTTACTCTTTGGGAGGAGACCGCCCCAGTCAAACTACCCATCATACACTGTCCTTATCCCAGATAATGGGACCAAGTTAGAACCTCAATAACAACAGGGTGGTATTTCAAGGTCGGCTCCATACCCACTAGCGTGGATACTTCTTAGCCTCCCACCTATCCTACACAGTTATCATCAAAGTCCAGTGCAAAACTATAGTAAAGGTTCACGGGGTCTTTCCGTCTAGCCGCGGGTACACTGCATCTTCACAGCGATTTCAATTTCACTGAGTCTCGGGTGGAGACAGTGTGGCCATCGTTACGCCATTCGTGCAGGTCGGAACTTACCCGACAAGGAATTTCGCTACCTTAGGACCGTTATAGTTACGGCCGCCGTTTACCGGGGCTTCGATCAAGAGCTTCTCCGAAGATAACCCCATCAATTAACCTTCCGGCACCGGGCAGGCGTCACACCCTATACGTCTTCTTACGAATTTGCAGAGTGCTGTGTTTTTAATAAACAGTCGCAGCCACCTGGTCTCTGCGGCCCTCTCCAGCTCAGAAAGTAAATTCCTTCACCGAAAAGGGCGTACCTTCTCCCGAAGTTACGGTACCATTTTGCCTAGTTCCTTCACCCGAGTTCTCTCAAGCGCCTTAGTATTCTCTACCTGTCCACCTGTGTCGGTTTGCGGTACGGTTCTCTATAAGTTATGGCTAGCAGCTTTTCCTGGAAGCCGGGCATCAATGACTTCGCCGTACACCGAAGTGTCAGCACCATGTCGCACCTCAGAGTTAATAATGGTCCGGATTTGCCTAAACCATCCCCCTACATGCACATACCAGGACAACCATCGCCTGGCTCACCTAGCCTTCTTCGTCCCCACTTCACCACTTATAAAAAGTCCAGGAATATTAACCT
Source organism: Legionella cincinnatiensis (assembly GCF_900452415.1). NCBI lineage: Bacteria > Pseudomonadati > Pseudomonadota > Gammaproteobacteria > Legionellales > Legionellaceae > Legionella > Legionella cincinnatiensis. The sequence continues at coordinate 358,223 of NZ_UGNX01000001.1, read as the reverse complement.
GGTTCCCATCGACTACGCTCTTCAGCCTCGCCTTAGGGGCCGACTCACCCTGCTCCGATTAACGTCGTGCAGGAAACCTGGGACTTCCGGCGTGAGGGCTTTTCACCCTCATTATCGTTACTCATGTCAGCATTCGCACTTCTGATACCTCCAGCACACTTCTCAATGCACCTTCATCAGCTTACAGAACGCTCCCCTACCACGTGTGCCTAGCACACATCCGCAGCTTCGGTGACTAGTTTTAGCCCCGTTACATCTTCCGCGCAGGCCGACTCGACCAGTGAGCTATTACGCTTTCTTTAAAGGGTGGCTGCTTCTAAGCCAACCTCCTGGCTGTCTGTGCCTTCCCACATCGTTTCCCACTTAACTAGTACTTGGGGACCTTAGCTGGCGGTCTGGGTTGTTTCCCTCTTCACGACGGACGTTAGCACCCGCCGTGTGTCTCCCGTGATTCAATTAGCCGGTATTCGGAGTTTGCATCGGTTTGGTAAGCCATGACAGCCCCCTAGCCGAAACAGTGCTCTACCCCCAACAATCATTCACGAGGCGCTACCTAAATAGCTTTCGGGGAGAACCAGCTATCTCCGGGCTTGATTAGCCTTTCACTCCTAGTCACACGTCATCCGATAATTTTTCAACATTACCCGGTTCGGACCTCCACTTGGTGTTACCCAACCTTCATCCTGCACATGACTAGATCGCCCGGTTTCGGGTCTACTCACAGCGACTCTCGCCCTATTCAGACTCGATTTCTCTACGGCTCCCTTATTCAGTTAACCTCGCCACTGAAAGTAACTCGCTGACCCATTATACAAAAGGTACGCAGTCACACAGCCTAAGCCATGCTCCCACTGCTTGTACGCAAACGGTTTCAGGTTCTATTTCACTCCCCTCTCCGGGGTTCTTTTCACCTTTCCCTCACGGTACTGGTTCACTATCGGTCAGTAAGGAGTATTTAGCCTTGGATGATGGTCCACCCATCTTCAACCAGGATTACACGTGTCCCGGCCTACTTATTCGCGTGCCTAGTTCTTCATGAGCTTCCCGTGTACGGGGCTTTCACCCTCTATCGCCAACTTTCCCAAATTGTTCCACTTCCTCTCACAATAAATCACGCCAGGCTCCTCCCCGTTCGCTCGCCGCTACTTGGAGAATCTCTTTTGATTTCTTTTCCTTCGGGTACTTAGATGTTTCAGTTCCCCGAGTTCGCCTCTATAACCTATGTATTCAGTCATAGATGACCATGCTCACGCATGGCCGGGTTCCCCCATTCGGACATCTTTGGCTCAGCGCTCGTTTCCAGCTCACCAAAGCTTTTCGCAGGATTCCACGTCCTTCTTCGCCTCTTACTGCCAAGGCATCCACCGTTTGCGCTTCTCTTCTTGACCATATAATCTCAATTACCTCAAAATTATATGCTTTACTGCTCAATACAAGTCGCTTGTGTTACCTCTTTATTTACCCATTTTTTTAATGAACGTCTGGTTATTCCAGATGAAAATACTCCGCAAAGCACTTTAATCTGGACTATCCTTAGAAAAATACCTAAAATTGGTGGGTCTGGGTGGACTTGAACCACCGACCTCACCCTTATCAGGGGTGCGATCTAACCAACTGATCTACAGACCCAAATTTTTACTGCGATATTTTGTTTTACTCGGCGTTACCTGCATTCTCTCGTTCGGTCACCTACTGATGTATGCTCCCTCGCTTGCTCATGCCTGCGCCTTGATTCAAACAAAACCTCTTGTAAAAATGCTTCGAATCACTCTGTGCTACTGCTCGCGCTGTGCACTTGCAGTGACTGTATTCGAGCATCTTTTGCCCTTTTGGGGCTTAGGATTCTTCATCTTTCTGAAAACAAACTGTGTGGGCACTTTGAGGTCCTTTCATGCCTTATTTTTTAAGGAGGTGATCCAGCCGCAGGTTCCCCTACGGCTACCTTGTTACGACTTCACCCCAGTCATGAACCACACCGTGGTAAACGTCCCCCCGAAGGTTAGACTATCTACTTCTGGTGCAGCCCACTCCCATGGTGTGACGGGCGGTGTGTACAAGGCCCGGGAACGTATTCACCGCGACATGCTGATTCGCGATTACTAGCGATTCCGACTTCATGGAGTCGAGTTGCAGACTCCAATCCGGACTACGAACGACTTTCTAAGATTGGCTCCAGGTCACCCCTTCGCTTCCCTCTGTATCGTCCATTGTAGCACGTGTGTAGCCCTACCCGTAAGGGCCATGATGACTTGACGTCGTCCCCGCCTTCCTCCGGTTTGTCACCGGCAGTCTCCTTAGAGTTCCCACCTTTACGTGCTGGCAACTAAGGACAAGGGTTGCGCTCGTTACGGGACTTAACCCAACATCTCACGACACGAGCTGACGACAGCCATGCAGCACCTGTAGCAGTGTTCCCGAAGGCACACTCGCATCTCTGCAAGCTCCACTGTATGTCAAGGGTAGGTAAGGTTCTTCGCGTTGCATCGAATTAAACCACATGCTCCACCGCTTGTGCGGGCCCCCGTCAATTCCTTTGAGTTTTAATCTTGCGACCGTACTCCCCAGGCGGTCAACTTATCGCGTTTGCTACGCCACTAAATATATTCATATATCCAACAGCTAGTTGACATCGTTTACGGCGTGGACTACCAGGGTATCTAATCCTGTTTGCTCCCCACGCTTTCGTGCCTCAGTGTCAGTATTAGGCCAGGTAGCCGCCTTCGCCACTGGTGTTCCTTCCGATCTCTACGCATTTCACCGCTACACCGGAAATTCCACTACCCTCTCCCATACTCGAGTCAACCAGTATCATCTGACCTGCCCAGGTTAAGCCCAGGGATTTCACAGATAACTTAATCAACCACCTACGCACGCTTTACGCCCAGTAATTCCGATTAACGCTCGCACCCTCCGTATTACCGCGGCTGCTGGCACGGAGTTAGCCGGTGCTTCTTCTGTGGGTAACGTCCAATCAATTAGCTCTTAACCTATCAATCCTCCTCCCCACTGAAAGTGCTTTACAACCCTCAGGCCTTCTTCACACACGCGGCATTGCTGGATCAGGGTTCCCCCCATTGTCCAATATTCCCCACTGCTGCCTCCCGTAGGAGTCTGGACCGTGTCTCAGTTCCAGTGTGGCTGGTCATCCTCTCAGACCAGCTACCGATCGTCGCCTTGGTAGGCCCTTACCCCACCAACTAGCTAATCGGACGCAGGCTAATCTTAAAGCGCCAGGCCAAAATGGTCCCCAGCTTTCGTCCGCAGACATCATCCGGTATTAGCTTGAGTTTCCCCAAGTTATCCCAGTCTTCAAGGCATATTCCTACGCGTTACTCACCCGTTCGCCACTCGCCATCAACCTAGCAAGCTAGGTCATGCTGCCGTTCGACTTGCATGTGTTAAGCATGCCGCCAGCGTTCAATCTGAGCCAGGATCAAACTCTTCAGTTCAATTCCTGTGCTAGTCTTAAACCAGCTTCTTACTTCTTCTATTTACTTCTTAAGCACTCAAAGCTCTCTAAAGTGCCCACACAGTTTGTCTTCTCTCTTCTTAATGAACTCACCCTCAAGGTGTGCTGCGTATTCTACTCATTTCACATCCAGTGTCAAACACTTTCTGCATTTTTTTATAAAATATTTTGTATTAAATTTTTAATTTTCAATAAACAACGTATATTAATGTAGTACATGATGTTGAAAATGCAAGCTTGATATTTAAATAATTTTTTACAGGGCTGGCTATTCCCCTTTTTTTTTGCTAATCTTCGCGATTCAACTATGGTGGCTCTATTGGTCCCTTCGCGGCGATAGATTGTGAACCCCGTCAGGCCCGGAAGGGAGCAGCGGTAACGATTGATTCGAGCGCCGAAGTGTGGCTCTTAGAGCCGCCACCCAACGTATGAAACATTAAATATGAGCTATCTGGCACTTGCCCGTAAATGGAGACCACGTACTTTTTCTCAGCTGGTTGGACAAGATCATATTAAAAATGCATTAATTAATGCACTCAATCAACAACGTTTACACCATGCCTATTTATTTACAGGAACACGTGGTGTAGGAAAAACAAGTATTGCGCGAATTTTAGCTAAAGCACTAAATTGTGAACAAGGTATTAACTCTATGCCCTGTTTACAATGCGGAACGTGCTGTGCAATCGAACAAGGTCGCTTTATTGACCTGATTGAAATTGATGGGGCCTCAAAAACTCGTGTTGAAGATACACGTGATTTACTGGATAACGTACAATACCTTCCTACTAATGGTCGCTTTAAAATTTATTTAATCGACGAAGTACACATGCTATCGCAACATAGTTTTAATGCGCTGCTAAAAACGCTGGAAGAGCCACCAGAACATGTTAAATTTATTTTAGCGACCACCGATCCACAAAAATTACCCATTACAGTCTTATCTCGTTGCTTGCAATTTCATTTGAAGCATTTAACTTCTGAACTTATTAGCCAACAGTTGCAGCTAATTCTTAAGGAAGAGCAATTAGATTTTGAAAACCAAGCTGTAGATATATTAGCTCAGGCAGCCCACGGCAGTATGCGTGATGCATTAAGTCTTTTAGATCAAGCCATTGCTGGCTGCAATACTCAATTATGTGCAAGCGAGGTTAAAACGCTCTTGGGCTATACCCAACAGGATTATGCCCTGCAATTACTTCAAGCACTGGCGGAGCAAAATGCTTCCATGCTCTTAAAAATCAGCCACCAAATTTCTCTTGAAGGAGGACACTTTCAATATGTTTTGGATGAGCTTCTTAACTATCTCCATCAAATAGCCATCTACCAAAACGTTGGTGACAATAATCCTTTAATTAATCCCTCCTCAGAAATAATAAATCTTGCGCATCATATTTCAGCTGAAGATATTCAATTATTTTATCAAATTGGACTAAAAGGACGAGAAGAAATACATCTTGCTCCGGAATTAGTTATTGGTTTTAACATGACGCTTTTACGTATGCAAACGTTTAGACCCATTTCTAAAGTAGCCCCCCCTCCTTTAGCTTCCTATCAGAATAGCTTACCTCAGCAACAAACGCCTCCTGCAAATGTGCGCAGCACTACGATAAATCCTCCTAAAATATATACTGAAGAGAAAGCACCCAATGTGGTTAGTTCGGCTAGGAAAGACAGTGATGAGAACCAGCAAGTTACTCATCAAGAAACTAAAAATTGGTCGAGTATTATTCAAGATCTTAAACTAACCGGTTTAGCACTTAACGCTGTTGAAAACGCTGAACTCATTGCAAAAGAAGGTCGGGAAATCACTTTACGTGTAGCTAAAGGGCATCAATCCCTTTTTACACCAACGGTACTTACTCGGATCGAAAGTGCATTAAGTCAATATTATCAATATCAGGTAAAAATTAATCTCAACACTGATGAGTCAGTGCACGCATCCCCTGCTCAACAAAAAGAACAAATAATGCAACAAAAACAAAAAAATGCTGAGAATGCATTACTTAATGACCCTGTATTCCAGCAACTTCAGCAAGAATTTTCAGCTGAATTGGTCAAAAATTCTATTGTCTCATTAAAAGATGACTTATAATATATGCGATTTAAACCCTAAACATATGAGGTCCTAACAAATGGATATGAATCAAAATCTTGGTAACCTAATGAAAGAAGCGCAAAAAATGCAACAACGCATGCAAGAAGCGCAACAGCAATTAAGCCAATTAGTGGTTACCGGTGAAGCTGGCGGTGGCATGGTAGTGGTTAAAATGAATGGCCGCCATGATGCAACTGAAGTGAAAATCAAACCATCCATGATGGAAGAGGATGTAGAAATGCTCGAAGATTTAGTAGCAGCCGCTATTAACGATGCAGTACGAAAAATTGAAAAAGCATCCAAAGAAAAAATCAGCCAATTAACTGCAGGTCTTAATATTCCTACTGACTTAATGGGTGGCGATAAGGGCGATAAGGAATAATCCTAAGCATGGATATTTTAACTCGCTTGGTCGAAGCACTCCGCTGTCTTCCAGGCGTAGGTCCAAAATCTGCGCAGCGTATGGTTTTTCACTTGCTCCAACATCAACGACAGCGAGGATTGCTCCTTGCTTCTTGCTTGGAGCAAGCAATGAATCAAATACAGCATTGCGAACGTTGTGCTAATTACACAGAGCAAAATCTTTGCGCTATCTGCCAAAACGCAGATAGAGATGCCTCCTTACTTTGTGTAGTAGAAAGTCCAGCTGACGTATCTGCTATAGAACAAAGCAATGCCTTTCAAGGTAAATATTTTGTCCTTATGGGAAAAATCTCTCCACTTGATGGATTAGGGCCAGATGACATAGGGTTGCCACGACTTAAAAAGCTTATCATTGAAGAAAATATTAAAGAAGTAATATTAGCGTTGAGTCCTAGTGTAGAAGGACAAACCACCATTCATTTTATTCATCAGCTTTTACGTGATCAGCCAGTCAATATGACTCAATTAGCGCATGGTATCCCTTCAGGCGGAGAATTAGAGTTTTTGGATGGCAATACTATAGGAAACGCTCTCCGCAACAGAGCAATAATTCATGTTTAAAACAGCATGCAGTAACAAGTATATGAGCCTCTTTCGGAAACTCACAACAAAGAGAAAGATGAAAAAGAGTTCTAAGTGCGCGTATACGCAGTCGCATGTGGGTTCAAGGGCCCTGCTGAAAAAGCAATATTTCTCTTTAGTAACGTTTACGAAAAAGTCTCTCGTCCTATTATTGATGCTCCTCTTTACAGAGCTAGCAAACGCCTCTTTTTATAAAAATTTATGGCCTAAATGGGAAGTGAATAATCCATTATCACATAAAGTGATTAATCATCAACTTTGGCAAACTTTTCTAAACCGTCGTGTCATTACTAATGAAGAGAACATTAATCTCGTTGATTATAACCATATGACTCAAATAGATTTAAACCTATTAAAAGATTATTTAAAAAGCATGTCAGAAATCAACATTGATAATTACAATCGTAATGAACAACTCGCTTATTGGCTTAATGTTTATAATGCCTTGACAGTACAAATTGTTGCTAACTACTACCCTATTACCACCATTCAAGAAATTAATATTTCTCCAGGTTTATTCAGTGTAGGTCCTTGGGGAGCAAATTTAATCACTATTAAGGACACCCCCTTGACCTTGGATGATATCAATAATCGTATTATTAGAGCAATTTGGAATGATCCTCGCACTCATTATGCTTTAAATAATGCCACCATCGGTGCTCCAAACTTAAGTAGAAAAGCCTATCAGGGAAATAAACTAGAAGAGCAATTAAATCAAGCAGCTACAACCTATATTAATTCTCTTAGAGGAGTACATGTTGTCGAAGGAAAGCTCATCACCTCTAAGATCTATGAATGGTATGAAGAAGATTTTGGCGGCACAAAACAAGATGTAGTTTTTCATTTATTAATATTTGCTACTGAGCCTTTACAAAGTCAGCTGAAGCACATTAATAGTATTGATGGTTATATCTACAATTGGCATATTAATAGCCCTACGGCTGATCTTTAATGAAAAAAATGTGTAAGCTTGCCCTATTTTTAATTTTAAGATCTATAATTGACATATAAATATAAATAGCCGTACTACGATTTCCAATGAAAAAAACAAATGCAGTATTTTCTTATTTTACTTATTTTATTTTATTCAATTTATGTTTCTTTGTTTTACAATTAGCATTAGTGTACACCAACAACAGTAGTTTTGTTAATGCAATAAAACTTCCGGCGCAAATTTGGATAGAATTAATCACAACATTCATGATTCACCTCTTTCTTTATATCCTGTTATCGTTCATTCAGACGCTTTTGCTTATTGGAATACTAAAACGCCCCTGGCATTATTTTACGGATCAGCAATGGATCATTATTATTTGGGTGTGTACTGTTTGCGCCATACTTAGTGCAAATAGCTATTATTTTCCACTTAGCATCTTTAGCAAGCTCTTTTCGCCTCCAATACCAGAATCATTTATGCTGATTGTATTAAGTATTTCAGTATTAGGATTAAGTTTTTTAATCATTAACAGTATTCTTTATCGAAAAAGTTTATATACATTAGCAGTCATAGCCATTCTTCCTTTAATTTTAAATCTGACCCATAACCAAACTACTCAACCCTACGCTAGTGAAAAACCTAACATTATCCTATTAGGAATAGATTCACTAAGTCCAGATAGTGTGACTTCTGAAAGCATGCCTTTTTTCTCTAAATTAGTGAATCAAAGCACCCAATTTACTGATTCAATCAGCCCACTTGCAAGAACCTACCCCGCATGGTCTAGTATTTTAACCGGATTATATGCAGAGCATCATCATGGTGAGGAGAATTTAGTAGCCAAAGATATGGTCAAAAGTGAGTTAAGTATTGCTTGGATGCTAAAAAAACAAGGATATACGACAATCTATGCGACAGACGACAGGCGATTTAATAATATCGACAAGGAGTTTGGGTTCGAAGACGTTATTGGTCCTAGACTCGGTATTAATGATGTCATTCTTGGAACGTCTAATGACCTACCGCTGTCTAATTTATTAATCAATTTTCGAATTAGCTCCTGGTTATTTCCTTATAATTACAGCAATCGAGCTAGTTTTTTTTCTTACTATCCACAAACTTTTACGACTAAATTAAAACATGATCTCGCCTCAGAGGTACATACCATGCCCGTTTTTCTTGGAGTTCATTTCACACTCCCACACTGGCCTTATGCATGGGCGTCATCCTTACCCGAACAAGTTAATAATGAATTTAGTCTTGAAAAAAGAGATATTCTTTATCAGCAAGCTTTAAAAAAAGTCGATCAACAATTTGAATCATTTTTCATGTATTTACAAGAGAATCATTATTTGGACAATTGTCTCCTTATCATATTAAGCGATCATGGGGAAGTACTGTACCATCCTAATTCTCGTTTAACCAATTACTCTAATTATCAAGGCACGCTTCCTAGTAAATTTGCAGAATATCTCAAAGAAAAAACTGCTACTGATTTAAATAAAAGCGCCGGCCATGGTTCGGATATATTAAGCCCTAAACAGTATCATAATGTATTAGCTTTCAGAATTTATAAAAATGGGCAAATAATCACGAAAGACGACAAAATTGACACACGCGTTGCATTAATTGATCTGTCACCTACCATTCTCGATTTTCTGCATCTCCCAAATAAACAAAAAATGGATGGAATTTCTTTACTTCCAGCAGTGCTTAATTCTAGCTACATTTTACCCAAACGAACCTTTTTTATTGAAAGTGGCATATTTCCTAACCAAAAATTATCAAAAGAAAAATCCATAAAGATTGGTCATTTATTTTATATGGTTAATCCTGAAACAGGGGAGCTTGAAATTAAGCCTAATAAGCTTCAATATTTTGAGGAACAAAAACTATATGGAATAATCAAAAATAATTGGGTACTGGTTCTTTACCCAGATGAGAAAAATTATATTCCAGTGATTCAAAATCTCTCTACGGGTGCATGGGATGATGATCTAAAGAGCAACTTTGCGAAAGCTACACCGGCTTCTCAAATGTATCAACAACTCCATCAATTTTATGGAAACAAACTCTTTTTACCTTTACCTTAACTCTATAACGTCATCCACTAAGTTCTAGACAACACTCAGTAGAACTTCTTTATTTTTTTTAGGATAATAAGATTTATTAATTTGATGTAAGGGAGTAGAAATGAATCGTGGCGGCTTTTCCTGGAAAAGACTTATTGGTATCTCTGCTCTGAAAGCTAAAATCTCAAGAAAGATTGGCATCCCGCTGACTCAATCAGGCAGACAAAGAAAATTAGGCGCATTTATCATTCAATTATTACGTACCATTTTATTGGAAAAAAAGAAAAAACAATAGGGTTGGTTGACAATTCATTCTGATCCTCTACATGTTACACGCGATACATAGGCAATGGAAACCACTTGTCAACAGACCCTAATTAATTTCTCGACAACAAAATAGGGTTTTGAACTTACGAATATCGAAAATAATTGCAAGCAGACAATAAACTTGCCAAAATTATGCATCAACATCATGCCTAAACTTAGAGAATTTAATGCTACAATCAAGCTATCTGCTATTTATTGATGAAGATCCAGTCAGTGACGATCTAAAAAATTATTTTGCACAATTTAATATAAAAATAGTTCAAAAAAAACAACTTGATCCTCTGCAAAATATATCAGGAATACCTGCAGCAATTCTAATTCATTGGTCGATTTTAAAAAATGAACCGCAAATGATTCATCAGTTTTATACAAACTATCCAGTGCCTTTATTAGTGATAAATGATACTGCAGATGAAGATGCATGTATTGAAGTACTCGATGCAGGCGCTGATGACTTCATAATAAAACCTCTTTATCCAAGAGAACTGCATGCACGAATAAGCGCTATTAATCGGCGCGTTTTAAGAGCACAACATCATCTTGCCCATGAAAAAGAAGTACTTATTTTTTCTAACTGGAGACTTTATCCTGCATCCAGACGTGTTTTTCGTGATGACCACCTAGAGTTGTCATTAAGTGCAGGTGAATACGATTTATTACTGACTTTTGTTCAACAACCCCAACGAGTTTTAGATCGAGAGCTTTTATTGCAAATTACTAAAAATAGCGATCTAAATCCTTTTGATCGAAGAATTGATGTACAAATAAGCAGACTTCGTCAAAAAATAGAGATAGATGCAAAAAAACCAGCATTAATTAAAACTATTCGTAATGGTGGTTATATGTTTACTGCGCAAGTCACAACGTTAAAAGAAAGTGATATAAGATCATAATCTTTTTATAGTTTTATGAGAGCGGCGAAAACCTTTCCTGTTGATGTATACTCTGCTTCAACCACTCTCCCCTGAAAGGGATATAGGGCCACTCCCTAAGTTCTATACAGAGCGTTGCAAGCTCGTTTGCCTCAATCATGTACTTAATGCACTATTTCATCTCACGTTACTTGCGCCTTATTCAGAACTTAGTGAGTAACACTATTTTTTTGTTGCAAAAAGCTCCAAAATTTGTGGCTTTTTACCTATTTTAAACATTTTCACACTTTTAATCGTATTATCTCCTACTTTTAATATTTCAATACGATAATTTTCTATGGTTAAACATGATTCCGCTGGAGGAATGTAGCCAAGATATTCAACAATTAAGCCACTTAAGGTTTTTGGTCCAATATGCGGTAATTGCCATCCCATTAATCGATTTAAATGGCGTAAAGTTAAACCAGCGTCCACAATAACCGAGCCGTCATTTTGAGGAGTGATATCTCGACTTAATGCCGCTACATCTGTAGTAAACTCACCGACAATTTCCTCAAGAATATCTTCCATAGTGACTAATCCTTGAATATTTCCATATTCATCCACTACAAAAGAACTGCGTTTTTTCATTTTTCTAAAATTTAAAAGCTGGACATTTAATGGGGTAGCCTCCGGAATATAATAGGGTTCATCAGCTGCATGTAATAAGCTATTAAGATCTAATTTATCTTCTATAGCCAGATTTAAGGCATCGCGCATATGAATCATTCCAACTAAATCATCTACTGAATCACGATATAAAGGCAGTCTGGTATGCTTTGCAGTTTCCAATTGTTCCAATATTTCTGACCAAGGTTTTTCAATGTCGATCCCAATAATCTCTGATTTGGGAATCATAATATCTTCCACTGTTGCTGTTTCTAAATCTAAAAGACTAATTAACATACTTTTATGTTCAACAGGCAATAATCCTCCAGCCTCATGAACCACTGACCGTAACTCTTCACCGGTTAATGATTCTTTTTGCATTTTATCCACAGAGACACGGAATAAGTGTAAAACACCATTAGACATTGCACTGCTCACATAAACTAAAGGTGCAAAAATCCATTGTAAAACGCTCAATGGTAACGACGTAACAAAGGCAACCTGTTGCGGATGAATTGCTGCAAATGTTTTAGGAATCATTTCAGAAAACACTAATATGACTAATGTTAAAAGGGCTGTTGCCACAGCGATCCCAACATCACCGTAGAGTCGTTGTCCAATCAAAGTTGCTATTGTTGATGCAAAAATATTAGCCAATGTATTACCAATTAATACAACGCTTAATAATCGATCAGGGCGTGCAAGAATCTGATTCACTCTAATGGCTTGTTTATTTTCTTTCTTCACTAGATGTTTTAATTTATATCGATTAATAGACATCATCCCGATTTCAGTACCGGCAAAAAAAGCAGCCAATATGATTAAAAATAATAATAGGATGGATAGAGTAGAAAGTTGAAGTTCCACCGAGTTTCCTTAAGCTTTTAGAACAGGAAATAAAGTAACACATGGTTTGCAAGAAAGCGAGATGAGGAATAAGTCTGGAAAATCGAGTTATATAATCCTAGATAAAGAAATTGAATCCTACGCAAACTAATGACTCAACCCATAAAGATGAAGAAATTTATTAGGATAAAAAACATACGTAGCAGAAGTTGAAGGCTCAAGATACGTTGTATAGTGCCAACAGTTTCTCGGCATAAATAACATGTCCCCCTTCTCAAGAATTACTTTATATCCTTGAGCTTTATTTATTCTAGGAAACATTTTACGTAGAGAATCTATTGAATGGCCAAAATCTATAAAGCTATTACTAATAAAAGGAAGTTTATAAATATGATCGCTTTGGTCTTGGGTGAATAATAAGAATTCTTTTTTCCACTTAAGCATAAATGGAGGTTACAGCAATGTTCTCGATCATAATGCATCTCTGTATGTGCGCCATTTCCACCAAAATAATATCCTACTTTATAATCTTTATTAAAAAATCTTGGTCTTAAAGGAAATTTTTGCCAAAGAGGCACGTACTCTTCTATTTTTTTAGATTCATTTCTAGGGAAAATTTGAGAAAAAATTCGATATGGCTTATTCATTTTAATTTCACAGAGAGCTGTTTTCAATCGACTGCGTTGATGATTCACAAATAAATTATTTTCAAAAGTACTGTATATTGTTTCTCCACTAAAACGATCAATAAAATAATCCAAAGAAAATTTATCTGTGAAGTTTTTTATTTTTATTAAAATAGGTTCGTTAGAGTTATATAAGATATTTTTTATTAATTCTTCATAGCCATACTCATACTCTAAAACTCGAATGTGTTTGATCTGCATTTTTAACTCCATAAAGTTTTAACAATATTTAGTCATGCGGGTGATTATTAGCACAATTGATTGTATTTATATACCATATGAAAATTTTAAATAATGGTGGCGATTACATCCTGTTGAGAACGTATTGAGAGATCACTGGTTGAGAGTAAATGAAGTGAAATTATTTGATTTACAAAAGGGAGCTAATTTCTAAGAATGTGCCGCTTTTTATTGTATTCACATCAATTATGGCAAAGCACAGCATTTACCTGATTTTCTTAAATATCCAGGTAATGCTGTGCGAGTGCTTAAATCAATGTTGTTTCTGTTATGCTATTGAAATGAAAAGCAAGTCAGTTTGCTTATTTTAAAACGTTATTTTTGTTCATTAAAACGTGCAACGCTGGATAAAATTTCCTTGAACGCCTCATCAGGACCAACCCAACCATTAAGCTTCACCCACTTCCCTTCTTCTAAGTCTTTGTAATGGCTAAAAAAGTGATCTACTGAACGCAACAAATGCTGAGGTAAGTCTTCATAAGATTGGATGGATTCATAAATTTTGGTCAACTTATTCGTTGGAACAGCCAGAATCTTAGCATCGATACCTGATTCATCGGTCATTTTCAACATTCCTACCGCTCGACATGGGATAACAGACCCACCCACTAAAGGCACTGGAGTTACAACTAATACATCAACAGGATCTCCATCTTCAGATAAAGTCTGAGGAATATAGCCATAATTCGCAGGATAAAACATAGGTGTTGTTAAAAATCGATCAACGAATAATACGCCAGATTCTTTATTCATTTCATATTTTACAGGTTCACTATGCATAGGGATTTCAATAACCACATTAATTTCTTTTGGTAAATCCCGACCACTACTGATTTTCATTAAACTCATTGACTCCTCTCCCTTAATAATCGAATAAAAATAAACAGCCCTCACAAAATAGATTTACCTTAAAATTGTAAGAGGTACATAAGGCAGATATTATGCGAAAAATCATCCCAAAAGGCAAAGATAAGCTGTTGTAATATAAGTTAGCAATGTATAATAGCCTATTTATACTTAATAATGAGATTGCTTATGAATTGCTTGTTTTGCAAAATTGCACAAAGTGCGATCCCTGCATCAGTAGTCTTTGAAGATGATGAGATAATGGCGTTTCGGGATCTGAATCCGCAAGCTCCTAAACATGTGTTGGTCATACCAAAACAGCATATCTCTACGCTGAATGATACCAGCAATGAACACCAAGCCCTGTTGGGAAAAATGATGTTAGAGGCAAAAAAAATTGCTCATGCTGAAGGAATTAGTGATTCAGGTTATCGCTTAGTTCTTAATATCAATCCCGACGGAGGTCAAACAGTATATCATATTCATTTACATTTACTGGGCGGACGTCACATGACTTGGCCGCCAGGTTAGGAATTACTATGGAACAATTATATACAGAGCTGTTAAAACTAATTGGTGAAGATGTAACCCGTGAGGGGTTGATAGACACTCCAGCACGTGCAGCAAATGCGATGCATTACTTGACTAAAGGTTATCAAGAGAATCTTGAAGACATTATCAATGGTGCTCTATTTGAATCAGATATGAGTGAAATGGTTATAGTGAAAGATATAGAAATGTATTCTATGTGCGAACATCATTTACTTCCATTTCTTGGCAAATGTCATGTTGGCTACCTTCCTCATGGAAAAGTAATTGGCTTGTCTAAAATTGCCCGTATTGTTGATTATTTTGCAAGACGCTTACAAATTCAAGAGCGCTTAACTACAGAAATAGCAAATTGTATTGAATCAATTACTGGCGCACGTGGTGTCGCCGTAGTTGTTGAAGCAAAACATCTTTGTATGATGATGCGTGGTGTGGAAAAACAAAATTCCGTAATGACAACTTCAGTAATGCTTGGTGACATGCGTAATAACCCAACAAGTAGGGCTGAGTTTTTGACTTTAATTCACGGGAAATAAACATCGAAGTGTCTGGGTTTGTTTTCATACCCTTCTTTATGAGTCAGATAAAAAATAGCCATCATTATAAATAAATTGAAGTAATCCAGTTCAATCTTCAATGCAGCAGTATTATCGTTCTGGAATACTTCGCCAAGGTCTGCAACGACACAATTACAGCCTCATGAACGCTTCACATAGGCGAATGATTCTGCATGGATGCCTTCTACAAAAATCTGAATCCTCTGACCCAGCTCAACCCGACTTTCCAATATTTCGATATTTCGCCGCTTGAGTGGGCTGCAAAGATCTCAGCGCTGATATCGATTATGCGGTACAAACTCGGAGAAATACTAATCACTAAAAAAACGTAAGCTCGACATAAAAAGTAAAATGATTTTTATGTCGAGCTTGCGTTAAATGAACATCATGATATGCATCATTTACAACTATTCTTCATCCTGACCTTCCTGAGGAGTCTCTACGTTTGATGCATCATGACTACTTTCGTCAACAAGAGCTACTGCCTCTTCATTCTGTGGTTTATCTTTCCACTCAAGCTTTACTCTGCCTTGTTTATCAATACCAGCAACAAAAACTGCTATTTCTTGACCTTCTTGTAAAACACTCTCGACCTTTTGGGTTCTATCATTACAGATTTGCGAAATGTGTAGCAATCCATCCTTGCCAGGTAAGAGATTGATGAAAGCACCAAAATCAACTATTTTGCTTACTTTTCCTTGGTAAGTTTGACCCACCTCAATTTCAGCAATTAAAGATTTAATTTGTTTTTGTGCTTCCTCTAATGCCTTCAGATCAGGTGAAAATAATTGAACGACACCTGTATCATCTATATCAATAGAAACTCCAGTACTGTCGATAAGCCCTTTAATCGTTGCACCACCTTTCCCAATGATTGTGCGAATCTTATCTTCAGCAACCTTCATGGTACTAATTCTAGGAGCATGTTGTGATAATTCTTCTCTGTGTTCTGCTAATGCATTATTCATTACTCCAAGAATATGCATACGCCCTTCTAAAGCTTGATCCAGAGCTTGTTCCATAATTTCACCGGTAATTCCCTGAATTTTGATATCCATTTGTAACGCAGTGATCCCCTGCTCTGTACCGGCTACTTTGAAATCCATATCACCTAAATGATCTTCATCTCCCAAGATATCTGTAAGAACAGCATAACGATCACCTTCTTTAATCAGACCCATTGCAACTCCGGCGACAGGTGCTTTGATAGGCACACCAGCATCCATAAGCGCTAAACTTGTACCACAAACTGTAGCCATAGAGCTTGAACCATTCGATTCAGTAATTTCTGAAACGACTCTGAGTACATAAGGGAATTCAGTTGACTCAGGCAAAACTGCCATCATCGCACGTTTTGCTAAACGACCATGACCAATTTCTCTACGCTTAGGACTACCAATCATACCCGTTTCCCCCACGGAATAAGGAGGGAAATTGTAATGGAGCATAAACCGATCTTTCGTTTCTCCAGAAATATTATCCAGTATTTGCGCATCCCTTTCATTTCCTAAGGTAGCAACAACAATGGCTTGAGTTTCCCCACGAGTAAACAAAACAGAACCATGTGCTCTTTCTAATAACTTGGTACGAATCGCTATCGGACGTACTGTTTTACAATCACGACCATCAATGCGGGGCTCACCATCAAGTATACGATTACGCACTGTAACACTTTCTAGTTCAACGAATATACTACTAATAATGTCTGCATTTAACTCGTCATTTTCAGCTTGTAACGCTGTAATGGTTTGTTCTTTTAATTCCGCTAAACGTTGATAGCGCTCTTGTTTATCTTTAATAAGATAAGCAGCTTCCACTTCATGTTTTATCATGTCAGCGACTCGTGACCGCAAATTAACATCTACTTCACGAGGAGTCCAATCCCAACGCGTTTTACCTCCTTGCGCTGCCAGTTCTTCTATTCCTTTAATCACATTCTTCATCATTTCATGACCGAACATGATCGCGCCACGCATAATGTCTTCACTCAATTCTTTAGCTTCTGATTCGACCATCAAAATAGCATCTTTAGTTCCAGCAATAACTAAATCTAATTTAGATTGTTCTAAATCTTTGCGACTTGGGTTTAATAAATAAATACCTTCTCTATAACCAACACGCGCAGCACCAATTGGTCCATTAAATGGAACCCCAGAAAGAGCTAAGGCAGCAGAGGAAGCAATCATTGCAACAATGTCTGGAGATACTTCAGGATTTAATGAAAGAACCGTAGCGATTACTTGCACTTCGTTAGAAAAACCCTCAGGGAATAGAGGTCGAATCGGGCGATCAATGAGCCTAGAAATTAGTGTTTCATGATCAGCGGGTCTACCTTCACGTTTGTTAAACCCCCCTGGTATTTTCCCTACTGCATAAAACTTTTCTTGGTAATTTACTGTCAGAGGAAAAAATCCATTGTCTTCACCACCGTCTTTTTTTCCTACTACTGTAGCTAACACTTGGGTACCATTCATACTGGCAAAAACTGCTCCATCAGCTTGTCGTGCTACTTCACCAGTTTCTAATATAAGAGTGTGGTCACCAAATGCTATTTCTTTTGTAAACTTCGCCACGTAATCTCCCTCATTAAGTAATTATAACGAAAAAAAGGCGCAGAAAATTGCGCCTTTATTTAAAGTATTTGTTTTTATAAAGCACATCTCTAAAGAAATGTTTTGCTCATTAATCAATAAGAATCTCTCAATTCTAACGATTGGATTAATGTTTGATAACGTGCTTCATTTGTACGCTTTAAATATTTTAACAATTTACGACGCTTATTCACCAGCTCTTGTAGTCCACGTCGAGAATGAAAATCTTTTTTATGTTCTTTAAAATGCTCTGTTAAATATTTGATACGGCTTGTAATAATAGAAACCTGAACTTCTGGTGAACCAGTATCTTTATCAGAACGTTGGTATTCTTTTACAATTGTTGCTTTATCCGCGCTGTTTAGCGACATTCTACACTCCCGGAACTACTATGTGTTCATTCAAAGGCGAACATTCTACCAAGGCAAAGTCAACGAAACAAGTACTACAAATTAATTTTGTGCAAAAAATTTCATATTAGTTCAATTCACTTGTTCACTAAAATGAAAAATTTAAAAAGAAAGTAATCGTTTCGCTTTAATAATGCCAGCACTTCGTTCACCCAATCCAATAAATTGTGCTCTCGTATCATAAAGACGAACACAATCAGCCAGTTCAACATCTATTTTATTTGTGATTGTTCTACCTTGGCGGATAGAGATCACTTCATCATCCAAAAGTGTCACTTGCTCTAGATAATCAACCGCTCTATCTATAGGAATGAAACAAGCTTTTCTTTCGGTCAAAGACATTGACTCTAATTCATCAAGAGAATACATAGGCATATCCTTTAAGCCAGCAGTATATACTCGATGTAGACGAGTCACATGCGCTCCTACTCCTAATACATCACCAATATCTTCCACTAAATTTCGAATATAGGTTCCTTTGCTGCAAGTTACTGTCAAGGAAAATTGTACTCCATCAAACGCATTCAGCTCCAATTCACTAATCAAAATTTCACGCGCTGCTCGCTCAATATTCATCCCTTTTCGAGCAAAACAATAAAGTGGAGTTCCCTGGTGTTTTAATGCAGAAAACATAGATGGAACCTGTTTTATAACTCCCTTATGCTTATCTAATACATCAGTCAGCTGCTGCTTAGAAATTGTAAACTCATCGCTACGGGCAATCACCTCTCCTGTTGCATCCGCAGTATTTGTTTTGATGCCTAGCAAACCAGTAGTTTCATAGCATTTATCTGCCTCAAGCAAAAATTGACATATTTTTGTCGCCTCACCAAAACAGATAGGTAACATCCCTGTAGCAAGGGGATCTAGACTCCCAGTATGCCCTGCTTTTTTAGCGCCCAATAATCTTTTTACTTTTTGTAACGCATAATTAGAAGTCATTCCTTGCGATTTATTAAGCAAAAGAATCCCATCAATTTTTGTTGATAATGAACTAGTCACTTTCATGGTCATCAGGAGGAGCTACTTTATCAATTAACCGACTCAATCGTTGCCCATACTCTATTGATTCATCATAGACAAAATGGAGTTGTGGTACTGTACGTAAGGTAATGCTACGCGCTAAAACACTGCGTAAATAACTTGAAGCTGCATTTAAAATAGATGCAACCATTTCGCGATCGTCATTAAGCACAGTAAAATACACTTTAGCATGCCCCAAATCAGCAGCGACTTTCACTGCTGATATAGTCACAAATCCAGTTAGTCGTGGATCTTTAACTTCCTGCGGTATAATCTGAGCCAACTTTCGCTGAATCATTTCAGCAATTCTGTCTGTACGTTTAAAATTATGACTCATCTTTATAAATCACGCTTAATTTCAACTATTTCATATACTTCGATTAAATCGCCTGGTTTCACGTCATTGTAGTTTTTCACACCAATACCGCATTCAAATCCTTGGCGAACTTCAACAACATCATCCTTAAATCGTCGTAAAGACTCTAAAGTACCCTCATAAATAACCACATTGGCTCGCAATACACGAATCGGATTATTACGTTTAATTACACCTTCTACAACCATACATCCGGCAATTGCACCAATTTTAGGCGACTTAAATACATCGCGAACTTCAGCAATACCAATAATTTCTTCTTTAAATTGTGGTGCAAGCATACCAGTTAAAGCACCTTTGATTTGATCAACGATGTCATAAATAACACTGTAATAATGTAGGGGCACTGATTCATGTTCAGCGAGCTTTTTAGCACTACTATCTGCCCGAACATTAAAACCAACTAAAATTGCATCAGAGGCAATAGCAAGGTGAACGTCAGATTCAGTGATACCACCTACACCGCTAGAAATAACAGCAACTTTAACTTCATCAGTAGATAACTTCACTAAAGCATCTGAAATTGCTTCAAGAGAACCTTGTACATCTGCCTTGAGAACAACATTAAGTGCTTTAGACTCTCCAGCAGCCATATTTTCCATGATGCCTTCAATCGTTGACTTCTGGCGTCGCGCTAGTTTTACATCACGGAACTTACCTTGACGGAATAAAGCTACTTCCCTAGCCCTTTTCTCATCAGAAACAACTACTGCCTCATCTCCTGCATGGGGAATTGCTGATAAACCAAGTACCTCGACTGGGATTGAGGGACCTGCACTTTCTACCATATCACCATTATCGCCTACTAAAGCCCGCACACGACCATATTGAAAACCGGCAAGGAGGATATCACCTTTACGTAAGGTGCCACTTTGCACCAATACAGTAGCAACTGGACCTCTACCTTTATCCAAACGAGATTCAATAACCACGCCTTTTGCAGCCCCATCTGTAACTGCGGTCAGCTCTAAAACTTCTGATTGCAATAATATTGAATCGAGTAAATCATCAATCCCCATTCCAGATTTTGCTGAAATATTAACAAACATGGTGTCTCCGCCCCATGCTTCTGGAATTACTTCATAAACCGTCAATTCGTTCATAACTCGTTCAGGATCAGCATCTGGCTTATCCATTTTATTAATAGCAACTATGATAGGAACTTTTGCTGCTTTTGCATGCTGGATGGCCTCAATAGTTTGTGGCTTAACTCCATCATCTGCTGCAACAATCAAAATTACAATATCGGTCACTTTAGCACCACGAGCTCGCATCGCTGTAAATGCAGCATGGCCGGGTGTATCTAGAAATGTAATATCGCCTTTAGGAGTACTCACATGGTAAGCACCTATATGTTGTGTAATACCGCCTGCTTCGCCTGAAGCAACTTTGGTGCGACGAATATAATCAAGTAAAGAAGTTTTTCCATGATCAACATGCCCCATAATCGTCACAACGGGGGCTCTAGACTCATGATGGCTTCCTTCAGTAATAGATTCACCTAAACCTGCCTCAATTGCGTCTTCTTTAATAATACGAGCTTTATGCCCCATTTCTTCAACCACAATCACTGCAGTTTCTTGATCAATTACTTGGTTAATAGTAGCCATTGCACCAAGTGACATCATCACTTTTATCACTTCTGCGGCTTTTACTGACATTCTTTTCGCCAATTCAGCAACAGTGATCGTTTCTGGAAGTAAAACTTCTCTTACTACTGGTGCAGTTGGTAAGGCAAAACCATGTTTTAATGATTCCTCAGCCTCTCGATACTTATCTGATTTTTCAGTACCCTTACGTTTTTTAAACTTACTACGCCCACCACGTCTATGAGTTTCTTGTTCCTCTTCCTCACGATCGTAAGTTTGGTATTTTGGCTTTTTCTTAGCTTTTCTGAAATCAGATGAATCGGGCTCAGCTGCTTGCTCTATATGTTTCTTCTTAGTTTGTTTTTCAGGTTTATGCTCTTCTTTTAGTGAAAACTCTGCTATTTTTTCAAGCTCGGAGGTATTTTCCGGGATCTCTGTAGTCAATATATCGGATAATTCTTTCGTTTTTTCTTCCTCTTGGGAAGGTTCTTCGTCCTTTGCTTCGTGATCCTGCTCGACTTTTGTTTCAGGTACCGTCTGAACTGGCTCTATAGATAATTCTGTAGATTCTTCTACAGAAGGAGTTTCAAGTACAATCTCTGCAGGTTGCTGCTCAGGTACTGCCACATTCTCTTCTGCAGCAACTATAGGCTCTTCGGGTTCAGATTGCTCTATGACCGGACTTCGCTTCACAAAAACTTTCTTTTTACGAACTTCAATATTAACGGTCTTCCCACTATAAGCATCATGACCAATAGTAACTTGCGATAAGCTTTTTCGTCTTAAAGTAATTCGTTCAGGCGAAACATTGGTATCGCGCAAAGAAGTTTTCTTCAAGTGATTGAGAAGAATTCGCTTTTGCTCTTCATTCACAGTTTGTTGATCATCTTTAAAAGACAATCCTGCTTCCTGTAACTGGTTCAATAGGCGCTCAACCGGAATACCAACAACTTGAGCTAATTGCTTAACCGTCACATCCGCCATATTTTAATCCCCTTTCTGCAGTAACTTTATTATCTGCGTATCATTTGTACTACAATATTATCAAAAATCCATGGCTCTATAAAAACCATGGCTCTCTAGCCTTCATAATTAAAGCAGCAGCCTTTTCTTCTGTCATGCCTTCAAGTTCTAATAACTCATCTACAGATTGCTCGGCCAAATCTTCCATAGATGTAATTCCTCGAGTAGCTAATTGATTAGCGAGATCTTGATTCATTCCTTCCATTGTGAGCAAAGAATCATCAGGTAACCCCGATAAATCTTTATTGGAAGAAAGAGCCATAGTAAGCAAGTTATCGTTGGCTCTATTTCTTAGTTCTTCAACGATTTCTTCATCAAATTCTTCTATAGCTAAGAGTTCTTCTTTAGGTACATAGGCAATTTCTTCGAGTGAAGAAAAACCATGTGCTACTAATAATGTAGCTATTTCTTCATCAATTTCCAGTGCGGAAGTAAACAACTTAATAATTTTGCTTGACTCTTCTAAATTCTTATTTTCAAATTCGTCTGTAGTCATAACATTCAAAGTCCAACCTGTTAATTGACTTGCTAAGCGAACATTTTGACCATTTCTACCAATTGCTTGCGATAACTGATCCTTTTCTACAGCAAGATCCATAGTATGTGTATCCTCATCAACAACAATAGAAGATATATCTGCTGGCGCCATGGCATTTATAACTAATTGAGCTGGATTATCATCCCATAAGATAATATCAACTCGTTCTCCGCCAAGTTCACTGGAAACTGCTTGAACGCGGGCGCCACGCATACCCACACAAGCACCTACTGGATCAATCCGGCCATCATTCGTTTTAACGGCGATTTTTGCTCTATTTCCTGGATCACGAGCGGCTGCTTTAACTTCAATAACATTTTCACCGATTTCTGGCACTTCAATGCGGAAAAGTTCGATAAGCATTTCATTACGAGTACGACTGACAAATAATTGAGGGCCACGTGCCTGTGGTGTTATCTCATATAAATAAGCACGTACTCTATCATTAGGACGAAACATTTCATGAGGAAGCATTTCTATTCGAGGCAAGAATGCTTCTGCTTTTCCACCTAGGTCAATAATAATGTTGTCTCGAGTTACTTTTTTTACAGTACCATAAATCAACTGTCCTAATTTACTTCTAAATTGATCAATTACTAACTCACGCTCCGCTTCTCTGACCTTTTGCATAATCACTTGACGAGCCGCTTGAGCTTCGATTCGCCCAAACTCAATAGAAGGAATTGATTCTTCGATACGCTCACCTATATTTACTGATGGGTTACGTATCCTTGCTTGTTCTAAGGTGAGCTGACGATCGGGATATTCAAGATCATCCTCATTAACAACATCCCAATATCTAAAAGTTTCATAGTCTCCTGTACGAGAATCTAATTTAATTCTTACACCTATGTCTAGCCCAAAGATCTTGCGAGTTGCAGACTCTAATGCGGCCTGAATGGCAAGTATAATAACGTCCTTACTTACACCTCTTTCGTTTGATAATGCCTCTGCAACCAGTAACAATTCTTTGCTCATTGTTCGCCTCTCTATACTGTCAAACTTGCTCTCACAATATTTGAAAAAAGTAATTCTTGATCTTCATTGCCTAGATTAAGCACTATAGAAGTTTCAGATGCTGAAACTAGAATGCCCATCAATTTACGTTTACCGCCAACCGGCTTAAAAGTTTTCACCTGAATCTCATGCCCTAAATATCGTTGATATTGCCAACTTTTAAATAGAGGTCTAGGAATGCCAGGAGAGGATACTTCTAAACTATAATTTCCATGAATTGGATCCTCTACATCAAGTAAGGCACTTACTTGATGGCTTACCGCTTCACAATCATCAATTGTTATTCCATCAGATTTATCAATGTATATTCGCAGCAAAGAATGCTTACCTTGTGAAAGATATTCACATCCCCAAAGTTCATAGCCCATATCAGCAATTACAGGAGCTAATAAATGTTCCAATTCATCTTGTATCATACTATTTATAATTTCAAAAAGGCATATTGCCTAATACAAATACGGTACAGTAACCTGGCTGAAGATAAAGCATATATTTGGAAATCTTCTATAAGTAGAAATTTCACAGAATGACTTTATTCTACAGGGCTACTATGTTCTTAGTGCAGTTACAAATTAAATACAATCCTAAAAAATTTGATTTACGGTGAATGATTGTACGTTAACCTTTTCACTGCAATCCAACTACGTTTTTTAAGATAATAAAAAACCCCATAAATGGGGTTCTAAATAAGTGGTAGCGGGGGCAGGATTTGAACCTACGACCTTCGGGTTATGAGCCCGACGAGCTACCAGGCTGCTCCACCCCGCGTCAACTGAAGGCAAGTATACTGAGACTCTTCCTTCTTAGCAAGTACTTTCGTTCAAGTTTGTCAATAAAATGTGTTCTGCATCCCCAAAAGACCAATTTATGATGCAGACATAGGTTATTAAGAAGCAAAAGCATTGATACACGTTACAACTAAAGCTCCGGGAAAAATACCCAAGTAAAGCAATGAGAGACAGTTGAAAGAAAAAATTAAAACATTACCTTTATCTACAATAACGGGTTCATTATGAACAGGTTTATCAAAATACATTATTTTAACAATACGCAAATAATAATAAGCGCCAATAACTGTAAAGAATAAACCTACTACTGCAACCCACGTCATTTGTGCATCGACTAGAGCTTTAAGCACGAGTAATTTGGTAAGAAATCCAACTGTAGGAGGAACACCTGCCATTGAAAACATAATGATTAGCATCATAAATGCAAGCCAAGGACTTCTTTTGCTAAGTCCTTTTAAATCATCAACATTATCAATTTCCATCCCTTGACTTGACATTAAAACAATCAATCCAAAAGCAGCTGCTGATGTAATCGAATAAACTACAATATAGTAAAGAGCAGCTGAATATCCTGATGCACTTGCAGCTAGAATACCAAACAAAGCATATCCTATATGTGATATCGCTGAATATGCCAGTAAGCGTTTAATACTACTCTGAACTACAGCAAATAGATTTCCTAAGCCAGTAGAAAGCAGCGTGATTACCAGCAAAATTTGTTGCCATTGCGAACTAATATCTACCAAACCAATAGTAAGTAATCTAAAAGTCATACCAACTGCAGCTATTTTTGGTGCGGCACTAATAAACAAAGTAACGGAGCTAGGTGCTCCTTGGTATACATCAGGAGCCCACATGTGAAACGGTACAGCAGCTAATTTAAACGCAACCCCTGCCAAAATGAAGACTAAGGCAAAAGATAATAATGCATTTTGCTGTTGCCAATTTGCAGCAATTGCATTAGCAACATCTAATAGATCTAATTTCCCGGTAGCTCCATAAATTAAAGACATGCCGTATAAAAGCATAGCCGATGCGATGGATCCCATTACGAAATATTTTATTGCAGCTTCAGAAGAATCACCATCTGTTCTGCGAATGGCTGTCATAGCATACAAAGGTAAAGATAATAATTCTAACCCTAGAAATACGGTTAACAATGAATGAGCTGAAACAAGAAGCATCATACCTAATGCAGAAAACATTCCTAATACATAATAATCACCGGATGGCATTTGACGCTCATCGATGTAGTTTCTTGAATAGATAAAACTGAGCAAAACAGTAAGATAAATAAAAAACTTCATTATATGAGCTACATCATCACTAATAAACAAGCCACTCAAAGTAATAACTTTAAACATCCCAATATAAAAGAAGCTAATCAAGGCAGCTACAATCAATCCGATGCAGGATATAAAATAAGCAGCTGACTTATACCGATGCCTTAAAAATAAATCGGCAAGCAATGCGATACAGGCTGTAGCCAACACAACCATTTCAGGAAGGGCTACATGAATATTTTCTAGTAATGCTGTCATATTGATTAACCTTGATTACAGTTTTGATTGGCTTGCTAATGCGAGAGTATGGCTTACTGTTTGATGGATATACTCTAACAATGGCTTAGGATAAACACCCATAACAATTACTGCTAAAGCAAGCAGGATATAAGCACTTAACTCAAAGCCCGTAAGGTCTTTTAGCGCTGCAACCTTTTCATTAGCTATAGGCCCAAAAATGACGCGTTTATACATCCAGAGATTATAGCCTGCAGATGTAATTAACGTAGTTGCGGCCCAAAATGCAACCCAGAAGCCCGCTTTAAGTGAACCCAAAATTACCATAAACTCGCCAACAAATCCGGAGGTTCCTGGTAGTCCTGCATTTGCCATACAAAAGAGCATAAAGAACGAAGCAAACATAGGCATTGTATTTACGATTCCACCAAAATCCGCTAATTTTCGGGTATGCATCCGATCATAAATGTATCCAACACCCGCAAAAAGCCCACTGGAGACAAAGGCATGTGAAATCATTACAACGATTGCACCTTCTAATATTAAACCTGCTCCGCTTAGACCTGATTGTTTCGCAATAGCAAAAATAGCAAAGGAACCTAGGGTCACAAATCCCATATGCGAAATTGAAGAATATGCAATGAGTCGTTTCATGTCTTTTTGAATAATTGCAACCAAAGCAATATAAACAATCGCAATTAAAGAGAGAGCAATCATTATCCCGGCGTATCGATTACATGCATCAGGAACTATAGGCAAAGAAAAACGAATAAATCCGTAAGCGCCTAGCTTCAGTAAAATTGCGGCTAACACTACAGAGCCCCCTGCAGGTGCTTCCGTATGAGCATCTGGCAACCAAGTATGAACAGGAAACATAGGAATTTTTATTGCAAAGCCTAGGAAAAAAGCAATAAAAATCAATGTTTGTGCGGTCATGCCAAGTTTAATTGCATAAAAAGCTTCAATATTGAATGTACCAGCGATATATCCCATGTACAAAAAGCTGGCCAGCATTAACACCGAGCCTAAAAAAGTGTATAAGAAAAATTTAATAGCAGCATAGACTCGATTATCCGAACCCCAGATACCGATAATCAGATACATGGGGATCAATGTTGCTTCCCAAAACACATAGAATAAAATGGCATCTAAAGCAGAAAACACCCCAACTAATAGGCCCTGCATAATTAAAAATGCAGCTAAATATTGAGAAACTCTATTGGTGATACTATCCCAAGTAGCTAAAATAACAATTAGGTTAGTAAAAATACTAAGCACAATAAGAAGCAAAGAGAGTCCATCAATGCCTAAACTATAGCTAATCCCTAAGGCTGGCATCCACGGAAATTCTTCCAAATATTGCATTCCTAATGTTTTGGTATCAAAACCTGCAACAAGTGGAATACAAAGCAACAAGCAAAGTATTACCGTAAATAAAGCTAAGTAGCGTGAAATATTCGGGTTACGATCATCTCCAACGAGAAGAACAAAAACACCGCCTATTATGGGCAACCAAATTAGTAAATTGAGCAAATAATGCATACCTTCACCCTATATTCAGCCGAGTATCAACCAGCATAAAAATCCAAATAACCCCAATACCATTACTGCCGCATAATGATACAGATAACCGCTTTGTATCGTGCGACCTTTAGCTGAAAACCATCTAATAAGTCGACTACTGCCATTTACAACCATTCCATCGATTAATTTCTGATCACCGACATTATAAAATATTCGTCCTATTCCCTTCGAACCTTTTACAATAAACAAATTGTTAAAAGCATCGAAACCATATTTATTAACAAGTATTTTATAAATGAGTGAAAAGCGTCGTGCTAATTGTCCTGGGAGAGATGGAACAGCAATATAGCAAACCCACGCGATAGCGGCGCCAGCTAAAGTAATCCAAAGCGTCAAGGAGTACACTGAATGTAGCATGCTTTCAAAAGGAGAAACAACTTCATGCGCTAGTTCTGCTAAAACATTATGTTGCGGTAGAATAAACAGTGATGAACCAATTAGACTTGGGTTATCATAGAGCATAGGCATATAAAGTACGTAGCCTAATATAACAGAAGGAATGGCGAGTAAAACCAGCGGGAGCCATACTACCCATGGTGATTCATGAATATGGCTTAATGTATGTTCATCCATGCGCGGCTTGCCATGAAAAGTCATAAATAAAGATCTAAATGTATAGAGCGCCGTTACACCAGCACCGAGAACGACACAAAAATAGGCATAACTACTTCCAGGGATCTGCGATAATTGGGCTGCTTCGATAATTGTATCTTTTGAATAAAATCCTGCAAAAGGTGGAAACGCACATAAAGCCAAAGAACCAATAACGTAAGTCACATAGGTAATAGGCATTTTATTCCATAAGCCACCCATCTTTCTCATATCTTGTTCATGATGCATGCCAATAATAACTGAACCCGCACCAAGGAACAATAATGCTTTAAAACATGCGTGGGTAAGCAGATGAAAGATGCCAGCGCTATAGGCAGAAGCACCCATCGCTACCATCATATAACCAAGTTGTGACAAAGTCGAATAGGCTACAACCCGTTTAATGTCATTCATCACCAAAGCTAAAATTCCCGTAAAGAGTGCACCACTAGCACCAATCACCAGGACCACACTTAGCGCAGTAGTAGAATATTCAATAAGTGGAGAAATACGCGCTATCATAAATACCCCTGCTGTAACCATTGTTGCAGCATGGATAAGTGCTGAAATTGGTGTTGGACCTTCCATAGATTCAGGTAACCATACATGTAAAGGTATTTGTGCTGATTTTCCCATAGCCCCCACATACAAAGCCAAACAAATTACCGTCATCAAAGACCAAGGATGTCCTTGAAATAACTCTATATTTTGAGTAGCCAAGTAGTTTGCATTTTGGAACACAGTTGTATAATCAATGCTTCCTGTATATGCAAAAACGAGAGCAATACCTAATAAAAATCCAAAATCGCCTACGCGATTTACAATAAACGCTTTCAGACTACCTTCATTAGCCGATTCTTTCTGGTACCAAAAACCGATAAGCAAATAAGACACTAGTCCTACACCTTCCCAGCCAAAGAATAATTGTAAGAAATTGTTGGCAGTTACCAACATCAGCATCATAAAGGTAAACAACGAAATATAACTAAAAAAACGTTGATACCCATCATCATCCGCCATATATCCAATACTGTATATATGTACGAGTAACGATACAAAGTTAACGATAACCAACATGACTGTACTTAACGGATCAATTAAAAATCCTATATTAAATTCGAATGGAAGAATTAATCCGCCACTCGCCCAATGATAAACAACAGTACTCTCAGTTGAGATGTGGCCAGAAAAAAGCTGGCACGCCAAATACACTGATGTTGCGAAAGAAATCGCAACTCCCAAAATAGTGACTGTATGAGCTCCAGCTCGTCCTATTTGATTACGAAAAAAGCCAGCAATCATAGAACCTGCAAGAGGCGCTAGAACAATTATTAGACAAAGTTGTTGGATACTCACAATGTTAACCTTTTAAATGATTCATCTTATCAACGTTAATGTTACCTCTATTTCTGAAAAGCAACATCACTATGGCTAAACCTATAGCCGCTTCTGCAGCAGCAACAGTTAATATAAAAAAAACAAAAACTTGTCCACTAATTTCGCTATAATAATGTGAAAATGCAACAAAATTCGTGTTCACTGCGAGTAACATTAATTCGATGCATACGAGCAATAAAATGATGTTTCTCCGATTCATCATAATGCCAATAAGACCAAAACCAAATAAAATGGCTCCTAAAATTAGGTAATGATTAACAGGTATCATCTAGAATTCCCCAATATTATTTTTCTGCTTTCATATTAATTAATTCTACTCGCTGATTTTTATGCGTTAGAATCTGTTGTTTCACATTTTGTCTTTTCGATTTTCTCGGGCCTCTATGAGCCAAAGTTATTGCGGAAATGATTGCTATTAACAATAAAGCAGCTGCAATTTCAAAAGCCAATAAATAATCTGTATACAGCACCATACCTAAAGCTTCAGTATTCGATAATGGTCGTTGTTCTTCAGTGCCATTTTGTTTTGCATCAAGCAGTTGTGAGCTTATTGCATGACTTTGTTGAACTTCTACGTTTTTCTTAAAGGTCCCAGAAGGAATAGACACCATTAAAAGTCCAAGGAACAAAGCAACAAGAATCAGTCCAAAGGGTAAATAACGTTTATAATGGCTCTTCATTATTTCAACATCAATATTGAGCATCATGACGACAAATAAAAACAATGTCATCACTGCGCCAACATAAACTAACACAAGAATAAGCGCGAGAAACTCCGCTTCCGCAAGTATCCATAATACAGCACTGGCAAAAAAAGTAAGTACAAGAAATAAAACACTACGCACTGGGTTATCTTGGATAATTACCATAAAGGCAGCACCGATTGCTAATGCTGCAAAGATATAAAAAATCACTTGAACTAATAAATCATGCATAAAAATTACCTCATCATCGGTATTTTTCGTCAGCAGCTCGATCTGCTGCAAGTTTGGGTTCCATCAAATCACCAAGCGCCAATAACTTTTCTTTAGTCATAATGTTTTGCCCACGCTCACTAACATGATAATGATGTATTGGGGTAACAACTATAGAGTCCACTGGGCATGATTCCTCACATAAACCGCAATTAATACATTTAAACATATCAATATCATATCGTGTTGTGCGACGTGTACCATCTGCACGCGGTTCTGCTTCAATTGTTATGGCCAATGCTGGGCACACCGCCTCACATAACTTGCACGCGATACAACGCTCTTCACCATTGGGATAACGACGCAACGCCAGTAAGCCTCTAAAACGAGGTGAAATGGGTGTTTTTTCTTCAGGAAATTGCACAGTTACTTTTTTCTTAAAGAAATATTTACCCGTTAACTTTAGCCCCAATAATAATTCTACTAAAAGAAAACTACGTAAATAATATTTTATATTTTGATATGCTTTTTTCATCGGCTTCTCTATTAATCATCAAAACCAAGGTTTAAGATGTGTTATAACCATTAAGGCAGTTACAATAATCCAAACGATGGTGACTGGAATAAGTACTTTCCAACCTAAACGCATAAGCTGGTCATAACGATAACGAGGAAAAGTTGCCCTTATCCACAAATACACGTAAAGGAAAAAGCATACTTTTACGAGCAACCAAACAAAACCAGGAACAACAAAAAAGATGTCTTCTAAAATCGGTATTCCCTCAAATGGAGACATCCATCCCCCGAGAAATAAAACACTGAGCAATACAGAAATAAGAATCATGCTGGCATATTCGGACAAGAAAAATAGTGCAAATCCTATCCCAGAGTATTCAACGTGGAACCCTGCAACAATTTCAGACTCTCCTTCAGCCAAATCAAAGGGGGCTCTATTTGTTTCAGCGATACCTGCAATCCAAAATACAAGAAAGAGTGGCAATAATGGAATAAACCACCAATGTAAAATGCCTCCTTTTTGTGAATTAACGACGTCGGTTAAGTTCATACTTCCTGCTGCCAGCAGTACCCCTACTAACGCAAAACCCATCGCTATCTCATAAGAAACAGTCTGGGCAGTACTTCTTAAGGCACCGAACATTGCATATTTAGAATTAGACGCCCACCCTGCAATTAATACCCCATACACGCCTAAGGAACTCATTGCAAAAATATAGAGCACACCTGCATTAATGTTTGCGAGAACAACTCCTTCTTGAAAAGGAACAACAGCCCAACCAACTAAAGCAGGTACCAAGGCAAACAATGGTGCAGCAATAAAGAGGTATCTATTTGATCGTGTAGGAATAATAATTTCTTTTGTAATCAATTTAATTAAGTCAGCAATAGGCTGAAGTAAACCTTTAACACCAACTCGGTTTGGACCTATCCGAGCCTGGATATATCCTATTACTTTACGCTCAGCGTAAATTAAATAGGCAACACAAAGTAATAAAGGTATTACTATCACTAATATTTTGATAATGACCCAAATTAATATGCTAATATCTTGCAGCATTTTTTTACCTGCCTAGCGCTTAATAGTTATTGCAGCAAATGAATGACCTAAATCAACTGTCTCAGGCATCGCGTTTGCTACCCATACAACATCGGCCGCAATGCGCTCATCACGTTTAAGCGGCAATGTTATCTCAATATCTCCCTGAGATACAGTAGCAACATCATCTAAATTTAATCTATCTGCCGTTTCAGGATTGATGCGAATACATGCCGACTCAGCCGCAGCACATAATTGTAACTCTTTAGCATTTCTAATAATCGCGTCGCTACGGTATAGAGGCCATTCGCCAACTCGAATTAGAGATTGATTCATTAGTGGTAAACATTCAGGATAATAAGGTTTATATTCCTGCTCCATTGTAATTGCAATAATATTTTTTATTTCTGTTAACACATGCTCAGTCGACATATATTCAAAATCATGGCAGTGGAGCAAATTACCTAACACTCGTAAAATCTTCCATGCCGGCCGAGAATCTCCATGAGGAGACAAAGCGCCTTTTACTGTTTGCCAAGTATTATCAACATTAACATATGTTCCTGAAGTTTCTGCATAAGGAGCTATAGGTAAGATTACATCCGCATAATCATGCATTGAATCATGATTATAGGCAGAGAGAAGCACCACAAATTCTGCGGCAAGCATCGCTTGTCTTGCACCAAAAGGATTAGCAAAATCAAAGCCAGGCTCAACTCCCATTAAAAAATATGCTTTAAGTTTTGCATTGATCGCTGACTGGACATCCATTCCGACAGTGGAAACAGATTTTCCTGCTGTTGTTCTATGGGGAACCATTCCCGCCATCCATGCTCCGGCAGTATTAGCACCCTGAGTAAGTCTGAGTACCTTTGCACCACTTAACTTTTCGATCAAGAAAACAAAAGTACGCAATAAAGCAGCCTCTGGATGATTTTCACAAAGAGCACCAGTAACGAGGCATGCCTTGCCTTCTTTTAATGCCTTAGCAACACTTCGAATCGCTTCGTCTGGTTCTAAGCCTATCAATAATTTTTGTATTTCCTCAGGTAAATTCTTTATATTATCAGTAAGAGCTAAAATAAGTTTGGCCAATTGCATTGGCATTTCCAAGGGTGGAATTATAAAGCGCTCACTTAAATCAAAACGGAATTCAAAATCTACTGGATTAATTGCATAAATTTTGGCGCCATTACGAAAAGCCTTACGAAGTCGAACACCAGCCAAGGGGACTTCGCGATCTATATTGCATCCAACGAGCAATATAGAATTTTGATGCTCTATGTCGGCATACGCTAAAGAACTTTGAGGGGTTGTTGTTTGATTTTCTTGATCTTTGAAATCAATTTGTTGCACTCTATGATCAAGATTATGCACTCCAATTTCGCGCATCAGTTTTTGCAATAAAAATAGTTCTTCTAAGGTAGAAGAACTCGATGCAAATGCGGCTACTTGTTCAGGTCCATTATTTTTTATAACACGAGCTAGCCCATCTGCCGTAAATTTTAAGGCCGTTTCCCAATCAACTGTTTCCCATTGACCATTGCGTTTAATTTGAGGCTGAGAAGCTCTTGCTGCGCTTTTTAATCCTAAATAACTGAATCGATCACGATCAGAGAGCCAGGTTTCATTAATTACTTCATTTTCTTTAGGAACAACACGCATCAACTCATTTCGGCGTGTGTGTAAATAAATATTTGATCCCAAACAATCATGGGGTGCAACACCTTCATGTTGCGTTAATTCCCAAGCTCTTGCTGTGAAACGAAAGGGTTTAGAGGTTAAAGCCCCTACAGGACATAAATCAATAATATTACCAGAAACTTCTGACTTCATACTATGCTGAACATACGTGCCAATTTGCATATGTTCACCACGTCCTGTTGCACCTAACTCTCTTAATCCTGCTATTTCTTCGCCAAATCGGACACAACGAGTGCAATGGATACATCGCGTCATTTCAGTAGAAATGAGTGGCCCTAAATTATCATCATCCACAGACCGCTTTGTTTCTTTGTATTCTGATGAGCCTGAACCAAATCCCATAGAGTTATCTTGTAATTCACACTCCCCACCTTGATCGCATATTGGGCAATCCAAGGGGTGATTAATGAGAAGAAACTCCATAACTGCTTTTTGAGAGTGTAAGGCTTCTTTTGATTTAGTAAAGACTTTCATCCCGTTTGTAATTGGCGTTGCACAAGCAGGAACTGGTTTTCTGCCATTTTCAACTTCAACTAAACACATGCGGCAGTTTGCTGCCACTGATAACTTTTTATGATAGCAAAAACGTGGGATATGAATACCTGCTTCATCTGCCACTTCAATGATCATTTGACCATTTTCTGCTTCAAAAACTTTACCGTCGATTTCAATAGTAGTAGTCATAGTCAAACCTTTTATTTATGCTGCGACGATTGAGCGTTTATGTTTCACGAAATATTCAAATTCATCGCGGAAATGCTTAATAAAACTTTGTACAGGCCAAGCGGCTGCCTCGCCTAATGCACAAATAGTGCGTCCTTCGATATTATTCGCGACATTGACTAATCTCTCTACATCCCCAGGTTCACCATGGCCTTCTTTAATGCGGTGTAATAGACGAACCATCCAACCCGTACCTTCTCGACATGGAGTACATTGACCACAAGACTCATCCATGTAGAATTCTGCAATACGATACAACGCATCTACCATACAAGTAGTTTCATCCATGATGATTACCGCTCCTGATCCTAGTCCTGAACCAGCTTTCTGGATGCTATCATAATCCATATCAAGACCCATCATAACGTCACCTGGCAAGACAGGCATCGATGTTCCCCCAGGAATTACCGCTTTTATCTTTCGACCTTCGCGAACGCCACCTGCTAACTCTACAAGTATTTTAAAAGGGGTGCCTAGTGGAATTTCAAAATTTCCTGGCTTATTGACATGTCCACTAACACTAAAACACTTAGCGCCTCCATTATTGGGTTTACCTAATTTTAAAAACCATTCACCACTCTTTTCCATAATAACGGGAACGGAAGCAAAAGTTTCAGTGTTGTTTATTGTCGTGGGTTTGCCGTATAAACCGTAATTTGCAGGAAACGGAGGTTTAAATCGTGGTTGACCTTTTTTTCCCTCAAGAGAATTAAGTAAAGCAGTTTCTTCACCGCAGATATAGGCCCCTGCCCCTAAGTGATTGTATAGATCAAAGTCAATACCAGAACCTAAGATATTTTTGCCCAATAAACCTGCAGCATAGGCTTCTTCTATGGCCATCTCGGTATGTTCATAAGGCAGCCAAAATTCACCACGGATATAGTTGTAACCCACAGTTGCTCCCATGGTATATCCGGCTATAGCCATACCTTCTATAAGTTGATGAGGGTTAAATCTGAGTATATCTCGATCCTTACAAGTACCTGGCTCACCTTCATCAGAATTACATACAACGTATTTTTGTACTGGATTATTGCGATTCATAAAGCTCCATTTCAATCCAGTAGGAAACCCAGCGCCACCTCGACCTCGTAATGCAGAAGTTTTGAGTTCGTCAATAATATGTTGAGGAGAAGTTTGTTCTTTTAAAATTTTTCTCCAAGCACTGTATCCACCAACACTTTCATATGCAGATAGTGTCCAAGGTTCTGGTAGATGAAATGTTCGATAGCAAACTTGATTTAATTCAACCACGGCAACCACCTCTATCTTTTATTGGTATTGTTCCAACACTTTGTCTATTGATTCAGGAGTCAAATTTTCATGATAGTCCTTATCCACTTGCATCATTGGTGCATTAACACAAGCCCCCAAACATTCCACTGCTCGTAAGGTAAAGCGCCCATCATCCGTAGTTTCACCCAATTTTATGTCTAATTTTTTTTCTAGATGTTTTACAACCGCGGCAGAATCACAGAGCATACATGAAATATTGGTACATACATTTATCAAATGTCTACCAACTTGCTTGTGCTCATACATCGTATAGAAACTGGCCACTTCATAAACCGCAATTGGAGGCATATCAAGGTAATTCGCGATTGCATCCATTAGTTCAGTAGTTAAGTAGCCATGCTCTTCTTGAACAATTCTTAAAACACTCATTACAGCAGATTGTTTTTGATCTATTGGATATTTTGCTATCCAATGGTCAATATCTTTTATTCTCTCAGCCGAGACTAATTGATGCAATATTTTTGCTGAATTATCAGACATTTCTAAACCTTTTATTTAGGGAGTCGTGCAAAAAATTTACATGACTCACATCATATCTTAACCATCATCTTGACATTTCATTTGCAAAATGCTTCATATACTACATACCAATATGTGCCTGCGCATTATCAAACATGTCAATTTGACAGCAAATCAAGCACAAATTATATAAATTTCTACGATCTTTAATTAAACTCCTGCAAGGTCATAGCAAAAACTTTGCAATAAAACACCCTAAGAATTAACGATCAATTTCACCAAATACTATATCCTGGCTTGCTAAAATAGCGACCCCATCAGCGATCATATGTCCTCGAGTCATTTCATCATAACTGGACAGATGAGCAAACCCAGGAGCACGAATTTTCATTCTATAGGGTTTATTAGCACCATCAGATACCATATAAATACCAAACTCGCCTTTAGGCGCCTCAACAGCACTGTATACTTCACCCGCAGGTAAACAAAAACCTTCAGTAAATAACTTAAAGTGATGGATTAACTCTTCCATGTCTGCTTTCATTTCTACACGTCGGGGAGGCGTAATTTTATGGTCATCTACTCGAACTGGACCAGGATTTGCCTTTAACCACTCAATACATTGTCTGACTATGCGATTTGATTGTCTTAGCTCTTCTACACGAACTAAATAGCGATCATAACAATCACCTGTTTTACCTACAGGGATATCAAAATCTACACGATCATAAGCAGCATAACTTTGCTTTTTTCGTAAGTCCCAGGCAATTCCAGAACCACGAAGCATAGGGCCTGTAAAACCCCATTGAAGTGCATCTTCAGGTGAAACAATACCAATATCAACGGTGCGTTGCTTCCAAATTCGATTATCGGTTAATAATGTTTCATACTCATCGACACAGCGCGGAAAACGCTCAGTAAATGCCCAGAGAAAATCAAGCAAGCTGCCATTACGGTCTTCATTTAGTTTTTCAACTTCACGATCATTATGCCATTTTGAGGTTTGATACTTAGGCATCATATCGGGCAAGTCTCGTGCTACACCTCCAGGCCTATAGTAAGTAGCATGCATCCGCGCTCCAGATACAGCCTCATAACAATCAAATAAATCTTCACGCTCTCTAAAGCAATATAAAAAGACAGTCATAGCTCCTATATCAAGTGCAATGGCACCCAACCATAAAAGGTGATTCAAAATACGTGTTACTTCATCAAACATAGTCCGAATGTATTGAGCACGTAAGGGAATTTCTATGCCTAATAACTTTTCGATTGCTCGCACATATGCGTGCTCATTACACATCATAGAGACATAATCGAGCCTATCCATATAACCAATAGTTTGGATATAGGGTTTTGTTTCTGCTAATTTTTCTGTTGCCCTATGTAATAAACCAATATGAGGATCAGCACGTATGATTGTTTCACCTTCAAGTTCAAGAACTAAACGTAATACGCCATGTGCCGCTGGGTGTTGTGGGCCAAAATTTAAAGTATAGTTTTTCAATTCAATCATTTTCGCCACCTTTGTTACCAATATAACGGTTATCATTACGAATAACCTTAGGCACTAAAACTCTAGGCTCAATATCTACTGGAGCATAAATGACTTTTTCAGATTTTGCATCATAGCGCATTTCAACATGGCCGCTTAGGGGAAAATCTTTACGAAATGGGTGTCCAATAAAACCATAATCCGTCAAGATACGTCTTAAATCTGGGTGGCCCTCAAATAAAACACCATATAAATCATAAGCTTCACGCTCAAACCAATTTGCTCCTTTCCATAAATCATGTATTGATGGAACAATTAAGTGTGACTCATCAGCAAATACTTTAACACGTATACGATGATTTTTTTTAGTTGAAAGCAAGTGATAAACTACGGCAAAACGAGGTTTATCGAGTGTATATGCGTTGGTTTCTTGGCGCTCAACGCCTCGAGAAAAACCCTTTTCTGTTGCTGCATCTGTTTCCCAATCATATTGACCATAAAGCAAATAATCTACCGCACAAAGATCAATAAGTTGATCAAAACAAAAAGCCTCTAAATCACGTAATTCAAGCATTACGGCTTTTAGATTTGATGCATCAACTTCAATGGTTACCTCATCATGAGCGACAGATACAGTGCTGATGTAACTTGTCAATTCACTATTGAGTTGTTCAACCAAATAATCATTTTTTGTCATCTATTTGCACCTTTGATAATCTTAAGCTTCTAAGATTTTTTTATGCCTGATTTTGTTTTGTAATTGAATAATTCCATAAAGTAGTGCTTCAGCAGTTGGAGGACACCCTGGCACATAAACATCTACAGGAACAATACGATCACACCCACGCACTACTGAGTAGGAATAATGATAATATCCACCTCCATTAGCGCATGATCCCATGGAAATCACCCATCTAGGTTCAGGCATTTGGTCATAAACTTTGCGTAAAGCAGGAGCCATTTTATTACACAATGTGCCAGCCACTATCATCACATCAGATTGACGAGGACTAG
The DNA here is from genome assembly GCF_900452415.1 of Legionella cincinnatiensis. Taxonomy (NCBI): domain Bacteria; kingdom Pseudomonadati; phylum Pseudomonadota; class Gammaproteobacteria; order Legionellales; family Legionellaceae; genus Legionella; species Legionella cincinnatiensis. Next base: position 319,463 of record NZ_UGNX01000001.1, on the reverse strand, counting down.
GACGAAAAATAACTCCAAACCGGTCCAAATCATAACGTGCAGCACCAGCATGCATCATTTCTACGGCACAACATGCTAAACCAAATGTCATAGGCCACATAGAACCGCTACGCGCCCATCCAACAAGTTTTTCGACAGAAGTCGTCACAAAGCCATTTTTTTGCAATTCAGCAACCGCCATAGCTAGCCTCTAAGCAGTTAAATATTAATAAAAAAAGAGTCCTTCTAATCGTATGCTTCTACTGTAGAAAGCGATCAGAAGTGAACATGCTTGCACTAAAATTATTCCCACTCAAGTGCGCCGCGTTTCCATTCATAAATAAAACCAATAACTAACAATCCTAGAAATAACATCATTCCTGCAAAACCAAACCAACCTATCTTACGTAGAACCAAAGCCCAAGGGAAAAAGAAAGCCGTTTCCAAATCAAAGATAATGAAAAGTATGGCTACAAGATAAAAGCGAACATCAAAAGGGATATGCGCATTTTCAAAGGCACCAAATCCACATTCGTAAGGTGCATTTTTGGCATCATCGGGCATATGTTTTGAAAATAGGCTACCAGCACCTAACATCGCTAAACCTAATGCGACTCCAATTATTATGAAAATGAGAACTGGAAAATATTGAGATAGCATTTTTTTACCTTGCACGAATTAAAATGGTGCCGAAGGCCGGACTCGAACCGGCACGGCTTACGCCACCGCCCCCTCAAGACGGCGTGTCTACCAATTTCACCACTTCGGCATGTTTTTCTATTTATTATTACTTCTAACCATTTCTTTTTACTTTAAAAACAAAGTAAAAAATTTATTTGTTCTTTTTATCATTGCCATCAATCGGAACTGGAATTGAATTCACCGGTACACTTGTTTGTTGAGGGATTACTTGTGGTTCCGTTTTTTGATATTGCATAGATACTAAATAAGATAACAATAAACTGGTAGCAAAAAAAGTCAACGCTAAAGCACCCGTTAGCTTAAACAAAAACCCCCCAGTTCCTTGGCTACCAAATAGGGTATTGGAAGCGCCTGATCCGAAAGCTGCGCCTACATCGGCACCCTTACCATGTTGGATAAGTACTAAGCCGATTAAGACTACTGCAACGATTACATGAATCATTAATATCAATTGATACATTTCACAATTTCCACAAACTGTTTCGCGTTCAACGATGCTCCTCCTACCAAACCACCATCAACATCTGGCATTGAAAACAGTGCTTTAGCATTATTTTCATTGACACTACCACCATAAAGGAGGGGGAGTTGTTCTGCATCGCTATCATTTATTTCTGCAACTAACTTTCTAATGAATTTATGAACTTCCTGAGCCTGTTCTGGTGATGCAGTTTTTCCTGTACCTATTGCCCACACAGGCTCGTAAGCTACTACACAATCACGAAAGCAATTTTTATCTTGTTCGCTTACTGCCAATAATTGATTTGTTATTACTTGTTCTGTATGTCCTTTTTCACGCTCAATTAGTGTTTCACCGACACAAAGAACAGGTATCATACCATGATCTTTTACATGGTGGAATTTTTGCGCGACAAAATTTTCATCTTCATGAAATCCATGTCTTCTCTCAGAATGACCTACCAAGATATAACGGCAGTTAAAATCTTTTAACATAGGAGCAGATATCTCTCCTGTATAAGCACCAAAATCCTTTGGATATACATTCTGCGCCCCGAGAGCAATATTACACTCCGCAACTAAGTCTCTTACTTGCGGTACATAAATTGATGGCGGCATAATTACAACATGGGTATTTTTAACAGACTGAAGTAGCTCTTTAATCTCATTAGTTAATTGAACTACCTGGTGTAACTGACCATTCATTTTCCAATTGCCAGCGACTATTTTCTGTCTCATTAATTAACCCTCTTATTCTCCACTGCGGACTATACCCAAACTCAAACAAGATGTGTAGTCTTATTGCATTTTTTTTATTAAAAGCTTTTCTTATTACGAATGATATTGATCCCAAAACCTACTTAATGAATTCATGCTCATCAATTTGATTTATATCATCACAAAGCTTTTTTGCGTATTGTTTTACTAAAGACTCATTAATACCTTCTACCATAATGCGTAGGAGTGGTTCAGTACCTGATGGTCTTAATAGAACCCGACCTTCACCATTTAAACTTTTTTCTAATGACTTAACTTTTTCAATTACTTGAGGATTTTTCGCTAAAAGCTCGGCATGATTCGTTTTAAAATTTACAAGACTTTGTGGTAATAAAGTCAGCCCTTGTGTTAGTTGGTGTAATGTTTTACCTTGCTTGACCATCATAGATAATACTTGTAACGCAGCAACTATCCCATCCCCTGTTGTAGTCTTATCCAAACAGACGATATGGCCTGAGGGTTCACCCCCAATTTTCCAATCATTTTTGTGTAAAGCCTCTAAAACATATCGATCACCAACCTTTGAACGGATAAACGGGATCCCTAGATCATTAAACGCACGTTCCAAGCCATAATTACTCATCAATGTTCCAACTACTCCTCCATGTAATACTCCACGTTGGTGTCTATCTTTGGCAATAAGATATAAAATTTGATCACCATCAACGATGTTACCCTCTGCGTCAATTAATATAGTGCGATCCCCATCACCATCAAGACCAATGCCGATATCTGCACCCGCGCTAATTACTTTTTGCCTTAATAACTCGGGGGATGTTGAGCCACAATTTTCATTGATATTAAAGCCATCAGGACGATTGGCTATAGAGATAACTTGAGCTCCAAGCTCAGCAAATACATTAGGCGCAACGTGGTAAGTCGCGCCATTAGCACAATCAACAATGATTTTTAAACCGGATAATCGTGTTAGAGAGGGAATAGTAGATTTGCAAAATTCTATATAACGTCCCGTTGCATCATTGATTCGTGTTGCCTTACCCAATTTTTCAGAAGGCACTGTTTGCATTTTTTTTTCCAGTTCTTCTTCTATGGCTAATTCAACGCTATCAGGTAATTTTCCACCTTCCGCGGAAAAAAACTTAATCCCGTTATCTTCAAACAGATTATGCGAAGCACTGATCACAATACCTGCATTAGCTCTTAATGTTTGCGTTAAATAAGCAATGCCTGGAGTTGGCATGGGACCCAATAAAGCGACATCAACTCCAGCTGCGGATAAGCCAGCTTCTAAAGCGGACTCTAACATATAGCCAGACACTCTAGTGTCCTTTCCGATAACTACTTTTTTACGATGACCATTCGCCAATACTTGTCCAATTGCCCAGCCTAACTTTAATATGAATTCAGGATTAATATTTGATAGTCCTACATGCCCACGAATACCATCAGTACCAAAATATTTTCGCTGACTCATCCTACTTACCTCTCATTTAATCGATACTGCCAGGGAATGTAATATTCGCACGACAGATCATATTGATCATATGTAGCGCTTGTTTTGTTTCATCGACATCATGCGTTCGGATAATTCCAACGCCTTTCAATGCAGCATAAACAGCTACTGCAATACTGCCTATTAAACGATCATTAACTTCTTTTCCAAGTATCGCCCCAATAGTGCTTTTACGTGATGCCCCTAAAAGCAACGGCAATCCAAACGAAGCAAAAATATCAAGCTTTTTAACTAAGAGCAAATTATCTTGTATATGCTTTCCAAAACCAAAACCAGGATCTAAAATGATATTTTGGCGATCAATCCCTTGCCGCTCACATTCTGCGATACGCTCTTTAAAAAAACTCAGTATTGCAGTAAGTACGCCCTCTGAATAATAAGGCTCATTCTGCATATTTTGTGGTTCCCCCTGCATATGCATTAAGCAAATGGGAACTGCCAATTTAGCTGCCATTGCAAGTGCACCGTCGGTGCGTAGCGCATAAACATCATTAATCAGATTAGCACCAGCATTTACAGCAGCCTCCATCACTTCTGGTTTATTTGTATCAATAGAAATACAAATATCTGAATTAAACCGAAGTTGTTCAATTATCGGAATAACCCTCTTTAATTCAACATCTACTGATACTTGCTGTGCACCAGGCCGTGTAGATTGTCCCCCAATATCAATTATGTCTACCCCTTGGGCAATTAATTGAAATGCATGTTCACATGCATGATTCACTGATAAAAACTGGCCTCCATCAGAAAAAGAATCTGGTGTGACATTTAATATACCCATAATTAATGGATTTTCAAAAAGGCTATCGGGTACGAGTTGACGTTGAAGCCAACTCATAAATTGCTTTGAATTCACCTGCTTCTCTCACTTATGATTAATAATTTCAGTGCTCTTCAGCAGGATTTACTATTACTTCAGGATCGGTTGGTTTTTCAGACAATTTATTATGATTCAGCGTGTCAGAACCATCTAAAGGTTTTGATGAACCCCAGTCTTGTGGTGGCGAAGGCTCTTTACCTGACATAATTTCTTGGATTTGTTGGAAATCTATAGTTTCATATTTTATTAAGCTTTGAGCCATTAAATGGAGTTTATCCATATTAGTAACCAGAATTTCCTTGGCTCGCTTATAGTTTCTATCAATAATTGCCCGAACTTCATCATCAATCTGTTGTGCCGTCCGGTCTGACATTTCTTTATGTTTATTCATAGATCGACCTAAGAATACCTCTTCTTCTTCTTCACCAAAAGTAAGCGGTCCCAAAGTCGATAACCCCCAAGTAGTAACCATTTTACGCGCTATTTCAGTAGAACGCATAATGTCATTTGAAGCACCTGTAGTCACACTCTCTGGACCAAAAATAAGCTCTTCAGCAATTCGTCCGCCAAATAAGCTAGATAATTGGCTTTCTAAGCGACGTTTACTATGGCTATATCTGTCTTGCTCTGGTAGAAACATAGTCACACCGAGGGCACGTCCACGAGGAATAATAGATACCTTATAAACAGGGTCATGTTCTGGTACACATAAACCTACAATCGCATGTCCTGCTTCGTGGTATGCGGTTAACTTTTTCTCATTATCATCCATCACCATGGAGCGTCGTTCAGCTCCCATCATGATTTTATCTTTTGCATTATCCAACTCAATCATACTGACTTTACGTTTATTCGCTCGTGCGGCAAATAAAGCAGCTTCATTAACGAGATTTGCTAAATCAGCGCCAGAAAACCCAGGAGTTCCTCGAGCAATGGCCATCACATCTACATTGGTATCTACGGGAGTTTTTTGCAAATGTACTCTTAATATTTGCTCTCGTCCTCGTATGTCAGGCAAAGGTACTACCACTTGGCGGTCAAAACGCCCTGGACGTAATAATGCAGGATCCAAAACATCTGGACGGTTGGTTGCAGCAACAACAATAACACCTTCATTGCCTTCAAAACCATCCATTTCAACAAGCAATTGGTTCAGGGTTTGTTCACGCTCATCATGCCCCCCCCCGAGCCCTGCTCCTCTATGACGCCCTACAGCGTCGATTTCATCGATGAAAATAATGCAAGGTGCATGTTTTTTTGCTTGCTCAAACATATCACGAACACGAGAGGCTCCTACCCCAACAAACATCTCGACAAAATCAGAACCTGAAATCGTGAAAAAAGGAACTTTTGCTTCACCGGCAACGGCTCTCGCTAAGAGTGTTTTACCAGTTCCGGGAGAACCAACGAGGAGCACACCACGGGGAATGCGTCCACCAAGATTTTGAAATTTGGTAGGGTCGCGCAAAAAATCAACCAATTCTTTAACTTCTTCTTTGGCTTCATCAACTCCGGCAACATCTGCAAAAGTGACTTTAACTTGATCTTCACCAAGCAGGCGCGCGCGCGATCGCCCAAAAGACATAGCACCTCGGCCCCCACCTCCTTGCATTTGACGCATAAAAAAGACCCAAACACCAATGAGAAGCAACATCGGAAACCAGTTGATAAATAAATGCAGGAGGAAACTTTCTTGTTGCTTTTCCTGACCACTTACCTCTACTTTACTTTTTAACAATTCACCAAGTAGAGCATTATCTTGCATAGGCATGTAAGTTACAAAACGCTTATTATTTTTGGTGATTCCTTTGATGATTTTATCATCTTCAATGGTGACTGAATTGACCATACCTTGATCAACTTCTTTCAAAAACTGGCTGTAAGAAAGTTTCTCAGCAACCGAGTTTCGAGGGCCGAAATTACTGAAAACTGAAACAAGAACTATTGCTATAATCAGCCATAAAAATAAATTCTTAACCATGTCGTTCAAAGTATTAACCTCGTTAGTGACGAACTGCTTTATATTGTGCAATCGAAATTATTAGATCATAAAGTTACTATAAATTGTATCCCTTTGCCAGCAAATAGGTTTCTTTTGAACGAGCACGTGAAGCCAATGGCTTACGAATAACTACTTTTTCAAAAAAAGATCTTGCTTGTTTTACTAAATCATCAAAACCTGAACCATGAAAAACTTTAATTAACATAGCACCACCAGGTTTTAACATTTTTTCAGCAAAATCAAAAGCAAGCTCCGCCAAATACATTGCTCTTGGAATATCAATCGCTTTACTTCCACTCATATTTGGGGCCATATCTGATAATAACAAGTCCACGCTATGTTCAGGAATCAAATTCATTAACTTTTGCAATACCTCTTCTTCTCGAAAATCACCAAGAATAAAATCCACATCCGGTAGAGCATCCATGGGCAAGATATCTAAAGCGATAATACGTCCGCAACCTTTCAATTGCTCAGAAATATACTGAGTCCACCCCCCTGGAGCAGCACCAAGATCAACTACAGTCATTCCTGGTTTAAGTAATGACTCCTTATCATCTACTTCTTTTAACTTGTAGACAGCACGACTGCGATAACCTTCTGCTTGTGCTTTTTTTACATAAACATCATCAAAGTGTTCTTGCAGCCAGCGCTTACTGCTTTTAGTACGCTTCATAAATTTTTATATCGATTTCAATATGCCTTATCATACTGAATTTCACTACCTTTTCCCAGCAAAACGTGCAATAATTTGCCATTTTATCATTTAACCTCCAAATGACTTAGGTTAATTGGGAAATTATTTTAGGATTATTACAGTGGATACTTCACAAAAAAAATCACTTAAAGCTAAAGCTCATCATCTAAAACCAGTTGTCCTTCTTGGTGCCAAGGGCTTAACTGAAGCAGTGATTGCGGAAACGGATGTTGCCTTACATTCACATGAGCTCATCAAAGTAAAAATAAATGGCGCAGAAAAAGAAGACCGACTTATCATGGCTCATGAATTGTGTCATCAATTACAGGCCGAATTCATACAAATGATTGGTAACACAGTCATTATGTATCGTAAAAATGAAGAGAAACATAAGTGACAGAACCCTAAGTATTGTATACACTAGACCTTACTAATTGGCAAATAACATATTCCCTTCCAGAGTCAATCTTATCTTTGATTTAGCAAGGTACTGGACGAAATAAGGGGTAATTAAATTATCGTATGGCCTATGATATTAAAATATATACCAAATGCGCTTACTTTATTGCGCTTACTATTAATCGTTCCTTTTTTATTCTATTTATATGTTCATGAATATATTATTGCTTTTTACTTATTTATTCTGGCTGGTCTTAGTGATGGTTTAGATGGTTTTTTAGCGAGAAGCTTTAACTGGCAAAGTTTTTTTGGGTCCTTTGTCGACCCTTTAGCCGATAAATTATTAATCGCTTCCAGCTTTATTTCATTAGCATTAATAGGCGTACTGCCTTGGTGGTTAGTTGCATTAGTTTTTCTTAGAGATTTAACTATTTCTCTAGGGGTAGTAGCCTGGTACCACTTTATTCGCCAAAAACTAGAGTTTCAACCCACGGTTCTAAGCAAAATCAATACAGCATTGCAGCTCACTTTAGTGACTTCATGCCTCTTTGAATTGGCTTATTTTGCCTTCCCCGTCTATTTATTAACCACATTAATCTGTTTGACAACAATAACTACAGTAATTACCTACATTGATTATCTTTGGACCTGGGGCAGAAAAGCATGGCCCAAAAAAGAACTGTCAAAATGAATAAGCAGTTAGCTTTAGCTATAAAATTAAACAATCAAGCAAGCCTGGAAGATTTTAATTGGGGAAATAATAAGCTGCTGCAACAACAATTGGAGAACATGCTAAATTACAGAGAAAATCGATTACTTTATCTCTGGGGTGTTTCTGGAAGTGGCAAATCACATTTATTACAAGCATGCTGTCAAGAAGTCAACTCAACTCAATCGGCAATCTATCTTCCCTTGACGCTCCTTAAAGAGTGGGGGCCACAAACTATAGAGGGTATTGAAGAGCAAACATTAATCTGTATAGATGACATTCATATTATTGCTACAGATCCGATTTGGGAGGAGGCGTTATTTCATTTGTATAATAAAATCAAAGATACAGAGAGAAGTATTTTAATTATTTCTGGAAACCAAGCACCGACAAACCTTCCTATTCAGCTTGCAGACTTACGTTCCAGATTAAGTTGGGGCTTAGTCATTCAATTAATGGAGCTCGATGATGAAGATAAAATTAATACGTTAAAACACCATGCATTAAAACGAGGATTTGATTTACCAGATAGTGTTGGTCAATTTCTGCTTAATAGATGCTCGAGAAATATGCATGATCTACATCATATACTTAATCGTCTGGATGATGCCTCTCTTGAAGCACAGCGAAAAATAACGATTCCCTTTGTAAAGGGTACTTTAAATATTTAATGATTTGCTCTAACATGAGTTTTCAAACTACATCACCCCACAAGACATCGCCTCATTAAAATCTTGCTTTTCATGAGCAGTTGCTGAAACAGGAGATTTAAGGAAAGAATAAAAATTGGTACTTACTCGTAGCTCAGCCACAGCTTTATTAGGAGTTGTCTCCAAAGCCAATGGTTCGTTGCTATTGATTTCCTGCTCTAATTGTGCAAGTTTTTTAGTGATTCTTGCGGTGCTAATCACTTTTTCTTTTAAACTTGCTAATTTCTTTATCTCTTTGTTCAATGAATTTTTATCACATAATTGTTGTACGTTTTCCTCATTCAATCCAAACCAATTAGTCACTAATTTTTCTAATCCAGGACGCTCAACATACCAATAAATACTAAGTGCTGCTAATCCCACAAGCGCACTAAAAACAATTATCGGCCAAAAAGTGGGAAGTACTGAATCCAGAATAAGGCTTGCAATAAAAAGAGCAACAGATTGTCCTGCAAAAAAACCACTACCAAAAAAAAACAGTGCAGATACTCCAGAAATAGCGGTCTTGATCATTTGCACATTCTTACTATTTAAAGCCTCATCAAATTGCTTACTGGCTACTGCAAGAAACATAAAGCGCTTTTGCAACATAGAAAGTATTAATTCCAACTGTTGCAAATCTTCTTGTGACATGGCTACAAGAGTGTAATCATTAATTTTCTTCCTAATCACCTTGATCTTTTGTAATTGTATTAGATAAGCATCTAATAATTTATATTCACTTAATTTAACGCCTAAGGCATTAGAGACTTTAACTAAGTCCACTCCAAAAAAAACAATAACGGAAAGCAAAATAAAAGCAAATCCTATCCCAAGCATAATCGAAGGTGACAAAGCAAATACACTTAACATAGTTACAACACCATCAAACCCTTGGCACGCAGTGATTAAAATTCCTGCAGACGTAAGAAAAAGAAATTTGATCTTGCTCATTTCCGAAGAATTGTTGTTATTTTTTTTCTCTGTTTTTTCATACTCGCCTTTCATAGAAAGACCTAAATCTCTCAAGAACGCTGTTTGTAAAGAAACAAGAATAAATTCCATCTTTTGGCTCTTTTTGGACTTTTCAAAAGATTTAATGGGATCGGTACTTAACCAAGAAATTAAAGTTTTGAACTTTATAGAAGTAGGAGGTAAGATTTCATTTCGTCGAACACCGCTGGCAAGTAAATATTTTTTTATCCACTTTTGTGAACGCAGACTGATTGCAATATCCATCACAACGTTTAACTTCAAATTTTACTGAAGCACTTAATGCTACATCAAATCCCGCAAAATAGATATTCTTGATAAAATGAATTCTGATTTTCACTCCTTGAATCGATAAGATTAAATACGCTCTCTGGGAATATGAAAAAGCAATACTACTTGTGCTAAAAAAATTAAGAAGAAATAAATTGAAAATTATATTTATATAATTTGATAAATGTTCCATCGGACCAAAACTGTAATATTATTGTATTGATCTGCTCTACTTTCAATTTATTAGAAGGGAGGGTAGCAATGCCCAGCCCGCTGCCTATTTTGAAGTGGTTTTTTAATACCTTGGTATATTCTGGATATTGGGAATGGAGATACAACACTGTCAAATAGTTTCCAAATAGGGCATCTATTTCGTTATTATATAAGGCATTTACTAATTCAACCGGGCGTTTATAACCAATAATAGTATATTTACCTAACTCATTTTGAGATAAATAATTTAAATACTCTCTTCCTTGTAATACTCCAATGCGTTTGGTCTCTAATTCATTGACGCTGTTAATTGGATTATCGATTTTCAGTAAAAAGCCACCCTCAGAGGTCATGTAAGGCAAAGTAAAAAGATATTTTCCTTCTCTGTCGGGAGTAATAACTAAAGCACCAATTGCAAAATCAATTTTGCCTGCGTCCAAGGCCGAAAATAAATCATAATAGTGCATGGACACATAGTGACAGTCCCATTTGAGGCGACTACAAATAATATTCATTACATCAATATCAAAGCCTGTAACACCAATAACTTTATCATTAACTGCGTAAGGTGGATCATAAATAGGCGTACCAATGATAACTGCAGCCTTTACAGGAAGGTGAACGATAAAAAAAACTAAGAGAATACAGAAAATCCTTTTCATTTCTGAGCTTTGTAAATTTTTTATAAATTATAAACCCATACCTACATAAACATCAAACTTCGCGGGTTACACTAATTTAAAATTATTATTTTCTTGGTTATTCTATTGCGGTAAAACACACTGTAGCTATTCCCCATCGTGTATTACTCCTAAGTTCCCAAGCTACCGGTCAATAGAAAATAATTGTTCTTTCTGTACAATTTTAATTCATGCCTTATACTTAAAGTACAATAATTGACCGAGGGAACGAGCATGAAAAAAACGATAATCGCAGTTCTAGTACTTGTACCCACCCTACTCTTAAATGGTTGTTATGTCACCTCTTACCCAGGAAGCTATTACTATAGTGGTTATTCGGGTTATTACCCAAACTACTACTACTCCGGATGGGGTGGAGGATTAGGTAGTGGATGGGGCTATTGGAATAGTAATAATTGGTATGGTCGTGGTTGGCATGGTGGCGGCTGGCATGGCGGTGGTTGGCACGGCGGTGGTGGCGGCTGGCACGGCGGCGGTGGTGGTTGGCATGGTGGTGGCTGGCACGGCGGTGGTCATGGTCATTGGCGCTAATAACTTCGTAAGAGCCCGCATAATGGCGTCAATTTAAGAAAAAATTGACGCCTATGCACAAAAAGCAGAAGGTCTAAAAATCAACAAACCTTTTAGAATCGTCATCTTACTACATACCGTCAATAGCCTCCTGCCCTCCCAAAAGGTGACGCTCTCTTAAACATACACTCCAATAAAAACACAATTTTTAGTTTTATCGAGTATAAATTAAGCTCCTAAGAATTAGAATGATTTTCTAATCCAGCAGGCTTTATAAAGCATCTAGATACAGAATATTCAACTTCCTTCACTTCCTGATGAGAGTTTGTATTTTTTGTTGCTATATAACGGCTTAATCGAGGTGATAATATCCACATAAGCAGCGCAATTATTAAAGTTACGATACCAATACAAGCAAATACATGAGTATAAATCATCAAAGAACCAACTCCTGGTTTAATTTGCTCAGGAAGTGCCGTATATGAAGCAACGGTCGCACCAATAAATCCAGCTATTGCAGAAGTTAGAAACCACATACCCATCACGAAACCCGTAATTTGTGCGGGGACTAATTCTGCAACCATAGCCACCCCCAAAGCAGAAACTAACAGTTCGCCAAGACTTTGGAACAAATAGCTTATAATGAGCCACCATGATGAAACCATTCCATGTTCCGTATAAAAATAGCGGGCAAAAAAGAGCATTAAAAAACTCAATCCACACATGGTCATGCCTAAAGAAAATTTATAAGGAATAGAAAATGTAATTCCTTTTTTATTGAGTAAACCGTAAAAACAAGCCAAAACTGGGCTCATCAATACAATCCAAATAGGATTCAATGCTTGGAAGCTTTGTGCATCAATAGTAATACCTAAGAAAACAGGAGTCACATTATGTACCGCAAATAAATTGAGGGATGTTGGCATTTGCTGATACAACGTAAAGAAAATTACCGCTTCGAACATGAGTGCTAAGGCAACTAACATCCGATTTCTTACCACTTTATTTTCTTTGCGTAGTATAAATACGTAATAGCCAATCACGGCAAGGGTAATAACCCAAAATAAATTTTTTGTGAGCATTACATGCTGCAATAAATATGCCGAGCATTCTGTGAGAAAAAATACTCCAAAAAGTATTATTAGCCAATGGAATGCGGAGATCTCACGCTTATCTGCATCAGTGTTAATATGGGCAATAAATTGATGTTGTAACCAATAATTCGCTAATCCAATTAACAAACCGATTGCACTCATCATATAGGCGTAAGAATAACCATACCGACTGGAAATGGAAGGACCTGCAAATAATGCAATCATACTACCTAAATTAATTGCCATATAATATAAAGTAAAGCCTTCATGTAACCGAGGATCATTTTCTTCATAACATTTAGCTAATAAATTCGATGGGTTTGCTTTAAATAAGCCATTCCCTACACATATTAAACCTAGTGCAAAAAATACATGTTCTTTATCAGTAACCGCTAATGAAAAATATCCCGCAGCTAAAACAATAAGACCAAGAACTATGGTGCGTTTGGTACCTAATACCCTATCTCCTAAGTAGCCACCAATAACTACCATTCCGTAAACAAGAGCAGAAAAAGCACCAAATGTATAATATGAAACCGTATCTGTATATCCCAAGTAGCGGATAAAAAACAGGGTTAAAATTCCTTGTACTGTATAAAACCCAAACCGTTCCCATAATTCCAACATAAAAATCATATGAAATGCGCGTGGTTGTTCGCGAAGAATATTTACCATAAGCGTTCTTCCTTAAAGGGCAAATTTTGGATTTTTTTGGGAAACAAGCGCTTCCATTATCGTTAAAAAATTCAAAAAATCCAGTAGTTTAAGTTCCTTATCGTGCGTCATATAATTTGACTGCTTTGTCTAAAGCTAAAGTAAAGGAGTTTTAATTTTTTTGCAATAGACCTTGTTAGCTTAAAAGATCTTAAGTCACTTAACCAGGAGAGTAAATTTTGAGAAGAGAGCTTATGAAGAGCTTGCTAATTCATCTCAAATTCAACTATATTTCACATAAATATTCAATAAAATGCGACAAAAAAAATCATCATGTCTAAAAAAGCCATTTATTTAGCTGGAGGAGGTGCCCGAGGCGCTTATCAAGCAGGGGTGCTCAAAGCAATTGGCCAGATATTACAAGTTAAAACACTTCCTTTTGAAGTAGTCAGTGGCGTTAGTGTAGGCAGTATTAATGCGATTGTACTTGCTGAAAATGCGGATGACTTTCCAACTGCCCTTGATAAACTGGAAACCATATGGAGTGAAATCCATTGCCAACAAATCTACAAAGCCAGCAACTTTGCATTAGGTAAATCAGTAGTACGAAATATGAGTACGATGATGATCAAACAGCGCCAAGCCGCACATTTATTGGACACAACCCCACTGAAGCAGATGATCGAAGAGGAGCTTGACTTCACTAAAATCACCCAAAATATAGCCAACGGAACACTAAATACGCTGGAAATAATTAGTAATTGCTATGAAACACGCCAAACAATTTCTTTTTATGAGCATAACAATCCTGAATTTATTGATTGGAATTATCCGCGACATAGCAGTAAGCGCGCCAATATTAAAGCAGAGCATATTTTAGCATCCAGTGCCTTACCCTTATTTTTTCCTACAGTATTAGTGGATGGATTTCATTATGGCGATGGAAGTATAGGCCTAGCAGCACCACTTCGTGGTGCTATTCGATTTGAAGTGGATAAAATTTTAATTTTAGGAACTCGGGCCATACCTACATTCGTTGAGCAGGAAAATTTGCGTAATAACGACGATATTCCCTTTTCGCATATCTTTGGAAATATGCTCAATGCGCTTTTTTTAGATAATCTTGACCGTGATATTGAAATGGTAAATCGAATGAACGAAATTGCCATGCTCCTATCCATCTGGAAGAAGCGTCGTTCTCCTTGGCGGCCTATTACAACATTACACCTGCGCCCTAGTAAAGATTTAGCGCCTTTAGCTCAAGGACATTTTAAAGCCTTACCCACATTGTTGAGATATCTACTTAACTTTTTAGGTGAAAAGAAGCATTCTGGCGATCTTCTAAGTTTTGTTCTTTTCGAACAAGATTTCACAAGAGAGATTCTTCAGTTAGGTTTTCAAGATACGATGAACAATGCAAAAGAAGTGGCTGCTTTTTTTGAGTGACACGCTCTGACCAACTCCACCAGATGTTCGTATAGAATAAACGTGCCTAAATGATGTAATGCTCATAGATTATGAGCGTAACAATCGCAACACATCCTTAGTCTCGGGAAGAATTCCATGCCAAATAAAAAAAGCCTCTGCTGCTTGTTCTACCAACATCCCTAAGCCATCAACGGCGTCACAGCCTAAATCTCTAGCATATTGGACAAAAGCCGTTATATCTTGATGTTTGTAAGACAAATCATAACAAAACGGTTTTGCAGCCATACACTCCAAAGGTAGAGCAATAAACTCACCTGCCAAACTCGCAGAGGTGGCATTAATAACAATATCAAACACACCCTCAACTTCATGAAGGTTGATACATTTGATCTGTGGAAAATCCAGCTGCAATGCGGCTGCTTTCTCAGGCGTCCGATTCGCGATGATAAGGGCTGCAGGATGCTCTTCTAGTAATGGATAAATAATCCCACGTGCAGCACCTCCGGCACCCAGGATTAATATGTGCTTGTTTTGTACCGAAAGATAACGACTCAAATCACGAATAAAACCAATACCATCTGTATTATCTGCCTGCAGTTGATCTGCATTTATCCATAAAGTATTTGCTGCTCCAGCTTGCTGGCAGCGATGACTACGTTGTTGCGCCATTGTAAAAGCACGTTGCTTAAAAGGTAAAGTAATATTAAGTCCTTTGCCTTCTTGATTAAAAAAATCAGTCACTTGTTGTTCAAAAGTGTGATCATCTACTTTAATTTTTTCATAAGTTATTGAAACATTGACCTGCTTGGCAAAATGTTGATGAATGATAGGGGATAGACTATGTGCGATAGGATTACCCATAACTGCATAACGCTGAGGCAATTCACTCTCCTTTTTATTGGTATTTGGTATCATTACGACAGCATCAATAATATCAGAAACATGCGGTAATCATCAGGACACCCTAGAAATTTTTTGATCTAATTTCAATAATTCAATTCTATAAGGCAAGCTCTCGCAGTAATTTTTAGTACTACCAACACCAATTAATCCAAGAATTATTTAACTTTTCTTGCAAAAATACATAATTTTACAATAATTAAAATAAACCCTCCTTCTTCGTATCGCCTTTGCTGTCATACAGTGATTACGAATAAAAATTAAATTTGAATTAAGGAAAATTCAATGAGCGATTTTTCCGAACACGAAAAAAATATATTGAGAAACAGTCCATTGTTGAAACATTTGTCTGAAAAGAACTATCAGTTGTTCATGGCTATTTCGTCTAGAACAACTTTTGGAAAAGGCGACCTCTTACTTAAAGAAGGAGAAATAAGTGATGATTTTTTTATCATTATTTCAGGCACTGTTGGTCTTTATAAGAAAGAGGATGAGAATTCTGATCCCGAATTTATAGAAACATTAGCCGCTGGTGAAACAATTGATGAAATGAGGGCCATTCAAAATCGTACGTGTGCGCTTACAGTAATTGCTATTGAGTCAGTTGTTGTGCTACACACTTCCATTAGTCAATTACATGCATTAGAAAATCAACGCTGCCATAAAGCTATTGTAGAGGCCATTATCAAAATTATTAGTGATCGATTATTCCATAGTAATGAAACCATTTTAAATAAGATTCATGAGAAAAAAAGAAAAAGTAAGCAGCTCCTCTTTTCTCTTTTTAGTATGCTTGTGCTCATTATTTTCTTATGTGAGCTGGGTATAGGACTTTATTATACATTGAATCCTATGGATTTTTGTAATTGGATTAGTGCGCTTCCTGCTGAAAGCGCTAAAGTTTCGTTATAGATAGCTGAAACTGCAATTGTGGGCCATGGCGGTTTTTGATATTTTGAATTAAAACGCAGAGTATCCTTTATAGTAGGCCTATTGTTTTTGGTTAATATTGGTTCTTAATGCTCCATTCCATTCCAAATTTGGTTGCAATCAATAGTCATTAAAATGGAGCTCCAAACAACACTTATACTTAACCCACACGCTTTTTCGCTAAATTCCAAATGAGCATCAATTCATCAAAAGATTGTCCCTGTAAATTATTTAGTTTTTTTTCTTTTGCAACTGTTTTCACTGCTTGTAGTCTACGCTCAAATTTCTCTAATGTTTTTTTAAGCGTATCTTGAGGGGAAAATTGACAATAAACACATAAGGAAAATACCGCATGCAATAGATCACCAATTTCTTCTTGTAACCCAGATTGATTCATGCTCTGTTTTGACTGTAAATGTTCTGAAATTTCCATACATTCACTTTGAATTTGCTCTATAATTTGAGCCGTCGTTTCCCACTGAAAGCCAAAATCAGCAGCCTCTTGCTCTAAGAATAATACTTTTTCCAACAAATTCATTTAACTCACCTCTATGAACAAAACCGTATCATACTTTGGTAATGCAACTTTGATAATAATTATGGAGATTTAGACCTTCCGCTTTGCGGAAGGCAAAATTGCTGAAAAGACAACTTAATGGTGTTCCAAACTTTTGGAAACAACTTCGGCTAAATCACGCGATAGACTCTGCTTCGCTAATCGTTCTAACTGATTATGCATTAAACTTTGCCTGGATTTATCATAACGCTGCCATCGCGTAAATGGATTGGCAGCGCGCGCTGCAATCTGTGGATTGATCTTATCTAACGTAATTAATATGTCTGCTAAAAAGCTGTATCCGCTGCCATCAACAGCATGAAAATTACGTGGATTTGCCATACAAAATGCACTAACTAAAGCGCGAACCTTATTAGGATTTTTAATATTAAATGCAGAATGTTGTAATAAGGTTTTGACATGAGTTAAGGTGTCTGGAATCTCACTGGTTGCTTGTATTGTGAACCACTTATCTAAAACCAAGTCATCTTTAGCCCATTGTTTATAAAAATCCTCAACTGCCTGTTCCCGTAATCCTTGGTTGGTACAACTGGCTAATAAAGAAAAGCTCGCTATTTGATCGGTCATCGTTTGTGCAGAGATAAATTGCTGCTGACACGTCTCTAAAGCAGCGGTTTCCTTAGCCTTCATCATGAGCCACAAACAAATATTACGTAGTTTTCTACGACCATAAGCCACTCCATGCATCTGATGATCTTCTGCTTGCCATAATTGGTGATAAAGTGTTTGTGCTGAGTCATACAAATACCAACCCAATTGTTGACGGAAAAAATCACGAGCAACCTCTACTGCACCCACATCAACACAATTTAATGTTGCTGCAATCTCTTCAAAACCAGGGGGAGTCAATAATTCTGCGCGTAAATCAGCATCTAATGACTCATCGAGTAAGACATGTTTGAATGCTGAACTCAAGGCAGCAGGAATTTGCCACGTATTTGATGGCTGTTCTAAATAATCCTTAATACAACTCAACACCAAACTCTGGGCAGCATCCCACTTAGCGTATCCATCTGTTTCATATCGCAATAAGAAAAGTAGCTCATCTTGGCTTAAATCATGTTTCAATTTGATAGGAGCAGAAAATCCTCTTAATAAGGAGAAAACAGGTTTTTCGCTCAAATCAGAAAAACTAAAACTTTGTTCTGTTTCTTTTAACTCCAAAATATCTCTATCTAGAGACATCTTATGACCTTGAGAATTAAAGAGGGCAATACGAATAGGAATATGAAATGGTTTCTTATGATGGCATTCAGGAGTAGGAGGACAATATTGTTGCATCTTTAAGGTTAACGTACCATTTGCATAAGTACTGATTACCGTAACCTCTGGGGTTCCTGCCTGGCTATACCATCGTTTAAATTGAGTCAGATCTACTTGATTCGCATCCTCCATGGCTGCAACAAAGTCGTCAATAGTCACTGCTTGACCATCATGACGTTCAAAATATAAATCCATACCACGGCGAAAACCTTCTTTTCCAAGTAAAGTATGCTGCATGCGAATTACCTCAGCACCTTTATTATAAACGGTTGCCGTGTAAAAATTATTTATTTCTTGGTACGAGTCTGGTCGCACAGGATGCGCCATTGAACCAGCATCTTCTGGAAATTGGGCGCTACGTAACACACGCACATCCATAATACGGTTCACATCACGTGAATTCATATCAGAAGAAAACTCTTGATCACGAAAAACAGTTAAGCCTTCTTTTAGGCTTAATTGAAACCAATCTCGGCATGTAACCCGATTGCCTGTCCAATTATGAAAATATTCATGCCCAACTACTCCTTCAACATCAGCAAAATCTTGATCGGTTGCTGTATCTGGACGCACGAGAATGTATTTAGAATTAAAAATATTTAATCCTTTATTCTCCATTGCTCCCATATTAAAATCACTGACGGCTACGATCATGAAAATATCCAAATCATATTCTCGTCCATAAACCTCTTCATCCCAACGCATGGCATTTTTCAAAGATTTCATTGCATGAGCACATTTATCCTCATTTCCAGGTTCAACATAAATATGCAAATCGATAGTCCGCCCAGAACAAGTGACAAATTGATCGCTGACTTGAGCCAAATTACCCGCAACCAAAGCAAATAAATAAGAAGGCTTTTTAAAAGGATCCTTCCAAATCACCCAATGACGTCCATCAGCCAAAGTCCCTGCATCGACTAAATTTCCATTAGACAACAAAATAGGATATTGTTTTTTATCTGCCGAGATACGCGTGGTATAAGTCGCTAATACGTCAGGGCGATCTGGAAAATACGTAATTCGTCTAAATCCCTCTGCTTCACACTGAGTACAGAATAAATGGTTGGAGCGATATAGTCCGGATAATTGTGTATTATTTTGGGGATAAATACGTGTCACTATAGTTAAGGTCAACTCATCAGGACAATTTTCTATAATGAGTGCTTCAGATTGTAAGGTATAAGCCGAAGGTTCTAATTTTTGACCGTTCATATGTAGACTTACTAATTCCAATTCGTCACCATATAAACGCAATGCTCCTTTATGACGGCGAATTAATTTAAGTTCGTTGCTAACCAATGCATGATCATCATATAAGTCAAAATTTAAATTCACAGTATCTACTGTAAAAAAAGGAGCCTGGTAATTTTTCAAAAAAACAGTAGTGTTTGGCATGATTATGACATCCTTTGCGAAAGAGTGATTAATTTATTGAGTTATATAAAAAATTTACTTAGTTTAGCCTATAATAATTATAAAGGGGTAGCTTCTTAGATCAAACATTATAAAGAGTGAGAAGTTAACTAAAAACATTTATTGCTTTTATCCACGAGAAGTATTAAATGTAAAGAAACATATGTTTATATCCTTCACCAGGATATGTATAAGGGGATGGCACATGAACACTCAAGACTTTTTAACCGGCTATACCAAACGTTTTGTTGATAATAAAGAAGAAGAACTGAGTTTGGAAGAATACCTGGAATTGTGTAAAAATGACCCTTCTGCTTATGCCAATCCAGCGGAACGCTTATTAATGGCTATAGGGGAGCCAGAAATGATCGACACCCGCCATGATCCTGTGTTATCAAGAATTTTCTCCAATAAAGTGATTCCACAGTATCATGTGTTCCAAGATTTTTACGGCATGGAAGAGCCGATTGAGCAAATTGTCGGTTTTTTAAAACATGCGGCTCAAGGGTTGGAAGAAACAAAGCAAGTGCTTTATCTCTTGGGACCTGTTGGTGGTGGTAAATCGTCAATTGCTGAAAAACTAAAAGATTTGATGGAAAAAGTCCCATTTTATGCCATTAAAGGTTCGCCGGTGTTTGAATCCCCACTCTCTTTATTTAATCCGACAGAAGATGCAGAATTATTGCGAGAGCGTTTTGGCATCCCTTCCCGCTATTTACGCTACCTTATGTCTCCCTGGGCGGTAAAAAGATTACATGAATTCAATGGAGACATCAGCAAATTCAAAGTAATTAAAGTAAAACCTTCCCGTTTAAAACAAATTGCAATCGCTAAAACAGAACCCGGCGATGAAAACAATCAGGATATTTCTTCATTGGTAGGTAAAGTTGACATTCGTAAATTAGAAGAATTTTCTCAAGATGATCCAGATGCTTACAGTTATTCTGGAGGGCTATGCCGAGCCAACCGTGGTCTTTTAGAGTTTGTTGAAATGTTTAAGGCCCCCATTAAAGTTTTACATCCTTTATTAACAGCAACTCAAGAAGGCAATTACAATCCAACGGAGGGTTTATCTTCCATACCCTTTGAAGGAATTATTTTAGCTCACTCTAATGAATCAGAATGGCAAACATTCAGAAACAATAAAAATAATGAAGCATTTATTGATCGTATCAATATTGTAAAAGTCCCTTATTGTCTGCGTGTTTCTGAAGAAAATAGAATTTATCAAAAGCTTATTGATAACAGTTCATTAACCCAAGCTCATTGTGCACCCGGGACCTTGGATATGTTAGCCCAATTTTCCGTCTTAACGCGTTTAAAAGAGCCACAAAACTCTAGTATTTACTCTAAAATGCGTGTGTACAATGGAGAAAGCCTAAAAGATACTGATCCAAAAGCAAAATCATATCAAGAATATCGTGATTTTGCTGGTGTTGATGAAGGAATGAGTGGTGTTTCCACTCGTTTTGCGTTCAAAATACTTTCTAAAGTGTTTAATTTTGACCATAGTGAAGTAGCAGCAAACCCAGTACATTTAATGTATGTGTTAGAACGTCAAATCGAACAAGAACAGCTTCCTCAAGAAATACAAGAATCTTACTTAGGTTTCATCAAAGAGTATCTTGCTCCTAAGTATGTTGAGTTTATTGGCAAAGAAATTCAAACAGCTTATTTGGAATCCTACTCTGAATACGGACAAAATATCTTCGATCGCTACATCACCTATGCTGATTTCTGGATACAAGATCAAGATTATCGTGATCCTGATACCGGCGAAATTTTTGATCGGGCTTTATTGAATCAAGAATTGGAAAAAATTGAAAAGCCAGCCGGGATATCAAATCCAAAAGATTTTCGTAATGAAGTAGTAAATTTTGTGTTACGGGCCCGCGCCAATAACCGAGGCAAGAATCCTGTTTGGAACAGTTATGAAAAATTAAGAACTGTTATTGAGAAAAAAATGTTTACCAATACTGAAGATTTGTTGCCAGTTATCTCCTTCAATGCTAAAGCCTCTGAAGATGATAAGAAGAAACATGAGGAATTCATTTCACGAATGATAGATAAAGGGTATACGCGCAAACAAGTACGTTTGCTTTGTGAATGGTATTTGCGAGTACGGAAGTCACAATAATAAAAACATCTCATCTATGATTACGATGGGATGCAGGATGGGCTCAAGCTCCTGAGGGTATAGTTGTGCTTCACTAAAGCTACAAGTATTCACCAAAAATGATTTTGTATGGGGATAAATTATGTCGCAATTGATTGATAGACGACAAAACGCAGGGAAAAAAAGCACGGTGAATCGTCAACGTTTCCTTCGTCGTTATAAAAATCAGATCAAACGTGCTGTCTCCGATGCCGTTGGAAAACGTAGTATTACTGAAATTGACCAAGGCGAACAAATTACGATTCCAGCTAAAGATATTTCTGAGCCTATGTTTCGCCGAGGCCAGGGTGGACACATAGAGCGCGTATTGCCGGGTAATGACAATTTTATAGCTGGCGATAGAATAAAAAGACCTAGTGGTGGCTCTGGAGGAGGAGGCGATAGCTCTAGTGCGAGTGATAGTGGAGAGGGCGAAGATAATTTTGTTTTTGAATTATCGCGAGAAGAATTTCTCGATTTGTATTTTGAAGATCTTGAATTACCTGATTTGGTTAAAAAAGAACTCGCACAAATTAGTACGTTCAAAACCGTACGTGCCGGAGTAACAACCAGCGGCATCCCTAACAATATTAATGTTCTGCGCTCCATGAAACAAGCAACAGGGCGAAGAGTAGCTTTAGCATCACCCTATAAAAAACAATTAAAAGATGCTGTTGAAGAATTGGATAAGCTGCAAGCACAACCTGTTCTAGATACAGAGGAAGTAAAAAAACTAGAAAAAAGAATTGAATTTTTGAAAAGAAAAATACAAACCGTCCCATTCATAGACACTATTGATCTCCGCTATAATTATCGTATTCGCATCCCCTCTCCTTCTACTCAAGCAGTCATGTTCTGCGTGATGGATGTATCAGGCTCAATGGATGAAGCTAAAAAAGACATTGCAAAACGTTTTTTCATCTTACTCTACATGTTCCTCACTAAGAATTATGAAAAAATTGAATTAGTGTTTATCCGCCACCATACATCAGCCAAAGAAGTCAATGAAGAAGAGTTCTTTTATTCTCGAGAAACAGGAGGAACTGTAGTTTCCAGTGCATTGGAGCTTTTAAGCGCCATTATTGAGGCCCGCTATCCACCTGAGTCTTGGAATATTTACGTAGCTCAAGCATCAGATGGTGATAATTGGAATGCTGACTCACCTTATTGCCAAGAGCTACTTCAAGATAAGATTATGCCTTTATTGCAATATTTTGCTTACATCGAAATCATGCCGCGTCATCATCAAAGTTTATGGGAAGTTTATCAGCTCGTTAAAGAGAGCTATCCTAATTTTGCCATGGAAAATATTGATACGGTAGCAGATATCTATCCTGTATTCCATGAGCTCTTTAAAAGGAAAACTGTATGAGAAAGAAGCCATTATCTACAGGCGCAGAATGGACCTTTGAATTAATTCAGGATTATGATCGCGAAATCGCACGCATTGCTAAAGACTTTAAGCTTGACACTTATCCTAACCAGATAGAGGTCATTTCTGCTGAGCAAATGATGGACGCCTATGCCGCCGTAGGTATGCCTATAGGTTATCATCACTGGTCTTTTGGCAAACATTTTGTAAGTGTTGAAAAAAGTTATAAACGTGGACAAATGGGTTTAGCTTATGAATTAGTGATCAATTCTAACCCTTGCATTTCCTATCTCATGGAAGAAAATTCTATGCCTATGCAAGCTTTGGTTATTGCTCATGCTTGTTATGGCCATAACTCCTTTTTTAAAAATAATTATTTATTTAAAATGTGGACTTCGGCTGATGCCATCATTGATTATTTAGTATTTGCAAAAAAATACATCAGTGATTGTGAAGAACACTATGGCATTAATGAGGTTGAAGCGATACTTGATGCATGCCATGCCCTTATGAATTATGGAGTAGATCGTTATAAACACCCTGCCCCATTATCCATGCAAGAAGAAAAGATTCGCCAGCAAAACCGCGAAATATACATGCAATCTCAGGTCAATGAATTATGGCGAACAATCCCACACAGCAAGCAAGTGGTAAGTCAGTCTCCGAAAAAGCGTTTCCCAGAAGAGCCTCAAGAAAACATTTTATATTTTATTGAAAAAAATGCCCCCTTATTAGAACCTTGGCAACGCGAAATTGTACGTATAGTACGCAAAATGGCGCAATATTTTTATCCCCAAGGCCAAACTAAAGTAATGAATGAAGGATGGGCCTGTTTTTGGCATTATACGATTTTACATGCTCTGTATGATGAAGGTTTAGTTACTGACGAGTTTATGCTGGAAATATTACAAAGCCATACTAATGTCATCATGCAACCGCCTTACAATAGCCCTTATTATAGTGGTATTAATCCCTATACATTGGGGTACCATATGATGCAAGACATCAAACGGATCTGTGAAAATCCTAGTGAAGAAGATAAACGATGGTTTCCTTATTTAGCAAATACAAACTGGTTAACCAGTCTAGATACAGCTATGCGTAATTATAAAGATGAAAGTTTTATTGCCCAATATTTATCGCCTAAATTAATCCGAGACTTGAAATTATTTCATATCGTCGATGATGATCGCAGCCCTGATCTTTACGTCAATGCCATTCATAATGAATCCGGATATCAAAAAATAAGAGAAGCCTTATCACGACAATATAATTTAGGTTATTTTGAACCAGACATCCAAGTTTATTCCATTGATTTACAAGGTGACCGCTCCATGACCTTAAGATATGCTCAACACAATCGAGTTCCCTTGGGTAATACCACCACAGATGTACTCAAACATCTTTATTCCTTGTGGCAATTCCCTATCGTATTGCAAGCAGTAAACTCTGAAAATGAAATTACCCAAGAATACCATTGTCCACCTAAACCGCTCCCTAACGCTTGATTTGTATCTGGTCGAGAGGGCAGAAAGGCCTTCAAGCAGCATAAATCACTTGAAGGATAACGCGGCGAGTTACTTTTTTATTTGATTTTTATTTTCATAAATTTCTTGTTGAGAAAGCTCATTTGATGTATCCCTATGAAGGAAGAAACCAAACTTTTCTCTAAAGTGCGAAGTTAGGTTTGTTTTGCCAATATTATTTTTTAATGCATCAAATTGGCGGACTATTTCTTTGTTTTGTTTTGGATTAACTTCGACAGCTGCTCTCATGAATGCACTATAAACTTCCATCAGGTTTTTATCCACATTTTGTGTTTTTAGCTCATCATAATTGTATTTCTCCATGAGTTGCCGACACACATTTATCACCTCATTTTCCTGACTATCATTTTTAGTCAAAAGCATAGCAACGCGCAGGCAATGAAGTGCGGAATTAGCTCCACCTGGATTAAACATTATTGTATTCCCTTTCATAGCGACTTTTGCTAGTTCAATATATTGCTGGTAGTTCATATCTTTGAAGTGCCTTTGAATGAATTTTGCGGCCCCCATTTGATCGTATAAAGCGGCAGAATAGTGATGAGCAACATCTTTAATCGCTTGATTTAATGTTTTATCAATTAATTGAGAATTTTTTATTACATCTGTATAGCTATTTACACTGTTATTAGCAATATTATAATCTTTAGATACCTGGTGTGTCGTTAAATGAACCGGAGTGATATGAGTACTGTTATAGTGGACAACAGCCAATTGGCAAGCCTGCAACTGCCTCTCATCATCATCAAAATAAGCTATGGATAAGTTAGGATATTTGGATGCAAATTGCTGGAGGAATGCCTCCATCATCAACGCTTTATTTGCAGTATCTGGAGGAAAGTCTGCACCCATTACTTCTACTTTTTGATTGCCCTCAGAAAAATCAATTAAATAAGGATTCCTGGGTATTGTCCCTTTATTCAATTCTTCCATAAGCTGCTCCTTGTTAACAGGAATTCGTTTTGGAGGTGAAGCTAAAACATCTACCAAAGTTAATTGAGGTAAATTAATATTTACTTTTTCTCCTGCAGGATTGTTCAGACGAGCGTCTATAATGCATTCAGCTGTCTTCATTGCTAATTCATTAACGTAATAGTTACAGATAAGCTCCTTATTGCTGGCAAAGTTTTGTAGGTCCAGTGGTTCTCCGCTTTTTATTACTTGCTCCATTAATGGGGTATATAATTGATTAAAGATGGTACCAACAGGTCGTAATTGACGTTGGTTATCATAGTTACCTGCATCAGCAGGGGTAATTACACCATGAACATTGAACCCCATTTGCTGCATCGTCTGGATAATTACGTGACGGCTCAAGGGAGCATAGTCTTGGTTATAATTCCGGATATCCTCTAAACCCATGTTAGTAAACAAATAGACATCTTTAATGCCATTTTTCAATAAAGAATCCAACAAAGCATAGTTCAAATCACTGCCGTTAAATAATAAAGTGCTATCGACATCTAATAAAGCGATTGTAGACATAATATTCTCCTGATAGTCTTTATTTCATTTTAAACATGCTGTACTTAACAAACAGTTAGATGTCTATTCCAAATAGTATGTTTGTGTCTGAACAAAAGCGATTATTGCCCTTTTCATTTTCTGATTACTTTAGAAACTGACTCTTTTGCAATTTTTTTTCATGGCGAGGAAAGTGGCAAACGGATCTAATCACGATAGTTGGATACTAAGAGATTAATTCGAACAGAAGTCATGCCGATTAGGTTCGTAATACCATATTATTTTTTTTCATCCCCCAGATTAAAAAACAAATTTTATAAATCTGCAACAACGTCGGCTTATCCACGAGATCCAGAATATTTATCACCTAATTAATCGAGACTTGAAATAAAGATATAATTATAACAAGTCTCTATCACGATCCGTTCGGACTGAGGAGGCGTTTATGCCGTCTCGAAGCTTTGGCATCAGGCTCGAAAGTACCTGCCAAGGCTTCGAGACGGCGCTGGTGCGCCTCCTCAGCCCGAACGGCTCGAAGTAATTACTTGATCTCTTATCCATAACTGGCGTTGAGTGTGTGTGAGTTGCGGATAAAGAATCGGTTTACATCCCACCTCTGTATTAACCCGTTCAAACTGAGGAGGCATTTATGCCGTCTCGAAGCTTTGGCAGCGGGCTCGAAAGTACCTGCCAAGGCTTCGAGACGGCGCTGGTGCGCTTCCTCTGCCCGAAGGGGTCGAAGTAAATCCTCGTTCGCTTATCCATAACTGACGTTGAGTGTGTGTGAGTTTCAGATAAAGTATCGGTTTACATCCAACCTCTGTCTCAACCCGTTCAAACTGAAGAGGCATTTATGCCGTCTCGAAGCTTTGGCAGCGGGCTCGAAAGTACCTGCCAACGCTTCGAGACGGCGCTGATGCGCCTCCTCAGCCCGAACGGATCGAAGTAAATTCTCGTTCGCTTATCCATAACTAACGTTGAGTGTGTGTGAGTTTCAGATAAAGTATCGGTTTACATCCAACCTCTGTCTCAACCCGTTCAGGCTGAGGAGGCATTTATGCCGTCTCGAAGCCTTGGTATCGAATTCGAAAGTACCTGCCAAGGCTTCGAGACGGCGCTGGTGCGCCTCCTCAGCCCGAACGGATCGAAGTAATCACTCGTTCGCTTATCCATAACTGACGTTGAGTGTGTGTGAGTTTCAGATAAAGTATCGGTTTACATCCAACCTCTGTCTCAACCCGTTCAGGCTGAGGAGGCATTTATGCCATCTCGAAGCCTTGGTATCGAATTCGAAAGTACCTGCCAAGGCTTCGAGACGGCGCTGGTGCGCCTCCTCAGCCCGAAGGGGTCGAAGTAAATCCTCGTTCGCTTATCCATAACTAACGTTGAGTGTGTGTGAATTTCAGATAAAGTATCGGTTTACATCCACCTCTGTCTCAACCCGTTCAGGCTGAGGAGGCATTTATGCCGTCTCGAAGCCTTGGTATCGAGTGCGAAAGTACTGCCAAGGCTTCGAGACGGCGCTGATGCGCTTCCTCTGCCCGAAGGGGTCGAAGTAAATCCTCGTTCGCTTATCTTAATAACAATACTCACACTAAGTTATGATCAGGAACAAACCGCGAGGACGCCGGCTGGGAGAACTAGTGCAGAAAGATTTACATGATACGCCAAAAAATAAAATGCCCCAATTGGGGCATTGACAATTACTCTGAAGCCATTTCGATAGCAAAGGCTAAAGCCAATTTAGAAAAATTAGTCATATGTTCTAGGCTTAATTTTTCCATTGTATCAGCAGAAGAATGAATGTAAGGATTATGATCTTCAAAATTAGACTCGCATGGGAATGCTGCTGGAACCCCCATTTCATGCCATGACGCATGATCACTACATCCATAACCACATTCTGAATAATCAACTGGAACTTGTACATAAGTCTTAATTAATTGAGCGACAAATTTACTTAAGTTCCTATCGGTGTAATCAGTAAATACCCACATAGTCGGATCTTTAGGATCTACGCGGTAGCCAGTCATATCAAATTGGATTGCTGCTTTTACCGGGATAGATTTAGATTTAAAATGATCAACTACATACTGAGAGCCGACTAAACCGCGTTCTTCTGCAGCATACCAAATAATATAAATGGGTCGCTTAAATGCTATTTTAGAATTCAACAATACGCGTGCCATTTCCATATTCGATGATGAGCCACTACCATCATCCCCCGCTCCTGGCATAGGCAAATATCTTCCATCACCATCAAGCGTGTCCATATGCGCCCCAATCACTACCGCAGGTGCTTTAATGTCTTTACCAATAACAGTTACTAAGGAAGGTTGTTTATACCGACCTGTTTTCACAAAGAAAGTTGCGGTATCCGTGCGACCACTTGCAGTGACCATCTGTTCAAATGTGTCTTTTAACCAATTAGCAGCTAATACGCCTGTATCTTTAGTTGCTGAACGATCATGAAATGAAGTTAATTGAGATAGAGTGTGCCAAATATTATCAGGTACTATATTTTTTAACTCTTCATTAACTTCCTTTTGGTGTTTAATCTCATAAGCAACATCACTTAGAGGTTTTGCTTTCACTGTCTTTTGCTGTAACAGTCTTTGCGCTGATTGTTTTTTTAGCGCAATTTGCGAGCCTTCAATTTTATGGCTCACATTGACAAATCGCCCACATTGGTTTTGATCTGCTAAATGACTTAGAGCATCCAAATCAGTTAAGGAAATATCAATGATTTTAAAATCCTTATTTTCTGCCAAAACCTTATAGGGAGTAGTAATTTTTGCAGCCAGACATTGAGATACTTGCACTTGCTCGTGAATAGCATTCGCTGCCAAAACATTCGCACTCGCAAACATCGAACCCGCTGCGATATAGGTCATCCATTGATTCAAACGCATTTCTACTCCTAAATTAAATTAATTTTAAAACGAGATTAACTCGTGGCCATTTACTTTACCTAAATTCTACACTGGGATCTACTGCTTAATTAAAGTTGTGTTACAACAAACAATGAGCACATGCTCTTTTTTTGATCTGTTTGCTATTGATAATCATTTTCATTTAGGATAAAGTGGGGCCCCTAATCCACTGAATGAACAAATATATGGCAATCAATAAAAAAATTTTTCCTATAAAAAAAATTCCCTATTATCTGCTTCTAACACTTCTTACAACGGGTGCTAGTTTAATCCTTGGTTTTTTAAGTTTTGGTGGAATGTATGCATTGATTCCCGCTTTGTCATTAGCATTTGCCACTTTTGGCCTCTCAGTCGCTTATGAAGGTGAAATTTATTTGCAAAATATTAAAGGTGCCTTTAAAAAATTATTTAAAAGTAATTACTTAGAAAATCATTTAGCAAAGGAGTATCTATTACAAAATTTTCCCGAGAATACGGATGATCCAAATTGCCCTCAGTTTTTCAAGGATTATGAGAAACAACTGCAACTTCTTAACCTGTTTCATCACAAACAACTTGATAAGGCAAGTCAAAGGCAAAAAGAGCAAATCGAAAAAACTTTAGCAGACATGGAAAAATGGTTTGCGTTACAGCTTTTTGTTTCCAAAGATTTGCCAAATGAAGAAAAGCCTTCTGCGTATGAGCTTGAGTTAAGAAAATGGCTTGCGGAACATGGGCAAAACGAATGGCAAGCACGCCTGGAGAAGCGTCAATCTACGTTTAATTATGTTAAAGGCTTTAGTGCTCTTGCTGCAATTTTTATGGGGTTAGGTAGTACTTATCTCATCGTTGAAGCATTTAGCGTGATTCCTTTGTTTGCCGCTATTCCCTTTGCATTATGGCCATTCATAATCGTTCCCATGTCGGTCATTGCCGGAGCTGCCTATGGAATGTTGACCTATAACACCATCACCGATCTGATTAACAACGATACCATTAATAAATGGTATCAAAAACTTCGCCATGATTTGAGCCAAGGCTTAACGGTTCGTAATGTATTTATGGCATCTATGGCCGTATTTTTGGCAGGTTTAGCGGTTGCGCTTACGATTTGTACTGCAGGAACTTGGTGGACTATAGCGAGTAATGCACGTCCGTTATTTGAATGGATGAAAAAGATGCCCAGCTTTATTATGGGCGTGATTAATCCAATTATTACAGGATTATCTGCTATATTCTTTAACATCCAAAATACTGCTGAATCTCTAGAAATGGTGGATGAGGCAACTCGCTCGAATAAAAACATATTTCGCAGTGTTTATGAGTCAGTGACTGAAAACCTCTCTCATGTTCGCGATACAGAAAATTGGTTCCAGATTTTCAACCCATTTCGCCTTCTTTTAAAACTGACCTTGACTCCGTTACGAATTCTGCTCTTTTTAGGGCATCTAGTCAGTATCGCCGTAACTTCCGATCGTATGCCTGGCGTGCCACAAATTGTATCCGCATTGGTAGGGATTATCAGTGAAGGTTTTGAAGATGCTCACTATTTTGCAGGCCATGAAGAGAAATCGTCGCAGGCTGCTAAGAAAACAGCAACGTTATTGGAAGAGCGTTTGGCAGGAGAAGCAGAAAATGAGTCTAATACCGATATTCCTACGCGTCTTCTAAAAATCATCGCCTCACCTTTATACGCTCTGGCTGCAGGTTGGGATTATTTGGCCAGTCAATTCAACTCAGGATCTGATAAAAAAGAAGTACTTACTTTTGCCCGCGCATGGGATAAACAACAAGGAATAAAAAAAGAGGTAACAGTAGAACTACCTACAGACGCCAAACGTCCTTCCCAAGCATGGGAGGTAGAACATACTGCTTTCTTAATTGAGAAATATTCACGAAAACATTTAAATCAAGTCAAAATTGGTACTGAATTAGCGAAGGATAAAAACAGCGCCCTTCATGAGCTGAAAGAAAAAGTTCGGGCAACAACGTCTAATGGTAATTCACTCAAAAACATCCTGACTGATGCCCAAAATAATCCTGTTTATAATCAACACCGACTATTTTCCCTCTCTAAAGACGAAAAAACAGCAACCCAAGAGTTTGTTGAACAATTACCTGAGCGCGTTAACGCCATGGTATAAATTCTTTAATAATGTGCTTCACCCTCATCTCTATTTGCAACAAGTAGAGATGAGCAAACTACTCTCCACACCTCCTAGATGCCCTAAAGCCCCGCTATCTCTTTATTTCTCTCGGAAGACAACCGTAGTGGATGAAGAAATTTCTGGCGATTGATGTTGATCCAGTTCAAATTCCTGTAAATTTTTCAAGGCGTCATAATACTTTAAAAGTAGCGATAAAAATTTAGATTTTTTTGTTTTCGTCTGGAGAGAATACTTATTAAAGAGCTGATATAAGGTATTATTTACCGTTTTCTCAATTCGATCAGGAACAGATACAGGAGCAGATAACAAGTTCTCAAGATATTCAATTTTGGTGTGCACCGTTTCACAAGCAGGTGAAGTCAAAGTCAACAAAACGGCACGCATTTGACTAAATTTTAATCTTTTAGAGTCTTTGCTCTGTAAATCATGAGCATGGGATAACATTTCATCAAAAACCAGACCAACATGCATTTTGGCATACCTATATTCTTCATTTGGGGTCTGTTGATCAAGATATGCTCTCACCCCCTGCAATAAAGAAAATAATTGAAATAACTCTTTCTTTGGTAACCTTAAAGATTGCTCGCAAATGCAAAATTGCACCATCAAACGGTTCACTTCAGCATGGCAATATCTATTAATATCATCATGTTCCATTGCCTTTACGAGGATGTGGATAACTTGATCAAGGCAAGCTAATAAATTTTTAAATATTTTACTCTGACGCTCTATGTCATTTAAAAGTTTTTGACCAAAAAAAGTAGTACTTTTTTGTGCATCACGTTTTTTATCATCCAATTGTTTCAGTTCATGGAGACAATTGGCTTGCAATTCCAATAGACTTTCTAAGTATTTATCAGGCAAGAGATACAGCTGATTCTGCACATGATCTACCAAAACCATTCGATTAAAAAAGTCCGTGTGAGACCGCTGATTCTTGGAGCGACGCATTAAATTGCGTTCATATTGTTTTTGTCCGTTACTAATCTGATTCGTTAAACTACTTAATTCTTCAAGCAGAGATTGGCAGCCATCTTGATATGAGTAGGCATTCTCTTGCTGAGCCAAAGCTCGCTTAAATTCCTTACAAAACCTACGAACTACTTCTACGTATTGGGGCGCTGAAAGAGCCCCCTCTTCAACAATGAGTTTTAATTGCTGATAACTGTCCCATAATAGTTTTTTGCATTGCTCTTCAACATTTCCTTTTTTGTCGGTCAAAATAAACTGTAGCTTATTCTCACAGTTTTTTAAGATTTGATTTAAA
The DNA here is from genome assembly GCF_900452415.1 of Legionella cincinnatiensis. Lineage (NCBI taxonomy): Bacteria > Pseudomonadati > Pseudomonadota > Gammaproteobacteria > Legionellales > Legionellaceae > Legionella > Legionella cincinnatiensis. Next base: position 286,922 of record NZ_UGNX01000001.1, on the reverse strand, counting down.
TCACCCAATAATTTTTGATTGAATAAATAAAATTTGACGTTTTCATTAACGATTTCATGCTTTAAAGTTTTAGAAAACTCTAAATGTTGATTATTAAAAAGTGATAAATGGCATCTGAGCTCTTCATTTATAAATTGAACTCGAGACAAATTAAGTTGGGTACGTTGGAGATTAATTTCATCAATTTCTTTTGCAATACCAGCATACAGGCCTTGGGTGATGCCGTCTTCAATTTTTCCATAAACCGAGTCTTGCTGTTCATTCTGTAGTGATGAAATTTGAGTTTGAATATCTGCATTAGATGTTTCAGCCTCATTCTTCTCAGTAATTGTTTTGATTCCCTGAACATTATGCAACTGCTCTTCAAGACGAATTTTTTTTAATTTTAAATTTTCATCTCTACCTGCAATTGTCAGTTCAAACTTAGTAGTAATACGATTAATCACTGGTAATTTAAAGGGATTGGGTTGTTCTAACAACCAAGCAAGATTGTTTCGGCTTGCTTCACCAGGGCCATATAATGACTCCAGGTAGTGCAATATGATTTTTATCTGTGGAGAAAGTCCACTCCAGTCTTTCTTATCAAATATTTTTTGGATGTCTGAATAAACAAACGCTTGGTACACTGCTTGTGCACTAAAATAATTCCCCATTTCAGTCAGCTGTTTTGCGAGTAACACGAAGCGTTCAAATAATAATCGACAAGAAGCCGTATCCAGTCGTTTTAAGAGCTCATTACGAATATACTCACTTTGATAACTGGATAACTGTACTAACTCTTTGGTAATCGCTTGAATGGATTCACCTTGATTTAAGCGTGCATTGACAGTTTTAGCAAACTCTGAATAGGCTGCATTTACCATTCTAGTCATGGTACCTGCTAATAAAGAAATGGCCTTGTGATTCACTGTACGTACATGAGACGCCATCTTTGGTTCATCATGAATTTGCTCATTGAGCTTCTTATTCAGTAAAAGCTCATCCCATTTTGTTAACAGAATTGAAAACGACAGCTTGGGTTGATTCAATAAATCATTGTTTGAAGGTGAATAACCGAATGCAAGGTTCTGTGAATCTTGTAATTCACACAATGAGTCGTGCATCTTATTCTGGCGTAAACAGTGCAACATCAGTTCCTGAAGTTGTATCACAGAGTCTTTTGGAATAGTAAATCGTGCTTGCATGGGATAGTTTTCTCGCTATGATAGTCTGATTAGGTTATTATATTTTCATGGTGCTACTTTATAGGCCTTATTGAGCACTTTAAATATTGACGGGGCGATTGTACACCAAAGTGATCTATTTTTGTTTTTTATAATAGCAATATCAGACATAAACCGAAAAAATAACCGTTGATGCCATAGGGAAACAAGTAGACGGTATCCGTCAACGATTACAGTAAGTTAATTACTTTGCATTAATAACTCTTGAGCATGGGAACGTGTTTGTTCTGTAATTTTTAGTCCACCAAGCATACGTGCAATTTCATCAATTTTTTCAGCCTCTTGCAGTAAGCTAATATGGGTGAATGTTTCTTTATGGTCACTTTGTTTTTCCACCATAAAATGATTATGCGCAGCAGCAGCAACTTGGGGTTGATGCGTAACACAAATAACTTGCAATCGCTCACCCAATTTACGAAGCATTTGTCCTACCAAAGCAGCTGTTGCACCACCAATCCCGACATCCACCTCATCAAATAATAAAGTGGGCGTTGTGCCTTGTTGGGCCGTAATCATTTGAATGGACAAGCCAATTCGAGAAAGTTCTCCACCAGAAGCAATTTTACTGAGTGAATCAAGCTCCATACCAGGGTTGGTACAAACTTTATATTCAACCTTATCCATCCCATGTGCCTGCATTTTTTCCAGCGGAGTTATTGCAATTTCTACTTGCCCCTTAGGCATGCCCAGTTGTTGGATACTTAAAGTAATTTCTTGTGCCAGCTTTTGAGCTTGTTTTTGTCTTACCTCTCTCAATTTTAAAGCAGAGATTTCATAGGCATGAAGCAATCGGTGCAGCTGTGAGTGTAATTGAGCCAATTGACGCTCGTTATTATGTAAATTTTCAAGCTCACTTTGCAAATGTTGAACATGAGTATGTAACTGACTACTATCCACATGATATTTACGGGCAAGTTGATGTATGCTGCTCATTCGCGTTTCTATTTCATGCAAACGTTCAGGATCTAAATAAATGCGTTCAGAAAATTGCTGCATTTCATCAATTGCTTCTTCACATTGAATTAAAGCACCGTTAATCAACTCTTGGGCATTTTTGATTTGGGTTTGTTCTTGAGGTAATTGGCTAAGCAAATGTAAAACCTGGTTTAGGCTCGTACAAATATTGGGTTCATCATCGGCATTTAATAGTCCATGAATTTGCTGACAATTTTGTAAATATTCTTTGGCATGATGTAACATCTGATGCTCTTGGTATAAGGTTTCAATTTCGCTTTCATGAAGGTTTAATGCCGATAACTCTTCGATTTGGAATTGCAGGAGTTCGATTTTATCTATTTGCAGCTCACGGCTTTGCAAAATTTCTATTTCGTGTTGAAGCTTTTGACATTGTTTGTAAAGTTGGGCTACTTCTTCAAGCAAAGCCTGATTCTTGCCATATTGATCCAGCTGCTGGCGATGTGTAGCATGCTGCATCAAAGCTTGATGCTGATGTTGTCCGTGAATATGTACTAATTTTTCACTTAACTCTTTAACTTTTTGCAAAGGAAAAGGTTGCCCATTAATATATGATTTAGAACGTCCCTCAGCATAAATAACGCGACGCAAATAAATGTCACCATCATCACAAGGGATATCATGCTCCGCAAGCCACTGCGCTGGTTCAGAATCGTAGCTCACAAAAAAACCGGCTGTGATATCACATTTTTCTTGGCCAGGACGAATCACTGAAGCATCTGCCCTCTCTCCTAAAGCGAGCATCAAAGCATCGATCATAATGGATTTCCCCGCACCAGTCTCACCTGTAAATGCAGTCATTCCCTGCGTAAAATCTAACTCCAAATGATGCACAATTGCAAATTGTTTGATGCACAAAGTTGTTAGCATATTCTATCCTTGATGTTTGGATTCCCAACCAAGTTTCGATCGTAATGTATCATAATAATGGTAATCAAGAGGGTGGAGCAAACGTAAATGGTGGCTGTTTTTTTGAATAGCCACTTTTTGTTCAGGTTTTACCATTCGAGACTCATGGCCATCACAACTGACGCGTAAATCAGTTTCGTTAAATTGACTGATATGCAGCTCAATTTGCGCCTCGCCATCAATGACTATAGGACGAGAACTCAAGCTATGAGAAAACATAGGAACAAGAACAATAGCATTGAGTTGCGGATGCATAATTGGACCTCCTGCAGATAAGGCATAGGCAGTAGATCCTGTAGGAGTTGATAAAATCATGCCATCAGAACGATAATGGCTCACTAATTGTTGATTCACATATACTGAAAATTCAATGAGGTGGGTTTCCTTACCACGCCCTAAAACAACATCATTAAGCGCATCCCCTTCAAAATAAACATGATCTTCATCGTAAATACGTGTATGTAATAGAAAACGTTTTTCTTCCTTATAATGTCCTGCTAAAACAGCACTTAATTGGGTTTCAAGCTCATTGGGTAAAATATCAGTAAGAAAGCCCAGACGCCCTCTGTTGATACCAATGACTGGCGTATCGACCTTAATGGCCATACGGGCGGCTGAAAGCAAGCTTCCATCACCACCAATAACAATAATTAAATCCTGTTCTTCTCCCATATTCTCTCGGGCTAATATGGGTAATTCCACACCAAAGCCTGTAGCCGTATCAATATCTTGATAGATTTCCACATTCTGCTTTTTCAGAAAGTCAATTAAACGATATAAGCTCTCACTGACACCTTGATTCGCACGGTGCTGACGCGCAAACAAAATAATCCGTTTAAATGAGATATTATTCTTCACTATTTGCTGTTCTTGATGCTTTTTTTCGTTCATGTTCTTTCAATGATTTTTTTCTTATGCGAATGGAATCAGGAGTCACTTCTACCAACTCATCATCATCTATAAATTCCAATGCTTGCTCTAAAGTTAATTTCACTGCAGGCGTCAAGATAATATTTTCGTCAGAGCCCGAAGCACGGATATTCGTTAATTGTTTTTCTTTGGTTACATTTACCACTAAATCATTGTCGCGGGAATGAATTCCTACAATCATTCCTTCATAACATACTGTTTGAGGTTCAACAAATAATCGTCCGCGTTCTTGTAAATTAAACAGAGCAAAAGCGCGTGCCATACCTTGGCAATTGGCAATTAAGACACCATTGGTTCGTTTGCCAATGCGTCCTTTAATCGCTGGCCCGTAATGATCATAAACATGATACATTAAACCCGTACCTGAGGTAGACGATAAAAATTCATTATGAAATCCAATAAGACCCCGAGTAGGAATCATATAATCGAGGCGTACACGTCCTTTTCCATCCGGTACCATGTTTTGTAACTCACCACGGCGTTCACCTAATTTTTCCATAATAGAACCTTGGTGATTTTCTTCTACGTCTACAGTGAGATGCTCGTAAGGCTCTTGTTGCTCTCCGTCAACTTCTCGAATAATCACTTCAGGTTTACATATAGCTAACTCATAACCTTCGCGCCGCATGGTCTCAATAAGAATGGATAAATGTAATTCACCGCGACCAGAAACTCTGAATTTATCAGGATCATCACAATCTTCAACACGTAAGGCAACATTATGCAACAACTCTGTTTCCAGACGCTCACGAATTTTTCGTGAAGTCACAAACTTTCCTTCTTGACCTGCAAAAGGTGAGTCATTTACCTGGAAAGTCATACTGATTGTTGGTTCATCAACCGAAAGCACCGGCAATGCCTCAACAACATTCAGATCACAAATCGTATCAGAAATCTTAAGTCCCTCAATTCCTGTAATTGCAATGATATTTCCTGCATTTGCTTCCTCAACTTCGATACGCTCAAGGCCTTTAAACCCTAGCAATTGCAGCAACCGACCCGAACGAATATTGCCATCCTTATCAATAATTTTTACCGCAGATTTTGCTTTAATTTGTCCACGGGTGATTCGACCTATACCAATAGTACCTACATAGGATGAATAATCTAAAGAACTGATTTGCATTTGGAAAGGACCATTAGCATCTACTTTAGGTGGTTCAACTTTTTCAATAATTGTTTGCAATAAAGCACTCATATCCGAAGCTTCATCTTCCAAATGCAGCTTCGCATAGCCATTTAAGGCAGAAGTATAAACAACAGGAAAATCCAATTGCGCATCTGTCGCGCCCAGATTGTCAAACAAATCAAAAACTTGATCCATAACCCAATGAGGTCTTGCTCCTGGACGGTCAATTTTATTAATGACCACAATAGGATTCAATCCACGTGCGAACGCTTTTTGCGTCACAAAACGTGTCTGTGGCATAGGACCATCTACTGCATCAACTAGCAATAATACACTATCAACCATGGATAAAATACGCTCAACTTCACCGCCGAAATCAGCATGTCCTGGGGTATCAACAATATTAATTTGATGGTTTTTCCAATAAACACAGGTATTTTTTGCAAGAATAGTAATCCCTCGTTCCTTTTCCAAGGCATTAGAATCCATTACCCGTTCAACTTTAGGGGCTCTCTCATTTAATGTTCCAGTTTGTTGCAGCAGCTTATCAACTAGTGTAGTTTTACCGTGGTCAACATGTGCGATAATGGCAATGTTGCGAATTTGATCAATCATAAAATAACCTTTGATGGAAAAAGCAAGTACTTGTACATAGATTTGACATTATACCTCAATAGGACTCTAAAACCTATCTGATTCTTGTATTTTAGTACAGCAAACTACGCTTCATGCTTGAATCAATAAATAACGCGCCTACAAGGCTAAATTCCCAAAAGCTAATGCATGATTTTACTCAAATAATTCCTAACTCTCTCTGCTATAACCTCCTAATTATTTTTTAGCTGCTAAAATAAGAATGAGGGGTTAAAAATAGGGAGTAATTATGAGAAAGCTAATTTTACATCCCACTGACATTAGCCAATGGCATGCATTAGTTAATGAGGCCCAAGCTGCGACCCAGCTTATTTTGAGCGAAAACACTGAAAGTTATCTGGTATTTTTACTAATGCGTTTTTCTCAAGGACCTAAATTAATTGAATCCATAGTTGCACTCGACTTTCTAGAGTCTATGCATAGACCGCGAACATTGCAAATGGAATTACTACGCGATGTGGGTGATAAAAGTTTATTATTTTGCGGCCTTTTTCCAGGAATTGCCAAAAGAAGGCATGTGAGTCTTGAGTATTTTTCTGAGATGGGACAAGCAGCCTATTTGACCGTTGGAGAATTAGAGGGAAAACATTCTGAAAATATATATTTTCAATTAAGCGAGCAATTTCTAATTTTAAAACAGATATTACAAGCCATGCGAGGTGAATGCGTCGAAATCATTCAAGCAGATCCTAAAATTTTATCGTCCATAAAAGTAAAGTTACAATAAACCGCTAAAGCCTGGGTGAGCTTAGCAATCCCAGGTATGTTTTTCTAAACTTCTTATCACTTACCTTTATAATTTATATGCTCAGTAAAAAAGCTTAATTTGTTGCCTTTTACCGTCAAGATTTAAGATCTCAAGTATTTTTTATGGGTTAAAAATATACAAATACATATTCATTATGTTATGTTACATGAATAGACATTTTGATGAATTTAAATAAATATCGAACCAACAAAAACCAAAGGTAATACAGAGGAGTATAAAGTTATGGCAGGCATTTTAAGTTTTTTCGGCGTTCCAGTTAAGCCAAATTTAGAAGCAGAAACATTTTCTTCGGAAAAAAAATCAGATTTTTTACCCGATATTTTTCGCATTGCGTTGAAAAATATGAAATCAGAAGAGAATTTGGCAAAATATTTGCACAAGCAAGCTCAAATCCATCCGCAAGAATATCGCGAAGCCATTCAAACTTATTTCAAAGAGAAACTCGACCAAAGAACAGGTCTGATGCGTCATGTCAGTTTTTTTGACTCTGAGAATACATCCACATTAAACTTCATGAATGTCGTACAAGGATTTAAAGATTTAGGATTTGGTACACTCTCTGCTTATTTAAATACTGCTCTGGTTATAGGTGGAGGTATCCTAGGCACCCAAAAATTAGAGCCTCCTATTGAAAAGGTTCATAACTTAACACATCCTGTCTCTCATACAGCTCTTTTTAATCAGAATCCCTCTAAATTTAACAACAATGCCCATGAAAAATTGATAAAGAATATGATACAAAGAATGATGAAGGGGCGTGATAAGCTTGAGAAGGAAGATCTTATTACTTTGGTAGACGAAATAGGAAAACGACACCCCAAAACAGGCTTAGGTAAATTATTCGTAGAACTTTTAAGACCACTCCAGATTGTGGCTTTCACTAACGTAATGAATTTATGTGGTGGCTCCCTTACCCAACAAAATTTGGAAGACTTCTTTAGCGGCACCCTTTTTTATGCTCTCGCTGAACCAACTTCCGTGGCTCATAGAGTGATGACTATGCGTTAAGTGATAAATTTCGTTTTTTGAAAAAAATCAAACCATTGGTGGGTTAACGTCTGTTAGGGATAAGAGTTTTATTAGATCCAGTCTCGGTCGTTAGGGCTAAGGAGCACTGCCATTGACTTAAGGAACTTCTGGTAGTCGTCCTCGCAAAAGCGCGGGGCCCCATGTTGATGGAGGCACAATGCCTCTATAGAAATGGATTTCCGCTTTCGCGGAAATGACGAAACCCTTAAGTCAATGGCAGTGGAGGCTAAAGAGAGACTTTACCATCGTCTCTAAGCCTTAGCACGAAATTTGAATTAAGAATCTTAGCATCAAGTGCATCTGAATTAATGGCATCCCCTTGAGAGGAATCTCTTAGATTATCCTTTATGAAACAACATGGTGATATCTATAGGATCAAAAGTATATTTCTGATTGCAAAAATCACAACGAATAGCTACTTCTCCCTGTTCTTTTAATAATTCGTTTGCATCCTCTTCACCTAAAACAGTAAGTACTTGCTTCATTTTATCAAGACTACAACGGCACTTAAAACGAGTTTCACGTCGCTCAAATATTCTTATTTCTGTTTCATGATAAAGTCGGTACAGTAATATTTCATTATCTAAAGTCAGTAACTCGTGCTCACTCACTGTTTGACCGAGTTGCACTGCATATTCCCAGAATTGTTCTCTATGTTGCGTATCTTGGCCCGGCATTAACTGCAGCAACATTCCTGCAGCAGCACTTTCATTCACCGCTAACCAAACTCGAGTGGAAACTTGCTCAGATTGAGCAAAATAGTTCATTAAATTTTCACTCATCGAAGTAGATTGAATAGGAACCATGCTCTGGTAGGCGTTGGTTTGATTATTTTGATTAATGGTTAAAACCATTTGTCCTTCGAGAAACGCATTCGCATACTCTTTAGTTTCCAGATTTTCAATAAATTGAGCAAAAGCCCTTACGTTAAGTTCATGATCACATTGGACTAATAATAAAGGAAGTCGTTTATCTCCTTGAAACTGTAAATTTAAGCTCCCCTGAAATTTGATACTGGATGCTAAAAGCAAACAAGAAACAAGCGCCTCTCCCAATAAATTTTTAACCATGGGAGGATAATTTCGTTGACTCATAATGGTTTGATAAGTGTCTTCAATGTGAACGATTTCACCACGAATATTTGCATGTTCAAAAATAAAGCGTTGCAGGGTATCTGATTGTTTCATAAACGAGCTCTTAAAAATTACGGCAACCACTAAGACAGTTGCAATCCAGGAGTATAACATAACTTTTTTGTAATTTTCCTGGAGAAAAAATGATTTTGAACTATGCTTTAAAAATCCACACTAAAATTTTAAGGATGAAATCATGATTGACAAAAATATACTTGCTCCCTTATTTAAAACTATAGACAAAGTCGTTTTTGGTATTGAAGACACGCCAGAACCAGAAACCAAACCTGATTTTATTGAAATAGACAATGAAGAAGAGTTTGATGTAGAACGCTCTATTAATTAATAGTTGCTTCCTAATACCTATGCGGGCAATAATCGCTCTTTTTTGAGTGAGAAGCCTTTAATATGTTGAACAGCCAACAAATGGCAGCAGTACGTCATATAGACGGACCTTTATTAGTTCTTGCTGGAGCTGGAAGCGGTAAAACACGAGTAATCACGCAAAAAATAGCTTATTTAATTAATACATGCGGCTATGCCGCCAATACTGTATGCGCAGTAACTTTTACCAACAAAGCAGCTAATGAAATGCGTGCTCGGGTTGCAGCCGTTTTGCCACCAGCGACTCGAAGAGGTTTAAAAGTAGCAACCTTCCATACTTTGGGCTTAAGTATTATCAAACGTCACTTTGACTTATGTGATTTAAAAAAGGGCTTTTCTATTTTTGACAGTGAGGATTGTGTACAAATCTTGCGGGGATTTTTACCTGCGAATAAAGCCACAGAAAGGGAATTTATCTTACAAATTCAACAACGAATTTCACGCTGGAAAAATGATCTCCTCACTCCAGAACAAGTCATTAAAAATCCTTATGATGCACCCTATTATGAAGAGGCTGCTTTGCTTTATCCACGCTATCAACAGGCACTTAAAGCATATAATGCGGTAGATTTTGATGATTTGATTCGTCTTCCTGTAAGTCTTTTAAGCGAACATTCTTCCGTTTCAACCTATTGGCAAAATAAGATTCGTCATTTATTAGTGGATGAATACCAAGATTCAAATACAAGCCAATACCTGTTGGTAAAACAATTAACAGGCATAAGAGCTCACTTTACCGTTGTAGGTGACGACGATCAGTCAATTTATGCCTGGAGGGGAGCAAAACCTGAAAATTTAAAGCAATTACAAGAGGATTATCCTCAATTAAAAATAATAAAACTGGAACAAAATTATCGGTCGACTAATATCATTTTACACTCAGCAAATCATCTTATTGCAAATAACCAACATTTATTTGAAAAAAAGCTATGGAGTGAATTTGGCCATGGTGAATTATTAAGAGTTATTCGTTGTAAAGATGAAAATGATGAAGCAGAACAGGTCATTGCTGATTTAATTAGCCATAAAATACGTGCTAGAACCCAATATGGGGATTATGCAATATTATACCGCGGCAATCATCAATCCCGTATTTTTGAAAAGGTACTGCGCCATTATGGGATCCCTTATCATATTAGTGGTGGACAATCTTGGTTTGCTAAAGCAGAAGTAAAAGATATTTTTGCCTACTTGAAATTATTATGCAATGCGGCAGATGACGCTGCATTTTTGCGAGTCATCAATACCCCCAAACGAGGAATCGGCGAGACAAGCCTTGATGCTCTAGGTCATTATGCCCAAAATAAAGGTATAAGTCTTTATGCGGCAGCGGATCATCTCGCTCTGAGTGAATATATCGCAGAAAAACCACGCGCCGCTTTGCTTACTTTTAAATCATGGATGGAGAAAATAAAACTACGAATCACCACAGGTTCTATAGTAGAACAACTCAAACAAATGGTAGAAGACAGTAGTTATGAAGCTCATATTTATGAACTCTGCGACACCCCTGCTAAAGCACAAAAAAAGATGGATAATGTTTGGGAATTATTAGAATGGATTGAGCGTTTATTAACCAAAAATTCGGAACAAACCTTAGGGGAGGTAATTAACAAACTCATTTTAATTGATATTCTTGATCAAGCCGATGAACAAGATAATAATACCCTACAACTCATGACCTTACATGCATCAAAAGGCTTAGAGTTTCCTTATGTTTACTTAGTAGGTATGGAAGAAGAATTATTACCCCACCGAGTCAGTATTGATGAAGACCAAATCGAAGAAGAAAGACGATTAGCCTATGTAGGTATTACTCGCGCCCAGAAAGGTTTATGCTTTACCTTAGCCAAACAAAGACGTCGTGCCGGTGAAATACAAGACTGTTTGCCAAGCAGATTTTTAGACGAACTTCCTGCTGAACATCTTGAATGGTTTGGAAAAAATGTAGAGCGCTCTGAAGAACAATCAAAACATTTAGCAAAAACTCATTTAGCTGGATTAAAAAGCCTACTTCTTGAACAGTAGTGATAAATATTATTGTAGCTACAATGCAGCACAAGCTACAATGATAGATATGATCTATCCTGATTGCTCTATTGATACCATGAGAAAAAACATCATCCTATTTACTGTTGCATTAGCCATGTTTATGGAAGCAGTAGATACCACTATTATTAACACCGCAATTCCTGTAATGGCCCGAAGTCTGGATGTCGATCCTATAGATTTAAAATTAGCACTTATCAGCTATCTTTTGAGCTTAGCAATCTTTATTCCTATTAGTGGTTGGGTGGCAGACAAATTTGGTATAAAAGCAGTTTTTATAACTGCTCTCACTGTATTTACTTTAAGTTCCATTTGGTGCGGATTTACTCATAACTTATTTGAATTGATTTGTGCCCGCATTGCGCAGGGAATTGGTGGCTCATTTACTGTCCCTATCGGACGCCTAATTATTTTTCGAACCAGTGAGCGCCATGAATTAATTACAAAAATGACCATGGTGATTATGGTTGCCTCCGTAGGCATGATGCTGGGACCCTTATTAGGAGGGATTATTACTTATCGTTTTTCTTGGCGTTGGATTTTTTGGGTCAATATACCTGTAGGAATACTCACCATAGGTTTAGCAAGTAAGTTATTACCTAACTTCCCCCCTCGCCAAGTCCCTCCTTTAGATAAATTAGGATTTGTTCTATTTGGCAGCGGATTAGCTACGCTAACTTTTGGTTTATCCATGTTCAGTGAATCCAATGTAACGATGACGCAAACATCCATGATGTTAATTACTGCCTTATTGTTATTGGGTGGATATACCAAACATTCTTATAAAAGAAAGCATCCTATTGTTCAGGTAGAACTTTTGCACACCCGCACCTTTTATATTTCAGTACTGGGAAATCTATTAACACGCTTGAGTTTTGGTGGTGTTCCTTTCTTATTACCTTTATTGTTACAAATTGGGTTAGGCTATTCACCAAGCTTATCCGGCTTATTGCTCACCCCTATAGCATTGGGTGTATTTTTAGTAAAACCTTTTTCCGTGTATATATTACGTTGGCTTGGCTATAAACATTTATTAATGATTAATACCTTTCTTGTGAGCCTGTCGCTCTTGTCTTTTTTTTCAATTAACTCAAACTCCTCCATTTATGATATTGCCATTTTAACTTTTGCCTATGGGTTTCTGGTTTCGTTACAGTATACCGGCATGAACTCACTTGCATATGCTAACATTAATGAAAATGATCTCAGTGCAGCCACCAGCATTATGAGCACCATCCAACAATTATCCCAAAGTTTTGGTCTCGCTGTTTCGGCAATATTGGTTGATTTTTTCACCTATAAATACTCGGTGCACCAGGCTTTTTCAGTTCAAATATTCCATGATACGTTTATAACTCTAGGAGTTCTTACTTTTTTTTCAGGAATTATTTTTACATTCCTAAAAAAAGAAGATGGTTTGGAGCTTATTGAAACTCCTGCAAGTAAATCTTTATAAAAACTTACCTCTTCTTAAATGAGCTGCAACGTTGATCGGTATGTATTGAGCGCGATTTGTTATAATTTTTAGTAAAAGATGAACAATCACGTGTAATGTATTAGAAATTTTAAACAAAATGATCTATGATAGAAATGCATTATTGCTGTTTTGCAAAAAAAATAAAATTTTTTTGCGAAAAAAACAGCACAATTAATAAAATAATGCTACAATGTGGTAGTTACAATTTAGGAAATTAAAATGTCAGAAAAAATTCGTGGTACAGTAAAGTGGTTTAATGAGTCCAAAGGTTTCGGTTTTTTAGAAAGTGGCGGTAAAGATTATTTTGTTCACTTCAGTGCAATTCTAGGCACCGGGTTTAAAACTCTTGCAGAAGGTTCAACCGTAGTGTTCAAACCAAGTAATGGTCAAAAAGGTCCGCAAGCTGAAGAAGTTGAAGTAGTAGCTTAATACATTTATTTAAAACCCTATTGCTTTAATACATCGTTATTTTTAGAGATAGGGTTTTTCAAATAGAAAATCATTATATTTCCTCAAATAAATAACGAGTATTGGATAATATTGCTGCTAAAAATTCAAACTTGTTTATCACGCTTTATATAAAAAACAAGTATATTAACAACTAAAATACAAGGAACCGTATTATGGTTAAAAAAATTGGAGTTGTAGTTGGCAGTTTACGCAAAGAATCCTTCAACCGAAAGATGGCGCATGAGCTCATTTCGTTATCCCCCTCCTCTCTAGAATTACAAATCATTGAAATTGGTGATTTACCTTTATACAACCAAGATCTTGATGATGAAAATAGACCACCAGTTGCTTGGACACAGTTTCGTGAGCAAATAAAAGCATGTCAAGGAGTGCTGTTTGTAACACCTGAATACAACCGATCCGTTCCTGGGGTACTGAAAAATGCTATTGATGTAGGCTCTCGCCCTTATGGCCAAAGTGTATGGGGCAAAAAACCTGGGGCGGTAATCAGCGTTTCTCCGGGAGCTATTGGTGGGTTTGGCGCCAATCATCATTTAAGACAATCTTTTGTATTTTTAGATATTCCCATATTACAACAACCTGAAACCTATATTGGCGGAGCTGGAGATTTATTTGATGCCCAAGGAAAAATCCAAAAAGAAGAAACGTTAAAATTCATTAAAAAATTCATAGAAACTTATGCTGCTTGGGTTGATCTAAATACGCAAAAATAAACTCCTGCTGTTGCAGAGGGAGATGCTTTCCCAGACCCAACCTTCCGCAAAAGCGACGTTGTTGCAGAGAGTACTATTTTTTAGAAATTTAATACCCCTTCTGGAAATTAGAATTTATTTAACTCGACTTTAGGAAAAACTTCAAGCGAATCCCTGCGGTCTTCGCCGCGGGGATTCAGCATAAACCCGATGACGAGATTTATATCAAGACATGTGTTGCTCCATGCAACAACGCCACTGTTGCAAAGAGTGACACGCTTACACCCTCAGCAAGCCAATTTTTCCTTAAGGAGACACCTAGGCGCTGCGAGAGAGGCATTATTGGGTAAGACGACAACAACTTCCCTAAGTCAATGACAGAAAATTTTTCATCTCATCCCCATCAATATCAGATGATTGAGTATTTTACCTCATGGTAATTAATAATAACGAGCTCTTCGCTTTGGTATACTCCCAAACGCAGATTGGGTGGAAAATATGACTCTAAGAATATAGAATAGCCAATACAGCCACATCCCCGATCCTAAGTCAATTATAAAATAACAGGCATAAAACCCATGACAAATCACCTCGAACAATTTGAACAACGTAAACAAGATCATATTAAGTTAGCCTTAATGCCTGAAAATCAAACCGCTGATTTAAGTACGTTGGACACTATTAATTTAATACATGAAGCTCTTCCTGATTTGAATTTTGATGATGTTTCTATCAAGGGAAATCGATTTGGTCAGGTAGTTGAAAAACCTTTTCTTATTAGCTCCATGACTGCTGGACATAGACGCGCAAAACACATCAATCGAAACCTTATTGAAGCCTGTGCACAAAATGGTTGGGCAATGGGGGTAGGCTCACAAAGACGCGAGCTGACGGATCCTAAAGCAGCCTTTGAATGGCAACATTTACGCCAAGATTTTCCACAAGTGAGTTTGTACAGCAACTTAGGGATAGCCCAATTAATTGAAACCTCCATTGCAGACATACAGCGCTTAACGGATGCTTTACAAGCGAATGCTTTAATTATTCATTGTAATCCCCTGCAAGAATGCATACAACCTGAAGGAACAACAACATACAAGGGGTGTTGGAGTGCATTAACACATCTAGTAAAAAACCTTGAATTGCCAATTATAGTCAAAGAAACGGGTTGCGGTTTTTCACGTGAAACAATGATACGCTTAAATGATATTGGGATTACCGCAATTGATGTAGGGGGATTAGGTGGAACCCACTGGGGACGAATTGAAGGGCATAGAGCTACTCATGATCCAATGAGACAACAGGCAGCCATCACTTTTCGAAACTGGGGGATTGATACTGCAACATCAGTAAAACTCGCCATGGAACTAAACCCCTCTTACGAAATTTGGGGCTCTGGCGGAGTAAATAACGGTTTAAATGCCGCTAAACTTTTTGCTCTTGGAGCAACAACAGTTGGTTATGCGAAACCAATGCTTGAAGCAGCACTGAAATCATCAGAACAGGTTAGTTTATGCATACAGACCATAGAGTATGAACTAAAAGTAGCTATGTTTTGTACTGGAAGCAGAACACTATCAGACTTAAAAAGAAAATTAGGTTGACCTGAGTTCGACATAAGCATTCCCAAATTTTCATTAAGTGAATGTATTTTCAGGGAAGCTTTTTTCAGCTTGAGCATATAAGCAGCTAAGCCCGATAAGAGGTTAATAACAAAATTATCAGGCCTCGGATGTCTCGTGTATTCCATTTGGAAAATTGATTTTAATTGCTCAATAACAATATCAACAGTGCTGCGTTAGCTAAGGAAATATTTTTCAAAAGGTACGGTTCGTTTTTGCAAGGGAGCCGTTAACAGTTCCATACTCCTCAGGCTCTACTACACAATCGTTTTAAAAATATACGCATTTTTATAAATCCTACTTTTATACTAAGTCGTATGAATAAAAGTACTGATTTACTAAGGTATGCTATCCAGCTTAAGTGACTCATTTTTTGTTTAAATACTTGTAATATTTGTTGGCTTATAAAAATGATCGTTTGCTTAAAAATATTCTTCGTCTTGAAGAAACAAGAGATACTGTTCAATATCGTTTTGCTAGTATATGAAATCGATAATAGTCTATACATAGGAATTATTCCCACAAAAAAACCACCGCTTAAAGAAGCATGTTGGGGGTTTTTTTTTGCCTGATATAAAATGATTTTTAGTATGTTTAACCACAATATATTTAGATTACGATTGCGTATTAATTGCATAACAATATTTACAAAACTCAAATCATGGGTTATTTCTTCACTCACTTTGATATCAAAACGTTTCAGTGAGCCAGCACTAAAATTCTCTGTTTCGAAACTTTCGATGATGCTTTCGGCTGCTAATCTTCCACTTTGCAAAGCATATTGTATCCCTTCACCAGTAAACGGATTGATAAACCCTGCTGCATCACCAGTGAGTAAAACTCTGTCTTTTACATTGATGGTAGTGGGGTCATAACAAGATAAAGGCCAACCAGCTATTTTAGTTATTTGCATTCCTTGGCTGATTTTTGATTTAAAAAATGGATCATTTTCTATCATTTCTAGCAAAATAGCTTTTAAATTAGTTTCATTTTTGGGAAATGTTTTTAATACCATACCAATTCCAACATTAGCGGTTGTGGATGATGTGGGAAAAAACCAAAAGTATCCTGGGAAAGTTTTACTTGTAAAAAAAAGCGTGGCTTGGTGGGATATACAATTAATATTTTCACAGTAGGCGCGCACCGCCACGATTTTATGTTTTGGATTTGGTTTTTTACCTTGAAGAATTCTCGCTACCGTACTATTGCTTCCATCTGCACCAACCAACATTTTGATTGAAAAGCGTCTACTTTTCCCCATTTGCTCACATTCAACCATAACATCCTGTTCATTGACGAAATAATTTAAAAGCTTACAGTCAGTAATAACGTTAACTCCTTGCTGCTTTGCTGCGTTGACTATCCAACTATCAAGCAAAACACGCGGAATGACTCTTCCATAATTAACAAAATCTTTGATTTGGGGGATATTATCCGTTATCAGTTTCTCGCCATCGACATAAACTGTAGCTTCTGTAATTATGTTGGTTTCTTTGAACTCAGGAAGATCGGTAATACCAAGCGTCATTAGTTCTTTTAAAGCCACTGGAGAAACAAAATCCCCACAAATTTTATCTCTTGGGAAGGAATGAGAATCTATGAGTATGACTTTTTTGCCTGATTGTGCCAAATAATAAGCACATATTGCCCCAGCAGGACCAGCACCCACGATTAAAACATCCGCATCAAAACCCTCTGTTTTTAGTGAATTGTCCTTCGCTAAAATCGACTTATTCCGACAATATGCCATATTATTCATTTCTCAAATGTTTCATTCAATGAATACAACATTAAGTATTGTAGTAAACGTTCATGTACCTTGTCATGTAAGTAGATAAAATTATGCTACCTGACGAAAAATATGAGCAAAGGGGGATCAAAATTAGAGCTGCTTCATAAAAGACAAAAAATACCAATCTTTTTATATCCAGAGCCATAGCAGCAAAATAAGCCTGAATTTGAGTATTCTCTAGCCCTCTATATTGAATTGAGCTCGTTTTAAAGGAACATTATCTATCGTCCATTGGAAGAAACATAAATTGTATCTACTTATGATTTGCATAGATTTAATATGTCATTTTGGGGCCATAAGTATTGGTTATTTACTGGATTATACTGAAAACCTTCAATAATACTGTTTTCAGATGAACCGCTTCGAGAGCTAAATACCCCCCGCTGATACTTTGTTATTAAATGGATAAATCTCCTTATAAGTGACTTATCGAAGCTAATATAACTTTGTATCGTTATTATCCAATGCATTTTGAATAAAGTCTAACTTGAGAAGTAAGTCTTTAATTTCATGTACGGTAAGTTGCTGCGTGTTATGAGAGGTATAATCTTCATAATTAGAGATAATTTCCTCACCTTCAACAAAATACTTCTTGTAATTCAGATCCCTATTATCCGCTTGAATACGATAATATCGCCCCATATCTTCTGCTTTAGCCATTTCTTCCCGGGAAATTAAAGACTCATACAATTTTTCACCATGACGAGTACCTATAATTTTCACTTCACTCATGCTTCTAAAAATTTCAATTAGTGCTTGGGTTAAATCAGCGATAGTGGACGCAGGTGCTTTTTGAATAAAAATATCACCTTGATTGGCATAAGAAAAAGCATGTAATACCAAATCAACAGAATCTTCTAGCGACATTAAAAATCGAGTCATTTGAGGATCAGTGATTGTTAATGCTTGTTTTGCTTGGATTTGCGCCACAAAAAGAGGAATCACGGATCCTCTTGATGCCATAACATTTCCATAACGTGTAGCGCAGATAATGGGGCCATTTTCAGGAACAACTCTGGATTTAGCAACAACGATCTTTTCTGCCATCGCTTTGGAAATACCCATAGCATTAATGGGATACACTGCTTTATCGGTACTTAACACTACTATTTTTTTTACTGATCGCGCTATTCCCGCAGCCAAAACATTATCGGTGCCAAGAATATTAGTTCGCACTGCCTCCATAGGATAAAATTCACAGGAAGGGACCTGCTTCAAGGCAGCTGCATGGAACACATAATCTACACCAATCATCGCATCTGCTACTGATGAATAATCACGAACATCACCAATGTAAAATTTTACTTTGTCATTATTCAACTCGTTACGCATGTCTTCTTGTTTTTTTTCATCACGGCTAAAAATTCGTATTTCACGAATGTCCGATTTTAAAAACCGTTGCAAAACAGCATGCCCAAAGGAGCCAGTTCCTCCTGTAATCATCAAAACTTTATCTTTGAACATGTTCATTTATCCTCATATAAATTTTTTGATTCATACATTAAAGCGATCAATTGTGACCAATCAGGAGCCACATAACCGGTTGCATTTTTAAATCGTTCGCCATTGAGTGAGCGATCAATCCTAATTTCTTCATCAGCTAAGATACTTATCTTCTTCTTGTAAACTTCCGCAATCAAGGAAAGCAACTCATATTTATTAATAGGAGCCGCTGCAACCTGATAAAGTCCCCAAAGCTCAGGTTTGGGGATAACATAATCCCGCATAACTCGTGCTAATTCAAAGGTGGGTAATCCTGAAAAAATAGCATTTACGTACCCTTTCGCTGATATCTGCTGTGAAAGAAACCATTCAACTAATGCCGTTTTACTGTTGAATTCATGCCCTATTATTGAAGTACGCAGGGTAATTGCATTTGAATTTTCTGTAATTTCACCAATAAATTTTGATTTACCGTATAAATCTTCAGCATCTGAATGATCATTCTCTGTATAAAAGCCTTTTTTTCCAGAAAAAACACAATCCGTGCTAATATGAATCAATCGCGCTCCTGCTAATTGACACACTCGTGTTAATTGATGCGGTAACATCGCATTAATAGGCAACGCAGATAAGGGATCCTTCGCACTTGATAATTGTTTAATTAAGCCAATACAATTAATGACAACATCAGGACGAACTTGCTCAAGAACGCTACATAAAGTATCTAAATTAAGTACATCTATATCCGAAATGAGGTAAGAGGGAAAAGCATTGGGAAAATATTTTAAACCTTCTTTACTTCTTAAAGTACCCCAAACTTCAAAGTCATTCTGCTGCTGGTTAAACGTATGAAACACTGCACTTCCCAGCATACCAGTTATACCTAAAACCAGAATTTTCAAAATCAATTTACCTCTTTTTTAATTTTATTATTAAAAATTTCAATGAGTCGACGACTCTGTGTCCTCATGTCAAAATGTTCTAAGAAGAAATCTCTCGCTGCTCTCCCCAGCTTTTCTCGCTCTGAAACAGGCATATAATATAATTTTTCCATATTTTTGGCTAGCGCATCAGCATCCTCGGCAGGTGACACTAATCCGGCTCGCGACTCTTGGACAATACGGGCTCCTTCTCCATCTAATGCTGCTAGAATAGGCCGTCCTGCAGCTAAATAAGCTTGAATTTTACTGGGTATCGTATAGGAAAAGAGCTCATCTTTTTTTAAAGTGACTAAAAGAGCCGCGGCTTTAGAAAAAATAATAGGCATTACAACAGCTGAAAATCGACCAGGAATCAATACATTTTTTATCTTTCTTTGCGTTATTTGAAGAAACAACCAGTCGCTCATACTACCACTACCGATTAAAAGAATTTTGCATTGGGTTAAATGTGATATTCTCTCCGCGGCATTAATAATTGTCTCCAATGCTTGCGCTGTACCCAAGTTGCCCGCAAAAACAAAACAAGTATAAGACTCCAGCGCTGATAATAGAGGACCAGGAGGATCTTGCTGAGTGGTAGATGGCTCTGGCTCTAAGAATGAGTTAGGATAATAAACCACTTTTTTCAAGGACGTATACTTTTCCATCAACGTAGGAAATGCCTTTGATTGGACTAATAAAGTATCAGAAGCGGCATAGATACCTTTCACAACATAACCAATGATCTTTAATAAAAAATTATTTTGAATAAACCCCGTAGCTTGGACACTTTCAGGCCACAAGTCCTGAACCCATACAGCAAGATGAGCTTTTAAACGCCATTTTAAATAAATGGCAGGGACTACCGAGGTAATTGGAGAAGGTACAAATACAAAAACAACATCAAACTGCTTTCCTCTTATAAATCGAGGGAAATGATAAAGACCATTAACGATGAACGATAAATAATTTAATACTAATCGCTTGCTTCCTTTACCTCGAGGAAAAAGGGGCGCCCGATGAATAGGAATTTCATGAAAAATTTCTGTAGAATGGCCTGATGCACGGTAGCCCTCAAAAATAACCCCTTCAGGATAATTGGGCTTTCCCGTAACGACTTCTATTTGATGTCCTTGTGCTGCAAGACACTGCACTAATTCATTTATGATAAATGTTTCAGGCCAAAAATACTGTGAGACGACTAAAATTTTCACTTGTTTCTTTATCTTGATTGGGTGAATTTCTTCATTTTAAGAGCTCATAGTTAGAAAATGAAAAAACTCTTTAAGCCGATGTTAAGAGATTTTTCTATGGAGCACAACTAAAAATTAAACATTGATTGGCAATTAAAGTTTTGAGTGGAGGTGAGCCCCTTGCTTTCGCAAAGGGGAATGGGAAATCAATTTGGTTTGTTATGCCCATCGCAAACGTTTAAAAAATCAAAATAGCTCACCAAATAGATTGAGTTATTTCTGGTATAACAATAGGGCTATCATTACGACCATAACTTTCTTTATTCTCTATTCTTCTCACTTGAGGGAAGATGATCACTTGATTATTTTGATCAAGGACAACCGAATGCTTAAAGGGAGATTTTATAAATAAATCCAGATTGGTTTCATTCTTTGAAAAAGGTAATTTTTTGGCATCTTCCTCTAAGGTCTTAAGTTTAATAAAGTCTCGCCACTCTTCAGACTCGCACTTCTCACAACTTTGGATTTTCTCCCCTCTTTTTATAATAAGGTCTATTCCCTCATTATTATTCAAAACCTTTCTTAATTGTTTCACATAAAGATCGAGGGGATAATCTTCCGACAAAGTTAATAATAATTTCATTTGGACACCTACTTTTGCATACAAGGTATTTTCATTATATGCACCATCAATGAGTTAACTTTTATTTGATGAAATAAGTAGGATTTTTAGAGAAAAAATACCCCATATAGGTACAATCTAAGAAAAGACCTAGGCCTATTTATAAGAAGGCAGAATAGTCCCCAAGCATTAGGATGTAACTCAAGAAACTTTTCTCTAATCTCTTCGAATCTACCGGAGTTCGATATAAAAAATAAAGTTATTTTTTATATCGAACTATTTTTATTTAGAACTGGATCCCGTATAAATGCGACGCATTTTACGGGATAACGTTCGTTTAGCGACCTAAAGGCATAGAAAATACCCTTAGGTCGAACTCACGTTATTTAAGATTTTCAAGTATATCCAATTGTTATACACTAATGGCACCAAAAATTGGATGAATAGATCTTAATGGGACAAACAAAACGTTTTATCGTGCTTGATAGCTTCAGAGGACTGTGCGCGCTCTCTGTAGTCCTCTTTCATTTGCATGTCCCCAGCACCATCACAGAACTTAATTTTTTTAGAAACGCTCATTTATTTGTAGAATTTTTTTTTGTTTTAAGTGGGTTTGTCTTATTTCATACCTATAAGAACGTCCTAAACAATTATCATGATTTTAATCCATTTATCATCAAACGCATATTTCGCCTTTACCCTCTACATTTTTTTATGCTTGCTTTATTCATTATTTTTGAATGTGGTAAATGGTACGCTGAAATGAAAGGATTTAATTTCAACGGTCATGCGTTTTCAGGAAGAAATTCATTAAAAGAAATTCTCCCCAATCTTTTATTATTGCAATCCTGGCTTAATCAAGCTGAACCCTTATCATTTAATGGTCCTTCATGGAGTATTAGTGCAGAGCTGTATGTTTATATGTTTTTTGCTGTAATTCTCATATTAAGCCGTAAATTTAGCATTTCTATTTTTGCCCTTATTTCTGGATTTTCATTTTTTTCTTTAGCAATCAATTTAGATATTCTTAATCATAATATTTTACGGGTCTGTTCTTGTTTTTTTGCCGGCTCCCTCACATATTATGTGTACCAAAGAATCTTAAGTTATCCTTTATCAAAACAAATACTCACCCTACTTGAAGGATTAGGTTTGTTCATGATTTTCGTTATTTTAAATTGGAATATTAATCATCAAGAGATCATTGCAAGCATTTGGTTTTGTACGGTTATCGTTGTCTATTCTCTAGAGGGTGGTCTTTTTTCTTCCTTATTAAAACACTCCTTTTTTATGAGATTAGGAAAATTATCTTATTCTATTTATATGATTCATTTTGCAGTGATTTTTCTTTTGATAAGCGCATCTATAGTTGTTTCAGCATTAAGTCACCATAATTTTGCCCCCATGTTAAAAGAACCCCAGACTGGTGAATTTATTCGCTACATCACTACTCATTCGTTGTTGGGAAATAATTTATTAGTATTTGCTATCTTAACTGTTATTGTTAGTCTGGCGCATTTGTCCTGGAAATTTATTGAAAAACCCGGAATAACCTGGGGAGAACGATTTTTACTTAGATATAAAAAAGATGCCTTACATCCAGGAACATCAGTCACAGATCCCTCTTCTTAGCTGAAAAAGAAATTATTTTTCATGCACTAAGGTGAAAAAATCCTCCCAACTAGTCTCATAGCTTGGAGAATAGGGAACAATATTAGTATAGGAAAAAGACTTCTCTAGAGCATTCAT
Source organism: Legionella cincinnatiensis (assembly GCF_900452415.1). Classification (NCBI taxonomy): domain Bacteria; kingdom Pseudomonadati; phylum Pseudomonadota; class Gammaproteobacteria; order Legionellales; family Legionellaceae; genus Legionella; species Legionella cincinnatiensis. The sequence goes on along the minus strand of NZ_UGNX01000001.1, from coordinate 263,757 downwards.
CCATTTTTCAGGCGCATTTCGTGGAGCAAATAATGCCCCTGGATAACAGGAAATAACTTCTTTCGCATAATCTTCATCAATGGCAACTAATGGCTTTCCAAACATGGCAGCTTCCACCAAGGGCAGACCAAAACTTTCAATGTAACTTGGAAAAACTACCGTAGTGCATGATTTATAATAAATAAGGACTTGCTCATAACTTAATGGACCTAAAAAATGAACATTTTCTTGCAAATTTAAACCATGAATTAATTCGGTTAGCTTTTTATCTTCCTCTGCAGTAATTGTTAAATAAAGCCCAATTGAGATTGCTGCATTTTTTTTCTTAAACTCATTTAAAGCATAAATGATTTCTTCGTGGTTTTTAAAAGGTGCACTGGTTGCGGGATAAAACAAGGTATACTGGTAAGGTAACGCCAATGGAGTAATCTTGTTGATGTCTTTTCTCAAAATATCAGGCTTAATCACATACACATTTTCTTCTTTTTGTTTGAAGCGAGCACATAAAGCGTGTTTCATCCATTGAGTTTGCACCACGAACTTTGTTTTTTTATCTACGTGTAAAAAAATAAATAAAGGATAGATATACTTATAAAGAGCGAGTCGTCTCTCACGACGTTTAAGAAAAGACCATTTTTGGGTATGCAAAGGTAGGCCCTGATGTAAATAAATGATTTTAGGGATATCCTTTTGATACGCCAAAGAAGTATTTTGCAGTGACACTATACTTTTAACGTCTATCCCTTGCGTTCTTAACCATCGCTTGAGCCCCCAACTGTCCCAGAAAAGCCTTTTCGCGATCGTGTTTGTTTCTTTTTTAATCAAATAAACATTCTCATTTTCCACGGTAAGATTTAGGGAAGGATGAATAAAAAAATAATAAATTTCATCATTACGAACATGAGATAAAAACTGACGTAGAATGGATAACGCGCCACCTGAATTAAGTGCTGTAGCATTAACAACAGTAACCTTTTTAAGCACTATATTATTTTTCCTCAGTTTCATAATGAAAAAATCATGCTACAGCAGGAGAGGGCCTCTTGGACCAATACTTCATAACCCAGTTGTAACATAGGTTCATGAATTTTAATAATAATAAAACAAAAAAACATTCTAATAAATTAATGAAACCTAAATAGGGGATATTTAATCCTGAAACACACCAATAACCCAATATTAATCCTAGTTGTGAAAGTACAAATTTATTTTTCAACATAGAAAAACTTATCCATTCTATAGAGCACAATAAAAAACAAACACCAAACATACCTAAAAAAACTAAAAGGCGAGAATGAGCGTAATTTAATATCCCCACTAAACCTGGCAATGATGAAAACATAGTTTTTGGAGTAGCATTAACATACTTATTAAGTTTCAATACATAGCGTGTATAACATCCCACATCGCCTACAGAAGGCTTTTCTAAAATGCCTCTTTTAAAAAAAGCCCAACTTGATTGTGGATAAGCAGTGGTCGCCATAACCGCTTCTAACCCCACCCATCGACCTACAAAGAGTTTTTTCAATTGATTAGAAAATCTCTTTTCTGTAGCCCTCTCCTCTAGTTGAGAAGCAGTTACCTCAGCGAGGTCCTTAGAATTTTCTGTATCTGCTGTATAGTATTGTGCCCGAATAATACTCACTAAAATTAAAGACAGCACTGCAAAAGTTAAATAAGTAAAAATGACCCTTCGATTTTCCCATAAAGATAATCGTCTCAAAGAAAAGCCGGAACTCGAAAACAAAATTAATAGATAAGGCAAAGTCCAGAAAATATAAATTGCTCTACTTAAGACAGATAAAGTAGTGATAAACGCCATGAAGCAAACCCAATAAAATCGCTTCTTCTTTTGTTCTAGATCGCGCTCCCATCCTAAAAATGTAGCCATACATAAAGGAACAACAATCACCATACCCCAAATCATTAACGCATTTAAATGAAAGGGCAATACAATTTGAGGTCGTAATCCAGTCACTGAAATATGGTAAAAGAAATTGATGACATTCACTGTTACACCAAAGAAAACGAGAAAATACCAGAGAAAGTTACTATGCTTGAGATACCATTGAGGAATATTGCATTCTTCTTTTCTCTGGAGGTTCTTTTTCGTCCAGAAGAAAGACAATAAATTAGCCAATAAAACCCCAGATGCCGCCAAACTCGAGATCAGCAAAACCTGATCCCAGACCTCTGGATTTGCAAACTTAGATGTCCAATAGCCAGTCGGCTCAACAAAAAATACTCCTAAAATAAGATGGGCCATTAATTTTACCCAAAACCCTAGGAATAACATGATCTGGATGTAACAAATGACATACGTTTGTGAACAACAAAATGCAGAAAAAAATACTGTTAACCAAATAATGTCAAAAGCAAAATAATAAAGAGAAGCCCCTTGATAAGAATTTACTCCCAACATGGATAAAAGAAATAAAAATAAAACTAAAACAAACCCATATTTAGGGTTAAGTATCTTCACAGTCATTTATTTACCTTCGGTAATTTCTTTAGATAAAGCTTTTTTGTAAAATAATTTAAAATAATTCGGTATATGTCTTGCTTGAGAAATTGGCTTGGATCAAGCTTTAGCGTAATCCCCAGGTAACGTATCGCTGTTTTATAGCGACCTGACTCCAGATGAGTTCTCGCTGCAAATAAATAAGACCGACTTAATATTTTGTCTTTTGCATCAATTAGCTTTTGATCAGCGGTCATTGTTAATTCATTTTTCATCACAGTTATGAATTCATCAGCTGTGTCAGCGCTCACTTTACTTGCAGATAAAGCTTGAGAGTGTACTCGAGAATAACCCAGTACTTTAGGGATGTACTTAAACTTACCTATTTTTGCTAAGCGTAATTGATAGGCATAATCAGGCATCAAACGATATTTACTATCCCAGCCGCCGATTTGATTGAATGCTGTTTTTAAAAAAAATGAACCTACCCCAATTCTACATTTTGCGTGAAAAACAAAATCATAATAATCATATTCAGGCGCTGTATATTTACGAATGACCTCCGATTGACTATTAATCACAAAATTATCGGGATAAGTTAAGATAATATCCGGGTTTTCCAGAAAAGTGCTTACTGCAGTACTTACCGCATCTTTGGTTAAGAGATCATCTGCACTTAAATACCCAATAATCTCTCCTCGGCTCAAATGCCATCCTTGATTCAGCGTCGCTGCTTGTCCCATATTCGCATGCGAATCATAATAAAATTGACCTTTATATTTTTGCAAAAATTCAGCAGTGTTATCTGTTGAACCATCATTTAAAACAATCAATTCAATATTCGGATAATCCTGCGACAAAACACTCTCTATTGCTTCCTCCAAATAAGGCATAGCATTGTAAGCAGGAATAACAATAGAAACTAAAGGTTGTGGGTTCTCCAACATCATCGTCCTTTTATATAATCTTTAATGCTAAATATGAATTACTGGATTGAAAACCAGCATTCTTTAAGTTATCCAGATTATAAACACTATTTGCATAACATGAACAGAACAAATATTTAACCGAGTTCATGCTGTCGCTGGTTTGAAAGAAAATAATACAAATGGTTTGCCGGCCAATTACATTCGAAATGTCTGCGATTAAATACTTTAGCTGAAGTATAATAAATATATTTATCAGAGCTAAAATTATATCGATATAATTTTTGAACCATATTCATCGCTTTTTCAGAAATGTCAGAATACTTGCCATAAGGCCAAGCAAAATACGCACACTCATTCTGCAGCATATCTTCTATTTTTCTCTTACACTCCGTAATTTGCTGTTCCAAAAACATTGAATCACTGCTTAACAAGCGTTCATGATCTAAGCCATGAGCTCCAATAATAAAGCCCCGCTGGTGCAATTCCTGCACCATGTCCACATTCATTGGTTTTCTAAACGCCAGATGTGGTGCTTTTTCCTTAAGAAATTTACGAATATATTCGTCATTACCATAGGTAAAATTAGGATTAATAAAAAAAGCAGCATTGACATTAAACTCTTCCAAAATAGGAGCAATCTCATGATAACAATCATCAAATCCATCATCAAAAGTAAATGCTACAGCAGGACGAGTGAGTTGTTTTTTTGCTAAGATTAATTCACATGCTTTTTCTATATTTAAAAAATCAACATGAGGCGATAAACAGTGTAATAATTGGCGAAATTTATATTCACCTCTCTTTCTTTGATCACCAATAATATGGCCATTTAAAATGTGTACACAAGGAGAAATTTTTTTGAAATTTCCCAAAATAGAAAGGTAGCTGTGTCGCAGAAACGGTCTAAAAGGTATCATAATCTAAATAGGTAAAATTAAGTGTTCCTAAATCAGCATCAGCGCTGAAATTAATATAACAATAAGCCAAACTCTTTTTAGAGAATCCAAGCTTTCCCATATTAATATTCGCTAATTTATTGGGTGAGCAATACGTTTTGATCCTCATAATTCCCATCAACGCGCAAATAAATTTCAATCTACGCAATGCCTTTCTTGCATCAGAAGATTTTCCATAATTATATAGAGCCCCAATGCCAATGCTATCACTTTCAACTTTTAAAACTAAAAAAACCTCTTGATATTGCAGAAGAATACAATTATGGCCAAGCTTATAATTAAAAAAATCCTGATCGTGGATCACCCCTTCTGCATTTTTTTGAAAAGAAAGCAGCTTTTCAGGTAAAACTTCATGCGCTGTAAACCATTTTTTTAATAAACTTAATAAAGTATTACCATGCCAAGCTGCTTGTTTCTTTTTTTTCAACAAACGTGCATAGGGTAAAGTAGGTACAAACAAATTCACAGAAAGCATATCATACGCATGCGTCCACCCTAATTTTCTCACTAAACCAGGATAAGAATTTTTATTAGGAAAACCATATACAAACTGAATACCCAAACTTTTTCCAAGCTCATAAGTAAGTTGGGCAAGTGCTACGAATAATCCTTTATTTCGATGATCAGGATGAGTCATGGTATCACCGGATTGAGCGGCCATAATAACAGTTTCATTGAGTTTGACTCGAAGTGGTAAAATTCCATAGTAGGCGGCAGCTTCATTGGTTTTATTATGATAAGCAATATAACCTACGTAAGAAGCACCAAAACACTCAGTTGCGTATTTTTTTTTAAATTGCTCCATGTTGACATCAACGCCATAGATCACTTTCACTAAGTGCATCAAATCCGCAAAATTTGATTCGTTTAATCTACAGTATCGATAATTGTCCATATTTAGGGTCTAAATTATATAAGATAAAAAAAGATAAGAATATTGAAAACCAATAAACAAATTAAAATCCATCTGCAATTTCTAGTGGCACGTAGAATAACATCTGTCCCTTCAAATTGTCCACTCATGAATACCTTCATCGCTCTGTAGTCAGTCCTCTCCCTCTCATTAAGGAAAGGGAATGCAAGACCGCAAAGAGCACAGCCCTTAACTTAAGAAATTTGTCATTGCCGCAAAAGCGATAGTCAATTTTTCCTTAAGTGGGCGACTCTCCATTCCTTAAGTCAATGCCAGTACAGCTACGGAGTGACTGCTAATTTATAATTTTTATTTTCTTGCTTAAAGTAAAAAAACACAATAATGCCCATGAGTAACCAATAAACAAAATACGTTAATGCAAAAGCATAGGTTACCCCTGGTAATCCATATGTTCTCGCAAGCACATGGCTAAGACTTACAAAAATGAGACTCAAAATAACCTCGGTAAAAACATATGTTTTCGTCCAAGCTTTAGCTAAGAGCAAATAAGTAAATAGCCAACTTGCTATGCGAAAAAAATCGCCCAAAAGTTGATAAGAAAATAATTCCGTTGCTGGGGCGAATGTTTTGCTATAAAGAAGATTAATGATAAGGCCCCGAAAAAGATAAATAACGATTAAAATAAATCCAATAAGCGGCATAAAAATTCGATGAGTGTCCCTTATCTCTTGTTTTAGGGTTTGGGGTGTTTGTAACTCTGATAAACGCGGTAAATAATAAGTGGTTAATGCTGCAGTGACAAACAATAAATAAGCATCCGATAAACGTACAACAGCCTGCCAGTAACCAACACTCTCCCATCCAAACAATGTACTTAGATCATTACGAACAACGATTTGCGCAAGAGGGACGGTTAATGTACTGACACTACTCATAAATGAATAACGTAATAAATTAATTAAATATTCTTTTTTGATTTTCAACGAAAATAGGAGGCGAAACCAATCTTTACGAAAAACAAATAATAATGAAACAACAAGAGCCAATGATTGTGCAATCACAAAGGAGCACAAAATACTTTTTAACGGATAAAAAACGGCGACACTACTCATGATTATAAGACTAAGCAAACTGGAGATAATCGTGATACAGACCAGCAGGCGAATCTGTTTAAACCCATTTAAAATGGCGCACAATAATAAATGCAGGGCAATAAATAATTGAACAAATGCCATCCAACGCATTAAGTATGCATATTGAGTTGAACCTAAAATCCATTCCGCTAATTGTTGACTATAAATAAAGCCTAGCAACGTCGTAACAAGAGAAAATAATAAAGTATAAAGAGTCGCGGTGGGTAAAAAACTCTGGAGTTCTCCTGTCTGAGCATATTCGGCAACATATTTTATCACCCCTAGAGCAATGCCTCCTCCAGCAATGGTGGCAAAAATATTGGCTAATGACATAAATTGTCCGAGTATGGCTATACCTTCAGGCCCAGCATACAATGCAATTATTTTTAGGCTTAACATACCTGCTAGAATTTTAACAAGTGTTGATATCCCGGAAAAAAAAGAGGTTTGTAATAACTTACTGTAAATTTTCATTAAAATTACAACTTTTCAACCATTGAATTTAAAAACAATCTGCTGGATTAAAGTTAACTTCACACTCAGATTATTTTTTTATTTAATTAAGGTAGATTGCTCATTTTAGAGAATTATAAGAAGCAAATGTAGTTCTTACCACAATATTTTTAACTTAATGAAAAATAAGCATCCAGCAATGCCTCCCCAACTTATATGATATTCTAAAAAATTTCACTTAATTTGACTCCGCCCTGCCTCCAATTTTTAGTTTTCATGACTTGGAAAATATGCTAGTTTTACCGCCATTAAGAATTACGGTCATGTAATTTAGTGCATCATCTTTAGGATTTAGAAGGAAGTAACAAAACTAAAGCCTCTATAAATGCTTTTGGGGAGAGAAGAATGTCCAATCCGAGTTTCATGGATACGAAGCGTATTCTCGCTTTGGATGGGATTCGTGGTATTGCATTTCTTATGGTGTTTGGAGCTCATATAGGTATTTTGAGCTCAGGCTTTTTTGGTGTGGATCTCTTTTTTGTTTTAAGCGGATTTCTCATTACCTCTCTTTTGTTACAAGAACAAAAACGTTATGCATCAATCAACCTCTATAAATTTTATCTACGACGTGCGTTACGCTTACTCCCAGCTCTTTTTGGTGTGTTACTTGGTGTTTTACTTTATACAGGTATTATGTTTCCGTTTTCGAAGTTTTTATCAGCATTATCGGATGCTTGGCGTATCCTGCTTTATATTTGGAATTGGACTTTATCGGCAGATTGGTCAGTAACTAAAGATTGGAGCTACATCGTTGAACACCATCAACATATGTATAATCATTTATGGTCCTTATCTGTTGAAGAACAATTCTACATTGTTTGGCCTTGTTTATTACTAATTCTATTGAAACTACCGCGCAAAGTAGTTTTATTTTTTTTATTGATCGGAATAGTAGCACCAGCCCTAGCACGTTTTATCTGTTGGCATGAAGGCTCCTCACTTTGGATTTACTTTCGTACTGACATGCGCCTCGATAATCTCTTCTATGGAGTGTTTGTTGCGTGGCTTGTAAATTGGGACATTGTCCCCAAAGGCAAAAATCGGGTTCTTTTATCATGGGCGGGAATGATTGCTTTCGTTGGATTGATTGGGTTAGGTATCCCGGATTTTCTGACTCACGGTGAAGTCTATCAAGGATTGTTCAGTCTTGCTGCATTATTTTCAGCACTATTAATCGCCTCAGCAGTATATTGTCCACTGGCGCCACTTAAATATTTACTTGAACTTAGATTATTATGTTGGATAGGGAAAATTTCTTATGGATTATACCTTTGGCATTATCCTGTTGTTGAAATCCTTACAGGGCAAAATTTCTCTAGCCCTTTTTTGAGAGATCTCGCAATTATTGTCACTACTTTTACAATTTCAGCGCTTTCTTATTACAAATTAGAGCTTCCATTTTTGAAACTAAAAGAAAAAATTGCCCATGTAAATTCCTCCTCTTGTTCCACTGGAGATTTATACATCTCTCCTGCACCACATCAATCACAATAATATTCGCTACTCACTGAGAAGGGGAAGGAATTAGGAAAGACGAAGCAATTAACCGCTACCGTCACGTTTGTAACGAGTTCTATTGAAAAATTGGCTCCTTTTACATTATAGTTGCATCCAAATTTTCTCTTATTTAATTGAACAAGGATTCAACCATCATCCGCTCTCTTCCATCCAAGCAGCTGATTCTCGAAAATGGTGCATTGGGCTATCGACCGGATATAGATAGCTTACGCGCTATTGCCATTTTGCTTGTATTAATCTTTCACGCTTTTCCAGAACGTTTGCCGGGTGGATTCATTGGGGTGGATGTATTTTTTGTTATTTCAGGTTTTCTTATTAGCTCTATTATTTTTAAAAATTTAGAGAATAATCAATTTAGCTATTTACATTTTTATGCGCGCCGAATTAAGCGTATTTTTCCTGCCCTAATAGTAACGCTCATCGGATGCTATATCATCGGCTGGTCTCTTTTATTCGCAAATGAATACAAACAACTTGGAAAGCATATCGCTTCTGGTGCATTTTTTATTTCTAATTTTACTTTGTGGAACGAAGCGGGCTATTTTGATCAAAGTGCTGCAACCAAACCATTATTGCATTTATGGTCACTTGCTATTGAAGAGCAATTTTATATTTTTTGGCCATTATTAATCACTTTTCTGTGGAAACGAAAATATAACCTTTTTATTTTAATTGCCTTTATTGTTTTATCGTTTTTAACAAATCTTATTTACATTCAAACAAATTCAGTTGCCGGTTTTTATTCACCCTTATCTCGATTTTGGGAGCTTCTTATGGGTGGAATTCTCGCTTATTTTAAGCCCCATCAACCGAATTATTTTACCAAACAAGCTAACTTACAATCTATGTTAGGCCTAACACTTATCGTTGTCAGTGCCTTATTACTTAATCAAGAAAAATCTTTTCCTGGATTTTGGGCCCTGTTACCGACTATGGGAACCTTTTTAATTATTTCTGGAGGGCCCAAGGCCTGGATTAATCAAACTATATTGAAAAATAAGATCTTAGTAGGGATTGGTTTGATTAGTTTTCCCATTTATTTAATTCATTGGCCTCTTTTATCATTTGCGCGCATAATGACTGGAAACAGCTTAAAATGGGAGATACGCCTTTTTATTTGCCTCATAAGCGTTTTAGGCGCCTGGTGCATTTACTTTTTTATCGAAAAACCTATTCGTTATAATTTATATAAAAAACCACTAACCATTTCTCTTGTCTTATGCATTATCCTGTCAGGTACTTTAGGATTTATCACCTATAAATACGACGGCTTTCATTTTCGCTTTCCTGCGCTGATGAATGAGATTAACAACTATGCCGATTACGATTACCGTACTGTTTATAGAGAAGGTAGTTGTTTTTTAAAACCAAATCAAAATTATAATGCCTTTAAAACAAAGAGTTGCACCATTGGTCACTCAAAATATAACTCTATTTTTTTGTGGGGAGATTCCCATGCCGCTCATCTCTATCCAGGCTTAAAAGAACAATTAAAAATGACCAGTAGCATGACTCAATTAACTGCTTCTGCTTGCCCCCCAATTTTAGGAATGAACAAATCTGATCGCCCTCACTGCAAAAAAATTAACGACTTTGTTTTTCAACGGATACAAAAAGAAAAGCCAAATGAAGTTATTTTAGCCGCCCGATGGACCGCTTATGATTGGCAAAAAGTAGAATTTACGATCAAGCAGTTACATCTTATAGGAATAAAAAAGATTACTCTTATAGGACCAATTCCAAACTGGATAGATACCTTACCCACCCTATTATTAAATAATATTAGAAAAAACAGACTCAGTACCATCCCTGAACGATTAGCCCTGGAAGTAGATTTACACCCTCAAGAGCTTGATAAAAAATTATTACTTTTGGCAAGAGCACAACACATTAATTATATTTCTCCTATTAAAATTCTGTGTAACCCAAAGGGATGTTTAACAACAGCGAGTGCTGGCAAAAAAAAGGAGCTCATGACCTGGGATGAGGCACACTTGACGTCTACAGGATCGAGAATGCTCGTTGCCCATTTCTTCAATGATCCGCACGCTTAATGCTTTAGCATTGGTTATGAAATCAACGACAGTCTCCTTATAACGTGATTGGAGAAGGCAAGCTGTTCTTCCAAGTTAGATGCGTGATGATATTCACCAAGTGCAGTGAGTTTGGGTAAAAAAAGATCCACTAATAAATTTCTGGTGATCCTATCTTCTGCCGAAAGTGGATATCGTTTTTCGATACATCCTTTTTGGGCTTGTTCTAATAATTCTGTTGCGCGCACACTTAAGCCAATTACGGCGAAACAGTTACCGATATTAAGCGGCCAGCCTTGCAGTAATTGCGGATCCTGAATTACCTTAAAGAAACTATTAAAGACGGAAAAAAGAGGACGATTATCTTTCCATTGATTTTGGATCTCTTTTTGCCCAACTAATAGGGTTCCTGGTTCACGTGCAAAATCAAGAACAATACTTCCTTCATTGACCACAATTTTCCGAATCCTTTGTGATGCTCTGCGAGAAAGACAAATATTGATCGTTTTTGTCCCTAAGACGGCCTCCACTACAGCCACAGAATTTTCTTCATGATAAGCAACGAAAGTGATGTCCAGGGTTTCATCAGGAAATAAAAAATACAATAACGACCAACAATGTTGAAAACTATCATGCATTAATGGCGTATAAATATCACCTATTTTCTTTTCTCCATGTCGTGTTTCACAAAAGGGATCTTGCCAAATAACATCTAGAGAAGAAATTTCAGTATTTTTTAAATAACGTGCAAAATCCTGTAAATAACTTGCATACATAAACTCAAAATTAACACCAACAGCAACTTTATTGAGATTACTTAGAGTAATCAATTCTTGTGCTTCACTCACACTAAGACTGAATGGTTTTTCGGATAAAACTGGAATTCCAAAGCTTATGGCTTGTTTAATGTATTTAGAATGTGTGCTTGATAAGCTTGCAACAATTACTGCTTGGGGACATAAATCCCAGGCTTGATTTTCTTCAGAGGTGATCAATACATTCTTAATGTTTTGTCTTTTTAGCCAATGAACATTATCTGCATAACCATTTTTGGTGACCCAAATAACCCTAAGATCAGGATAGTTATCAAGTAATACGGAGAGCAAAACGCGTGCCCATCGCCCTCCGCCAAAAAGACATACCAAAGTTATCAATGCAATTACTCAATAACTTTAAATTCTGGCATGGGCATAATAAATTTAGAACGGAGACCGCGTGCTCGCAATTGCTCCATAATTGGTTCAGCATAATGCCAAGCCAAAAGAACAACGTAGGCTGGTTGTTCATCAAGCAAACGTTGATTGTTAACAATTGGGATATGAGTTCCTGGTAAATATTTATTTAACTTCAATGAAGTGGGCTGCTCGCCTAAGTAAGGCAACAAATCAGGTCCTATTCCAGCAAAGTTTAATAAAGTACTGCACCGACCTGGGCAAGAATTTCCCACAATACTTAAATTTTTCTGATTACATTGAACAATAAATTCAAGTAATTGATTTTTTAGGTTAATCGATTTCTGACCAAATTGGCGATAATAATCAGGATTTGATAAACCTATTCGCTCCTCTTTAGCCAGGAGTTCATTTACAGATGCCTTTGGAGTATGGTTTTTTCCCTTAGCAACATAGACACGAATATTGCCACCATACCGCGACACTTCTTTGACATCAACCACAGTAAAATTATAGTAGCCAAACAAAGTGATTAAGGAACGCAAGGAATAAGTACGTAAATGCTCATGATAGATAGTATCAAACTGTAATCGCTCCATCACTGGAATTAAATAATGGTTTTCAAGAACAAAAAAACCATCATCAGCAACCAGAATCTCAAGGCCTTCGATGACATCACCTAATGACGCCATATGAGCGAACACATTTGTAGCGGTCACTAATTTTGCCGGTCCTATCGTGTTAACGATTTGCTGTGCAATTTCTTGATTAAAAGGAGAATGAATCGTTTCAATTCCTTCCTGATTTGCTATATGAGCAATATTGGTTGGCTCAATCCCCAAAACACGCATTTGTTCTATTTTAAATGCGGACAGCAATGTCCCATCATTTGAACCTATATCACACACTAAATCATCGGGACAAAGATTTAAATCATGCACCAACTCCGTAGCCATTTGTTGTTGATAGGCTACTAATTCTCGAGTTACACCAGTTCGATAGGGGTAATCTTGATGATATACCACCTCCCCCTGCACCACATAATTCAATTGTGAAAGAGTACAATCTTTGCACCACATCTGACATAAGGGATAAAAAGTCTCAGGTTTTTTGAGCTGTTCAACAGTGAGCAAACTATCGCAAAGAGGTTGATTACGTAAATCAAGCACTGGCTCTAAATTTTCTGAACCGCAAATTTGGCAGTACTGTAAAAATCCTGGTGAAAGGTTATGATTTGGCCTGCTTTTTATTCCTGATCGTGCGTACATAAGCCTATTTGATAGTAAAATTGCGATGTGATACGATACTTTAAATTTTTTTCAAAAACAAGATTACCAAACTCTATGCATTATGGATAAAATTAATACTAGCATGATCAAGCCTGATCAAAAAGATAAGCCTCTCATTTCCGTAGTTATCCCTGTATTTAATGAAGAAGGCAATATAGATCGAGCTTATGAATCAGTGAAATACGTTTTTGAAAACCAATTATCGAATAAGTATGACTTTGAAATCATTTTTACCGATAATCATAGCGTGGATAATACCTATCAAGAATTGCAAACACTTGCAATGCGTGATTCTCGCGTACGAATCGCAAGATTTACGCGAAATTTTGGGTTCAACAAATCGTTGTTAACAGGTTATCGCTTAGCACAAGGCCATGCAGCTATTCAATTAGATTGTGATTTACAAGACTCGCCTGCTCTATTCGAGACGCTCTTATCTTACTGGGAAATGGGACATGATGTCGTCGTAGGCAAACGAAGCAAACGCGAAGAAAATTATTTTTTACAAAGCGCTCGCAAGATATTCTATAGATTGCTAAAACGTATTTCTGAGGATAATCTCACCATAGATGGGGGTGATTTTCGCTTAGTGGATCGCTCAATTCTTGATAAATTACAAACGATCCATGACGCAACCCCCTATGTTCGCGGATTGATATCCACGTTGGCAACCAAACAAATAGCATTCCCTTATGAGCGCCAAGCACGTCAACATGGGAAAAGCAAATTTCCATTCTTTCGTTTATTTGGTCTAGCCATAGATGGTATTGTGAGCCATTCAATTGTGCCTTTACGCCTTGCTTCACTTATTGGATTGGTTGTCGCCACTACAACCTTTTTATTAGCAATTTTTTATATGTTTGGAAAATTATTTCTGAATGGAAATTGGCCTTCAGGTTTTACAACACAGGTGGTATTAATCCTATTTTCTACGGCATTGAATGCCATCTTTTTAGGTATTATAGGTGAGTATTTAGGTAGGATATATAAACAGCTACGCTATCATCCCTTAACAATAATCGAAAGGTCAATCAATCTTCCAAACATTATTAATAAGAATTAAATATGCATAATAAAGAGAATACTACGCCTAAAGCGCCGGCGGAGTTTGATTTATACAGCGAGTCATATTCGGAGCAAATAAATCAATCTTTGGCATTTTCTGGCCTTTCCCATGATTTTTTTACTCGAATCAAAGCAGATTATTTAACTCATTTATTTCACAATAATAACTTTTTAAAAAACCATCGTGAAATTAATGTATTAGACGTGGGTTGTGGGCATGGCTTAATTCATCCTTATCTTTTAGCAAATAATAATAAACTTAAATTATCTGGAGTCGATGTAGCCTCTTCAGTGATCGATATTGCTCTTACAACGAACCCCAACGTTGCTTATCAAACATATGATGGCATCACTTTACCCTATGCCGAAAACACTTTTGATGTTGCCTATGCAATTTGCGTCATGCATCATGTTCCCCCAAAGCAGTGGAATGATTTTTTACAAGAAATGAAACGAGTAGTAAAAATCAATGGCTTGGTGGTTATATTCGAACATAATCCTCTTAATCCTATCACGCTCAAAGTAGTCAAAAACTGCCCTCTTGATAAAGATGCGGTACTAATACGTAGTAAGTTAATGAGAAAAATGATGCAACAAGCAGGATTAACGTTATTAAAGAATACTTATATTTTGTTTACGCCTTTTGATAACCCTTTATTTCAAAAATTTGATCGTATGTTAGGATGGTTACCACTTGGCGCACAATATTATACACTCTCGTCAAAATCATCATGAGCATTCACTTACGTAGGAACGTATTTGTTCAAAAAATCATAAAGATGGGAAAAGAAAAAAGTCGGCTTAATAGAGCCATCCTTAAAATTGATAATCAACTGAGTCGCTATATTTTAGTAGGTAGCATCAATACTCTTTTTAGTTGCTTCCTTTATTTACTTCTTAGTCAATTAGGCTTTTATTATCTCTATGCCCTATCAATAACTTGGTGTGTAGGCGTGCTTTTTAGTTTTAAAGCTACAGGTAAATGGGTTTTCAAAAATAATGATAAAACGTTATTAATAAAATTTATAGCCTTATATTGTATCATTTACTTAATAAGCATTGGCCTACTAAAAATAGGCAATAGCGTTCTGAATAATAGTTCATTAAGTGGCATTATTACCATAATAATAACCTCTGGCTTAAGCTTCTTAGGGAATAAAAATTTAGTATTTATTACAAAGCAGCATAAAAAATAGAAAGGATGGTACATTCTATGAAAGCAGTAATTTTAGCGGGGGGTATGGGAACCCGGATAAGTGAAGAAACACTATTAAAACCCAAACCCATGATAGAAATTGGAGGAAAACCAATTTTATGGCATATTATGAAGATTTACTCCGCTCATAATATTAATGATTTTATTATCTGTTTAGGTTACAAAGGCTACCTAATCAAGGAATATTTTATTAATTACTTTTATCATACATCTGATGTAACCATCGATATGAAAAGAAATACTACTGAAATTCATCAGAGTTACTCTGAGCCATGGCGAGTAACCTTAGTGGATACGGGTGAAAATTCGATGACAGGTGGACGTCTGAAACGAATAAAAGAACACTTAGGAGAGGAAGACTTTTGTTTTACTTATGGAGATGGAGTTGCCAACGTAGATATTACTCAATTAGTTAAATTCCATAAGTTACAAAAAAGACTTGCTACAGTTACCGCGATTAAACCTCCTGCGCGATTTGGTGCCATAAACATAGATGGAGAGAAAATTATTAATTTTCAAGAAAAACCTTATGGCGGTAATGGATGGGCAAATGGTGGATTCTTTGTATTATCGCCGCAAGTGATAGAATACATTAGCGACGATACAACTATTTGGGAGCGCGAACCCATGGAACGGTTAACTGAAGATAATCAGCTTTCTGCATTCCAACATGAAGATTTTTGGTATGCAATGGATACGTTGCGAGACAAAAACTATTTGGAAGAATTATGGGCAAGCAAACAAGCTCCATGGAAAATCTGGTAATGGATTTATCTTTTTGGCATAACAAAAAAGTTTTAATTACTGGACATACTGGCTTTAAAGGCAGTTGGTTGGCTTTATGGTTACAACAACTGGGGGCAAAGGTAGTAGGCTTTTCTCTTGAGCCCCCTACTTCTCCAAATTTATTTACTCTTGCTCATGTTCCTCAAAATATGACGAGTCTTACCGGGGATGTACGCGATTTTAATGCCCTTAAAACTGTTTTTATCGAGCATCAACCTGAAATAGTCTTTCATATGGCCGCCCAATCCTTGGTACGTAAATCTTATGAGGATCCCAGGGAAACCTATGCAACCAATATTATGGGCACGGTCAATGTATTTGAAGCCATAAGAATCACAAAAACGGCCAAAGCGGTGGTCAATGTAACCACTGATAAATGTTATGAAAATAAAGAATCCCTCATTGGATACCGAGAAGAAGATTCTTTAGGGGGATATGATCCTTATAGCAATAGCAAAGCTTGTGCTGAATTAATTACCTCGGCATTTCGTAATTCCTACTACCAAAACACAGAATATCCTTGTGGTTTGGCATCGGCACGTGCTGGTAATGTCATTGGTGGCGGCGATTGGGCCAAGGATCGACTTATTCCTGATATTGTACGAAGTGTTTTGCATGAATCAACATTTACTGTGCGTTACCCACACGCCTTACGACCCTGGCAGCATGTTTTAGAGCCACTTTACGGCTATTTACAGCTGGCTCAACTTCTTTTTTTGTTACCTAATAATTACGCTCAAGCATGGAATTTTGGCCCGGAAGAAGAGGATATTAAATCGGTTGATTGGATAATTCATAGAGTCAAACACTTATGGGATAGTAAACTGTGTATTCAATATACCTCCTCACCAGAATTACATGAGACTTCTTTTTTAAAGTTGGACAGTTCAAAAGCAAAACGAAGCTTAAATTGGAAGCCCATTTGGAATTTAGAGAATGCTTTGCTAAAAACCGTTGCTTGGTATCGCGCCTATGAAAAAGGTGAAGATATGCGCAAAATAACACTGAGACAAATTGATGAGTATCATGCTGATCTTTTATCTCAATCAAAACCCAGTGAACTCAATCAACAAGCACTCAGTTTAACTACAGAAATAGTGGGATAAACAATCAATGTCAAAAGCTACTTCATTGAGCACTAGATTCTTTAATATAAAAAAATTAAGATCCATCATCCCTTGGCAAAAAATAGTACTTCCCATTCTTCTGTTATTAGTGGGTAATTTTTATACTTATTATTCGATTACTCATAAAAATTATCCATCCTTGTTTTACCAAAATGAGTTCGCGCCAGCAGTGATGTTTGCGTGTGGTTACGAATTTGCCAATCCCGCATCGACAAACAGCTCTTTACAATCTTTCTTAGACAATAAAACAAGCTCTTTTGAATGTAAGAATCTTGCCCAGGAGCATGCGACTCCACTTAATTATTTCCAGAGCTTAGAACGTTACATGATTTTAATTGCCGGAGTTTTATGGAAAATATTAGGCGTGAATTGGGATCATTTAATTCCCTTGTTTTTGATTTTGTATAGTATTTGTTTGCTTGCTACCTATTCTATTTTTCGCCTAGGGATGAATCAATTTCTTTCCTTTTTTTTCTCTCTATTTGTCGCATTTTCTTTTTTGCAAATGTACTATGTGACCCAACTAAGAGATTATTCAGTAGCTCCTTTTTTGCTTTGTGTCGTCTGGATTCTAGGGAAATTGGTAATCGCTTCTCCTAATAGAAAACAACTACTCCTACTCTCTCTTTTTTCTGGAGTATGTTTAGGGCTGGGACTAGGATTTAGAATAGATCTACTGGTAGTCCTGCCATTTTTTCTTATAACCGTACTCTTTTTTGTAAAAAGTGGTAAAAATTTCTTTCAAAATAAATTAGCAGCAATAATTCTTTTTTCAATCGGCTTTTTTACTGCTGGTTTTCCAGTTTTATATGCCTTGCATCATCATGGTGGTGGCGATCTTGCTCATATTATTATTCTTGGATTAGCAGATTCATTCACACCAAGCTTAGGTTTGGGACAACCGGAAACTTATTCAGTGATCCCTGCTTATCGAGATTTAATTCCATTTACCGCTGTTAATAGTTTTTCTCAAAGAATGTATGGTGTTGAAGATTTAATACCAACAGCTACAAAAAATTACAGTTATTACAGTACCTTATTTTTAGTGCATTATCTATCAACATTTCCCGCAGATTTTTTAGTGCGCATTTACGCCAGTATGCTTCAAGTTCCATTAATTTTTATCCATGGATTTTGGTATCACGTTTTTAACTCTATTCCTATAAGAAGTATAATCGCCGTTCTTCCTTTTATCGTGACAGCAACCATAGCATTTTTTCAATTGAGAAAAGCATTATTTTTATTATTTACATTACTGTATTTAGGGACTTACCCTGTATTACAGTTTGATCCCAGACATTATTTTTATTTAGAATTTGTTGGTTTGTGGTTCATTGGCTTTTTGTGTCAACAATGCATTTTTCTCGTCAGAAACAAATCTAACAGAGCGCTTTTCGAAGAGATTAAATCCAAAGTGGCATCGCGATGGAAAACAATTGCGGTAACGGCAATAATGAGTTTTGCGAGTTTGAGTATTTTAATAATCTCCTTACGTTTTTATCAAGAAAATCATTTAAACAAATTATTTAACCATTACTTAGATGCAAAGACGGAACTAATTAACCCCATTTTAAGTAAGAAAAATAAGCAGTATATGATTAAGTTGCCTTTAAAAAATAACGATCCTAAATCATCTTATGTGGATACTGTTTATCTTAAAATCAAAAGCAAAGAAAAATGTCCATTAAAGCAAATCTCCTTAAAACTCCACTATCGTGAAAAACCATCCGCTTTTGGGAGTACCGAAGAAACATTAACTATCCCTACTGCTCATGCAATCACCTATTTTTTGCCAATTTATAATTTTCATAATGGATCAGGCCACGATATTCTTGATGAAGCATTTCTTCCTTCTTATTGGGTTGATTCTTTAGAATACTCCAGTGCTGATGCTAGTTGTATCCAGGATATTGCTTACTTGCAAGACCTCAAAAATACCCCTCTTTTATTAACACTAAAACTTCAATCAGGATGGGAAAAAACGAAACTCTATCAATATTTTCAAAGAATATGAATTATATCTGCCATTGACTTAAGGACTGTCTTTTAGTACGTAGCTAGGATTAGACGTAGGCGTATTCCGGAAATTTCTTGCCGCATTTCCCCGGATTACGGCTTTGCCTAATCCGGGCTACAAAAGAATTGGAAGAAGTACGTGTAGCCTGGATTAGACGTAGTCGTAATCCGGGAATTTTTGCCACATTCCCCCGGATTATGGCTTTGCCTAATCCGGGCTACAAAAGAATTGGGAGCAGTCTTACTTAAGTAGAGGCCATTATTTGTTCCGGAGCTTCCTCTTCGTGAACAGTAGGACTACTCCATTTTCGACCATACTTCTCGATTCACATAATCCACATAGCTGGTCACAATTCGAACTATTTTTTTCGAGACACACCCACCTTCATAATCCGAAACTAGAGCAAATACACGTGAATTTTGATCGTGTTGGGAAGTAACAATACGCACTGCGTTTAGAACGCTAGAGGATTTAAGCCCAGACATAATTAAGGTAGCCTCATCCATTCCTTCAGGTCGTTCATGCGTATTGCGTATAGTCACTGCCGGTAAATTTAAAAGAGAAGCTTCTTCTGTAATCGTGCCACTATCCGATAAAATACAATAGGCTTCCATTTGTAATTTAACATAATCTAGAAAACCAAAAGGTTTTAAAAAACGAATCCGCGAATCTAATTCAGTCACATTAAGTGCTTCCAAACGCTTTCTCGTTCTTGGATGCGTTGAAACCACAATAGGCATGTCATATTCTTTTGCTAATGAACATAAGGTTTCCAGTAAGTCATGTAGATTAGCTGGAATATCCACATTTTCTTCGCGATGATTACTCACCAAGAAATACTGTTGCGGGTTTAAATCAAGTTGCGATAAAACATTTGATGATAAAATTTTAGGCATGAAATGATGCAGCACTTCCTGCATGTGTGATCCAGTTTTAATAACTCGCTCCGCAGGGATCCCTTCTTGAATTAAATAGCGACGAGCATGCTCTGATAATACAAGATTAATATCACTCAAATGATCGAGTACTTTACGATTAAGCTCTTCAGGAACTCGCTGATCAAAGCATCGATTACCTGCTTCCATATGAAATACAGGTATTTTGCGTCGTTTAGCAGCAATCACTGACAAACAAGAGTTTGTATCACCATAAAGAAGAAGTGCATCAGGTTGTTCCTTTTCCAAAACTTCATCTGCTTTTTCAATAATCCGAGCAATGGCGCGTGCAGCCGTATCTCCTGCTGCATCAAGAAAATAATCCGGCTTACGAATTTCTAAATCATCAAAAAAAATCTGATTGAGTTCATAATCAAAATTCTGGCCAGTATGAACGAGAACATGTTGGGTATGCTTATCAAATTCAGCAATGACACGAGACATTTTAATCAATTCAGGTCTTGTTCCAACTATAGTCATTACTTTGAGCATTTAAGAATATCCGAAATTTAAAACGATAAGGAGCATCAATTTATCATAAAATAAATTGCAATAACAGAACTCCTCCACGTACGCGCCATTCAAGTAACCCTGGAAAAAAGATCAATTCATCGCCATAACCAAGCGTCTATGCGCACAATAATGAAACATACTAATTGAACCCGCAACAGCAAAAAGTATAGGAATGAAAAAGCTAAAATTAATTCCGGTAAACTCAATAATAAGCACAATTGCTGTGATTGGCATCTTTTGTGCCGCAGCAAGAAATGCTGCGCCACCTATTACCGCAAAAGCAGAGATAGATATTCCAGGCCACATATAACTCCAAAGAATACCCAGAATAACAGCCATTAAAGCACCATTTGCAAGAGATGGAGTCAGTAATCCACCCGCAGCACCCGCCTGTATGCTTGTACAAACAATTAAAACTCTAAGTATCAATAATGCTATAGCAACCCCTAGTGCTAACATATTTCCATCAAATCCTAACTGGGCAGCAGATCGACCATTTCCCAATATTTCTGGAAAATAGATCGACATAAGACCAATGAGAATAAAATTCAATAAACAAAATACTATGATTCTCCAATCACGTGGAGCCCTGCTTTGAGCTCTGTTTGTCATTTCTTTAAACCAATAGGCGGTAAAACCAAAAAGAGGCCCTGATATAATTGCCCAACAAACCACTGATGTATCAAGTACCAAAAAAGGTATATGGTAGAGGGACTGATTACCCAGACCAATCCAAGATATGACTACTGCTATAGCAGCCGTAGTAATTGCGGGAATCACGGCAAATAGATGAAAAGAACCGAGTAAAACCTCTAAAGTAAACATGGCTCCACCAAAGGGAACATTATAAACCGCTGCAAGTCCTGCTCCAGCAGCACAGGCCACAAGTATTCGGCTTTCCTTGGGGTGAAGTTTCATTTTATTAGTGAGCCAGCATGCAAATGTTGCAGCGAACTCTCGAGGAGCGACTTCGCGTCCTAAAGGTGATCCTAAAGCAACCGTTATAATCTGAAGCAACACATGCGCGACAGTAGTTTTTATAGGCATGTAAGGTCTAGGCGACTTAATCGCATTTGCAATACTCACTAGAGGACTTCCATAACGAAAAATGGCCCACCAACCAAACCCAGCAATAAAACCACAAATCAGTAGTATGCCGACTCTCATCAGTGGAGTTGCCATACTTGCAACAAACAGAAAGCTTTCATTTCCAAGAATAGGGAATACAGTATGTTCATAGGCTAAATGTTGCAAAAAATGCAGCAATATAGCCAAAAACATTCCACCAAACCCTGAGAAAACCCCAATAACTACTGTGGCAAAAAAAAGAAGAGGCCATCGAGATGCTCTATATTGGGTCATGAACTACTCCTTTTAATTCATAACGAGATCTGAGCGTTTAATTTTCCTGCAACTTGCAATTGATAAGCAACAATACGAGCAAGGTAGTCAAACTCAATATTTACTTCTTGCCCTGGCTTTAAAAAGCTCAAGGTAGTGTTCACTAATGTGTGTGGAACAAGCATTAAGTGAATGCGTTGATCAGCAACCGAATTAATCGTTAAACTCACCCCTTCAACAGTAATACTCCCTTTAGGAATTAAATACAACATTGCATTAGAATCAAACCCGCTAAGTTCTATTTCAACAAAATCATTCATCTGCTTCATAGAATGAACTTGGGCTCTTGTATCTACATGCCCACTCACATAATGACCACCAAAACGTGTGGATGCGAGCATGGCGCGTTCTAAATTCACTTCATCATCTGCTCCTAAACGACCTAAAGTAGTTCGACTCAACGTTTCAGGAGAAACATCAAAGCACAAATCAGAACCATCAGAAGGTAATAAGGTTAAACAGACACCATTAACCGCAATACTTTCTCCTACTTGTAATTGTTCAAAAGTGGATGAGATAACCAATCGATTAGCACCATCTTGACTCCAATTACTAATTACAACGCCTTTTCTTTCAATTATTCCAGTAAACATGGGTTTCTCTCACTCCTGGCTCAAATGAGTTCTTCTCTCTTGCATGGTTTCTACGCTATTAATTACCGTTTGCCGACAAATCTCTTGCATCACCGGAATCTCTTTAAGCGGTACCCCCTCATGAATTGAATAAGCGATAAGAAAGCTATCTCGCCATATTTTTTCATTTCTTTTTTCTTTAGCCTTCATCCATAAAGCAACCCATAAAAAGTGAAACTGCCATTTAGCGCGATGTAACTCCATCTCTTCACTAAATACTGCATCCATAGCTTCTTTCATACGGCAAACTCTAATCCCATCAACAAAACTGCTGTTGTGATTGACTATTTTATCGATTAGAGGATTTTCCAAATACCAAGATTCAGTAAAGGATTTACTCTTAAGCCACGATTTTGAACGCTGTAAAGACTCTTTAATTACTTCTTGAGTAAAAGGAGTAATTTGAATGCCTAATTGGCCAAATAAGTATTCTAAGTCTAATTTTTGCGGCCGTAAACGAATTCCGAGTAACTCTTGAATTTCTAAAAAATAGATATTGGGTATTTCACCGTGTTCTACGGTTACTGCCAGAAAATGTTCTACAATCATGGTAAAATAAGATAAATCAACCTCGCGTAAGGTCACATTCTCATCAAAAGCTTGTTTGTAATAATCTTTCACATCTTTTGATGAAATTGCAGGCGTTATCCATGCATCTTTAAGACCTAGCTCATATTTGAGCAATAATCCACAAAGTCTATTTTTTCTAGTTTTACGTAGATGAAGAAAAACACCTTGAGAACCGCTACCATCTACTTCCGTTGCTCTGATGATCGCATGAGTCATTTCAGGCTCAGGAGCAAATACGACTCCTTTTCTCCGTTGTACTTTTATCCAAGAATCAAAAAGCGAGTGGTAATTTTCAGGATACCAATACTTAATGGTCTGCAATCGTGAGAGGGAAATAGAGGTTAGAGTAACTCTATCTATAACTTGGCCCATGGTTGCAATAGCTATTTCACGCACTTCAGCCTTTGGATGCAATAATATGAGTAAGGCAATATCGCCCCCTTCTTCGATGCTGTATAGATCAACGATAAGATCAGCAAAAAAATCAGCGGGCATAGCATAGCTTTGAGCAAAGAAATTTTCGGCGATATCAAAAACAGAAAGATCAGACAATTCATGAATTAAATCACGAATGGCATCTAAATGAGATACAGGTTCACCTTCATTAATTAATTCGTCTTCTTCACTGGCCAAATCATAATAAGCATTTCTTAAATCATCGGTGAGCTCAACATGAGACTCATAAAAAGAATTTAATATAGGTAACCAAAAACTTAACGTATGTTTTTGAGAGTTGATAAGTTCAGTTAAATGATCCATTAATTGTGTTAATGTCTTAGCACTGATTTTATTTGATTCCGCAGCACCTTGTAATTGAGCAACACAAATATCCAAAGCAAAAACACAAGCAGAATAAACCGAAAGTCCTTCATCTAACTTTTCTTCTAGATTATTAATAATATCGATGAGCTTAAAAGCAAGTTCTGGCTGCTGGAAAAATAGAAGATACAATTGGGGATCAGGCTCAGAATTTTGCTCAATCAACGTCGCCATTTCGGTTAATAAACGATACAGCTCTGGGGAATTACTGGTCATGTTTGCTTAGGCACCTGTCTTGGTCTACCTTTTTCATCTAAAGCCACAAAAACAAAAACACCTTCAGTAACTTGATATGCTTCTCTTTGAGTCGCAGGATGGGCCCATACTTCAACGCAAATCGTCATGGAAGTATTACCTTGTTTTATCAAATTCACATAACAACTCACAAGATCACCAACATGAACCGGCTTTAAGAAACTCATGGAATGGATAGCAATTGTTGCCACACGCCCTAGGGCTAATCTTTTTGCTAAGATTCCTGCTGCTAAATCCATCTGCGAAACTATCCATCCGCCAAAAATATCACCATTAGCATTGGTATTTGCTGGCATTGCCAAAGTTTGGATTGCGAGGTCTCCCTTTGGAGTATTGCTCATTATTTCCACCGTATTTATATATCGATAAAATCAAAATGAATTTGCTTGTCATTCAATTCATCTTTACTCTACTGCCCCGCGACTTATTCCTGAGAAAATCTCACTAAATTAAAACCTCTACGTACCGAGCTTTATGCCCAGTACGTAGAATGATGGCAGAATCTATTTAGATCCAGATTCCATCTCGAAGCCATGATCCAGAACTTGAAAATTCGTGCTAAGGCTTCGAGACAGCGCTACGCGCTTCCTCTGCCCGAACGATTCGAAGTAAAACCACATCCTCTTATACGAAAAGTTACAGTCAAATTTCGGGTGGAACCCTCAAGGCTTATTCGCGGCCTCCAAGAATCACTTGGACACCGCAAACAAGCTGTGGGGTAACCTCTTCGCTTTTGGCTATAGGGCTTTAGCTGCATGACTCTTTATTGATTTCGTTTTAATTTAGCTAATGCATCGGCCATTGCTGTATTAAATACAGTTTTTTTCACGGGTTCTTTTTTACCCATTTCCGGTTTTTTCTTATGTTCTGATTTTTTACTCTGAGGCACTTTCTTTGTTTCAGAAGCTTTCACTGTTTTTCTCACTGGGGTACTTAACGGTTCATCTTCTAATTTCATACTCAAGCCAATACGTTTTCTTTCTTTATCTATTTCGATTACCTTAACTGTTACAATATCACCAGCTTTCACTACAGTACGTGGGTCTGAAATAAATTTATGCGTCATTGCCGAAATATGAACTAAGCCATCCTGATGTACACCAATATCAATAAAAGCGCCAAAGTTAGTCACATTACTGACCACACCTTCAAGAATCATACCTTCTTGCAAATGCTCAATATCTTCAATACCTTCTTTAAATTGTGCCGTCTTAAATTCAGGTCTGGGATCACGACCTGGCTTTTCCAACTCACTCAACACATCTTTAATGGTTGGTAAACCAAATTGTTCGTCAACAAATTGCTCTGCATTCACGCTACGTAATTCTTCTTTATTACCAATTAGATTTTTTATATCCACTTTTCTATTAGCAATAATTTTTTCAACTAATGAATACGCTTCTGGGTGGACACAAGATGCATCCAGAGGATTATCACCATCCATAATGCGTAAAAACCCAGCTGCTTGTTGAAAGGCTTTATCGCCCATACGACTGATATTCTTTAATTCCATCCTATTTTTAAATGCGCCATGTTCATCACGATAGAGTACTATATTTTTAGCTAAAGTTTCATTAAGACCAGAAACGTGGGATAACAAAGCTGCTGAAGCCGTATTTACATCCACTCCTACCGCATTGACACAATCTTCAACAACACCATCAAGGCATCGAGCCAAGCGAGTTTGATTGACATCATGCTGGTACTGGCCCACACCGATTGATTTGGCTTCGATTTTTACCAATTCTGCAAGAGGATCCTGTAAGCGTCTCGCAATAGAAACGGCTCCTCTTAATGTTACATCCAAATCAGGAAACTCTTGCGAAGCAATTTCCGAAGCAGAATATACAGATGCCCCTGCTTCACTCACGATCACTTTATTAAGCTTCAAATCGGGATACATTTTGATGAGTTCAGAAACTAAGCGTTCCGTTTCACGGGAACCTGTTCCATTACCAATACTAATGAGATTAACATGATATTTTGCAGCGAGTTTCGCTAAGTCAGTAATTGCTGAATGCCATTCGTTTTGGGGGGCAAATGGAAAAACAACCGTGTAATCCAGCAACTTACCTGTATCATCAACTACAACCGCTTTAACTCCTGTTCTAATTCCAGGATCCAGTCCAATGGTAATTTTAGGACCAGCGGGGGCTGCAAGCAATAAGTCACGTAAATTCCTAGAAAAAACTTTAATCGCTTCTTCATCTGCCATTTCACGTAAACGAGTAAGTAATTCGAGTTCAAGCTTAGTAAATAATTTGATTTTCCATGTAAGACGTACCGTTTCGAGCAACCAGCTGTCCGCCTTTCTTTGGCGATCAGCGATATGAAAATAGGTTGCAACCTTATTTTCACCGTAAGAAAGATCATGCTCAGGTAAAATCAAGCTCACTTGTAAAACACCTTCGCGACGTCCGCGAAATAATGCTAAAGCACGGTGGGATGGAATTTTTTTAATTGCCTCAGAATAATCAAAATAATCTGAAAATTTGTTTATTGTTTCTTTTTTCTTGGCACTGCCTGTTGATTTAACAATACCGTGTTGCCATAAATATTCACGTAATTCATTAATCAAATCTGCATCTTCAGCAAAATGCTCCATTAATATATGGCGTGCCCCTTCTAACGCGGCCTTGGCATCCTCAACTCCCGCGTCAGGGTTAACAAAATTTGCAGCTTGCTCTTCGGGATCCAGATCTGCATTTTGCCAAAGCTTTTGGGCTAATGGATCTAATCCCGCCTCTACGGCAATCTGTGCTTTAGTACGACGTTTAGGCCTGAACGGCAAATATAAATCTTCAAGTCGCGTTTTGGTGTCTGCAGCTAAAATGCTCTTTTCAAGTTCAGGAGTTAATTTTTCTTGTTCACGGATTGACTGTAAAACCACCGCACGACGCTCATCTAATTCACGCAAATAAAGCACGCGCTCATCAATAAAACGTAATTGTATATCATCAAGTCCTTCAGTAGCTTCCTTGCGATAACGAGCAATAAAAGGAACTGTTGCCCCCTCGTTCAGCAGACGAATGGCCGCCTCTACCTGCGCTGGCTTAACTTTAATTTCTTGCGCAATAATTGCAGCTAATCCCAACATCTCTTGAGTCATTTACATCCCCGTAACACATAAATAGATAACAATTAACTATCTCACCCTAAATCTTCATCTCATGCAACTGGCAAAGATACGTCATAGCTTATCTTTACCCAAATTACACAACTACATTTCTCTCTTTTTAAGAATAAAAAGAAGGAAAACCAATTAAGGATGACTTATAAAAAACGCCACATTATCACTCAACAGTTACTGATTTGGCAAGATTACGTGGCTGATCCACATCTGTACCTTTAACAACAGCAACATGATAGGCCAATAACTGTAAAGGAATCGTGTAAATTATAGGCGCAATCCAAGAACCACAAGAAGGAATCTTAATTAAGTGAGCTCCATTTGTCCGCCAGCTTTGGCTGTCATCCACAAAAACAAATAATTGGCCACCCCGCGCACTTACTTCATGCAAATTAGATTTTAACTTATCGAGCAGCTCATCATTAGGAGCAATAGCCACAACTGGCATGTTCTCATCAACTAAAGCGAGTGGCCCATGTTTTAACTCACCGGAAGGATAAGCTTCAGCGTGAATATAAGAAATTTCTTTAAGCTTTAATGCACCTTCTAAAGCAACTGGATATTCAACGCCACGTCCTAGAAATAAGGCGTGCGCTTTATTCACAAATAGAGAGGCTAAGCCTTCAATTTCTCCATTCATCTTTAGTACCCGCTCACAACACCCAGGCAGCTCTTGTAATTGTTTGAGGACCTCGTTAGCTCGACTATCATGACAAAGAGCCGTAGCTAACATCAAAAGCGCAGCTAATTGAGTAGTAAAAGCCTTGGTAGACGCTACACCAATCTCGACACCTGCCCTTGTTAGAAAAACACAATCAGCTTCTCTTACTAAAGTGCTCGTTGCCACATTACAAATAGCCAAACTGGCTAAATAGGACATATTCTTTGCCTTCTGTAAGGCAGCAAGAGTATCCGCTGTTTCACCTGATTGGGAAATAGTGATAAACAATGAATCTTTAGGAACTACCACCTCACGATAACGATATTCACTAGCGATTTCAACTTGCGTGGGTAACCCAGCTAGAGACTCCAACCAATATTTAGCAACCATCCCCGCATGATAACTAGTACCACAAGCAACAATGTGAATTTGTTTAATTAACGGAAACACACGCGAAGCCCGTTCGCCAAAACTGGCTCTAAGCACATCGACAGTGCTCACTCGACCCTCTATAGTATCAGCCAGAACTTTAGATTGTTCAAAGATCTCTTTGAGCATGAAGTGTCGATAGGGACCTTTAGTGACAATTTCGGCATTACTCGTTAAAAGATGAGAAGGACGCTCAACAATTGCATTTGATGAATTATAAATGACAACGCCTTTGGCAGTAATAAACGCACTATCACCTTCCTCTAAATAAAAGACTGATTGTGCAAAAGCTTTTAATGCCAAGCTATCAGATGCAATGAAATTTTCACCAATGCCCATCCCAACAACCAAAGGACTTCCCTTACGAACAGCAACTAATTCCAGAGGTCTTTGTTGATGGATGACACCTAAAGCAAAAGCACCATGCATTTCTGCTGCAGCAGCCTGTACGGCAGTAAGTAAATGTTCACTTTGAAGATAGTGATAATGAATTAAATGAGCAGCAACTTCCGTATCTGTTTCAGAAGTAAACAGATATCCTCTGGTGATTAATTCGTGACGCAGCTTTTCATGATTTTCAATAATCCCATTATGTACCAAAGCAATTTGGTCATGAGATAAATGAGGATGCGCATTTTGTTCTGAAGGCTTGCCATGTGTAGCCCATCGTGTATGGGCAATTCCGGTATTTCCCATAACGGCAGTTTCTTGCATGGCATCGGCTAAATTTTGTACCTTACCCTGAATTCGTACGCGCTTTAAATGTCCATGATTATCAATTACCGCAATACCAGCAGAATCATAACCTCTATATTCTAAACGTCGCAAACCTTCGAGTAAAATTTTACTAATATCCCTTTCAGATACAGCGCCGATTATTCCACACATAACCTACTCCTCGTTTCACTAAACCGTAGTTGAACGATACATGAATCAATAAAAAAACAGGAATTATGCCATAAACATGAATAAATCACTAACACGCTTGCTCAAAGAATCAGAAAGGATTTAAATCACATTTATCCTCTCAAGAATAAGCTGAATCTTCCACCCATCTCCAGCCAGCACTACACTCGACGTTCTGTGCCTTGTCCTAAATCCAAAAGCACCGCGCTAAAATGCCAGACCCCGCGGACAAGGTGCGAGGGATATAGTTTCGTAGTTTGAGAGGTGAGCAAGACACAGCAAGAATAACCTAAACTCCAGTTAGTTATCCTCCCCTCAGGCACACTGCCATTAAGTTAAATGGGCAGTGTGCTTCGACGACAGCAAAACTTAATAAATTACAACATACAGATCACTTTAATTATTCAATAGGATTTTTACAGGACACTGAATATCCATGATCTTTCATCGCATTACATACTTCAAAAGCTATTAATCCATGAGCTCGCGTGCTTGGGTGAATCTCATCCCAGAATAGATAACTCTCCGGAGCATCACAAACATGATAGTTTTTATCTCCAGCAGCGAAGCTTTCATCTCTATATTGGAGCACTTGCGCATAACGTAATACATAGTTATGAGCAAACGGTGAGGTACGAAATGCATCATACATAGGCAGCTTCACATCAATACATGCATCCTTAGTATTAGTAAAGCCATAGTTTTCTGGATTTTTTAAAGCTCTTTCCATGTACTCTTGCATATCAACATAGAGGAAATCTGCATTAGGATAGATTTTAGCCCACTCTTGCATGCGGTTTTGAAGCCGCTCATTGTGCATATCGATTGCATTATTCAAAACTTCTCTATCCGTAGTTTGTACTACACGTGGAGTATCTCCCAAATGAGGTAATCCCATAATGACAAAGCGACGAGCTCCAGATTTCATTAATTTCATTACTGCCGAACCAGTGCTTGAAAGAACATTATCGACATAAGTACTCATGACTTCAGTATTATAATTGTCTTCAAAAAACAAAACATTGATGTAATCATTGCTGCCTGAGAAAACAAAAAATACGGTTTCATCACTCAAAGAAGGATGTTCTAATAAATAAGCCTGAACAGTTAAACCTAGACTTGGAGGAACAAGCTTACCCACAATAAGGTTTTTGATCGTTCCTAGTGGATGGCGAATTAAATTCCATACCGTTAATTGATAGTCATAAGTAGCTGACCAACTTCCGCCAAACGCACGGTTCAAATAGACTTCTTCATCTTCTGAAGCAATAGAAATCATTTTCGCTAAATATTCATTCCACACTTGCCCATTGGAGAATCTTGAATTCCAATAAGGTTTTCCTGGTAATACTGGAACCATCTTGACTTTACTGACTAAATTCGCAATATAAGGTGCGAGCTGATTATCAAAAAATTCAGTAACAATGGCGATACCTGAATCTAATACCATTTGAGGAACATAATATTCTTCGGCGAATTCAACCATTTTGTTCAATACAAATATTTTAAATGGTGCAACTAAAAATGCGGGATCCTCTTCCTGACGTAAACTTTTAAGCAAATGTGTGGTATTGCCTGTGTCAGACAAACTATCACCAAAAACAACCATAGATTTTACAGGGGTAGCGGCAAAACTGACTAATGGGATAAAAATACAAAGGGCTAAAAACCAACGTAACTTCCTAATGTAATGTGCCATATTATCTCCTTATAAGCCCGGCGGGTATGAAAAACACGAATACCTGTGTTGGTATATAACAGTATGATCGCTGATTGGCTTTTGTCAACGCATTTAATTAATTTTTGCTTAATATTTAACATGAGTTCAACATAAAAAATAAAGTAATTTTTTATATCGAACTGTTTTTATTTGGAACTGGATCCCGTATCAATGCGACGCATTTTATGGGATAACGTTCGTTTAGCGACCTAAAAAACATTTCTATGCCTTTTATGTCAAACTCACGTTAATTAAGCCCAACTTGAGTGCATTTAATTCATGCCTATTGATTAAATTCTGTGTAAATGGTAATTTTTGCTGAATATTTTTGTTTCTATTGTCAGGTAGTACATGAAAGAAATAGTCATTGCTGCATTTTATAAATTTGTTCCCTTAGAAAATTATGAAGCTTTGCGCCAACCTTTATTGGCCAAAATGCAAGAAATCGGTATTAAAGGCACAATTATATTAGCATCCGAAGGAATTAATGGCAGTTTTGCAGGCACACGAGAGCAAATGGATCTTTTTTATCAATTCATCCATAAAGAGAAACCCTTAGCCGATTTAAAATTCAAAGAAACGTTTGA
Source organism: Legionella cincinnatiensis (assembly GCF_900452415.1). Taxonomy (NCBI): domain Bacteria; kingdom Pseudomonadati; phylum Pseudomonadota; class Gammaproteobacteria; order Legionellales; family Legionellaceae; genus Legionella; species Legionella cincinnatiensis. The sequence continues at coordinate 232,110 of NZ_UGNX01000001.1, read as the reverse complement.
TAACGATAATCCCTTTGAGAAATCTAAAGTCAAACTTCGCAACGAAATCGTGACTATGGGTATAAAAAATATAGACCCATTGAAGACTGTAGGGACTTATTTGACCCCGCAGGAATGGAATGAACTAATTTCGGAGCCTGATGTTGTCTTAATCGATACTCGTAATGATTATGAATTTGAATTAGGAACATTCAAAAACGCAATTAATCCTAATACCGAAAATTTTCGTGATTTTCCGGAATATGTACAACAATGTTTGCTTGACAAAAAAGATAAAAAGATAGCCATGTTTTGTACGGGCGGTATACGTTGTGAAAAATCAACTGCTTATTTAAAAGAACTTGGTTTTGAGAATGTTTTTCATTTACATGATGGTATCCTTAATTATATGGAACAAATGCCCAAAGAAGAATCGCTCTGGCAAGGTCAATGCTTTGTTTTTGATAACCGAGTGGCAGTTGATCAAGAGTTAAATAGGGTCTATCCTCAATTACCACTAGATTACAAGCATGATCGAGAACGTGCTAAAGAATAAATTTTATGACCAACAAAAAACAATCCGATTCAACCATTGTGTTCAATCGAAAAGCAAGTTTTGATTATTTTATTGAAGAGCAATACGAAGCCGGTCTTGTACTTGAAGGCTGGGAAGTGAAAAGCTTGCGCGCAGGAAAAATTAATTTATCCGATTCACATGTTATTATAAAAAATAGTGAAGCGTTTTTATTAGGAGCACAAATTCAACCACTAATTACAGCTTCTACACATACCATTCCAGATCCAATCCGTACTCGAAAGCTTTTATTAAATAGAAAAGAGTTGAATCAACTTATCGGAAGTGTCGAGCGCCAAGGTTATACCATAGTACCGCTGTCTTTATATTGGAAAAAAAATAAAATAAAAATCAAAATTGCTCTGGCCAAAGGTAAAAAAGAACATGACAAGCGAGATACAATTAAAGATCGCGAATGGCAAAGAGATCGCTCACGCATCATGAAAAAAATAGGGAGAGACTGATGAATATAGGTGAATCCGTACCTAATTTTACCTTTACGGCAACAAACGGACTTTCAGGCCAACTTAGTGACTATCAAGGACAATATGTAGTTCTTTATTTTTATCCTAAGGATGCAACTCCAGGATGCACCACTGAAGGTCAAAACTTCAGAGATGCATATCCCCAATTCCAAGCTTTAAACACACAAATATTTGGAGTTTCCCGCGACAGTTTAAAATCACATGAAAATTTTAAAGTCAAACAAAGCTTTCCCTTTGAACTCATTAGCGACCAAGACGAACAATTATGCCAATTATTTGATGTGATAAAAATGAAATCCATGTATGGCAAACAAGTGCGTGGTATTGAACGCAGTACTTTTATCATTGACCCCCAAGGCAAGCTGATGAAAGAATGGCGAAAAGTTAAGGTCAATGGTCATGTGGATGAAGTGTTAGATACTTTAAAATAAGGATATTCCCCTTGACGGAGTTTCATTCCCTAAGCACAATAAACGAAAATTAATAACAAAGTAGCAGTTTCGCTACCATTAAGTTAACGTCAATTATGGAGAAGAGATCGGGTTATTACTTCGACCCGTTCGGGCTGAGGGGCATGTATGCCATCTCGAAGCCTTGGCAGGTACTTTCTCGAACCCGATGCCAAGGCTTCGAGACGGCGCTGGTGCGCCTCCTCAGCTCGAACGGAGCGTGATAGAGACTCGTTATAATTATATCTTTATCCATAACTGACGTTAAGTTAACGTGAGTTTCAGATTTTAAATGCGTGGTTTTACGTCGATCCGTTCAGGCTGAGGGGCATGTATGCCATCTCGAAGCCTTAGCACAAAATTCGAAACTCGTGCCAAGGCTTTGAGACAGCGCTATGCACTTCCTCAGCCCGAACGGATCGATAGAGAAACTGGATATTTATCCGAACTCGCGTTAAGTTCAGGAAGTTATCATTCCTACACTCTTAACGTAATAACAGTGAATAGTTACCTGGATGAAACCCAGGTTTTCATGGCCTAAAATCCAGTTTCGCCTTGCTTCGCGCCTAGGCTACAGATTTTAATGACAATGGCTCCATCATAAAAGGTGAATTTATGGATAAAAGCAATACCACTCCGAAGCTGTTTGTGCTCGACACTAATATTTTAATGCATGATCCTACAGCCATCTATCATTTTGAAGAACACGATATCTATTTGCCAATGGTTGTATTAGAAGAATTAGACAGTCATAAAACGGGTACCTCGGAAGTAGCACGCAACGTACGACAAACCAATCGTATGTTGGTAGAACTTATGAGCAATTCCTCTCACGAGCAAGTTGTCTCAGGCTTACCAATCCCTAACTATTCAGATAAAAAAAAATGCAGCGGCAAACTGTTTTTTCAAACCGATGAATTTGACCAAGTGGTTCCATCTACATTACCTGGACACAAGGTAGATAATACTATTCTCGCTACAGCCTTAGGATTACAAAAAAAACATGCGGGAACAAAGCAAGTTATTATTGTATCCAAAGACATTAACTTACGCATTAAAGCAGGAATACTTGGGATTCTTGCAGAAGACTACTACAGTGACCAAGTACTTGATGATGTCAATCTTCTGCATCGAGGCTTACATATACTGGAGAATGATTTCTGGGAAACCCATGCGAAAGACATGGGCTCTTGGCAAGAAAGTGGCAAAACTTTTTATAAAGTAGCGGGTCCATTAATTAAACAATGGAATCCAAATGATTGTCTCAGTACTGAAGATGATCAATTTCAAGCCATCGTCAAAAAACTAGAACATGATCATGCGGTCATTCAATTAATTCGTGATTATACCAAACATTCAGTTTGGGGAATTCACGCTAAAAATCGCGAACAAAACTTTTCCTTAAATCTACTTTTGGATCCGGAGATTGACTTTGTAAGCTTACAAGGCCCTGCAGGTACAGGAAAAACGCTCCTGACTATCGCTGCAGGATTAACACAAGTTTTGGATCAAAATCGCTACTCTGAAATTTTAATGACTCGTGTCACTATTCCTGTAGGGGAAGATATTGGTTTTCTTCCTGGCACCGAAGAAGAAAAAATGACTCCCTGGATGGGGGCGTTGATGGATAATTTAGAAGTACTCCATAGCTCACAGGTTGGAGGTAGTTTTGGACGTGGGGCAACCCAGGATTTATTGCAAAATAAAATTAAAATTCGTTCTTTGAACTTCATGCGAGGTCGTACTTTTTTAAATCGTTATATCATTATTGATGAAGCACAAAATTTGACTCCGAAGCAAATTAAGACTTTGGTTACACGCGCAGGCCCAGGCTCGAAGATTATTTGTCTTGGAGATATCAAACAAATCGATACCCCTTATTTAAGTGAAACAACTTCTGGTTTAACGTTTGCAGTGGATCGTTTTAAACATTGGGAACACAGCGCCCACATGAGCTTAACTCGTGGGGAACGCTCAAGACTTGCATTTTATGCTGCAGAACATTTATAGCCCCTATTTTCTTGTACAGAAGAGTATCTTTATTTGTCTGATCGAATCACTTTTGATTCGATCAAGGCTGTTTGTGTGGACATATGAACAGTAAAAAATCATCTTAAACGAAGAATAAACAAAAATAGATTTAGTGCAAAATGTGAGTTATAGTATGCACTTTAAGGATTTACCATGACAGACCATGCCATCACCTTTGATGACGTTCTCCTTGTTCCTTCATACAATCATCATGAATCAAGAAGAGTAGTAGAAACCACCAGTAAAGACCGCTTAGGCAAATTAACTTTGGAACTGCCTGTAATCAGTTCCAATATGGATACGATTACTGAAAGCACTATGGCAAATTTCATGACCTCTAAAGGAGCTATGGGTGCCTTACACCGCTTTATGTCTGTCAAAGATAATATCGAAGAATTTAAAAAGTGTAGTGGTATTGTTTTCGTCTCTGTTGGGTGCTCTACTGCTGAATTAGAAAGAGCTGAGGCATTACGCGATGCAGGTGCTGATTATTTCTGCGTGGACGTTGCCCATGCGCATGCCAAATATGTGGGCAAAACACTAAAGAACTTACGCAAAATTCTCGCTGATCGTTGTATCATGGCAGGCAATGTTGCCACCTATGCTGGTGCCGATTATCTTGCCTCCTGTGGCGCAGACATCATTAAAGCAGGAATTGGCGGTGGTTCTGTATGCAGTACTCGCATCAAAACGGGCTTTGGAGTTCCTATGTTAACCTGTATCCAAGATTGCTCACGCGCAGATCGTTCTATTGTTGCAGATGGTGGAATTAAAACATCTGGAGATATAGTAAAAGCTTTAGCTTTTGGTGCCGACTTTGTGATGATTGGCGGCATGTTAGCGGGAACATCCCCAACTCCTGGCGAAGTCATTCAAAAAAATGATGGCAGCAAAGTGAAACGTTACCGAGGCATGGCTTCTAAAGAGGCACAAGAGAATTTCTTAGGTGAAATGCATGAGTGGAAAACCGCCGAAGGTGTAGCAACAGAAGTACCTTTTAAAGACAATCCTGATGCAATTATTGCCGATATTGTTGGAGGTTTAAGATCGGGTTTAACTTATGCAGGCGCGGATACGATTAGTGAACTGCAACGTAAATTAAATTACGTCATTGTCACGCAAGCTGGACGCATTGAAAGTTTGCCTCATAAGTTATTAGGTTAAAAACGAACTTAAGCGATAATCAAACAAAACAGACCCTGTTCCATATAAACAATATTTACAGGGTCTGTTTTGTTTAAAAAAATCAGCTAAATCTAAGATCGAACTCTAGTTACCACTGCCAAAACTTGGCCCTTCTTTTTCCAAATCTTTACCCTTCTCTGGTTCCTCTTTCTTAGGCGATGATTGTTCCAGTTTTGTCCCATCAACTTCATCAACACTGGATTTCACTGATTGAGTAGGTGTAACATCACTACTTTTTGGGGACTCCATACCAATTTGTTTGACACCTTCGGTAAGACCTTTCACCCCAGAAACAAGCCCTTGACTAAGACTGTTACCCATATTAGCAACTTGTTGTTTAGCGGAGGACAAAGCATTTGCAATAGGTGCTAACTCTTTAGAAGTTTTAAGCTCATCCCATTTTTCATTTGCTACATTAAGGGCTGCTTGGCCTAACCTATCTTTAGCCTTTCCCATTTCTTCTTTTAATTTCATACATTCTTGACCCAACTCTGTTTCTTTGAATTTGTCTTTAAGTTTATCAACACCTTTTCCCATCAATTTATTGACATCATCATTAATCTCTTCGACCATCACAGACAGTTCATCGATAAGCTTCATCTTTGGATCTTGGCTGCCTGAATCGAACCCCTTTTTATCCTTTTTGTCAGATTTAGGCTCTTCACCGCCTTTCTTAGGCTCATCTTTATCTTTCTTCGCATCAGGCTTAGGCCCATCTGTTGATGGCACAGTGATCTGATCAGGCTGTGGCGGAGCAACCGTATCTGTTTTAGGTGTTGGTGTAGGATCTTTTGTGGGTGTTGGATCTTTACTTATTGATTTATCTTCACTCATATATTGAACCTCAGTAATCTACCCCTATTATTTTAAAGATAGCACATCATCAAATGCAATGCTCTAGAAACAGTACTAACATGCTATTGTATACTATAATCTTATCAAGAATTATTTTTGATGAATTGTGCATGAAATCAATTTACACTAAATTTTCAAAATAAATACAAACAAAATGGATTACTCATGATTTATAATGATTTTCGCTTTATGTGCCGTGGAAAACAACTTCTTGCTTTAAAAGAAGATGACTTTTCACTTCTTAAACCCATTAATCAACGCGGCACAAAAAAAGATCGCGCCCTACTGCTTTTTCATGGTTTCACGTCGTCCCCCGCTGTTTATCGTTACCTTATCCCTCAATTAAAAAACTATGATGCCGTAGTATGTCCGGCACTACCCGGGCATGCCGACAGTATTGCTGCTTTCAGCAAAGCCAAAAAAAATGATTGGGTATCGCACGCTCATCAAGAATGTGAGCTATTGTTTAAAGAATATCAAAAAATAGATGTATTGGGCGTCTCCCTTGGTGCTTTGTTGGCATGTAAACTGAGCCTAAATTATTCATTTAATCACATGTTTCTTTTAGCCCCTGCCTTAAAATTGCAGATGAATATTAATCGCAATATAAAATTAATTACTCTGCTTAAGAGTCTGGGTTTTTGTGAGCTACGTGGCATGGCTGGCAATCTTGTCAGTGACAATCACACTGAAATCTCCTATCGCAGAGTCCCTCTTTCTGCACTACTTGAGCTGTTTGCGTTAATCCAAGAACATCAATGGATACCTCCTAACTGCCCCGTAGATCTTTTCTTAGGCAAGCATGACATTGTTGTAGCATCCCAAGAAGTAGAAAAAATGTTTGCTAATCTACCTAATACAACCATACATTGGCTTGCAAACTCAGCCCATGTTCTGCCCTTAGATAATGATTTGGAGCAGATCGTTCGGTGTGTTAATCAATGTACATAGGCAGAAAGTGATGTTTAGAAAAGCGCCACCCTCTGCATAAGCAGAGAGTCTATTAAAGACTCTACTGCAAGATGAGGTTTCTAGCACGATTTATTGCTTTTTTAGGCCTTCCGCTGTTTCGGAAGGTACCGATAGAGGAAAGTGATGTTTAGTGGGCATTGTCCATCTTCAGCAGGGCTTTATACCCCTGCTGCGTGCCCTCTCAACGAACATCGATATTAACACCTTATTCCGCATTCACAGTGGCTGATCCTGAACATAAATAGGAACTATATACTGCACTATTACAGCCTGCATCATTTCCACCTGGTGTTGGTGAAGTAGAATAAATTGAAGCAGAGTAAGTTTTAGTACCTCCACTAGAGACATTTATAGGTACAGTAACCGTCAAATAATTATTAGGGTCAACACTTGAAATTGCAGCATTATTAATTTGACAAGTACTGCCTATGGATGATCCAGAGCTGTTACATCCATTCAAAGTTGCACTACCAATACTTGGTCCTCCTAATACTAAAGGCCCAGCTAAGGTAACACCAGCAGGTAAGCCATTATCGAATAATTGGATAGTCCCTGAGCTCGACGTCGACGAACCTCCTGTATTTCTAATGGTAAAGGTGTAATTTTGTCCTGAACCACCAACAATTAATTCATCAGGCGCTGTTACAGATAAATCCAGGCTGGGGGAGGTTGGAATTGAAATCGCGAAATCTTGAATCTCATGAATGTTGTAATGAGTTCCCGTGCTTGCGGCAAAACCAAAATACAACATTTCCGGAGGTGTTCCTGCACCTGGAACCACATTAACCCCTGCTAGATAAGGAGTTCCATTAAGAAACACACTCACCACTCCCGCGCTTGTAAAGGTAATATGATAGTTTAAAGGAGTTACATCTTTGCGTAGAAGCGCTCGCTGCCACATAGAGATGCCCGGATTATTTCCAATAATATAGGGGTTAGAGGTGTCAGCGTTATTTGTCGTTGCTCCGCGGATACCAATGTTATTGGGGTTAATTGGTGCTCCTGAAGAACAGACTGGTTCCTTAGAAAAATTGCCATACTCGTCTAAGCCAATGCCCACATAGCCATTGGAAATCCGACCATAACCAAGACCAGAACCGACACAGCCAAGTGCAGTAGGAAAAGAGCCAGCATCAGCATTAATAATCATAAAGCTTATCCCATCAGCACCAGACTCAACATTATCAGAATAGGAGTAAACTTTGAAATCAAGACTTAAACCTTGTGCGGTAGGAATTTGAGTAGACTCGATAATACCGCTTCCCTGAAATGTAGGTTGTGTAGTTGTCAAGCGTAATACGCCATTTCCATTATTATCTGGAGTAAGTCCATCACTAGTTCCCGCTCCCTCAGTTCCAGCCTGACATGCAGGAATAGACCCAGTATTATCACCTGCAGTAAGACACGCTTGCGCATTTGATGATTCTAATGTGATCCAAGGCAAGGTAGCCGAGGTACCCTTAAAAGTGTCACTAGAAATTAATACATTACACTCTACACTAATATTAGTAACATCAACATTAGAAAATGTTCCCGTTCCATGAATGACATTACATTGCTGTCCTGTAGGTTGAGTCAAGACTGTAACACTATACGATGTACCGGAAAGAAATTTCTCTGGGAATGTAAACGAGCCATTGGCTTCAAGAAGTAAATTGTCGCCCCCATTATTTTGTAGAGTGACAGTATATCCTGAACCAGTGGTAAGATTAGAGAGAGTCCCCCCTAAGGTAACTCCTGTCTCCACAGTTAAATTCGTACTACCGGATACAACATTTAATTCCGCCTTGATGGTTGTTGAACCCACGCCCTCTCCTGTGGCTAAGCCATAGCTTCCTGGAGCACTAGAAATAATCGCGACTGTTTCATCGGATGAAGACCAGGTTACCGCGCTAGTAAGATTATATGACTTACCATCGGAGAAATTTCCAGTAGCAGTAAACTGCTGGATAGTATCCATTACAATCCTTGGACTAGTTGGCGTTACGGTAATGGATTGTAACGTTGCTGATGTCACGATTAAAGTTGCAGTACCGGATACCATACTTGATGTTGATAGTGCAGTAATGGTCACTGATCCTTGTATGTTTTTACTTTGAGCTACCCCAGCACTGTCAATCGTAGCAATGCTCGAATCCGATGTAGACCAGGTTACATTGGTAATAGTTTGCGAGGTGCCATCTGAATAAACTCCCGTCGCAACAAAGGTCTGGTTCGTACCTTCAGGAATGGCTACTGTTGCTGGAGTAACGTTGATAGATGTCAAAACTGCCGTTGTTACAGTTAAAGTGGTACTACCAGATACACCATTTAACGTTGCTTTGATAGTAGTAGTTGTCCCAGTCGGCGTAGTGCTTGCTGTAGCCAAACCTTTACTCCCTGGATCATTTGAGATCGTTGCAACACTAGAGCTGGACGAATCCCAAGTCACAGAGCTTGTGATGTCATGTGTGGTGCTATCAGTAAAAGTTCCAGTGGCGATAAACTGCTTGGTAGTGCCCTTAGCGATACTTGGGTTCGCAGGGGTCACCGCGATTGATTGTAACGTTGCTGCTGTCACGGTTAAAGTTGCATTACCGGATATTGTACCTGAGGTTGCAGTGATGGTCACTGATGCTTGTCTGTTTTTGCTTTGAGCTACCCCAGCACTGTTAATCGTAGCAATGCTCGAATCCGATGTAGACCAGGTTACATCAGTAATAACTTGTAAGGTGCCATCTGAATAAATTCCCCTCGCAGTATAGGGCTGACTTGTGCCTTGAGGAATGGCTGTTGCCGCTGGAGTCACATCGATGGACGTCAATACTGCCGTTGTTACGGTTAAGGTGGTACTATCAGATACACCATTTAATGTTGCGGTTATAGTAGTAGTTGTCCCAGTCGGTGTAGTGCTTGCGAGGGCCAAACCTTTACTGCCTGGATCATTTGAGATCGTAGCAACACTAGAGCTGGACGAATCCCAAGTCACAGAGCTTGTAATATCTTGTGTAGTGCCATCAGTATAAGTTCCTGTAGCGATAAACTGCTTCGTTGTACCCTTGGCGATACTTGGATTTACAGGGGTGACCGCGATTGATTGTAACGTGGCTGCTGTCACGCTTAAAGTTGCAGTGCCAGATACTGTACCTGAGATTGCGGTGATGGTCACTGATCCTTGTATGTTTTTGCTTTGAGCTACCCCAACACTGTCAATCGTAGCAATGCTCGCATCCGATGTAGACCAGGTTACATCAGTGATAATTTTTGAGCTACCATCCGAATAAATTCCTGTCGCAACAAAGGCCTGGTTCGTGCTTTTAGGAATAGCTACTGCCGCTGGCGTAATGCTAATGGACTGTAAAACTACGCCTGACACATTTAAAGTGGCACTCCCAGATAGGCTACCCAAGGTTGCTTTAATAGTTGTCGAACCAGTCTGACTCATTCCTGCTGTAGCTAAACCATAGCTTCCTAAATTATTAGAAATTGTTGCAACACCAGGGGTAGACGAATCCCAGGTAACCGTACTGGTGAGATCATGAGTAGTACCATCAGTAAAAGTTCCTGTAGCTATAAATTGCTGGGTAGTACCGAGTGGAATCGTTGCACTTGCTGGCGTCACTGCAATCGATTGTAATGTTGCATTCGTCACAGTTAAAGTAGCTGTACCCGATACAGTACTTGATGCATCACTGTAAGTTGCGGTGATGGTTGTTGTACCCGTAGAATCTCCTGTGGCTAAACCCTGGCTTCCTAGCTCGTTAGAAATCGACGCGGCAGAGGTTGACGAAGACCAATGCACCGAGCTTGTAAGCGGGCGAGAACTACCATCAGAATAAACTCCTGTAGCAGTAAATTGCTGGGTTAGACCTTGAGGAATCGATTTGATTACTGGATCTACATTAATCGACACTAAAGTTGCATCTGTTACTGTTGCATTCACAGTAGGACTGGATACCGTGCCTAATGTTGCCTTGACTGTTGTCGAACCACGGTTTTTCCCTGTGGCTAATCCATTGAGTCCTGGCTCAGAAAATACGACCACACTCTCATCTCCAGAGGACCAAGTTACGGAACTTGTAATATCGTACGTACTGCCATTAGAAAAAGTCCCAGTAGCAATAAATTGCTGAGTAGCGCCTTGGGGAATCATTGCACTTGCCGGTGTCACTGCAATCGATTGCAACGTTGCTGCTGTTACCGTTAAATTTGCAGTACCTGATAAGGCGCCATAAGTCGCTGTAACTGTCGCTGTGCCTGGCCCAACACCTGTAGCTTGCCCAATACTGTTAATTGTGGCAACAGTGGGAGCAGACGTAGACCAAATCAGCGAAGCCGAGTAAGTCAAGTCTTGTGTGCTGTTATCCGAAAAAATACCCGTCGCGGTATATGGCTGAGTTACCCCATTAGCAATTGTTTTATTCGCTGGAGAAACACTGATAGAGACTAAAGTCGCAGTAGTTACCGTAAATGGTGTACTGCCGGATATCGTTCCTAATGTTGCGACAATATTTGTCTGGCCAGCAGATTCTCCTGTAGCTAAACCATTACTTCCAGCTTCATTAGAAATCGTCGCAAATTCAGGCTGTGATGAAGACCAAAATACGGAACTTGTAATATCAGATTTACTACCATCTGTAAAAGTTCCAGTGGCGATAAATTGCTGAGTAGTCCCCTTAGCGATGCTTGCGTTTGCAGGAGTCACCGCAATTGACTTTAAAGTTGCTGCCGTCACCGTTAAACTCGTAGTACCGAATACACTACCTGATGTTGCTCTGATAAGCACTTTACCTTGAGCAATACTTGTAGCTTTTCCAGTATTGTTAATCGTGGCAATATCCGTATTCGATGAAGACCAGTTTACAGAGCTCGTAAGATCCTGGGTGCTGTTATCCGAGAAAATGCCCGTCGCGCTATATTGCTGCGTTATACCCTGAGCAATCGTTCGGTTCACTGGAGAAACAAAGATGGACTGTAAAACGGCATTGGTCACCGTGAGCGTCGTAGTCCCCGATATAGTTCCTAGGGTAGCAGTGATGGTTGTCGCCCCCGCCGTTCTTCCTGCAGCTAAGCCATTGTTTCCTAGTCGATTAGAAATGAGCGCTACAGTAGTGTTTGACGAAGACCAAACCACTGAGCTGGTAATGTTGTGGGTGCTGCCATCAGTAAAAACTCCCACCGCTATAAATTGCTGAGTAGTTCCCTGCGCTATCTGTGGATTTGTCGGCTTAACAACAATCGACTTTAATTTTGCTGTGCTCACGGTTAAATTGGTAGTACCTGCTATCGCACCTGATGTGGCGGTGATGGTTACCGTACCTTGAGCAATACCTTCAGCCAATCCTGTAGTGCTGGAAATTACAGCAATGTTCGTATTCGATGAAGACCAAGTCACTGAACTCGTAAGGTCTTTGGAGGTGTTATCTGAATAAATTCCAGTCGCGGTAAATTGCTGAGTTAGCCCTTGCGCAATTGCTGGATTCACGGGTGTAACGTCAATAGAAACCAAGCTTGCTTCGGAAGTTACTTTAACATTTAAAATATTTGCAGGACTTGGTTGATAACATAGATTAGGATTGGGAGTTCCATTAGGGTTTGCTTGGCAAAGATTAGGCCCACCAGAAACGCCTGAAGGCGGTAATAGACTGCCACTAATCGTTAACGCGAGTGTGCATGAAGACGATGCGGAGCCTTTGGGCCCTACAATACACGGTTGAGTTTGACTTATTCCCACCTGAGGTTGCATCATCAAGGTGCGTTTTTTACTAGTTTGGTTGGTTACCGTGTATTTAACCGTCGCCGTACCCGTTTTACTGATAGTCAGAGCAGAAGGATAGCCGTCAACCGGTGTAAACGTCCATAAAGGCCCGCCAGCTTGCGCCATACTCATGAATGAAAAAGCAAATAACCCGACAATTAATTGCATCAGAAAGTGAATTTGTTTCATATTTTTATTTCCCACTGCCTAGCAAGGCCCATTTAGGTTGATTTTGAGGATTCATAATTGTCGCTACTACTAAATAAGAGATAACCCTAGCGATTGGGGTTAATAGGAAAAAACTCCGTTTCATTCACGCTCCTTGTCATGTCTGCGGTATTTAATTAGGGGAATGGTCAGGTAGGAATTTTCCTAACAAAATCTTAAAGTTATAGAACATACCCACCATTTTTGGTGGCATGATAATATCATCCAACACTTAATGTAAAGAGATACTTGTAAACATAAAATAAAAGGCATTTTCATGCCTTTTTCAAGCTCATATTAATTAAGGAAATTGCTTGTTGTAACGATTAAAGTCTTTCAAATCGAATTGGTTCCATGCTCGCATATCCAATACCGAACCATCAAAAGCCATAAAATCAGCGCGGGTCTTAGGTAAATTATAATAGTAGATATCGCTTGCATCGGTAGCAAAATTGCTTTGATGCTTCGCTACAGAAATTTCTGCCACAGAACGCCCATGTGTTTTCACAAAACTACGTTGAACGCGTAAATAACGTCCTTTAAATCGTGCATTATTCCAAAGCTCAACATCTAATCTATTTACTGCACCCGCTAATTGAATCGTTGATGCATCCTTTGCACGTATAGTTAGAGTATCTGTTTTAACCCAATACAGACTAAACCAAGCATTACCTTGCATGGTTAAATTTGCTAAATTAGCAACCCCAGAAAGTTGTACTTTGGGACTACCCTGCAAATGGATTTGTAAGTTTTGACTCGAAATACCACCAATTTGAGTTAAGCCTTTGCCCTTAATATCCAGCACACGTAAACCAATGGCTCCATTTAATCTTACAGTTCCGGTATTTACCAAATAAACATCTAATACGCTTGTATGCAATTGATTGCCTACAACAAAATTTGCATCTTTAACCGCTAAACGATTAAGAAATTGACCTCTAATATCAACAGAAACAGGTCCATAAGATGGATAACCTTTTCCTAGACTCAAATAAAGAGTGTTTTGCGCCACTACTGTTTTTAGAGCAGCTAAATCACGAGTATCTCCTTTTAAAATAATTTGCGGTTTTTTATACCCCGTATGCACCGTAACATTCATTTGTCCTTGAACATCAACATGATTAAAAGCACTAACTGCTTTGACTTGTTTTGTTTTAATACCTTGTGGCACTGGAGGTAAAGCAGGAGCTTTAGGCACATGATGTGCGCAAGCAGTTAATAAAAAAACAATAAGAGTCAATACATAGCACCGCTTTTGCATAAAATTTTATCCCTATATCATAATTACTCTACATTAGAGGAAGTTTTAACAATGTTCAAGGTTTAGGGCATGTGAACCAATAATTCAACCTACATCGTATGAAGACTCTGTATTAAAATTAGAAAGAATTACAGTAGTAGGACAAGTATCATTAATTTGCGAATCAGGAGCCTCCTCAATTAAAGACTCTAAAGAGTCATTATCGGAGATAAGTGCCGGTAATTGAATGTAAATATCAACTAAAATACCTTTTTTGCACCCTAAATATATCTTTGTTGAATTCGTTGGACCAAAAGACTGAGCAATCATCTCTCGTAGATAAGTTAATTGAACTTTTTGCCCTTGATGTTGCGTTAAGTATTGACCAAATAAAGAATTATCAGCTGTCTCTGCTAAACGAATAGCCAAAGCGAAATACTGATCAGCAGATAAAATTTGACAACTACCATGTTTATTCCATTCATGCCGCTCCAAACAACTTCCGTAATAGTAGCTTGGCATTATCTTTTTTAAGAGCTCAGCAACCTGTGGTGATAAATCCAATGGGGGATAGGCACAATGATTCGTCTTTTGTTCTACACCACAATAACCATAATTTTGACCACATGCTTTTTGATTAGGCCATAATCCATGCAGGGTAAGATGTTTTGCTTGATAGGAGTTCTTCGGTAAATGCGCACATTCTGGTTTACCGGCTTCATATCCGTAGGTTTGACAGAAACCAGGTTGTGAACTTAATGCTAAAACATAAGAATCGGACAAACCCGCATGCTTATCACAGGAATCGCCTAGCTGTTCAATAGCATGCACGTTAATTGAAAAAACAAGCAATAACAAAGCAATAAACTTTATCATGAAGACACTTCAATTGGCTTCTTTGGGGACATTATACAGAAGAAGATAATGAATGCCAGTTCTTTATTTCAGATTAATTAATTGAATTAACGTGAGTTTCGTATAAGAGAACGTGGTTTTAGTTTGATCCGTTCGGGCTGAGGAAGCGCATAGCGCTGTCTCGAAACCTTAGGACAAATTTTCAAGTTCTGGCCAAAGGATGCGAGACAGCATGAATGCCTCCTCAGCCCGAACGGTTCGAGATGGAGACTGGATCTCAATAGATTCTTTATCAGATACCCACGTAATTTAATATCAAATTAAATTAAGCCATTGGTTGTCTCTGCCTACGAGTTGCACTTTATGGCTGAGGACTCTTCATCCATAAAGCACCACAAGGGCAGACTGCATGGTCAACTTATCCAAGAGCTAGTTTGAATAAAGTGGCCCCTCTTCCGAATCCATTGAAGAATCAAAATCCTTTTCGTCAAGTAATGGTTTTTTCATGGGGTCTGTAGATGTTTTCTTAAAGAAACCATGTGGCTTTTTCGTTTCAACCTTATTAAGCGAAGCATAAAATTTTGTGTATTCTTCTTGGTCGAACGCTAATGCCTTTTTTTCCTCTGGTTTAAATAATGAGTCAACCAAAGAGCGAGTACCCAGCGCAAATCCCAACGCAGCACCAATAGTGAGTATCCCAAACCCTAAAGGCATGCAGATTAAACTTATGAAAACAATCGCAGGGATGAGAATGTCAAGTACAATACCACGTACTAAATTCACTGATTGATAAATCATCATTTGTTTTTGATATTCTGTTTCTGCTTTGAGCTTCTTTATTTCCAAGAAAAGAAGTTTTCTTTGATCGTCAGTTAACTTATGTCCTTCTCTTTTCAAGAAATCCATTTTAAGATCAAGTTCCTCTTTAATTTCCTTTCTTGTTTGATGAGTGGTGTATAATTCGAGACCACCTTTTATCGCATTATTAATAATAGTTAAAGCAAGACAAACAACCGCACCAACAAGGGCTAATGTAGCAGCAACGGGTGCAGCAACAGGTAAGAATGGCATCGTTAAAAGGACAAAAGCCAGCATTAAACCCACGGCATAGGCAATATTGCTAATTAATGAGAGTTTGTTCATTTGCCATTCTCTCGCACACTTTGCTTGTTCTCTTTTTAAAGCATGCAGCTGCATCTGTAATTGTCGTTCTTCAGCAGCTCGCTCTTGTTTACCTTCTTGTTGTGTATTGCTTTTAAGCGCTTTAAGTCGCTTTTCTATTCTGGCAATATCTTCAGAATATTGCAGCATGGCTTTATTGTATTTCGTTTTTTGCTCCTCAAAATCCCAAAGAGTGATACTGATGTCAAAAATCAATAAAGCAACGGTGAGTGCATCACCCCAAGTTCCTAAAATACTCTTACCATTTAACCAAAAAAAGCAAACTAAATTTGCTGTTCCCCAAAGGGAATCATTCAATAAACTAAATTTTCTTTGATCCCATTGTGTTTGAAAACGCTCATACCAAGGCATTTTTGCCTCTTCTTCACTCATCCAAGGACCTTTAATAGTATGTTTTAGTAATAAAGAGAGATTTAATGCAAAACGCGCATAATATAAAGCCCAGCTCAGAGTACCTGTATAAGGATCAGGATATCTGATTGCCTGCGCAGCTTGACCCGCATTAGGATGATCTTTAGGAACTAAATCAATTACTGTTTTTAAAAAGGTTGATTCCCAAACCCAATTCAATCTTTTTTCATTTAGAGAACCCATGTATTCTTTAATTGTTTTGGTCGTACCTTTTTCGGTTTTAGTATCAGTCCAATCTACTATTTTTTGGCCAAGCTCGTAACCAACAGCCCACCCTAAGTATTTTAGCGGCTTATCCGGATTAAGCTCGGCTTGCTCTGGAGATTTTATAATGAAATTTTGATATTCAGGATCAAGTACGAGAAGAAACTCGACACATCGTTTAATGTGCTGGGTATATGCTTTTCGATTTTCAGTTTTTTGATAGTCTATCTCATGTTGTTGTTGAGCGAGTAAAAGCAACAATGTCATTTTTAGATCAAATCGCAATTGCTCTTTTTGCTCGTCACTCATATAGGCAAACATTACTTTATCCGTATTGCCTAATACCCCCAAATAAAAATTTAAAGAAGGGAGAAAATCATCACTACGATGTGCATTAAAAGAGCGACCAGTAATTGATCTCACTAAGTCTAATGTTTGACCTTTTGCTCTTTTATAAGATGATGTGCATTTTCTTTTTAATTGCTCATAGTCCTCTCTATTACTTTTGGTTTTTTCAAGTGTAATAACTTTTTGATTTTTTGTATCCGCGTAATAAAGTTTATCTTGGTATGCAATCACCATATTTTTATTGTAGAGTAAGGGGGTAACCTCAGTAAATTTGTTACTGGGATCAAAATCAACCTCAATGAGACCACACTCTGCTCTACTATATTCAAGAAGCTCTTTGCGAAGCTTAAGAAAATCTTTAAAGTGCAAATCAGCAACTTTCTTGTTTTTATTTAATTTATCGTTAAGAAAAGAGTGAAGAATTCCGCTGCTGGTTGCCATAATGTTACCTCTGTGTTTATGAGTCTTTGGCGACCCATTCATTTAATCACAGTAAAAATTAATGTGTTCTTTTTTATAACATAGCACTAATTTTAAAAACAAGGTGAACATTGATTGATTTACAGTATTGAAACTAAAATTTGCATAATCTAATAAAATAGTCTAAGTAGGCACTTTAGCGCTTAATACAGGGCACAAAGCGCTAAAGTATAAAAACCCAAATACTCTAAATTTCTGCTCAAGAATTACAAAAGATCGCGTGCGTAAATATCATCGAATCGCTTAATGTCATCCTCTCCTAAATAAGCACCACTTTGGACTTCTATTACATAAAGAGGTTCATTACTTGGATTACTTAAACGATGAAGGGTATTTTGCGCAATATAAGTAGATTGATTTACTGATAAATAAATAGTTTGTGCGTCATTAATGACTTCCGCTCTTCCTGAAACCACAACCCAATGCTCTGCTCGATGCTGGTGCATTTGCAGTGACAGTCGTGCGCCAGGTTTCACCATGAGTCGTTTTACTTTAAAAGATGCGCCCTCAGCTAAAACTTCATAATACCCCCAAGGTCGCGATACTCGTTGGTGATCTTGAATTAATTGATGATGATCTTTGCTTAATGAATTAACTAAATCTTTAACTTGTTGTGAATACTGCTTATCAGCGACCAAAACCGCATCTTGAGTGGCAACAATAATTTTGTCTTCTACTCCTACTGTTGTCACTAAAATATCGGTACTATGAATAAAACAATTTTTGCTTTTTTGAGCAACTACTTTCCCAGTCACTGTATTCCCATCTTCATCGGGCTTATTCGCATCTGCAACTGCAGACCAGCATCCTAAATCACTCCATTGCATTGCAACAGGAATAACGACTGCTTTATCTGTCTTTTCCATAATTGCATAATCAATTGACTCTGCTTCACATCGTGAAAACTCTTCCAAATCAAGACGTAAAAAATCATGATGATGCTGGGCATTTAAAACAGCTTGTCGACTAAAATAATGAATATCGGGTTGGTGTTCCACTAACTCATTTAGATATACACCCGCACGACACACAAAAATACCACTATTCCAAAAATAATTAGTGCTCGCAATAAACTCTTTTGCCGTATCTGTTGAAGGCTTCTCTCTAAAGCTTAAAACTTGATGTATTTTCTCAGCACATGATGCTCCTGCCTCTATGTAGCCATAACCGGTTTTAGGACTATCCGGTTGAATACCAAAAGTCACTAAAGCTTGTTGCTCCGCGGCAAATTGCGCGCCAATTATCATCGCTTCTTGCCATGCCAAATCGTCAGCAATCCAATGATCTGAAGGCAACACTAACATTATGGCATCAGAACCAGCAATTTGGGATAAATAATGAGCCGCACTTGCAATCGCCGGTGCCGTATTGCGTGCACACGGCTCCAAGAGATAAGTTATTGGATGAGCAAAAGAATTGAGTTGCTCCTGGCACAGAAAGTAATGCGCATCATTACTTACAATAATGGTATGCGAACTCACAAGACTTTGTGCTCTTTTCACAGTTTGTTGCAGAAGAGACAACTCCCCGTTGAGGGCAAGAAACTGTTTGGGATAATTTTTTCGCGACAAAGGCCATAAACGAGTCCCAGAACCTCCTGCAAGAATAATGGGATAAAGAGTAGTCGTCATAAAGTTCCATGTTATGGCATAATTGGGGCATTCTAACAGTATTTTTAACCTAAAAAAAGCGCTTATCTTTACTGCAAACATGACTAACAAATGCCATTTAAGTTAAAAAATAAGTCATTTACGGAGACTTTCAATGAAAAAATCAGTCATTTTACTCTCAGGTGGACTCGATTCGACAACCTGCCTCGCTTTAGCTGCATCAAAAGGTTTTACTTGTTATGCACTAAGCTTTTCCTATGGACAAAGACATTCAGCAGAATTATTTGCAGCACAACGTATCGCAAAGCATTATAAGGTAGCAGAACATCATATCGTCACCTTAGATACCGAATTATTTCGTAATTCTGCTTTGACTGACTCCAACTTGAATGTCCCTGCTTTTAAGGAAGACACAGAGATTCCAGTGACTTATGTTCCTGCACGCAATACTATTTTTCTAGCCATGGCCTTGGGTTTTGCAGAATCTATAGGCGCTAGAGATATTTTTATCGGGGCAAGCTCCGTGGATTATTCTCACTATCCCGATTGCCGCCCTGAATTTATTAGCACCTTTCAAACTCTAGCAAACTTAGCCACCAAGGCAGGAGTGACGGGCGATCCGTTCACCATTCACGCCCCGCTACAATATTTAAGCAAAGTGCAAACCATCCAACTTGGAATAAGCTTAGGCGTCGATTATAGCCTCACTGTTTCTTGCTATCAGGCTAATGATGCAGGCGAAGCATGTGGTCAATGTGATAGTTGTACCTTTAGACAACGTGGATTTATTGGCGCAGGAATTGATGACCCTACATTATACCGTCGTCAAGAATAGGATCCCTTTACCTGTATGAACCTAATGATGCAACACAGCCATTAACTTAACGTCAGTTATGGATAAAGATATAATTATAACGAGTCTCTGTCATGACCCGTTCGGGCTGAGGAAGCGTTGACGCCGTCTCGAAGCCTTGGCATCGGGTTCGAAAGTACCCGCCAAGGCTTCGAAGCGGCGCTGCTGCGCCTCCTCAGCCCCAACGGGTCGACGGAATAACCCGATCTCTTATCTATAACTGACGTTAACTTAAGAAATCTATCTTTATTCTTCCGTCCCGCAGCTTGTTTCGCGAGATCCAGAAATCTCTCACCACCATTGATCTCTCAGGGACAAGCCACGGGACGACAATTGAGGGCATAAGAAGGAAACGTTCCTTTTATTTAACGTCAACATCATTGAAGCAATTTACAAAATGTATGGAGACATCCTGCTGCACCCGATAAAAATAGACGTCAACAATCGGCGAAAAAATAGAATTTATTAAAAACGGTTCTTTTAGAATAAATAATAATAAATGTGGAAAACAATTAATCAATAAGTTACTCAAAGTCAAATTATTTTACACTTTTGTTACAACAAATTGAGCATTTTTGATTCACATGTAGCAAATTCATTGCTATCATCCGTCCTGATTTATAACCTTGGAGTAAAACATGAACGTTAAAAACTTTATGAAGACGGTTGCTTATTTACCTGCTGATGCATTTAGTGGGATAGTTAATTTAGCATTAGGTTCTTCTCAAAAAAATAAAGAAGGTGAAACCCAGACAAATCGAGGTCTTTTAGGTCTTCTTCTTGACGGCGTTAAATATATTGCTCAATCTACTGCTAATTTCATCGCGGCACATAAAAAAGCAATTTCTGTTGCTGCATGGCTTTCTTTAGCTGCAGCTGGTGGTGTTGGCCTTACATTATTCTTGTGGCCTGCTGCTTTAACTGCTGTTGCTACTTTTACAGTTTACGGTTTTTCTATTGCAGGCATCGTTGGCGCTAACACTGCACTACAAATTGGTTTTGCTGCTGGATTAGCTGGTGCTGCTGCTTCTGTTGGTACTTACTTAACTGCGGCTGTAGTAAACAGTGTTTCTGCAATTGCTAGTTACTTTAAGCGTCCTAGCAAAACAGAAAAATTAGTTGCTAGTAATGAAGAATCTTTAAGTGAAGAAAGTTCACATAGCCATAGCCATGATGACATTCCTGATACTAACCCAAGCCTCACTTTATTAAGTTCACAAGCTCCTACTAAAAATACAAATACTGCTACTAAAGAGAGCCATGTTGAACCACAATTTACAGATCTATTCTCAACTACAAAACCAGTTGTTGAGAAGAAAGAACAAGTAGAAGAGCTTCGTCTATCTTGTTAATCATGTAAATAATAGGTTATGAAAAACGCGACTTAAGTCGCGTTTTTTATTGCTGCTTTTTTTATTAAAGTCTGTTTACAATTCTACTTCTCTTGCTAAAGCATTTACTCCCCTTTTGCGTTATAATCAACCATCTGTCATACAAGTAGGTGCTTTATATTGATGAAACAACGCAAAATGCTGGTTACCAGCGCTTTACCTTATGCAAATGGACATTTACATCTGGGACATTTAGTGGAGCACATTCAAACTGATATTTGGGTTCGCACTCATAAAATGTCTGGAATCGAATGCATCAGTATTTGTGGGGATGATGCGCATGGCACCCCAATTATGTTGAAAGCAGAACAAATGGGAGTTAGTCCAGAAGCATTAACTGCCGAAATAAAACTTAGCCATGAACGTGATTTCAAAGCTTTTGCCATAGATTATGACTGTTATCACACCACCCATTCGCCAGAAAATCAGGCTTTAGCTGCGGCAATTTATGAAAAGCTTCAAGCAAATGGCTCAATCATTAAAAGAACCATACATCAAGCTTATGATCCAGTGAAAGAAATGTTTTTACCGGATCGTTACGTCAAAGGAACTTGCCCCAAGTGCGGTGCTAAAGATCAATATGGTGATAACTGTGAAGTCTGTGGTGCTACCTACTCGCCAACGGATCTCATTGATGCGGTCTCTGCAATTTCCGGGGCTAAACCTATCGAAAAAGATTCAGAACATTATTTCTTTGATTTACCACGTTATGAAAATCTTTTAAAAGAGTGGACTCGCGGTGGCCATTTGCAAACAGAGGTTGCCAATAAATTAGACGAATGGTTTGCAGCAGGATTAAAACAATGGGATATTTCTCGTGATGCACCTTATTTTGGCTTCCCTATTCCGGGAACGACTGATAAGTATTTTTACGTCTGGTTAGATGCTCCCATAGGCTATATGGCAAGCTTTAAAAAATATTGTGATGAGCATGGGATTTCATTCGCAGAATTTTGGGATAAAGACTCCTCTACCGAATTGTACCATTTTGTAGGTAAAGACATCGTTTACTTCCATGCTTTATTTTGGCCTGCCATGCTCGCTGCTAGTGGTCATCGCACGCCTACAGCAGTTTATACCCATGGCTTTTTAACGGTTGACGGACAAAAAATGTCTAAATCACGTGGGACTTTTCTTGAAGCACGTACTTATCTTGAATATTTACACCCTGAATATTTACGCTATTACTTTGCCGCCAAACTCAATGGTCGTGTCGATGATCTGGATTTAAATTTTGATGATTTCACCAGTAGAATTAATGCCGATCTCGTGGGTAAGGTAGTGAATATAGCAAGTCGATGTGCAGGATTTATCAATAAACGATTTGACAATACCTTAAGCAACCACTTAAGTGAACCTCAATTATATGGAGAACTCCTCGAAGCACGTAGTGAAATCATTGAATCATTTATTTCGCGTGATTATGCACGTGCTATTCGCCACATTATGGACTGTGCCGATAAAGTCAATCAATACATTGATACCAACAAACCGTGGGTATTGGCAAAAGAAGAAGAGCGTCTCTCTGAAGTACAAGATATTTGTACTATGGGAATTAATTTATTTCGCATTTTAATCACGTACTTAAAACCAGTATTGCCGCTCATGAGCCATGCGGCAGAAACCTTCTTAAATTGCAAACCCTTAACTTGGGAAGCAATCAATACTCCTTTATTGAACCATCAAATCAATGCATTCCAGCCGTTAATGGTCCGCGTTGAAAAAGAAAAAATTCAAGCCATGCTGGAGCAATCAAAACAGGTGCATCATGGCCTCCGTTAAAGAAATAGATGCACTTTTGCCACAAACTCAATGTGGCGAATGCGGTTATTCGGGTTGCTTGCCCTATGCTGAAGCGCTTGTTCAGGGCACCACCTCGATCAATAAATGCCCACCAGGTGGCGTTGCTACAGCAACAGCATTAGGTGCTTTGCTCAATATCGATCCTACACCGTATCTGAATGAAGTAAGAGCAAACACTCGCCCTGCATCCATTGCCGTCATTCGCGAAGCTGAGTGTATAGGTTGTACTAAATGCATCAAAGCATGCCCTGTAGATGCAATAATTGGTAGCGGTAAATTAATGCATGCCGTAATAACCCATGAATGCACGGGTTGTGGTTTGTGCGTTGCCCCTTGTCCTGTAGATTGTATTGAGATGGTGGAGTTACCCGCTACAGAATATGATAAAGATTTAGCGCGGATCCGTTTTCACGCCAAACAAACCCGTTTATTACGCGAAGACCATGAAAAGCAACAAGCTTATAGAGAAAAACGCCAATTAGCGATGCAAGCCACTGATAAAACACAAGAGATAAAGGCCAAACAAGATTATATCCAACTCGCTTTGGCACGTGTGAACGCGAAAAAAGCTCATGAATAAACAAAAACGCCGTGAAATTTTTCAACGCTTCCAAGCGCAAAATCCACACCCAATGACGGAGTTGGTTTATCATTCTTCTTTTGAATTATTAATCGCTGTTATTCTTTCAGCTCAAGCAACTGATGTGGGGGTAAATAAAGCAACAGCTAAATTATTCCCAGTAGCAAATACCCCTCAAGACATTCTTGATTTAGGAGTAGAGAAACTTAAAGAATATATAAAATCTATAGGATTATATAACAGCAAAGCCCAAAATATTATAAAAACATGTGAATTACTGATCAAAAATTACCATGGAAAAGTCCCTGAGCAACGTGAAGCATTAGAAACATTGCCTGGCGTAGGCCGCAAAACAGCTAATGTGGTGCTCAATACTGCTTTTGGACAACCTACAGTAGCGGTGGATACACATATTTTTCGAGTAGCGAATCGGACGGGGATTGCCAAGGGTAAGACTCCCTTGGAAGTAGAAAAAAACCTAATAAAAAATACAGCACCTGAATTTTTAAAAGACGCGCATCATTGGCTTGTATTACATGGACGTTATGTATGTACTGCACGAAAACCACATTGTAAATCGTGCATTATTCAAGATCTTTGCGAATATCCTGATAAAAATTTATCATAATTACTACACGAAGCAATTTTTCGTAACCTGAGTGCACTATTAGCGACAAGCATTTCGTCTTCACTGACAAATACAATAGGAAGTTATGGATAACAATAATGAATGCACATCATAAAAATACCTTTATAAATAAAATCCTCTTAAAATTCTATCGCTTTTTATCAAAAGAAGATCGTGTAGTAAAAAGAACTTATTTATATAATTTTGCGCAAATGACCCAAGAGATCAAACCTGGCGATGTTCTTCTAGTTGAAAGTCACACCCGCATGGGTAATATTATTCGACTCATTTCTGAAAGCACTTGGACTCATGCAGCTTTATATATTGGCCGCATTGGTGACATCACTGCTCCAGAGTTACATGATTCACTACAAAAACATATAAAAAATCTGCCTTCAGATCAGTTAATTATTGAAAGCATACTCGGAGAAGGAACGCGAATATCCTGTGTCGATGAATACAAAAATGAGCACATACGGATTTTAAGACCTTCTTTTTTGTTACCAGAAGATAGAGAAAAAGTTATTGCGTTAGCGATTCATAAAATTGGAAAAAATTACAGCTTACGGCATCTTTTTGATCTTGCACGTTTTATTTTTCCTTGGAGTATTTTTCCACGTAGATGGCGTTCTTCGTTATTCCAACATAACATGTTACAGCCTACAGAAGATATTTGTTCTTCAATGATCGCTGATGTATTTCAATCAGTGAATTATCCCATTCTACCTTTGATTACAAAAGATAAGACAGGTTATGCATTAATACATAGAAATCCTCGTCTTTATACACCAAGTGATTTTGATCTTTCCCCATTTTTTGATGTCATCAAATATCCAATTTTACCGTTCAGTAAAGCACAAACTTATAGAGATTTACCATGGAAAAAACAATTAATCAGTGACGATATTGCTGTTGTTCCTCTAGAAGATAAAAGCCAGGAACAAAATTAAGAATTTTTACGTCATAAAATCAATAAATAATAGTAGAATCATAGCACAATGTAGTGTTCCTGTACTTCATGAGAAAAAGGCTAGCATTTATTATTTTTTCCTCATACAATGAGATTTCCTAGTTGCAAGGAGAGCAAAAGTATGAACTGGTGGACGTCAGTAATGGATGGAGCTAAATCACTGAGTGATGGAGCAGCTTGGGCATTGAGTAAGGCCCCTATCACACAAGTAGTGAACTATGCCGCAGATACAGCGTTTTATGTAACCGAACAAGTCTTAGCGTTACGCGAGGCAATTCCTGCTCTGATTGCCCCATTTAAAACTCGCGTAGAAGAAATGACACCCCCAATGGAGTCGGTGCAAAAAGTTATTAAAGGCATGGGAAATATAGTATTCCATGATGTACTTCCAGTAGTAGCAGTCAACTATGTAAATAACGGTATTCAGAGTTATTTTCGTGAAGGTTATAGTGAAGAACAAGGTTCACTCTTGGCTCCATATGCTCTTTTTTTATCCACCCTGTCTTTAGTCAATTATGGAGTGCAACTCTATAACTATAGGCAAGCAACTAAATTAGTAGCCCATACTTTAGTTCTCGACACAATAGCCCCCTCTGCATTTAACGAACACAAAGCACTGGTTCCGTCAACGCCTACACTTTGTGTCGAAGAAGAGTGTAATTTTAAACGAAAATTTAAAGGTTCTCTACGAGGAACCATAGGGTTAGCTTTAAATGATCTGGTGCTATGGGGAATTAGCCAATTTCCGTATGGTGGTAAGCAAATCGCATGGATATTAGGTATTTATTTCTATGGTGAATATATTACGTATATGGCCACACCTGAGCGGTGTGAACGACATAAAGGCATGAAATCAGAATCGATACTTTCTTTAGGTTTGGCATACACTGGAACCTCAGCGCTTATGAATTACGCGCTTGCGTCCACTGTGGGTGTACCTCCTTATCTCTATAACAGAACATTACAACATTTACTGCTTTTATTGCATATTAATGTTGCTTCCCATATGTCTTTACCCTTAGTCAAACCACAAAAAGATGTAGCCATTCCAATTGATCCCTTATTTTTGTATGACCGGACGAAACGATTTATTATTGATGTGGTTTTTGCAGGTTTAATGAAAAGAGTACCTATCGATTTTAAACCGCCTGAAGGAGCAAAACCTTTTATTCCACTTTCAACCGTATTTAAGTTTTTCACGAAAATACTGGAAAGTGATTTAGAAAAAGTACAGGTCTCCCAACCTGGATTTTTTAAGCAAGCCACCAGGGTTGTTTTACCGAATATGTTTCACAATCCTAAAAATGCCGTTAATGATCCGGTGATCAAGCAGTTTTGGCCAGAGATACGCAGTGACTTACTTAATATTATAGATATTGTTGAATCTACCAAACCTATTCAAACCTTAACAACAGGGGCTAGACCAATTGCCTCTACCGTTAGATACACATTACCTAAAATACTTTGGTATCGCTTTGGTTTACCTATAAAATTGTCTGAATTTCTTTTATCTTTAAGTAAAAAAGAGGATTTTTGGAATTTTGTTACTGCACTTAAACGTTGGATTGAACGAAATGATGTCTCTCGTGATATCATTTTAACTAAAATAAATTCTAAAGCCGGATTACACGAAACAGATAAGATAATCGAACTTCCACCCGAGACACAAAAATCAACGACATTACCTCCATCCGTAGAGGAGTTAAAAACACCTCGCCCATCAATGATCGTTGATGCAAAACAGTTGATTTCTCACAAACCATCATCTGTAATAACTGCTAATAGTTTATTCTCTACCAAACAACGGAAAAATCTAACCAGCACGTCTAAAATTGAGGAGATGCAATTACAATACAACTAATCAATTTTAGAGAATTGCAATATATCTGGCCCTCTGAAACATTGGAAAGTTCATAGAAGAAGGAGGGCCCACGATGTTCCTCTTGCAACAAGCCACAAGAGGATCTTTCACAGGGTTTGGATGCATTGGAGCCTAGGTGCAAATATACAGCTCTGTGGGTATTTTTCGGAGCGATTTTCGTTTCAAATACATCAATTAGTTGGGAGAAAGAAACCGATTTCCCTCCCTTTTTCTTCATGCTGCAATTGACGAAGAGACAGCGCCCAGAAGCCTTATTCAAACTGCAGTTAATTACTTGCCATATTAAACACTATAGTGTTATATTTGCGCACGAACTAGCTCATTACACAGCAATTATCGTAGAAAAGCCAGGACTGTTTATGGAAATTCGACACAAATGAATCAATCGTTGCCTGCACAGAATTCTCCTGTTTTTTTGTTTTTGACTGTAAGCGCCATTACCTCTCTTATTTTATTAATTAATGTATCGTTTAAAATCGTTTTACTACAAGGGCTGATGTTTTCGGTGAACGGTTTAATCTGTCCACTAGTTGCAGGATTATATTTATTAGCCTTAAGAAACTTCACTATTAAAGAACAAAGACATTTTTTGAATATTTCTTTAATGACTGTATATGTATTTTGTATCGGGGTGTTTGTACTCGTGAACTTACCTGCTGCCGAATATATGCATAATAATCCAGTGTACCAAATCATTTTTGAAGATATTCCCAAAAAATTCTTTGCGACTACTACAGCTTTTGCACTAAGTTTTTACTTACCCCACCTACTGTTTTATCCAAAATCCAGTAAGACGCTTCCTACCTCAAAACAGTGCATGCTTTTGGCGGTATTAGGTGGTTTAAGCTTTTTCGGTTTGGACTTCTTTCTTCTATTTTCTGGGACATACCTGCCTAATTTCAAACAAATTTTTATTGATTCGTCCATGATTGCCGCCCTCATATTGCTAATGATTGGGGTTTTTTATTTGACTTTTTTACTCAAACATCAAAATACATCGTTCACCCCTGAGCGAGGCAGTGAAAAATTACCTTTATATGATTATCTTATTTGTTTTGCAATCATCGTAATGCTGATCTGCTTGGCTTGCGAATACAGAATAATTACACTCATTAGCAAGCACAATATCCTATCAGCAAGTTCTTTATTTTTTCCTATAACTTTAGTGATCAGTACGATTCTAGGTGAACTATGGGGCTATAAAGTAAACCTAAAATTATGTCTAGTACTTATTGCTACTCAATTTATCTTTGATGTCTTATTAATGATTATTGTAGCCTTACCCTCCCCTACCTTTCTTAATTTAAATCCCTTTTACAGCTACATCATGCTCAAAAGACTACCTACCGCATCTTTGACATTGTTTCTTGCCTTTATCAGTAATGCGATGTTACTGCATCATTTAAAACAACCTAAATGGGCTTTACAGCGCCCTCTTCGCATCCTAATTGCTAATATTTGTGCGAATTCTTTATTGTGTTTGATTGATTACAGCTTATTATTTGGTGGAATTTATCCCTATGATCAAATCATTAATTTAGTAGCTAATGTATGGAACTACAAATTACTAATGACGTTGATTTCTTTACCCTTCATTCTATGGCTATGCGCCCATATGGAAAAAAATAAAACTGTAACTGCCTTACAATATGATTAAACAAGGTGCCTGTTCCTTAAATAAAGCAACCTAGGTGACGATACGCCTATTGACCGGGGATTCTATGCATCTATCAGAGGTGTGCTTATTTCGTATTTGCGGACATTGACAAAGCATATCCAGAACGCGCTCACATTGAGAATTGGAACTGGATATACTTGACTTCGTTCGTACGACACTCAAAAAAGAACATACCCTGTCAACATTACATTGGCGCCATTATCTGTGCAGAGATTTTACTCTAATTCTTTTTAACAGGGCGTTTCCAACCATATATTGTTTTTTGCTTTGACTCCGTTAAAGTTAATTCACTAGGAGGAACATTTTTACGTATCGTACTACCAGCACCAACAGTTGCATAAGCACCTACTGTTACTGGGGCAACTAATTGGGTATCTGATCCAATAAAGACGCCATCTTCAATGATGGTTTTGTGCTTATTCACACCATCATAATTGCAGGTAATAGTGCCCGCACCAACATTAACTTCTTTTCCTAATTCGACATCACCCAAATAGCTTAAATGACTGGCTTTCGATCCTTCATCAAATATTGCCTTTTTTGTTTCTACGAAATTACCGATCTTACAATTTGCAGCCAACTGTGTTCCTGATCTTAAACGAGCAAAAGGACCAATCATGCAAGCATTTGCTATATCGCAACCCTCTAATACACTATTAGCATAAACTTCACTGCCTGCTCCTAAAACTACATCTGTCAAGATACAATTAGGCCCTATAGTACAACCATCACCAAGTACTACTTTTCCTTGAAACACACAATTAACATCTATAGACACATCTTTGCCACAAATTAATTCTCCTCGTAAGTCAAAACGATTTGCATCAGCAATGGTTACTCCTTGTTGTAATAATTCCTTCGCTTTTCTTATTTGCCAGATACGCTCTAACTCATGCAATTGAAGTCGATTATTGACTCCTTGGATTTCTGTGTCATCTTTTGCGCTTAGTGTTCGAATAGATGTTTTATTGGCAACGGCTAAGGCAATAATTTCTGTCAAATAATATTCGCCTTGAGCATTATCATTACTCAATTTAGGCAACCATTTTTCTAAATCATCGGAAATTGCACAGCAAATCCCTGAATAAATTTCTTTTATATTCTTTTCTTGCTCATTTGCATCTTTTTCTTCTACAATGATGGAAACTTCACCTTGATTGTCTCTAATAATACGCCCAAGACCACTGGGATCTTCAAGATGAGCAACCAAGAGTGTCAAAATGGATTGATAAGAATTTGCTGGATTGCTGCATTCAATTAAAGCTCTTAATGTACTTTCTTGGATAAGCGGCACATCAGCAGATAAAACAAGAACTTGTGTTTGTGGTGGAATAAAAGGCAAGGCTTGCATCACTGCATGTCCTGTACCCAATTGTTCTGCTTGATATACCCAATGCACAGGTAAGTCAGGGAGTGAGATCTTAAGCTGTTCACCACCATGACCATATATAACATGAATTGCATCAGGATTTAGTTGCTGCGCGGTTTCCACTACCCGAACCAGCATGGGCTTCCCCGCAAGCGGGTGAAGTACTTTAGGGATATTGGAGTACATTCGTTTACCCTGGCCTGCAGCTAAAATGACAATTTGTAAGTTCATGAAATTATAATTTCCTAGGTTAAAAACAATAACAGGTATGCAATGAAACAATCTACCTAATGTAAATAGCAATAAAGGTATGATAACTAAATTGCAGTTCAAGGAGTAGAGCGATGACCGTTTTTATTAGAGCAGCTAAAAGATTAATGCTTCAATGCCTAGACAAGTCGATGGAAGACTCGAGTGCCAAAAACCAAAGCTGGTTTGGTGGCTTTAGAAACGCAGAGCTTTCTGAAGCACAAAAAGAGTTAACCCTTAAACTAAGGAGACAAATTGATGACTTTGTTCCCAAGGAAACAGATTTACAAAGTTTGCTTGCCTTAAAGAAAGCAATCGCCGAGCTCGATGCGGAAGTCGAAGGAAAGCGCAAAGAATATCAATATGCTCGTGGGAATTTGAATACAACCTTAACCGAAATGAATTCCAATTTAGAACGATTTTATAATACCATTTCCACCTTGACCTTTAAGGCTAATGAGACAACTGTATCCTTTCCCCTTAGTGATATACAAAACTCAAAACATCCCTTTAATATTCTTTGTGCCCATGCCGCATACTATTTCGGTGAAAATATTTTTAACCCCGTCGATGAAGGCTACATTGTTAAGGCTGTTTCATCACTTGTTGGCGCTACGTCCACTGTGAGTGTCAGAGAGCACAAAGAAGCGTGTTTACTTTCTCATCTGAAAAAATGCGATGACCTCTTAAAAGGGGTGAAAGAGGGTGAGGAATATGATGGGATGCGTCAAGAATTGGTGCTTCGAGAAGTAGATGCGATTAAACGAGAAAATGCTGAAATTTGTAGACAAGCACAACCGATAACAAGTGTTCCAGTTAGTCTCTCATTTTTTGCAACAGCAAATGTGAAAGCACCCACACTCAAACCAAGTAGAGGTCGATTAGAAGTTTGCATGCAGCACGTACTCGAAGAAATTGCTTCGCTTAAAAAATCAGTGGTCATGGATCCACTCTCGCTTTAATTCTTGCAAGACATAGCCTGGGGAAATCTAGGCTATGAAGTTAACTCACCACAAAGATCAGTTTCTATTAATTGCTTTATTGTGACAATATCCAATCTTTTACTCAATAAATACAATAACTTGCAATGAGCTGCCTCTGGAGTCATATCATGACCACTAATAAGTCCTGCTTCTTTCAAAGAATGTCCCGTAGCATATTGACTCATCTCCACACCTCCTTGCTGACATTGAGTACAATTAATAATAATTACCCCGCGTGCGCAAGCATCTGTAAGTTGTTTTAAAAAACGCGGATCATTGTTTTGGGCATTCCCTGCACCATAGGTCTCTAAAATTAAACCACATAAGGGCTGATTTAATATGTATGCTAAAACATCCGTGGCAAAACCTGGAAATAACCTAAAATTAGCAATAAATTGGGGCTCAATAGTTTGTAAATGAAATGACTTTTGTGGCCTTTTTAACAAAAGGTTCTTATGTACTTTAATGTCAATCCCTATAGATGCTAAATGAGAATAATTGGGAGAATCAAATGCTTTAAACCCCTGAGAGCTTATTTTTTGCGTTCGGTTTCCACGCAACAAATGTTGATCAAAATAAATACATACCTCATGTATTGGTTGATGTGCACATAACCATAACGAAGTAACCACATTATCAATAGCATCATTACGAACTTCAGATAAAGGAATCTGAGAACCAGTAAGAATCACAGGCTTTCCCAAGTTCTCCAACATAAATGATAAAGCTGAAGCCGTGTAAGCCATCGTATCTGTGCCATGAAAAACAACAAAGCCATCAAAATGATCATAATCATCCGCAATATCTTTAGCAATTCTGTTCCAATCATGCACGGTCATATTGGATGAATCGAGTAAAGGCTGATATTCCTTGATGATATATTCAGGCATATCTTGATGTTGAAGCAAAGGAATCTGCTGTAATGCTGATGCCACATAACCCAAGGATGGCTCATAACCATTTTTAGTTTTGATGCAACTAATGGTGCCACCAGTATTAAGTATTAAAATTCGTTTGCGCATAAGATTGTCAATTAGAAGTTTTGTTCCAATTATATAACTAAATGAGCGACTACTCACTTCAATTCTTAGTGGTATTGCATTAATTTAGCGTAAACTCAGGATAAGAATTTTATTAGCATAAGAGGTCATCCCTGCGTTGCTCGGGATCATGATGATGGCAATAAGATAAATTCGCAGTACTGAACCATACATGTCAAATCAGCTAAATTTTGAGGCATATCTTGAAAAAAAGATCCAAATTATTTACAATAATTACCCTATTTAATCTTAATGGTGATTATAATGCCAAATCAAATCAGTATAAAAGATCAAGCTTGCCATACATTTGCTTTAAGTGGCGATGTTACTGGAAAAAGAGATATTAATAAGCTTTTTGAAGATCTAACCAATAGAATAGGATTTAAGCTTAACTTCGGTGAAGGATTAAATGAAAATCAGCTTTTTAATGTAAGACAACAAGTAATGAATCTTGTCGCAAAGCTTCGAGATGAAACAGTGGAAGAGGCTGATGAACTGTATCTCTGCGGTGGGTTTAGAGAAGGACAAGTTAGTCCTGAACATTTGTGGCTAGAAGACAGAGCCAGCGGCTATACTTATGATACTTTCATCGATCAGCCAATTATACGAATCAAAAGTGTCGGCATTGATGGCATGCCTTTCAGACCCGGATGTGAAGGAAGTGCTTTTAAAGGGGATGAAATATTTAGAGTCAAAGTAAGTGGTTATACTGCTGGACAAGTAGCTGCTTTAACTGCTTTTGCCCCCAAACCATCCCAATCAGGAATCTTCTCAGGCCAAAATGACAAACATGCTCCATCAAAACCTGAAGATCAAAATAATCTTAGCCTACGCTAGACTCACAACTCGTGGTTTTAGCCAGCAAATTAGGACCAGCATTATTATTTTTAAAGTGTCACTACCTTGGTAGTGACACGATGGTAGATTTACAAGCGCTCATGTTTTTCCTGGAATTACGGAACTATACGCAGAATGAAGCTCTGCCACATTATAAAATTACTCCCAGAATCAAACGATCTCCTGGCATTTTTTCTGAACAACTTTTCTAATTATGTGCTGAACAACTCCTTTGTATAACTGTTGAGTATCCTAACCCACCACCACCGCCATTGGCTTAAGGGCTTCGTCATTTTTGCAAAAGCGGAAATCCATTTCTATACGCGCATTGAGCCTCCATCAAAATGAATCTCGATTACGTGGAACAGATGACCGTTAACAATCCGTTAAAAGCAACAGAATAATTTTGATTATTCCATTTTCAACTAATCCAATATGTTGCAAATTTTTTAATCATGCACCAAAAAAAATAAATATTATCTATAATTAAAATTATGATCATCAAGATGTCAATGAGGTCACATCATGCCTAAATCATCTAACACAACTCCAGCATACAATGCCCTGTTTCAAGAACATACAGCTCCTACAATTGGAAAAAATAAAAGAACCATAGTTGATACCGGACAGTCCTGTCACGTATTCGCCATAGTGAGTGCGCCTAATTGGGAGACAAGAGATGCAGTTAACAAAAAGTATGAAACTATCGGTACTGAGAAAGCAATGCGCCGCTTACAGCTCCAGATTAATCATGATCTTGACGAAGAAGATAAAAAGAGAGAAGACCCAAGATATGTCATACAACCCTATCCCAGGCTAACACCAGAAGAAATACGTGAAGAACGCATGTTCAACATGGGGGAAATTCTTAAACTCAGAACAGAAGAGACTGTATTGCCGGTGGAGAATATGTTCCTTTGCGGAGGTTTTCGACGTGATGATCTGGTTCCTGAACATATGTGGATCGAAGATCATACCAATAATAGATCTTATGACACGTTCATTAATCGCGGCGGTATTGCCGTCGTAAACAAGGTAGGTAAAGAGGGTCTATCGTTTAAACCTGGATGCGAAGGAAGTTCATTTAAGGGAAATGAGATCGGTCGGATTAAAGTAGATGGGTACACCTATGGTCAACTAATCGCCATCGCTGCTGGGGCTGAGGATAAAGAGAAACCTTTCCCCGATTCAATAGCCAACACGCCACAAGTATTAATGGCCATAGAGACCGTTAAACTCGTAAATGAGGCACTCGCCAAAATACCTGGACCAGTATTCACAAAAAAAGAAGCCGCTATACTAAAAAAAGTAGGAGAAGACCAAAAGAGCAAGGGAACAGATAAAGAAAGAAACGAAGTGATTACAAATTTAACAGGAGATGATAAAGATAACTTTGAGAGTGCAATGGCAAAATATGCAGAAGTAGGAAGACAACAAAGAGAAGCGGCTCTCGCAATCGTAGGGACAAGTTTCCATCCTTTTGTGAAGTTAAGTCAAGAATTAAATGCCATTAAGCCCGATCAAATCGCAACTCAAATCACAAAAGCTATCTCAATAGAAGAGGCCACTCGACTCAAAACTGATTCACTGGAAGAATTAAGAAAGCTTGAAGAGAAAAAAGGAACCTTGCCTAATGAGGAATTTAAGGAAAAATTTCAACAAAAGATTGACGAGGCAAGGATTAAAATTGAATCTGCATTTGCAACAAAGGAAAGAGAACCTCTTGATGCGTTGATTCGAGAATTAAACGACATTAAGCCCGAAGATATAAATAAATTTGGAACGCTGAAAGGAGCACACGAGAAATATGAAGAGATTTTAAACAAAATAGTAGATGTTGAAGAGAAACAAAATACCCTGCCAGACAAATTCCATGGTGAATTGCAAGAGAAAATTGAGACCCTAAAACAACAAGCTGGAAGCCAGCTTGACGCAAAAATCAAGGTACGCGAAATGGTTGAGCAAATTCGAAGTGCTGCGACAAATTATTTAGAATGGTCTAAGAATAACGCTTCAGGTTTTCGGTTTAGTTTTTTATCTCATGGCTCATATGGGAGAGAACAAGCTCAAAAATTATTAGACATGATTAATAATCAAGATACACCTATGGCTAATATATTAAAAGTGGCAAATGAAACGGTTAACACTTCCGGCACAAACAAGAATTCATTTAGTCGTTATTTACATGATGCGCTTCACGACAAGAAGGAGGAAAAAATTGTGGGCGAAGCTTCACTTGCTCAAAAATTTAAAGATTATAAAAATGAGCTGAACAAACAACTAAGTACAGAAATAGAAAAAGAAGTGAAAAACACTGAAATACGTATGTAAGAGTAATCATTTACCTGAAACCGAATCATTACTTAATGATTCGGTCACTTAGCCCACACTTGACCTCAGTAGATAAGAAGGTGCCATCTCACCGGAAAAAAAGATGGATATAAAATGAGACATAGATTGACTCTAAATTTAACTCCCCGCTTCGGAATAACCACCAAGCATTTCAAAAATGCCACAGAATAGTGTTTTCGGAATGGCTTTTTAATACCTCCAAATCAGCACCTTAAAACAGCAATTGGGATTTATATAACGAGCATTCAGACCTTATTTTTATTATAAATGCTTCATCTAAACCCCTTGTGATATTTTCCCTCATCGAATAAAACCCATTTTTAAATAATAATTACAGATTTAATTGCCAAGGTCTTGTAGTTTATGAAAGAATCAATATATTAGTGGTTTAATTGAAAACAGTGACATCATGGTAATTGATCGTGCCGGATATCGGCTGAATGTAGGAATTATCCTTGTCAACTCACAGAACAGAGTTTTTTGGGGAAGAAGAAGCGGTCATGATGCTTGGCAATTTCCACAAGGAGGATTAGCTGCTGGTGAAACATCACTAGAAGCAATGTTTCGAGAGTTGCATGAAGAAGTAGGATTAGACAAAGAAGATGTTGAGGTCATAGGCTCTACGAAACGTTGGCTTAGATATAGATTACCTAAACAATATCTACGCCATGGCAGCGAACCCTTAGTCATTGGACAAAAACAAAAATGGTTTTTGTTAAAGCTTACTGCCAGCGAACAAAAAGTAAAGCTTGATCTTAGTGATTCTCCTGAATTTGACAGCTGGCGTTGGGTTGATTTTCATGAACCCGAAGGACAGGTTATCTTTTTTAAACGCCAAGTATATATTCAGGCTTTAAAAGAGCTAGAGCCTTTATTAAAAATAAAAAATCGCCGTACACCTTACGGTATCAAACGAAGAAAGAGGTAGTAATAAGCTAGAGATGCTCAAGGTACTTAAACGGATAGTTCAAGAAGTCACTGCAGCAAGGCAGCTTTCCGAGGCGCTTGGTGTTTTAGTGCAGCAAATTAATAAAGCCATAAATGCGGAGGCTGCTTCCGTTTACCTTATCGATACCAAACATGCCGAATATGTACTTATCGCTACCGAAGGTTTAAACAAGCAAGCTCAGTTTCGTGTACGCATTTCATTAGATAGTGGTCTTGTTGGACTTGTTGGACGACGTGAAGAACCGATTAACATTGAAGATGCCCCCGCTCATCCTGATTTTTACCATAATCCCTTATTAGGTGAAGAACATCTTAAGGCCTTCTTAGGCGTGCCGATTATTCAGCATCGAAAACTCTATGGTGTTCTCATTGTTCAGCAGGCAGAACAACGTCATTTTGATGATACAGAAGAGTCCTTTTTAATTACCTTGGCCGCTCAGCTTGGGGGATCATTGCCCACGCAGAGGCTACAGGAGAACTAGCCGAATTAACGCTACCCAAGCCCATAGGAGTGGCCAAAGTCGAAGTAAGCTCAGCAGCTCTAACTGGAATTGGCTCAGTACCAGGTATTGGAATAGGCAGTGCTGTAGTGGTGTATCCTCAAGCAGATATCGATGCAGTTCCACTTCATCCTGTCGAAACATTGGATGAAGAAATCAAAGCATTTTATGAAGCGCTTGAATCCACCAGAGAGGATATGCATCGTTTAAGCAGGCGCATGAAAGCAGTTGTAGCAGAAGATGAGCATGCACTTTTTGACGTATATTTACGCATTCTCGATAAAGACAGCTTAGGAGTCGAAGTAGAGCATGTCATTCGCAAAGAAAAAATTGGCGCCCAAGCAGCTTTAGCTACAGTTGTAAAAAAACACATCGCGCAATTTGAAAGCATGGAAGACTCTTACTTACGCGAACGTGCCAGTGATTTTCGTGATTTGGGACGTCGTGTTTTAGCTGCATTACAATGGTCGCAACAAGAAGAAATTATTTATCCTAAACGAACTATTCTTGTCGGAGAAGAAGTCACCGCCGCTGCCCTAGCAGAAGTACCCGAAGGTTATTTAGCCGGAGTAGTGTCAGCAAAAGGCTCCAATAACTCGCATGTTGCTATTTTAGCTCGTGCCTTGGGTGTACCCACCGTTATGGGAGTGCGTGGTTTAAAATTAGAGTCTATTTCTAAGCGTGCTATTGTTGTTGATGGATATTATGGCCAAGTTTATATTTCACCCTCTAAATCTGTTCTTGCCGAATTTAAACTTCTGGAGCAAGAAGAACAGGCATTAAATCAAAGTCTAATCAGTTTACGGGATAAATCCGCAGAAACCATTGATAACTATAAAGTTTCTTTGCAAGTCAACACCGGTTTGGCGATGGATGCAGGCTTGTCAATGAGTGTGGGAGCAGAAGGAGTTGGTTTATATCGCTCTGAAGTCCCTTTTATGAGTCGCGATCATTTCCCTTCGGAAGACGAACAAACCATTATTTACAGACAAACATTAAAAGCTTTTGCACCACGCCCTGTAACTATGCGCACGTTAGACATCGGTGGAGATAAAGTACTCCCCTATTTCCCAGTAAAAGAAGATAATCCTTATTTAGGATGGAGAGGAATTCGGGTTACCCTGGATCATCCTGATGTATTTCTAATGCAAGTACGTGCCATGATGCGTGCAAGTGAAGAATTAAATAATCTGCGTATCATGTTACCTATGGTGACCAATTTAAGTGAAGTCGAGGAAGCTGCTTATCTTATTGAACAAGCTTTTACTGAGTTATTGGAAGAAGG
Organism: Legionella cincinnatiensis; assembly: GCF_900452415.1. Taxonomy (NCBI): domain Bacteria; kingdom Pseudomonadati; phylum Pseudomonadota; class Gammaproteobacteria; order Legionellales; family Legionellaceae; genus Legionella; species Legionella cincinnatiensis. Next base: position 193,958 of record NZ_UGNX01000001.1, on the reverse strand, counting down.
ATGCATCATTGAAAAACCTAAATTAGGAGTGATGATCGAAGTACCTGCGGCTGCTTATTTAGCACGTGAAATTGCTAAACGAGTTGATTTTATTTCTGTAGGTAGCAATGACTTAACTCAATACTTCTTAGCTGTAGATAGAAATAATGCTCGCGTCGCAGGTCTTTATGATGCGATGCATCCAGCAATGTTACGGGTTTTACTCAAAGTAGTAGAAGGAGGCCACGCTGCAGGAGTTGAGGTGAGCATCTGTGGCGAAATGGCTAGCGACCCATTAGCAGTCATTTTGTTAATTGCCATGGGTTTTGATACCTTGAGTATGAATTCATCTAGTTTACCAAGAGTAAAATGGGTTATTCGTAATTTTGCTATTGCCAGTGCACGCAAAATACTTGCAGAAGTCCTAGAGTTTGAACATCCCGCACAAATACGCTTTCATTTGCAAAAATCTCTGGAAGAAGTAGGCTTAGGTAGTCTCATCAGAGCTGGAAAATCTTTATAAATATCAATATGATAAAAATTATATCCTGGGAAATGAGGTAAGCCCTGGAATTCTATGCGCTCTAAATCTGGATTCTTCACCTCCACCCAAGCTACAATGGACACCATTTTTTATTACACGAAGCATGGCTATAGCGCTATCCACGAAGACAAGGCGCAAGTAAAGGGAGTGAAGAAGTGTACAAAAGTACATGACTGAACCGCACGAACTTGCACCGATGTATAGAACTTAGAAGGTGGCGCTATATAAAAAAGGAACCTAAAAATATATGCTCACTTTCCCCTATATAAATCCAGTAGCTTTTTCAATAGGGCCATTACAAGTTCATTGGTATGGGTTAATGTATTTACTTGGCTTTGTCAGCGCCTGGTTATTGGCTCACTGGCGCAGTAAACACTATAAATTAGATTGGACCTCCGAACAAATCAGCGATTTGATCTTTTATGCCGCCCTTGGAGTAATTATTGGTGGTCGTATAGGCTATATGCTTTTTTATGATTTTCCTGAACTGGCCCATAACCCTCTGTCCTTGTTTAAAATCTGGCAAGGTGGGATGTCTTTTCATGGTGGTTTGCTCGGCGTAGTAGCGGCACTTTGGATCTTTGCTTCCCGACAAAGTAAACCTTTCTGGGAAATTGGCGATTTTATTGCACCATTAGTTCCTATAGGTTTAGGGGCGGGGCGTATCGGTAATTTTATTAATGGCGAACTTTGGGGGCGAGTCACAGACATGCCTTGGGGTATGGTTTACAGCCATGTAGATAATCAGCCGCGTCATCCCTCAGAACTTTATGAGTTTGGGTTGGAAGGAGTGTGCTTATTTTTACTCGTATGGATTTATGCAAGTAAACCTCGCCCTACTGGGCGAGTGTCTGCTGTTTTTTTAATGGGCTATGCGGTATGCCGTATCATTGCAGAATTTTTTCGACAACCCGATCCTCAATTAGGCTTTATAGCCTTCGGATGGTTGACAATGGGACAAATTTTATCTCTTCCCATGTTGGTGCTGGGAATTTGGTTATGGTGGATTAAACGATGAAAACTTATTTGAATTTGTTAGAGCATATTTTAAAAAATGGGACAAGAAAAACAGATCGAACAGGAACTGGAACCTTATCAATCTTTGGATATCAGATGCGTTTTGATTTAAGCCAGGGATTTCCTTTATTAACCACCAAAAAGCTGCATACACGCAGTATTGTGCACGAATTACTCTGGTTTTTAAGCGGTAATACAAATATCGCCTATTTAAATGAAAACGGGGTCACTATATGGGATGAATGGGCAGACAGCAAAGGAGATTTAGGCCCTATTTACGGCAAACAATGGAGAAGTTGGCCAACAACGGATGGGCGTACAATCGATCAGCTTAGTGAAGTGATACAACAAATTAAATCCAATCCTGATTCGCGTCGCTTACTTGTCAGTGCTTGGAATGTAGGTGAACTGGATCAAATGGCGCTAATGCCCTGCCATGCTTTATTCCAATTTTATGTTGCCAATAATACTCTTTCTTGTCAGTTATATCAGCGCTCTGCTGATGTATTCTTGGGGGTACCTTTCAATATCGCCTCTTATTCCTTGCTCACCCATATGGTTGCCCAGCAATGCGATTTACAAACAGGCGATTTTATATGGACGGGTGGTGACTGTCATTTGTATTTGAATCATTTGGAACAAACACGCACTCAATTAACGAGAGAGCCACTGCCTTTAGCCACTTTAAAGATTAAACGTAAGCCTCAATCGTTGTTTGAATATACTTTTGATGATTTTGAATTTTTGAATTATCAATCGCATCCTGCGATTAAAGCCCCAATTGCTGTGTAAAATATTGTTCATTTAACTTTCGACTTCTAACCGGTTTAGCCGCACGAAGTCGAGTTTTAATATCGCAAAGAGGAAATAAACATACATCTGAATACGTACGACAAGCATTGTTCTAAAAAGAAAAGGGATCTTTAATGAATAAAAATAAAATCGCACAGCTTATAATGATTTTAATGGGTTGGTTAGTAATTCTAGTCCAGGCTAATGCCTCTTTGTCCATTATACCTAATAAAAATTGTCTGAGCAGAAATCATCTTGGTGATTGTATCGTACAAATGACCGCTGGTTCTAATGTCCCAGCTACTGTAACCATTTTTAATAACTCGAAAAGAGTAACCGCATCTAATATTCGCGCTATTTTACCTTCTGATTGGACCGATGTTTCCCAAGATGCCTCTAATTGCGCTGTTTTACCCCCACAAAAGGGTTGTGTCCTTAAATTTTTGCCTGGTAATACGGCACATACAGTCACTTCTATACCTATTGTCGGTACTCGAACAAGTACTTCTTACATTGCCATGGAAGTTGTTGCTTCGGCCTATACAATAGGAGGTTCAATTTCTGGATTAACAACGAGTGGCTTGATTCTCCAAAACAATGGGAGTGACAATTTATCGGTACCTGCTGGTGCAACCTCTTTTCAATTTTCAACACCTGTTGCAGCGGGGGGAAGCTACGATGTGACCATAGTACAACAACCGACTGGATTAACCTGTACCATCAATAACGCTTCGGGCACTGATATTATGGCGAATGTGACTAATATAAGCATTGTCTGTAGTGTAACGACGTATACAATTGGAGGTTCCATTTCGGGATTAACAGCGAGTGGATTGGTTCTCCAAAATAATGGCGGCGACAATCTGTCCGTTCCTGCGAATGCAACCTCATTCCAGTTTGCGACACCTATTGCAGAAGGGGGAAGTTATGCAGTTACCATCCAACAACAGCCAACTGGATTAACCTGTACCATTGATAATGCGACAGGCTCCAATGTTATGGCGAATGTGACCGATATAAGCATTGTCTGTAGTGTAACGACGTATACAATTGGAGGTTCCATTTCGGGATTAACCGCGGACGGCTTGGTACTCCAAAATAATGGCGGCGATAATCTATCCGTTCCTGCGAATGCAACCTCATTTCAATTTTCTACACCTATTGCAGAAGGTGGAGGCTATGAAGTGACCGTACTGCAACAACCTAGTGGGCTAAAATGTAGTGTGAATAATGGTTCTGGCTCCAATGTTATGGCAGATGTAACGGACATAAGCGTTACTTGCGTGGTTTTATATACCTATGTAACCAATAGTGGAGCAAACACTGTATCTCTTTGCAATATTAATCAAACTACCGGGGTATTAACTTGTCCAGGAACAACAGGTAGTGGCTTTAACAATCCTCGTGCCATTCATATTAATCCAACAGGTACTTTTGCTTATATAGTGAATCAAAATAATGGCTTAATTACTCTTTGCAATGTGAATCAAACCTCAGGAACATTAAATTGTCCGGGAACCACAGGCGGCACCTTTCAGAGTCCTATTGACATTGCTATCAATCCTGCAGGCACTATGGCCTATGTCACTAATAGTGGAAATAATACCATTTCTCATTGTGTTATTAACCAAACTACTGGTGAGTTAACTTGCCCGAGTACAACAGGCAGTGGGTTTAACGGCCCTGGGGGTATTACAGTAAATCCAGCAGGTACTTTTGCTTATATAGTTAATGAGCTGGCTAATAATATTTCTGCCTGCGTTATCGATCAAAGTACTGGTAATTTTACTTCTTGCGCTGTATATGCAGGGGATTTTAATCATCCTAATCGTATCACGCTTAATCCAGGGGGAAACTTTGCTTATGTGAGTAACGGTTTTGGCGGTGGTAGCCCTAGTGAAGTTTTTCTTTGTAGCATAGAGCAAAGTACGGGAGGCTTAACGTGTCCAGGCACAACCGGAAGTGGATTTAATCAACCTTTTGGCATTACTATCAATTCCGCAAATACTATTGCTTATATAGCCAATAGTGGCAATAGTGCAGTATCTCTATGTAACATTACTCAAAGTACTGGTGAATTGAGTTGTCCTGGAACAACTGGAAGTGGATTTAATAACCCAACTGGCATTGCAATCACTGGAAATCTTTGATTCTATAGCGTCATTCACTAAGTTCTTGACAAGGCGCAAGTCAAGTGAGGTGAAGTCATGTACTTAAGTACATGATGGAGCCGAGAGAGCTTTTAACGCTGTATCAAACTTAGTGGGTGGCGCTATAAATTGTTTCATCTTAAATGGGCTCAATTATTCTTTAGATGAACTTATTTAAGAAACGCTATGTCCTTCTATGGGCAACCTATAATAAGCTCTGCTAGTTCAGTTGGTGGCATAGTCACTAAACTGTCTACAGCAGCACTTGTACTCATATTCGCAACTAAGTCCATATTGATTTCATTACTGAGCATAACAGTCTGATTCTGAGTGGGCACTGTCATGTTTGTAGCCCCTAAACTGCTATAAGTATTCCAGGGAATAGAACCTGGAGTAAATTTTTGATTTTTATCAAACGAACCACTGGCAAACTTTTGTGAAGGGCCAAGAAGTTCATTACCACTTTTTACCATTCCTTCAGTAACTTGAATGTATGTTTTTTGTGGAGTTGCAATAAGTTTGAATTGCGTTCCCTCAATAGCGAGTGCAACCACGGGCGTTTGTATGAGGCCTTTCTTTTTTCCAGTTGATTTGTATTCAATTGCACCTGTATTTAATTTGGCTTTTAATTTTAATTCTGCCTTTGGTTTATAAGCCACCGTTTCATAATTGGAGTTCTTTTGTACCGCTACAAGAGTACCGTTTTCATATTGAATATCTATTTTGGCATTCGCCTTAGTGATGATTGATTCACCTATATGAATTGGTGAGCCGGGAGATAGTATTCGTTGTATGTTACCCTTTTTAGCGATTGCTGTATTGGTGACATTTAATACTTTGGCGACAGGTTGTGCAACTACATTGATAGAATAGAGAAGCACATTGATAACAATTAATTTTTTCATTTGCTTTCCTAGCAATATATTGATTAAATAATAAACAACTCTTATTTTTGCATATGAACAAATACTCCGTTCCAGTCTTTCGGCGGTGGCTGTTGAATAAAATCTTCAATACGACTTAAAAAAATTTGATACAGATGCCGTTCAGGATTTTGTGCAAGTAAATTTCGGAATCGTTCTTTTGCTTTTTCCCACTCTTGGGCATAATAACATTTTAATCCTTGCTCATATTCTTGTAACTCTGCTAAAAGCTCTGGTGAAGCCTCTTGTCTATAGCCTAGGGGCTCATAAATCTTCACTGGAATATGCCGTCCCTTCACGGTAATTTGATCCACCAAACACCAGAGAAAAGGAGTATCCCACATTTGTGATGACTCATTAACCAAAATGGAAATTTGGTAGTATTTGGTTAGATCTTGTAACCGGGAGGCTAAATTTACTGTATCACCAAGAACGGTGTAGGAGCGGCGAAACTCTGACCCCATGTCCCCTACATCCATTAATCCAGTGGCAAGTCCCATACCTATCCTGATGTAAGGCAAATTCACCTCTAATAATTTTTTATTAATTTCTTCTAGATTATCTTTAATCGTTAAAGCAGCTGAAATAGCATGATAACAATGCTCATTATCGGTTAAAGGAGCGCCCCAAAAAGCCATGATCATATCGCCCACATATTTATCGATTGTGCCTTTATGATTAAAAATAATATCAGTAATTGGCGTAAAAAATTCATTGAGTAGCCTTTTAATCTCTTTAGCCTCTAAATGTTCACTTAAGGTAGTAAAATCACGAATATCAGCAAAAAAAACCGTCATCTCACGCGTTTCACCTTCCATACTGTAGTTTTCAGAAAAATCAGTGAGTTTTTTTACATAAGAAGGAGGAACATATTGTCCAAACAATTGTTTTATTTTATTTTTTTGCCGCTTTTCCAGAATGAAATCATAAGAAAAATTAATGATTGCTAATAAAGTAGTTAACAAAAATATTATCGCGGGGGCAATAAAGGTATTTTGATAATTAAACACTAAAAAAGAAATGCCTGAAATTACAGTAAGAATAAGGAAATAAAAAAGTAACAAGATAAAAGGGCTACAAAAAGGAAATAGAATAACTAAAAGACCTCCTAATGCACTAATCGCCAGTATGCCCGTAACAGTATTCCAATTAAATTCGACCAATACCTCTTGAGTCAAAATTGCCGTAATTATATTAGCATTTATTTCAGCGCCTGGAAAAGTTTGAGATAAAGGCGTTTGGTGGAGATCTGCTAAAAGCACCATGGTAGAACCAACAATCACAATTGAACCACTAAGTTCATTAGGAGACAGTTTATTTTGTAACACATCACTTGCTGAATAGTAATCAATGGTACCTGGTAATCCCCAAAATGGAATCAGTATTTGTCCTTTATGATTCGTGGGTATAAAAATATTTTTAATGGTGATCCCATCTAAAAGTTCTTTACCATGACTCGTATGCGTCACCAATTTTACGTGATCCGTCGCTAAATATTGCATTGCTGCTGCAAGTGCAATGTTTGCATACAATTTATTGGCATAATTTCCTAATAGGCTTCCATGTCTAATAACGCCATCAAGATCTGGAATATTGGAAACGAAACCAGCATGAGGAGATGCCTTTAAAAACAAGGGTAAAATCCCATTATATCCCAAAAATTCAGGTACAATGTAATGGGTTGCATCAATAGGTTTCGCATTTTGATTAAGCAAAGGTTGAGGTAAAGAACCTTTTTTTACCTGGGCATCATAATGTAATAAATAACCGAGAACAGCATTGTTACTTGATAAAGTGGAGGCGAAAATTTGATCATTATCGACATAAGGTTCTATCTCATTCAACAAGTGCATAATTTGCCGTTGCATATCCTTTTGTGCAAAAGGTAATTGAGCTACTTTTTCTTTTAGGCTCTGGGCATAATTTTTTTCAACATCAGAAAACACGATATCAAAAGCAACAATCTTTACCCCAAGATTTTTTAGATTATTCAATAGGAGAGCGATTTTATCACGCGGCCACGGCCAACGACCTTCTTGTTGGACAGAATAATCGTCAATATCGATAATCGCTACTCGAGGGAAGTTTTTTTTCTGATGCAAACTCAACTTGGATAAATAATCATAGATAAGACCATTAATACGATTTAAAAAAGAAGGCTGTTCACTCTGTAATAAAAGAATAAAAATGAGGCATAAACTCCCCAAACCTAATTGTATTGTTCTGGTTTTAATTGCTTTAATCAAAGAAAGGCCCCTAATCCATAGCAATCTTTAATGAAACTATGGAAAGATTGCTATGATAAACATTAGTACGTTGTACATATTGTTGTTCCAAACGCAGAGTCACCTTTTTCAATGTAAAATTCACTCCCCCACCCACTTGGAATCCATTTTGATTTAAATTAAATTCAGGCGCAGTACTCACTAAAGTACCTGATATGAGTGGTCGGCTATTGGAAAACTGGACAACCTGAATTAAACCTCCATTGATAAAAGGCGCTATGGTTTGCGTGATCTTGTAGCCTATTTCTGCATTTTCCAAAAGATATGAGGACTTATTAGTTAGTGGTGCTATGGTATTTGATACTAAATTAGGGCGAAAAAAATAAGTAAATCCATTTTGTTTCACTTCATTATGCAAAACACTAAAAGCACCGGTAATTAAAAAATTATGAAAAATAGTGTTATATAAAGTACTTAAACTTACAAACCAATTATTGCTATGATTCGTAGCTGAGGCAATTTGTTGATTGGACGTATTAGGCGCCATTAATGTGAGGTAATTAAGCTTATTTTGTCCATAACCACCATAAAAATCGACAAATAGATGTGGCTTAATCGATTTTGTTACATGGCCAAAAAGTGAATTATTATGGATTGATTGCGTTGTTTGAATAAGCGACGTGGGAAAAATAAGCACGTCGGAGCCCAAACTCATATCGGCCCTGTAAATAAATAAACCTCCAGTAAGCCCTCTCATTATTTGCAGGTTATTTGCCCCTAATGCATAGAAATTGGAATGGCCTTGAAAGCTGTTATAATTTGCAGATTTAACGGATTTAAATTTGAAATCTCGATAACTATAAATGCCTTGCAGATAAAATAAAGGATTACTATTAACCCCTGTTGTTTGCTTTTCCTTATTTAATGAGTTATCGGCAAAACTTAAAATGAGATAAAACGAACAGAATAAGCTAAGTACAATCCTTTGTTTTTTCATGGTATCCTCAAACAACTATCTCAAATCAATGATACATCGGCAGCGCAACGTTTATAGTTACATCTATGAGAGCGAGAAGCAACCATGGCTCGGGAGTTTTTATCCCAATGATTGCTTGCAATAGTAATTCTAATTCGAAAATGGGCTCTAATTGCCCTAATTTAAGCGCTATGATTCGCTGAAATTGATTTTGATCGATATCTTGAATTAATACAAAACCAGTATTATCTCCTTTTTTACTCCGCTTAATTTCTGATTGTCCCTTCCTCAGAGCAGTATTCCATTGGGAGAAATATCATTCCAAATAGGAATTCTGTTGTCAGCATTTCATAATATTAGCTTGTTACAATTTTTAATAAGGGCTGAAGAAATTCATCTTATTTATGAAGACAAGATCATGAGTAACTCTAAAAGTGAAGATATTAAAGCAAGAGGCAGTCTGCCTTTTGCAATGCAAGTAGCCTCTAACCCAAAAGTTACCGTAGCGAATAACAAAACAAACGAGGGAATTCTTATAGGTGCACAGGCCATGATTGCTGCGGGTGCTCAATCTGAATTTGTAACTGCAAATATTATGCAAGCTCATGCACTTAACAGTAGCATCATATTAAGAGCAGGAGATCCTCCTCAATATAATAAAAATAGGAGTCCGAAAAGTGGGGTTAACTTAAGTAAAACCAGCAAACAAGGATTCTTTAAAGGGTCACTTGCAGAAGAACTTCGCTTTGCTCGTATCCAGCAAAATGGAGAGCCCCTGCCTCATAACGCCAAAGATAGGGACCATCTTTTATTAAAGCCGACGCATACTGACTACCAACATACTATGCAACTTGATATTAATATGAGAGATATTTTGCGTGAAGTTGGTCCAGATGGCGATTTACACGTCCTAGGATTTAATCCAGAAAGTAGACTGCTACGATTTGAATATAAAAAAGGGCATGGACCGAAAACCGATGATTCTCCCACTGGATTCAATGGTCAATTTGTTGTAAACCTATCAGCAGGGGAAAATAATCCTATTTTTTACTCACGCGAATGGGATAAAGCGGAACACGATAAAAATTGGGATGCGAGTCAAGGTATTATTAAAAAACCTCCTGAACTCGAAGCAATACCCGATGAACTCTATAAACAAATATTTAATCATACTTTTAAACTGCACTATACCGAATCTAAAAGTGCTAATCCAAACGAATCTGAACTTAAAAGTGCGAAAGTTTTTGCCAATAGGGCTCGTAGTGCTGAAGAGTTTAAACACGCGATGGGAGTCGATCATCCCCACTATAGTTTAATAAAAGAATGTACATCACTTGAAAAAGTTTTAAATAAATTAAAAACTCATTTAGAGGAAGAAACAGCAAATCAGGTCATTTTAGAGGTATATAACAAAGGAGGCCGTATTGTCGCTGGTGATTGGGATGGCATGGCCTTAGGCCATCCTCCTGGTTTAGATTCTAAATATGCGGAAGTGATCAATGTATTTGCACCAAAAGAAGAAGGGATAAAAAATAAGGAAAAATTGTTAGCATACTCAGATGCCTATTTAAAAGAAATCCAAGATAAAGCCAAAGAGAAAAATTTAAAGAATATGCCATTGTCTTCATTTGAAGAAAAAACATTATCCATACCAAGTATTACTGAAATAGTAAGTGATTTCGCTCTAGCGCGTGCAGGTTGTATTACCCCTCATGAGTTTGTTTTTCAACAAGTGTTAAATCATGCTTATAGAGATAAATTAAATACTCACTACGGTGAAAAATATAATACTGATGCAGTGCAAAGAGCTATGGATATATTAGTATCTATAAAAGATGTCATTACCCCGGATAATATTATGGATGTATCTAGACGATTAGTGCAAGCAGAAATGATGCTGGTACAGAATAACATATCCTCAACCATGTTGAATAAAATTACTGAGCATATGGCCTCACATTTCGTCTTCGCTACTAAAAATGAAATTCCTTATGTTATCCCTCATCTACATCATGATGTAAATGTCCATGATTTATACCAGCATGGTTTTGATATGAGAAATCCATACGGGAGTAATTTAGAGGGAGCATGGCTTTTAATCACTGCAGATGGCAGTACCCTATATGGAGAGACACAAGAACAATTAGTTGAAGTATTACTGACTGGCGATTTCTTAGCAAAAAATCATATAGAGATTAGCCATGGCGCCAATATGAGTGCGGGTTGGGGAAGAGTTATTGAACGACAAATTCAATTAGAACAAACTATCCCACCTAAGACTATGGAGAAATATAACGAACATATGGAAGGCCTCAAATTAAAGCAGATAAGCCAATTCCATAATTATAAAAATCAATTTGCCCAATTAAAAAACACTTCTGCAGAAAACAATAACTTAGAAAAAGAAGTAGCTCCACAAATCTCCAACACATTTTAGGAAGAATATTATGTCTCATAAAGAACTTATTGAAAAAGTAAGAAGTACATTAATCAAACTGGCTAATCTACAAAAACCAGATCTTGAAGATACGAGCGACCTAATAAATTATAATGAAGCGACTTTTCAAATAATAAAAATTCGAGCACTCATCAATAGAGACTTTGATTCTAATAAAATTTTACCCATGGTAGAGAGCTTGCAAAAAAATGCTTTAGCCGAATTGGAAAGTGAGCTCCCTAAAATGATCGCTAAAAATCAACTGGAAGAAGCCACAAAACGATATAATGAGATCAAAACAGACATCAATACTATTGCAATTGAACTAGCGGAGCAGCATTCTTCTCCAACTATTGCGAATCCTTAATGCGAAAGTCTGTCAGATCACATTGGAGGTGTAACAAATTTGTTGATTTACATTTATTACTTCATCTTCCGGCTTAACCGGAAGCTCCAAGGTCTTTGCTCATCGATGGATCCTTCGGTCAAAACTAAGGATGATGAAACTCTAGCGTAATAAGACATCAACAATTTTGATACATAACCGATCAAATTCAGCGGTAGGGTAATAAACCCATTGTAATGATGATGGATAGAATCAAAAATATTTTTCAAGTGTAGGGTGTTGCATAAAGAGTACGAAAAATATCGGGTAATGGTATTGATTTATTTTGCGTATAATCCACCCAAACAATTTTACAACTACCGTGGGCCATAAGCACTTCATTTTGATAAAGTTCATGATCCATAATCATACTGGAATTACCCAGGCTATGAATTTTAGAACATAAAGTAACCGTAGCAGGATAAATTACCGGTTTCAAAAAGGTACAAGCAACATGAATCACTACTGGACCTGTTTTTCCCGTCATCTTAATATTTAAGTCCCTTAACCATTCAATCCGGGCTTCCTGAAAATACTCAAAATATCGTGCATTATTTACATGCCCTAATGCATCCATGTCGCCCCACGCAATAGAGAACACTTTTTTATGGATTTCAACTTTTAGCTCATTCATTTTAGATTCCAATTTGACTTTTTATTAAGATAAATCGATAGGATCCACATCTACATTCCAACGTATACCATTACTTAATTTATTTTTTGTGAGCCATTCACGCAATTGGGTTAAAGCATTTTTTAGAACTTTTCTTGAAGAGGATTTAATCAATAATTGCATGCGGTATTGATTGGCTTTACGAGGCATAGGTGCTGGTGCGGGTCCCATAACGATAATAGAGTGTGTTTTTATCTGATCTTTAACCGCCTGTAAAAATTTTGATACCTTTGTTGCTGCTTTTCCTTGTGCCCGAACTACTGCTAGATAGTGAAACGGAGGCATTTCAGCTTGTTGGCGCATTGTTAATAAGACATCTGCAAATTGATCATAGCCCTGCTGAATCAACACATTAAGTAATGGATGATCCGGTAAATGGGTTTGAATTAAAACTTGCCCTGCATCATCTTCACGTCCTGCACGACCTGAAACTTGAGTTAATAATTGTCCTAAATGCTCTAGAGCACGAAAATCTTGGTTGTAAAGTCCAGCATCCGTATCAAGTACCACCACTAAAGATAAACGTGGGAAATGGTGGCCCTTCGCCAACATTTGCGTACCAACAATGAGCTGAGCCTCTCCACTATGGATTTTATCCAAATGTTCATCCATGGAATTCTTTTTACGAACTACATCCCTATCGATACGCACAACTTCTGTATTAGGGAAATATGCGCTTAAAAACTCATGAATACGCTGAGTACCTGCTCCTACGGGAATCAGTTCCATACTTTGGCAACTCGAGCAATGCGCTGGTTTTTTTTGCGTCAAACCACAATGGTGACAAATCATCTGACCTACTTGTTTATGAAGCGTCAAATGGCTGTCGCAAGCACGACAATCAACCATCCAACCACATTGATGGCATAACAATACCGGTGCAAAACCACGCCGATTAATAAATACTAAAACCTGATTCTTTTTCTGTAAATGTTCTTGAATCACATGTAAGGTTGGAGTGGCTAAACCATGTTGCACTACTTGAGAGCGCAGATCAATGAGTTGGTAATGCAGTGGCGTCGTCGATAACGCTTTATGAGTTAAGCGTAACAATTTATATTTGTGCTGTTTGCTGTTATAAATGCTTTCAAGACTGGGTGTCGCTGAACCCAAAATGATAGGAATATTTGCCAAATTTGCCCGCATTAATGCCGTATCACGAGCTGAATAGCGCACCCCCTCCATTTGTTTTAATGAGGGATCATGCTCTTCATCAACCACAATTAATCCTAAATCAGGCATTGGTGTGAAAATGGAAGCTCTGGTGCCGATGACCAATTTAACCTTATTTTCTTTTGCTAATTGCCAAGAAACTTGGCGTTCGGATTCATTTAAGCCAGAATGGATCACCGCAATAGGTTGTTTAAAGCGTGCCGTAAAACGAGCGACCAATTGTGGTGTTAACCCAATTTCAGGAACCAAAACTAAAACCTGCTTCTCTTGCTCTAAAACTTCAGCAATCACCTGCAAATAAACTTCCGTCTTACCACTACCCGTAACTCCTTGTAATAAAAAGCATTGATAATGATTCAGTTTTTCTTTAATCGCAGTGACAGCAACCGCTTGTTCTGAATTCAGCATCAGTGGCGGTAACTGCAACATTTCTGCTGGTTGAGGAATTAAGATTTGTTGTGATAAAGAAAGAACTTGTGCTGCAAGTAAGTGACCCAATTGAGTACTATTAAATCCTTTTTGGGTTAAATCTCGTTGAGCAACAGGTTCTTTTTGAGTACTTAAAAATTCGATAAGCTGTAGCTGCTTGTGTGCACGAATGGGAATGCGTTTTTTAGCCTCATCCAAAGGTAATGCTAATTGATAAAAATCGCCCATCGGCAATTGGCAGGCTTGGCCTAGACGATATTTCTTGGGTAAAGCCAAAGGCAATACTTCCGATAAAGGCGATTGGTAATAACTCCCAATCCATGAGCATAAAATCAATATTTTTTCATCAATTAAAGGCTCTTCGTCAATAATAGCACTGATATTTTTTAATAAGGCTCCACTATCCTGCAAAGATTCATTGGCGCTGATTACAACTCCCAATCGGGTTTGTTTACGAAACGGAACCCAAACTCGAGCACCTATACATGGAGTAAATTCGTCTGCAATATAATCAAAATAATCTCGATGGGTATGGGGGATACACACTTGATAAACAGTATTCACTGTCATTTTAGGTATTAATGAGACACTTGATTCTTCGCCTAAATTCATAGGAGCTCCAGTTCTGCACTCTGTGTCTTCTGGCATTTTTAGCTCCGCAGTAAATTGGAAAAGAGATTTATTCATCCGCTCTTTGCCATTCATGGCTGGCTGATTGTCCCGGAGCAGAGAAAACTTTGACTATAACCTTCTCGATGCGATGCCTCTCCAGCTCCTCCTTATCTTGAATTAACTCATGAACAAACCACTTTGAAAGCTCTTCGACGGTAATATTGGTTACTGGTAATAGAGTCACATCTTCCTTAAGAAAAGGAATTTTTTTATGGTTAAACGTAAAATAATAATATGCCTCATCTTCAGCATATTCCAAAAAAGGTGAAAATTGCGGCATCAAAAAAGTTTGGTTCAAATAACGACATAATTTATGGATACGCTCTTTATAATAACGGTAATCAAAGGTCATCCCATTTTCTTCAACCCAGGTAGTCAATGCAAGATAAACGCCATACATATGACCATGCAATGGTTCTCTTTCTGTGGCAGAGAAAATTGTAGTATGACCCGCAGAAAACTTCATTGATTCTTTTTGTAATTCTACCGTAGTAAGATATTTTTTCTCGTTCATAAACTCACTCGTTTATCATTTAGTTGAACCCCCTGGAAAGCAACATCTATCTCTTTGCTTAACGCAATTACTTTAAACAACTCACCCATTTCACTCGGTTGTGTCAATTGTTTTATCGCTTGTTTGGCGCGCATCTGTTCCACTTCACTATGCAAGGAATTAATAAAGCTTAACAAACCATTGGCCAGCAAAAAAGAGGCTTGGTTGGTATAACCGGCGATATGAAAGCCTGCCTGTTGCCCAGCTTCTGCTACATGAGTGAAGTCTACATGCGCAGTAATATCTTGTTCACCAAGATGCAATAAAGGATTTGCATGACTATGATGTTGATAATGACACATCAACGTCCCTTGATTTCGATCTGGATGATAATACTCATGGCGCGGAAATCCATAATCAATCAAAAAAACCACACCTTGCTTCAACATACGATAATTATTTAAAATCCAATCATCAATAAAAAGATTGACCTCTGAAAGATAAGGGACACCTAACGCAGGTATTTTATGATTTATATAGTTCTGCAAACGTTGATTGTGACAAGGTTTGAAAATCTCAACCAACTGTTGATGCTCATTGAGGCACACATAACTTTCCATAATTCCTTGTTCAGTATTCATGAAACGATGCACGGGCATTGCATCTAGAACTTCATTTGCCAAAACCACACCATTAAATGGAGTTTCTGGCCAACGATCCAGCCAAGTGACAAGATGCGCTAAATGAGGGATTTTTTGTGTAATCATCTCACGTTGACGATGACATAAGTTAGCGCTGACCTCCAGGATGTAATAAGCTTTGGGCAAAGACTTATGTTCTGCAA
The DNA here is from genome assembly GCF_900452415.1 of Legionella cincinnatiensis. NCBI lineage: Bacteria > Pseudomonadati > Pseudomonadota > Gammaproteobacteria > Legionellales > Legionellaceae > Legionella > Legionella cincinnatiensis. The sequence continues at coordinate 178,246 of NZ_UGNX01000001.1, read as the reverse complement.
GATGCTCTAATATAGAGACACAAAGTGCCCCAGAGCCCGCACCAAACTCAAAGAGTGAAGGTGATTCAAGAACATCGAACACTTGCAAACATTGATTTGCTAAAGTTTTACCAAATAAAGGGGTTAGTTCAGGAGCCGTGATAAAATCGCCATACTTCCCCAATTTTTGCAATCCTGAACTATAATAGCCTTCACTTGGAGCGTACAATGCAAGTTGCATGAATTCTGCAAAGGGAATTGCTTGTCGTTGCGCCAGCTGTACTTGCAGTGTTTGTAGTATACTCATAACAAAAATGACCAAAAAATCCAGGAAAAATACCTTGAAATCCGAAAAAATACAAGAAGCAAAAATTGCTTTAGTTACGGGTGGAGCACGCCGTGTTGGTGCTGTAATAGTTCAAAAATTGCATGTCATAGGATATAAAGTAGTTATCCATTGTCATCAATCATTGCAAGAAGCCCAACTCCTTGCAAAAAACTTAAATGCCCAACGCGCAAACAGTGTTTTTGTGGTCCAAAAGGAATTATCTGAGCCTACCGCTGCTGAAGACCTTATGGCTGCAGTAAATGATTGGGCTGGACGCTTGGATTTACTCATTAACAATGCATCTCTTTTCATACGTACCAAAACTACCTCCTTTAGCACAACAGATTGGAATGCTTTGTTCGATATTCATGTTAAGGCCCCTTTTTTGCTAAGTCTTGCAGCCCGTCCTTTACTAGCAAAACAATCCGGCTCCATTATCAATATCACTGACATCCATGCTGAAAACCCCCTGAAAGGATATTCTGTCTATTGCCAAAGCAAAGCTGCCTTGGAAATGCAAACAAAAAGCTTAGCTCGCGAATTTGCGCCTCAAGTCAGAGTGAATGCAATTGCCCCGGGGGCGATTATGTGGCCAGAAAGCGCCAATGCATTGAGCCCAGAAATACAAGAAAAAATCATTGCAAAAATACCCTTAAAAAAGCACGGCGATCCAAAATACATTGCTCAAGCCATTTTAGCTCTGGCTGAAAATCCTTATATCACTGGACAAATTCTTAAAGTTGATGGGGGAAGAAGTATACTTACCTAGTCCCCCATCGATGCAAATATCTTTCTCATCGGTACTGTGATGCTTGTTATCAAGCAATACTCTTATTTGATTTTTCCAAAAAAGAATACCCTATATATTTTTATCATGATTTAATCATATTGCCTTAATATAAGTCAACTACAATACATGCCTACATAACAATTTTATAGGGTTTCAAATGAACTACTTGAAAGGTGTTACGGTATATTACTGGAGCGCGAATCATATTGCGCTTAATGTTACCCAAGGCGAACATGTTTATAAGGATGGCACATTTTCTGCCAAGTATGATGAGGAAGAAAATCGACTGCATTCTGAAAAATTCCGAGCGCTGACACATGATAGCGATCCGGAGTTAAAATGCACATCAACCATTGTCCCAGAAACACTTAAAGATTTTATTAACACTTATTTTGATAATAAAAAAAGAAAACATCCTTCATTTATTGATGATTTTTGGGAGGATTGTTCGCTTTATATTCGTGAAGATCAGGTGGAGTTATTAAAATCACTTTATCAAATCATGATTGAGCACCATGCATTTGATGATGATGAAGATTTAGAAGACGGTTATGAAGACGATGACATTGATATCTTGAGACAAGCAGGGATTGCTGCTAAAACAGGGTCAGAAAAACGCGCTGAATCATTAATAAAAGCAGAAGCCTATGAGGCATTACATCCTCTGATAGAGAAACTTCGAGAAGAGAAAACAGCCCTTGAAAAAAAATATATTATTTTAGAATTTGTAGAGCAACTTAAGAGCCAAAAAGGCTTGGGAATTGACGTGGACGGCGCCGATGAAGAAACGATGTATGGTAAATTGCCTCTTAAAGAGTGGGTTTTACCGTTAGGAAATTCACTTACCTTAGATGATAAAGATGATTATCTTGAGCATTTAAATTTATTCGGATTAAATGTACAAGGAATAGAAAACGGTATAAAAAAATTTGAAGATCCAGAAAATATTGTACATCGAGGAGTCAAAGAAACCTATTATAAATTTTTTAGTAGGTATCACAATTGCGCTGGATATTCTCGCTTTTTACTCGAACAAGGCGGCATTACTGCTTTTTGTTCCACTAATGAACTGGAAAAATTTGGTGTAACCGATCCCTCTTTATACGATGCCTATATGGCTAAAGTCCAAGTTACTCTATCGGAACTCAATGAAAAAGCTCGCGATTTAATGAGAAATGCAGGTATTGCACCTAAACCACTTGATTCAATTGAGACTAACTATTTATCTCATTTCAAAAAAGGTGAGCCAAAATTTGATGAATTGCCGAGAGAAATCCGACACCTTATTGATGAATATAATCAAGAATTAGTTGATATAAGTTATGAACATAAAATAAAAATTTTAGCTAATCTTGTTAATAAGCTGCATAGTAACAACATTAAACAACCTGAGATCATTGACGCTTTTCAAAAAGAAACGAGAAGAAATTATGAGATTAATTTTGATGCCCAATTCTCTCATAATCATTCATTTCAATTGAAATGCTTGGGAGCACTTTCTGGGATCAGTGTTGGCGCATTGGCAGTTGGTGTCCTGGCAATCGCATTTCCACCCCTTATTCCAATTACTTTGGCTGCAGCGGTTGTTATTACTGCAGTTGCCGCCACAACTTTTGTTATAACAATGGGATTATTCGCAAAAAAAATGCAACCTCAAAGACCATCTACTGAACCGAGTATAGTGAACGTACACAATCAAAACAAAACGGTGAAGGATGATGATGAATCAGATCAAGAAAATACTGATAGTGCATTACCTATGCCTAACGCCGTATAACATAAGTTCGGGATAGGGATTTTATTAGCTCCAGGCCTACCTGGCTGTGTTCGAGCAGGAGGAACACTGGCCATTGACTTAAGAGTTTCGTCATTTTCGCGAAAGCGGAAAATCCATTCCTATAGGAGTATTAAGCCTCCATCAACATGGGTCCTCATGTTGATGGAGGCCTTGTCATTAATTTTGAGCGTTTATTTGCTGAAGCCAGGTTTCTAAAACAGAGATAGTGCCATAACTTTCTAATAAAGATATCCGTTTTGAATTTAATGCATCTTCATTAAGAATCATATGATTCATTAAATCAATTTGATATGTATATAAAGAAGCTTCAGCCGATACGTGAATTTCCATTGCAGGTTCATGATGTCGGTAAATTAAAAGCTGATTGTTATCTTGAGTAGGAAGCCAAGGATTAGTTACTACGGTCAAATGACCTTCAGTCCCATAAACATCAAATTTCCAGTACATCTCAATATCATCGGCCGTAGATACAACTGCCATTGCGTTATTTTCAAATTTTAAAAGAATACTTGCTTGATTATCATTCTTACTTCTAGGATTTATTCTACCCATTGCTTTGATCTCAATAGGTTCAGCATCAGATAAAAATCGTATTAACGAAATGGGATAACATCCTAGATTACGAATACATCCACCGGCAATAGGATTAGCAATTTCAGCAATGTTTGCGGTATAAGTCGCGTTATATAGTTTGACCTCTCCGATGCTTTTATTGTGAATAATTTCTTTTATTTTTTGCGTCAAAGGGTGACATCGATACATCAATGCTTCCATACAAAGTACCTGAGATTCTTCAGTAATTGAAATAACTTCTTGCAACTCATGTACATTCATTACTAAAGGTTTTTCACATAGAATATGTTTCCCTGCTAAAGCAGCACGAATAATCCATTCGTGATGCAAGTGATTCGGCAACCCAATATAAACTACATCAACTTCTGAATTATCAAGTACCGCTTGATAATCATCATAATAATGAGACACTGCAAATTTTTCTGCAAATGATTGTGCCGTCACTATTGAACGACTACCTATAGCCTCTAATTGACCCGAAGAAGATTCTTCAATGGCCCGTGCCATAACATCAGAGATATAACTTGTCCCGATAATTCCCCACTGAATACTATTTTTTACCATTACTAAATCTCCCTTTCAGTCAATTGCGCCTGCTGCAGCAACATGAAAAAATGCGCTATTTTTTCTAAAGAATCCAATTGATAAAAACGATTCAACAATGAGGTATCGAACACTTTTCCAAAATAGTAACGTATCAAAGATTTACTTTGTAAAACAGCTTTATACTCATCTTCTAATAGAGCTAGGCCTTGTAAGTGTCTTATAAACAGATTAACTTTTTCAGAGAAACTCACTGCCACATTTTGTTGTTCTAATAACTCTTGATAGAGCCAGGGTTTACCGCTTCCTGCACGCGATATCATATAAGCATCACAACCGCTTAGTGCCACAGTTCTTTGTAAACTATCACGATCATGAATATCACCATTAGCAATAACTGGGATCCCTAAACGTTGCTTGATGCATGCAATTTGTCGTAAATCAGGGGGTACCTCATAATCATCCATCCAACGACGACCATGCACAATCAATGCATCAGCCCCAGCTTCTTCAATTTTTTTTGCCAAAATAAAATCCTGTTCATTCCCTTGGATGCGAATTTTAATAGTTAAAGGTATCGTGATGGCCGCACGTACTTCTTTAACAATTTTCACCAATTGGTCAGGGACTTCAAGTAATGCGCTTCCAGCACCTTTTTTACGGATTTTAGGCTTAGGACAACCACAATTTATGTCAATAATATCTGCGCCATAAAGTTGTAGCTTTTGCGCTGCTTGTGCCAAAAGGCGTGGTTCTGTGCCTGCAATTTGATAAGAGAGAATTTGTTCTTCTGGAGCCCGATAAACATAGCGAGAACTCCGTGAATGCTTGTAAAGAATATCCATTGCAGAACTCATTTCAGTCACGCAGTACGCTGGCGGGTGATAATTATGAAATAATGTTCTAAATGGAGCACAACTATAGCCGGCTAAAGGACCTTGGATAAGTCGATGAGGTAGCGTTAAAGATCCAATTTTCAAAGAACTGTTAATAAAAGCGTGCATCAATTTAATTCATGGATATAATAAGTGCGAATTTTAACATACTTGAAAAAAAATCGAATTAAATAGCGTGAGTTCGACATAAAAGGCATCGAAATGTCTTATGTCGCTAAACGAACGTTACCCCGTAAAATGCGCAGCATTTATACGGGATCCCTTTTTAAAATTGAAATAGTTCCCTATAAAAAATTACCTTATTTTTTATGTCGAACTCACATTAAATAGGATAAATCCTTCATGGACAAACGTTATTTATCTCCTTTAGAAATACTCAACATTGCGACACAACATGCCTATGCAGCAGATTACTTACTTCAACAACTCACTCATGGAACGGTAAGAGAAGCTGATTCTCTCACCGTATTAACACCGATCACTTCATTGATGTATCAAGCCTTTCAACTTACACTAAAGGCTTATTGTTTGCATGAGCATCGTCCAATCAAGGAATATAAAAAGCTCATGGAGCTGGTTGAGTTAAACAGCCATCTGGGATTTTCTCACCAAGAAATCATTTTATTAAAAACATTGACCAAACAACAGGCTTTTCACAAAGGGACTGATTTTGATCTGTGGGAAAACCAACAACAATTTCATGTCTTTTGTGAAGAAATCCTTTCCCTTTATCAGCGCTTGCAAATGATGATGCCTTTAGAACTTCACCCTGATTACCAACGATAGGCTTGGAGAAACACGGCGTCTTCCAGATGTACCCTGCCTCTTGATCACATCTTTGCCAATGCCTTGGGGATGTCGAAGAACAGGGTTAGGCGGGGTTTTCAGAGGTAACTGATCCGTATTTCGCTTCTGCATTCTAATTGTTCTTGCCCTTTATTTTCCTTAGCGATTTTTCAGAAGGTTAATAATAAACCCCAAAATGTTCAAATAATTCACAGTAGTTGTCTGTAGGACTTGGCAGCAGATGCAATTCACGTTAGGATAAGTTCTTTATTTTAGAACGTGTTGACAATTCATTCTAAGTTGTCTACTTCCCGAGCTTTATGTACGGAATCCAGACGATAGTGAATCGATAAGTATCGTGTTACTTTAATCATCAGCGCTGGATGCCACACATAAAGAAAGAACGGCACGTAGACCTGGGAGGCAAATGTCAATAGCCCCTAATCTCAGTATTGAATTTATTCATATTTAAGGTAGAAAACTATGGAGCAAGTAGAAGACAATAAAACTGAAAATTCGGTGCAGCATCAAATATTACAGTTAAGTCATCGCTTAAACTCGCAAATTTTAGGCCAACAAGGATTAATTTCGCGTCTGCTCATCGCCTTACTTGCTGATGGCCATTTATTGGTTGAAGGAGCACCTGGTTTAGCAAAAACGCGCGCTGTTAAAGAGCTATCTGATGGAGTTGAGGGGAATTTTCACCGCATTCAATTTACACCAGATTTATTGCCCGGGGATTTAACAGGAACTGATGTATATCATCCCCAAAATGGCTCTTTTGTTTTTCAACCAGGTCCAATATTCCATCATCTGCTTTTAGCCGATGAAATTAACCGTGCTCCAGCTAAAGTACAATCTGCTTTACTCGAAGCCATGGCAGAAAGACAAGTTACTATAGGAGGTAAAACTTATCCGCTACCTGAATTATTTTTGGTAATGGCAACTCAAAATCCTATTGAACAAGAAGGCACTTACCCTTTGCCGGAAGCACAATTGGATCGGTTTTTAATGTATGTAAAAATTAGTTATCCTGATGCGAAGGTAGAGCATGATATTTTAGCGTTGTCTCGTAAAGAAGCCTTAGGCCTAGCAATGGCCAACAAGCCTGCTACAACTGAAAAATTACCCCAAAAAATATTATTTGAAGCACGTAAGCAAGTACTCAATGTTCATACTAGCGAAGCATTAGAAAATTATCTGGTACAATTAGTGGTCGCTACCCGAAATCCGGGGGTTTATAGCGAAGAATTAGCACGATGGTTACGTTTTGGGGCCAGTCCTCGTGCTACAATTGCCTTAGATCGTTGTTCAAAAGCACATGCTTGGCTTTCAGGAAGGGATTACGTAACTCCAGATGATATCCATGTGATTGCTCATGATGTATTACGACATAGAATTTTATTAAGTTTTGAAGCTGAAGCAGAGGGAATTAATAGTGATGACTTTATTGACTCCTTGTTACGCTTAGTTGCTGTTCCTTAGAGAAGGCCTCTTGTGTAATCTGTCTCTTATCTTGAAGATATGGAGAAGATTCAGTATGTGCAACATGCGTCCTGGACCAATGTAAATAATAACCTTGAATCTAATAGGCTAAGCCCCAATCTAAAATATGATGAAGTACTAGAGGTCTTTATGACAAATGGTGTTATTGCAGAACTCAATGAACTGATTGAATTAAGGCGTTATGTACAATCTGTTCGTTATCATCCAGAAGGTAAAGCGATACGCTCAGGCAATCATTTATCCAGATTACGTGGTAGAGGGATGGATTTTGCCGAAGTAAGAAATTATCAAGCTGGGGATGAAATTCGGCATATGGAATGGCGTGTCACTGCACGTACTGGTAGACCTCATGTCAAAGTGTATCAAGAAGAAAAAGAGCGTCCTGTAGTCATCCTTACTGATTTTAATCCTTCGATGATTTTTGGTACTCGCATCGCATTTAAATCCGTCATCGCCGCACGACTAACTGCCCTTCTTGCTTGGACGGTAATTAAGGAAGGAGATAGAGTAGGGGGCTTATTTTTTTCAGCCACCGAGCACAGTGAGTTTATGCCGCGTAGCCGTGATGTAGGGGTTCTTCCCATGTTAGCCTCGTTAAGCCATTATACGGCACAAACCGAAGAACAACGAGAAGCGCAGCCAAGACAACTCAGTGATGTATTAATCCGTTTACATCGCGTGATTAGACCTGGAAGTATTTTAGTTTTAATCAGTGATTTTTATTCTCTGGATAATGAAAGTGAACGGCATTTAAATCGGCTGCGCTCCCACAACGATATTCTGGCATATCATATCTGTGACCGAATAGAGCTTGCGCCGCCAAAACCGCAGCAATATGCGATTACCAATGGAAAACAAGAAATAATTCTTGATACCAGCCTTCACTCAGTAAGTATTGCTTACGAACATTACTGTCAGCACCGCATCACCCAATTACAAGAAGAGTTACGCCGCTTACATATTCAGTATGTTCAAGTAACTGCAGATGTTGATTTAGCGCCATTAGTACGGCAAACTTTTCCCAGGAGGTTTTCCCGTGGCTAACACTGACCCCTTGGCGCAATTAAAAGATATTCATCTGCCCACGCCTATAGGCTGGTGGCCTCTAGCCCCAGGGTGGTATCTAGTCATTGCACTTATTGTATTAATATCCATCTTTATTTTTTATTATATTTACAAGAACCATCGTCATGCAAAAGCGAAGAACTACGCTTTAATTTTATTAATGAATTATCAAATGGAATACGAAAAAGAGCAAAATGTAGCCCTGACCAGTGCCCGTATTTCGGAGTTATTACGCCGAGTCGCCTTAGCCTACTATCCAAGAGAAAAAGTTGCCAGTTTACATGGCAAAGAATGGCTGCATTTTTTAAATGAAACAGGTAAAGAAATAGACTTCAACTTAGTAAAAGACATGCTTTTAGATGCCCCTTTTAAAACAGGTCAAACCATGGATCTCAATCCCCTATTCAACACCGCACGGCTTTGGATTAAACAAAGGAGAGTGCCATGTTCGAATTAGCTAATCCTTGGATTTTATTACTTTTTCCTTTGCCTTTAATTATCTGGTTTTTACTGCCAAGGGTAAAAGTAAAATTACCCACTGCCTTAAGAGTCCCTTTTTTTACAGCGATGATTGATATAGCAGATCAGGAAACGCGATCTATTTCGATACAACACTCTCTCTTAATACCCACCTTAGTATGGTTATTACTTGTATTTGCTTTAGCTGGACCACGTTGGGTTGGTGCCCCTAAACCCATTTCTCGTGAAGGATATAACATTATGATGGCCTTGGATTTATCAGGCAGCATGGAAATTCCGGACATGATTTTGCATGGGAGACCTACAAGCCGTTTAAATATAGTAAAAAGTGCCGCTGAACAATTTGTGCGTGATCGCTCAGGCGATAAAATTGGTTTGATTCTTTTTGGTACGCGAGCTTACTTACAAACACCCCTAACCTACGACCGACATTCAATACTTTTACGCCTTGAAGATGCCACAGCAGGACTTGCAGGCAAAACAACTTCTATTGGTGATGCGGTTGGCCTTGCTGTTAAACGTTTGGATAGGGTGCCTCAAAAAGGACGCGTTATTATTCTATTAACCGATGGAGCAAATAATTCAGGCGTACTTGCTCCACTGAAAGCGGCTGAATTAGCAAAAGAGGAAGGAATTAAAATTTATACTATTGGTTTGGGTTCTGAAGCCGATTCCAGAGCACTCGTCGGTAATTTTCTCATGCAAAATCCTGCAGCAGATTTGGATGAAGAAACCTTGAAAAAAATGTCTGATATGACGGGAGGACGCTATTTTCGTGCAACAGATACTGAATCACTCCATTCAATCTACAAAACGATTAATCAATTAGAAACAATAGACCAAGAGCAAGCGACTGTACGCCCACAAAAAGAATATTATCCATGGTTTGTTGGTTTCGCCTTGCTTCTTTGCTTCTATTGGCTGTTTGAAAAAACCGATTTGCCTCTGCGAGTAAACTTTTCGGCAGAAAAAAGGGAGGCATTAAAATCATGATGGCAACTTTTCATTTTCTAAGGCCGTGGTGGCTTTTAATGATAATACCGTTATTAGGTTTGACTCTGATTTTATGGCGACAAAAACCTAAGTTACATGCCTGGTCTGAAGTTTGTGATCCGCATTTGCTCAAACACCTACTCCAAAAAAAAGAACAAGGACAACGAATGAGTTCTTTGCTGTGCTTAATAGGTAGCCTTCTATTTATGATTTTAAGTATTGCAGGACCTGCATGGTACAAATTACCTGCCGCAACCTATAAACCAATACAGCCCAGAGTTTTGATTTTGGATATGTCAGATAATATGATGGCGAATGATTTAACGCCAAATCGTTTAAGCCGCGCTAAGTTTAAATTACATGACTTATTTGCTTATAAAGATGTAGGTCAATTTGGCTTAGTAGTTTTTACTAGTGAACCTTTTGTCGTCTCCCCTCTTACTGATGATGGACAAACGATTTCATCATTACTTGCTTCTTTGACACCAGATATCATGCCAGTAACAGGTCAAAATTTATACAGCGCATTAAACGAAGCCAGTACGCTAATCAAACAAGCAGGTTATCATCAAGGACAAATTTTAGTAATGACTGCAGACTCCCCTTCCAGTGAGTCAATTGCTTTGGCAAAAAAACTAACCGAATCGGGTATTTATTCCTCCATCATGCCAGTCAGAGCAGATAAAAATTTAAATCCCTTATTTCAGAGATTTGCCCAAGCAGGAGAAGGACAATTAATAAAATATACCTCTGATTCAAGTGATTTGGATCAATGGCTCAAATCTGGAAATACCAACAAATTTACTCTAAGCGAAGATGAAGATATCCCACTTTGGCGAGATGAAGGGCGATGGTTTTTAATCCCTGCGTTGCTGTTGCTCTTACCTGTATTTCGACGCGGTTGGATACAGAGGGTAACTGTATGAAGCGCTGGTTCATTCTTTTATTGTTTTTATTCTGTTCTTTTTCTGTTCATGCCTTTAATTGGTACGATTTATGGGCCACCCCAGACCAACAAGGACAAGATTTAATGGCGAAAAATCAATTTAAAGAAGCCAAAGAAACCTTTACACGCAATGATTGGGCCGCAACCGCTGCATATCGAGCCGGCGACTATCAAAAAGCAGCTGAATTATATCAAAACTTAGGAAATGAGCAGGGATATTATAACGAAGGAAATTCTTTAGTACATCTAGGAAAATACCAAGAAGCGCTCAAAGCCTACGATAAAGCATTAGCAATTAATTCTGCAAACCAAGACGCACTTTATAACCGCAAATTAATTGAAGATCTTTTAAAGAAGAACAAAGATCAACCAAACAAAGATCAACCAAACAAAGATCAGCAAAACAAAGATCAGCAAAACAAAGATCAACCAAACAAAGATCAACCAAACAAAGATCAGCAAAACAAAGATCAGCAAAACAAAGATCAGCAAAACAAAGATCAGCAAAACAAAGATCAACCAAACAAAGATCAGCAAAACAAAGATCAACAAAACAAAGATCAACAAAACAAAGATCAACAAAACAAAGATCAACAAAACAAAGATCAACAAAACAAAGATCAACAAAACAAAGATCAACAAAACAAAGATCAACAAAACAAAGATCAGCAAAACAAAGATCAGCAAAACAAAGATCAGCAAAACAAAGATCAACAAAACAAAGATCAGCAAAACAAAGATCAACAAAATAAAAAAAATCAGACCCCTCAAAATAGTGAAGCTCAGTCTGAAGCTGAGCGAGAAAAACAACAAGCGAAAGAACAATGGTTACGTTTGATTCCAGATGATCCCGCGGGATTAATGCGAGAAAAATTCTTACGTGACCATTTACGAAGAGAACGTGGATGGTATCAATGAAAAAATTATTAATAATTGGAGTCTTTTGTTTCTTTAGTTTAGTGGCTAATGCAGAAATACAAGTGCAAATTGACCCATCTCAAGTCAGTTTAGATGAATCATTCAAATTGATTTTAACCCAAGATAATTTGCAAAATGGCGGTATTCCTGATCTAACTCCATTACAAAATGAATTCGTGATTCTAGGTACAGAACGCCGAATGAATTATTCCATTATCAATGGGCAAACTCAATCCTCCAGTGAATGGACCATCACGCTAAAAGCACAGAAAGAAGGAAAATTAACCATTCCGGCCATTAAAATCGGCAGAGAGTATACCGCGCCTACAACTATCAATGTAACCACCACACGTGTGCCAACCCAACAAAGTACGCCTACTGATTCCAATCAACAGCAAAGCATCTATTTAACTACCGCAGTCAATCAAAAGAAACCCTATGTGAACCAGCAAATTATTTATAAGGTAACTTTATACAATTCAAAACATCTGTTAGATGCTGATTATCAAGGCCCACAAGTTGAAAACGCGTTACTGATACCCTTAGGACAGGAAAAGCGTTATCAAACCCAAAAGAATAATATTAACTATCTTGTTGAAGAACAAAACTATGCTATTTTTCCGCAAAAAAGTGGCCCTTTAAAGATAAAATCACCCATATTTACTGCCTTAATTTATGATTTTAATCCAGAACGTGTCAAAGCTCAGGATAAAACAATTAATTTAGAGGTACGCCCGATCCCTAAGGAATTTTCGGGTAAGACCTGGCTTCCTGCAAAAGAAGTTAAATTCACTGAACACTACGAAAACTCAGAACCAACAATTACTCAAGGCAATACCCTGATTCGCACGGTGACTCTAGAAGGAACTGGAGTCCCAGCTCAGCTTTTGCCAACACTTACTTTTTCGGAAATTGATGGGGTTAATGTTTATCCTGAAAAAGGCAAAGATAAAAATCAAGTCATTCAGGGAGAGTTAATTGGCCGTACGGAAATTAAGATTACTTACCTATTTAACAAATCGGGAAAAATTACTATTCCTGAACTAAAACTACCCTGGTTTAACACAGAAACAGGCAAAGAAGAAATTGCCACTTTACCTTCAAAAGTCATTGATGTTACAGCATCAGCCACTATGCCTGTATCAAGCACCAACCAACCTACCGTAGCAAATAATCAAAAGGAACCACAACCAACGGCCAAAATAAATGAATCCCACCCCACAAATCAGTTTAATTGGGCCTGGATAGTTGCAGCACTTTTTGCTTTTGCCTGGTTCGTTACTTTAATCTTATGGGGACGGCAAAAACGTCATAAAATCTCTCAAAAAGGCCAATACAAAACCGTACTTAACGAGCTCCAAAAATCATGTATGCAGGCAAATCCCCAACGTGCACGTGATGCATTACTCCAATGGGCTAATTTATACTGGCCAGACGCACCTATATTAAATCTGACTGATTTAACACGACTAAGCACTAATGCTGCTTTTAAAAAACAAGTGCAGATTCTTTCACAAATTTTATACAAAAATCATGAGAAAATCTTGTGGCGGGGTGATGAGTTATGGCGCAGTATTCAGCAAATGAAAAAAAATACTACACATAAAAAAGAAAGCAAAAACGATTTACCCCCCATCAATCCCTCTTGAATATTCTTCGGAGGGACATTGCTCAAGATTGGCTCCGTTGCAAAAACGAGCGATGGTTTATACTTCGCTGAGATCTACCCGGAAGATGGATTTTTGTACAGATTTTCGTTTTTGCAACGGAGCCGAAATTTCTTCTATTTGATTGATCTAGTGCCTTAATGAATGGGTTTTTCGTAACTCCTGATAATGGATGTGCTGGATTCAATTGGTCTTTTCAGATTTATCTGGATTTGTTTTATTAGAAATAATATTACGGATACTGATGGGGAAAAATAAAATGGCTAATATTATTTTTTCAACTGCTTTCAGGTAATATTTTTTTATTCCAGATGCAAATACATAGTGCTTATTAAACGATTTGAACCATGGCCATTCAGAAATTTCAGAATTAACTTTATAACCTAAAAAAAAGTGTCCAGTGAAATACCCATAAAAATGAAAAAATTTGTGGGGGTAAAAGACATAAGTAGCTGCAGAAGAAGCTTCATGGTAAGTTGTATAATGCCAGCAATTTCGCGGCAAAAACAACATATCCCCTTTTTCCATAAGTACTTGATATCCTTCAGCTTGCTCTAGTTTCTTAAAATCTTTACTTACTAAGTCTAGAGGGTAGCCAAAGTCAATCCAACTATCACTAATGAATGGAAGTTTATAAATATTATCACTTTGATCTTGGGTGAATAATAATACCTCCTTTTTCCCGCTTAAACATACATGAAGATTGCAACAATGCTCTCGGTCATAATGCATCTCAGTATGAGCGCCTTTTCCGCCAAAATAATATCCAACTTTGAAATCTTTTTTAAAAAATCTGGGTCTTAAAGGAATTTTTTGCCACAACGGAATGTGATACTCTATTAGTGCAGAATCTTTTCGAGGAAGAACTACTCCAAAAACTCGATATGGGTTATTATCTTTTATTGCTAAGAGCACTGTGTATAAGTCACTTTCTTTATTACCAACATATATATCATTTTCAAAAATACTATAAGTTATTTTTTGATTAAATCGTTCAATAAAATAATCCAAATTAAATCTATCCGGGAAATTTTTTATTTTAATTAAGAGAGGCTCTTTTGATTTATATAAAACTTGAATAAGGGATTGTTCATCGCCATACGAATAATCCAATTCTTTAATTTTTTTAACTTTCATTCAAAAACCTTCTGGATTAGATAATAAAAAAAGCATTTCTTTCCACCCCAATAAGTTCTTTTGCGTATATTTTTTCCAATAGGTTGGAGTAATGGTGTTTTAAATCGAATTTTCCACCAAGGAAGAAAGGATAAACCCATGGCTTCAGCAAGTGCAGGAATTTCTGTGAGTAATATTTGAGGTTCTTGGCCAAACAATGATTGAGCATGAAGATAGAACTCATTTTCTCGTGTAATAATACGTTCGTAGATAGCTGATCTGACCATTTTTGTAATATTATTTTTTTGAATCACTTTTAAGTTTTTTCGTGAATTAATAAATGCTTCCAATCGTTTTTCTTGATTTTTTTCATCAATATGAATGTCTGCATAACAAAAGAATCCACCAGGTATTAATATACGTTCAACCTCTGAAAAAAAATGCTCAATTTGAGGATAAAGATGTGAGCTTTCTAAATTGGTTACAATATCAAAACTTTCATTTGCTAAAGGCAAGTTTTCTGCATCAGATGAAATGTAATTAATAGAGTTTTCTTTGTAAAAGTTAGAGTTTGCATTGTGTGTGAGCTTAGGGACTAGATCCACTCCTAGAGCGTACCTTGTTTTAAGTAATTCAGAGCAGACCCTAACTCCAATGCCATTTCCACATCCAATTTCTAATAATCGTTTAGAATATAATTGTTTTTTAATTAATGGGGAAATTAAGTAGTAAATCAGTAGTTGTGCATATATATCTTGTATATTGCATATGGTAGAAAAATTAAAATCAAGTTTCGAATATTCATTATATACTTTTTTATCCCATAATCCCCAATTCAAAAAGGCTTTATTATAAGCCTTATGGGCCCAACTGTTATATCCATCCAAGACATTCTGTTTGGTAATCCGTACTTCTGATTCATTGAGACATTGATGTTTCACTGCAAAACCTAGTTGCCTGACTATTTGGCTATATTTTTTTAATTCTCCATTCATATTCACACGATTTAATAATTGTTATAATTTTAATTATAGACCAGTAAAGCTGTTGTACTCCTGCCAATTAATCATATTAAAAGTGAGGTTGTTCCATCTTAGACCAAATCTTTCTTAAGATTCATTTCTCTATGAGTAATATGTTTTATCTCCCCATACATAAGGATAAAACGTGATTATCAGCAACAGTCAACTAATAAAAATTAGGCTCCGTTGCAACGGAGCCTCAAGATTTATAGAGTTTGTGCATTTTTAAAAAAAAATCAGCTGCTCATTACTAGACTAGGCGTTTTTTGGTCCATTATATTAGGATCAGACTTGGCTGTTATTGTATTGGTAATTAGCGACTGGGTGCTTCTTTCAACTAATTCCGTCGAAGAGTCAATTTCTTTCTTTGAACAATTGCCTAATAATCCTTTGTGTTTTTTTGCTAATTCTTTTCCCGCATTTTTTAAACTAGGATTTTCAAACATACAAGAAATATCTGAACGGGTTAAAACATTTTTTTCGCTCAAAACATTTTTTAACCCTTCAGAGTTTGGCTGCTCATTATTAAGAGCTGGTTTTTTTGCAACCGCATTAATTGCTTTTTCTACCAGAAATTTCATCAAAGGAACAGTGACACGGGCAACAAAATAAGTCACTCCTAAAGAGCCTGTAGCAGCAAGTATTCCTATTCCCACAGGAGGAACAATCATACTGGTTACAATACCAACTAATGCAAGAGCAGCTAAGCCAACACCTACGGTTTTATCTAAAGCAGCTGTTGTACCCAGTTTTTCTAATTTTTGCTTGCAATATTCTTGGGTATCATACAATCCTTGAAGTTCATTTAAATGTTTTGCGATTTGACCTTTTAACGACTCTAAATCCTTATCTTTTGCCACCGCGGCAGCTTTTTCTAATTTCTCTAACTCATTAATTAAAAAATTTATTTTCTCTTTTTTTTGAGTAATGTCCTCTTCTACTTGTGCTAATTTATCTTGAGTTTCAAGGCGCTTATAATACAGGTTCGCTAAAGTAACTACACTTTGACCTAATGCAGCCACTCCCGCAACTAAAGCGACAATAGGTGCTGCAGGAGGGAATGCTATTGCAGTAATAGCAAGTCCTAAAATAACGGATGAATATAAAAGTCTGGCATTACGCGTGAATGTGAAAGGTACTTCTTGCTTGGCAATAATAGCACCCAGATAGATAGCTGGAACCCGAAAGAAATCAATGATCGCAGTCCCTAATTTAATGTATTGAAACGCGCTTACTGCTGTTTGAGTTGCATTATTGACCAGCCCTTCTATTTCAATCATGCGTGTAATTGCATTCCCAGTGCCACTTGCCGATGCTATAAATTTGTTAAAAAAGGGAATCAAACTCAATATAGATAAAGCAATAGACTTTTGTGAAGCAACGCCCTTCATTGATGCTAATTTTTTTCTTAATCCTTCAGCATTTTCTTTTAATTGCGGCTGTTCAATAGTTTCAATTTCAGTTTTATTAAGAGACATTTGCTTATCCCTCTAATTGCTTATTCATTAAACAGTATACCAATCAAAGATTATCTAAGTCTTATCTGCAACTTAAATACATTTCATACCCTATGAAAAATATTCATTAATGATGTCAACTTGATGATTTCTTATGTAAATTTCCACTTAAAGTAAGTGGGTGGAAATAAAATACCTCCCCTATCTTTAAATTCACCTCCATTAATTTAACGGGCACATCTTAACCGCTAAAATTCCTTTTTTGTTTTTAAACAAATTTAGTTACGTCCCATATCATGCTGAGTGCAGCATGGGATGAGGTGGGAAGTAACCAAATTTATTAAGAAGGAGCTTTCTAGATATTGGGACAATTGGCAAAAAAGTGTATAATTCCTTTTTTTGTTACACAAATATTGATCAGAAATGAATCTTGAAAAATTATATGACGTCATTATAGTCGGTGGTGGACATGCAGGCACAGAAGCCGCTCTTGCTGCAGCACGCATGGGGATGCAAACTTTATTACTGACTCATAACATGGATTTACTCGGTCAAATGTCGTGTAATCCAGCAATAGGTGGCATTGGTAAAGGCCATTTAGTAAAAGAAATCGATGCTTTAGATGGTGCGATGGCCAAAGCCGCAGATAAAGCAGGAATTCAATTTCGCATACTCAACGCCTCTAAAGGGCCGGCTGTACGTGCCACACGTGCGCAAGCCGATAGAGTACTGTATAGACAAGCCATTAGAGAACAATTACAAACTCAAGAAAATTTGACCCTTTTTCAACAGGCAGTTGATGATTTATTGATTGAAGGAGAACGAGTAGTCGGAGTTATTACCCAAATGGGATTTACTTTACGAGCTCGTGCTGTCGTGTTGACTGTGGGTACTTTTTTAGGAGGAAAAATTCATGTAGGCATGAATCAATATGCCGGAGGACGTGCAGGAGATCCCCCTTCTGTCGCATTAGCAAAAAGCCTGCGTGATCTTGATTTGCCCGTTGGTCGTTTAAAAACAGGAACACCGCCACGAATTGATCGTCGCTCCTTAGATTACAGTCAAATGATTGTACAACCCGGGGATACTCCCATTCCTGTCTTTTCTTATTTGAGCCATGTTAGTGATCATCCGCAACAGATTCCTTGTCATATCACTCATACTACTGAAGCCACTCACGAGATTATTCGTAACAATCTCCATACATCGCCCATGTATGCAGGAGTTATTGAAGGAGTTGGGCCACGATATTGTCCCTCTATTGAAGACAAAATTGTTCGTTTTGCAGACAAGCCATCCCACCAAATTTTTGTGGAGCCTGAAGGGTTAACTACTGAAGAAATCTATCCGAATGGTATTTCCACAAGCCTTCCCTTTGAAGTGCAAGTCCAGTTTGTTCGGACAATTAAAGGGTTTGAAAATGCGCATATCACGCGCCCAGGCTATGCCATTGAATATGATTACTTTGATCCACGAGGACTTACTTCATTTTTACAAACGAAACCGATTCCAAATTTATTTTTTGCTGGTCAAATTAATGGTACAACAGGTTATGAAGAAGCAGCAGCCCAAGGAATTATCGCAGGCATGAATGCTGCATTATATGTGCAAGAAAAAGAACTCTGGTGTCCTCGACGTGATGAAGCTTATATAGGCGTACTGATTGATGATTTAATTACACGCGGTACTCAAGAGCCCTATAGAATGTTTACATCCCGAGCTGAATATCGCTTACTTTTACGAGAAGATAATGCCGATTTGCGTTTGACTGCAAAAGGAAGGGAATTAGGTGTAGTAGGAGAAACTCGTTGGCATCATTTTGCTACGAAACGCGAAGCAATAGAATCCACTCAGTCATTATTACACAATACTTGGGTTCGGGTGAGCCATAATGAAATACTTTCTGATGTTCTAGTTAATCCGATGCAGCATGACACCAGGGCTGTAGAATTTCTGAAGCGCCCAGAAATTAATTACCACCATTTATTAAAGCTCCATGATTTGAATCTGCCTGAATTAGCATATGAAGTCAGTGAACAAATAGAGATTCAAAACAAATACGCGGGTTATATTGAAAGGCAACAACAAGATATAGAAAAAATGCGTAAACAGGAAAATACGATATTGCCTGAATGGTTAAATTATAGTGAAGTAACCGGATTGTCCAATGAAGTTATCCAGAAACTCACAAAAATTAGACCCACTACTTTAGCACAAGCAGCACGTATCTCTGGAGTGACTCCAGCAGCACTCTCTTTGCTTTTGGTTCACTTAAAAAAACAGCGAATTGACGCATGAAGGATGAAACACAGATTAAACTACTGCTTGAACAGGGGTTACAGTCATTTGATTTAAAAGCCATAAGTGCTTCATTATCAGGTTACTTATTCTTATTGGACAAGTGGAATTCAACTTATAATCTCACTGCAATTCGTGATATTGAAACTATGGTTGGTAAACATATACTTGATAGCTTAGCGATTTTGCCTTGGCTTAAAGGCAATCGAATTATCGACGTAGGTACTGGTGCAGGCTTACCTGGGATTCCGCTTGCGTTAGCTCAGCCAGAAATAAACTTTGTATTACTCGACTCTAATGGGAAAAAAACGCGCTTTTTAAATGAAGTAAAGCGGCAACTCAACTTAAAAAATGTTGAGATAGTACAAAATAGAGTCGAAAACTACCACCCGACACCAGGTTTTGATACAGTATTAAGCCGAGCGTTTAGTAGTCTTGGACAGATGATTCAGTGGACGCACCACCTAATTGCTGATGAGGGACTCTGGTTGGCAATGAAAGGGCGCTTCCCCGATATAGAATTGAATGACATAAAACAAAACTGCGCAGTAAAATCATATTCTGTTGCAGGTGTTGACGGTGAACGCTGTTGCGTCATTATTGAAAACACAACTAAGGAATAAATCATGGCAAAAGTCATAGCCATTGCCAATCAAAAAGGCGGTGTAGGCAAAACTACTACCGCCATTAATTTAGCTGCTTCTTTGGCAGCAAATCGACAACAAGTATTATTAATTGATTTAGATCCCCAGGGAAACACAACGATGGGGAGCGGTGTTGATAAAAATCAACTAGTACATACAACCAACGATGTGTTACTGCATGATTGTCTGGCAGATCAAGCATGTCTTACCACAAGTGGCGGTTATGACTTAATACCTGGAAATGGTGATTTAACTGTTGCTGAAGTAAGCCTCATGGAGCAAAATCATCGTGAAACTTTTTTGTACAAAGCATTGCAGCCTATTCAAAGTAATTATGATTTCATTCTAATTGATTGCCCACCAGCATTAAATACTTTAACTATTAATGCTTTTGTTGCTGCAGATTCAGTCCTTATTCCCATGCAATGCGAATATTATGCCTTAGAAGGTTTGGCTGCCCTGCTTTCAACCATTGAACAAGTTAAAGCATCGGTAAATCCACGCTTACAGCTTGAGGGAGTGCTCCGAACTATGTACGATACGCGTAATCGCTTATGTTCTGAAGTATCAAAACAATTAATGGAACATTTTCCCACTAAGGTTTATAGAACTGTAGTGCCTCGTAATGTCCGCTTAGCTGAAGCGCCAAGCCATGGGCTACCTGCATTGCATTATGATAAAACATCACCTGGCGCAGCAGCCTATATGGTACTTGCCTCTGAGCTTATTAATAAACAAACTGTTGCAGGATAAGGGGTAATTTATGACAGTAAAACGTAGTAGTTTAGGACGTAATTTATCCGCTTTACTAAGCCAATCCAGTAATGTTCTTTTGAATGAAAAACCACAAACTGAACGTCTCATGCTTGCAGTAGATTGTTTACAACCCGGAAAATATCAGCCTCGCGGTGAAATGGAAGAAACCCCCTTACAAGAACTTGCCCAATCCATCAAAAAACAAGGTTTACTGCAACCCTTATTAGTTCGCGAATTAAGTGATGGTCGTTATGAAATTATTGCGGGTGAGCGTCGCTGGCGAGCAAGCCAAATGGCAGGCCTTACTGAAATTCCTGTAATCTTAAAACAGGTAGATGATGAAACTGCAATGGCAATGGCTTTGGTTGAGAATTTGCAGCGCGAAGATTTAAATGCTATGGATCAAGCACGTGCTATGCAACGCTTGATTAATGAATTCTCATTAACCCATCAGCAAGTTGCTGAGCTTTTATGCAAATCCAGAACCGCAGTGAGTAATTATATACGCTTACTGGCCCTATCCAATCCTGTAAAAAAACTTTTAGAGCATGGCGATATTGATATGGGGCATGCGCGCGCATTATTGATCTTGGAGGAAGAGCAACAAAATCAAGTCGCTCAACTTATTGTCGCTAAAAATTTGTCTGTTCGTGAAACAGAAAAATTAGTTGAACGTATTAAAGCAGGTAAAAATGATCTTGATAATCACCACTCCA
Source organism: Legionella cincinnatiensis (assembly GCF_900452415.1). NCBI lineage: Bacteria > Pseudomonadati > Pseudomonadota > Gammaproteobacteria > Legionellales > Legionellaceae > Legionella > Legionella cincinnatiensis. The sequence goes on along the minus strand of NZ_UGNX01000001.1, from coordinate 156,969 downwards.
AAGAGGTAAACCCTTCTCTTTTATATCATGACCAACTAAAAAATCTATCAAGACATTTGCAAGCAGCAATTAAGCTGAAACCAGGAAAAGCTGGCAAAGGATCTTTAGTTATTCACTATGACAATCAACATAGTTTGCAAACTATTATTGAGCAGTTAATTAAAGGAATGTATTAACTGCTGCCCCAAGATTATCTTGCAGCATTCCTTCAAAAGCCTCGAGAGTGACACGTTCAATACTGCACTTAGGCGAAAAATGATTTTCATCGATTCTCTATTTTGGATCGTTCGGGCTGAGGAAGTGCATAGCGCTATCGCTAAGCCTTATACCAGGGCCTTCGAGACGGGGCATTTTGCCCCTCCTCAGGCTGAACAGCCTTAAATAGTGACTGAATCCTCTTTTAAATTGCGTTTCAATAGAGTGGCCTGCAAAAAAATATAGTCAATTTTTACTTAAGTGAACACTTATGCCCGAAAGTAGGATTCAGCGCTTAAGCGCTGAATCCTGGATTTCGCGGACAAGCCACCGAACAGAACTAGATTGCTTGTTTAGAGATGTGTAGAAGATTCAGAGCAAGATTATTAAGGCAAATACAACTTACTTGCTCCCCATCTTGTTTCTCAGTCAAAGAATTAACATATAAATCCATGTGAATTATTGACTTGACACGTTAATCCAGGGGTATGCAGTGTTAATACGGTTTTGCCATACGTCACTTTAAGTTGTTGTCCATTCACTTGCAATGTTGGATTCTCATATACATCGAGTATTTGACATCCTCTTGTTGGCTTATTAATAATCCATTTACTGACAATAGGGGATGCAATAGATTGTACTGTGGGCACATATTTATTGGGAGGACATCGATTAAAAGGATCATAGGAGGATTGTAATGCTAAATCTGTAGGGGAAGGCGCAGCTATAATAGTGCGACCTGATATTGCAAGTTGTACGGCATTATTTGCATTAACAATCCCAATACCGCACGATTTGGTTCCTTTACAAGAGCGCTCAGGATCTGAAGTACCACCAAATGGCATCACACTTTCTAAGAGAATGTTTTTGACTTCCAGAGAACTAATATTAGGGTTCAATGCATAAATTAAGCCTGCAATTCCTGCAACATGAGGGGTTGCCATACTAGTGCCTTGATAAAATGAAAAACCGCTATTTTGACATCCAGTATTCGTTGAAACTGTAGATAAAATTCCTCCAGCTTCACATGCATCACCATTGGATTGTTCTCCTCCTGGAGCTGCTAAGGTAACGCGAGGTCCATAATTTGAATATTCGGCTCTATAGCCATCGATTTGTGTCGCTGCAACCACGATAACATTCTGACAAATTTGAGGAATATCATTAACAGGTATATTATCATTGGCAGCCGCAGCAATAATAATACCATTATTATCTGAGAAACTATTGATAGCCTCTTGGAGAGATTCTGGACAGTTTCCAGGCTCCAATGTACGTAAGCTAATGCTAATAACTTTGGCTGGATAGTTATTGTGTGGGACACCATAAACATCTCTACCCATTGCCCAATAGATACCATTTACCATGCCGGAATTAGTTACTTTTATTTCTATTGGTAATATTTTGAGAAAAGGCCCCATGCCTGCAACACCTGAAACAGAACCTGTTGCAGCTATAGTCCCGGCAGTATGGGTTCCATGATCCTCGCTTGGATTTGAGGTATCAGTATTATTTTTGACAAAACTCCATCCAGGTGATAATAAATTAGGATTTAAATCCGCATTTGAATTAATCGCCTCAAAATTGGTTAACACAACAGGAGGATTAGCATGACCTAATGTTATTGCCCAAGCACCGTCTAATGCACCCGGCGATGATTCTAAAAAGACCCCTCCGGGACCATTAAATTCATCCCATTGAGAAGCATGAGAAATCAATACTAGATTTGACGTTTGTAGCGATGATTTTTTATGAATGTCAGAAGGTCTGATAGGACAAAATGTAAAATCTCGATCAGCATATTTAACATCAGATCGCTTTAATAATTGAGCAATCGCCTGATTGAAATAAGCATTTTCGGATAAACTTTTTGTTGTTGATAACTTTTTAAGTTTTTCAGAGTCAATCACAAGAAGATAAGCACCGCTTGGCATAGGTTTGATTGACTGGATAGGCAGTCCACTTTCTTTTGAAAAAGTATCCCAAAAGCGAATCCCTAAATCAGGTTTGTTTACGCTGTTTACCGTATTAAACTTTAAAATAATTTGATCTAAAAATTTCCCACATGGCTTTTCTGCTGCAAATACGTGAGAGCCTATAGAAGAAAGTACCCAAAAAGTACTAAGTATAAAATAATTCCTTATATTCATCATCTATCCTGATTAGTACCATCTATTTAGTTTTGCTAAGATCCTGCTCCTGATTAAGCTGACTCTTTAACCAAAATAAAAAATAAAATTAAGTTTTGGTCCAAGCAGGTAAGCATTTTTCGCAAAAACTTTTGTTTCAGTATAATCATCCTCGTCCCTTGAAAACGTACCAAATGGAATTTTTCCTAACCAAATATAATCTACTCCTAAGTCTATAAAAATATTTGATAGTGCTGCATACCTTATTCCTGCAGATACTTGGGGGCTAAAATTACTTCGATTTTTATTAGATTTCATTAATAAATAAGTATCATCCTCATTGGATTGATAATTTAATGAATTCTTAGTTCTAATATTGGCAGCGCCTAATCCAGGTGCCGCATAGACTGAGTATTTTTTATTTATTAAATATTCAATATTGAGAATACCTGCGACAACATTACCCTCCATCTTTGTATGGAGCGTATTAGTAATATCAGTACCTTCATAAGGGCCGATCATAAATGGATCAAAGGTTTTTGAATAATTCCCTAGTTGAAAATAAGAAACCTCGGGGCTTAATTGCCAGGAAGACGATACTTGTCGTGTAAATCCAACTGCGAAATTTCCAGCCCAGTTTCCGCTATTGAGAGAACCAGAATTAATAGAAGGCTCTAAGGTTCCCGGGATAGGATGAATTCGTGTAAATGAATAATTACTGCTTTGACTCCAAAAGTAATCTGGGCCTAATTTTACATAAATAGGCAACAGTTGGAAGGCAAATGCAGAATTAATCCCCCCTATTAACAAAATTAATACAGATATAATATATTTGATTTTCATCTTATTCCTTATTAAATATGATTAACATATGAATCCATGTGAATTATTAACTTGACACGTTAATCCAGGTGTTTGCAGTGTTAATACAGTTTTTCCATACATCACTTGGAGTTGTTGTCCGTTCACTTGCAGTGTTGGATTTTCATACACATTAAGCACTTGACACGCAATTGTTGTATCATTAATAACCCATTTACTGCTAATGGGTGATGCAATAGACTGAGCCTTTAAAACATACTTATTAGGTGGGCATCGATTAAAAGGATCGAATGAAGTTTGTAATCTTAAATCAGTGGGTGAGGGTGCGGCGATAACAGTTCGACCTGAAGCAGCAAGCTGCACCGCTTTATTTGCATTAACAATTCCAATACCACAAGATTTAACTCCTTTGCAAGAACGTTCGGGATCAGCAGTATTTCCAAAGGGCATCACACTTTCTAATAAAATACTTTTCACTTCTTGAGCGTTAATATACGGATTCAATGCATAAATTAAGCCTGCAATTCCTGCAACATGAGGAGCAGCAAAACTTGTACCATCCATAAATGCAAATCCACTGTTTTGACAACCCGTATTTGCAGCAACTGTTGATAAAATGCCACCTGGGTAACAAGAATCCGATCCTGGTATTTCTCCTCCTGGTGCCGCTAATGTCACCAAAGGACCATAATTCGAATAATCGGCTCTATAACCATTGATTTGGGTAGCCGCGACAATAATTATATTTTTGCAAGAAAGGATAGCATCCATATCATCTACTATAGACTTATTATTATTTCCCGCTGCAACTATAATAACCCCATTGCTCTTATTAAATTGATCAATGGTTTCCTGCAATGAGACTGGACATTGTGTCGATCCTTTAACATAAAAGCTGGCATTTATAACTTTTGTGGGATAATTGTTATGTGGAACACCAGGAATGTCTCTTCCCATTGCCCAATAAATAGCAGTTTCTATGTCAGCATAATTATAATTTGGTTCAATAGGTAGAATTTTCAGAAAGGGGCCCATTCCAGCAATATCACTGCCTGTATTAATCTGACTCGATCCGGCAGCTGCAATAATTCCTGCGACATGTGTTCCGTGATTATCCGTTGAATCTGAAACATCGGTACTATTGTCAGTAAAACTCCATCCCGTTAATACATTAGGTGCCAAATCAGGATTATAATTAATGGACTCTAAGTTGGATAAGACAATAGGTGGGTTTGCATAACCTAATGTCGTTGTCCAAGCACCGTTGAATGCGCCTGGTGATGATTCTAGAAAGACCCCTCCTGGACCATTAAATTCATTCCATTGCGATGAATGAGAAATTAATTGATTGGGCTCTAATAGTAACGGCGCCTTAGTGTGTACAGGGGACTTAATCACACAAACTGTTGCATTTCGATCCGCATACTTTATATCCGTTTGTTTTAATAATTGAGCAATAGCATGATTGAAATAATCCTCTTTGGATGCATTTTTTATTTGTGCTAATTGCTCAATTTTTTTAGAGTCAATCATAACAAGATAAGCACCACTTGGCAGAGGTTTAACCGATTGAACTGGAAGTCCATTCTTTTTTGAAAACTCATTCCAGAAGGCCATACCTAGATCGGGGTTAGTTAAACTACTTACTGTATTAAATTTTAAAATGATTTGATCTAAAAGCTTCCCACATTCTTCATTTTCTGCAGCAAATAGATGAGAACCTATAGAAAGCAATACCCAAAAGGTATTCAATAAGAATAATTTCCTTATATTCATGACTCATCCTATAAAATAAATATAACCCCACACTAAGTTCTCTACATCGTTGCAAGCTCGCTCGGCTCAGTCATGTACTCTTGTACACTTCTTCACCTCCACTTTACTTACGTCTTGTCTAGAACTTAGTAGATGACGCTATATGAAAATTCCATTTAAGAAAAACTACGGAAGGGTCTCACTACAATCACTTTATAATGAGGCAAGCGATAGAAACCATTACCTTAGATTAAAAAAAATATTTCGATTTATCAATAGGTTGAAAAAATATTTGTAACTGCTCAATAAATTATCACCAAAGAATTTCCCTAAGTTCCACTGCTTGTCCCAAAATCCATACACCTTCGGCCTAGATCTCTGAATCCAGTTGTCTCTTAGTAAGAACTATTTTGTTCAAGATGTGCCAAATATGGTTTTTCAGTCCATTATGTAGAAGAGTCAGGAATCCTGCGGTAAACCGCAGGATGAAGAAGCAAGGACTTGCCACGAGAAATAATGATTTATAGATTGTCTTTTATAACCAATACACAAAAACAAATAAGAATAACCAAACTACGTCTACAAAGTGCCAATACCATGCAACCCCTTCAAAAGCAAAATGTCGTTCTGGAGTAAAATGGCCATATTTACATCGGAAAAAAATAACGATCAGCATTATAGTTCCCAATGTTACGTGTATGCCATGAAAACCGGTTAACATAAAAAAAGTGGTGCCATAAATACCGGCAGATAAAGTTAAATTCATCTCCGTGTAAGCTTCATGATACTCATAACTTTGAAGCGCCAAGAACAAGATACCTAATGAAATTGTTAAAGCCATCCCAATCAGCAATTGCTTTTGTTTCTTTAATTTTAATGCCCAGTGAGCCCAGGTTACTGTAACACCAGAGGTTAATAAAATTAATGTATTTATCGCTGCTAGCCCCCAGGCCCCCATTGATTCATGAGCTCCAGCAAAAACATGATTATCCGGATTATTTAATATAGGCCACGTTGAATTAAAATTAGGCCACAGCGTAAAGTGAGTAATAGGATGTACTTCACCACCTAAAAGGGGCACAGACCAAAGTCTCGAGTAGAACAATGCACCGAAAAAGGCACCGAAAAAACAAACCTCAGAAAAAATAAACCAACACATTCCCCAACGAAACGAGCGATCCACTTGTTCGTCATACACACCCTTTGAGTTTTCATAAATGACCTGGCCAAACCAGCCAAAAAGCATGAAAACCATGATTCCAAGACCAATGGTGAATATATAAGGGCCATACCAATCATCATGAAGCCAAGATCCAGCGCCTACAAGAGTGGTTGTTAATCCGCACGAAGCAACTAAAGGCCAATGGCTTGGTTTAGGGATGTAATAAGTACCATGTGCTCCCATTGTAATTTAATCTCCTGTATCAATAATCATTTATCAGTTACATCAAATAAAGTATAGGATAACGTAACCGTATTTATTTTTTCGGGTAAGTCTGCATCTAAATGAAACAATAAAGGCATGTTCATTGCCTCATGCGCATCTAACGTTTGCCGGGTAAAACAAAAACACTCCGTTTTTTTCAAGTACTTAGCAGCAATCCCTGGAGTGACACTGGGTATTGCCTGTACTGACATTGAATGATCGGTTTTATTTTCCGCATAAAAAGCCAACTTTGCAATTTCACCAGGGTGAACCTGTATCTTTCGAGTTTTAGGATAGAATGCCCATGGCACTCCACTATTATTTGTTGCAACAAACTCAACAGTGACTATTCTGTCTTTAGCAACCTTTACCTTAGTGGCGTCATACGCGACTGCCTCTGGGTTTGTTTTACCATTAATTCCAAGGCTTTTACAGATACTATTGTAAATAGGGACTAAGGCAAAACCAAAAGCAAACATTCCCACAACAAGTAAGGCTAATAAAAAAACTAACTTATTATGCCCTTTACTTTCACTCATATAAATACACCTATAAATCTAACTTAGGGGGAGTTGAAAATGTATGATATGGAGGCGGTGAAGGTAAAGTCCATTCTAGCCCAAAAGCACCTTCCCATGATCGCGCAGCAGCAATATCCTTGTTAGTTCCTTTCTTCCTGACCGTAGCAATTACATTATATAAAAAGAGTAATTGGGTAAAACCAAAGATGAAAGCGCCAATTGAAGAGATCATATTAAAATTAGTAAACTGCAACGCATAATCGGGAATTCTTCTTGGCATGCCCGCTAATCCTAAAAAATGCATAGGAAAGAAAGCGATGTTTACTGAAATTGCTGATAACCAAAAGTGCCATTTACCCAAACACTCGTTATACATATGCCCAGTCCATTTAGGCAGCCAGTAATATGTGGCTGAAAAGAGGGCAAAGATTACTCCAGGAACTAGAACATAGTGGAAATGAGCCACCACAAAATAGCTGTCTTGGTATTGGAAGTCTGCTGGAACCAAGGCTAACATCAAACCTGTAAAACCCCCAATTGTAAACAAAAATACAAAAGCTAATGCAAACAACATTGGCGTCTCGAAGGTCATAGACCCTTTGAACATCGTACTCACCCAGTTAAATACTTTAATCCCAGTGGGTACTGCAATTAGCATCGTAGTATACATAAAGAACAATTCTGCACCTAAAGGTATACCCGTTGTAAACATATGGTGTGCCCATACAATAAATGACAATATAGCAATGCTCACCACTGCATACACCATAAAATAGTAACCAAATAAGGGCTTACGACTAAAGGTAGGAATTACTTCTGAAATAACACCAAAAGCAGGCATTACTAAAACATAAACCTCAGGATGTCCAAAAAACCAAAATACGTGTTGAAAGAGTATTGGATCACCACCACCAGCAGCGCTAAAAAAGCTTGTTCCAAAATGTCGGTCGGCTAACATCATCGTAACTGCCCCTGCCAACACAGGCATGATTGCAATCAATAAAAAAGCAGTAACTAACCAAGTCCAAACAAACATGGGCATTCTCATTAAGGTCATACCTGGCGCACGTAAGTTTAAGATAGTTGCAATGATGTTAATGGAACCCATAATGGATGAAAGGCCCATCATATGAATTGAGAAAATCATAAAGTCTGTGCTAGGAGGGGCATATGTAGTTGATAAAGGTGCATACATAGTCCAACCAAAATTAGGGCCACCACCCGCATGAAATGTTGTTGAAAGCAATAAAGTAAAAGCAAAGGGTAGAATCCAAAAACTCCAATTATTTAACCGCGGCAAGGCCATATCTGGAGCACCAATCATCATTGGAATTTGCCAGTTTGCTATTCCAGTAAAAGCGGGCATGACCACACCGAATAACATGATTAATCCATGCAGTGTCGTCATTTGGTTAAAAAAGTTAGGATCAACTAAACGATGGCCAGGCTGAAATAATTCTGCACGAATCACCAAAGCCATTCCACCCGCTAAAAAGAAGCTAATCATTGCTAGCCACAAATAAAGTGTACCAATATCTTTGTGGTTCGTAGTAAACAACCAGCGTTTTATAAACCCTAAAACACCTTTACCTTGCTCAGGTCCATGATCATCATGTTTTTCATCATGCGCTAATGTATAACTACTCATTGCAAACCTCCAGCTTGAACTTTATTAACCATGGTTGGTTGTTGATTAGCATTCTTTCGTTGTGCTGCAACATCCGCGGGTTGAATTAAATCATTCGTGTTGTTCTCCCAAGCATTACGCTCATAAGTGGCAATAGCAGCAATTTCCTCATCAGTCAGTTGATCTTTATAAGGTTGCATTGCAGAACCAGGAATACCATGAAGTATTACATCGATATGACGTGAAATAGGATGGCCTGTAGCGACAGAACTTCCTCTAAGTGCCGGATACAGCGGAGGAATACCTAGACCATCTGGTCTATGACATGGGGAACAAATTTGGTCATATTTTTCTTTCCCGAACGTCAGTAACTCGTCACGGCTCATTGTTTTTTGTGTGGCTTCGCTCGCCTCTGCTTGAGCGTATTTATCCTCAGATTTTGTTTGTGCAGCAACCCATTTATCAAAATCATCTTGACTTACCGCTTCGACAACGATAGGCATAAATCCATGGTTAACTCCACACAGCTCAGCACATTGCCCTCTATAGGTGCCTGGTTTTTCAATAGTCGCCCAAGCTTCATACATAAAACCAGGAATTGCATCACGTTTTATACCTAATTCAGGAACCCACCAAGAATGAACTACATCATTTGAGGTAACCAGAAAACGAACCTTCTTATTTACAGGTAATACTAATGGCTTATCGACTTCTAATAAGTACCATTCATTCTTTTTTTGAGTATTTTCAATTTGATTGAATGGAGTAGATAAAATACTAAAATAGCTAATACCTTGATCCAGATATTCATACTGCCATTTCCATTGATACCCCACTATTTTTACAGTAATTTCTGACTGTCTCGTATCATCCATACGCATTAAAACACGAGTCGCGGGTATTGCGAGTCCAACCAAAATTAAAAAAGGAATAATAGACCAGAAAATTTCTAACCTAGGATTATCATGGAATGAGGCTGCTTTATATCCTTTAGATTTTCTATGATGAATCATAGAGTAAATCATTACCCCAAATACAACAACGCCGATTACAGCACATACAGCCATACAGACCATATGCAGGTAGTAAGCATCCTTACTGATAGGAGTAACTCCTTCATACATATTCAGCTGCCAATGATTTGCAGTAGCAAATATTGGCTGGCTCCCCAACCAGACACCTAGCATTATTATTAATTTACAGATTTTTAACCTGTTTAACATCCCCATTCCTCGTCTTATCATTGAAGTTTGAATAAAAGACATGAAAAAGTTCCCATGCCTTATATTCAGATAATTGGCTTTTCAATTCAATCAATATCTCTATTCAAGAAAAGGCCATAAGTAATACCTTAATTTGAACATAACGCATACGCCCTTTTTCTTGAGCAAAACCTGAGTTTTTTCAGGCCTTAGCTCAAAGTTCAATTTACCACAAAGAGTAGTTTCCTTCAGTTTTAGATTTACTAACCATATACTTAATTGCTTCGATTACTTCATCAGTGGTACAGTGTTTACAGCCACCGTTTTTCAAATGTTTTTTTCCATTAACAGTATTTTCAATGAGAACATCCATATTTTCTGCAATTAAAGGTTGCCACGCTTTTTTATCCCCTATCTTAGGTGCACCTTCTTTTCCTTCATTGTGACAAACAGCACAATTTTCATTGTAAATAGTCTCACCATTAGTAGGATATTTTTTCGCACCGCCAGATTTGAGGTTTAATAATTGGGTACGAGTTAATGACTTATCTAATATGTAATCCACAGCAGAAATAATGTCGTTATCGGAGCAAGTGACACAAGCGCCTTTCACTGGCATGAAGTTAAAACCATGGATAGCATGGCGATAAAGTCCATTTAAGCCACTTGTTTTTAATCGCTCATACCAACCCGGAGCATTTCCCATTAATGGAGCAGTCATCGCCCCTTCTTGATGGCAAATGACACAAGCAGTGAAATAAACTTCCTTTCCACGAGAAAGAGAAGGTGGATTTTCTGAAGCAGGAAGCCCCAAAGGCTCTTCACTAACGACCGTTTTAAGATAAGTTGCAACAGCCATTTTATCAGCATCTGTTACATACATCATGCTGTTATGATTCACTTCAGCCATAGGACCAGCTACAGGACCCGCATTGTTAATCAGTTTATCAAATTTGAACACATCAACAACTTCTTGGTGAGTTGCTGATTCCAACCCATATTTAGTGATATTAGGTGCCCAATAACCATCAATAAAACCACCTGTTAAATAATATCTGGTCTTCGGAGAACCAAATACGTTTAATGGGGTATGACACATGCTACAGTGGCCTAAACCATCTACTATATATTTTCCACGGTTCCATTCTGGAGATTTATCGTTTTGATATTGGTAAACGCCCTCTTGAGGGAAGAAAAATAATATATTCCATCCCCAAAGCGTAAAACGAGCGCCAGGAACATTGAATGGGAAAGGCAATGATTTATTCTCCAGATGAACCGGTGGCAAACTCATAAAATAAGCATACAAGGCACGTGCGTCTTCATCGGATATCTTAGAAAAATAAATATAAGGGAATACTGGAAAATAGTTTCTACCTTGAGGATCGCGTCCCTCTCTTAATGCGCGAATAAAATCCTGTTCGGTCCAATTACCAATACCGGTTTCTTTATCTGGAGTAATATTGGGGCTATAGAATGTTCCAAAAGGTGTCGCTATAGGTAATCCTCCTGCATAAGCCGGCGTACCTCCTTTAACATTAGTATGGCAGGAAATACAATCCCCCATTTTTGCTAAATATTCACCTTTCTGAATTAAAGCTTGTTGCTCACCTGTAGCTGGAGCGGTAGGTGGATAAGCAGGATAGTATCCATCAATAACTGACAACTTCTCTTGAACAGGTGCATTTTCCGCTTGTAATAATTGACCTGTCATGCCAAGCACAGTCACCGTTGCAATGACAATTAGCTTTCTTAGTAACAAAGAGCCCACGCCCCCTCCTATTTATTCTTATTTTGTACGCATATCTTATGGAGACAGAATAACCGACGCATTTTATACTCCACAATACATAAGTTGCAATGTTATAATAACTATCTTTGATTTTTTTTATATCGTTATTATGTTTGTTTATCTTGATGGCTTACTTTTAGGCTTATCCTTAATCATCGCGTTAGGACCACAAAATGTTTTTTTAATCAAACAAGGAGCGCTTAAAAATCATGCAATCCTCTCCGCCATTATTTGTTTTATTTGTGATCTCATCTTAATTTGTGGCAGTATAGCAGGTCTTCATGAGTTACTCATAATTCGTCCTGTTTTGCAAATCTGGATGCTGTTACTGGGCTCTGCCTTTTTGCTTTTTTATTCTGCAAAAGCACTCACCAATGCTTTTGCAAAAACTGAGAAAACCTCAGAAAGTACAGCCCAACCTCGCACTAGAGCTCAAATAATACTTTTAGCCCTAGGCTTTAGTATACTTAATCCACATGCAATTATCGACTCTTTGGTTATTATAGGTGGGGGCAGTAGCGGCTACCCTAATAAAGAACATATTTTTCTACTAGGAGTACTTACATCAAGCTTTCTTTGGTTCAGCTCATTAACATTTACCGCACGATATTTTTCGGACACTTTAACCAAAGCAAATGTATGGAAAGGAATTGAACTCATTAGCGGCCTACTCATGGCTTTTATAGGAGTTAAGTTAGGAACGGACAGTATCCATTTAATTTCAAGAGTGCTCGAAAAATCGACTTAGGATAGAAAGGGCCAATCAGTGTGTCGCCAATTGACCCAGTGGAATGACACATAGCAAGTCCAACCTCGCAAGGCGAAATATCTCATAACCCATGATCCATGTCAACTCAAGAACGTGTATTTTAAGAAATGAAGTTTCCCAAAAGGTCTATTGTCGTTCTAGCACGCTTCAGCTAAACTTATGTTTTTATAAATTTTGAGCAATACATGTTGTATGGCGATACCATCCAAGAAACACGACAAATGTTTTTTTCCAGCTGGAACAAATTTCAGCAAAAAGAACTCTTATCTCCATTAGAAAATGCAATTGTTCAAGTCATTCTCGCCCATCCTGAATACCATAAGATTCTTGGAGATCAGAATAAATTCCAACAACAATCCTATTTTCCTGAACAGGGAGAAACCAATCCATTTTTACATATGGGGCTTCATCTTGCTATTAGAGAACAAGTAGCCACTGATCGCCCTGTAGGAATAAATACCATTTACAATAATTTAATCCAAAAACATCATGATCCTCTAACTGTAGAGCATTTAATGATGGAGCAACTTGCCGAATTTCTTTGGCTTTCACAAAAAAATAATTTGCCACCCGACGAAGCTCTCTATCTGCGCATATTAGCAAATCTATAAACTATTTCTGGGTGCAGCAACACTGCTGATTACCTGAGTTATTCATCTTGCTGCTCCATTTGATATTCAAGAATATCTCCAGGTTGACAATTGAGGTAAGCACAAATAGCCTCCAAGGTAACAAAACGTATCGCTTTGGCTTTACCATTTTTCAAAATAGATAAATTTGCTTCAGTAATCCCTATTGCCTCAGACAACTCTTTAAGCCTGCATTTACGTTTTGCCATCATTACATCTAAATTAACAATAATTGACACAGCTCTATTCCTTAAATTGTTAATTGTGTTTCTGACTTTAATTGATGCGCTTCTTGAATAATCCAGGAGGCAACTAAAATGATAAATGCGGTAATTAGAGTAGATAAGTTTGCTGATTTCAAAGTAATACTTGCAAACCGTTCACCCGCAGGATTATTAAAAGTAAGAGCAGCCGTAATTAGAGGTTGATAAATAAGCTGAACCAGCTCCCCTAATATCATGTAAATACTTACCTGTTTAATTAATTTGATATTGTCCTCTTCAAATAAATACCCTTGTTCGAAAAGTTTAAATAATTTAGCGAGCTTATAACAAATCAAAATAGTAATGGTAAGAGGTAATCCTTCAATCGCTAATAAAATACAACGATGAGCTAAAGAAAAATGTTCCGGATCATAAATGCGTTCAGGAGAGATCACCGTAGACCAACCTCCTAAATGACACATCCAATCGAATTTAACTAAAATCAAAAGCGCTGTCGTTAAGGGAATAAGCCAACAAAGTGCTCGAAAGAACAAATAAAGCAAATGACTGGTATTTTTTATTTTATTCATGGAAAACCCCTTAACAATAATATTAACCACGAATTATAATAATTTATTATTGTTTTGCAATAATTATTTTTAATTTTATCCTTATTTTTAACTATGATAGTCTTTATCAACTTGGGTTACATTCCGAATAGAGGATGTAAGACTGGGTATCTTTCCTAAAATAAGTTAATATGAAGTTTTTAATGGCAAATCCGTATTTTTATGGCTGATCACGAAAAAAATACCCACTTCGGATACACTACTGTCGCTTGGGATGAAAAAGAAAAAAAGGTGGCGGAAGTTTTTCATTCTGTAGCAAAAAACTATGATTTAATGAATGACTTAATGTCTTTGGGCATCCATCATTTATGGAAACGCTACACCATCGAACTTAGCCGGCTTCGCCTCGGACAATTTGTTTTAGATTTGGCTGGTGGGAGTGGGGATTTAACACGGTTATTATGTAAAAAAGTTGGCGACACAGGGCGTGTTATTCTTACAGATATTAATTCAGCCATGCTCAATGTAGGTCGTGATCGTCTCTTAGATGAAGGATTATATAAAAACATTGACTATGTACAAGGTAACGCCCAATGTTTGCCTTTTGCTGACAATAGTTTTCATTGCATTACCATGGGCTTTGGCTTAAGAAATGTGACCGATAAAGAAGAAGCGCTGCGTTCGATATACCGTGTCTGTAAGCCCGGAGGGAAAGTAATGATTCTTGAGTTCTCCACCCCCACACTCCCCGGCTTAAAACCTATTTATGACTGGTATTCGTTTCATATTTTACCTAAAATAGGAAAGTTTTTTGCGCAAGATGAAGCCAGTTACCAATATCTTGCTGAATCCATACGCATGCATCCAAATCAAATGGAGCTCAAAAAAATGATTGAGCATGCAGGATTTGAAGACTGTCATTATGACAATCTAAGCGGCGGCATAGTTGCCTTGCACATTGCCTATAAATATTGAGTTGATTATGCTAAAAAAATATTCTTTAAAAGCCCTTCAAAAAGCCATAAACAAAGCAGCCCAGCTAGATGAGGGTATGCCTGCTAAGCTGCAAGCACTTGACAACAAGTGTCTTGAAATGGTGATTAGCCCATTAAATGTTAATTTTTTCATTTTGTTTCAAAAGGGAGAAATTATCTTACTTGATCATTATGAGAAAGAAGCAGATACCGTCATTCACAGTAGCCCCCTAGGTTTAATCCGTCTTAGTTTATTGCCCGCATCTAAAGCCCGATCTTTATTTAATGATAAAATCCGCATCACAGGAGATACAGAGCTAGGGCAACATATTAAAAAATTATTTGATGAAATGGATATTGATTGGGAAGGTCACCTTGCTCATTTTACAGGTGACGTGGTGGCGCATCAAATTGGCTCTTTGTTTCGCAAAGGACTTAAATTCAAAAAGCAATTTGATGAATCCATACGCCAAAATATGACTGAGTATTTACAAGAAGAGTTACGTATCGTACCCTCAAAATACGAGCTGGAAGATTTTTTTGCAGAGATTGATGAACTGTCCTTAAGTGTAGAACGCTTACAAGCCCATGTCAATCAACTAATAAGTCACTATGAAATCCATTAAAAAACTCATTCGTCTTATCCATATTAATTATATTCTGGCAAAAAACGGACTCGATAATGTAGTCGTGTCATTAAGATTATTTGCGCCGCTTCGTTTCATGGTTTATTTAAATCCTTGGAACTGGTTCCGTAAAGAGCATTTAACCCATGGAGAAGCACTACGGATTTCATTGGAAGCACTCGGACCTATTTTTATTAAATTTGGCCAGGCACTTTCCACTCGTCCTGATATTTTACCTCTAGATATCGCCATTGAACTCAGTAAATTACAAGATAAAGTTCCTCCCTTTCCCAGTGCAAAAGCAATGGCAATTATTGAAAAAGCTTATGGTTTATCACCTTATGAGATTTTTGCTGAATTTGATCCCATACCTTTAGCATCCGCCTCAATGGCGCAAGTACATGCTGCACAATTGAAAACAGGGGAAGAGGTCATCGTCAAAGTCCTAAGACCCAATATGCGGCGTATTATTGAGAATGACTTAAGCATTATGCACACCATCGCAAGATGGGCAGATCGATATTGGCCTGAAATTAGACGTCTGAAGCCTAAAGAAATTGTCGCTGAATTTGAACATACCTTGCTTGATGAGCTTGATTTATTAAGAGAGGCAGCTAATGCAGCGCAACTAAGGCGCAACTTCGATCATTCCCCTATTCTGTATATCCCAGAAATATACTGGGATTATTCACGCTCTAACGTAATGGTCCTTGAGCGAATTCATGGGATACCTGTATCTGATATAAGCAGCTTGCAAGCCCACGGCATAGATATAAAAAAACTGGCTGAACGAGGGGTAGAGATTTTTTTCACGCAAGTCTTTCGTGATTGTTTCTTTCATGCAGACATGCATCCTGGAAATATTTTTGTTTCTTATAAAAATCCTAAAGATCCTCAATATATTTGTATTGATTTTGGCATTATGGGAACATTAAATGACAATGACAAACGTTATTTAGCGGAAAATCTTTTGGCATTTTTCAATCGCGATTATCGTCGTGTTGCCCAATTGCACGTGGAATCAGGTTGGGTTGCCCGCGATACACGAGTTGATGAGTTTGAAAGCGGCATTCGTACGGTATGCGAACCTATTTTTGAAAGACCTTTAAAAGACATTTCATTTGCACAAGTTGTCTTGCGCCTTTTTCAAGTGGCACGGCGTTTTCATATGGAAGTACAGCCTCAGCTGGTTTTATTGCAAAAAACATTATTGGCTATAGAAGGTCTAGGGCGTCAACTTTATCCCGAGCTTGATTTATGGACTACCGCAAAACCTTTCCTTGAAAAATGGGTAAAAGAACAAATAGGGCCTAAAGCCTTTTTCACCCAATTAAAACAAAATCTCCCCTTTTTTGCAGAACAATTGCCCAATATGCCCAAATTAATCTTTGATTTTCTTGAATTAAAAAGAGAAGAGTTAATCACCGATCAGAAATCTTTAACCCATACAAAACGAGAAGATGAAAAAGCTACAGTACACTGGAAAAGTATTGCCACTGGTGCAAGTATTTCGTTCCTTCTCATGGGCCTGCTGGATTATTGGGATTTTATTCAGCACAAACAGTTAGCTCCTTTGGCTTTTATAGGAGCTGCCATCACAGGATTGTTTGTTCTTCTTAACCGCAGCATGAGGAATTAAAAATGGGACTAAGTGGTATCAGCCCTCTTTCTTTATTATTAATCTTAGTAATTATTATTATTCTTTTTGGCACTTCTAAATTAAAAACCATAGGTGCCGATCTTGGTGAAGCTATTCGAAATTTTCGTAAAGCATTAAATGAAGAACAACCCCAAACACCAAAAGAGGATGACAAATCCTTATGAGTGGCGAAATTTTAGTGATATTGATTGTTGCTTTAATTGTATTTGGTCCTAAAAAACTGCCTATGCTCGCGACTCATTTGGGATTATTGCTCAGAAAAATAAATCAATTCAAAGCACAGGCTGTTGCCTTATGGCAACAGCAACTTAAAGAAATTCAATTCCAGGAAAACCAGCGGAAAGCCCAAGAAGCTGATGAGCAGTATAAAAAAGAAGAACCATTGTAATTTTCTCCTATGCCCTACTTTTTGTTCCATCTCAAGCTGAATGAACTTTTCCTGCAAAACTATTTATTCTCTAATTTAGAGCTCGTCGGCTCAGGCATTTCAAAACCTTTATGATCAGGAAGATCTTTCATTTGCTCTTTAGTAGGCAGCAAAGACTTACCAGTAATCTCTTCAGGCTCTTTATCCTTTCCAAGTCCTGGTCTATAAAGCTTTCCGTCTCCATTTGAATAAGCGAGAACTTTATTCGTTTCTGCATCAATCATTACAAAACGGTGTCCATCTGCAGCTTGCTGTTTAAAGAAATCAGTCATCTGTTCAGGAGTTTTGAAATCAAAATTTACTTTGCCCTCTCCATCAGGTTTTAGCTTGTCTTCATTGAACTCTATCGGAGGCTTTTGTTTTTCACAAAACCTTTTATAGTCTTTTAAAAGCCTTTCCATATCCGCGCTCTGTATCAGAACACTTTGTTTCTTTTTTTCTTCTTTCTCTTGCTCTTCAACAACGAGATTGCTCATCTCCTGCTCCGGAGCCCCTGATTTTTTGGGGACTGTGAGCGGTGGATCTTGCTGTTGTTGCTGTTGCTTCTTTTTCTGTAGCTCTTCTTGTACTTCTTGCTCTGTTTTTGCCATAGCACTCTCCAAATATTGTTTACGTCACAGTAGGTCATTGGAATAACGCTATACCCACTTGCTAATTCATTTGCTTTTGGCCCCATGTTTGCACATTAAACCACACCACTCTCAATAGCCAAGTATCCTTGGGGAGTACTTTGATTTCTCCATATCATAACATCCCTGCATGTCATAAATGAGGGCATGCCAAATTTCTTACAATAAAAATTGTGTTGATAATTTAATCATAGTTTATCCCTTTTTTGTTTTCAATAAAAACAAATAGCGACTAAGTGCTGTGCATGCCGATTACTCTAGCTTTCCAGCCGCTAATCGCTCTAAAGAATCATCTGTCAAACGAAATTGCAATAGATCTGTGCGTGGATGTGCGCCTAAGAACTCATAAAATTGAATGGATTTTTTATTCCAGGTAAATGCATGCCCTTCCATGCGACAACATTGTTTCTCAAGCGCTAGGCGAGCAAGATAAGACAATAAAGAAGTACCCAAACCATGATTTTGATATTTTTCCTGAACAAATAAATCTTCCACATAAAGAACAGGTGCGCCTTCTGCAGCAGAATAGGAAAAAAAATATAAGGCATAACCTGCGGGCTCCTTCTTATATTCAGCTAATAAGATATAAAAATATTTATTTTTGCCAAAGCCATGAGCTTCAATTTTATCTAGAGTTAAACTCATTGCTTCAAGTTTTTTCCGTTCATATTCCGCTAATTTCTCTACTAAGAAAGCAATCTTTTCTTTATCTTTTTTTGTAGCAACTCGAAAAGTAAATTCCATTTTTCATCCCCTGACACACCCAAAAAAACTAATCAAATCGGTTTACTGGTTGATGACAATAAGGCGCTTTACGATGTTTCGCATAATAATCTTGATGATACTCTTCTGCGGGCCAAAATGTTTGTACGGGGAAAAGACGCGTAGCAACTTCATATCCTTTTTTTTGCAATATTTGGATTAATAGCTCTGCTTCATCTAGCTGCTCTTGGTTGTAATAAAAAATGGCACTTTGATATTGCTGCCCGATGTCGGGGCCTTGCCCTGATTTTTGCGTCGGATCGTGAATTTCGAAAAATCGTTTTAAAACATGATGATAATCTGTTTTATCTCTATCAAAAATAACCCGCACAGCCTCATAATGCCCGGTATTACCTTGACATATTTGTTCATAACTGGGGTCCAAAGTAACACCGCCGGTATAACCTACCTCCACTCTGAGTACCCCAGGAATCTGTTTTAAAAAATGATCAACTCCCCAAAAACATCCACCTGCTAAAATAGCTTCCTCAGTGTCTAAAACCTGATTATCGGCAACAAAATCAATAGAAGCTGAATTAACACAATGGCGTAAATTCTTTTGGGTGAAATATTCCCCGGTAAAAACATGACCTAAATGAGCATCACATCGTGCGCAAAGTATTTCCATACGCCTACCATCACTATCGGGAATCTGTTTTACTGCATGAACAACATTATCATCAAAACTTGGCCAACCACATCCCGAGCTGAACTGACTTGATCCGCGAAATAAGGCTAAACCACAACGCCTACATAAATAAGTCCCCTGAGTCACCAGAACATTATAGGCTCCAGTATGAGGATATTCTGTAGCCTTTTCACAAATTACTCGTTTCGCTAAAGGAGTTAAACTGGCTGTCTTATCAAGATAATTGTCCATAGTGGATTACCTTCTTTGTTGTCCTTGACAAATTTTATCTGCTAAATACCCTACGGCTCCGGCATAATAGATAGAGTTATTATAGTGCAAAATCATCTTATAGTTGGGAAAAGCTAAAAAAGTAGGACCACCCAATGGTTGCACAATACTTGCTTGCAAATTTTGGTAGGGTAAAGGCTTACCATCTTCTGTGCGTACCCCTGCAGCACTCCATTCACTTACAGGTTTTACAATTGTTTTACCTGCCATCGCCATGTTAAATTTGGGAGGTAACTTAACTTGAATAGCCCAAGGCTCCCCAGTTTGCCAACCATTTTGTTTCATGTAATTTGCAATTGAAGCAAAAACATCAGGTTTACTCCTCCATATATCTTTGCGCCCATCGCCATCATAATCAACAGCATATTTTACCCAGCTTGAGGGTAAAAACTGCGGCTGCCCTGAAGCACCAGCCCACTCACCCTTAAAATCAGCCAAATCCACATGACCTTCATTAAGAATTCGTAAGGCAATAAATAATTCTTTACGGAAAAAATCCTTGCGATTAGAGTCATAAGCCAGAGTAGCTAATGCCTTAATTACAGGAAAATTCCCCATATAAGTGCCATAACTTGTTTCCATACCCCAAAAAGAGACAATAAAACAGGGATTAACCCCATACTGCTTAGCCACCGCATCCAAAACTGCTTGATTACGTTTGTATTCTTTACGACCAATAGCGATTCTATAACTATCCACTCGCGTATTACGATATTTAATAAACGTTAATCGGTGTTCAGGTTGCGAATGCAAAAGTCCTTTAATTTGATGACTGGGCTCATGGATGTTTGCAAATGCTTCATCAAAGGTTTCTGGCGAAATCCCTTGTTGTAACGCTTCCGCTCTAACTCCAGCAACCCATTGATTCCAATTTTGTTGTGCAAAGGCAACATGATGTACCAGAACATATACTATTGCAGCAAGTCCCCATTTTTTCATACTTCTTCCCCCTAGTTTTTTCTGTTACCTTTGTTTTCTATTTTGCGTGCTTTAATTCATTACTTCGTGTTGGTGCCAAGGCTCAAATTTTTTCTATGCAACATTATCTTTCCGCGGAATCCAGAAACACTGCGTTAAAACACTGGACGCCGCGGGGCATAGTCAGGGATGTGATCAAGAGACAGTGCAAAGCTCGGACTCATTTGCCTCTGAAATCCTATGAAGCGCTATTATACAGTGACTGTTAAAGCGCTTCCATAAACGTAACTAAATCCGTTTTTTCGTCTTTTGTTAATTGTAGCTGTAAAACCAAATTAAAAAACTCTACAGTATCCGCTAATGTTAACAAGCGCCCATCATGCAAATAGGGAGGAGAGTCTTTAATTCCTCGTAAAGGAAATGTCTTTATAGGCCCATCACCCACAGCTCTCATACCATTAATTGTTTGTGGTTGATAAAATTTCTCTGTTTGTAAATTATGCATGGTGTTGTCAGTATAATAGGGTGGAGTATGGCAACTGGAGCATTTTGCCTTACCAAAAAAGAGCTCTTGACCTCGTAACTCTGCTGGAGTTGCTTTAGCAGGATCCAGTTTCCCTTCCCAATTCAATTTAGGAGCAGGAGGAAAATCTAAGATTTCTTGGAATTCCGCCATGAAATGAACTTGGCTGCCACGTTCAAGAATATTGACGCCTTTCTTGGTTGCAATAACAGGATCACCATCAAAGTAAGCCGCTCTTTGTTCAAACTCGGTAAAATCTTCCACCGTCTTCAAAGCACGTTGCGAACCAAATAAGCGCTGGATGTTGACGCCACGTAACGTTGGTGTATTGATGCGATGACGAAACTCCTGAGGTCTGATATCGCCCACCAAATGGGTTGCTTTGTTAGTATGGCCATTAGCATGACAATCGAAACAGGCAACACCACGACTAGGCTTCACTGTACGCCTGTCTTCAGTTTGGTTAAATTGTTGCTGCATAAAAGGAGTAACTAATAACCGTAACCCTTCTAATTGTTTGGGATTTAATAAACCATTAAATAACTCATAATAATTTTCGATAGTCACCACTTTGCCTTTGGAGACATCACCCAGATCCGGCCTGGTGGTTAAATAAATAGGTGCAGGATAAGGAGGTAAAAAATGATCGGGAATGTCAAAATCCAAATCAAAACGAGTTAAATCTCTATCTTCCTGTTTTTTAATTTCATCAATAACAAATTTGGGAAATAACATGCCGCCTTCCGGATGATTGGGATGAGGCAACGGTAAGAATCCCTGAGGGAAAAAGCCTTTAGCCTTAATTTCATCAGGACTCATTTTGGCTAACTGCTCCCAGGTAACATTTTCAGGCAGTTTTACCCGTACCCCTTCTTGCACGGGTTTTCCATTAGACATCTTTACGGTTTGAGAAGGATTATTACTTAAATCATAGCGCTGCTTTAAGAGTTCTTGCTGGCGATCATCCACACCCTGTTTTGCACCGCTCATACGCTGCAAAATGCTTTGAAAACTCTCATGAATATCCACTGGCATATAACTTGAAGGGAGCGAGTCAGTTGAAGAAGTAGGTGGAGTATCTGCATAGCCTAAGGAACAAAGACTAGCAGTTAACACACTTATTTCTAAAAATTTTTTTAACATAGTTCAAGTCCATTTCATGATTGAAGAATTTTTTCATCTTAAGGTACTTATAAAATCGGCGCAATAGAGAAAATAAAACCCACGGTACTTCTAAGACACTGTGGATGTCGATTTTAACTTATTTGCTTGCAGCAAATTATCTATTGCTTTTAAGACAACTTTCACTGCAGCAATTTGCCTCACATCTGGCCTGTATACCAAACATAAAGGCTTAACATAGGTTGGCGCATCTGCAATCTTTTTTAATTGATCTTTAAAATGAAGTTCAACGTAGCAGCGTGGCAAAATAGCAGCGCCATGATGGTTTAGTGCCATCGCAGCTAATGCTTCAATTTGATCCACATTACAAATACGCGGTGCTGGTTTATGTTGGCGTAATTTGTGTAATTCATTCAACAGAGTGTGCATTAAGGGAATTTTTAAATCTGCTAAAATTAACAACTCATCAGAATATAAATCAACCTCATTATCTTGTTTGCAAGATGACCAAAAAGAAAACTCAGTTTCAGCAATCTTACGAATGATGATATTAGCATGCGGATGAGGATCCGTCATAATACCTAAATCTACAGTACCTTCGATTATACCTTGCATAATGTCAGCAGATAGGCCATGTTTGAAATGAATTTCTAGCTCTGGATATTGCAACAGTAAATCAGAACTCATTTCCGACAGATAAGTACAAAGTGTAGAATAACAACCTATGGTTACCTTTCCTTTAATGTGTTGATTCGTTTCTTGGATCGTTGTAGTTAATGAATTCCACTGGGTTAATAAACTCTCAAAATTCTCGAATAATTTATTACCTGCTCGCGTTAAAGTAACGCCTTGGGTATGACGAATAAATAAGTGGGTATTGAGTAATCCTTCGAGTCTTTTTATGGAAAAACTTAATGAAGGCTGACTTATGTGAAGCTTTTTAGCCGCTCTACTAAAATTTGATTCTTTAGCAACCTCGTAGAAATAAATTAAATCACTTGCAGAAGGTAACATCGATTAATCCTTTTGTTTCAGTGCTATGCCTCGTATCCCAAAGGCTCCATCAAGATGACCTGGGGCCATAAATTTTATTTATAGCCTCTATAAAAATTCTATATTTTACATGGCAATAGCTCCTTCTTAAACTTTTTTAGCAAATATTTAAGGAGTAGCACATGAAAACATTAAACAAGGTAGACACCATTATCATAGGCGCAGGTCCCTCCGGCTTATCCGCTGCTAATGTTTTAAGTAAGCATGGAAAATCAGTATTCATTTTGGAAAAGGAGGCTCACGCCGGAGGTAAATGTCATACCTTTACCGACCCCTTAGATAAAAATAATAAAACCGAATGGGGAGCTGCTTTAATCGCCCCCAATTATGGTAAGGTCATTGATAAGATGCAAGAAAAACAATTAGCGTGGGAACAAGTATTACCATCGGACCTAAGTACTCTTCCTTTTGATAAAAATTTAAGTCAAATGGGTCTTTTAAAGAAAGGTTTTTGGGGATTAGAGTTTGCTCATGAAATGTTAGTTTTTGCGGGACATGCTAAAAGATATCAACATTTAAGAGATAAACATCAGGATCTGCCCGAAGATTATAAAATCCCTTTCAGAGACTTTGCCAAAAAACATAAGCTAGAAAAAGTCAATGAGTTTTCCTATATGTTTGTTCCTGCATTTGGTTATGGTCTTATGAAGGAGTGTCCTACTTACGCTGTTCTTGAATACTACGGCACCATGACTCTACCTGATCTGATCATTCCCAAGCTTTTTGGCACGCACGGCCTACGCTGCGTGCAAAATGGCTTCCAAGAGCTAATGAAAGCCATAGCGGCTGATTTTAATATTAGCTATAACTCGCACATTCAATCCATTACTAGAAATGATGAAGGCATTACTGTTGTTTTTGAATCAGATGATGGCTTGCAAAGCATCAGTGCAAACTCCCTAGTTCTTGCGATTTCACCTTTACATTGGCCCACATTAGGAATGGAACTTACAGAAACGGAACAAAAATGTGTCGATAATCTTAGTTGGTATCAATACCCCGTCGCAGTGGTCAAATTGCATGGCTATCCAGCAAATCACTATTATGAATATAAAGGACTTACCCCAGAAGGATTAGAGCATTTAGCCTTAATTACCACCAGAGACAATCGAGTCAATCCTAAGGATGGACGTTTATGCACTGCATACATTAATTTAAAACTCAGCCAAAAAAATGAAGGTACGGATTTTGTCTTTACTCCGGAAAAAATACAGCAATTAAAAACTGAACTCATGCAAGTACCCGGTGTAACAGATGTAGATATTTTGGAAACCAAAGTTTGGAAGGATTATATGTCCACTCTGCCGTGGGAGCTTCGGCTGGAATTGGATAAAAAACAAATGCATGCCCAAACACTTTATGTCGGACCTTATGCCTTGGGTGGCTTTGAAGATGTTGCTTGCGTTTGGGAGCAATCTCATCAAGCAACCAAAGAATACATCTTGCACAAACAACCCAAACCGTCTTCCCTGAAAAAAGAAGTAAATAGGAATCTTTTCTTTTTTACCTCAGAATATCAAAAACCCTATGAGGGGCAGGAAAAAACGGCAACTTATCATTCTTCACTGTAACTGCTCAAGTGGATCTCACAGACAAGCCTCGGAAGTTCTACACGAAATTTGATTGTCACTTAACAAGTTTCGTGTAAAAGAACATGATTTGACTTCGAACCGTTCGGGCTGAGGAAGTGCGTAGCGCTGTCTCGAAGCCTTCATGCGAGCGTTCAAGTTCGGGACTAAGGCTTCGAGATGGCATAAATACCTCCTCAGCCCGAACGGTGCGAAAATAATGATTCAATCGCTTATCCATAATTCACGTTACTTATTTTGATTGTCACTTAACGAATTTCATATAAAAGAACATGATTTGACTTCCAACCGTTCGAGCTGAGGAAGCGCGAGCGCTATCTCGAAGCCTTCGCGCGAACGCTCACGTTCTGTGCTAAGGCTTCGAGATGGCATAAATGCCTCCCCAGCCCGAACGACTCGAAAATAATGATTCAATCGCTCATCCATAACGCACGTTACTTACTATCTCTTACACATTCAAGCAAATGTTATGCTCAATCGCTGCGGAGAGAAACTACGGGGGCCAATTTTGCCGCTCGGCGTGCCGGATAAAAACCAAAGAAAATCCCTGTTGCAGCAGATACCAAAAAGCCTGCTACAGGAGGAAGAAAATAAATTGAAAAATTCCAACCACTGAAATAGGCTAAAATACGGGTGACAATTAATCCTAAAAAGACACCCAGCACACCTCCTAATAGAGAAAGCATGACCGATTCCACTAAAAACAGCGCTTGAATTTCGCTATTTTTAGCACCAACCGCTTTACGGATACCAATTTCTTTTTTACGTTCACTCACGGAAACCAACATCACATTCATCACCCCAATTCCACCTACTAAAAGCGAGATGCCACCGATTACAGCAAGTAATAAAGTAAAAATCTGCCCTTGGCTTTCCATACTGGCAATGATTTGTTTGGGACTGCGAGTAAACACATTTAATTTAGGAGCAATGGAACCAATAATTTGTTTTATTTCTTCAATAACTTCATCAATAGGGCTATCTGGCCTTAACTTCAAAATCACATTATTTATTTTGGCATCTTTGCTGATTAGGTTTATACCTGCCAAAGGCACAATCACCGCCTGATTGATGTCTTCATTAAAAAAGCCATTTTCCTTCCAAGGCTCAGCGATTCCGATAATAGTATATAAAGATTGTCCTATCCGTAATTGCCTACCTATGGGCTCATCAAAACTAATTTCTCTTATTTGCCGCGCCAAATTCGCCCCAATAACACAGTAATGCTCATAAGAGTCAACAAAAGAAACAAAATGACCTGCAGCTAACTTGATGTTAACAATTTTGGCCAAATGTTCATTGCCCCCAATGACTGCTCCTTGCATCGATTTTCCTTGATAACTTATAGACTGGTATGCAGTACTATAAGGCGCCATCTCCATAATATAAGGGATCCGCTCAGCGAGTTGCTCCCATTGCGCTACAGAAACTGATTCATGACTACCTTGTTTACCTACAGTCTTTGAATAAACTGCAACTGAGAGCAAATCCGTTCCCAATGCTTTAAATTGTGCTAAAGCTTTTTCTGTCGCCAATTGACCACAACTAATCAAAGCGACAACTGCAGCGGTACCGACTAGAATGCCTAAAATGGCCAAAAATGAACGTAATTTAGCCGCGGTCAAGTTGACTACAGCTTGTTGACAATGCCCAGAAAACTTCATTACACCGTCTCCGTTACTACCACGCCATCCACCAGTGTAATCTTTCGCTGGCAAAGTGCAGCGATCTGCTCATCATGAGTAATCATAATGATACTTCGACCTTGAGCATGTAGGGATAAAAATAAATTCATCACATCATTACCTGTTCGCGAGTCAAGCGCACCTGTGGGTTCATCTGCTAAAATTACTTGGGGTTCGGTAACTAAAGCACGCGCTATAGCAACACGTTGTTGCTGTCCTCCTGATAATTGTGTGGGTCTGTGCTTTGCATATTGGTGCATTCCCACACAGTCAAGAGCCGCAAGGACTCTTTCTTCAATTTCAGTCGCAGGAACACCACGATAAATTAAAGGCAACGCTACATTTTGCTTAGCACTAAAACGCGGTAGTAAATTAAATTGTTGAAAAACAAATCCTATATTTTGATTCCGTAACACTGCGGTTTGATCATCCGTTAAGGCGGCTACATTATGATTGTTTAACAAATAAGTACCACTATCTGCTTTATCTAATAATCCTATAATATTCATCAATGTGGACTTACCTGAACCAGAAGCACCTACAATAGCGAGAAGATCACCTTCATAAACTTTCACTGATACTTCTTTTAAAATTGTGGAACTAATTCCCTCAAGATGATAGGTTTTTACAATATCAGTAAGCATCATTAAAGGCTGCTTTTTTCCGTTTCTATTCTTGCTGGCTTCCTGCACCATACTTTTTTCACACAGTTCAGAGCAATTACTCATAAACCACCACATCACCGGACTTTAAGCCTGTTTCAACAAGCACTGAATCTGCTTGGGCTGCACCTGTTGAAATGACACGTTTTTCAATAGAGCCTGATTCATTTTTCACTTGAACAATACTTTGTCCTTTTTCACGTTTGATCGCAGCAATAGGTATCACTAACTGCTTCCCATGATCCACACTTAACTCTATAGAGGCACTCATGCCTACTTTGATCCATTTTTGTTGCTCTGCACTTAATTTTCGTACTTCAACCACTGCTGTGAAAAATGGAAGTCCATTATTATTCGACGCTTGTGCATTCACAGCAACCAACTTCCCTTGTAATTGATATTTACCAAAAGCAACCCCACTGACGGTTGCATCCATACCTGCTTGCACCTGGGTAATATCAATTTCAGGAACATCAATTTCAATACTGATTCCCGACAAATCACCAATTAGTCCAATCACCTGCCCCGACTTAACTGAAGCGCCTACAGTGACGCGCGCACTCTTATCTTCTCCGGCTTTAGGAGGATAGAGCAATACTCCATCATTAGGTGCTTTTAAATGAATCAAATTATGATTTGAAGCCAAAATATTTTTTAGCCTATCGAAGTCAGCCAAACTTAATGATGATATATTTTGTGAACGCTTTTCATCTAATTTTTCCAACATCTCTGTCAGTTTACGTGTGGACTGCATCAAGGTAACCCGGCCCGTATCCACGTTTGATTTTTCACTTAAATAATTATTTTTGGACAGTAAGCCTGAATCCCATAAATCCTGAGTTCCTACAAATTTGGCTTTAGCAATAGTATAACTGTCTTTGGCCTTTAAGTACTCGGTTAATGTGTCATTAAACTGTCTTTGTAATTCCGTTGAATTTAAGGTAACAATTACATCTCCTTTTTTAACTATTTGCCCATAATGAAAGCTCATTGTTTCAACCACTGCCTCAATGGGACTACTTAAAGTACTTTCATGTAAAGGCTGAACTGTGCCTGTAAAATGCAATGACTTATGGATAGGGCGTTCCTGCACTTTATATTCATGCAAAACAGCTGTTGTCTTTTTCTGTTTCTCATGTTGTCCACATGAAAGCAAAAATAAGCACATCACGAAGATGATGATGCTCGTTAATTGATTGAGATACCTATTCATCCACCATACCTTAATTTAATTTGCCAATGCTCCAGTGTTGTTCCAAGAATTTTTTGCAGATTTGATATTTGATTCAAATAAGCAATTTTTGCATTGATTAATCCTGCTTGTGCTTGAATTAATTGATTTTGCGTGTTGTTTACATCCAATGCGCTGGAAATCCCCGCTTGTTGCTTTTTCTTTTCCAAAGCATAAGACTGTTGTGCCAATTTCACTTGCTTTTGTGCCAACTGATAACGTTTCGCTAAGCTATTAAGATTGTTGATGATGTTGGTGATATTGGTAATCAATGCTCTTTTAGCAGCAAGCAGTGCCAAGCGATCTTTTTCCAAACGAACTTTTGCACTAATTAATTGATTCCGTCGCTTGAGATCATGCAATGGTACAGTTAAGGTCAAACGCGCTGTTTCAGTCACATTATTACCATCATAAATACCGCGCACACCCCCGCTAACCCCAGTAACATCATTCACAACGCCACTTTGTATGTTCCCTCCTAAATCTAATTGCCATAATTGCTGATTTTTAGCAACTTTATAAGCACGCTCATCAGCACGCAAGGCAACTTTATAAGCTAAATATTGAGTATTATTATTTAACGCATATTCAATTGATTGCTTTAGATCAGGAACAGTAAGTTTGGTTAATACTACATCGCTAGGTACTGAGATATGCATTTCTGGATCAAGTCCTATGGTCTGCAATAAATCTTGTGATGCGATTTGAAAATCATTTTCTGCCTGCTCAACCATCAAACTTAACGATTCAATTTGATAAGATTGTTGAATATTACCTGTGGGCTCTAATTGTCCTGCTTTTATTTTCTTTTCATTGATATCATAAGACTTTTGGGCTTCTTTTAATTGCAAACGCTGATTTTGTAAGTTATTACCACTGAGAATCAGCATCCGATAAGCCATGATTACCTGGGTCACTTGATCAGCTACCGATTGCTTTAAATTTAATTTGTTCAACCATTCAGTATCTTCAGCATTTAAAAGTGCCGCTTCATTTACGGCTTTACCAAAACCACGCAATAAAGGCTGTGTTAACGAAAAGCTCAATACAGGATTGTAGCTGTTGTTCCCATTCAGATTATTATCAATTCCTAGCTTTGCGGAGGTACCCAACTTCGTATTCAAATTAAATTCTGGGGTGGCTAGAAGGGTATGATTGGTATTGGAACCAACACCAGAATAAGTACTTTTCTGCACTGCTCCTGAAGCCCCTATAGCGTATTGTAACTCAAACTCATTATACGCTAAACGTAATTGGTAGCGCTGGACAATACGATCAAGTTCGGCATTTTGAATATTAGGGTTATAGCGTAAAGCCAATAAAATAGCCTCTCGTAAACTCAACTGATGGATGGCTTTATTGCGTGAAGCAGGCGATGTAGGTAACTCTATCCAGTGTTTTAACATAAACTCAGGATTTTCTATTGCTTTTTGCAGGCGATCTTCAGCGTCTTTTATTGACGAATTTTCCCCAGCGGGGATGGACCAGATCTGGCGCGTAAACAAAGAAATAAACAAAAAAAGCAGGGCTCTTTTTTTTAAGATCATTTTTTGTTCCACACTGCAAATCGCTGCCTGTCCTGCAAACGTAATGCGGTTAGTTGTCTTCCCCAGAGACATCCAGTATCTATGGCATGAATTTTAGGATTAGGACATTTCCCCATTAAAGCCGCCCAATGCCCAAACACAATATCACACTTGATTTCTTTACGACTCGGTACTTCATACCAAGGATAAAGATTTGCTGGCGCTTGCGCAATAGTTCCCTTATAGCCTAACTCTAACCGGCCATTTGCATCACAAAAACGCATCCGCGTAAAATAATTTGTTATAGCTCGTAGCCTATCTATACCCGTTAAGCCATCAGACCATAAATCCGGTTTATTACCATAGAGATGGGCTAGAAAATCGCGAAAATGATCGCCAGCCAGAACGTCTTCAAGCTCTTTAGCCAGTTGCATCGCTTGGGTTAAATCCCATAAGGGAGCTATCCCTGCATGACACATCACAACGTTGAGCTCTGATGAATAATGCAAAATAGATTGCTTTCTTAACCAATGACCTAAGTCCTCTCTATCTGCCGCATACATCACCTCCTGTAAGGTATCATCATGCTCTCGCCAAGGTCTTCCAGCAAATAATGAGGCTAATAAATGCAAGTCGTGATTCCCTAAGGTGATTTTTGGCGTAAGAGGTAAGGAACGAACAAAGCGCAAAACAGCCAAAGATTCAGGACCACGATTTACAAGATCACCAACAAACCATAAACGGTCCGTTTTTTCATCAAATTCGATTAACTCCAGTAACCTCTGCAAAGGCTCATAACAGCCTTGTACATCACCGATTGCATAATCAGGCACCGTTTTTTGCTCCTGGCCTTAGCGCATTATTTTCATTTTCCACAGCTTGCCATTTTCCAGTCGCATTTAATTTCTGCAATGAGGTCACTAAACCACTATTTTGTTGGGTAAATTGACTGTTGAACTGAGCTTTATGAATCAATTCCGTAGCCGACATAGTCTCAACTTTACCAGTATTCATATTTTGGACCTTGACCGAGGCAGGTAAAGCAAGTGCATATTTAGAAAAGACCGTACCTGACTCCATTTTCCCTTTGGCTTCAAATCGGCTTGTTACCCCCCCATCAGCGGCACGACTGTGGAGTGCTAAGGATAAAAATCCATTTTTAGCAGCTTGCCAATTTTTATATTCAGGATGTTCCCGCACAAATAATTGATATATTTCAGGACACATCAACATACCACCAGGCACCATAAATAAAGGTGCTTTATTAATCATAATGCGGCCTTCATCTAAAGATTTAATCATCCATTTGATGAATTCCATTCCTATTGCCTGTTCTTTTTCCAATATCGATTCTGGCTGACCACCAGAAAATGTAGCAGCTCGATAACGACCCCCACCTTGAGCGGAAACGGTTCGTCCCATAAATTCAAGTAAATAACGTTGAATTGCGATTGCTTCGGCATGAATTAATATCGCACCTAAAGTACCTGCAGAACGCTCGTCCTCATTTAATAAAGCCAACCAAACTGCTAGAACGTCGGGATTAGAAGCAATCCAGTTAAAACCACTTACGGGCATCAATGTCCTAGCCATCAATAAATTAAGTCGACGACGTAGCTCCACCTCTGACTCTTTTTGAAATTCATAAAAATAATAAACCCCAGTGCTTGTCAAATTCTCAAGCAATGGATTCCATTCTTTTAGAAACTGGCCATTGGTATCATAAAGCCCAATGCGATAATCCGCATATAACTTACCGATACCTTGCAATAAAGCTGCGGAATAAAGTGCATATTGCCAAAGTTTTTGTTCTTCGGACATTGCATCAGGTTGATCGAGTAACATAAATTCTTGAAATAAGCTAAGTGCTGCTTCAGTACGATTTAAAGCATGATCGACTAACCCACCTGGCTGAGAATAATAGCTGTGTGTCGTCTCAGGCAGATTTTGGCAATAATGAACAAGATTATCGACAAGAGTAGTACATAAGCTATCATATCGTGACGTTTCTAAGCCCGATAAAACCCTCATCTTTTTGAGTAATGTTTGTCTTCTTTCTTCTGCTAAAAAAAGATTGGCATTCACCATGCGTGTTAAATCTTTCAAAGATTTGCCTTGCGAGGACAAGGAACCTTTACGTTGACGTTGAAACAAAGCCATCTCCATAATAATTTAGTAACTCCGACCTAAAAAATGAGTCCTCAATAGTTAATTTTACACTAATTGGAAATAAATTTCGCTAGTTGAACATATTCCGAAACAGAAATTTGTTCTGGTCTTTTACTTCCATCAATGCCCAAAGCATGTAATTGCTCTGCAGTTATTAACCCTTTTAAGTTATTATTCAGCGTCTTACGCCGCATCGCAAACGCATGAGCCACCAAATACTCCAATCGCGCCACATCAATCGCTTCAAAAGGTGAAATGCAATGGGGTACAAGACGAACCACCGCAGAATCTACCTTAGGTTTGGGATCAAAGGCCTCGGGAGGAACATCAAATAAATGTTCTACCGTACAATGGTACTGCAACATCACGGTTAATCGTCCATAAGCCTTGCATCCTGGTTGGGCTGCCATCCGCTCGACGACTTCTTTTTGTAACATAAAATGCATGTCTTCTATGTAAGCCGTAAATTGCAATAAATGGATGAGCAATGGAGTAGAAATATTATAGGGTAAATTACCCACTACTCGTAATTTGGGGCCGAATTGATTGTAATCAAGTGTTAATGCATCAGCAGAAATCAAATGCAATTTCCCTTGTGCACTCAATAATTCGGTCAAATATTTTTGCAAATCAGTATCAATTTCAACAGCGGTGAGATGATTTAGGTGGCGCAGCAATGACTGAGTCAGCGCTCCTAAGCCCGGACCGATCTCAAGCATATTATCTTGGGGTTGTGGATTTATCGCATGCAAAATACGATTAATAATATGTTGGCTCTGTAGAAAATTCTGTCCAAACCGCTTACGCGGACTATGCCTCACTTTAATTCATCTCCAAAGAGTAAAAAAGAATTATATCGCGCCTCTATCTTAAAAAGTAGTCTGATAAAATCTGAGTAATCATAAATAAGGTTCACAAATAGAGATTTACCTCTATTTAGTTGCTAAATTTGTATAGCGTAAGCTTCAAGATATGGTGTAAAATTCGTCCACTATGAACAAGGCTGGAATCATTATGGCTTATAGAAAAATGTTAAAATCAAAAATCCATCGGGCTTGCGTTACAGAAGCTGATTTGGACTATGAAGGAAGTATCACTGTTTCTCCAGAACTTCTTAAAGCAGCAAATATTTTACCTTATGAAGCAGTTAATGTCTGGAACATTACTGCAGGAACTCGTTTTGAAACTTATGCGATCACTGGCAAACCCGGCTCAACGGAAATTTGTGTTAATGGTGCAGCCGCACATTTAGTCACTCCTGGGGATCTAATAATCATCGCCTCTTTTACGCAGGTATTAGAAGAGGATTGTGCGAACCTGGTTCCAACCGTAGTTTTTGTGGATCAGTTTAATCGATTAAGAGAAATTAGACCCGAGAAGATTGGCGTGAAGAGCCCCGAACTTACTTCTGTTTAGCACTCCTAATTTGTCTCAATGAGCATAGGTCATAACCGTCAAGCGAGTAGAAAACAAATGCCATCATTCCCGCAACAGCGGGAATCCAGTCATGCTCTCGTACCATGCCCATATAAAAATGGGTCTCCCGCTTTCATGAAGCGCCGATTTACTGGCAAATTGAGTATCGTTTTACCCCCTACTCTTAGATTGACGATTATGGCAAATACATTTCTGTACAGGAGCGTGTTACCTATAAATAGGAACGATATCCCATGTTAAACCATCTATTAGAGCTGCGCCGTCGAGGACTACAAACCTTGATTTGGTTTGTTGCTTTGTTTTTCATTTTCTTTTTCCTGGCCAATCATTTATTTCAAGCCTTGGTTAGCCCGTTACTTGATACGCTATCGACTAAAGAAAGCATCATTGCCACCCAGGTAACATCGCCCGTGTTTACACCATTAAAACTTGCTGCTGATGCCGCAATGTTACTGAGCGCTCCTTTTGCCTTATTCCAATTCTGGCGTTTCATTAGCCCAGGGCTTTATAAAAAAGAACAAACTATTTTACGTATCGCACTCATATTGAGTCTCATTCTTTTTCTAGTTGGGGTTTTGTTTTGTTTTTACTTAGTTTTGCCATTCATGTTTCATTTTTTTGCTCATTCCTTACCCCAAGGAGTACGTTACATGCCGGATATGGGCTATGCATTGGATTTCATCACTAGAATGCTGATGACCTTTGGATTTTGCTTTCAAGTACCTTTAGTGTGTTTTGTGCTCGTACGCTTAAATATCATTGACATAATTACCTTAAAAAACATCAGGCCTTATGTGATTGTAGGCGCTTTTATAATAGGTATGTTGCTTACTCCACCTGATGTTTTTTCTCAAATTATGCTGGCATTGCCTCTTTGTTTGCTCTACGAAATAGGAATCATTTTATCTGTTTATTTTGCACTCTAAACTCAGCCCAACAGCAAAATCTGAATTGAACCTGATACGCACAACAATCAGCCTTCACAATTAATGACTGTATGGCTTAGCTTAGTTTGTGCATCATCAAACTTTCCTTCTTAAACTTCCATAAAAAAATATGCCCTTTTTGATGGCTTTTTATACAATGAATTAATATTAAACCACTATATTAAATTTCTACTTGACTTGAACAAAATAAAATCATTTACTTTCTATCCTAGCGCTCAAATAAAAAAGAGGAACATTGAGAATGTATGATAAGACCCAGGATAACCCCCAAAAACAACATATGGGCTCATTGAATGTAATTAATTCGGCTACCCATAAAAAAGATGGATTTCGTTTATACATTTGCTCCCCTATTCAATATCATGAAGATGGAAAAATAGCGCAAATTTTAGCACCCGAAATAAGATTTAGGGCAAATAAAAAATTAAATGGAAAGAGTATCGGGTACGCGCTCAAAGAGAAAAACTCACCCATTTGTTTCCAAATGATCATGAATATCATCAACAAAATCATTCTCGAAGATATCCAACTGGCACAACACAAGCATAAGGTACTCATTAATAAATTATGGAATGGATTAACTTATGAGCATAAGACCGAAGTAATAAGGACTATTTATGAGAAAAAACCTCTTTTACTATCAAGTAGAGAAAGTGTCTATAACACCATCATAGAAGGTAATAACGCAAAAGAGTTTTTTAATATTGTTTGTCATAATCATCCTATTTCAACTCCGTCTACAGTACCTCCTGAACAAGCATCACGCATTATTTTTATTGATGCTAAGGTGTACTTATTAAGACATGGCAGAGAAAGCGTCGCATTGTATAGTAAAAAACATCCGCACGAATGCTGTATCGTCCATAATAAATCCGCTTTAGAAAATGTTCTCAAACTCCATAAAGGCCGTGATCAAACCATTACCTTAGCTGTCTTTGCAGATAATAATTTTAATAAAAAGAAAAAATGTCTGGATTGGACACTTGAAACTGTTGGTGATGAGCTTGGCAAAATTGCTAAGGCCCATCCATGCATTGGGCATTTAAACCTATTTACGTGTTACAGTGGCTCATTAGATGTGACCAAGCTTCACGATGCTATATGCTTTGAAAAAAGTACAGGCAGTCAGGATTTATCACGCTCCTTATCGATTTATCCTAAATGCTCGCTTCCTGAAAACAACCCTTTTGAAATGAGTACTATTGCTCATCAAATTTGCCAGATTGTTTTTCCTGCAATACACGAAAAAGAGCGCGGCCCGCTCGTTATTTCTGCTTCCCCTCGTTACATTCATAATAATGAATCACGATTTATCGGCTCCTCCCAAGGAGTACCCTATTACCCCCATAGCTTTTCTGATGAGGAAGACCCTCTTCTGCATTATAAAAGAATCACTGTATTTATTGGTGATCCCAAATTATTCCAAGGAATATGTCTCTCTAAAGCAAACGAGCAAAAAAAGAGCCACTATAAAGTGACATTAGGTGAAAAAGACCATCACATGAAAACCCAAGAACATGGGCTACTTTTAGTATATGGTTTTTTTAAACAATCAATAAAAGAATCCATACCTGATCCTGTGAGCGAACATATCATAAATCATAGGTCTTAGAAAAAACGAAAATAAGTCGGAGCTCGCATGGAGGTCTAACGAGTTTAAGGTCGTTTATTTTTGCCGAGCTTCGACTTACTTCTTAAACTTTAATACTCCTCATTCATATAGGTTAAAACAAATGCTCTTTCCAGATATGGATCTCAATAATATTCAGCAAAGAGGTGGAGAAACCCAATTAATTAATGCGGCTACCGCAAAAAAAGATGGGTTTCGTTTATACATTTGCACCCCAGTTCCCTATAGAAAGAACGAGGAAGAGGAGAAAGAGTTAAAGCCGGAAATACGATTTAAAGCAAATAAAACCATCGATGGACTCCATATTCATGAAGAAATTAAGAAGAAAAACTCAGCATTTTGCTTCCAAATTATAATGAATATTGTCAATCAAGTACTCTTTAGTGACGTCCAAATCAAAAAAAAGAGGCATACTGTTTTTATTAATAAATTATGGGATGGATTAAATGATACCCATAAAAAAGAAATAATAAGAACTATTTATGAGAGAAAACCATTTTTACTGAGTAAAAAAGCCTCGGTATACCACGCAGTCATTGGTGGCAACAACACTCAGGAATTTTTCAATTTGCTGTGTCAAAACCATCCTCTTGCTTATCCTAATACTGTAGAACCACAAAATGCATCCCAGGTAATTTATATTACCAATAAAGACTTAACCTCAAAAGAAGGTATTGAAAGCATCTCTTTATATATTCAAAAGCATCCTAATCAATGCTGCATTGTCACTAAAAAAAATGCTTTGGAGCAGGTTTTAAATCACCATCACAATGAAAATCAAACAATAACGCTGGTGATTTTTGGTCATAACAATATTAATAAAAAGAAAGAATTCTTAGATTGGACACTTGAAACCGCTGGCCGGGAACTAGGCAAATTATTAAATAAATATCTCTGTATTGGGCATCTCAATATGTTCACTTGCCATAGTATCTCATTAAATAGCGCCAAGCTAAACAATGCCATGTTCTACGAAAAAAGTACGGGAAAACAAGATTTGTCACGATCACTCTCCGTTTATCCTCAAAGCGCTTTACCTGAAGACAACCCATTTACAACAGCTACTCTTGCCTATCAAATTCATCAAGTCGTTTCTCCTAATATTCATACCCAGGAAAGAGGCCCTTTAACGATGACTTTTTCTCCAGTTTATATTCTTGTAAAGAACAATCAGTTTATTGGCACCTCTCATGAACATAAATATTCTTTTAATGAAAAAGATCCTCTTTTACATTATAAAAAAATCACTACTTTTGTTGGAAACGAGCATTTATTTAATGGAGTGTGCTTATCAAAATCAAATCATCATAAAACGAGTCGTCATAGAGCCATTCTAAAAAATAATGAAATCATTCCACAAACATCGTTATCCTCCCCCCATACTTTTTTTAAATTATTATCAAAATCTGAAAATGACGGTTGCAGGCAGAGTAAAAAACAGGTTTATTCGCAAAATATCAGCAATCATAGTTGTATGCTCCAGTACAAATCATAGTCCAAAACATCCCAACCCCGATTAAACCTCTTCTTCACCCTTTTTAAACTCAAAGTGTATATTGCATTATCGGGTTGCTGTAGTATTAAAGAATGATGCATTTAAACTTTTAAGACATGTTCAGATATCTCAACAAATTAGGAAGCGTTCTCCCTAGAAATTCATTTTTTACGCGCTCCTTTAAGACAATGACAAAAAATTTTGGCGAACTTGTTCGTGTTAATGCAATTGATCATGATGGTTGTTTTGGATTGCAACACATGGAGCCTGGCGAAATTGGGACAATGCATAAACCCGTGATTGAGTATCTCAGTCATCAAAAAGAAAACAACGGATATACGGTTGATTATGTAACAAGTAGTTCAAATAGGCAAAGTATCAGGCTAGATTGTCTTAATAGCATTTACAATCAAAATAACTTAGCATTTCCTGTGGCAAAAGCATTAGCAAAATCATTGGGAGCATGGTTTGATCCTCTCCTATTAGCAGACATCACAGCAAATCGTAAGCCTGGTTTTACTATTAATTGCATCAACGAGGTGGCACGCGCAAAAAAATTAAATTTATTAGAAAATCGTGTATCAGAGGAAGTTGTAGATGAGCTTTTGCAAGGAAATCATGCCGATTTTACTTTTTCCGAAGATAAAATAAACATCATATACCCGCAAATGCATCGTATTGCTCTCTGCCACCCCCAAGCAAAGATTCATTTTAACGTATATGATGATCTACTCAAGCAAGTCTTAGTGCCTTTAAACCGTTTTTACAGCGGCTATCCCAATTTAATACCTGCAAATGTGATATTAAATCTCTATTATTTTAATACCACGAATAATGACCCAATGACTCATGAATTAAATGTACCGAATCTTCTTCATACCATCCAGGGCACGGGTTCAGTTGATTCCCATTATTATAATACGGTTAGAAAAATGGAAGAAATAGCAAAAAATGAAGAAGGCGAAGTAAGTAAGTATTCTATGAGCCAATATATTACTCCCGAGCTCTTGCAAAAAGATTTTCATCCCAAGCTATCCTCCTATGCTCCCTAGAGGCAAGTATTTTTAAGCCAGTCGCTACTGGAATTTTTGAAATTACCAAACATAATTCGGATTGTTAACCTCGACTAAGTCAACGAAGGAGAACTTAGTGGCAAGCAATTATTGTCACTATTTTTGCGACACTCATTTTTGGGGTATAAAATTAGTTACATATCTTATATTTTCAGGATGAAAATTATGTGCTTTTCAGCTTCTGCCAGTTTTACTGCCGCTGGTATTATTTCTGCTGTGGGTATTTGTTCTTTACTCAAGGCACGCACTTATCCTTTATGTCTTTTTGCACTAACCCCTTTATTTTTTGCAGTCCAGCAAGCCTTAGAAGGCATAGTTTGGATTACTTTAATGCAGGGTGATTCTATAAGTCTTTTAAACAAAATAGGGGTTTATGGATTTTTATTTTTCGCAGGTGCTTTTTGGCCACTTTGGTTATCCGGTTGTTTGTATCTTTTAGAAGAGGATAAAAAGCGTAAAAAACTACTCTTAATGGTTTTTATCACTGGTATTATTGCAGCAAGTAAAATTTTATTTCGATTAGTAGCTCATAAACATACCGCCGTTATTAGCGATCACCATATTAATTACCCCATGTTTGCCTTAACCTATAGTGTTTCTTCTATGAAACATATTTTCTATTCCTATGCTCTTGATTTAGTTTTAACGGGAGCATATCTCATTGCGGTCATTGTTCCATTTTTTATTTCCAGTATTAGGGGCATGTGGATTATTGGTGCGATAACGACTATAGGTTTTATTGTCGCAGCAGTTTTTTATGCCTTGGCCTTCGGCTCTGTTTGGTGTTTTTTCGGTGCCTTATCCACAATTGCCACTTATTATATAGTCGCCAACTATACAAAAATGCATGTTAGTGACTGATTTAAATATCAAAATCCGTATCAATTACTAGTTTATATTTTTTAGCAGCTGCATTGCTCCAGGAATAACTTCCTGATAAGGTAATTATCGAGTAATGTTCGTCAGATCAGGTGAGGAATGCTTCGACAATTTATTGATCTTATTCCATTTTGGTGGGTAGTGTGTCTCTGTATCAGTTTTCTTGTTCTTACTACTCTAGGCGCTGCGTTTGTCTCTTCTCGTTTTTTTTCTATAGCTAATGACAAAGATCACCTTGAACGTTCCAATTCAATCATTGCCATCCTAAGCGGTGGATTTTCGGTATTATTAGCGTTTATTATTATCACCGCCTGGAATTATTTACTAAAAGCACAGGATAACGCCGCCCAAGAAGCGAACTCATTAGCGGTCATGATGCGTAATATTGCCGTGTTTCCGCAAGAAAACCAAATAAAACTTTCAGAAGCCATCCGTAATTATACCGTTGCCGTAAGAACGGATGAGTGGAAAAGTATGGAACGGGGTAAAGAAAGTCCGAATGCTGCCAAAGCATTAAAAGAGTTGTATCAGAACATGCAGTCTTTTACACCAACTGCTCAATTAGAGAAATTGTATTATACGCAGGCACTGCATCATCTTAATACGGTCCATAAACTGCGGCGAGATAGAGTAAATCAATTAAACAGTGTTATCCCTAGCCGGCTTAGTGCGGCTCTCATTCTTGGCTCCATTTTTTTAACCTTAATATTAGGTTTTATCCGCGGCCAATCTAAGTTTATTGATTTAATTCCTATTATCGTTTTTGCAGTGGTCCTGGGGTTCAATTTGGCGATTGCTTTTAGCATAGATTTCCCTTTTTCGGGAGATATTTCAGTGAAGAATGATTTTTTTTACCACGGTATCTTAAATACTTTTCGCGATTAAGACCAATCAAATCAAAAACATAGCTCAAGTACCTTAACAAAATGAATAAAGGAGAAATTGTGCAAAGAGACAGAATACTACAACCAAGCTTTCTCTTTTGTCATTAACGTATGCTGGGTGAATAATTCCATTAACAATGTTCCAGATGGTCCCAGGTTTTGTAGTGATTGATGTACTAAGTATATAGGGTAGGTTCTAACATTATTTTCCGTCATCCTAAGAGGATATATAGGTAAGCTTCTCTCTTCAACGATGTGTTGCGGTAACCAGGCAAAGCCGATTCCATGAACCACGCATTGAATTTTTAACTCTAGCGTGCTTACTTTCCAGCTGTACTCTGAGCCTAACCAGCCTTCATCTCGTTTTTTATTAAGTCCAGAATCTTGAGCAATGATATAGCGCTCATCATACAAATCGTCAAGCGTAATGCATTTATGATGGAGAGGACTGTTTTGATGAGCATAAGGAATAAAATGTATGTCCATTAATTTACTGCCAATATATCCCTCTGGAATTTTCGAAATAATAGCAAAATCAGCTTCGCCATTAATGAGCTGCTCGCTTGGTCCCGATAAAAGGCCGTGATTAATAAAAAGTTTAGTCGATGTATTTTGAACACTAAATTGTTTTAGGATGGTCATTAATACCTGAGTTGGAAAAATTTCATCGACAGCGAGTCGCAATGATTTTTCATAATTCGACTTTAAATGGAGTGCTGCATTCTCTAAGTTTTTTGCTGCTCGCGTCATTTGCCGCGATAATTTTAGAATTTGCGCGCCATGCTCGGTCAATACAGCTTTGCGGCCTTCAAGTTGAAATAATTGTACCCCTAGCATGTCCTGAAGTTTCGCGAGCGAATAACTGATATTAGATTGGCTTTTGTGCAAGGTAAGTGCTGCACGCGCGAAACTGCCTTCGTCAACAACTGCCTGCAAAACACGACATTGCTCAAGCGTTATTTTTGTCATTTATCGATTCACTCGTACTCATCAAAAAATTAGATAAATCTCATCTAAATTATGCGCTTTTTAAATTATAAAAGCTATTTATAATCAATTTAATTGATAATAAAGGAGAAATCATGAACAAGGTATTACTGTCATTCATCGCAAGTAGTTTATTCATTCAGTCGAATTTTGGATTTGCAGGTTCTCTTCAAGAAGAAAATAAGCAAGTCGTAACACGTTTCTATCAAAAAGCACTTAATGAAAAAAATTTTGATGCCGCTCAAGAATACTTAGGTGAATGGTATATTCAACATAACCCACTGGCCCAAGACGGTCTGGAAGGTTTAAAAAATTATATTAATTATCTAAAAATCAATTATCCCCACTCACACAGTGAAATAAAAAGAATTTTTGCGGAAGGAAACTTTGTGATTGTGCATGTCCATTCTGTTTTAGAACCTAATACCCAAGGCAGAGCAATTATTGATGTTTTTCGTTTGGAGAAAAACAAAATTTATGAGCATTGGGATGTCATACAAGATATTCCAGCGGAATCTGCCAATAATAATGGCATGTTTTAGGTTTTTACTCGCAAGTAAGTTGGATTAATGAATAATCCAACTTACCCAATAAATTATATTGAGTTTCCCTATTTTAACGTGAGTTTCGGATAAAGAATCTATTTAGATCCAGTCTCCATTTCGGCCCGTTTGGGCTGAGGAGGCATGTATGCCGTCTCGAAGCCTTAACACAGATCTTGAAAATTCGTGCTAAGGCTTCGAGACAGCGCTACGCGCTTCCTCAGCCCGAACGGAGCGTGATAGAGAATCGTTATAATTATATCCTTATCCATAACTCACGTTATTTTAGTATGTTTAACAGCGCTTGATATCTGTTTGATCCTATATAACTCATTCAGTGATACTTGAACTGACTTTAC
Source organism: Legionella cincinnatiensis (assembly GCF_900452415.1). Lineage (NCBI taxonomy): Bacteria > Pseudomonadati > Pseudomonadota > Gammaproteobacteria > Legionellales > Legionellaceae > Legionella > Legionella cincinnatiensis. Next base: position 114,622 of record NZ_UGNX01000001.1, on the reverse strand, counting down.
CGTTTTTCTTAATAATTGAATGAAAGAATATCTTATTAAATCAAAAAGTTATTCTTAACCAAAGATGAGTTAGATAAGGATTTTATTAGATCCTGATCCTACCTGCTCCATTCCCATGCAATTAAAAAAGAGTCTCCAGTCCCTATTTAGGGCCGTTCAGCCTGAGGAGGGGCAAAATGCCCCGTCTCGAAGGCCTGGTATAAGGCTTCGCGCTTCCTCAGCATAAACGATCCAAGGGGAGATAGCTCAAAATCATTTTTTAGTTTAAATTTTGTGAGGATATCTTAGGTCAGACTAAGGAGTACTGCCATTAACTTAAGAGTTTCGTCATTTTCGCGAAAGCGGAAATCCATTTCTACAGAAGCATTGTGCCCCCCAACTTGGGATCCCACTTTCGCGAGGACAACTACAAATTCCTGCAGTGGTGCGGAGAAGATACGTCAGCATCGTCGCGAAGCTTTAACAAGAGCATACCCCAGACATTGAAAGCGTAAATACCTCCTCAGTCCGAACGGCCCATAATAATGATTCTCCTTTTTATTCCACACATTAGTTTAAGACATAAAATTGGGAAGGGGATTCTACTTTTCCTAAATAACAGTACCACTTCCTTTAATATTTAATGGGTGGAGTTTGCACTACAATAATGGCCTTCTTTTTCTTTTAAATAAAAACCAATGTTTGGATTATTAATTGGCAGGGCGCTTTGGTCCGCAATGAGCATGCATTCTTCCACGTACGTAATTTGACTGCTGTCATCCACTAATAAACGATACCAGGGATTACGAGTAGCAAATTCACGTTTTTTAGCTTGCGGATTATAGCGCCCAGAAGCCTGAAAAAGCGGATCCACATCGATAATGATCGCTCTATAGCGACTGTGCTTATGAATGACTAAATCTCCGATATTAAATTGTGCAATTCTATCCATGAAAGACTCCATATTGGGCATCTTGGATAATATATCGGTAAAAACAAATGAAGCTTGAGTTTGTATTATTGATTCACAAAGAATCTCTAGGCGGGTATTTTTAAGGGGGTTAGCCCTAAAATGAAATCCTTTATTTTCATAATCCAATTATAACTCTATCATTAAGAGTAATAATTTTTATAGTTGCATGAATCACACGTTCAAAAGCTCAAGAGATAAGCTTTTATGAGGTAAAACGATCCATTGAAGAAGAGGAAATAGAATGCTTTATTTTTACCTTAGCAAGATTAATTCAGATCACCACCTCATTTATATAATCATCCGAACGCTTATTATCTACATTTATGCCATTTTCTTAATCCGCATTGGCAATCGACGGTTTAATTTACAAACCTCATTTGATTTTGTACTGGTTATCATCCTGGGATCGGTGTTAAGTCGAGCCATTAATGGTTCATCAACACTTATAGGGTCTATGGCTGGTAGTGGGGTTATCATTTTTTTGCACTGGTTATTGGCATTTGGGGCTTTTCAGCATCATAAAATTGGAATATTACTTAAAGGTAAGCCTGTAATCGTCATCAAAGAGGGCCAAATCGATTGGAATGTTTTAAAAAGAAATCAAATTACCGAAGAAGATTTGCGCGAGAGCCTAAGAGAAGCACTTCATCATGATGATTTAAGCCATGTAAAAGAAGCACGTCTTGAGCGAACAGGGAAATTAAGTTTTATTTTAAATACCAATGCTTCAAAACAATAGCATAGAAAACGAATGGATCACTGAACTTATTTTAACATGGCTGAGATTTTTTGTAAGTTTTCCTCCAAATGACTCTTTGACTTCTCTTTCCTGGAGCCCAGTTACTTTTTTATATTGAGCTGAGATTGTATCGTTTCTCTAACAGGATCTTCTTTTTTTGCAAATATAGGGTTTTTGAGAATATTCAGGTATTGAGAAAGAAGTTCTTTGGAAATATTTTGCCCAAAGCGACGTCCCTTCGATGAATCCTTTTCATTTTTCACCACTACTTTATCGTCATAACCCGAGCTACTTTTAGGGTTGCTGGTTGGCCTATCAAGTTCTGCACTTTTATCTAAAGACAATATCTCGGAAAAATCGTTTATATCCAATAGATCGCCCATCTCAAACATTTTGGGAAGATTAGTACAGTAGCTCTTATAAGACAGAACACTCCCTAGACTCATGGCGTTCATTGCTTTAAGAAAAGGGAGCATTTCATTATCAGTAGGACGATAATGGCCACTATTATTAGTAATTTCTCGTAAGCAGCCATTTTCAAAAAACAAACTTCCTGCACCTAATACTTTTTTTCCATTGCTTAAAAAAGAATGATTCAGGTTGAGATCACAAAGCAGTTTTGGAGACTCCTCACAGGTTAATACAAAATTGTACTCTCCATCTAAAGTATCACCCTCTACATCAACAAATTCATCGTTTTTTTCATCAAAATGTACCAGATAGAGCGCTTGTTTTTCAGGACTAATATAGACATTTTCCGGATGATCTACAGGTAAAAGTCGCATGGTTTGGCGTTCAATTTTAAATTCCGGCTTCATAGAAATGATTTGGTTCATTTCTTCGCTATAAAAAACGATGTTATTCGGATAAAGATTTTTGGGCATAATGGTAAATATTTAAAAGAAAAAAGCAGATTGGATTATATATTAGCCATAGTGATTTTAAAATATCCAAATAATTGGAGTTTATTTTAATAACGTTTTTATTTGAAAAAATGAATATTCAGGTAGCATCTTCTTTAAAACACTAACAACCCTCATAACTCTACGTTACCATTTAACCCAGCAGAAAATTTTTAAATATTCCTAAGTAGTTATTTATGATTGAACAATCCTTCGACGAATTATCACGGCACGCCGAAGCGGATGCCTATGCAATTTAAAGAACTTGTAGCTAAGCCTTCATCTAAAATATACATGACAACCATTCATTGATTTGGAAACAATGGAACGGATGTAACCCAACATGAAATCATTGAAATAGGCATGCCTTCATTTTTATTTTCCAATGAGGACGGAATTCTAGAAATTAAACATACTTATAATGAACTGAATGACCCTGGAAAAACCGATACTCACTGAAATCACAAAAATTACCGGTATTCGTAATGAAAATCTAATTGGCAAGATAATTAATTGGGAGTTTGTGTTGCAGGCACTTAAAGAGAGCCATTTAATAGTATGCCACTATGCTCAATTTGATCGTAACTTCTTAGAATTGCAAACACCTGAAGAGATACAGAAACAAGTTATATCCCTCCCTTTCGGTTGCACAATAAAAATATTGATTGGAAACAGCGGAATTATGAAAGCTCAAAACTTGATTATCTTAACTGGAAGTTGGGATATTTTTATGATGGTCATAGAGCAACTAACGAGTGCTAGGCTACCTTAAATCTACTTCTTCAAGAATCAGGCGCTTTCGATGATCTAAAAAGCAAGGTGCTTAAAAAACAAACTCTTATTTGTTCCGAGAATGCTCCTTTTGACAAAAAGGATTTTGTTAAAAAATCGACTTTACTGCTGGTCCGATGGCACAGGAAAAATTCCCAAAAGCTAGTGGACTATAGTCGATAATGATGTATTGGTAGAGGAAAAGCTTGGATTGATGCTGAAATTTATAAACAAGGGATTTTAAACGCTAACCCCGAAAAGACGGTGAAGCTCACCATTCAAAAATGAACTGGGCTCTGCGTTTGAAATGAGTTGTCAACCTTGACCTAACGGTTTGCAAGCATTGCCAGAGCCATGTAAGAATCATTGCGTGTATTGAAGAGCCGCGAGTGAGTCACAAAATTTTGGGGTACATGAATTATAAGTAAAGAGCAAAAGACCATGGGATCAGCATGAAGCTCCTGGTTACTATTTTAAGCTCTATACTTTTGGAAACAGGAAATAGGTAGTTTAAAATTCCTATACCTCATTTAGCTGATTTGAATAAGGCCGCAATAATTGATGTTTCTTCAACAACCCGCGGAATAACATAGTCTTCGTCATTAATATTGAAATTAGTGGCTACACCCAAAGGAACAGATGAAAATAGCCAATGACATTTGCAATCAGTTTATCTGCTAAGTTTAATTCTTTGATACCACGGTTTTAAGGAAAGCAATATCTTCTGTTGTTATTGCTCCTAGGGCTAGCAAACGCTTAAAGAGTTATTCACATGAAAGTTTTGAAAATCCACGGAACAGTTCATCAGTATTAGAGGCTAGAGGCACGCTGTCTCTTTTGGTTAGCCGACAGTTTAATAAGGCCGTTTTTGCGTTGTCCAAATTGGCTGTAGTTTGTTTTTCATACCTGTTTTTAATGTCTTAAGAAAAATGAAAATAATTTCATCATAAAATAGGAAAGCAAACTACCTGAAAATCGTAGCTTGTATTAAAACAAAAAGCTTAAATCCACTTCGCTTTTTATTCAGAGGATTTGATTATTGTCATGTACAAAGGCGGCCATCATATTCACTATAAACACATTACAATAAACTTGTAATTGTTTTTTTGCCATTTATTCGCAAGAATATAAAGTCGATGCTAAAATTTATAATATAAAATTTACTAAAAAATTAACATGAACGAATCAGATCCACAACAAAAGTTTAAAACTCAGTTACATCTTTTAAAAGTTCCAGCTAATGAAAGAGAGGCTAATATAATAGCCATATATGCTGTATTAATAAATGAACAATTAATAGGACATATAGATAATGTACCCAATATTTTTTTGCAAATAAAATCAATTATTGAAAATATCAATTTAAATGATGGGGCAGATATTGCAAAATCACTTTGTTTAATTAAAGAAAAAATAGAAGATTCTAATGAAAATTATACAAATAAAAATATCGCAGATATTATCAGTGCATTTAGTAAAAAGAATAACTTTACCTTTAGACAAATTCGAAATGAGTTAGCTCAATCTAATGCTGAAATAAAAAGTATATTGAATTCATATGACTAATAGTTTTATGCTTTCTGATGGCTTGGTACGCCAGTAATGGAATAGGAAAATAAGTTTTTGGATGGGAGATTTTGACTCAAAAACCTTCAAAGCAACAAAAAAATCAATGACGAACTCACTTCTTTTTTGTGCATTTTATGTATGTCTGCGTTTTTATTTTAAAAGCAAACAAAATGCCTTCAATACAATTAGTTGCAAATAAATTCTACAAACAAAAAATGTTTTTATTTTAATCCCCTGGTATTTTTTGCGTGCAGTGAAAATTAATCGAGCTCAAATTTATTAATTGTTGGGAGATGCAAGGAGAAAATATGTTCAAAATGAAATAAAAAATTTTCTATTAGCAGAAAAAAGACAAATTGGAAGTCATTGAACAGTTGAATAAATGTAAATCCTAGAAGAAGCTTGCTCGAGTTAAGTAAACATGGAAAAAAAAGAGCAAGAATGTTTATGTCATTTCTTCCAAATTAACTGAATACCATCAACAAAAACTACGAAGTTCGGATATTGAGACGAAGCAATTAATTGCTCGCCTACAAACAAAGTTTTCTCGACTGTCTGTACAAAATGGAGCAATTAGTTACGAGCTGAAAACACTCCATAAAAATGGTACTACTCATGTGATATTTGAGCCGCTGGATTTTATTACTCGATTAGCGGCTTTAGTTCTGAAACTCCGAGTTCATTTCGGAGTTTTTGCACCAAAGAGTAGATATCGGGCTCAAGTGACTAGTGAAAATAAAGAGAAATCAGACAACAGCCATTGATGTTCCAAAGGACTGTGAAGCTCACCATTCAAAAATGAGCTGGGCTCTGCGTTTGAAGCGAGTTGTCAACATTGACCTAACGGTTTGCAAGCATTGCCAGAGCCATGTAAGAATCATTGCGTGTATTGAAGAGCCGCGAGTGAATCACAAAATTTTGGGGTACATGAATCATAAGTAAAGAGCAAAAGACCATGGGATCACATCAAGCCTGTGATCTAACTGAATTTATAAATGGGCACAAATAGAACATAAAAATGAAGTGGTGTCGGGATGATATGGGAAATTGTTCATGAAAACGGTCTGGGTATAATAGTTCCTGGTTTACTATTTTAAGCTCTATACTTTTGGAAACAGGAAATAGGTGGTTTAAAATTCCTATACCTTGACCTAGCTGGAGAACAACTTCGAATTAATGGCCCTATTGAAGAAACTGATAATTTAGTTGCTGCAACAGTACACTGGCTAAGACATACTGGAATTACTGAAGATGTGAAAATTCGTCCTCGTGAGCATATACGGGATAATGCTGGTCATAGTTCCAGTGCGAAAATGGATCGTTATATTTATATCGAAAAACAAGCTCAATATCAATCAGCTCGGAAAAAACTATTGAGCCAGAACCCAGTTGAATGGATTTATGTTAGAATAGGTAACTTGAGTGCATTGACAATTTATGCCCACACCCTCTAATTATTCGCTTAAGAAATTATATTGAAGAAGATTTATCATGCTTACTCTTCGTCAACTTACATTAAATCGTGGCAATTAGATTCTATTAGATAAGTCACTACCACGTTATATGAAAAGCAAAAAATTGGTCTTATTGGCCATAATGGCTACGGCAAATCAACACTATTTGATTTTGTATTAGGTGAAGGACGATGCCTATATTTACGCTATATCAATGCTTACAAGAAACGGAAGCAAATGGAAATCATGTGGAAGTGTTAGCATGCCATGAGAAACTAAATGAACGAATATATTGATCAAAATATGCCCCGCATGTTAATGTTATGTCTAATTTTTCAATGGAGGTTCATTTTTATGCTGCGTAGAATAATTAGTAGACCCCTTACCAAGTTTAGCGTTTTTACACCAAGAACGATTGGAAGAACAATGACAACATCCCTTTATGATACATTATTTGGAAACAAAGCTCAGATTTTTTGGAAAGAAACGGAGCATAAATCTTACAAATATAAGGCAACAGTTCATAATGAAGAAATAACAATGAAAATGAATCCTGAGTTTCCTGAGGTTCCTTTATACACAATAAGACAAAAAGAAGGGAAGATAATTGGCAGTGTTGATGCTTGGCCGGACAATTGGATTGAACATACTTCAACACCAAAGCTGTAAAATTCTCTGATTTATAATCACCGAAGACAACTCAATTCATTTTAGTTCGTCTTCGAGATATTCTTTTTTATTTATCTTTTAATCAGTTAATTATCAATAATCCAGTTTTCTGGCCAACCAAACTGTATAATAATCTCCCATATTCAAATACAAAATAGAGTGAAACTTCAAGAAAATTAGGATTCATTTTTATTTTTAAATGACTATCACTATCTTAATAGATAAATTCTTTTTCCTGAGAACTGCATCAATATATTCTTTTTTGCATTTCTTGGACATTCATAATTTACTCTCCTTTAATAGACATAGACTTCGAATATTCAACTTATTTTCTATATTATAGAAATTATAGCCTAATGCTTAGGTGCCAATATCTTGGCATACTCAATATAACTTTGCTTTTTTTCTTATTATTTGATCTATTTCTCATTTTTTAGGGTCTTGAGTAAATCCTGTCAGAGTCCAATCAATTAGGCCAATATGGTCTATAATTAAACAAAATTCATTTTTCAATAAATTTATAGTGGGAGGATGGGTTATGAAGTCAAAACATCATTATCTTGAACCAGTAATGAAGGGCTTAAGCCAAGAGTTAATAAATGATTGTATGGGTAAGGTTAGCAAAGCAGCTCCTGTCATATGGGCTGCAACGAGCAAAAATCTATATAATAGCACTTATACTACAGATCCTAAGCTAAGAGATCATATAATCCGTGGAAAATACAATTATTCCATTGAATATTCCAATAACATAATTGCTTCTCATGGCAATTCATTTACTATAGAGCAAAAAGTTGTAATAACATCCATGTTTCGCGAGCATTTTAAAAAATCGGCTCGTAGTGAAATGGACGAAGATAAAAGAAAAAAATTGGAAGCAGACGAAGCAATATCAAATCTAGGAAAATATGGCAATATAAATCCTACCATGGAAGATTATTATAAATACCAAAAGAAAAAATTAGAGAAAAAACTAGGTAGAGAACCTTCATCTGAAGAAATATATGCCTCTCTACATCAAGCAGGAATGCGAACAAGGACTTCGGTTAATAAAGAATATCATTTTGTGGAAGCATCAATACCAATACTCTCTACTAATAAAAATTGTGGGGAAGAAATCAAACCAATCGTCATAGAAGTAATAGAAAAAAAAGAACAAGATGAACTGAAGACTCCTGTGGAAAATAAAAGAACGATTTTGTCTGACTACAATGTTGATGATGAAAATAAAGTGACCAAGGTCGGAGAAGATGCACCTACTATAAAGCCAGGATAAATTTAATAAGTTGGTTAATGTATAGCAACAATCTTTAGTCTCAGGCCTTAATAGGATCCGCTTATTGGATCCTGACGATAAAATTGGACTAATATTGATGGAAACGTAATTCACATCGTGGTTGCATAATAATTCGAAAAAGTAACAGAATAGGACCTATATTTACTTTAAGAATAATTATCATATTAAAGAAGTCGGTATCTCTTACTAAGGAGAACAAATATGAATACCCAATTAGAAATGCTAATAAAAAAAGAAATTCACTGGAACAGTTCTCAGGAAAAAAGATTTATCTATCAAAGTAAAGATAATAATAGTAATAATTTAAAAATAAAGATGAACTCGGAATTTCCTGATGCCCCACTCTATTCTGTGTTCGAAAATGAAGAGTTATTATTTAGTTTTGATGTTTGGCCAGAAAGATGGATTATTGAAGGTAAGTAGCTGTTCTAATGTAAAAGGAATTGTTGCACATAGTTAAGCAGTGTTTGCTCACCGTTTTAGACCCGGAGTATGTGCTAACTAACATCATTATGGGTTGAATTACAAATCTGGGTCAAAAACGAACCGCAATACATTAATTTTGTAGAAATTGCTTTACCAAGGCAATATAAATAATTTATATTGGACAATTTAGATGTAAAAAAAACTAAAATAGGCAGTGTTTCATAAACTGATCGCATAATTTGAATTAGTTGTAGAAATAAATTGTGACTTCAAGCTCGCTTTATTGCGGTAGTGTTTAAATAACTGTGTCATCTCTTTTAAATTGTTATAATTTGTGCAATTAGAAGAGGTGATCATGAATAAGAAAAAAATAGATTTATTCAATTTTGATTTTAACGAGTTCAAAGCAGATGCCTTATCTCAATTAAAATCAGGTCAATCGCTAACGGGCAAAGACGGCATTTTAACTCCCCTAATAAAGGAACTCCTTGAAGCTGCTCTAGAAGGTGAAATGGATGCTCATATAGATGAGTGTCATGAGTTTGGGCTGGGCAACCGCCGTAATGGCAAAACCTCGAAAACGATGAAATCTACATCAGGTATTTTTGATTTAGAGACCCCAAGAGACCGAGATGGAAGTTTTGAGCCTGAACTTGTGAAGAAGCGTCAAACGGTACTAAATGAATCATTGGATAATAAAGTACTTGCTCTATATGCCTTAGGTATGGGCTATGACGCGATAAGTGAGCATTTAGCGGAGATGTATGGTCTGGAAATTTCATCCGCTAAAATCAGCCTTATTACCGATAAATTGCTCCCTATGATTACAGAGTGGCGCAATAGGTCTTTAGAGTCGGTCTATCCTATAGCCTTTTTAGATGCCATGCATTTCAAAACGTGTTGAAGGCAAAGTCACCAGCCAAGCATTTTATACAGTCCTGGCCGTGACTCCCGAGGGTAGAAAGGATATTTTAGGGCTTTATTTATCTGAGAATGAAGGTGCTCGCTTTTGGCTTGGGGTATTGAATGACCTCAAGGCGCGCGGGGTTGAAGACATCCTTATTGCAAGCATTGACGGGCTTAAGGGCTTCCCTGAGGCAATTGCCGAAGTCTTTCCTAAAACCGAGGTTCAGCTTTGTGTTGTTCATCAAATTAGAAACTCTTTAAAGTATGTCGTTAGCAAAGACCAGAAAGCGTTTATGGCCGATTTAAAGCTTGTGTATAAAGCATCTAGCAAAGACTTGGCCGAACATCATTTGCTTGAGCTGGAAGATAAATGGGGCAAAAAATACCCTGCTGTATTAAAATCCTGGAACAATAACTGGGATGCTCTATCTCAATACTTCAAATACCCTGAAGAGCTCCGACGCATCATTTATACCACCAATATTGTTGAGGGGTTCCATAGGCAAGTCCGCAAATACACTAAAACCAAAGGGGCTTTCACTAGCGAAAACGCACTTATTAAACTTATTTATTGTGCTTAAAAAGTACTGGAAAAATGGAATCAGCCCATGCACAATTGGGCGCTTATCATTTCCCAGCTTCATATTTATTTTGAAGATAGATTAAATCTGGGGCTTAGATAATCAATGAGGTGACACAGTTAAATGAACACTCTCTTTATTGCATTTTTATTGTTCCATTAGTCCGAAACTTTCACATTCTAATTTAGAGGAAGCAAACCACTTTTTCCTAAATCTTTTAATGAAGCACCAATATAATAAATATCGCGCTCATCAATAATTAAAATCGATCATGAGATAAACCAACTTGAACAAGCTCCATTTTTTTATATTGCTCATTTGTAGTAGTTCAGCTCATTATATTTCTTAACGTCTAGCTTTAAATTATTACTAATACTTTCAACATGCAGATCTGCACACTAGGCTTTGACTTTACCAATTGTTCTAATACTGTTTCATCGATGTAATTATCTAGAAGGCATGCATCAAATATTTGGCCATCATAAAATATTCCCTGATCACTATGATGCCCCCGTCCTCTAATGCATTGAAAATTTTTTCAAATTGCTCTGTGGCTTTTATTTCGTGTAGTACTTGACACTTTCCAAGATGCTAAGCTTATTAATGATCACCCCATTAAGTGAGAGAAAACGACGCATTTCCACAAAAGTTCGCATATACTAATATTAACTGCTGATAATTATGATTGTCACATACTTGTTGATGTTCTCATGCTGCATGCACGCTATGATTATAATCGATACAATGAGCCGAATGAATAAAATTCGGCTCATTGTTTAATAAATTATTTGGCAAATATTATCCTTTCTTATCTAACTCACCTTGTAATTCAGACATTTCTTTTCGTTACATCCAATTACCAAGTCTAAATTTTGTGTTGAAATATGAGCATATCTTACTCTTATTATTCATAACTGTTCAGAAAAACCAAAAGAATAGAATAAAGTGAACTTTGACTTATGCATAGAGTTAACGAACCACTTTATAGATTTTTATACATCTATTTATGAGCCCGTAAACCAATCATAACTTGGGAGATTAGCTCCACACATCGCCTGCATCAAAGCTAATCCTGCGGGCACGCTAGGCGTAGCCTTGACCCCGGCGCCGCTTAATAAATCGTTAATCAATATGATCGATAATAGTTATAAATTAATTTATCGGGGGACATCCATGCCCAATTTAAGTCAAAAATTTAGAAAATCATTTATAAGCTATTTAAAAAATCCTCATAGCGCTAAAAACAAAGAAACCTTTGTGCGTTGTGCTTTTGCAATTTATGAAGATGCAGTGACTCATTGCGGTTTAGAGCCAGATAAATACATATCCTATATGTTCGAAATGATAAAACCAGCTGTACAAGGGATAAAAATAAGTCCTGACACCGCAAAAACACTGGATGGTTTTATTCGCACTTTAAGTTTTTCAGATTTAAAAAAAGAGAATCAGGCATTTCATGTATTGAACATTTCTTATAATTTAATTAGCCCGAAAAAATCTTGCCTGAGAGAAGTAATGAGCAATCTTTTGATTTTGCAAGACAAGTTGAAGCAAGAAGATTTCATAGTCACCAATAGAAAATTTTCTGGTTCATTTTTCCTAAGTAATTCAGATGTTTCTAATGTGAGAGGAAAAAAATCAGTTATAGATGACTTGATTATGTTAGTTGCCCATGAAGTTTTTAAAGCATCAAAAGAGGCTGGGGGAAAGTTTTTTCCTGTTTCTTTTGATGTGAAACAAAAAACTCAATACATCGAAAAACATATTGATTGGTTATCGGAAAAAGAATGCGGACAAATATTACATCGCTTACTCCAAAAAATAAATCCTATATTGAGTGCCCAAGGCAACTCTGCTGACATAAGAGACCATGCTGAATACATGACTGATGCAGGAAAACGAAGCGCATTGATGATCCACTCTTTCAATGATAAATGGTTTTTTACCTTTCTTGCTAAAATGGTGAAAACAATTAAAGAGGCCCTCGGAATGAAAACCTCTGCAGAACATCTTCTTGAAAATTCAGTTGATGAAGCGGAAAAAGTAGGAGTTACTTTGAAATAAATGCTATAGACAGAAAAATACTTATCGATAAAAAAACTCATAGACCATTATAATCTTTTCAAATCCATCAGTATTATTATCTCTTTGCCGTCATTACTGAAGCAAGAGATTCAGAGTTTGGCGACTCGGGAACACTACCTCCAAAAAATCGATTAGGATTTTGGGAGTAACCTTCTTTTTGCTTTTCCGTGATTTCAAGTTTAGCGAAAAACGCCGCCATTAAGCCCCCATGTTTAAACAAATGAGAGCTCATCGTTGAGGTTAATTCAAAAGCCTTATTGATGAGAAGAATAAGACTAGCAGAAAAAGAAGAACCATATTTGTGAGACAAGTAGTTTTTAAAATCTTGCTGTTGTTCCCCACTGACATTCAAGCCTTGTAGTATCTTCATATCCTCTTCACTCAATGACTCTCCTTCAATGCCCTTATCCCACGCTTCTTTAATGACAATGCCATTGTTTGACTGGATTGCTTTTTTGAAATGGGTCACCAGAAACTCATTAAGCTCTGCTTTGATGACGTCTTCGGTAACCAGTTTTAATAAAGGATGACCAAGGACTGACTGAAAAAGCCTACGCTTCACTCCCGAATAACAACTGGGACGATCACCTTCGAGATCATCGTATTGTTCGAGCTGGCCATTGTTTTTGCGTCTACTTTTATCCCAATTATGCGCACGTCCTATATGAGCCAATTCCTCAATAAAATGCTCAAGACGTGTAGCAAAAGTATAGTCATCAATACACGGCGTCTCTTTATCAAGGACTGCCAAATACAAAAGGCTAATGAGTGATTGATATTCTTCAAAAGTAGACCAACGCTCCGTATGTTCATCATTGATGTACACATAGCCAGCATGTTCATGCATCCAGGGATTGGGCTTGGCGAGGTAACGCCAAGCGGTATGAGCTTTATTTTGATAGTAGGCCGTTAATGCTTGTGTTTTTTGTTCGGGGGCTAAATGAAGCGCTGTAAAGTCACTCCAAGCCATGGGCAATATTAACTCTTCGCTGCAACCATTTTTTTGGAGAAGAAGGGTAGCAGGATGTGCTTCATAATGTGCTTGCAAGGTAGTGCGCAAATCCATCATTACCAGGGCAACTCCTGCTTGATGTAACAGAGGTTGATAACGGTCGGTGACTGCTTGTAACTGCTGTTGCTCTCCTTGAGTTAACGCAGTCATGGAGGATTCACGGTCGGCGGCTAAAGCGGCCAAGTCAAGACGACCTTGTTGCTCCTCACGGTAATAATTGTTTTGTTCGGCAAGGAGGCGTACAGCAGGAATATTGAGCAGCACGCTTGCCGCTTGTTGATTACCCGCAGATAAAGCAAGACGTAACAACTCATTGGATTGGTTTGGCGTTACTTCGGTATGTGCTAATGCTTTGACCGAAGGAATGTTCAGCAAAAAGCGCAGGTCATCAATTAAGGTCGTATCGTTTCTGCGAATCAGGTTTCGTGCTATATAAAATAAAAGTTTTGCTTCTGCAGCAGAGACAACATCAAAGACGGCATCTAAGTGATTTGCTTCTGTTTCTTGTTGTTGCGCACGAAGCACAGTGAGTGTTTGTGACACAAAGGGCCAAACGCACCGTTCTCCGTATTCCTGCTGGTGTGCTTCAGCGTAAGCAAATACACTAAAATAACTTAACATATACTGAACTACGGGAAGATGGCCCTTTAATACTGCTAATTGAAAAGCAATGAACGTATTTGTTTTAAGCATTTTAAGCATCTTATCAGGTGCTTTTTCTTGTAAATATTTAAGAATTTCCAGATAGCCCTGAGAAGCCGCAAATCGAAACGCACAAAAGCTTCCCGCTTTAATCATGTCTTGTAGCTTCTCAGGCATTTTTGACTCTAGGTATCTGAGCACAGCAAGATGACCTCGCTTGGCTGCCCATCGAAAAGCATAGTAATTGGTTGCTTCAATCATGTCGGGCAATTTCTCGGGTACTTTTGTCTCCAAAAACTTAAGAACATCAAGATGTCCTTGCTCTGACGCTCCGCAAAAAGCAGCACAGGAGTAATGAGTCATTATGTCTTGCAGTTGATTTTTAGTTACTTTAGGCTCAATCATTCCTATGAGAGACTCCAGGGTATTTAAATACCCTAATTTGGCAACTCGCTGTATTCTTAAAGCATAATTTTCAACAACAGAGAAAGTGTCTCTTTCACTGAATTCTTTTTGAGAATATTGCTTCAATAACTCTAAATGGTTAGTGTTATTGCTTAACATGACGACAAGATTGAGAAGCTCTGAATTGCAAAGCCCTAACATATCACCCAACTCAATAAGCTGCTGGTTATTTAAGGTAGGATGACTCAGTACTATAGCTATCCATGCCTTGTTTTTTTCTACATCTATGGCGGGAGTTAATTGTTTCTTTAACACTTCATAGGGCATGCTCATCCAAGAAATAAGGACGTTGGGAAATACGTTGTCACTAAAAATTTCGGACCATACAATCTCTGGAATTAAGCAGGCTTGAGGATGTTTATTTCTTTGGATTTCGTTAAAAAAGCGCATTAAAGTAAGTTTTTATCGATTAATAATACCCGCTATATAACCGCACCGATCTCAATCAATCCAATTAATTCTATTAATATGTCATATCAAATTATTCGATAATGTATTATTTTCAAAGAGAAGAGTCTTGGTCTTACTTTGAAGGTGCATAAAGCATGAGAGTCAATGGTATTAACGCTACAAATCGATTGTAGCCGTTTAATTTTGGGGGGTACGAGAAATGTATTTGCAAATCAAAAATCTGTGTTTGAATATTTTTTAATAACTCATCCAAAAATAGTTTATAAAAATAGACGTTTCACGGCCCTTGAGTTACATTAGCTCTCTTGCCCATAGAGGGTTTCACATGAAAGAACATATTGATATTAAACTTGTTAGTAAGCGGGATACCCAGCAAAGAGAAAGGATATTTAGATTACGGTATTATATTTTTAGCCAGGTATATAAGCACCATACTCCTCCTGGCATGAATCATGAGCTTCAACTATTCTCCAACCAAATTGACGATATATCTTATCTGTTCCTAGCGAGCATCAATGATAATCCCGTAGGCACCTTGCGTGTGACTCCTTTCAGCTGCCTGGAAAGTAGTGACAACTTTATATTAAAAGATCATAAGGTGCCAGCTCATTATCTGACAGGCAACTGCGCACTATTCAGTTTTTTTTGTATATTGCCGGAATATCATCATACCTCCGTTTCTTACTGTTTACTGCAAACAGTATTAACTCATGCAAAAGATAAAAATATCCAACGTATCTTTATTGAAGCACACGAAGAGATGGTACCATATTACCAGCATTATCAATTCAGTCCCTGTAGTGACTGGATTAAGCCTGAAGGGTATGAACAACCAGTTATTGCAATGACCATTCAGGTTCAATCCTTGATCAATCTCGAGGGTTAAGCCGAGATAGGTTGATACCGTGCAGTTAATAAACCTGCTAACTCTTTAATGCTTTTACCTTCCATAAAATCAGCAGGCGATAAGGTTATTTCCAGAGTCGATCGTAACAGATTAACCAGTTCTATAGCTAAAATGGAATCTACGCCGTAATAAGTTATATTTTCGCTAACATCGATTTGTGTCGCTTGCATTTTTAAAATAACAGCTAGTTTATCTCTAATTATTTGGCTTAGTTGATCCATTCTGGCATTGGCAGGTAATAACATTAATTCTTCATGTAATGAAGAATGGGTCGATTCTTGTTTCTCATTTTGCGTTAATAGTGAATTAAATAAAGATTTTGAGGCCATTTTTTTATACTGTTTTGACCATAGCCCCCAGTCACTATCAAATACACCTAAAGACTGAGAAGGCGCGCAGAACAAATTATTTAGAATGTGTAATGCCGTATCATTATTAAATCCTTTAATACCTGCATTGTTTAAAAGCGGTTGTAAATATTCACTACGAGCCACAACCCCTGTTTGTGTAAATACGCCCCAATTAATTGAAGTGCAAGGTAAATCATGCTGTTGGCGATAATCAGCAAGTGCATCTAAAAAGCCATTTGCTGCCACGTAGCTTGCTTGACCGATAGTTCCAATAAGCGATGAAATTGACGAGAACATTATAAAAAAATCCAGATCCAGTGTTTCGGTCAACTCATGCAAATTAATAGCTCCTGCTACCTTAGGTTGTAAAACCCTATCAAATTGCTCTCGTTCGAGTTGATGAATCAAAGAGTCATCTAAAACCATGGCGCTATGCACAATACCTTTTAAGGGAAACGGGCTTTGACTAATCTCAAAAAATAACGAAGCTAAAGCTTCTTTATCACTGACATCCAAAGCCCTGACTTCAAGATTGGCATAAGGCAAAGGAAGATCCCTTTGTCCGTGGCGGCTTAATAAATACACCTTGCCCGCCCCTTCTTTGGCAAGCAATGTTCCTGCTTCAAGACCAAACCCTGAAGTACCTCCAGTAACAATATATGACGCCTGGCCATCGACTTTTTTAGCAGGGATTGCTACGGGACACTGCTGATTTTTATAATCAATAACTATTTTGCCTACATGCTTACTTTGTAACATAAAATGAAAAGCATCTTTAATTGCTGATGCTGGAAAAACTTTAACAGGCTGAGGAGTTAAAATACCTTCTTCGAACAGAGCCAGAATGGTTTTTGACATGGCGGAAATACCATCCATTTTATCTACAAGCATGCGATCAATATCAACCGCTGAAAAACTAATATTTTGATTAAATGCCTGCATAGGCAGAAGCGTGTTTTCAGCTATATCCTTCTTGCCAATTTCTATAAACCGACCATAGGGCGCCAATAAATTGAAACTATGAATCAACGCATCACCTGCGATAGAATTAATCACTACATCAACCCCATACCCATCAGTGTCACGCAACACTTGCTCTTTGAATAATAAGGTTCTTGAATCGTAGATATATTTAATACCTAGCGTGTGAAGATAGGCTCGTTTTTCTACAGTGCCAGCAGTTGCATAAATTTCTGCTTGTTTCCATTGTGCTATTTGCATTGCTGCCATTCCTACTCCGCCCGTTGCATTATGAATAAGGACTTTTTCACCTGGTTGAATATCGGCAATTTGCACTAATCCACGATAAGCCGCCAAAAAACCGGTTAATACTGGAGCTTGATAAAAATCAAGTGTACTCGGTTTGCGCAGAACATAACGTTGATTAACATAAGCATATGAAGAGAAATTTTGAGGCAAGGGAGCAATAACTTCGTCACCACATTGAAAATCCGTCACCTGCGATCCTATAGCAGTGATCACACCGGCTACCTCCATACCGAGTGAATCACCAAAAAAAGTATTTTCAGTAATTTTATCATCGAGTTTGTTAGATAATTTTAATAAATCTTTGAAATTAAGCGCACTGGCATACACTTTAATTTGAATTTCATTTGCCGCAGGCTTTCTTATTGGAGCAGATATAAAAAAGATACTATCCAATAAACCCGGTTGAGTTATTTTCAACTCAACATTATGCTCACTCAAAGATATATTTTGAAATTCATTTTTTTTCACTTGCCCCTGCTCAATTTGTTGAATATAGCGAACATTATTCCTATAAACGACTGTGTCGCAGGATAAAGATGAAAGCAATTCAGCAAGAATATGCCGGGAAGAAGTTGCTCTATCGGTATCTATGGCCTTAATATTAATCAATGGTATTTCATTTTCTATAACTCGGGTCAAATTAGGCAATACCGAGCAAGCCAAATGATCCTTATCAATGGGATGTTGTGCCTCCCAGGTGAGAACAAAAAGGTTAAGCGGGGTTTTATGCGTGCTTAAGGATTTGGCAAGTACAATCAAAGCCCAGGTTTGCTCTGACACAGATTCCAGGGAAAGATCATTTGCTATAGAGCTAATATAAACAATATGTTCAGGCTGACAACGTTGCCATAGCCATACATAATCTTCCACACTATGGGCAGAAATTTGCCATTGGCTATCACTGATTTGCAGACGTTCATCTGCCCAACTCACAAAGACTAAATTCTGAATTGTATTTTTTAATTGCTGCACCAACTCTGAATGTGTACTGCCGTCATAAATCACTATCCAGGATTGACTCTGAAGGTGTTCTTTAACAACAGGTTGTGCTGTATGCTCATGCCACTGCACTTTATAGTAAATGTGCGATGAAAGCAGCGAATTTGCTGAGGTGATCGCCTTCAAGCGCAGGCCTTGCAATTGCAGACATAACTCCCCCTGTTCATCAACGATATCCACATTACCGAATAATGTCTTTTCATTTACAGTAGTTAAAAAAGCATGCGACCAACAGGATTTTGGCAGTGGTTTATAGAACAAAATTTTATCAATACTATGAGGTAAATACGCTTTAGATTTGTCAAGTTGCAAAGCGATTAACGATTGAAATGCACCATCCAGTAAAGGAGGATAGATAGAGGTTTGATCAAATAATTCCTGATGCTCTCCATTCCAGACTAACTGTGCTAATACCTGGTTATCACCTCGATAAATAGAATGAATCGTTCTAAAAGAATTCCCATAAATTAAACCTAATCTATCAAAGGATTCATACAATTGTTCTATTGGACTAAAAGCCTGTAATTGATTTTTAAGTTGATTTATATCCGTATGATATGCTAGTGGCGTTAAATCCATTGGGTATAAGAAAGCGGTACAATGTTCCTGACTTAAAGAATGATTGGAAGTATGTAGGCTAAATTTGTTGATTTCCTTCTGCTGAGTCAAGGTTAACACCAGGAGATCATTCTCATTATAAACCAGCATGGATTTAAATCGCATATCTTCAATAAGGCAAGACGCGACAGGAGCGCTTTTTTTATGTAGCGCAATTGCAGCTGAAATATAAGCTGCTCCCGGAAAAACCAACATATTAAAAATTCGATGATCACGTAGATAAGGAAAAAATGCTTCATTTAATTCCACTTGCCATGAGGGGGGAGTAATAGCTATTTCCTGATAAAACCAATTCTCATTATTTGAGCCTATCCGTTGTTGTTTTGACGCTTCGCTTTCTCGCCAATATTTTTCTCTTGCCCACAATTGCAAGGGGGTATCAATAAATTGGCCAGAGGGCTGTAATGCGTTAAAATTAACGGGGATACCGCTACAATACAAATCACAAATGGTGCCGAGCAAATACTCTCTTTCATTCTTTTGGTGGCGGTTTAACGTATGAAATAATTGCAGGGACGTTTGTTGGGCAATCTCATTTAAATAATTCTTAAGAACCGGATGGGGGCCAATTTCAATAAAACTATGAAAGCCCTCCTCTAGTAACGAGTTAATAGCCAGCTCAAATTCTACAGTTTTTCTGGCATTATCCCACCAATAGGATGCTGTTAGTGGAGAGGATAAAATAGCTTTGCCTGTTACGGTGGAATATAAGGGAATTGTGTTTTGACTCAACTGCACAGAATCGATGGCACTGAGAAAATCATTTTTTATCGGTTCCAAGACTTGACTGTGATACGCCAAATTAACATGGAGCAAGCGATGAAAAACTTTGTTTTCAGTTAATTGCTGAGCTATATCCAGAATGTCTTTTTTATCGCCTGATAAAGTAACATTATTGGGACTATTTACTGCCGCTATACTTACAGATCTTCCTTCAAGTAAGGGTTGAATCTCGTCACGCGACAGATTTACTGCAAGCATTTCTCCCCTACCCATTAAACTATTTTGCAGACAACTACGATGATAAGAAATTAAAATGGCATCATGTAAATCAAGCACACCACTGACATAAAAAGCAGCAATTTCTCCTACGCTATGTCCCACCACTGCTGCTGGTTTTACGCCCCAAGAAGATAACAACGCGGTTAGACTAACTTGCAAAATAAAATTGGCCAATTGTGCAATTCGGGGCTCATGCATACAACTTTCTTGCTCCGACTTAAATAACTCATCTAATATTGACCAGCCTGCAATGGCTTGCAGGTGCGAGTCGCAAGTAAGAACCATTTGTCTGTATATGGGTTCTTTTTCAAATAACTTTTTTCCCATCTGTGGCCGTTGTGGCCCCATACCTGTGAATACGAAAACGACTTCTTCTGTACTTGCATTGGCAGTAAATAAATTCGCTACGGACTCTCCTGCACTATAGCTGGCGAGTTTATTAATAAGCTCCTCATTAGATTTAACCAAGGTAACCAAACGATAATTAAAATGTGTCTTTTTATGATTCATCGTATAAGCGATATCTCGCAAATGTAACCCGGGATTACATGACAGCCAGTCAAGATATTGCTTAATGACTGAATCTAATCGTGTATGATTCATGGCGCTAAATACAACGGGAATAGACAAATCTGCTTCAAATTCTTCCTGATCTTGGGTCGAGCAATCTCCAATGGTGCGCAGCAATGCATGAGCATTAGTCCCGCCATAACCAAAAGAGTTCACCGAAGCATAAGACTCTTCTGGCCAATCCACAGTATTAACAGGTACGGTAAGTTGATTCAACGAACAATGAGGATTGGGAGTATGAAAATGTAAATTAGCCGGTATTTTTTTATGTTTTAAGCATAAAACAGCTTTAATAAGCCCAGCAACACCTGCCGCTGCTTCCAGATGACCAATATTAGTTTTGACAGAGCCTATATAAACGGGTTTCTTGCGTTGGTTAAACAGGGCATTAATACTATTAACCTCCGTGATATCTCCTGCTTGCGTACCTGTTCCATGGGCCTCAATATACCCTACATCATCTACTGTAACTTGCGCCCTATGATAGACCTCTCGCATTAAATCATGTTGCGCTGTTCCATTGGGCAAGGTAATTCCTAAAGTATGTCCATCTTGGTTGACTCCTGTTGCAGAGATAACGGCATGAATTCGGTCGTTATCTAATAAAGCCTGTTTTAATGATTTTAAAATGACAATGCCAACTCCCTCACCTCGAGCATAACCATTTGCTTTGGCATCAAAAGTCATGCATCTTGCATCTGGAGACAAAAATTGTCCCTTACTCATCACTATGGCATTTTCTGGTTTAAACATGACATTGACGCCACCAGCAATAGCCATATCTGCTTCCTTGTGAATAATGCTTTGGCAGGCATAATGCAGGGCTACTAAAGAAGACGAGCAAGCAGTATCCAGCGTTAGGCATGGTCCTTTTAAATCAAAAGTATAAGAAAGACGGCTTGCTAATAAAGTCATGCTTGCGCTGGTCGCAGTATGTGAGTCAATTAATACGCGGTTTAATTCGCTAAGTTGAAGCAGTTGATTATCAAGACAAAAGCCGCCTATAAACACTGATGTTTTACTCCCATGAAGCTGCTTCAGCAGAATTCCCGCATCTTCAATAGATTCCCAGCATACTTCTAACAATAAGCGTTGCTGCGGATCAATTGCTGCTGCCTCTCGTGGTGAAATACCAAAAAATAGCGGATCAAATTCTTCAAGATTTTGATCAATAAATCCAGCTGATTGAATAGTAGTCTTTGCCGGGTGTTTGCTGTCTGGATGATAAAATTTTCTTGAATCCCATCTTGATTGGGGAACCGGCGAAATGGCATCAAATTTGTTTAAAAGCAGTTGCCAGAAGTGCTGGTACGAATTTGCTCCACCCGGGAAACGACACCCCATCCCAATAATAGCAATATCAGTATCACGGCATTCGGTTTCACGGGACAGTTTATGAGGTATTTGCATTTTTTAAATCCTTTTCTGAATCGCACTCAAAGAATGAATTTTCACATTGCTGCGAGAATACTATCGCAATTATTACCTTGACGTCTAAAAGTTGTTGATTTTTATGTGATATTTTCCATGGTTTTAAATGATTCAATTTGCCTCAAGAGGAGTAATAGGAAATTATCAGTAGAAGTATTGTTAGAGTTACGTAAAAAAGTGGTCTATACAGTAGTTGCGCAGGGTATTAAAAAAACGAAAGCAGCGAAGCTATTCGATTTTAGCCTCACCTCTGTGAGTAAATATGGACGTGAGTTTAAACTATATGGGTGCCGCGAAACGGACACATTCTTTATGGGAGTTATTAAGAAACTCTCTGAGACATTATCCTGGATAATGCAACAAAGAGCCCTGCTTTATGAAAATGCAGTCTATGTGTTTCTTAGAATCAAAACCAGTATCGCAATAAAAGCAATCAAAACAAGCGCTAAAATCCCCATTGTAGAAAAGCTCTTATTCAAATTCTCTTTACTAAATTGGCCAGGATTGCCTTTGATGGTACGGTACAAAATGAAAATAATCATTCCAGCACCAATTAGAGCTAAAATTTGATATAAAGTTTCCATGAATCGTTCCTTATTTATACGCTAAAAAAGTGTACTCGCTTACGTCTTTTTAATTTCAAAACTAAATGCATCTGAAAATAAATGCTCCGGTGAAACACCCTTATTTACTAATGCATCTCTTGTGCTGTAAACCATGTCAAAAGGACCACTAACCACAATTTGCCATTGATTCAGATCATGGGGGTGTCTGTCCAACACCAAAGAGGCTAAGGGTTTACTGTTATCCTCAGAGACTGAAGAAAAATAATTAAAGCGACTGACATGGGTATTCCAGCTATTCACCTTTTCATCCAGATATAAATCACTTTGCAAACGTGCCCCCCAAAATAACTCAAAAGGTCGCGTATCTGAAGTTGCTAATAACTGCTCGATCATCGCTTTTACGGGTGCAAATCCAGTTCCCCCAGCAATAAATAAGATGGGCCGTTGCGCGTCTAAATGTTCTATGGAGCATACACCAAAAGGCAAGCGGATGTGAACGAAGCCATGCTCTTTAATGTGAGCAAATAATTGTTGTGTGTATGGATTTTCCAGACTATGGCGAATATGTAGCTCATATTTATGCGATCCTAAAGGCGCATTAGCGATAGAATAGCTAAAAGCATCTTTGTCAAAAACAATTTGCAGATATTGCCCTGCTTGATAATCCACGTATTGTTCGGGAGCTAAAATCAAGCGCATAATACTATCGGTTAATGGCGAAATGTCTTCTACCAATGCTTTAATGATTTTTTCCGTCATTTATCTAATCCCAATACAGGCCAATAGTCATTGACTTTTTTAAGGATTTCTTCGTCCATAACAATAGGCATTCCCCATTCTCTTTGTGTTTCGCCAGGCCATTTACTGGTAGCATCCATACCCATCTTAGAGCCTAAACCCGACATAGGTGAGGCAAAATCCAGATAATCAATAGGTGTATTTTCGACCATCACTGTATCTCGGCTTGGATCCATGCGTGTGGTCATTGCCCAAATCACATCCTGCCAATTGCGTGCATCAATATCATCATCACATACAATAACAAATTTGGTATACATAAATTGTCGCAAAAAGGACCATACCGCCATCATAATCCGTTTTGCATGACCTGGGTATTGTTTCTTAATGGTGACTACTGCCAAACGATAAGAGCATCCCTCCGGAGGCAAATAAAAATCCACAATCTCAGGAAATTGTTTTTGCAATAAAGGAATAAAGACTTCATTTAAAGCAACCCCTAAAATAGCAGGCTCATCGGGAGGCCGCCCGGTATAAGTACTGTGGTAAATGGGATTATCTCTATGGGTAATACGCTCTACGGTAAACACCGGAAAACTTTGTACTTCGTTATAATAACCAGTGTGATCCCCGTAAGGCCCTTCCGGTGCCTCAACTCCCGGCTCCAGAAAACCTTCAAGAATAATTTCTGCACTTGCTGGCACATGCAATTCATTACCAATACAACGTGTTAAGCGGGTGCGTTGCCCTCGTAATAATCCCGCAAATGCATATTCAGATAAAGTGTCGGGTACAGGGGTTACTGCCGCAAGTATCGTTGCGGGATCTGCCCCTAAGGTTACTGCCACAGGGAAGCGTTCTCCAGGATAAACTTGCTGCCAGGCCTGGTAATCTAATGCCCCCCCTCGATGGGACAGCCAACGCATAATCAATTGATTTTTATTTAACAATTGCTGGCGGTAAATCCCCATATTTTCACGCGCTTGATGAGGTCCTTTGGTCGTCACAAGCCCCCAGGTTATTAATGGCGCTACATCGTTGGGCCAACAGGTTTGAATAGGCAAGGAAGTAAGATCGACTTCATCTTTTTCCCAAACGTGAGTTTGGCATTCTGCACCATTTACATATTTGGGTGCCATATTGAGCGCCTGCTTTAACAAAGGCAATTTATTAAAAGCATCCTTAAATCCTTTAGGAGGCTCAGGCTCTTTCAAAGCAGCTAATAATTTACCTACTTCTCTTAATGCCTCGATATTGTCTTCACCCATGCCCATAGCCACTCGCTCAACCGTACCAAACAAATTAGTTAATACAGGCATTTTAAAATTAGGTGTATTCGTAAAAAGTAAGGCAGGGCCAGCAGAACGAAGTACTCGATCACTAACAGCTGTCATTTCAAGATAAGGTGATACTGGATAGGTGATCCGTTTTAACAGTCCTCGAGATTCAAGTTGAGCAATAAAATCTCTTAGATCAGAGTATTTCATGAATAAATCCCCTAGAGTAACGTGGGTGAAGTTGGAGCATCACTGCTAGACTTCAGGGTTTTGTCATTGTCACACAAGTGGAAAATCCATTTCTATTTGAGCAATTGTGCCTACATTAAAACAGATCCCCACTTTCGCGAGAACGACAACATGTCCCTTAAGTCTACGACCGTGTCCCTCAGGCTGAACGGTTTTCGTAGCGCCTAGATCCTCAGTATCTTAATTTTTTAAGATCACTCAAGATCAAATCGCTGAAGGTAGAGATAAAGCAAATTTCTTACTTAATAGCAGCAAGTTATAGCCTTCACCCAGACTATTTTTTATATATAGATATTACTTACTCTTGGCGTTTCATAGCATCGAAGAATTCTGCATTGGTTTTATGGTTCTTCATGCGCTCAAGCAAGAATTCAATTGCATCACATTCATCCATAGATTGGAGGATTTTACGTAATATCCAAGTACGTTGTAGATCTTCTGGACTCAACAATAGATCTTCACGACGAGTGCCTGAGCGATTAATGTTAATTGCAGGGAAAACTCGACGTTCAGCAATATTACGACTCAAGTGGATTTCCATATTACCGGTTCCCTTGAATTCTTCATAAATCACTTCATCCATTTTTGAACCTGTGTCCACCAACGCCGTAGCAATAATGGTCAAACTACCACCTTCTTCTATATTACGTGCAGCACCATACAAACGCTTAGGTCTTTGTAGCGCATTGGCATCAACACCCCCGGTAAGAACTTTGCCCGAAGAAGGAATCACCGTATTGTAAGCACGCGCTAAACGCGTAATCGAATCAAGTAAAATCACCACATCACGCTTGTGTTCCACCAAACGCTTCGCTTTTTCAATAACCATTTCCGCAACTTGAACATGGCGGTTAGCGGGCTCATCGAAAGTACTGGCAACCACTTCACCTTTTACAGAACGTTGCATTTCAGTCACTTCTTCTGGACGCTCATCAATCAGTAAAACGATGAGATAACATTCAGGATAATTTTTTTCTATAGAGCGAGCAATGTTTTGCAACATCAATGTCTTACCCGCTTTTGGTGGAGAAACAATTAAGCCACGTTGGCCTCGACCAAAAGGAGCACAGAGATCCACAACTCGTGCAGTCAAATCTTCGGTACTGCCATTTCCTTGCTCCATCACCAAACGTTCTGTAGCAAATAATGGGGTAAGGTTTTCAAATAAAATTTTCCGTTTGGCACTATCCGGTGAATCGTAGTTGATTTCATCAACCTTTAATAAGGCAAAATAACGTTCATTGTCTTTGGGAGGGCGAATTTTACCCGAAATAGTATCGCCAGAACGTAGACCAAAACGTCGGATTTGACTGGGGGATACATAAATGTCATCAGGGCCTGCCAAATAAGACCCATCGGCAGAACGCAAGAAACCAAAACCATCAGTCAAGACTTCTAAAACTCCATCGCCGTGTATATCTTCACCCTTTAAAGCGTGGGCTTTAAGAATGGCAAATATAATTTCTTGTTTGCGCATACGGGAAGGATTTTCGACACCAATCTCTTGTGCGATGTTAAAGAGATCGGCAATAGGCAATTGCTTAAGTTCACTAAGATTCATACTTCTCACTTGATTGGTTGTTTAACGAATTGAATATCCGGGAAAATGTTTATAAGAATAGCAGCTAAGGATTC
This sequence comes from Legionella cincinnatiensis, assembly GCF_900452415.1. Lineage (NCBI taxonomy): Bacteria > Pseudomonadati > Pseudomonadota > Gammaproteobacteria > Legionellales > Legionellaceae > Legionella > Legionella cincinnatiensis. The sequence goes on along the minus strand of NZ_UGNX01000001.1, from coordinate 88,130 downwards.
AATGCTGCCTATGTGATATATTATTAGTATATCACATATTGCAAACAGGCTATCACAGCTTTACTAAAAGATACAACATTTTTTATCTAGAAAAATAAAAAATTATACGTGGCTCTCAACAAAAGCACTTAATTGAGATTTTGACAGCAAACCCATTTTTACTGCTTCAACTTGACCATTTTTAAATAAAATCAAGGTAGGAATACTCATCACTCCATATTTTGCCGGAGTTTGTGGATGCTCATCTATATTAATTTTTGCAAATGTCACTTGTTCACTATGAGTAGCAGCTACTTCTTCCAATATAGGCGTTAATGCACGACATGGGCCGCACCACTCAGCCCAAAAATCAACTAATACGGGCTTATTGGATTGCATGACTTCTTGTTCAAAGCTTGCGTCTGTTATGGTTTTAATAAGATCGCTCATGTGTAAACCTCTGTTGTTTAAAATTGGTTAATTTACTATTATAGATCACCGCCCACTGCTTGCAACACACTTAATGCAGTAATTGCCGCTGTTTCTGTACGTAAAATTCTGGGGCCTAAAGAGAGCGGCAGAAATCCATGCTTACTTGTCTCTTGCACCTCTTGTTCACTTAACCCACCTTCTGGGCCAATAAGTAAAACAATATCCACGACTTTAAGAGTGTAATCACGCCAAGTTTTATTGCCGCCTGGGTGTAAAATAAATTTTAATTCAGCTCGAGCCTCTTCCATATAACGGTTTAGGGTAATAGGTGCATGAACGGTAGGAACACTATTGCGTCCTGATTGTTCACAAGCAGCAATTACTATAGCCTGCCACTGGTGAAGTTTTTTGGTCATTCGCTCTTGATCTAATTTGACCACGCAGCGTTCTGTAATAACAGGAGTGATGCTGGCGACGCCTAATTCGACCGCTTTTTGCATCACCCATTCCATACGCTCCCCTTTGGAAATGGCTTGCGCCAAATGAATCGCTAAAGGTGATTCTCGGCTTGCATTTTTTATTGAACCGACAACGACAATAACCTGCTTTTTTTTCACCGTCTCGATGATTGCTTCAAACTCTCGGTTATCACCACAAAATAAAGTAAGAGGTTCTCCAACTTGCATACGCAAAACAACGCCAACATGTTGGCTCGCTTCTGGAGACAATTCGAGTAGCTGGCCTGTGTCGTAGTTTCCTGGCTGATAAATACGTACTGCTCTCATGAGTTTTTTTTCTCTTTCGTTGCCTAACTGAGTTAAAACGTTAACAGCACTATAACAAAAATTACTTATTTTTGTCCCATATGATAGAATTTTTTATTTCATCAACGGGGCAAGGAAATTAAAAATTATGAGTAAAACACGTATCGAATCCGACAGTATGGGCGAAATTACTGTTCCTGCTGATAAATATTGGGGAGCACAAACTGAGCGCTCGCTACATCACTTTAACATAGGCAAAGACATTATGCCTCGTGAAGTGACGCACGCTTTCGGTATTTTAAAAAAAGCTGCGGCACTCACTAATCTTGATTTGGGTAAATTACCTAAAGAAAAAGCAGATCTCATTATTCAAGCTGCTGAGGAAGTCAGTCAAGGGATGTTAGATGAACATTTTCCTTTACATGTCTGGCAAACAGGCAGTGGTACCCAATCAAACATGAATGCAAATGAAGTCATTTCCAATCGCGCAATCGAATTAGCAGGCGGAACTATGGGCAGTAAATCCCCCATTCATCCCAATGATCATGTGAATATGTCTCAATCTTCAAATGATACTTTCCCTACAGCGATGCATATTGCAGCCGCCATTGCCTTCAATAAACAATTAATTCCTGCGGTCACGAATTTACGTGATGCCTTCGCAGTGAAAATGGCCGCATTTAAAGATATAGTTAAAATTGGCCGCACCCATTTGCAAGATGCAGTACCTATTACTTTAGGCCAAGAATTTTCAGGTTATGTTGCTCAACTTGACGCTTGTATTCAAAGACTCAAGGATGTCTTACCTGAGCTGTATGAATTAGCAGCAGGAGGAACGGCGGTAGGAACAGGCTTAAACACCCATCCTCAGTTTGCCACAAAAGTAGCAGAACATATTGCACAAATCACTAAACTGCCATTTGTCAGTGCTCCTAACAAATTTGCCGCTCTGGCATCTCATGAGCCTTTAGTTTTTGCTCACAGTGCAATGAAAGCCCTGGCTTGTGCACTCATGAAAATTGCCAATGATATCCGCTGGTTAGCATCAGGACCTCGATGTGGTATAGGCGAGCTGATAATACCAGAAAACGAACCTGGTTCTTCCATTATGCCTGGAAAAGTAAACCCCACTCAATGTGAAGCAATGACCATGGTGTGTGCGCAAGTTTTAGGTAATGATGCTACTGTAGGTATCGCCGATAGCCAAGGAAATTTTGAATTAAATGTATTTAAACCGGTGATCATCCTTAACGTGCTTCATTCTCTTAACTTATTGACTGATACTTGTCGTTCTTTCCAAGAGTTTTGCGCCGAAGGAATCGAGGCCAATCACAAGGTAATTGATTACTACTTACATCATTCCTTAATGTTAGTCACCGCATTAAACCAGCATATAGGTTATGATAAAGCAGCTAAAATTGCTAAAACAGCACATCATGATAATTCTTCGTTGCAAGAAGCAGCAGTTAAGCTTGGCTTTTTAACTGCAGAACAATTTGCTGAATTTGTAAAACCAGAAGAAATGACATCACCCCGTTAATCTAGAAAAATCCAGTAAATGAAACTTTTTACTGATACGTGCCTTTCTGTCTTATAAACAGAAAGGCCATTCTAATATTATTGAATCACAGGAATTTGAGGTGCCGCTTTACGAGCAGGCCCAGGAGTAGCTTGTTGTGTAGGATCTTTGGAAGCATAGGTCTTTTGCTTCGCTTTTGGCTTACTAACCGCTTGCTTTTGAGTTTGCGCTTGCGCTTTATTCATTGGCTCATAAGATTGAGGATAATTCGAGTGCTCTGAGCGTTGCATATCCATACTACATGCACCTAGCCCAAGAGATAAAGCTAGTCCAAAACACCATTTTAATGATTTAAAATTTGGCATAGTATGCTCCCTGCTTTTTATTGTTTTTAATGAATCAACGTTTAATATAGATTAAAAAAAATAAAATCACCACTTAAACTACCTGAAATGTCATCACAAAATAAAAATGTCTCACGAAACATCTTAATAAATTTGAATGCAGTCCTGCTGTTGTAGAAGGTAATACTCTCCTAAACACCACCTTCCGCAACAGCGGAAAGTCTAAAAAGGAGTATGATAATCATTGGAACGAAAAGACACTCTAACCATGGTACTCATGACATTTAAAATAGCTAGTATCTAATTTGGGCAAAAGCTGATCTGAAAAAAATGGTTCTTCTACGTTCCAAAATAGAATTGATGTCCCCAAATATTCTTTCGAGAAAGAATAGAAATCAGAAAAACTGTAAAAATCACCAGTATTTGGGTTTTTATAGGTATAATCAGGTTCTTGGATAGCTATAGCCGTTACTATCCTACCTTTAAATTTATGAAAAAAAGGATAGCTATTTTTCATCTGAGAATTTCTATAAGGCACAACATCTGGACCGCCTAAGCCAATGTGTTGATTCCTAGCGAAAGCAAATAACCTACTCATGTAATGATGGTCATTGTTCCATTCCCCTGGAAAAAAATTGACATACTGAATAACATTACTTTTTTGAAAAGTCTTTTTTAGGTAACTCATATTATCAATTACTGAATAAAAATACTTATCTGAGGTAAAATCTTTAGGCATATGGTCAGGGTCAAAATCAGCCGATGTTTCTGGGAGGTTTATACCGTATATTTTTCCATCAAATTGAGATGCTAATTTTTGTATTAGTAACTGAAAGCGAGCTTTTACCGCAGGATCCCATGTTCGTGCTACCCATCCTGTTGTAATAGGTTTTCCTTCACCAGGAAAATCATATTGCTTTTCCACTCCGCCATGATATACGTCTTCTTGGCGGAGATAGTTAGGAACGTTAAATACATCTGGAGCAAATGAGCGGTCTTGTAGTTGGATAAAAAGTTTTTTATGTGCTTTATTAAGAAACTCTAAATCATCTTCAATTTTTGAAAAATCATAAACATCTTTTTTAGGTTCTAATTGTTTCCATGAGTAAATAATTTGTACTCCATAGATACAATTATTCTTGAGGACATATTCATATGAGCTTGCCTCGTTACCACCCAAAAATAAAAATAGTTTAGGCAAACCACTTTGTGCAAAAATAGTACCACCAAAAAATAATAGGAGCCCAAAAAGCAATATTTGTCTAATTTTCATAAATTTTCCTGCTTTAAATCAAAAGAATACCGACGCCATATTTTGATACAATAAAATTGAAAGTCGCCACAATTTAACATGGGCCGAATATCATGACAGAAGATGAAGCAAGGTTATCACCATTAGGGCGAAAACATATTAATTTCTTAGGACACTTTTCATTTATGTTGCCTAAAATTGTAGCAGAAGGTCAATTGAGACCACTAAATGTTGCTGTAAATCTAAACTGGCTTAATGATTTTGCTTAGAATAATATCAACCACTAAATCAAATTAGGAACATGAGGTATCATGTCAAATAAGAAAAAATTTACCGGAATTAAGGTTGAAACCCTTTTGTTAGTTGCTGTTTGGGAAACCCCTTTTATTTTTCAAGGATGTTTTAAAATTACTGAGCTAGAGAGAAAAAATACTGTTTTATTTTTCTTTAGATGCCAAGCGAGACATGTGCAACAATCCGATATTCTTAACCATGATTTTTCACCTGAGCTATATGAGCTTACCCATTTATACAATGAAGCAGGTCTTATTCAGTTAAGCAACCTAGAGCCATCGCAAGAAGACGCTTTATATTTACTGAAATATGCGTTACATATAACCTTGGGAGAAATGCTAACTCATAGAAAAATACATTTTACTTCAATAGATGATATTGCAATGCAAGTACTCATTGATAAAGTTAGACCAATTTTGAATAGAGAATTAGCGTTACCTGAAGAAGATCATATTGGATTTGCTGTGGCAATGGATTTTCGTCCAGAGGAAGAGATAGCATTATCGGCTGCGTTGACTTTGATCAGTAAATTAGAAAATACAGAGAACAAAATAATACAAACTCATTAGAAATTATTATCGGCGCCTTAATATTCCAATAATTTTACATCAAAGCGTAAGTTCCACAGCGCTAGGCCTTAGGTACCTTTTCGTTCCCTTGCTTGTCAGACTCCAAAAAGCAACAAATCTTGTTAGAAACTTCGCCTTGCAACATACCGTCAATAGCCCCTTGCTTTTGTGAGGATAACTAATGTCCTTAAGTTTAACGTGAGTTTCGGATAAAGAATCTATTGAGATCCAGCCTCTGTCTCAAGCCGTTCAGGCTGAGGAGGCATTTATGCCATCTCGATGCCTTAGCTCGCAACTTGAACATTTGTGCTAGGCTTCGAGACAGCGCTATGCGCTTCCTCAGCCCGAACGGGAGGAAGTAAATCCATGTTCGCTTATACGCAACTCCCATTAAGTGAACGTGAGTTTCGGATAAAGAATCTATTGAGATCCAGCCTTTGTCCCAACCCGTTCAAGCTGAGGAGGCATTTATGCCATCTCGATGCCTTAGCTCGCAACTTGAACATTTGTGCTAGGCTTCGAGACAGCGCTATGCGCTTCCTCAGCCCGAACGGGAGGAAGTAAATCCATGTTCGCTTATACGCAACTCCCATTAAGTGAACGTGAGTTTCGGATAAAGAATCTATTGAGATCCAGCCTTTGTCCCAACCCGTTCAGGCTGAGGAGGCATTTATGCCATCTCGATGCCTTAGCATGGAACTTGAACATTTGTGCTAGGCTTCGAGACAGCGCTATGCGCTTCCTCAGCCCGAACGGGAGGAAGTAAATCCATGTTCGCTTATACGCAACTCCCATTAAGTGAACGTGAGTTTCGGATAAAGAATCTATTGAGATCCAGCCTTTGTCCCAACCCGTTCAGGCTGAGGAGGCATTTATGCCATCTCGATGCCTTAGCTCGCAACTTGAACATTTGTGCTAGGCTTCGAGACAGCGCTATGCGCTTCCTCAGCCCGAACGGGAGGAAGTAAATCCATGTTCGCTTATACGCAACTCCCATTAAGTGAACGTGAGTTTCGGATAAAGAATCTATTGAGATCCAGCCTTTGTCCCAACCCGTTCAGGCTGAGGAGGCATTTATGCCATCTCGATGCCTTAGCTCGCAACTTGAACATTTGTGCTAGGCTTCGAGACAGCGCTATGCGCTTCCTCAGCCCGAACGGGAGGAAGTAAATCCATGTTCGCTTATACGCAACTCCCATTAAGTGAACGTGAGTTTCGGATAAAGAATCTATTGAGATCCAGCCTTTGTCCCAACCCGTTCAGGCTGAGGAGGCATTTATGCCATCTCGATGCCTTAGCATGGAACTTGAACATTTGTGCTAGGCTTCGAGACAGCGCTATGCGCTTCCTCAGCCCGAACAGGAGGAAGTAAATCCATGTTCGCTTATACGCAACTCCCATTAAGTGAACGTCAATTATGGATAAGCGCATTATTTAAAGATCGGGGTAGTTTAGTTGTTTTAATGGAGGGTTTACGGGTTTAATAGAGTAAGCCGCAAACCCCCCAGCAAGATTAACTAAAAAATTAAGGGGACTACGATGCCGAGAATGCTCCATATGGCAAATGGATTTGATCGGACTGAGAAGATATTTTTGTTTTTCTTTTTTCGAATAATTATTGCAAAAATCATCAATATTACAGAAAACTTCAACCACAGGTGCTAGTAACCTTTTGACTCCTTTCTTACCTGGCTAGGATGAAAAAAGTCGAAATTTACTAAGAACCTTATTTTTATTCATTATTTTCAATAATTTATTTATTTCCTATTCATAACTCACGTTAAGTTTATGGCAGTGAGCCCCCGTAAAACATAGTGCAACTCTAATAATCTATTTTTTCACTAAATAATTTACAAAAAGATTTACTTAACAATTCTTTAATCATTGTAATGTAAAATAGAGCAAAACAAACAAAAATAACACACTGCATTTTGATTAAAACTTAATTAAAACATTTTTTAACAACCAATTTGTATTTTACAAATACCATTATGTGTGAATATGTGAGGTATATACTATTATGTTTTCAAAAATACTAACTAGGGGTGGCAGTACTGTATTGCGCTACAATGCTCAAAAAATTACTGCTTCTTTTATTAATGGGGCTCCTAGCCGAGGAATATCTACCTATGCTTCCAAGCGATTTGATCAAGAATGGACGAATCCTACAAAACAAGAGATTGCTAAAACGCTAACATTAGCAACAATAGTACCAACAACGCACTCTTTACGTGAAACCGCTGTAGTGCAACCACCATTAGCTTCCGGAAAAATAGTTCATTCATCCGTTGTATATGCTCACGGAAGTACCTATGGCCAGGCTTGCGCAGTAGATAAAATTTTTGCTGTTTGCCCTGAACACTTATTATTAATGCGCACCGCAATAGGAATATTAAGAAATCCAAACCCACAAATTGATCAAACCAGTCGTGTTATAGCTGCTGAGCTTGGGAAAGAATTATCTACATTAGATCCAAAAACGTTGGGAAGCCTTTTTGAGCTGGGTTCTAATGTTAAAGAAAGTCGCTCTAAAGATATGGTCGAAAATCAGTCTGAGTTAATTCGCATCCTTACCGGTGATAAAAAGGTTTCACCGCAACAACTATCAAGAGTTCTTGAAGTTGTGTTATCCCCTTTGGGTATGATTGCCAATACCTATGGAAGTCCTCACTGTAAAGTTGCTAAGGCGAAAAAAGAACAAAGGGATATAGGCGATTTAGAGCGTTTTATGGAAACAGTGATGATGCCTTCATTAAGCCTTTTTCATGTTCCATACATTAAAGCACCAGGCTCACCCTATGCGCATTTGCAAATGCAGCAATATGCTCAAGGCGCCCCAATAACAGATGAAGAGCGTGTTACAATTAATCATTATCTTGAATGTTGTGCACATAAGGGCGGCCCTCTTCCAGAGATCCCGCAACTACGTAGCGTAATCGTTAGAGATCCCAAGGGTAGGACCATCCATCTCCATGACCATATGAATTTGCCCCATTTTTTTGATGTTTCAGGAACTACTGGAGCAGTAATGCAAGCTTCATTGGGGCTTTTACATAAAGCGGGGAAGTCAGGGCTTGTAGATGGTCCTCATGCGACGATTATCTTAGGTATGGTTCTAGCAGGCTGTAATTTTTACAAACAAGGATATCATAATTATTATGAAGTTCTTCCAGCCTTACATTGGGTTAACCATAATGTTTGGAAACAGCCTTTTGTAGAGTTGACACCTACGGAGCTTCTTCATGCGGTTCCAGAATCATTAAAAGAGTGTGTCGATCCACAAAGTTCAATGGCTCCCAAAGTTGGCGATGCCCTGGATTTGGTTACTGAGCATTTTGCATTACACTATGAGCTCTATAAGGAAAATCTCCAGACTAGTGAACAAGACAAAGAGCAATCATTATCTTCTCCTGGTCCTAGTGGAAGCGAATAGAAGTAATCAGAGACTCCACTCACTATAAATGACCGTAACCTGGGTGAAGGCAGAGCCGTAACCCAGGAATTTTAAAGAATATCAAATCCATCTCTAGCAACAATTACAAATCAATTCGGAGAAGAGTTCCGATATAGCATTATAGTGTTGGGGTATTTATCTTAACATCAAATACTTTTTCTAGAGGGGTATAAGATTTCACGTGAAGCAAACTATGATCAATATAATGAATAGGAACCCCAGCTTCTGACTTAGTAGTAACGCAATTAACATCGCATAAGAGTTCATATTTCCCAAGTTGGGCGTAATACGATTTAGCCATTTCTAGCCATTCATTTTTTTCACTATCAGAGATCGTCTTTAATATTTGAGGATTATATACTGGGCCTGTGTTTAAAAAACGAGGCTCTGCTGCGGTAATATTTAACCCAACCAGCTCTGTTCCTTTATGTAATACGGTCAAATCTGTAGGTATATCATCCAGTTTAAATAATTTTTGTTGTAACTGCAGGTATTCTTTACTATGTGGTTTGGGTATGTGGCTGGCAGACGAAGAAAATAAACGATTCATGTCCTGAGCAATGATAGAGTTACTTAAGTTTCTAGATACTAAAGGAGCTGCGCGATTTGCAGCTTGAAAAAATCGAGCAAACATACTAAATCCTTGTCGAGATGAAAGGCTAAAAAACATTATATCAATGCTAAAATATTAATCAATCCATTTCTCGATTGCTTTAAAACTTAAGCTATAAAAATTTTTTTTTGTGATGAAAAGCCCTATAATTAAAATCCCTATCTTTCAATCAAGGACCCAATATGATTTACTCGAACATACTTGCGACCATTGGACATACTCCCGTCGTAAAAATTAATCGCCTCGGTCGTGATCTCGAGTGTGAGCTCTATGCCAAATGTGAGTTTTTTAACCCAGGAGGCTCCGTCAAAGATCGTATTGGATATGAGATGGTCGTTCATGCGGAACGAGATGGTCTCATAAAACCAGGTTATACGCTCATAGAGCCCACTTCTGGGAATACAGGAATAGGTATTGCTTTAGCAGGAGCGGTACTGGGCTATAAAGTCATTATTACCATGCCCGAAAAAATGAGCCAAGAAAAGCAATCGGTACTCGAACGCTTGGGAGCAAAAATTTACCGCACCCCTACAGAAGCTGCATATAATGATCCCGAAAGCCACATTTCTTTAGCAAAAAAACTGCATGCAGAAATTCCTAACTCATATATTCTTGACCAGTACGCGAATCCCAATAACCCTAATGCTCATTATCGAGGTACAGCCCAAGAAATCATTGATGATTTTGGCAAAGACTTACACATGATCGTTGCAAGCGTGGGCACCGGTGGTACTATTACCGGGATAGCAAAACGTCTTAAAGAATATAATCCTTCAATCAAAATCATTGGCGTTGATCCAGAAGGATCCATTCTTGGTGGCGGAACTGAAATCAAGTCCTATCATGTAGAAGGCATAGGTTATGATTTCTTCCCAGATGTGTTGGATAATCAATTAATCGATAAGTATATTAAAATCAATGATGCCAATTCCTTTCAAACAGCAAGAGAGTTAATGCGAGAAGAAGGCTTATTAGTAGGAGGCTCTTCTGGTGCTGCTATGTGGGCTGCACTACAGGCCGCAAAATCTTTAAGTAAAGGACAAAAATGCCTCGTTATTTTACCTGACTCAATTCGTAATTATATGTCTAAATTTGCCAATGATGAGTGGATGAAAGCACAAGGATTTCTCTAATCCTAATGGTTTGCCGCGCGGAGTTTTGTGAACTCCGCGTCGCTTGAACTAATGAATATTACCTCAATACAGCTGTAGATTGATTTTCTATTTGATCAAACAAGCTATCAGGTTCAACTTGCTTTGTACTAATCCAACTCGCTAAAGCACTCGCCAACAATTCTTTCGTATGCTGCTCTTTCTCAGCTGGGACACTAGCAATAACTGGCGTTCTCATTGACTGATCTAAGGTAGACAATGATAAAATACCATTTGATTGTGCAGGCAAAAAAGTAATATAAAGATTCATTAGTTGGTCGTAAGTCAATTCGCCAGCAAGTACCATAGATAAAATGGTCTTGCGCCATTGATCGTAGGACTGTAATAACTCTTTATTATCTCGGGCTATCAGATGCATAATCTCTGCTAGAGTTTCGTCTTGCTCATGTGTCTCTTCGACAGGTTTAGGCGCATTAATGGCTAATTGACCCACATAAGCAAATTCTGTTTTATGCTTTACAGCCGGGAAATACTGTTCCCCTTGAATTTGAATCATTAAATTAAGTTTAGACATTATGCTTCTCCGTCATACACATCTCTTTTTCTCAGTTCCTTTCCTGGTTCTTTAAAAGATAAAGTAACAGTAACTCCCAAAGCATGTGCTAGAGCATTTAAAGCACTAGGAGGCAACTTGACTTTAGGATCACGTAAATAATTTTTTGGAGTTTCAGAGCTTAACCCATTAAATACCTCACGGTATTTAAGAGGATGAATATATAACTCATCTACGGTCAGCTGACGTAATACATAAGCCATACATTCAACAAGTTCTGTCTTACGAGTATTGTTAAGCAAGATTCCCATACGCTCTGGCAACGTTAAAAAGGGTTGGCTACTGACATATCTAGGAAAATAATGATAAAAACGCTCTAATATTTTTCTCAAAAGTGCATCATTACCACGCTGCGTACCATATAAAGCATCAATCAAAGCCACTGCCGCAGCATGAAACTGCTCGTTGCCTACATTGATGAAGCTATACTCTTCGCGCGGCTTATATCCCTGTGTTTTATTACTAAAAAAACCACTCGAAAGTGCAACCATAATGCTCTCTCCAAACCTCTATATATTTCCATTCTAATGAATCAAAATTAAGGAAATATTAACTAATTACACATCATGAAATATAAATCTACACTTATTTTATTTCTAAAGCAAAACATCATAATAAAATAACACTTAACATTATAATTTTATACTACGTACAATAATTTTACTTGTTCACCTTTGCAAGAGTTAAGCTGATTTAATTCTTTATATTTTTGAAAATAAAAAGAATTTATAGGGATTTGAGACTGATAAGTGCTATCCAGAGGATAAAAACAAAATAATTCGCTATAGTAATCTCTAAATAGCGAACTGATGACTTTATTGGAAAAGAAGCAATAAGAAAAAGCTCAAATTTATAAGGACTTATTTTGAACCAGTTAATACCGTATTTTGTTTGCTTGTTTTTTATATTTCTAGTCGCGCTACTTCATTTACATCACAAAAAAAAATATTTTCAAATTAAGCGATGGCAAAAATCGTTACATTTGCAAGAGCATGCGCAAATTTTTCATCATCTATATCAAACAAGCAATGGATTTATATTATCGCAAAATGCACGACGAAGACACGACGCAATGGAGTATGCATATGGAGAAATTGAGTTTTTCTCTTTTATCGCACTTTTATCGCTAATAAATCCCAATGAAAATACTGTATTTTATGATTTAGGATCTGGAACAGGAAAAGCAGTCATTGCTTGCGGTATGGTATTTCCTGTCCATAAAAGCATTGGTATCGAATTGTTTCCTGAATTATATTTACACTCCTGCCACCAAGTAGAACAATTAGCAGCCCTGGAACAATATGAGCGGCAGGCAAAGAAAATTAAGTTTCGTTTAGGTGATTTTCTCGAGGCAAACCTAAATGATGCAACACTTATTTTTATTAACTCCACTGCTTTTTTTGGCCCAACCTGGGAGAAACTATGTTGTAAAATAGATCACTTACCACACCTCAACACAATCATTACAACCAGTAAACCCCTACCCTGTATCCATTTCAATCTGTTGAAGCAGACTAAAGTAAAAATGAGTTGGGGGGTTGTTTCTGCCTATATTCATACGCGAAAAAACATATTGAACTAACTGTCTTGAAAATATTGAATAATTTTTTTACCAGTCTATACTTATAAATAAGGAATAATTGTTAGCGCCGAATCTTTACTGGTAGCAGACTTTGACACATGCGACAACAAGGGGTGGATATGATTAAATCGGAACTCATTGAACACATCGCTTCTCGAATGACGCATCTTACTGAGAAACAAATAGCTGATAGTGTAAATAGAATTCTTGAATTAATGAGCGAAGCACTCATTAAAAATCAGAGAATAGAAATTCGAGGATTTGGTAGTTTTTCTCTTCATTATCGTCCACCACGTAATGCCCATAATCCCAAAACGGGGGAAAAAGTGGTGACCACAGCCAAATATAGTCCTCACTTCAAACCAGGGAAAGAATTACGCGAACGCGTTGATGCTTCACGTGATAAGTACGAGCTGCCCGAGGAGTAACAGGCCGAGGACGGCCCTATTGGGTAGATCTTAATTAAAAAATGGGTGCATGAAAAGTACCATTTTGGCATAGGTATGAGAATTATCAGCACCTCTATTTTTAGGGTTCTAAATTTTTTATCTTCGGCTAATATAAATTACGCTTTGGGTAAAGTCACTCCTGTTTGCCCCTGATATTTCCCATTGCGATCACGATATGAGACAGCACAAACTTCAGTGGCCTCTAAAAACAGCATTTGTGCCACCCCTTCATTGGCATAAATTTTGGCAGGTAACGTGGTAGTATTTGAAAATTCCAATGTCACATGTCCTTCCCATTCGGGCTCTAAAGGCGTCACATTGACAATAATCCCACAACGAGCATAAGTAGACTTACCAAGACAAATTGTAAGAACATTACGTGGGATACGAAAATACTCTACTGTTCTTGCTAAAGCAAATGAATTGGGCGGGATAATACATACATCGGAATGGACATCAACGAAACTGTTTTCATCAAAGGCTTTGGGGTCGACAATCGCTGAATTAATATTAGTAAAAATCTTAAACTCATTGGCACAACGGACATCATAGCCATAGCTCGACACACCATAAGAAATAATTCGTCCACTATCATTTTCACGCACTTGCCTTGACTGGAATGGAGATATCATTCCATGTTCCAGCGCCATTTTTTCTATCCATTTATCTGATTTAATTGACACAATATAAACCTCATGCTCATCAAAAAAATGAGTTCTATCATAAATAGTGAACAAACGAAAGAATGTTCGCTTATACTTATGAATAGGAACGCCAAAATTTCTATGGAAATAAGTGGAAAAAAACACCTGAGAAATTATTTTTATTCTTTTATTCAAAGGGTTAAGAAGTGAAAGCAAAAAAAATTCAGGAAATTGAATATCGCTATGGGGAAGAAGAAAGTCTTAAACAAATTCTTTACCGCTCCAAAGAACCTGTATTAATAAAAATCAAATCTTTTGCTGAAAAATATAATTTAGATTATTTTGCCAATCTTGTGTATGGAGAAATAACCTATGATACCTATGAAAATGATCTATGGAAATCATGTCAAGCAGGTGATTATAAGACCATCATGCAACAAATGGACAACAACATGCCGCATCGAATTTTTGGTTTGATTCTGCCTAGACAACTTTCAGCCGAAATTGAAAAACATGTACCTCTTTGGCAAAAAATTCCATTTCGACCCAGATATTTTAATAAAAAATTAAAAGTTTCTTATTTTTTCGGTGGAAAGGGCGCTCATACAGAGATGCATTTTGACAGAGAGCATTGTTGTAATCTGCATTTATGTTTAAGTGGAAAGAAGCGACTCTTATTATTTACTGAAGATCAAAGCGAATATATTTATAAATTACCCTACGTTGGTGATAGTTTAATTGAATTTGGTTATCCCTGGGATGACCTATGCCACCAATTTCCACGATTAAATCAAGCAGAAGGATATGATGTCACCCTTGGCCCAGGGGAGATGCTATTCTTACCCAAGAATTGTTGGCACTATACAACTTATCTTGAAGCTTCAGCTGCAGCTACTTATGTTTTTTATCCGAAAAAGCTTTTTCAATTTTATGGATATTTTACAGGTTATTTTTTTATAGGCTATAAAGCAAGCGGTATTAAAATTGCTAATTGGCTACTTTTTAAAAAATTTAGCGAACATTATGCTCTGGCAGAAGGAAGAAGAAAATCCCTGTTTAAAATGATCGAGGCCATTTCTTATGTATTTTTATTACCCATAATAAGCCTCGCCACCAAAATTTCATTTCTACTCAAACCTCGCCGGATTTTTTATTAAATTTAGCCTTGTAACCTATGGCATGTTTTCTTTATATCGAGCAAGTCTTACTAAGCTTTAAAATATTTTCGTCATTATAACCCCAAATCATTTGTTGGGCCAAGGCCTCACCAACTGCAGGAGAGTGCTTTGCACCATGGCCTGCACACGTTGCAGCAAATATCACTTTAGGCTCAAATCCTGGCAGATAATCAACTTGAAATTGAGAGTCAGGAGTTTGCGTATATAAGCATACGAACGCGTCAGTACAGAGGGGTAGAACCCCATGTAAATTGGGCTCAATGAACTGCTCATACATCTCCCGCTTTTCTCGTTCACTGACTGTACGATTAACTAAAGAGGGGGTTGTAGGGTATGAAAAAGCTTCTGCCCCTATTTTTAAAGCTGATTTTCCTTTTTGCATGATAGGAAAACCATATAAACATTCATTTCTACCCAGATCCCATATAAAAGGAGGAAAATGGCCTAACATAAATTGCTCTTGATAATTGGGCGCCACTTCAAAATAAAAAACAGTTTGACGATAAACACTTAACTGATCACGAACCTCAGGATTAACAAAATCACTCATCCATGGTCCTGCAGCAATAATAAGCTTATTTGTATCGTATTCACCTTTCGATGTAGTTACTTTTATTGTTCCATTATCCATTTTACAAAAGTTCAGCACTTTTTCATTAGTGTGTACTTCTGCATTTTCTTGTTGTGCTAAATATATTTGTGCTTTTATGCATGCCTCAGGATCCATAATTCCTATAGTTTGTTCCTGATAAGCTCCTTCATGCTCTTTGAATTTGAATTGCTTAAAATGATGAATGAGCTCTTCTTTAGAGTTAAAATTAACGTGAGGGATTTGATAGCGGAGCGCCAGATTTTGCGTTGTTTGTAAAAATCCTTTAGTATGATGCAGTAATGAATTTTGATTATCTTTTGGGCCAATAATTAAAACACCGGTGTTATCCTCATAATATATCGCGCCAAACTTGCCATTGGTTTTAGCGTGCATTTCTTTTAATTTATTTTGTGATTTAATTGCTAATGATACATAAGCAGCCCCCTCACCAATCGCCTGACGGGTAATACGGCTTTCTCCATGACTGGAACCATATTTATGGGGTATTTCATACTGCTCAATGCCTAACACTCTTGGTTTTTTATTCGAGGACAAAGCCAAAGAATCTGCATTAAGTAATTTTGCAGCTTCATAAAGCGCACTACTGCCAACCAGTCCGAGGCCAATGACAATTAATTCAAAACATTGCGTTGGCCCATTAAATTTTTTGGAATACATATTTAAATCCTTTAAATTATCCAGGATAACCGGTTAAATCATCATAGAATGATTACTGTGCTAAAGAGCAAGTTATTGTAGTATTCGGTCAAAGCGGTTAGCAAATAAAATTTCTTGCGTGTTTTCATTTATCGTGTGAAGAAAAGCATGCATCAATCATGGGCATCCGCATTCATGCAGGATGTCCATTCGGAATTTTTCCCAGGAGCTAAGAAGCCGATTAGAGCAAATCATTCAAATAAGGAATTATCCTTTATTTTTTTGCTGCCATATTCGCTAAAATATCTCCTAATTCCATAGGCATTGGGAAAATTATAGTTGAGTTATTATTAGTTGCTATTTGAGACAGCGTTTGTAAATAACGCAATTGCATGGCTTGGGGTTGTTGGGCCAAAACCTGTGATGCTTGCAATAACTTTGCTGAAGCTTGTAATTCGCCTTCCGCATGAATTATTTTAGCTCTTCTTTCGCGCTCTGCTTCGGCTTGTCGCGCAATTGCTCTTATCATACTTTCATCCAAGTCAACACGTTTAATCTCAACGTTTGACACTTTAATTCCCCAGCTATCCGTTTGAGAATCTAATATTTTTTGGACATCACTATTTAATCGTTCCCGTTCGGAGAGCATTTCATCCAACTCGTGCTGCCCCAGTACGGAACGTAAAGTAGTTTGTGCTAACTGACTGGTTGCTTCATAGTAGTTGGCTACCTGGATAATTGCATTTTCTGGTGTTACCACACGAAAATATAAAACAGCATTTACCCTTACTGACACATTATCTTTAGATATGACGTCTTGACTTGGCACATCCATGACGATAGTCCGCAGATCAACACGTACTACTTGTTGAATTATAGGAATAACAAGAATTAATCCTGGGCCTTTTACGCGCCAAAAGCGTCCTAGCATAAATACAACACCTCGCTCATATTCTCTGAAAACTTTAATTGCTGATGTAAAGAACATAATGGCTAATACTAAAATAATTATTAAAAAGGGACCCATTTTTACTCTCCTTGATTCTCTAAATCCTCTTTAACATCCAGAATAAGGCCTGATGCTTTAATTACTTTTATCGGCTTAGTCGCCGCAATAAACTCTTGAGAACGCACGCTCCAGATTTCTCCACGAATGATTGCCTGCCCTTCTCGATCAATATCACCAAGCGCTCTCCCCTTAGCTCCCTCCAAAACAGCTAATCCATGTTTAACACTTTGGCCTCTCGCTTTTAAAGCAACACCTAATAAGACTATAAAAAGAAGTATATTGACTAAAGCCATTATCCATATCACAGACCAAGCTATGTGATACATTTGCGTATGAGTATCAAATAGCATAATAGAACCTATGACAAAAGCTATAGTACCACCACCTCCTAATGCTCCGTATGCAGGTATAAATGCTTCTGCAATAATGAAGCCTATACCTAAGATAATGAGGAAAAAACCTGCATAATTAATAGGCAATAATTGCAGTGCATAGAAAGCAAGGCATAAAGATATAGCGCCAATTACCCCTGGTAATACATGCCCTGGATTAACCAACTCAAAGAAAATGCCATATATCCCCAGCAAAAGTAGAAGATATGCTAATGTTGGAACAGTAATCAATGATAAAAAACGTGTGCGCCAATCAGGATTAATAATCTTGATTATGGGGTTAGTGGTATTTAATGTTATTTTTTGGTCATTTTGCATCACCACTATGCCATTTAATTGGGATAATAAATCTTTTTCATCCGTGGCAATGTAATTGATTACTCCTTCTTTTAATGCTTCTGTAGAAGTTAGTGTGGATGCATTTAAGACTGCTTTTTGAGCAAATACAGGATCACGTCCCCTTAACTGTGCTAAAGTACGCATGGTTGCCAGCGCATCATTAGTCATCTTTTCTTTGCTTGTTGATTGTTTTTTTGTATCACTTTCATCTACAAATCCTATTTCATTTAAACTCACAGGACTTGCTGCACCTAATTGTGTTCCAGGAGCCATTGCAGTTAACGTGCTGGCATAAAGGATATAAGTACCAGCGCTTGCAGCTCGCGCCCCTTTTGGGCTTACATAAGTCACAATAGGTACTTTAGAGGATAAAAATTTTTGTATTATAGTTCGCGTTGCTTCATCAAGCCCGCCAGGAGTATCAAGAGTAATTAAAATCAAATCCGCCTGTTGGGCCTTATCAATATTACGAACGATGTAGTCTGCTGTGGCTGGTCCAATTGCCCCCTTTATATTTAATTCAACTATTCTTGCCGTATAAGCATGGGAACTATTAATGAATAAAATAAAGATGAGGACACTAAATATAGATATCCTTAGAACAGTTGGCATAGATATAGATTTTGGCATCATGTGAATTTTGCACACGCGCTAATCCCTTTCAAAAACCTTATAAGTTAAAAGATAGCACAGATTAATTCATTATTAATTATTGTTTGATAATGGATTTTGACTTTGCTGATTCTAACGTGAAGCGATCAACACTATAGTTTTAAGGACGTTAATACTTTTGATTTGCCGCACCTGGGTACTTGTTCGCACCCAGGCTGCTTATTTTACTAGAAGTAAACTCCTATTTGTGCAGATACGGTATCTGCGGTACCGCCTGTGCCTAATGTAGGTGCATTTACAAGACCTGGAGGTGCTGCTCCATTCGCAAAGTCATTTGCGCTATAATCTATTTCATGTCGGTATTCAATACTTTCTACAGTATCCTTCCAAATTGAAATGTTAAATACACCAATAAAACGATGTTGAGGTAAATTGAGCGCCAATGCATCCTTAGTCCATTGATAACCCACACCTACAGATGAAGGTCTGTTAAAGGCTCTAAAGGTCATATCAATTTCTGTTTGCAATGCCTGTGGTTTTGCACCACGTCCGTTAAAACTTAAATCCTGTGCTCTAAATGCTTGCGTTGCACCAACCCATTCCGCAGCAAAATTGAAGCGGTCATAACCCATATTTCCATAAACATCTACAGCTTGGGTTTTCCGCACTGCTTCGTTTCCATTAAGCAAGGAACCAAAACCACCAAAAGTGCCAGGGTTAGCTGCCGTATTTTGCATTCCCGCAGCATCATCTATGGAACTAATATAACTTGCTCCTACTTCTCCCCTAATATCGGCAAATGCAAAACTATACCCCGCATTTGCACCACCTACTCCAGTCCGTCCTAGGGTCGTATCGCTTCTATAAATATAGGTTGCTACAAATGGTCCCGAATCTTCTTGAGACTTATAACCTAAGATGAAAGGTCTGGTTTTAGTTCGTGCTAGATTTAACGTTAATGGGGCACTGATCATCGAACTAGAGTAACGTCCAAAAGGCACATACAATTGCCCTGCAGTAAAATAAAAAGGAGTTTTATCTAAGTTTCCAATATTAACAAAACCCATATTCAGGTTAAATGCAGAATTGTTAATTCTTGGGCCTACATCTGGAGGGTTTGAATCATAAGCAATTGCAATATAAGCTTCAACGTTTTGGTTAAGAGCGGCCGCAACATCCACTTCGCTCGAACCCAAAGTCAAATCAACATTTGTCCCGCCGACATAATCACTATTCATCATGCCTACTGGTTCTGCTTTACCACTAATTGCTATGATGGGTCGCTCGGGAATGGGATAACCTATGGTATGATAAGCTTTATATAATCTACGACGTTGCTGCATTAAACGAATATCACGATTAATACTTGAAATATTAACGATATAATCCGAACCATCGAATGCAGGGCGATCTCCTAAGTAGGGTGACGCTACTACGGGAGTTCCAGCAATATACGTCACTACTCGATTATCTGCAACTAAGGCAGTGGGATAAAATCCTATAGATTCGGGATGCTCTTCAGGCGTATGAACTGAAATACTTGATGAATGATATTTGATCATTTCGTCTTTCTTATTATGCACATTAGCTTTCTTTTTAGCAGGCTTTGACACAGCTTTTGTGGCAACTGGTTTTGCTGTTTTACTACTTTGCTTCACTTTATGAGCCACTACCTCTTTTTGTAAAGCCTCTAATTGAGTTTGTAGCAGTTGTGCCTGTTTTTGTAACTGTGCTATCTGACGTTGTAGTTGTTGATCATTTTCTGCATAGAGGGGTGATGATAAACAGACCAAAGCCAATAAAACTATTTTGAACTTCATGGGGTACTCCTGTTTATTATTTTTACTTCCACAGCTGGAGGGGTGAAATTATATCTTGGCAAATAAAAACTGACTAGACATTTTATTATAAATTTGCATAATTTTTGTAACTATAAATCAAAAAAAACCCATGCTAGATGGGTTTTTATTTTGATTTTCATTTTTGGGTAAAAAAGAACCAATAAGTTATGCATCACCAATGAGTTTGAGTCCAAAATATGGGCCAAAAACTCCATAATCTACTGGGCGAACAGGACCTACTAAATTTGCGAAGGATTGAGCCTCTAGTACATGGAAGTAATTAACTGCTTGATAACCTACTTGAACATTTGCAACACCTATAGGAGTAGCATGGGCATAATTCACCCCAAGCTTTGCCTCTAAACTAGGAACAATACCTTTTTTACGGAAAAAAACTTGTTCAACAATAGCATCAAAGGGTGCCATAACAAACCCAGCATGGTAACGATTAGTTCCATAAAGTATTGATCCCGCACCATTAGCAGTGATGCTTAGTGAATCCGTGATGTAGTATGCGTAATCCAATCCAACAGCGGGTCCAAATCCTTTATAATCAGTATTATTAAATTTACTCAAAGGATTGCTTGCTAAAATTGGAATCGGAAGTTGTTGAGTTATATAATAGCTCGTTGCTGTTGATTGTATATTGGCATATTGTAAGCCTCCATAGAAACGGATCTTGTCTCTAGCACTCAGATTAGTATATTGCCCCATGACTATGTTGACTTGATCAATTCTATTAAAACTTGTTAATTCAAATGGAGTAGGGAGCGGTGGTAATCCTATTGCAGGGATAGTAAGAATTCCAAAAAAATTTGTTGGATCTATAGAACTGCTGAAATGCATCCAATTAACGGTGATATCATTTCCAGTATTGAAATGATAAGAGCCTTCTAAGCGGTATCCCCAATTCCATTCATTTTTTACCTCTTTATTTATAGGTGAGGTACCTGGTTCAAATGCTTTTTCACTACCATAAACTGATCTCAAATAAAGAGCTTGCGCACTAAAATCCCAAAGTTTTGCTTCGCAAGGAACGGTAACATTACCGGGGGTACAAGCTGGTCCCATAGTTCCGGCAATAGTTACATTTGCTGCCAATCCTAACACAGCGATAGTTACTTTTTTAAACATGAATACTCCATCAAAAAAAAAGCCCATCTTTAAGACGGGCTTTACAAAATCTTAATCAATTAAGAAATTAAACGTTTCCAACATATTTCAGACCAAAGTAAGGACCTGCAGCAGCAAAGTCAGTAGCTGTAGTTTGTAATACAGTTGTATTTAATGCATGGATGTAGTCGAACCACATGTATCCAGCATCTAGAGTTAAGTCGCCTTGTGCCATTGCGTAAGTATAGCTAGCACCTAATTTAGCTTCTAACTCAGGAACAACTGTTGTTCTGCTTCCAGCGATATTTAAGTCAAACACTTCACCAGCAGCACTTGTAAAGACATCAAGGTTGTAACCATGCTTAGCACTACCAACTAATACTGCAGCAGCGGCTTTAGCATAAATTCCGAAACCGTTACCAAATACATAGTTCATGTCGATACCAGTACGTGGACCGAAACCGTTGAATTGAGTGTTTCCACTGAAACGAGCAAGGAAATCATCTGGATCAGCATCTACATCAGCAGCAAACGCATGAACACTTCTCTTAATGCTTGCGAATTGGAAACCACCATGGAAACGGATTTTCTTGTTAGCGCTGACGTCAACAAATTGACCAAATTCACCGTTAACTGCATCCCATCTGTTTTTGTGACCAAAACCGATTAGTAAGTCAGGTGCGAAATCTGGAGTAAATGTGCTGTTATTCCAGCTTGTATCTAAGTGATACCAAGTTAGGGTAATATCATTTCCGGTGTTGAAGTGATAAGAACCTTCGATTTGAAAACCCCAGTTCCATTGAGCATCTAAATCAGTATTAATAGAAGCGCCAGCTATAACAGGGTTAGCTTCTATACCCAGTGAAACATTATTGTCAGTCATTGTTTGTAAGACCAAAGCTTGTCCACCGACATTCCATGCACTGCTTGGGCAAGGAACAGTCACGTTACCTGGGGTGCAAACTGGTCCCATGGTACCAGCGAATACTGCACTGCTACCTAAAGCAAGAACAGCTAACGCTGTTTTTTTCAAATTTAACATGCTTATCTCCACTTTTTATTATTATTTCCGTTCGTTACCAATTTAAATTGTTAGCAACGGTACGCATATTCGCTCTATACCGAGAGCGTACCTTGCTCAATTATCTTACCGGACCTTTATAAAGTCAACAGTATTAATTAAATTTCTTAAAATGATAGCGAATTAAATGTTTCCTATATACTTCAGACCGAAGTAAGGGCCTGCAGCAGCAAAATCAGTAGCTGTAGTTTGTAATACAGTTGTATTTAATGCATGGATGTAGTCAAACCACATGTATCCAGCATCCAGTACTAAATCACCTTGTGCCAATGGATAGTCATAGCTAGCGCCTAATTTAGCTTCTAACTCAGGAACAACTGTTGTTCTACTTCCAGAGATATTTAAGTCAAATACTTCACCAGCAGCACTTGTAAAGACATCAAGGTTGTAACCATGCTTAGCACTACCAACTAATACTGCAGCAGCGGCTTTAGCATAAATTCCGAAACCGTTACCAAATACATAGTTCATGTCGATACCAGTACGTGGACCGAAACCATTGTATTGAGTGTTTCCACTGAAACGAGCAAGGAAATCATCTGGATCAGCATCTACATCAGCAGCAAATGCATGAACGCTTCTCTTAATGCTTGCGAATTGGAAACCACCATGGAAACGGATTTTCTTGTTAGCGCTGACGTCAACAAATTGACCAAATTCACCGTTAACTGCATCCCATCTGTTTTTGTGACCAAAACCGATTAGTAAGTCAGGTGCGAAACCTGGAGTAAACGTGCTGTTATTCCAGCTTGTATCTAAGTGATACCAAGTTAGAGTAATATCATTTCCAGTGTTGAAGTGATAAGAACCTTCGATTTGAAAACCCCAGTTCCATTGAGCATCTAAATCAGTATTAATAGAACCACCGCCTATAACAGGGTTCGCTTCTATACCTAGTGAAACATTATTATCAGTCATTGTTTGTAAAACCAATGCCTGTCCACCGACATTCCATCCAGTGCTTGGACAAGGAACAGTCACGTTACCTGGGGTGCAAACTGGTCCCATAGTGCCAGCAAACACTGCACTACTACCTAAAGCTAAAATTGCCAAAGTTGTTTTTTTTAAACTTAACATGCTTATGTCTCCGCATAAATTATTATTGTATTTCTATATTCATTGATAACTCTCTACTAGGAGTTGTCATTAGCATGCCTTCGTCGCTTCAGGTCGATGCATGCAACAGTGTTGAGTATTAGCAGTGACGTGGAATATGTCAAGAAAAATTATTAAAAAAAATAATAATTTTCAAGTAGATATGCTTTTTTTGAGCATCGAATATTTTTTTTGCTCAAAGTGAAAAAAATTAATATTTTGCAGACGAATTAGTTGGTCCTCCGTACAAATAGGAATAAATACTATCATTCTGCATTTTGAATGGTGTTTCATGTTATCCTTACTTATCTGCAAAATTACGAGATCTTTATGGTACAAACGTTACGTATTAACCGTCCTGACGATTGGCATGTTCACCTCAGAGATAATGAAATATTACAGCATACTGTAACAGCTAGCGCTGAGCATTTTGCACGCGCATTAATTATGCCAAATCTTAAACCAGCACTTACCTCTTTGTCTTCAATTAATGACTATAGAACTCGAATTCTTGCTGCTTTACCTAAAGGAAACACATTTGAGCCTTATATGACTTTTTATTTGAACAATTCTGTAAGCGCTGAAGATTTAAATAAAGCAGCACACATACCTTATATTTTAGGAGCAAAGCTCTACCCCGCGGGGGCGACAACGAATTCTGAAGCTGGGGCTAAATCACTTACTGAACTTTATCCTCTTTTTGAAGTATTACAAAGCAATAACTTAGTACTGCAAATTCATGGCGAAGTAACTCATAGTGATATCTTTGCGCGAGAATCTTTATTTATAGATGAATATTTAAAACCTATAGTCAGCAATTTTCCTAAACTGAGAATAGTATTTGAACATATCTCTACCCAAACTGCCGTAGAATATGTGCTGCAAGCGCCAAAAACGGTATCGGCTACAATTACCCCACATCATTTGTTATATAATCGTAATCAGTTACTTGCAGGTGGACTTAGGCCACATTATTATTGCTTGCCCATTTTAAAACATGAAAAGGATCAAAAAGCATTACAGCTTGCCGCTTGTAGTGGAAACCCTAAATTTTTTGCTGGCACAGATAGCGCACCTCACAGTGTACACACGAAAGAGAATGCCTGCGGATGTGCTGGAATTTATTCAGCCCCATTTGCCTTAGCTTTATATGCACAAGTGTTTGATGAATTAAACCAATTAAACCAATTGAATCACTTTCTAAGTCATTTTGGCGCTGAATTTTACCAATTACCTATTAATCAGCAACACATTGAATTAGTTAAATCACCGCAAATAGTACCCGACTATTTACCTTTAGGCGTGTATCAAGTTGTTCCTATAGCAGCTGGAGAAACGATTCAATGGAGTATCCATGAATCATAATCCTTTATTTGGCATGCATATAAAAGAACGATTTCGTGGCTTTTTACCTGTAGTTGTTGATGTTGAAACTGCTGGCGTTGATCCACAAAAAAATGCATTATTAGAAATGTGCATCGTACTAATTCTAATGGATGATCAAGGTAAACTTTATCGAGGAAAGAGCCATTTTGAGCATATTTTGCCTTTTCCTGGTTCGGAACTCGATCCAAAATCACTTGAGTTTAATCAAATTGATCCCTATCAACCATTACGCTTTGCATTAGATGAAAAAACTGCTCTAGAAAATTTATTCCATCCGATTTTTGCCGCAATCAAAACATTTCAGTGCCAACGCGCTGTTTTAGTGGGTCACAATGCATGGTTTGATTTGCTGTTTATAAAGGAGGCCATAAAGAGAACTGGAGTTAAATCCCCATTTCATGCGTTTACTTGCTTTGATACAGCAACCTTAGGAGGTTTTATTTACGGACAAACCGTATTAGCCAAAGCAGCTCAGGCAGCCGGTATTCCATTTGATGCCCAAGAAGCTCATTCAGCAATTTATGATGCAGAGAAAACAGCAGATCTATTTTGCCATATGACAAACTTGTGGCAGACAAGACAAAAAAAATAGACAGCCTGAGCCAATCAACATGCAACTCAGGCTACAAATTTTATAATGAATCAGAATGCTCTGATAAATATGCAGCAACACCCTCTGTAGAAGCGGTCATGCCTGCTTTTCCTTTTTGCCATCCGGCAGGGCAAACTTCACCGTTTTCTTCAAAGTGCTGTACGGCATCAATGATTCTTAGAATTTCATCGATGTTACGGCCTATGGGTAAATCATTGACAATTTGTGAGCGGACGATACCATTGGTATCAATAATAAATGCTCCACGGAAAGAAACGCCTGCAGCAGGATGCTCTACTCCATAAGACTGACAAATACTATGCGTTATGTCTGCAGCCATTGTATAACGAACAGAACCAATACCCCCTTTATTCACTGGAGTATTTCTATATGCATTATGCGTAAAGTGTGAATCAATAGAAACAGTAACCACCTCGACATTACGGCTTTTAAACTCATCAATGCGATGATCTAAAGCAATCAGCTCAGAAGGACATACAAAGGTAAAATCCAAAGGATAAAAAAACACAAGACCATATTTACCTTTCAAATGCTCGTGTAAATTAAATTTATCCACGATTTCACCATTTGCTAAAACAGCAGCCACAGTAAAATCAGGAGCTTTTCTTCCCACTAATACACTCATTCTATGATCTCCATTAATTATAATTATGTATGTCTCTTTAGAGCCTGTTGACCATTCTAATATCTTAGCAAAAATGGGGCACCAACATTCGCATGCTTTGTATATAAACGATGCTTTGGTACTCTAAGCCACATTATTTTGGCTCAATCTAACGAATTGTCAATAAAACCTATATTATGCAGCAATTGCGTCACGCAGCATGGTTTCTAATTCACCTTGTTGAAATAACTCAGCAATAATATCAGAACCACCTATCAATTCTCCTTTGATATAAAGCTGTGGAAAGGTAGGCCAATCAGAGAACTGAGGTAACGTTTGGCGAATATCAGGATTAGCAAGAATATCTACATACGCAAAATCAACACCACACGCCTCGATACATTGAACTGCACGTGCAGAAAATCCGCATTGAGGTATTTTCGGTGTACCTTTCATATAAAGCAAAATAGCGTTTTCTGTTATTTGCTTTTTAATTTTTTCTAAAGTATCCACTCACACACCTTATAAGTAATAAATTTAATGACAGTCATTATTGCGAAAATCTGTCAAGCTCATATCAATAATATTTTGGCACGTTAGCTTAACAGATCTTTGACCAAAAGCCAACCAATACCCGATTTGCTCTTCTCTACAACCAAAAATAAATTATCAAAGTATAGTGCAATAAAGTAAATCTTTGTACGCGATTAAAAAAGCTTTTTTCTTAATTAGGGATAATCTTCATTGAATATCACCATCTACCTGCTAAACTTAGCGCAGAATAATAAATTAGGAGATTAGGATGACCTTTACACTGCCTGAATTACCCTACGCAAAAAATGCGTTAGAACCACATATTTCTAGTGAAACTCTCGAATACCATTATGGTAAACATCATCAAGCCTACGTGACTAACTTAAATAAACTAATTTCAGGTACTGAATTTGAATCCATGAAGTTAGAAGAAATTATTAAAAAATCAAAAGGAGGGATATTTAATAATGCAGCACAAGTATGGAATCATACTTTTTATTGGCATTGCCTAAGCCCAAATGGTGGTGGCGAACCCCAAGGAAAACTTGCTGAAGCCATTAATAAATATTTTGGCTCTTTTGATTCATTTAAAGAAAAATTTACACAAACCGCCATTACAACTTTTGGCTCGGGTTGGGCATGGCTTGTTCAAGACAATACTGGGGAGTTAAAACTAACTAGCACCAGTAATGCAGGCACCCCAATGACCGAGGGATTAACTGCACTATTGACTTGTGATGTATGGGAGCACGCCTACTATATTGATTACCGTAATGCTCGACCCGATTATGTGACGGCATTTTGGAATTTAGTGAACTGGGATTTTGTCGCTGACAACATGAAGTAGTATCCTTTTTACACGGTCATAAAAAAGAATTGCTAATGGCGCCCACTTAAGAAAAATTGACGCCTATACGCAAAAGCGGAAGGTCTAAAGCAATAAATTTGCTAGAAACCTCATCTTACAGCATACCTTTAATAGACCCCCTGCTGTTGCACAGAGGGGGACACTTTCTCAACCGTCACCTTTCCAACAGTGGAAGGTCTAAAATGCAACAAACCTTGCTAAAAATTACCTATAGAATTTTTATTCCCATATAGCGCAGGAAAGAAAGTTGTGGCTATAATGTGAGCTATCATTAGCTCTTCCATAAAAATAAGAAAAAAATATTTAAAATGGAAATCCTTAAGTTTTAAAGGAAAACATTATGGCTTTAATCACAAGTTACAATCCCATGCCAATAACGTTCACACATGGAGAAGGAGTTTGGTTGTATGATGAACAAGGAAAAGCTTATCTTGATGGCTTAAGCGGGATAGCTGTTTGTGGGCTAGGACATGCCCACCCTGATGTCACAAAAACGATACAACAACAAGCAGCTAAGCTGATTCACACCTCGAATACCTTTCACATTAAGCAACAAGAATTACTCGCGGAAAAACTGACAGCCATGACTGGCATGGAGCAGGTTTTTTTCGCCAATTCAGGTGCTGAAGTGAATGAAGCAGCAATTAAATTAACTCGCCTTTTTGGTCACAAAAAAGGAATTGAAACACCATCAATCATTGTGATGGAAAAAGCTTTTCATGGCCGTACTATGGCGACATTAACTGCATCAGGGAGTCGTAAGGTACAAGCAGGATTTGAACCTTTGGTTCCTGGATTTATTCGTGCTCCTTTTAATGACTTGGATGCCATCCATACTATTGCCGCCAATAGAGAAGATGTCGTCGCTGTGATGCTTGAGCCTATCCAAGGCGAAGGTGGTATCTATGCAGCAGAGGAAAGTTATCTTCGTTCGGTTGCCAAACTTTGTGAACAACATGATTGGATGCTTATTTTAGATGAAATCCAAACTGGAAACGGTCGTACTGGAAAATTATTTGCCTGTATGCATTATGACATTCAGCCTGATGTTCTTACTACAGCCAAAGGTTTAGGAAATGGCGTTCCAATCGGAGCTTGTCTCATCAGCAAAAAAGCGAAGGATTTATTTAAACCTGGAAACCATGGTTCAACCTTCGGCGGCAATCCTTTAGCGTGTGCGACTGCTTTAACAGTATTAGAAGTCATTGAACGGGATAAAATTTGCGAAAAAGTCACAAAAAACAGTGCGCTATTAATGGAAAAATTAATCAAAAATCTTGGTGAACATCCGAATGTTAAAGCAATTCGTGGTAAAGGATATATGCTAGGTATTGAACTAGATAGGCCAGCCAATGACATGCGTCTGCAAGGGCTTGCTAATGGAGTACTCTTTAATATCACTGCAGATACTGTTGTACGATTATTGCCACCGTTGATTATTAATGAGGATGAAATCAATGAATTAGTTAATCGATTAACCTTAACGATTAATCAATTTACTCAATTATAAAAGAGCAGCCACGAAATCACTATGCGCAAAACAAATACTATAGATGCATTAATAGACAAAATAGACAATACTTTGCGCACTTTATTTCCTCCCACTCAGCGCATAGGAACACGTCATTCACCCGCCAAAGATCTTCCTGAGGCATCACTCTCTCCCCAAGAAAAAAAACATATCTCGGGATTAATGCGAGTCAATCACGCCGGAGAAGTTTGTGCGCAAGCCCTTTACCAAGGCCAAGCCTTAACAGCGCAATTAACCCATATTAAAAAGCAGATGAGTGATGCAGCTGCTGAAGAAATTGATCATTTAGCCTGGTGTGAAGAACGATTAACTGAATTAGGCTCCAAAACAAGCCTCCTCAACCCTTTATGGTATGGTGGTTCTTTTATATTAGGAGCTCTTGCTGGGTTAGCTGGAGATAGAGTTAGCTTAGGGTTTGTGATGGAGACGGAGCGACAAGTCTCTGCCCATTTGCTCCGACATTTACAAAAACTACCAGCAAAGGATAAAAAATCACATTCCTTGTTAACTAAGATGAAAGAGGATGAAGAACAGCACGCAACCCTTGCTATGGAGTCTGGGGCTATAGAATTACCCTATGTTATCAAACTCTTAATGCATATTGTATCTAAATTAATGACTAAAAGCAGTTATTATATATAGTATTCTAAGGAATAGTTTTGGTATGGACTCACCCTTTTTATTTACATTATTTGTAATCATGGTTGCCTATGCTTTCGATTTTATTAATGGCTTCCATGATGCAGCAAATTCTATAGCTACGATCGTCACTACCAAGGTTTTAACCCCCAAGCAAGCTGTAATATGGGCTGCATTTTTCAATTTTATTGCTTTTTTAGTTTTTAATCTCACTGTGGCAAAAACTATTGGAAGCGACTTAATCGATGCTCACATTGTTGATGCGCATTTTATTTTAGCCGCATTAATCGGGGCTATCTTCTGGAATCTTGTGACATGGTATTACGGGCTTCCATCAAGTTCTTCGCATGCCCTTATTGGTGGATTAGCGGGAGCGGCAATAGCCAAAGGGGGTTTTTCATCGCTTAAAATGACTGGTTTTGCCAAAGTAATCGGCGGAATTTTTGTTTCACCCGCTCTTGGATTAGTTGTTGCATTATTTATTACTTACTTTTTTTATAAGTTTTCGAAAAACTCAAAACAAACTCATTTCAAGTTTTTTAAAGGATTCCAATTATGCTCCTCTGCGTTACTTAGCCTAACCCATGGAAGCAATGATGGCCAAAAGACTATGGGGATCATCTCTATATTACTCTTTTCAGCAGCTTGGATCGAAGGACCTTTTTATGTCCCATGTTGGGTAGTCATTTCATGTCAAGCGGCAATAAGTCTTGGGACCCTTGCAGGAGGCTGGCGTATTGTGCACACAATGGGAACTCAAATAACAAAACTTGATACCATAAAGGGTTGTGCAGCCGAAACTGGGGCAGCGATTTCTCTTTTTATTGCAACCCAATCAGGTATTCCTGTTTCTACTACCCATACTGTAACTGGAGCAATTGCTGGGGTCGGATTAACTAATGGACTTGCTGGCCCACATTGGCGCGTCATCAGAAGAATTTTCTTTTCTTGGCTCATTACAATCCCTGCCGCAGCAATCATTGCTGCGGCATTGGTATTAAGCAACATTTAAGCCATCCATTTAGAGCAAAAATCTTAAAGCATAACCCCTGATGCCTATTACCATTGTAAATCAGAGGGCGGTATAATATTGCTAAGATCTGCTACTTGTTGTGATTCTTGTTCTTTGGGTTTAGGTAACTCATACTGTACAGAAGCAAGATTCTCGAAAACAAATTGTGCATCATTTGAGAACATGTTTTCTTTTGCACATTCGACTTCTTCATCATGAGATGGATGCTTTGAAATAAGCTGACATAACTCAATGAATTTTTGATGAATTTTGGCAGGATCCGTTTCATTTTCAACATCATACTTAGAAAATGCAGCAAGGATTTGTTGGATGAATTTTTTATTTTCTGTTTGGCTGAATCTTTGAAAAAACCCTTCCTTTTTAAATTCACTGTTTACAGAATCTGCATAGTGTTTCATGCTTTTAAGAACAGATTGTTCCTGGGCTATAAAGAGATTTTGCATTGGTTTACTGTTAACGATTAAAGGTTTTATCTCTGGATCATTAAGACAGGCTTGCAACATTTTAGTATTAGCAGATCCCTCAAAAAACGCATTTGGATATTCTTTAACCCAATTCGGAGGTGAAATATCGATTATATTATTCTTGATGAGGAGTTTGGCTATTTCTATACGGTCCTCGATAGAACGCTTCTCGTGAGGAGCACATTGCGCATCAAAAAGGAGCTCATAAAGAGAACTCCCATATTCTGATTCATTACTGCGATCCGGTTTTAGACCTTCTTTTAAAAAGAGTTCAATCATCGGTCTATTATGTCGTTCAAGAGCAAGCGATAATGGGTTTCTACCCTTTGAATCGTTCACAGTATTAAGATTTATTTGCTTATTTTTCAACATTTCGATAACAAGAGAATTATTATTCAGTTTAATAGCGTTTAAAAATTTAGCTTCCAATTCCTTTTGTTCATTATGAGGTTCATGGAATTGGATTTGTTGCAGTCGTTTCTCTACCTCATCAATAGTGGGTCTTTGATCTGGAGAGTTGTTTGTCATGCTCTTTATGAGGTCCTCCAGCTTTTTAAAGTCTTCGGGGGTCTCTTTATTTGATAAGTTTTTGAGCTCATCTTGCCACAACTCCTTAAGTACTTCTCCCATCGCATAAACATCACGCGCTGGATGAGCCACATAATCTTGAACACGTGTCTCCGGCGGAGAAAAACCAGAGCTATAAGGATTATTTAGGCCCACCTTTTGTCCAATTTTACAGGCATTATCTGTATCAATAAAATAGGTTTTAAATTGATTATTATAATAAGAAAAACGGATATTGTCCGGTTTAATATCCTGATGTACGGTTCCTCTTTGATTAATTTGATGCGCCAGATTTTTTATTAGAGAATGGGTGAGGTTTAATTTTTCTTCTGATGATAAATCGAGTGAAAGTCTAAGTCCAGAATACGCATTTTCACCATTGCGATAACGACAAAAGTTCTGTGATAGCATCGATAAGTCATGATCACCAATTTTTTTCATGATTAATGCGTAAGAGCGTTGGAATTTTACAGCAGGTTTATAACCAATATCTTCAATTTCTTCGACTGTTCTGGGAATTGCTAATGAGGAATGACTTCCTTTTTTCACCACTCGAAAGTCTTTTACTTGTTCATTATATACTTCGCCATATTGCTTATAGGCGAGATGATTGTCTTTTATGGAAAAAACCCCCATCCCCTCATAAACAGCACCTTGCCCTCCTTTACCAAGCAGTTTATCACTAACCACTTCAAAACGTATCCCGGGATCTTTGCCTTCTTTTCTATCTCTTGCTATAACTTCGTGATCAAACTCAATAATATGTCCTTCTTTAGTTTGATATTGTTTATTTTTTTCCCAATTTAAAACATTAGCCTCAAGTTGTTGCTCCAAAAATTCGGCGATAATTTTTCGTTGCTCTTTGTTATCTTCACCAAAAAAATCTTGATCCATGGGAGAAAATTTGATTTTCATGGAAGCCTCCACAGCCTACACCCTTTTGTAACATAACAAACTGGGAAGAATTGACATTGACCCATATGATTAAATTATAGACAAACAAAGAGAAGAGATGTCGAAAATTTTTTAAGACTCTTTGGAGAGACTCTAGTAGTTACTTCTTAATTTGAATTTTTGATAATCGACTGTTTTTATAGGCGAAAGAAAAATAAACCACCAAACCAATTGTCATCCAAATAACAAAACGCATTAAGGTAATAAAAGGTAAATTTATCATCAGATAAAAACAACTCATCATTCCTAAAATAGGCACATAGGGCATACCTGGTGTCTTGAATGGTCGATGTAGTTCCGGTCGTTTATAATGTAAATATAAAACACCAGCGCATACCATAAAAAATGCAAATAAGGTACCTATATTTACCAACTCGGTGAGATCATGCATCGAAATAAATGCAGCAAATAAACTCATTAAAATACCGCTTAATAAAATGACGCGGATAGGGGTATGGGTGTATGAATTTGTTTGAGAGAAAATCTTAGGCAATAATCCATCCCGAGACATGGCCAACATAATTCGCGTTAAACCATAAAACAAAACCAGCATTACGGTAGTTAAACCGGCTATCGCTCCCACACTAATAAGACTAGCAATAGATTTATACCCCAAAACTAATAAAGCATGACTGA
Source organism: Legionella cincinnatiensis (assembly GCF_900452415.1). Classification (NCBI taxonomy): domain Bacteria; kingdom Pseudomonadati; phylum Pseudomonadota; class Gammaproteobacteria; order Legionellales; family Legionellaceae; genus Legionella; species Legionella cincinnatiensis. The sequence goes on along the minus strand of NZ_UGNX01000001.1, from coordinate 54,772 downwards.
TTGGCGATGCAACATTTAGCGTGCTGTAATGCGCGATACCCGTCAACAAACCTGCAACAATCATATATAAAACAGTGCAAATAGATAACGACCCTATTATTCCAATAGGTAAATCACGTTGAGGGTTAATTGCCTCTTCGGCTGCAGTTGATACTGCATCAAATCCAATATAAGCAAAAAATATCAGGGATGCACCCTTCACAACTCCTTCCCAACCATAAGGAAAAAAAGGCGACCAATTTGAAGGATCAATCTCTCCAAAGGCAATCACAATAAAAATCAAAATGACTAAAAGCTTAGTAATTACCATGATGTTATTAACCCGAATACTGGATTTAACACCCCAAGTTAACAAAAACATCAAGATAACAATTATGGCACATGCAAGTAGGTTGAAAAAACCTCCGTTTTCTGGTCCATGTAAGAATGCAGCGGGAATGTGTATTTTTAGAGCTAAAAAGAAATCATTAGCATAACTACTCCATCCAACAGACACGGCAGAAACCGAAATGGTATATTCAAACAATAAGTCCCAACCAACAATCCAGGCAACAATCTCTCCAAAACCTGCGTAAGCATATCCATACGCACTACCACAACCACCCAGAGAAGAAGCCAATTCAGCATAGGACAATGCGGAAAAAATACATGCCAGTCCGGCTAAGACATATGAAAAGATCACCGCAGGCCCAGCATCTGTTGCGGCAACTATTCCGGTTAAAACAAAAATCCCAGCACCAATTATAGCGCCAATACCTAAAAGGGTAAGATCGAATGCAGTAAGACATTTAACAAGAGAAGATCCCTGTTCAAATGATTCACCAATCTCTTTTTTACGAAACAAGTCCATGTTAGTATGCTCTTATTTTTTATAGTTAAACTTAATAAGCAAGAACTCTGCAAATCAATATGAGGTAAATTCGATCAAATTTAAACTGGTATTATCCCCTCTAGGTTATAAGTGAATGAATCAATTGACTGTACGTAATTTCATTATAGGACTCTTAATTGTATTTTCTTTAAATACTTTTAGTAGCCCGCCAACAATTTCTAATTCTTCGTCTAATAGTATAGACAAGAACTCACCTATTAATACAATCAAAATGTCTCCGCATGACAAAACGTCAAAAGAAACTGGGTTAGTCACTGAGGAACCAAAAGGATGTAAGTATTGGCTTCCCTTATTCAGACCTCTTTGTCATCGGCTTCATCAGGTATGGACAGAAGGGCATACCGATCTTTATTTTTCAGGCTATGCATGGCATAACAGATTCACTTACTCCGCTGAGCGAATACGAGAAAAAAAATATAATGAGCTCGCCTGGGGTGGCGGACTAGGGAAAGGTTTTTTTGATGAAAAAGGAAACTGGCATGGTCTTTATGCCTTTGCCTTCCTAGACTCTCATCGTAATGTAGAACCCACTGCGGGATATGCATATTTGAAAGTAGCAAATATCACTAAAGAATTTAAAGCTGGCATAGGATTTTCTGTCCTAGTGACAGCGCGCCCTGATATCTTCCATAATATTCCTTTTCCGGGGGCAGTGCCTTGGGCTGGAATATTTTATAAAAAACTTTCACTAAAAGCCGCTTATATTCCTGGCTCATCAACCAATGGGAATGTACTGTACCTAGTGGGAACATATGCTTTTGACAAATAATCAAATTAGTTTCTTGCTCTCAAAAACGGAGCTTTAATTATCTTCCTGATTTTTTTAACAGAATGTGCTATGTTTTAAGTATAATTACTCGTTCTATTCTTAAAATGAAACCATTTATTGAACAAGCTCAATTTTATGCCGCTTATCACCATAATATAAAAACACGTTACACTCATTTGGCAGGTGTGCCGATTCTTATTTTATCAATAATGATTTTCTTGGGATTTATCAAAATAATTATGCCAGGTATTTTTGCGACAAATCTTGCCTTTCTCGCTACTATAGGTGCCTTAGTTTATTATTTTCGTTTAAATTGGCAATTGGCTTTAGCACTGACACCAATTCTGCTTATTTTGTTATTGATTGCAAACTGGTTTAGCCAAGACGGGCCAACAGCTTTTGGTGTTTGGTTTTTTATTCTCTTTTTTATCATAGGGTTAGGATTACAATTGTATGGCCATTATTTAGAAGGTAAAAAACCTGCTTTTATGGATAATTTCAGCCAAGTACTAATCGCACCTTTATGCCTGGTTGCAGAACTCTTTTTTATGGCAGGATACATGCAATCTTTAAAAGAACAAATATATGGTTCTGAAGAAAAAGTCCTTTAGGGTTATATCTTTATATACTTGATGGACGGATCAACAACTAATAGTGTTGAAAATAGGCGTTCAAAGATAAATGGAAAATACGGTGCGTTTATGAGGGTTCTTTGCAGGAAGATACGAAATTTCTCACCGTGAATTACATTTCACTTTACAGTTTTATTAATGAGTTGAATCGTCTGTTTTATACAACGTCCATCAGTAGCTCTGAGCGAGAGGCAGCCTATGTTTCCGATGGGTTACTACATAATCTTCCGATAAAAAGTTCCAAAGGACTAAATATTTTTGCGGACGTGTCATCCCAACCACAATGATATAACCGTATGCAGGGTATAGCAATAATGCCAAACAAGGTTCTATACTGAGTCGTAGTATGTCCCTTAATTCGTCACTTTTTTGCACACAAACAATAACGTTGTGAATTTGAAAAATTTCTATGCTTGGCATAGAACAATGCTTCTCTGTAATGCCTAAAAGTGCTTTAGACTCTATCAGAGAGAATCCAACAAAATGATGGTCAGTGCGTTCCAATTCAATAATATCCTCGCTCGTTATTTGACCTTGGTCATCGTCAACAACTAATTGAATTTTAAAATTCACGATACCAAACCCACCTAATGATTATCCTTAAGTTTAATTATAGGTAGTCCTCTTTAATCTCGTTCAGTTGTTGGTTAAAGCCGTTTGCGGTTAAATTTATTGACATTTAATTGGTCAATTAAATCTACAAGCTCTTACAAGGGCTTTTTCTCATTAAGAATCAATCGGAGCAATCGGAGCAATCGGAGCATTAATTTGTTCTCATCCTGGTTATCAAAGCCTGGCATGCCAGATCCTTTGATACAAGAAATAGTTTTAACGTTTTCAATGGGCTTTAACGTTCTCCACACGAATATCATGCATTAAATGTTCAAAAAAATTGTATTCATAAGTAAATTTATCACCTACATCAAAGACAAAGTCATCAAGGCACACCTTATAAGCGTTATCTGAATAACCTAGACCATCATCGTAATTGATACCATAATCTTCCATAAATGTGAAACTGATGAAGCTGTTCGTTATCCCATTCATAAATGGTTTGAATAACATAATGTAAATCAGCCAATGATCCAGGAACTCTCATTCGCCTCCATATGAGAGGACTAATCCTCGAAGTACAATTCTTAACGTGCAAATTTTCATAGCGATCAACATTACAAACCAGCCAGCTTAATTTGATCCTCGATCTAAATCTTGTAATTACAAGATATTAGCTAATTGCCCCCACACTTTTTTATGCTCTCCATATACCAAAGCGGCACCACTTCAGCAAAGCCAATTCCTCAAAGTAAAAGAATTTTGGCAAACAGCGGCTTCAGAGATTCTTTGTGCTTAATATTTGCATTAGTACCTTTCTTGCTTCTTTAAAAGTTAAATTGACGGTGCCCATAGAACTGTTCAAAAATAGTTTGATTGGTCACTTGGTTATGCTGTCCTTAAAGGTTTCGGCGGAAAAGTCCGCCAGCCTGCTTGCATTAATCAAACTAACCCCTCTGGTTCTAAGGGACAGGGATAATAGCACATGACTGATTTCCCAGGTTATGGTTAAAAATCCCTAAAGCGTTTAAAGGATTAGGGCATCCTGATTCAGAGCAGGTTTGTACAGGGGTGCTGCTGTAAGCACCGACACCACTGATGCCATTACCCAGCTGGCCAGAAACGTTATACCCCCAGCAGTTGACCGCGCCGCTATTGAGCAGGGCGCAGGTATGATTCACCCCTTCGGTAATGGCCAGAGCATTACTTATACCATTCACTGAAACCGGGATGCTGCTACTGGTTGTGGTGCCATTGCCCAGCTGCCCAAAGCCGTTATATCCCCAGCAGTTAATCACGCCACTATCGAGCAGGGCACAGGTGGAATTGCTCCCTGCGCTAATGGCAACGGCATTACTTATCCCACTCACCGAAACAGGGGTGCTGCTGGTGGTGGTGCTGCCATTACCTAGCTGGCCAGAAACGTTATATCCCCAGCAACTGACCGCGCCGCTATTGAGCAGGGCACAGATATGATTCCCCCCTTCGGTAATGGCCAGGGCATTACTTATACCATTCACTGAAACCGGGATGCTGCTATTGGTTGTGGTGCCATTGCCCAGCTGCCCAAAGCCGTTATATCCCCAGCAGTTAATCACGCCACTATCGAGCAGGGCGCAGGTGGAATTGCTCCCTGCGCTAATGGCAACGGCATTACTTATCCCACTCACCGAAACAGGGGTGCTGCTACTGGTTGTGGTACCATTACCCAGCTGGCCCACGCCGTTAGATCCCCAGCAACTGACCGCGCCGCTATTGAGCAGGGCGCAGGTGTGATAGTCTCCTGCGGTAATGGCCAGGGCATTACCTATACCATTCACTGAAACCGGGATGCTGCTATTGGTTAGGGTGCCATTGCCCAGCTGGCCCACGCCGTTATATCCCCAACAACTGACCGCGCCGCTATTGAGCAGGGCGCAGGTGTGGAATAACCCTCCAGTGATGGACAGAGCATTACCTATACCATTCACCGAAACCGGGATGCTGCTACTGCTTGTGGTGCCATTGCCCAGCTGCCCAAAGCCGTTATATCCCCAGCAGCTGACGCTGCCTATCGCCTGGATACTAACAGGAAGAGTAATGCTGTTGTCAGCACCTGTCCCCAGAATAGTCAAAGGATTTAAAATTCCTGTCATCGAGAGTGAGGGAACGGTATAAGTAATCGTGCAGTTTTGGCTGGGTGCTAATACCGCTAAGCAATTATTGGTGAAGTAGTCACTCCATCCAAAAGGAAGTTGAATACTCAAGGAAGAAATACTGCGTTGCCCGGTATTTGTGAGCAGCAATGTTCCGGTATCGCCAGGGCGTAATGCCAATGCGCTGATTGGCCTACCGTACTGACTTAACAGCAAATGACCCGGGCCGTCTGAAGAGCGGTTCACATTTAATTGTTTGTCTAACGCAGGCTGGTAACATTGATTCGGATTACCCTGCTCGCATAAAACAGGTCCTGCATGGAGCCCTTGCTGAGGAATTGCACTGCCATTAATTGTCAGCGTTAAATTACAGATACTTCTCATCCCTGCCAAATAACAGGCTGAAGCACTGACCCCTGGAGTCGGTTTCAATATCAGATACTTTCCTCTTCGAGACATATTTGTAACCGTATACGAAACCGTTGCTATTCCTCCATCAGATACCGTCACGCTGGCAGGGCTGGGTGCTGAATATGTCCATAGCGGGGTTGATGCATGGGCAAGACTATTTATCACCACTCCTGCAACACCCGAAAGCCAGAAACCAATAGGCTTTCCTTTATAATTTTTCCTTCTCATTATCTTTCCTTATGCCCTGAGTGACATTAATACCGGAGCGCGAAAGAAAACGGGAGACCCGCCTGCTTCCGGACACTGTTATTTTTTTCTCCTAGTATTATTTTAAATAATTTTAAGTTTAAAGCTAGGTTTCAACTCGATTTAATATTGATATTCAACTCATTGCTAGTAACTGCCAACGACATGCCGCAAAATATAGCGAATAATTGGCCGACACGAACCTTTAGAAAGTTGTACAATTGAAATGGAATAAAATTAACCACAACGGTCTTTATCACTTCAATATAACTTTATTTGGGGTGAGCGACGTCTCGGAAGAATTTGTCTACCTGGGAAAAATAGAGATTTCCGGCTGCGTTTATCTTCTTGTCAGCTCGTTTCTTTAAGAATGTATTTCTTAAATCAAGTGGACTTTCATATAAAATGTAATAATAAATCGGCAAAGTAAATGCCATATATTTTTCCCAAAATAATTCATTTCCTACCCAACAATTACAGTAAGCGGTGTTACTTACATCATTTTTAATAGAGAATAAATCAATATCGTATTTAAGTTGCATTAAAATACTTTGTGTTAGTGCAGAAACGTTCCATAATACCCCACCATATTCGCGATAGTTATGGTATTAGCATAATTACTGCACGTGCTGTCTTTAGTCATATTCCAGTTAAATATTCCTGCTAAACCAATGTAGGGTGGATAATCAGGATCACAGTTTGTTTCCTGAGTATCAATTCCATTAGCAATTTGCTGTTTAGGATAGCCTATAGCAACAAGCGCATCAAAAAAGTAATCCCCCCAATCACCGTCACCAAAATAACTTTGAATATTAACTAAATCAAAGATTTTGGCATTTAACTCATCTACCTGTGTTGCTGCAATGCCGCCTGGCTCATCATTATTTCCCGCAGGAGTAATGGTGAGATAATAAGGTTTGCCATCTTGCAGGGATGCATGATTTAATGCGTTTCTTAAATTGGCAATCACACCATCGAAATTGGCCTGGGGGATGGAACCGCTGGAGTCACCTATACTTTCATCATCAATATCAAGCCCATCCAGATGATTGCTGCGTATAAATTGAATCACACTAGGTACAAAGATATTGGCTCGATTCACATAGTCATTATTAATGTAGGTCCAATCATTTTTTCCCCATCCCAATGAAATTAAAATTTTTATATTGGGATTGCCAGCACGCGCTGATTGCACTAATAAAGCCAAACGCGCTGGTTCATCAGGCTGGCCCTGCTCGTAGGTAAGAATTGCACCGTTTTGTTGGGCATATGTATGAGCAAAAGCTACAAAAATAGCGCTAACTCGATTAAAAGGAGGAATGGGGTCTTGATTTGGTGGTAGCCACTGCCCCGCACCAGAATTATAAATTGGGTAATAGGTTCCTGCGTAAGGAAGAGGGAATTGGCTACTTGGAAGTGTTTTTGTTGCTGTCACCTTAATGCGATTACTTAATACGGGCACCGAGCATGTCGCCCCGTTATAGGCACAAATACGCGGCATTAATGTGAGTTCAGTACTTTGACTGATTCCTTGTAACAAGACGATAAAGGAGCAGGTAGCTCCCGCAGCTAAAGCCGTACAAGTATTATTGTTTAATGTAACTTTCAGAGTATTTGCTTTTGTACCATAATGAGGGTCGATGCTGAGTCCATTCAATATTTTTGACGTATTATTTTTAGCGGTATAAGTAACATAAGTAGAGCCAGTTTGAGAAATAACAATTGGGCTCGAGCTGCTTGGTGTAATTTCAATGATAGAGGCTGCTTGTGCTCCAGTCAAAGACAACAGCCACCATAAACAGTACTTCTTGAACATACCAGTTTTTTTCATCTGCTTCATCCTTGTTAACCAAAAGAAACCGCCAGCGTAAATACGATTCCTTGTGTATAAAGATTTTTAACCGTTAACCTATCCTTGGACGTTTGTACTAAGGAATAGCCTAAAGCACCTTTGTCCAAATTAAAATATTGATAACCTACAGACGCATGATATTGCAACTGATGCTGCGTATCATTCCATAGCAGATAATCAAGTCCAGCACCCAACTCATAAGAAAAAGTCTCTTTTGTATGATTATTAAAATGAACTGCAGGAGCAGCACTTAAAGAAGGCTCAGTCGGCTTTTCATGATATGTATAAAAACGATTCCAACTTGGGCCAATACCGACTAAAACATAAGGTTTCAAAACATATTTTGAGTAAATTGCTTTGCCTTCAACCATCAACGAGGAGCTTTTTGCATGAAAATTATAGTTCAAGGTGTCAAAAAAGCCTTCGTTGATAAATGGAAACTCTGTTCCTTTTACTTGGCCCAGCTCGAAAAAATACCCCGCAATCCCCAAGGACAACTGATAAAATGAAAACCATGATTTTTCAAAAGTATGATTTGCTCCTACAGCCCAAAAACCTTGCCAGTTTGTTTTGGTATTGGTTTGGTAGGCGTTGGTAATGACTTCATTGATTTCCACCCGGGATTTATTTTTAAGGATCGAAAAATTAGGACCTCCGGAAACAAAAAAACTAATTTGATTGGCATATCCTAAAGAGGGGAATATAAAAACACATAAAGGGACAACGAGCTTACTCAGTTTAACTTCCATATCTATTTTAGTCCTTTGGTGACGTTTTCAAAACAATATTTTCTACAACACCGCCCATTAAGTCCCATGCATCGTTGCAAGCTCGTTCGACTCAGGCAGTACTTTTGTACTCCCCTCATCTTATACTTTACTTGCGCCTTGTCTAGAACTTAGTGGATGACGCCGTAGAAGGATGTACCTGCTTACGCAAATTGAGCCATTCTGATTTTAAAACAATAATGAATCTTTTGATTGCGTTTAAAATCCTGATCAATAGTTTGAGCGCTAATATCCTGTATGGAATATTTTTCCACCAGCGTATGATCTAATTTAAACTGACGTAAATTAGTTGAAAAATACAAAACGCCATCAGGATTTAATAAACGCATTGCTGCATTTATCAACGACACATGATCTCTTTGAATGTCCAAGACATCGCTCATTCGCTTTGAATTAGAAAAGCTAGGTGGATCTAAAAAGATTACATCGAATCGCTCTCGAGTAACTTTCATCCACTCACGACAATCAAATTGCACAAACTGGTGTTTCGATAAATCAAGATGATTTAACTTAAAGTTCTCCTCTGCCCAACGTAAATAAGTATGAGACAGATCAACATTAGTTGTTAAAGCCCCGGCTAAAGCCGCATGAATGCTAGCACTTGCTGTATAACAAAAGCAATTAAGAAAACGAGTTCCAGGCGACAATTTGGCAAAACTTAAGCGGAGCAGTCGATGGTCTAAAAATAAACCCGTGTCCAAGTAATCATACAAATTAACCAATAGCTTCGCTTGTCCCTCAGTGACAACCATATTTTTTCGGCTATGGTTTAGTTTTTGGTATTGTGCATTTCCTTTTTGTTGTTTACGTTGTTTGATTACCAATTTTTCAGGAGTTAATCCTAAAGCTTTGGGAACAACTTGCATGACTTCCAAACTGCGCTTTTCTGCTTTAGAAACGGACACGCTCGCCGGAGCTGCATATTCCTGCAATACTGCATAGTCATTATAAAGATCAATCGCATATGCATACTCTGGTAAATCAGCATCGTAGACTCGATAGCAAGAAATATTATTTTTTCTTGCCCATTTTTGCAAATGGCGATAATTCTTTTCGAGGCGATTTAAAAGCATTTGTGCATGTTCAGAGACCACATTACCCATAGCGCCTTTAAGCTCATTAGCAACATTTATATTCAAATAATAAAGTTTACACTCCAATGCACCATTATATAGCGTATATTGCTTATGAGCACGTAATCCTAAAGCCTTGGCCAAAAGCGGATTAGACGTCAAAACCCCAGCTTGCCATCCTTGATAACGCTCATGTAAAATTTTACCAAATTGCTGATATAAAGGTACAAGATGAGATGCATCACTTAATCGCTCTCCATAAGGTGGATTGCATACGACAATACCCGTTTTCGTTGTGGGATTAATCTCATTCAATGTTTGGGCTTTAAAATGTACCAAGGGAGCAACTCCAGCACGCTCGGCATTCGTACGTGCTACAGCAATTATTTTATGATCGACATCCGTCCCTAATAAAGGTGAGGACAAAATTTTAACTTGTTGCAAAGCCTCTACGCGTAATTTTTCCCATAATGAAGCTTGATGTTGCGCCCAATATTGTAATGATTGATCCTGACGCAATAAACCAGGAGCAATATGTGCTGCCATCATTGCTGCTTCAATCACTAAGGTACCTGAACCGCAAAAAGGATCATGCAATGCATATCCTTTTGCAGCTAACTCTGGCCATTTGACTCGCATCAGCAAGGCTGCAGCGACATTCTCTTTCAAAGGAGCAGTACCAGCCTTACTGCGATAACCTCTTTGGTGCAAACTGTATCCCGTCAAATCAAAACTTACAGTAATCACATCATTTTTTAAGTAGGCATGAATAAGAATTTGGGGAGTTTCTTTATCTACAGATGGACGTGAGCGATTTAATCGGCGAAAATGATCAACTATCCCATCCTTGACTACTTGTGCCCCAAACATCGTATTGCGTATATGCTCTGACGTACCATGAAATTCAATGGCTATAGTCTTATCTTGTGAAAATACCGTCTGCCAATGAAATTGAGTACAAAGCTGGTGCAGGGATTGTTCATTTCCCGCATAGCCACTAAAAAGAATCAATTGCACTCTATTTGCTATTCTTGACCAAAGGCATAATTTATATACAGTCAGTAAACTGGCTTCACCATAAACTCCTTGCGGACTTACACGAGTCACCGATAAACCTAAAGCTTTTAATTCTTCCTCTAACAAATACTCAAGTCCCTTTGGACAGCTAATGAATAAAGAATATTTCATGCTATGGATGACCTCAAATAGCGAAAAAGAGCCTTACTGGCGCCTAAATTCTTTTCTTTTTGTTGCTCATCCACTGCTTTTTTAATAAGTTGTCTTAAATGCTGAACATCCTCCGGATGATAAGCTTCTATAAACTCAGTGAGTGCTTCTTTACCTTCGTTGATTAAGCGATCACGCCAATGTTCGACTTCATGAAATGATGCCGTTACAGCACTATCTTCCTCAAGCATCTGCTCATAAACAGATAAGATTTCTTCGTAATCAGCGGCACGCATCAATTTACCAATCAATTGAGCCTGTCTTCTTTTAGCCCCATGACTCTTAATAGACTTTGCATCAATGATTGCTTTATAGAGATTTTCAGGAAGAGGAAGTAAATTCAGTTTAGTGATATTCAAATCAATAAATTTTACACCCATTTTTTGTAAAAAATCGGCTTCTCGTTTTTTCTGTGATTTACTAACTGGCTCATCCATAGGATTTATTTTTTATCTAAAATTTGCATAATGATACTATATACTTCGCATGACACCAATGGGTGTGCTTTAAGTATAAACCTTATTCAGCCGCCACAAGCGAAACAGGAACCGTCGCCGGCTTCAGTTCTTTGCTTGATCGAGACCGCAAATAAGTATGACCCACTGCAAAAAAATTATAAATCAAGATGAATATTAAAAGATCGTGCAACCAGGAAATAGTCAATTGCATAAAAATAGGAATAGTAATAAGAACACCAATGCACCCTGAAACACTTAAAATCATCGTTTTCTTTAAGGGAATTTTATTATGCTTCAAAAATACTAAGGTCGTTAACGGTTGTTGCATAGCCCCAGCTGTAGTCATAATTGGAAAAGCAACCACCGGTGAAATATTCATTAAAAATAGAACACATTGCACCATAACAAATAATCCAATTCCAACCGATGTAAGAGCACCACAAACAACCATTGCTCCAAAACCCACGATTAATTTCCATGAATGCAGTTCCGTTAGTTCGCCACCTACAGGCAATAAACGAAACTTATGAGAAATTAAGAGTATGATAATTAACGCAAAACAGCAAACCATTGACAAACGAATTGCCTGTTTGCTTAAATGACTTACTATAAAGCCACCCACTAAACCACCAACACAAGTACCAATAATCAACGTTAAAAGAGTGGTTAAATCTACATCAATTAGACTCATAAAAAATAAAGACTCAATCGCTCCGGGAATAACTTGAGCTCCATTATTTACTGCGGGCATTTCATCATCACGGAAGGTGCCCATTATTTTGGCTAATGCAACATTCATAGCAAAACTACCAATACCCACAGTATCTGCAATAAATGCGACAATACCACTTATACCTAATTTTAAATATTGAGTTATCGATAAAGGCTCTGAAGGTTGTCGAATAAGCTTAAAAATCATCACCGTTGCGCAAAGCAAGCTTAATAAAAGAATGCTAAGCGTAATAAAAAAAATAATCACTTGACTCCCAACTTAGATAAGATCAAATGCAAATTAAATCCAGCAATTATATACCAATTATGTTGTTCAGCAAACAACATATAGATTAAAAAAAAAACTTTATGAATCGGGCAAGGGCAAAAACAAAAGAGTGTGACCTCGCATTAATGTATTACCTAACGTCAGTTATGGATAAAGATATAATTATAACAAGTCTCTATCACGACCCGTTCGAGCTGAGGAGGCGTTTACGCCGTCTCAGCTCGAACGGAGCGAAGTAATCACTCGATCTCTTATCCATAATTGACGTTACCTAATATCAATCAAAATTTATTTCCAACAGGAATATGGGTGATAGCAATAGGACTGCAATGCCAAAATCCCGAAGACTGCTCCTTATCAAACTCTTAAATTGGTCCATTCCTAAGTTATTAGTTTTTTTAATATAACTTACGAATAAAACTCATTGGATTAATTAAGGCTAAATTGATTAAATATTTTTCATTATAAAAATTCAAATTATAGGGGAAAAGTATGCAAGATAAATTTGAATTGTTTGTGCATACCCCAAAATGAAGAAGGCAGAAAAGTATTTGCAAAATTGGTTGCTCAATACAACAAAGTCAACACCGACGGGGTCACTTATAGGCTTAATGGGAAAACAATCACTGAAAAGCATTTTGATTTCGAAAATACCATTATTAAAGAGCTGCAAACGCTAGATTTAGTGATTGGCAAGCCATTGATAAGCATTGGCTAGAAGGTGTTGGTGGTGCACAAAAGCTGCTACCGATGCATGTTGTTGATGAATACTGTTCTAATGAGCCATTTTGCCCTGTACCTAAGTTTACCTCGCAGCCGAAATCATCGAAACAATTCTACAATTGGGCGACTGACAAGAATGAAAATTGGTTTAGCGTTGACTCTAAGTTGTCCGTTGATTTTGCAATATGTAAAAGCATCCGGTGTCGGGCTTACGGTCGTCCACGTGGCTGGGCCGAACACGATTTGGCTGCCATGACGGCATTATGTAGATGACGCTAGATAATCATCACCATCTGTCTCAGATTTGACCGAATTAACATCATGTCAATGAAGTAGCTTGGCGGCGTAAGCCGCCAGAAGCTCCTCCCCGCATGAGTCCAAAAACCATAAAAGCAAGGGGAGAGTCCGAAAATGTTATAGACACCTTATGGTGCTGTTCATTTGGAGCGTTACGTTTATCAAACCTCATCTGGAGGAAAAACCTATTGTCCTTTAGATGCACGAGCACATTTTTATATCGAGCCTCTTTTTAATTTTTAGAACTGAATTTGTAACATAAGTGGCATTTACATGAAATAACTTAGATCTTACAACGGGTAGTACTCACACCTACCTGACCAAAAATAGTTTGGGTCATTTTCTGATCTACACCCAAATCTTTTGCAGCATAAAGTACACCACAAGCACCATTCACAAAATCTGAAGTAGGTGTCCAATACTTGCTATTAGCTAATATCATCATTTCATAAGCTTTTTTAATACCAATATCCTTAGATAATAAATAAAATGCTTTATTAAATACTCCACTCGCTGTATGAACAATAAAATTTTGTTGTTCTTGAGGATTGGCAATATTTGACTTCGCATAAGCGACCAATTCTGAATAACTGATGGCACAATAAGCACCATGACTTTGTGCTATTTTTTTATCCAAGCAATCAGCAGAGCTCCCATCTGAAGAGGGATAATCCATAAACCGCAAAGCTTTACCAAATGAGTCTCTAACGATGGTCTCTCCTATACCCCAGGTTACCGTATCTGCTTGTAAATAAAGTTTATTATAAAGCTGAGGAAATCGTTCCAATAGATAGGCGCGTGCCGCTTGACCCGCCATATCGGATAAAGATTCATTAAGAGCACCAGATTGATCATGATATTCTAAACCTGAATGCTGCTCAGTAAAACCATGTGTTACTTCATGCCCAGCAACATCAAGAGAAACTAAAGGATAAAAATCCCGCCCATCCCCAAAAGACATAAATTGGCCATCCCAAAAGGCATTATCATAATTCTGACCAAAATGAACACGCATAACGAGTTGCATTGGCGATCCATCACCATGTTGCAATGCATTAACACCATACCAATCTTTATACATATCCACAATGATATGTCCAAAATAATAGGCATCATTAGATGGTGAATAAGCACCGTTTATATTTTCTTCTACATTATGGTCGCAACGATATTGAAAAGGAGTCGCTAGAAGATCACCCCAATCCCAAGCGGAAGCAAGATTCACTAACTTGACCTTAGCCGTATCCATAATACATTGGCTGCCTTCTTGCATCACTTCCAAAAAAGGGAGTCCTTCTTTTCCGTACCAATATTCATGTACTTTTTCGTTCCCACCTGGTCCGGAATCCATATAATTTTTTATATTATTCCATTGCTTCGTGATTTCACCACTTTGAGCATCTACGATAAAAAATGGCCAGGCAGGTTTATTATCATTTTGGGTTGTTTTAAATGAAACTTGATAAACTAACTTAAGTTCATTATTTTGTGTCGCCCTAATCTGTAATTCACTGAGTTCTTCGTAAGTAGGCATCTGGAGATTAAAACTAAACCAAGATTTTTTTGCGCTATCAATTGCTTGCTGCGGATTAAGCGCTGGTTGGGTATTCAAATGGATGTCATCGAGTAAATGTCCATTTACCTGGGCATTTTCGATCATCACTTGGGCGCCAATCACTGGAATTCCCTGATACATTTGTTGATAGCGCGTAATAATCTTCGCATGGTCTTGAGCTCGACTTACTTGCTGTAATGTATTTTTTTCTGCATTTGATGTTCCTGATGTATAAGCCGCTTTTTTTATAGGATGTTTCAGAAAAAACTGATTTAAACTACTTAAGGGCGCCTGATACAAATCCAACTCTTCAACCGCAAATGCATCATATGCGATCAGAACAAAAGCAATTCCGAGGATTTTTTTCAACATAAAAATAGCCCAATAAAATTACAATGACAACATAATGTCACATTAATAAACAACTAACAAGTCGAAACTGATTGATGGGGGGCTCTTTTTAAGAGCAGTTGTCATTGTTGAAAACCGCTCTTAAAGGATAGGGTGAACATTTAATGACGTCAGTTTAAGGGAAACTGATTCCTATTTTTCTGTAGCTTGGATTAGACGTCGTCTAATCCAAGTGACACGTACTTAAAGACGCCATTAGGTGACCCGCAAAAGATTTTGCATCTTCATGCATGATGAGTAGATTAAATGGACTCCTCAAGACGACCGACCCTCCGTTGCACCAGATGGCAATGCCGTCTGGCCACCAGGGCAAAAAGTGATTTGATAGCTGGTGTATGTATTTGCTGCATTACAGGTAGTTGCTCCAGCAGATTTATCATCAAACGTATAAGCATAAGCAGTCGGACAACCTGCGTGTAACCAGCTTATGGCATGGAGTGCCGTAACGGGGGTGTTCTGTGTACTCGTCCAATCGGAATTTGGAACAGTACACTCTCCGCTATTAGCCGTGTCATTCCAAGTCACACAGCCACAACAGGTACTTGCTGGATTATTAGTATAACAGGTATCGAGTGAGTTGTTGCTGGTGGGCTTACAAATCAACATGTCGCCAAAGTTAGTTGCCGAGCCACTAACCGTTCCGTAATTTTTTTGCGGGGAAATCGTACTCATTGCAGTACCCATCGCATAGTAGTTGTATAGATTGTAAGTCGAACTGCCCCACTGAGCCGTAGCAGGAAATCCTTGATACACATTTAATGACCAATAACCTAAAAACGAACCATTGGTTCTGTTGATAGGGGCACCGTTAGGATAGGTACCAAAAGCCATCCCACAAAGCGCGCCGCCAGCAGGAGAATTACAGTTATTATTGGGGCCAGTAGTCACAAAGTAAAAATCATTGTTATTCAAGCCAGGAGAAGAGCTTGGATCAAAATCCCAGGAACAATTACCAAGTCCATACCCCTCCGGTTGAATGACCGCCCCAACACTGGTACAAGAAAAAGGTGAGGATGGGTTACTTGCAAGCAAACCCTTCACTTCAACAGGGACATTCAAGCCACCGATAATAGACACATCATACACCCCATCAGCATTAGCAGAATTTTCTATAGTAAATTCCAACTTAGTATAAGGTGCTTGTGGTTGAGGAAAAGAGCCTGTGGAAACACAGGTTCCAGAGCTTGACGAAACAGTACCGCAAGATCCAGTGCCACAAATAAAACTGTTATTTCCAGACGCACAATTGGTTCTAGGCCATATCGCTCCATTAACATACCCATTTGGTATTGCTAAATCAATGGTGCTTGGTGCCATACCATCGATTTGCGCAGCAAGATAATAAGAACTTGATGGCGCCCCAGTAGAACTGGTCGCTCCCGGTGTTGGATCAGGACTACCCACTCCTCCTGCTGCATTGGAAATCCCATACCAGACATTAAACGGGCATTGATTGACAAAATGTACCGTATGTCCGTTTGTATTAGTATTTACAGGAGCAGAAGTTGTTGCCGTCGACGTCACTCCTCCGGCCGTTACCGATGCAGTGACCGTCATGCCCCCTGTGGTAGTCGTAGTGGCAGTGGGAATCACAGATACTAATACGGAGCAGGATTGTTGTGCTGGCACCGTTGCTCCTGAACAGGTATCGTATTCTGCGGATTTCGTCATTGTTGCGGCAGCCCCCGTCACAGAAATGTCAACCGTCCCCAGTGTTGCACTGCCTTCGGATGGCGTGCAATTATTGGTAAATACGAACTTAATCATATTGTTTTCAAACTGATAGGATGTTGCTGGCAAAGGAAGTTGCGCTACGCCACTTACTGTACACGAACCTGGGGTGCCTTGGTTCACAGTGGTCGATGCAGTGGGTTGGGCAGTTAAGCCGGAATTATAAGTAAATAATCCTGTTACTGCTAAAGGACCAACTTGAGTAGGGGTAATTTGCGCTTGTACCGTACAGCTTTGGGTTGGCTGTAAGGTAACGGGGCTATTTGGTGTTCCGCAAAAATTTGTCACCATGCTAACCGTGCCTGCCCCGCTACCCGTAGAAGACAGGCTAAAAAGATTTGCGCCAGTGTTATCACCAGCATTTCCTGTAACAGGACCACTGCCCGTATTTGTATAAGTGGCCGTGATTGTTGCACTTGTCAATGGGGTTAAAGTGAGGCTTGCAGGCAATCCGGTGATAACTCCCGTGACATTCGCCGCCCCTCCTTGGGTAATTTGCACTGTGGTTGAAGGCGTACTACTACTTGATTGACCATTTATAACAAACGTAAATAAGCCAGAAACACTCGCCGTATTAACCTGTTGCGGCGTTAAGGTACCTTTTACCTGGCAGCTTTGCGCCGGCTGTAAGATGATGGGCGTTGCTGACGTACCACATCCATTGGAAGTGAGCGTTATATTGGCTGAGTCAAAAGGCGATACATTAAAAAGCCCTGTCCCACCACTATTCCCTGCATAACCCGTAATGGGCTGTGAACTGGTGTTGGTATAAGTCGCAACGATCGCCGAGGTCAGTGCTGGTGTAAGCGTGACCGTAGCGGGATTTGCGGTGATAGCTCCGTTAATACTGCCTGAAGTGCTGCTTGATGCAGCAACAAGCTTGGGTAAAGAAATACGGTTATTATTGTAACCATAGGTGAGCTGTACTGTTGCTGTTTGGGGGCTACTGACTGGAGTATACGTATAAATAATCGTGCATGTGCCTGAGGGATTTAGTCTAACATTGTTACAATTATCTTGAACAGTGATTCCACTACCCGTATAGCTGCTCTTGGTCACGATGGTGGCAGCACCAGGTAAATGACTCGTCAAGGTATAAGTAACATGGGATGAATGTCCAACAGGGGTTTCAGCAAAACCGCTGGGTGACAGACTCCAAGAAACGGGATCAGACGCAAGTGCTGTGGCACTAAATAAAATTAGTCCTAATAAAACACAATTTCTTTTCATTTTTTGTCCCTGTAATACATTAATATAAATTAAAGATTTTTGCATTGGGGCAGTATTGCCTTGCTTCCCCAATAAATACGTCACATTAGCACACCTATCTGATTATTTTTTAAGCTCCTGTTTTGAACATCCCTACCATTGGGCCTCCTAACTATCAAGCGTGTACGTTCCATAATACATATAAGTAGAGAAACATATTAATTAATAAGATAAGTTACACCAAATAAAAGAGTATTTGTTTGATAATTACCTAACCGTAACGCTTCTCCAGACCATGTCGACTGCCCTTTTCCTGATGAGAAGTCACCAAATGATTCAAACTCATATCCTGCTGAAAAGAGCCAATTCGGTATCAATAAAAAATCTAGACCAGCTCCTGCATGATAGGTAAATTGAGTTGAGGTATGATTTGAAAATGCGGGGCTGATTCGAGGGGTTACGTCTGAAAAAGCAGTCTCGTTAAAAGAGCGAGCTTCATTAAAAGATACCCCTAATCCACCATTTACATAAGGAGAAAATTTTGAAAAATGAAATAAATTCAATTTAGTATCCGCGGTCAATGCGAGCGTAGAAAGTTTCCAGTCATAATTGTAATTAAGAAACTCTGGCAAGCTATATTGCATAATGGTATCCCCTACATTAGCTGAAAACACATACTGCAAACGCCCACTTAAAGTGTAATGGTTGATCAACGGAGACTGCATCGCAATTCGATCCCCAACTGTTAACGCAATCGTACCTTGGTTAGACTGTTTTACAGAATAAGCATCTACATTTGCTGGAGGTGGAAAATTAGACCCATTATCGACCAAGATGTTGCTTTGACTTAAAGGAAAAACTACCCCTCCCTGTAATTGAACAAACCAATGATTATATTCTAGCGGGCAATCTTTACATTTAATCTTATTTTTAGCCTCATCTTTAAAGCGATATTGAGTTGACTGCGGTATTTGCTCAATCTGTTTCTTATTATGGTGTGTGGATTTAACTGAGGCAGTATCTTTGGAACTAAATTTTGGATGTTTCATACTTGTAACTTGCGGGTGATTAGGTGTACTCGAAGCTAACTGATGTACTGCTTGCAGTGTTTTGAATGGTCCAACATACACCATATATAAATTTTTTTTCCTTTTGAGCTTAGCATTATATCCTTTTGCTTGAAACTTGGACTGCATTTTTCGTGCATTCTTCTGACTTGCATAAGATCCAAGATAAACTGTATAGGGTGCTGAGGATTTGCTATTTATTTTAGGAACATTACTCAAACCCCATATACTTGTTCCAGCATAGGTTAGACCACCTCCAAAATTAAGTGCTGCTACAAGAGAGGCGGTTAAAAAAAATTTTTTAATCATAATCCATCCATAGACATTTCAAAACACAAAGTTAACTAATATATTCGTGATGTTATTAAAATACAACAAATCATTAATAAAAAACGCCCAAAAACCAGGTAGTTATACAATGAATCTTAAAAATAATTTATGATATCGCACGATCTTATTCGATCTCTAATTTTCCAATCTTTTTGGCGTCGACAGTTTCCAATGATTGAGAATAAATAACTATTAAGGACGATGCATATGATGTTTTCTAAAAAAAATACCCTCCTCTTCCTCGGTCTTTGCTCTACTCTTTCCCTGACGCATGCAGGAATAGTGGAGCGTTATGTGCAACAAATGCAAGCAGAGAAAGCACCGTTAGTCGCGGAAAAAAACATTCATCTTGCTTATTTTAAGCAATTAATCGATCATAATAATCCTACTACGGGTACATTTTCTCAACGTTACTATATTGATGAAACATATGGGCCTAAAGATGATTCACCAGTCTTTTTTTATATTTGTGGCGAATCTGCGTGCAGCAAACGAGCGCTGAATGGAGCGATTAGAAATTATGCCCAAAAATTTCATGCCAAATTGGTGGCGCTAGAACATCGTTATTATGGTGAAAGCCTACCCTTTAACTCACTATCAACCAATGACTTACACTATTTAACTACAGAAGCAGCCCTGGATGATTTGGCTTATTTCCAACGCCATTTAAAAAATGAAAAAAATTGGCATGGAAAATGGGTTGCTTTTGGAGGCTCTTATCCTGGTTCTTTATCAGCATATTATCGGTTGAAATTCCCTTATTTAGTTGTAGGCGCATTAGCTTCTTCAGCTCCTGTCATGGCTAAGGAAAATTTCATCGAATATGACGCTCATGTGACGCAAGTTGCTGGTTTACAATGTGCCAATCAAATGCGCGAAGTAGTCAATCAAGTAGAATCAAGCTTAGAAGATACGGTTAAATTCGCCCAAATAAAGTCGCTTTTTGATGCCACAGCAGTTGAGGATCCCGTTGACTTTTTATATTTAATTGCAGATACCGGAGCTGCAGCAGTGCAATATGGAATGCGCGATGCGTTCTGCTCGAGTCTTTCTGAACATCCAACATCACTTGAAGGTTATGCATACTTTGCTAAAAAACTTTATAAAGATATGCACACTACGGCGGTAGAAATGACCGCACAAGGTGCTATGAGTGAAAATCCACATGATTATCAAAATGGTTTAGGGATGCGTCAATGGTACTATCAATCATGTAAAGAATATGGATATTGGCAAAATGCTAATCCCAATCCAGCTCTTTCTACGCGCTCATCATTGATTAACCTGGATTATCACTACAATGTATGCCAACGACTGTTCGGATTAACGGAGCCTGCCCATACGATGGAGCTTAACCACGCCTTTTATTTTCCCTTAATGAGTATACTGACTTCCAATATTTATTTTACAAATGGAGAAAATGATCCTTGGTCTACTTTATCCCTGGCCGAAAAAAATGGTAATGCGATTAATCCAAGATTAACTTATCAATTAATTCAAGGGGAAGCTCATTGCAATGATTTACGCAGCCCTTCATCAGTTGACTCTGATTCGCTAAAGGATGCCCGAAAAAAAATGGAATCATTGTTAACTGAGTGGCTTAAGTAACGTGAGTCGCCATAAAAGGCATAGCAATGCTTTTTATGGCATTAAACGAACGTTATCCCATAATATGCGTAGCATTTATACGAGATCCAGTTCCAAATAAAACAGTTCGACAAAAAAAATAACTTTATTTTTTTAGATCGAACGCACATTAAGTAGCTCCAGGCAATCGTTCTAAAGCGTGGCATTTATCTAAGGCATCAAGAAAATCGGCGGGAGACAATGCTTTTAGTTTTTCGCTAATAGGTAATTGAAATATGTGTAGGGGTAATTCTTGTGCCCCTTTATTTTTTAGCTCCTGTACAATCTGAGTATTTAACTCATTAATCGCTCTAACCGTACAAACACCTACAAATGGAGAACAAATGAGCATGGCAGGACTTCTCTCTTCAACATAGAAATGCTTCCGTGTGGAGGTTCCTGAGCGAATGCCACCATGATGAAGAGGCCCAATTAATTCACTATCATGAATTTCGCGTTGAAGCATATCAAATTTTTTTTCTAGTTGTTGCAACCAATCATCCCCAAAATATTTTTTTAAGTACTCTTTTGTTTTATCACTTTCAATTAGCTTATCCAACTTAATTCTATATTCTTCACTATAGAGAAACTCTGTTAAAACAAATTCGTCTTTACGATAATTCATATGTGGTACCCTAGGTGCGCCTTTCATTGCTTTAATTTCAAAAACCATATCAGGATAAGCAGTAAGCTCTTTAGAAAAGCCCTCTTCTGATGCCTTTTTAGCATCCTTATACATTTGGGACAAAAAAGAAGAGTCAATTAATAAACCTATACGTTCAAATATCGCCAAATCAGAGACAAGAGATGCAAGATCAAATAAAGTTCCGCGTTGAGCCAAAGTTATATTTTCATATTGACTAAAACGAATTTCATGCCAGTGTCTCGACTTAAACGTTAAATGTATCAACAAGCGGTTCACGTTAAAGCTGATTCCTGTATCTTGCTGCTTTAACTTCCCCAACTCCAGTAATTTTTTGTTTAATTCCATATTCCCTATCGATTTTTCTAAAAAAGCAATAACTCGATTTTTTTCCTCAGTGCCTAAATCATAATGTTGGCCAGAGGTCATGGTGATTACTCTATCCAATAAACCTAGGTTATCTAAATCATCCCTGCTAAATCCTATTGCTTGAATTATTTCTTCTCTTTTCATAAATCACCTGATTCAACAATTGAGTAATAACGAAGCATAATTTCTTCTACTAAATTGTTAACGAAATTAATAAGCATGCTAGGAAATAGCTCATCATTGATGTTTTCTTGGGCTTGAAAAAGTAAATACTGTTGGGCAATAAAATTGACCATTTCATTAATCCGTTCGGGTTTTGCCAAATAAAAAAAACAATCGGGTAATGCGATCACAATTTTATTAATTAATTTCTGAGCATCAACATCTGAAATACCTAGAACAAAAGATATGGCAGAAGCTGTATGATATTTAGCACGTATATTTGCTTCGCAATATTGATCGACAATATTATAAATCTCTTTGGCTGATTGCTCTTTTCTTGGGTGCATAGGCGTTACCTCCTATTCACTTGCATATATCTATCTAAATAATCCCCAATAATCCAATTTTAGACCAAATTTCTAAAAACCTACTTCAAGAAGATCATCCCTATTGAATTAGGTTTCAGAATCTACCACTACGAAAATCATCCATGGCTTGTATTATTTCCTCCTGATTATTCATCACAAAAGGCCCATGCCTCATTATAGGCTCATGAATTCGAGAAGCTGCAATCATAATGCATTGGCAGGCAGTCTCACCTCTTAAAAATAAAACATCACCGGAACCCAGCTTTGCCAAAGTATCGTGTTGAACCAATTGATCATCAATATGAACTGTCCCCGAAATAACAAGAAGAATAGCCTGATAATCATTGGGAATTTGTTGTTGTACACTTGCGTCTGGAGGCAAAATAATATCAAAAAATAATGGGTTTGTGGCAATACCGTTAATGGGTGAACGTGTACCTATATCCGTTTGACCGGCAATAACCTTAATTTGCGCCCCAGAATCATTTGTTTCTACGGGTAATTGAGTACTTAACATTTCTTGATAACGTGCTGGCTTCATTTTTTCTGCTGCGGGTAAGTTTAACCACAGCTGCAAACCGTGTAATCGACCATTAGCTGAAGGCATTTCAGAATGAATAATGCCCTTTCCAGCGGTCATCCACTGAACATCTCCTGCACCAATAACTCCCTTATGACCTTTATTGTCTTTATGAGTAATACTGCCATCAAGCAAATAAGTAATCGTTTCAAAACCACGATGAGGGTGATCGGGAAATCCTGCCATGTAGTCCAATGGATCAGCACTATTGAAATAATCAAGCAAGAGCAGAGGCTCAAAATCATTGGTTCGCTCTATACCAATATAGCGCTGCAATTTCACGCCAGCGCCCTCTCGCACTAAAATGCCTTTAATTAATCGCTCTACTTTAATTTCGCGCATGAATACACTCCATGTTGCAACAGACTCTAAATTCCAAATCTCTCCTATAGCATAGCCCAAAATAACTAAAAATTTGAATTTACCTACCAAAATTACAATTGATTTATTGCTTGATCACAACTACTTTACATCTTTAACTCCCTGATTAACTTAGCCTATTTAAAGGAAAGATGTTTTTTTGAAAAACGATAAAAATTAACTTGTAATGATGAGTATAAATGTCACCAAACTCTATTTTGCATTGAATCAGCGAGGAAATGTCTTGTAAGCATCAAGTTTTTCTTGGCAAAATAAGACTAAAACTTGCCCCATTTAATAGTTTCGAGCCATTGATTAAAAGTGATCCACCATGCAAACTCACTATGGATTTCGTAATCGATAAACCAAGCCCGATATGTTTGCCTGTGGTGTCACTTGAATTTAATGTTGTAAAGGGCTCAAAAATTTTTTCTCGCTCGTGTTTTGGAACTCCTGGACCATCATCATCTACACGAATAATCACTGATTTATTTTGATATTCCAAACTTATTAATATTTCTTTATGAGCGTATTTAAGCGCATTACTAATGAGATTATTTACAGCATGGTATAACAATTTAGGATCAAATAATATAAACTCATTATCACTTTTTTGATAATTAAATAATACTTTAACCTCATAAGATTGATGATTTTTCAACAAGTTATCAAGCCACTGACGTAAATTAAGCAGTTCCGTATTTAATTTAAGTTCGCTGGTAACACTTTGTGAATACAATAAAAAAGTATGAATTAATCGATTCAATTCTTGGATGTCTTCTTCAATACTTTCAATATGTTCGTGTTCTTCGCTAAACTGATTTTTAAGTTTTTTTAAAGATTCCATCGCTAATTGCATGGTATATAAAGGAGTACGAATTTCATGAGCAACAAATCGAGCCATGTTTTGTTGTGACTGTATCAGTAAATTTATTTTGTTACCCATAGCAACAATATTTTCATAAACACCTCTTAAGGTTGAAAGGCGATTTAGGTTCACATCATAGTTAAAGTGACCTTGGCTATATTCCTGCGTTAATTTATGAATTTTTGCGCTATTTCTATTGAATAACCAGGTAAGAATCGCCACGGCAAAAATAGTCAAAAAGGTTATCGTAATAACAAAATATAGTTGAATCTCAGACAATCGAAGTGAAAAATAAGGATAGTTTAATGGCCCCACCGTTATTATTTTGTCACTATCAGGAATTTTAAAATAAACAGTTGTTATAGGACTCTCATCAGATGGAATATCATAAACTACCTCATTATCTATTAACTTGTTTCTTGCTCTATGAGAAATATTTTTATTATGAATTGATGTGAGCTTTAAAGGAATTTGATACTGAAACTGAAGCTTATTTATCGCTTCCTCCCATTTGCTTATGGGGAGAGCCTTGAATGTGTTTAAAATAAGAGTTCGCATCAAATAGGTTGCACCTTTAACCATATCATTCATCGATGCTCCCATCTGTACTTTTAAAACAGAAGAACTCTTGTTAATTCGCTTGTAGGCATAAACATCATGAATACTATATGTCAAAAACATAAGATTTTTTGCATCTTTGTAAACAATTTTACCTGCCAGCAATTGTTCTTTTTCCGTATCTGTAAAAGATAGGGAATTAATATCAATAACTTGAGCGACATTAGTGTTAGATGGAAATAACTTTTTTAACTCCTCATTAGATCTCTTTCGAAACGCTACTGTGGCAAATGTCGCAACAGAGTTATTTGATTCGTTTGCTCTTAGTACTATTTGCTCTAGTGCGGAAAAATTACCTACACCTAAAATGTGTTGGGTTTTTTGAGACATTATTCGTATTGAATGAGTAAAGGATAGATAAAAGCCTAAAAGAATAAAAAAAAGAATGAATAAAGAGGCGAAAATTGTTTTTAAGTATAATTTAATCATTTATCGTTCCATGAGTCCGATAAAAATAGATATCCTTTGCCATAAATTGTTTTAATGCGATAGGGGTGATCGATATTATCGCCCAATATCTTTCTTAATCGTGATATTTTAAGATCAATACTTCTATCTATCCCATCGTATTCTCTACCGCGTAATGCGTAAGCAATATTATCTCGACTCAAAACCATATCTGCATTCTTTGCAAATAGAACCAGGAGCTCATATTCACTGGGGCTTAATTCAATAAGCTTTCCTAAGTAACTTACGCTTTTTTTTATTAAATCAATAATTAAATTGTCAAATTGAATTTTTTTAGGCGCTACAATGACGTTTGGTCTTCTTAAAAGCGCAACAATTCGTGCTTTTAATACCTCCTCTTTAACAGGCTTAGTTACATAGTCATCAGCCCCGAGTTTAAGGCTTGTTACTTCATTTTGCTCTGTGTTCAAAGCAGTTAACATCAATATTTTACCGTGATATTCATCACGTACTGTTTCACAAATCTGCTCGCCATTCATTCCTGGCAACATGATATCAAGAATCACTAAATCGGGCTGCTCTCTAATGATGCGATAAACAGCACCATCGCCTCGAGATTCTGTAGCCACATGATAGCCTGCCTCAGTAAGCATTTTTTTTAAATACTTGACTAATTTGAGATTATCTTCAACCAATAGGATGTTTGCTTTCATTATTTACATTATCTATGAAGATTAATATTATTGTAGTTCCTCCAACCAATTTGAACAGGTTTAGAGTATTACTCTCACCGGAATTTATCACTAATTCCTTTATCAAGCTTAATGTCAAAATAAGAGCAATTGATACAAGTTATATACAATCAATGGATTGTGTTTCGATATAATGAATTTATCAACGCATTGACCAGTAACACCTCAGGGGAAATTCATGAAAGAAAAAATTATCAAATTAGCTGACTTAAGCTCCTTGACCTCTAAGCCGCAATATGATGTAGAAAAAATTAGAACAAAAGCCAGGATATCACAAATAAGTGTCGCCACGGTGATAGGCGATCACCCTCCTGTAACACATGGCTATGGAGATAAAACCATAGATAAAGACACAGCGTTTGGCGCTGCATCTCTGAGTAAACCCATATTTACTTACCTGGTATTAAAACTTGTAGAAGAGGGGAAACTTTCTTTGGATATGAATGGTCTTAATAATATTTTACCTTTTAAGTCTTTTTGCGAAAAACATGGTTTTGGATGGAAAAATGATGAGGACATTAATGAAGAGGATATTTCGCGAATTAATGCATTTACACCAGCTATGATTCTCTCTCATAAAACTGGCTTTGATTTAAATCGAGCAAATCAAGTGAATCATCAGTTTGAACCAGGCCAAGAATATTATAGATATTCAGGGTTACCCCTATTTTATTTGCAAAAAGTTATTGAAAAACTTCACGAACCACAACTTGCGCTCATGCCAGATAATGATGTTTTTGAAAAAAATAAACTGTATGTCTCCATTAACCCACCGAATCTAAAATATAAAATTGTTGATCTTATAGGCGTAGAGAAAGCCGGTACTATCAACTTAAAAGAGCTAGGTTACCCTCTCCAAAAGCTCACTGATATCCAGGAACTTAATCCGTATCGCGCCAAAATTCTTGAAGAAGTAGCAAAACGAGGTCATATTGCAAACCTTGAAGTACTTGCTCATAAATATGTGTTCGATCCCTTACATATGGACAACAGCAGTTTTGGCGAAAAACCATGTGCGGCTAATAGCTTAATGACTACTGCCCAAGATTACGCGCTTTTTGTGCAAGCATGGATGAATGATAAAAAATTACAATATGCGTTTAATCCACAAATTAGTATGACTCAAGATCCTTGGGCAAAAGAAATGGTGTCGAATCAAAGCGATTTAAAATATGTGGCTGAATGTTTAGGATTTCAGCTTGAGGTTGATGAATATGGTAAACCTCTTACTGCGTTTAAAACAGGCGATATGGGACCATGGAGAGGATGGGTTGCAATCGATTTAAGTGATGATGTAAAAGAAAGAAAGGCAACTGTTTATTTTGCAAAGGGGCCAGAGCCTGATGGGAATGGACATATTCTCGCTGAATCATTAATAAAACCTCATTTTCAATTGGATCATGGAATTAAATGGTTTAAAGAAAAATATGGCTTTGCCACTGGCTGGGAAGAAAATTGGGAAGATTTGCAACACGTACGCTGCAAACGTGGAATGCATTATCAAGAACAATCACCAAAACTACCTCAATCTGAGAAAGAAATTATAAAGCCTATTGATAGTATTCAAAAAATGTTGCAGTTAATGCCACCTAGCCCCAAACCAACACTAAAAATAAATCAATCTCAAGAGCTAGAAACAAATTCAAATCAACCTATTGAAAAAATTGAGGAGATAAGAAACGAGAATAAAGCCCAAGAGGAGACAAAATTTAATCCCACTCCATTTTCTTATACTCCTTACTAACAATAAGAAAAAACTCATCTAAGTATCAGTTGTAGCAATGAATTTAGAACTAGAAAGCTCTAAAATGGAGTGAATAGTGATTTCTATAAATTACCTCTAGCAATGAGTTGTTTGAAACACTCTATAACGATTATCCGGACTCATCTGCTCTTCAAATTTTGATTTGAGTTCGAGCAAATCTTTTGTTCTTATTCTACATAATTCCGTCATGGCATCCAAATCGTAGCACAGGCCCCATCGGCGGCCATCATTTGAGTCTCGCAAAACCTGAATATAATTCTGTATACCTTTATATATAGCAAATTCAAAACCCAACTTCGAGTTAACGTCAAACCAATCTTCGTACTTCTTGGTAATACGATTAATGAATTGTTGCGATGATTTTGGCTGTGAGATAAATTTAGGAGGATAAAATTGTGCATAAGAGCAATACTCATAAACAATATGTATAGGTAGTAGTTTTTGTGCACCGCCAACACCTTCTCGCCACTGCTTATCAATGACGTCCTCATCCTTATCTCCTGGCGCGTTGATCAAATCTACTTGTGTTTGTAGTTCTTTAATGAGGGTATTTTTAAAATCAAAATGCTTTTCTGTGATTATTTTTCCATTAAGCTTATAAGTGATCCCATCTGTCTTGACTTTTTCGTATTGAGCAACCAATGATGTGAATACTTTTCTACCATTCTCATTACTCGGTATGCATGCAAGTATATTTACCCACATGTGTTTATCCAGGGCCCAAAGTGCATATTCAAAACCACTTACGTTCTTAAATTCTCGCCCAGAATAATCCGTTACTTTGCCCTTTTTTAAAATTAAACTTATATCATCTTTTAATAGTAATTTAACTTTATCATGCTTACCTTGCACAACACACTGCAAAAAGGCAGCTAGCTTACGATCATCAAGCAGCGGTTGAAATAAAGCAAAATGATATTTTGATGTCTGAGCTAAGTTTACTAAATCACGGTTTGATAAATTTTGAACCGTTTCGAGTTTGAGTTCTGGTGGCAACCTATCCCACATCTCAAATGTGTCTTGCATACTTTCTCCTATGTAACTCGAGGTTTTATAATGAAAACAATTTCATCAGTTAAGCCACACAAAATCCAATTAGTTTTATTTGTATCTCATATCAAAAAAATTCATAACTTATGAGAAAAAGAAAACCAAAAATGTCTTCCATCACCGAATAAAAAAACGTTAAACCGCGCGACGGGAATGAGTGAAAGTGAGTTAATTACGATATTGATTCTTTTTCACTTAAGTCATTACAGGACCTTCAAAGATTTTTATATGAGGTGTGTTTTAGAAGATTTATCAACTTATTTTCCTAAAGCGTTAAGCTATCCTCATTTCGTTGCTCTAACAGGACGAGTCCTTGAGCCCTTAACGACTTATGTTTTATCTAAAGCAGGCGAACAAACTAACTTATATTATGTGGATTCAACGAAACTCGTTGCTTGTCATAACAAACGTATATCGGGACATCGAGTGTTTAAAGGCATTGCAGCGCGAGGTTATTCTTCAGTAGGTTATTTTTTGGCTTTAAACTCCATTTGGCAATTAATCATCAAGGAGAATTAGTGAGTTTTTGTCTCACCAGGGGCAATGCAAGTGATTTAAGTGTTTTATCCAAACTCACTAAAGGAATTACGGGACTAATGGCTGGCGATAAAGGATATGTCAGCAAAAAACATGAAGATGAGCTTAAAAAACAAGGATTAACCTTAATAACCAAGCTGAAGAAAAATATGAAAAAGAAAATGAGCACTGCTTTTGAACAATTCTTTTTGGCTCAACGAAATTTAATAGAGACGGTCATTGAGCAACTCAAATCCATTTGTCATATTGAACATTCGCTCCATCGCAGCCCACTTAATTTTCTAGTCAATCTTGTCGGTGGATTAGCCGCTTATGCGGCTAATCCGCGAAAACCCTCCATCAAAACAACCAAATTACCTCGAGCTTTAAATAATCCGCTTATCCATAACTCACGTTAACTTATTTAAAATTCTGTAAACGGCTTCATTTTTGCAACGTATATGAACCATCCCTTATTACGAAATAGTTGAATTACTGACTTGTTTTTTTGCACAGAATCATACCATTTTTTACGATAACATCCTTTATTGATAATAATTTGATAATAATGTATTATTACCATCCAGTTTGCATTGATTATTCCGCCGTAATTTTAAAATATTAGTACCCGAGGATTTATATGCATGAAAAATTAGACAATTCAACTTTATTTAGCCAGTTTTCGCATGGCTTAAAAATAGAAACCAGCCCAGAGCAGTATGATGCATTTATGGCTATTATTTCAAATCAAGCATTATCTGTTAGTTTAGTGCAACTTATGAGGCTCTTCGATAATGATGTAGACAAAATAGCACGTTGTGCAGCTTATGCTTTCTCAAAAAGTAGCATTACTACGGAGCAATTTTCCAGTCTTCTGGAGCTTCGTACTATTATTAAAGAAGGGACTTTTTATGAATGTATTGATTTTTTTGACGAGAATCAAAAATTAACTCCAAAATCACAAAGATTTTTGGCGAATTTCCTTTCCAAGGATGAGCTAGAAGTATTCGTTGATCTTTTAAAATCAAAACCATCCTCAGAACATTATTTTTATTCTATTACCCTTGATATATCGGCTCAAAACAATCAACGTTTAAAGCAATTACTTAAATTCGCTCGTTTTCATCGCTTGATTCACTTTGAAGATGAAAAACTTGATATTGCTAATAATATAGTAATAAATGGTTTTAGCGCTGGTGCTCGTGATGCGCTGCTTAAAACGTTCTATGGTGAACATACAAAAGAAGAATTTCCGCTTCCTGGGACCATATCCATTAATGAAATAGATGCCTTTGTGCACAGAAGAATAAGACCAATGGCTGTTTCTTATCCCGGAATTGCCAATCCTTCATCCTTTCATGGAATCGAAGCCTCTGTATACTACCTAACTTTACATGATCAGATACATAGAGTATTAATGTCCAGTATACCAAATCATACCTTTTATTCTTTTTTGCATGCTATCGATGTTGTAAGAAAGTTAACAGGCATGCAATGGTCGAAGGAGATTTGGCATTCGCTTGACATGGATTTTATAAGATACCCTCATATGAGCAAAGAAGAACGTGATAAGAAGTCGCCTGAATTTATTTGTAATGAACTTTTGCAAATTCTATCCCAGGGTATATCTTCAGAGGAAAACAGAGCTATAGGTTTATTTACGCCATTTGGATCAAACGACACCATGTGGCTATTAATGATTCATTTTTGCTTCAATCGGGAAGAATGGAAAAACCAGTTTTCTATAGATCCAGCGCTTTTCAATCCTAAGTCTGAATATATGGATTATTACCGTTTTGTTTTAAAGCACCAAGGAGAGCTTATAGGAAAGACTCTAACGGAACAAATAGTCTATATTAAATCAGCTTGGCTTCAGCAACCAATACCTCAAGGAAAGGCTGAATTTAAAAAAGATTCAGAACGTTTTATACAGATAGCTTTAGATGGAGAGCTAATGCCTCCTTTGAAAAAAGATGTCCTGAAGCAACGCAGTAGTTCTTCATTTTTTAAAAATGTTGTTTCTGGAAATTATATTAAGGATCAATTTGAAGAAAAGTATTCCTTTAAACTTTAAGTGCAGTTTCAGAACCGACGCTCCGCACCGTCGTCTTTTTTGCTAAAATTTGATAAAAATACTTAGGTGCGGAATGTCGGTTCCAATCCATGCCTTGATTCATTATGCACTCCTAAAATAGCTGATTCAGCCATTCCCCAATGAGACATCACAAAGCTCAATTATTAAGTCGCCATACTCTTAAGATATTTTTTAAAACAATCTGCAATTGGACTAAGCCTATTGGGATAATAGGTCCTATAAGCGCGTAGATCGACACTTAACATAAACTGATAACAAGCCAATGTACTCCAAATCAGCCGTATTTGTTTGGCTAAAAGAACTGCCTCTAACAACTGTTTTTTGGACGCTAATTCCAACCAATTTTCCAAGCATGCATATTGAAGTTTCTGGTAGATCGCCTCCCCTTCTTTTATACCGTGGTGAATAATTGATTGTTCAAGACAGGTATGTAACGAAAAAAATGGATGGATAAGAGCAGCTTCACCCCAATCCACGAAGGTCATCTTTTTAGTATTTTGATCAATAAGAACATTCTTATCATGAAAATCGTGATAACCTATAGTTTCAGGAATCCCATAGCTGGATAATAATTTGCATTGGGCTAAAAATGGCGTACTTAAGGCGTGTAATCTTTGCAATTCTTCATCCGTTAAACCTTCTGCTTTTAAAAAAGCAGTTTGGCTGACCATGTGATTATAAAGAAAAGGTAATTTATCTAACCGCCAATCTGGTAGGCCTAATTGAAGTAATATAGTGATAGAACCTTCCGTCGCGCGTTGAATCGCGGCATATTGCTGCACTGCTTGACACAATAGTTCGGGTTGAAAGTCAGCTTTAAGCATTTCACGCAAAGGCGTTCCAGCATCTTCCATCAGAAAGCAATGTAAATCC
The DNA here is from genome assembly GCF_900452415.1 of Legionella cincinnatiensis. NCBI lineage: Bacteria > Pseudomonadati > Pseudomonadota > Gammaproteobacteria > Legionellales > Legionellaceae > Legionella > Legionella cincinnatiensis. The sequence continues at coordinate 22,361 of NZ_UGNX01000001.1, read as the reverse complement.
TCATTAACAGCTATCACTATCGGCACACGAGCATGGAATTGCTCGAATAATAAGCGAATGATCTTTGGCTCACTCGATAAAAATGCAGAGGGTGGTGTTTGTTTTAAATAAAAAACACCTGTTGATGTCGAAAAACGAATCACCTTAGACCATGGCGTTGACAGCACAAGTTCCGGTGTGCATTCTATTGCATAACCATTGGCAATCAGGTATTTAGTCCCCCATTTAAAAAAGGGCAATTGCTTATTCATATTGTACAGGTTCACTCACAATGGCCGTATTTTGTAGGGCGTATTGGGAATAATAGTCTTCATTTTTAAAAAATCGATTTCTCACAAAGCTCGGTATTCATCATGGTAATACCCGGATCTCGTATTTTGAAATGCTTGCGACACGTTGAGGAATACATATCATTACCGCCGATCACAACCTGATCTCCCTCAGTAATAACTACACCTTGAGCATTTAGCCGTAAGATCATTGTTGCTTTTCGACCACAATGACAAATTGTTTTAAGCTCCACAAGCTCATCAGCCCATGCTAAGAGATACTGACTGCCCTCAAATAATTCCCCACGAAAATCGGTGCGTAAACCATAAGCAAGCACAGGAATGCCCAGTTGATCGGTGATTTCCGTTAATTGATGCACTTGGGCTCTCGTTAAAAATTGTGCTTCATCAACCAAAATGCACGCATATTTTTGTCCTTGTTTCATCACTTTCTGATACAGATCGTCATTGGTATTAAAAATCAAGGCGTCTTCGGACAATCCAATACGCGAATGCACCACTCCTTGTTGATAACGATTATCTATAGCAGGCGTAAATAATAAAGTTTGCATGCCTCGTTCACGGTAGTTGTAACTGGATTGCAAAAGTACCGTACTTTTTCCTGCATTCATTGCTGCAAAATAAAAATAGAGTTTTGCCATGAGTGACTTCAATTTTTTTTTAAATTGCAGCCATCATAGCATTTCTCTGGTATAGTGCAAAAAATATCTTTTTATCGTTAACATATCTTTTGCACACATGAGATAGCTATGAATTCAAAAATAAAATCCTTTTTTGCTGTTTTAATTTTAGTAGCCATATCAACAATAAGCCAAGCAGACGTGCAGCTTAAAGACATTCAAGGAAACACTATTTCTTTTTCATCTTTAAAAGGAAAATGGATTCTTATTAATTACTGGGCAAGTTGGTGTAAAACCTGCATTGATGAAATTCCTGAACTCAATCGCTTTTATCAAAAACACGAAAAAGATTCTGTCGCATTATTTGCAGTCAATTATGACGAATTACCTTTACATAAACAAAAAAAGCTCATCAAGAAATTCAATATCCTTTATCCATCGCTCGCATCTAATCCCGCATTTGCTTTAGGCCTAGGAGATATTATGGGCGTACCGGTCACTTTTATTATTAATCCCCAAGGCGAACTTGTTAATACACTTTATGGCGGACAAGATATATCGTCCCTGGATTCAGCGATAATGAATCTTAAATCCTAATAAAAATAGGATTGATTAACCCGCATTGCGCCCTCGTTTACCTAGCAAACACTCAGCATACCCAGGAGTTAAAAATGCCTCATTTAGCCATTATGTCTCCGGAAGATGTCATTAGGGTTGTGAAACAAAAAGTTGACGATCTCCAAAGAATAACTGCAATGAATACTCAAATCATTGCCGATACCACTTATGAGATAAACATCGGTTTAAAAAAACTTTTAAAGAGTGGAAGAATAAAAGAGCTTCGCTATGAAGAAGAACTAAAACAAAATAAAGAAGAATTAAATCTTAGACAGAAAGCGCTCAATGAACTAGAACAACAATTCCAACGAATTAACCAACTACAAGAAGAGACTCAAAGCGAAACAGTCGGTTTTGTTATCGAAAATGATATCCCTATCGAGGAATTAAAAAAGCTAATTGTACTTACAAAAATTAAGATCGATTCAACTGAAGATAAAAATGAACTATTATTTTTATGCACTCTGTTGCAAACGGCTATATCCTGCAAAAATCAACTGGATGAACAAAGAACTTTCAATACCCAAAAAATCCCTCTGCTTCAAAGTGAAAAGAGATATGCCTCTTGTCTCTTAGAAGAATTTAGGAACTTTGAACATAACCCATCACAATCACTCACAATTGATAGTTATATCACCAAACTGGATAATATTGGCAGCAACCCTGCCTCTCACGAAGAATCGCTCATCGCAATAGAAACGTTAAAATCACAAATCGACTCTATTAGTACTGGCTTTAAAGGGTTGATTAATAGGATTTGCACTACCATAAATAAAGAACCTGTTTTTGATATTCCTGATAGCTCAATGAGCACTAAGGTACTGGACTTTAAGGAGCAACTGAAATTAATAAAAATAGAAACAGACTTACAAAAAGGGCAACTTAACCAGCTTAACGATGTTTGGATGAAAGAAAAGGGATTGCCATAAAAATACGGAGATATTGTGTGAGTATATCAAAATTAGCTCAAGCATACTTAAGAGGAGGAGATTTTTCTCATCTATTGATTTGAAATTAAAAAACTCTGGATGGTGTATGCAGAATCAGGTGGATATCTCAGATCAATTAAAAAAATGGTATGAGCAGTTTATAACAGCGTTTGATGAAAAACGAGATGGCTCTATCAAGCAATTTGGAGAAGAACTATTTACCGGGATGTATCATGGTTATAGTGACTTGCTTGATAATATTTGCCAAAAAAAGATTGGTGGTTCCATTATCTATGCAAATCTTATCAACTAGATAGCAAATTTCACTGCGTGCTTTCATTGGCAAACAAACGTTGTTTTTGTGCCTTGGTAATACGAATTTTTAATAGCCAATCTCCTTTATCGTTAATTGATTCACTTAGAACGGAGCCTAATTGGTAGAGTTGAGCGCGCAATTTTGCCTGTGTTGCTTTAAGTACTACTTCTTCAGTAGAAATTGCGCCATGTAATTGAGTACTAATTGCTTCTTTTAATAAATCCAATCCCAAATTTGATGCAGCAGAGAGCCAAACTTTACATTTCTCTTCATGATAATCAATTTTAGGTTCCCATCCTTCTTTTAAATCAATTTTGTTGAATACCTGTATTATTGGAACATCATGAACTTCTAATTCATCCAAAACTTGCTGAACTGAAAAAACGGTATCTCGCCAATGAGGATCAGAAATATCAATAACATGGAGTAATAAATCAGCTTGTTGCGTCTCCTCCAAGGTAGCACGAAAAGCTTCCACTAATTGATGCGGTAAATCGCGAATAAATCCAACTGTATCCGTCAAAATCACAGAGGAAGATCCTGGCAAATTAAGCTGGCGCATCGTTGGATCTAAAGTAGCAAATAATTGATTCGCCACATAAATATTCTCTCCAGTCAATGCATTAAATAAAGTAGATTTACCTGCATTGGTATACCCTACTAAAGAGACAGTACGCAAAGAAGCTTTTCGTCGGGCTTGGCGGTTTTGATCGCGACTACTCCGCACTTTTTCCAAACGTTTATTAATGTATTTAATACGATCTCGCAATAAACGACGGTCTGTTTCCAATTGTGTTTCACCAGGCCCGCGCAGCCCAATTCCACCCTTTTGTCGTTCTAAGTGGGTCCATCCACGAATCAAGCGAGTAGATAAATGCTGCAGTTGTGCAAGTTCAACTTGCAACTTTCCTTCAAAAGTTCGTGCACGCTGTGCAAAAATATCAAGAATTAATCCGCTTCTATCCACTACGCGACATTCAAACAAACGTTCTAAATTCCTTTCTTGTGATGGAGATAATTCATGATTAACAAGAACCAATTCTGCATCACAAGTTTTAACCAGTTGCGCAATTTCCTCAGCCTTGCCTTGACCAATATAATACTTAGCATCAGGAGTGGCACGAGTACCTAAAACACACTCTAATACCTCCGCCTTAGCTGATAGAGCTAACTCTTCAAACTCTTGCAATGCCTTACCTGCATCAATTCCTGGTAATGCTAATTGCACCAACACGGCGCGCTCACCACCTTGAGGACGTTCAAACACTAACTACTGCTCCTTAACTTTATGACAAGCATCACTCTAATGTTTAAAAATGAGCTCCTTAACCTATTATATGAAGCATTCTTTAGTGTGATCACTAAAAGCATAAGCAAAAATCCAAGCCATAGGTGGAACGTCTTTTTTGCTAGTCTGCCACAGTTCCATCAGTTCCACCAGATTCATCATCAGCAGGTATTTTTATAGCACGTGAAGGAACTACTGTAGAAATCGCATGCTTATAAACCATTTGAGTAATCGAATTCTTTAACATCACTACATATTGATCAAAAGAATCCACTATACCATGCAACTTAATTCCATTTACCAAAAAAATGGATACAGGCACCTTTTCTTTACGTAATTCATTTAAAAAAGGGTCTTGTAATAAATGATTTTTAGACATTGCCCACTCCTTATTGTTATTGTATTTTTTAAAGGCAAAACATGCATCTGATCAGTAATTCGACATTTTTTCGTAAAACTTTAGATTAATTTCATGACAGTTCAATTTTAATCCGTTACTATTTGCAATTTAACGCTGAAAACCTAAAAAAATATACATGAAGAACCGTTTTTTAAGAAATCATGGCAGTAAAAAGAGTTTCGGTTATCTGCACCGAAAAAAGGACAAAGGAAGTGAGACTAATGATGTGTACGGGGGAATTCCTTTGTATTGTTGTTTAGTACCCCATCTTTAATTTAAGGAGGATTAAATGCCATTTACTTATGAACAAATCATTGAGCTAGAAAATCCCTATGAGCAACTTAGCAATGGTGATGCATTAGCTGAAAATGCAAAAGTACTTAATCAGCTAAGCGAAGAAGAACAAAAGACACTTGCTACAAAAATAATTGCAGCTTGTCCACAGTCAGAATTTAAACAATATGGTCGACACATTAATGCATTGCGGAGTTTTGAAGAGGAGAGTTTTCATGCGGTAATTTCTGGAGCCTATCAAGTAAGACAGCGAATTTTTGCCTTACTCGATCCTAGAAATAAGACACCTCACACCTTGTTTTTAGAAGAGTTTAGCTCTGATCTTTTTAATAATTTTAATGATCTCACTAAAGGATTATTAAAAGACAATGAACAAGCAATTGCAGAACGACTTGCTCTTTGCACCCCTGAAAGATCACGAAGTAAGCTAGCTCGGAATATAGAGATTACTTTTCCCCATAGTTCTTTTGCAACAAAATCAAAAGCAGCCTTTGCCATACGTCACAATGTAGATAAATTGTTAGGAGAAACTCCAGAACAATTTTTTGAAAGTCGTGATTTTAATAAAGATGCTTACAATATGTTCCCAAGTATGTTTCAAGCATTATTAAAGGGACAAGAAGAAAAAATTGGCAAAAAACTATCCACTCTAGACAATCAAGATGCTATCAGACGCCAGTTGACATTACTTCACACTGAAGTATTTGATGAAGCAAATCCTTTCAAACTCATTGCCGAAGCGATGGGACCAAAAACGGAACAAAAGAAAGTTTCATCTCAAAGCACAAACCCCAGTCGTATGTTTGGCCATTCACGAAGAGCGTCAATCAGTCCCAAGTATCTGAATGAGACACCCAAAGTAAGTAGTGAAACAGATGATAAAAAATCTGAGGAAGGATATGAAAAATCTTCATTCAGTTGCTAATGTTAAGCTCCACTGCCCTTACACTAAAGTAAGGGCTCTTTTCTTTGATCCTTAATGATAAGAGGTAAATTAATGACACACCAAAAACTCACAGTTGCATTAGTGCAAGAACAATGGCATGAAAACCCCAAAGAGCATCAAGACAAACTGGCCTCTGGGATTCACACTGCAGCACAACATGGAGCTGCTGTTGTTTGTTTACAAGAGCTCACGTTAAGTCCCTATTTTTGTACCCGATCAGACGTCGATCCTACTCCATTTATGGAAGATATTCATAACGGCCCTACGGCACAATTCGTTAGTACAATGGCAAAGGCAAACAATGTATGCATCACCGCCTCTCTCTTTGAAAAAGCAGGCTATAATACAGCTGTTGCTTATAACAATAAGGGGGAGCTTATAGGAATAACTCGAAAGCAGCATATCCCTAGTGGAGAAAAATACCACGAAAATTTTTACTTTAAACCTGGGGATTCTGATTATCCACTGCACCATATCGCAGGTCATCAATGGGGACTACCCACTTGTTATGATCAATGGTTTCCAGAGTTATCGCGAATTTATGGTTTAAAAGGTGCAGAAATTTTAGTTTATCCTACAGCGATCGGTGGCGAACCTACCGCTCCAGACGTCGATACTCAACCTATGTGGCAAAAAGTAATAGTGGCGCAAGGGATTATGAGTAATACATTTGTCATCGCAACAAATCGAATTGGTTGTGAAGATGAATTAGAATTTTATGGAAGCAGCTTTATTAGTACACCTATGGGTAACATTTTGGCACAAGCACCCCGCGATAAACCCGCAGTATTAGTTGCCGAGTTAGATTTCAGTCAGCGTACATTATGGGGAAGACTATTTCCTTTTGCGCAACAACGCGAACCTGAAACCTATCACGAATTAGTAAAATCACGTTAAGCCCTTTGGAATATCGAAACTATGAACATCAGCGCACCATCTGAAGAAAATTTATATAACATTAAAAACTGGGGAGAAGGATACTTCAGTATTAACGCCAAAGGGAACATGGAAATAAGCAAAGCACCAGGTAAGCCTGGAGTCGAATTGCAAGCTATTGTCAATGCTGCAAGCAGAGCAGGATTACATTTACCTTTGCTCATTCGTAGCCCAGATATTTTACATGATCGCGTACATCGTATCTATGAAGCGTTTGCCCAAGCCAGAGAAGAAAATGGATATACAGGGAATTATAAGCTTGTTTACCCCATTAAAGTAAACCAAGAACAAAGTGTTGTTAGAGAATTATTAAAATCACCAAGCCACACTATAGGTCTAGAAGCGGGTTCAAAACCCGAGCTTATGGCTGTTATTGGTATGCTCAGTAATCATCAAAAGAGCACTATAGTCTGTAATGGCTATAAGGACAGCTACTACATCCGCACAGCATTAATTGCGCAACAAATGGGGCATAAGGTTTTTATCGTCATCGAAAAGATCTCTGAGCTCGCTATTATTTTAAAAGAATCTGCTCGTCTAAAAATTAAACCAACTCTTGGTGTTCGTATTCGCTTAATCAGTAAAAGTGCAGGGAAATGGGAACATACAGGAGGAGTCAAATCCAAGTTTGGCCTCAATGCAAAACAAGTTCTTGAGTTGATCACGCAATTAAAAGCTCATGATATGCTTGACTGTCTTCAACTCATGCATTGTCATCTGGGCTCACAAATTGCCAATATTCATGATATTCGCCATTGCATGCAAGAGGTTTCTCGCTATTATGTCGAATTACGCCAATTAAATGCACCAATAGACACTATTGATGTGGGTGGTGGGTTAAGCGTGGATTATGAAGGGACACATTCTAATCATGGCTGCTCTATGAACTACAGTTTACGTGAATATGCCACCCACATTCTTTTAGCGATTCAGTATTTATGTCAGGAATACAATGTTCCGGAGCCTAATATTATTTCTGAATCAGGTAGGGCCCTAACAGCACATCATGCTATTTTAATTGCCGATATTAGTGACATAGAAATGATCCATAAGCAGCCTACACTTCCAGAGATTACGAGTGAGGACTCACATGTGATTCGCGATATTTACGATACTTATCAATCCATTACGAATAGCGCCCCAATAGAAATTTACAATTATGCGGAACACTCGCTCAATGAAGCACACTCTTTGTTTAAACATGGCGTAATTAGCTTACAAGAGAAAGCCAAAGTTGAGGCATTCTATACCAATATTTGTATGGAACTTAAAGAACGGCTGAATCCAGATATTCCTACTGAAGAGACCTTATTAGCAAAAATCAACGAAGATATGGCAGTCAAAGTTTTTTGTAATATTTCCTTTTTTCAATCCATCCCGGATGCTTGGGCTATAGGTCAAATTTTCCCCATAGCACCTATTTCGCAACTAACAAAGACCCCATCTATGCACAGTATATTACAAGATTTAACTTGTGATTCGGATGGAACTATAAAAGAGTATCTAGGAAGTTCTTGCGTCAATTCCACGTTAATGCTGCCTCCTTATGACAATAACAATCCTTATACCTTAGGCTTCTTTCTTGTAGGTGCTTATCAAGAGATATTAGGTAATCTTCATAATTTATTTGGTGATACCAATTCATTGGATGTCAAACTTTTTGACGATGGCCAATTTGAACTAAATGATTTAGTCAGTGGGGACACGGTAACTAACGTACTTAATCTTGCTCATTTTGATACTAAAAAATTGGCTCAATCCTATGAGAAACAACTCATTCAGGCAGAATTACCTGAAGAGAAAACGTTGCTCTATTTAAATGAATTGAGAAGTATTTTTTCTCAATTAACTTATTTAGATGAAAACATTCGGAGAAAATAAAATGACCCCAAAGCAGAGTGGATTTTTTATGCCCGCTGAATGGTATCCGCATGAACGATGCTGGATGGCATGGCCTTGTCATTTAGAAACATGGTCTAAGGTCGGTTTACAAAGAGCCCAAATAGCTTATGCACGTGTTGCCCAAGCCATAGCACAATATGAGCCTGTTACTATACTTGTTAATCCTGGAGATGAAGAGTCAGCCAAAAATTTATGTGGAAGCAACAATATTACATTATTGCCTCTTCCTATCAATGATTCTTGGACTCGAGATACTGGACCTACCTTTTTGTTGGATCAAGCACAGCACTTAGCAGGAGTAGATTGGATTCATAATGCATGGGGAGGGAACTACCAAGATTGTGAGCTCGACAATCAAATTGCTTCCGCAATTATAAAGCAAACCCATGCTTTGTCTTTTCGCGCGCCCTTAGTTATGGAGGGTGGGTCTTTTCATGTCGATGGAGAGGGAACTATTCTGACTTCTCGTGAATGTTTACTGAATGAAAATCGTAATCCGCAATTGAGCCAACAACAAATTGAAAATTATCTGTATGATTTTCTTGGAGGACAAAAAATCATATGGCTCAATAAAGGGTTATTAGGAGATGAAACAGATGGTCATATTGATGAAATCGCCTGTTTCATCGCACCGGGAAAGGTGTTATGTCTTATTACCCATGACAAAGAAGATCCTAATTATGAAAATCTACATGAGAACTTAGAAATTCTTAAATCCACAACCGATGCAAAAGGACGTAAGCTTGAGGTCTATGCAGTAGAACAACCACCAGCTACATACCTTAACGGTGAACGACTCACTTTATCCTATATTAATTTTTATTTGGCAAATAAAGGAATAGTCATGCCTGCATTTGGGCATGAAAAACAGGATAAAGCAGCATATCTATTATTCACTCAGTTATTCCCTAATTATGGGATTACTCAAATAGATGCGTTGGATGTATTTGCTGGCGGGGGGGGAATTCATTGTATAACCCAACAGCAACCTAAGACAATGCCTTGAACTCTTTGAGATATTTCTTACATCCTGTTGCTCTATTCACGCAATGACAACAGCCATGAAAAGACTATACTGTATCTCATAGGGATGACACGGACTTGTCTGACAGGATGTCAAACTAAGGGACCAGCACATTGGATGTGCTTCGCTGCAAGGATGTAGCACCGCTTAATATATCTTATTCTCCGTAACAAAGCACTACGCCCTTCACTTTAGATTAAGTGAAGGGCTATCATTTAAGCAATATAAAAGACATTTCCTGCCTTTTATGTCAAACATATTAATTAGGTACTAGAACCAGGAATCATACCATTAGGACCAGCAGTGATACCACCACTTGAACCGAACATTGTTGTGCCAGTAACTCCTAAAACCGAAGGCAGGAATAATAAAGCAGCAGCGATAAAAACTAACGCAATTGGAGTTCCTATAGCAACTTGGGTGGGGTTATCTTTATGCTGTTTAAATTTCATAATAGCCCCGATAGAAAATGCTGAACCAGCTAAATAAGAACCAGCCGTTATTAGTTTAGTTAGGTTTGTAAATGACGATGTAATTTGTGATGCCATACCTCCTACGCTCATATCACCTGCAGCCGCACTTTGACTGACTAATGCCAATACACCCAAACAAGCAATACTAGCAAACCAATTTTTAAAACTTAATTTATTACGCTTCACATTATTCTCCTTCACGCTCCATCAGTTCAATTATCAAGTAATTCATCATTTTAATTACTTATTTCAATCATAACGATCAAATATTAAACCAATATTGCATCTTTATTCCATTTAAGCATGTGAAATTCTGTATCGTAATAGCGTGAATTAATTACTCTACCAAACCTCACCTTCCGCAAAAGCGGAAGGTCTAAAAAGGCAATAACCTTGCTAGAAAACTATCATTGCAAGAATATCTTTAATGCCTAAAACTAAAAATAAATCAGTTCTCCACTCACCCTAATGGAGAAGATAATCCTTTATTTTACTAACTAATTTCAGACTGAGATAGAATTCCCGCTTATGCGTACATTTTGACCTCATGCTAAGATAATGGCTCTTATGGTACCTGCAAATGCAGAAGGTAAATTCGCGTTTTGTCCTGGGGTAGGTATATAAGAAAGGGCTGGCTCTAAATAAATATTAGTGATTATTTTTGCCTGATAGTAAACTTGGTACATCAGTTCGGTAGATCGATTCGTACTGCGTTGATTAAGCCATGCTAAAGAAAAACCAAATCCCATTGAATCAGCTTCTCGATTGGCAATCAGGCCAAATGCAGTTAACCCTGCACCAATAGATTTGTTCATAGGTAATGCACTGGAATTATTAATACTCAATTGGTAAAAAGCTGAAATCCCGCTAATATCATATCCAGGATGACGGTACCATAAACGTTGTGACCCAAATAAATAAGCACCTGTCGCTGCTGCTTCAGTAAGATTATGCTGACGAATAAGGCCTGTCTGATGCCATATGCCGACTCCAGAGGTTCCAGGCAAATGTTTTTTTCCTAAAACCCAAGCCCCGCCTGTTTCAGCAACTTGGAAATAATTGCCATTAAACGTTGGCCCCGACAAACCGGTTTGTTTGCCACTGGCTAAATTACCATCATAAATACCATAAGCGAGATACCATTGCTTCACTGGAGTAAAATTTAAGGTTATTCCATAGGCAGAATTCGTATATCCTGGCATAACTCCATCTACCGCGGGATTGATAAAAATAGGCGTATAAATCAAACTGGTTACCGCAGGAATGTTAGGTTCGCCGGCGCTCAGCGGAACAGGTTTGATGACGTTATTAAAATCAAGTGTAGTAATTGTTTTTCCAATACGCACAAATAGCTTATCGTCAAACAATGCTTGTCGGTACCAAAGTGCGTAAAGTTCCGAACGATCGAAAGGAGCAACGTCAGGTAAAGAGTTATATCCCTGAAAAAGACCTGCTTGTGCATTAGTATTTTGCGCATTTTGTTGTAAAAATTGGGCGCTAAATATCCCCCCTCTCCATCCATTAAATTGTTCCATATCAATAGTTAAATCAACCACCAGTACACTGTTTGAAGTGACGCGATCTGAATCAGGTATACCGCCAGAAAATAAATCGTTAGTATCTCCAATCCAAGCACCTTGGATCATAATTCCATGATTATTTTCAATGCCAAGCTTTTTCTCAAGATAACGCTGGATTGTCCCGGTCCCGGTAGGTACATTAATTGCTGCGGGGTTGGAGCTAATACTCGTAGTTTTGGGATTTTCTGTAGGCACTGGTTTTTTAGAGCCGGCTTTAATTGCCTCTGCATATACATCATGAATTGTAACAATTAGAATAAAAAAAAAGATACGTTTTATCATTTTTCCTTGTGTCCAAGACAATAATCACCGCAAAGATAGCCCTTGCAAAATGCTTTTAGACTCACCGATACTGAGCTCTCATTTATTGATTGATACCCTCATGATTTCCCATCTATGAGTAGTAATTGGCAAAAAATAGTGCTGTGAGTAGAGGCTCCCTCAATCGGCATTCCACAGCTCCAATGATGGCCAAAAATTTCTGGATCCCACGGACAAGTCGCAGGACGTGGGATAAATTCCGATTTAACATCCTGCTCCAGCCATGAGTACCCTAGGTACAAGTTGATTCTGATTCACTACATAGGTTTTATTGGGGACAATATCTACCCAGTTCGTAAGAAATTCAGGCTCATTGTTGTCATTTGACCACGCCACTAATCTAAAATATCTAGCGTCATTAGGGGTGATCAGCTGAATTTTTCCTTTTTGAGAAAGCATCACCAAAGAGCTTGAATTAAATGTTGAGCCATTAAGAATGCTCTTATTGGCCTTTTGTATTGCCTTAGCTGAAACTGCCCATTGCACTGCAATTTTGCCTAACTTACCTTTTTCTGGGTAATCCGTTTTATTCTCAAGTACAATGTTGCTACCAAAAACTCCAGAAGCCATGAGATTTAAGCATAAATAAACTAGGATCTTTTTCATTATTTCACCTAATAGTTATTGAATAATTTTGCCTTCTTGAGGCACGCAATTTGCATTTTCATTAATCTTTGGCGTCGCTAGAGGAAACTTACCTTCAGAAGAAAGAGTGATTTTCTTACCAAGATTTTTGAATGCCTCTTTAGGAATATGTACGGCTACACTTTTAATCACATTAACCGCTTCAGGAATGTCGAAATTACCTACCATACTTAAAAATTGATAACTTTCTTGGGGTGAGAATCCTTGAGTACGTACTAAAAATTCAATGGCATTTTTAGAGGCAAGCTGCATGGCTTCAAATAAATCTTCATTCAACCCTATCACAATCCACTCTTTCGAATTTTCAACAATTGGCCACGTAAATAAGCTATTGCCATTTCGTTTTGTTTTATCAAATACGCCTTCAGCTTTCAGATCTTTTCGTACCACAAATTGCAAAGTGATCCCTTCATAAGAAGTTTCAAGTGCTGTGACATCAATTTCTCCATTACTTTGCATTGCATGTGAATCACCGGTCCAAACTAAAGCACCCTTTTGAAAAACGGGCAAATAAAGAACAGAGCCAACCTGTAAGCTTGGTTGGTCTAAATTACCGCCAAAAGGACCTGGAGGAACAGAATTAAATTCCCCAGGAACAGGTTGGCCCATAGGAGTTTCTAAATTTACAGGCCATTCATTAGGCCAATCCTTAGGAGGAGCTACTGCAATAATGCCTGGGAACGGTTTTAGATGTAAGCATACGCCTTTTGTGAATTCTGTAGTGTTTTGTTCTTTATTATATTTAAAGTACATAATTCTGGGTTGGGTAAATTCTGATAAAATCCCTTGAGTAGGACTTAAGAAGTTATATCCAAAATCATTCAATTTGATATCTAATACCCGAATCTCAAGCACATCCCCCGGCTCAGCCTCTTCAATGTAAACAGGACCTGTTAAACTATGCATGCCGCGCCTTTTTTGAATGTCATATTTTGTATAAAACTGTGCAACATCAGCAGGAGTAGTCTTATTAAAAACCATTTCATGCAAACAACTATTCCAAGTTTCCAAAGAGACGGAGTCTCCAGAATGGACTTTGACTACAGGTTGTTTATCCAATATAAAAAGACCTAAAGTCACTGTGTCTTTTGTTGCTGGAACTCTGTAAGTTTCTGCTGATACAGCAGGAACAAATATCATTGAGATTAATAAAATGAGAATTTGGGATTTTTTTAGCATTTCTAGTCCTTGAGAATGGCTAATGAAGAGAATTTAAATTTGGGAGCATTAGTATGTTTAATATAAATATTAAAAAAAATCAAATGCTTGTGGCTTATGATGAATAATATCAGAAGGTTGACATCCTTTTTTTTGCAATATCTTATCTCCTTATCTCATAGGCTTCTGTGAGAGAAAGATCATCATACTTAGAGGTATTCCAACGGGGTTTCCAATACAATTCTCTAATCATAAATCAAGAGTATAAGCACTTGAGTCAATGTTATTTTTTTATATAGAAATCTTTGACCAGCATACTTAATTCATAAGAAATATATATTTCATTAAACTTCATGTTTAGCCTCTAAAAATTTTATTATTAGTGATTATATTTTTCGAAAAAATTTCGGGATGAGTTTAACAATGAAATATTATTAAACTCTTAAGGCAAGAGCTTCTATCGTGCGTTATTCCTTTCTGGAATTGAGTATATTTTCAACAACCTATAATCTGTTTACGTGATCATGGTCCTTTTGTAAAATCAATCTCAAAATAGGCTAAATTGAAATTTTTGTTTAATCGGAAGCGTCGATTCTGGAATTATTTTTCTGTGCATATCCATTAACCTCGATCTTGAAGCAATAGAGACAATTAGTTCAATTTCTGATTGATAAATATGCGGTTTATAACCAGGCAACATTCAGGAACGTTGCCTAATTAACTTTTAAATATAAGAATAATAGATACTGAAAGCGCCGATTAAAGAGTTAACTGACTTTCTTTTATTTCCTGCTCGCTAAATTCTTTCACAAAATTTCCTTTAAACTCACTAAACACTCCACTGAAATGCCCTTCGAATTTATGAGGGTGGAATAAAGTTCCTGCCATTAAATGACTTTTAGCAACCATTTCTTGTACGTTCGGCTTAGCCTTTTTCGAGTAGAGTTTTCCTGATTCAATTTCTATACGTTTTCTATTTAATTCAGCTAAAATTTCAGTGGCTTTAGCATCCAACATTAATTGTTGCTCTTCACTTCCTTCTCGATGTTCATTGCAGACATAAACATCTGCCCCAACAGAACTACTTGCTGTATATTTTAAGAATCCAGGCCCAACGTATTTTTTTTCTTGTTTTACACCCTCAAGTCGAACTCGGCCACGTTGTTCTATATCACGTTTAATACGTCGCTCAATAACATCAAGATAGTTTTCTGTGGTGATATTTACTGTCACTACAGGCAAATCGGATAATCCATATTTTTTATAAAAATATTGAGCAAATATACCTTCCATGATAATTACATCAGATGGATGAACTGTTTCTTCTCCTTTTCTGCGATTTGACTTGAAATCAAACAGTGGTTTGGTAATTGATTTTCCCTTATTCAATTCAGCAATATGTTTTTGCAACAAGTCCAAGTGAAGCATGTGTGGTGTATCAAAATTTGTATTTTTTCTGAAGTATTCGAGATCCATTCCCTCAGGTATCTCATGGTAATAATCATCCATATTTAATATTTGTGCACTTATTCCACTATCTCGCAGCTTAGAGAGAAGATGGTGGGATAAACCTGTTTTTCCAGATCCAGATGCACCACCAATAATTACAAAAAACATATCTAGCCTCGTATAACGTTAACAAATAAAATAAGGGATGCGGATTATATATTTGATGACCATTTGGAGCAAATAAAAGCAGGATATTTCTTATAAGATCATATTAATCTATATTAGATCACGTTAACCCCATAATAGGCTACCTTTTACCGAGGATAGATTGAAAAGCTAAATTGGCACACTTTATAATCTTTTTGTGGATTTTTACTTAATAAGGATGGCACACCATAATGAACTCTTGAGCGATAGAAATCACACTCAAGAGTTTTTACTTTTGTGGAGAAAAGTATTTTGAACTCATTAAAACTAATCCTCTTAACTTTAGAGTATTAGAATTTACAAGAGCAGTCGGAGCAACTTTTTATGATGCCCCCACATTAGATCAACTTAAAAAACCTAAACAATACTATCATTACATCTAAAAAGAATTATATCCTGGCATAGGTAATATCATTTGTCCAGAAATGTTTTTAATGTTTTATTAGAAACTTCTACGTATCGCATCCTACGTAGAATCCAGAGCCTCTAAACAAATGATTATCCATTAAAACAATATACTCACTTTTACATTGCTTTTTAATTAATTCAATTAATTAAAAAAGATAACTCCCTTTAAGTGACTGTATGTGATCATTTAAACGCCGCTCACGCAAATAATAATTATACATCGATATTCTCAGCCTCAAGTGCATTAAACTCAATAAACTCTCTTCTAGGTTCAACGTTATCGCCCATAAGTGTAGTAAATATTGCGTCGGCAGCAACCGCATCCTCAATACTCACTTGTAGCATACGCCGCACTGTTGGATCCATTGTTGTTTCCCAAAGTTGTTCTGGGTTCATCTCGCCAAGACCTTTATATCGCTGAATCGTTTGGCCTCGCTTCGCCTCGTCCATTAACCAATTCAAAGCTTGTTCAAAGCTTTCTACAGCCAGTTCTTTCTCTCCTCGTTTGATATATGCCCCTTCTTCTATCAAACTTGCTAACTTAGAACCCAGGCCAACTAACTCTTTATAATCTTTAGAATTGAAAAACTCAGCATTTATCGGTATAGGATTTTTTGCTCCATGCTGAGTCACAATGATTCTAGGTATAAATTGATCCGTATCAGGTATCATATGAACATCAACATCATACTGTTCCGTTTTACTTCCTAATTGTTGTAAGCTTAGGTGTAATTTCTTACACCAACCTGATACTTTTTCTTGCTGATTAAGATCTTCATTATGGAGCATAGGTAAATAAGCGATACGTTTCAATATATCGGTAGGATATCTTCGTTTGTAACGTTTGATAATTTTTTCAGCACGTCTAAACTGATGCACCAACTCTTCAAGAGCTTTTGAGGCAATAGGGGGAGCATCTTTTGCGGGAAAGAATGCAGCACCATCTAATGCACTTTGTGTTAAATATTCAAACAATGCTTCATCATCTTTAACGTATTGTTCTTGTTTGCCACGTTTAACTTTATATAATGGCGGCTGTGCAATATAAATATACCCACGTTCTACTAACTCAGGTGTTTGTCTGTAGAAAAAGGTAAGTAACAATGTTCTGATGTGTGAACCATCAACATCAGCATCGGTCATAATAATAATTCGATGATATCTTACTTTATCGGGATCATATTCATCAGGGCCTATCCCACACCCTAAAGCTGTAATGAGTGTCGCTACCTCTTGAGAAGAAAGCATCTTATCAAAGCGAGCCTTTTCAACATTAAGTATTTTTCCTTTAAGTGGCAAAATTGCCTGAAATTTTCTATCCCGACCCTGTTTCGCTGAGCCACCTGCTGAATCACCCTCTACCAAATAAAGCTCAGATAAGGCTGGATCTTTTTCCTGACAATCAGCTAATTTCCCTGGCAATCCTGCAATATCCAATGCACCTTTACGTCGAGTCATTTCTCGAGCACGCCGAGCCGCTTCTCTAGCTCGAGCTGCATCAATAATTTTAGCAACAATCGCTTTTGCACTGGAGGGATTTTCTAAAAGAAAATCATTAAATTTTTCTGAAACACTGGACTCAACTACTGACTTTACTTCTGAGGAAACGAGTTTATCTTTTGTTTGAGAAGAGAATTTTGGATCAGGTACTTTTACAGAAAGTATCGCGGTCAATCCTTCACGTGCATCGTCCCCTGTTGGCGATACTTTAGCTTTCTTAGCATATCCTTCACTTTCAATATAGTTATTTAAAGTTCGAGTCAATGCAGCTCTGAATCCTGCCATATGTGTTCCACCATCACGCTGTGGTATGTTATTAGTAAAACAATAAAGCGTTTCTTGATATGAATCATTCCACTGCATTGAAAGCTCAACGACAATATTATCTTTTTCAGCAGTCATAGAGAATACTATGGGCATAATCACATTTTTATTCTTATTGAGATGCTCAACAAAAGCTTTTATACCACCTTCATAGTGAAAGGTATCCTGTCTTTGCGAGCGCTCATCAAACAAATGAATGCAAACACCCGAGTTTAGATAAGAGAGTTCTCTTAAACGTTTCGCGAGAATATCATAGTGGAACTCTATATTTGAAAAAGTTTCGTCACTTGGTTTAAACCAAATTTGGGTTCCTGTCGTTGTTGCATCCCCAGTTTCAGCCATTGGAGCATCTGGAACTCCATTTCGATAACGTTGTTCATAGATTTTGCCATGACGCCGCACAGTCAAATGTAACTCTTCAGATAAAGCGTTAACTACTGACACACCTACGCCATGGAGACCACCAGATACTTTATAGGAATTATCATCAAACTTCCCTCCTGCATGCAAGATTGTCATAATTACTTCAGCAGCAGAGCGTCCTTCTTCTTTATGAATATCAACAGGGATGCCACGACCATCATCTTTAACAGTAATTGACTCATCAGAGTGGATAGTAACAAAAATCTCTTTGCAATATCCCGCCAGTGCTTCATCTATAGAGTTGTCCACAACTTCAAAAACCATATGATGTAGGCCTGTGCCATCATCAGTATCTCCAATATACATGCCTGGTCTTTTTCTTACAGCATCTAACCCCTTTAGAACTTTAATATTATTTGAATCGTAACTGGCATCAACGCTCATTAAGTGGTCCTCTTAACCCTGTTTATGGTTTCTCAAATACCTTATCATAGCATAATTTGTAACGTGTTTATATGTGATTTAGGAACTTTGACAGCTGTACTCCTCTGTTTTTTAAAGATTACTTAAACATTCTTTTTATTCTTCTCGGGTGAAAAGATTATAGTCCTTTTTGTTTCACGTGAAACATTATTCATTTCATTAAGTGTCAGTCACTATAAAAATTTAGATAACTTCTGATGGCATGCAGAACGCAGCGAGCAAGCTCTTAGAGGGGGGCATTTATTATATTAATAGATAGCTTCCTTCACTTGATTAAGTATGCCTTCATTAATTTGATATCGTGAACAGGCATTGCTAGGTAGATTTTCCAATAGAGAATTTGAATTGGAAGTTGAAGTAATAACATATTGTCCTTTTCTGGTTAACAAATGAGAAACTATTTTCCGTTGATGGATTTCATCCAGTTCCGAAGCAAGATCATCAATTAAATACAAACAGTCTTCTGTAATAAGATTTCCTTGGGCCAGTTTCAATGAGATTAAAATAATTTTTTGCTGACCTCTTGATATGAAATGCTTAGCCTTATTATTATTTACTTCAATACTAAAATCCGCTTGATGAGCGCCATGCTGTGTATATAATTTCTGCTTGTCACTCTCAAAGTTCTCAGCCAATATTTCTTCTAAATTTTTGCCCGAATTTTTTTTATCCCAACCTTTATAATACTTTAGAGTACATTTAAGGTCACTAAGCTCATTGAGTACGGAAACAAACTCATGTTCCCATTGAATAAAATACTCTTCTCTTAATAGATGCAGCTGATAAGCCAGTTGATTTAACTGTTTGTCCCAAGGAATATATTGAGCGAAAGGTGCTCGTATTTTTAAAAGTGCGTTTCGTTGCTTTAGAACTCGTCTGTATTCTTTCCATAGAGCAAAGTAATTATGTTTCACGTGAAACAATCCCCAGTCCAATAAATTTCTTCTTACAGCAGGACCTGCATCGATAATTTGAAACAGATCAGAGTAAAAAATCTGACAAGGTAACGTATAAGCTAATTGGCTGGTAGTAGAGCAAAATTGATTGTTCAACTTAACTTGAGTAACTCCCGAATAAGATTTTTGAATACTAATTGTTTCTTCATTGTTCCCTCTGGCAAATACAGTCATAGAGGGTTGATCATATGAGATAATCGGGGAAATTTCTCGAGTTCGAAAAGAATGACCACAACTTAAGAGGTAAAATGCTTCAAGAACAGAGGTCTTTCCACTTCCGTTAGGTCCAAAAATAAAATTAAATCGAGAATTTAATTCGAGATGTGCTGAGATAATATTCCGTAATTGATGGATTTTTAATTCAGTAAGAATCATATTTTCATTGGCATGATAATATATTGATAATGCTCATCATTTAATGACTCTATTAAAATACTACTTTCCGTATTTGATAAAGACAAACGAATTTGACCTTCGCCAAAATGCGAAAGAACATCTAATAAATAAGTGGCGTTCAACCCAATTTTTAATTCATCTCCCTGTGTTTCAGCACTTAGCGACTCTACAGCTTCTTCCTGTTCATTATTATTAGCAATTAAAGTGAGCATACCTGGTTGCAAATGGAGCATAACAGCTTTTGATTTTTCATGTGCTAAAATAACGATGCGTGCTAATGAACGCTTAAGAACAGAACAGTCTATAAGAATATGCTTATCTTGATTCCTTGGGATTGCTTTAGTGTAAGGAGGAAAACGCGCTTCGATCAGTTTAGATAAAAATACAAACTGCCGCGTTACTAATTTAAAATGAGATTTCCCTGCTGCTAATAAAATTTCTTCATCATCAATGTAATTAAGAATCCGCAATAATTCTTGAACTCCTTTTTTGGGTAACAGCAGTTTTTTATCACTAATATTAGAACATGGGTAACGACAAATAGCCATTCTATGCCCATCTGTAGCCACAGCAGAAATAAGGTTAGGTTCAAAATCAAGAAACAAACCATTGAGAAAAACACGGACGTCTTGTTGCGCCATTGCAAAATGGGTTGCTTGCAGTAATTTCAATAAAACCAAACGCGGAAGTGTTAACTCGACTTCATTACATTCATCTTCACTAAGAGGATAGCCTTCTGCAGACAAGGTTGTAAGTTTAAAAGAGCTACGCCCTTGTTTAATGGTTAAAAGAGCATTATTAACAAGCACATCAGGACTTGTTTCATCATCAAGAGAACGAATAATATCAATAAATTTCTTTGCTGGAACCGTGATACTTCCTGAATTTTGTTTCGACTCACAAGCGACTTGAGCTGAAATTTCAATCTCTAAATCTGTAGCAGTGATATTTAATAAACCATCAGACAATTTAAGAAAAAAATTAGACAATATAGCTAAAGATTGCTTTTTGTCTACAGCCCCAGCAACAGCAAGTAGCGGGGGAAGTAAATCCTCTTTTTTGATAGTGAACTCAAACAAGATAGAACTCCTAATTAACTTCAGGAAAAGATTAAAATCTCTAAATATAGAGTGCTTATTACATGCTACACGCTGTGTATTAAGAAGATAGAATACGCATTAAATTTTTATAATCTTCAGCAAAATCACTATCATCTTGAATTAACTCCTTAACTTTTCTACAAGCATGAATCACAGTAGTATGATCTCTACCGCCAAAATGATCGCCTATTTCAGGCAAACTATGGTTTGTTAATTCCTTACTCAAAGCCATAGCCATTTGCCGAGGCCTCGCAATAGAACGGCTACGACGCTTTGATAATAAATCAGCCACCTTGACCTTGTAATACTCAGCAACAGTTTTTTGAATATTCTCTATTGTCACTAACTTATCTTGTAAGGCGAGAAGATCACGTAACGCTTCATGTACAAATTCAATAGTAATTGGCTTTCCAGTAAAATGAGCATTGGCAATCACTCGACGTAATGCGCCCTCTAACTCCCTAACATTGGAACGGATGCGCTTGGCTATAAAAAAAGCCACTTCATAAGGCAACTCTATATTTGACTGCTCTGCCTTACTGATCAAAATAGCGACTCGAGTTTCAAGTTCAGGAGGTTCTACAGCAACAGTTAACCCCCAACCAAATCGAGACTTCAAGCGCTCCTCCATACCTTCAATTTCTTTAGGGTATCGATCACTTGTTAAAATAATTTGTTGTTGCCCCTCCAACAATGCATTAAAAGTATGAAAAAACTCTTCTTGAGATCGATCTTTACCTGCAAAAAACTGAATATCATCAATAAGTAAAGCATTTAATGAACGATAAAAACGCTTAAACTCATTGATTGAATTTGTCTGAATCGCTTTAACCATATCGGCAACAAAACGTTCTGAATGTAAATATAATATCTTAGCATCAGGATTATTTTTTAATATGGAGTTACCAATAGCGTGCATCAAATGTGTTTTTCCTAAGCCCACCCCACCATAGATAAATAGAGGATTGTATGCATCCCCGGGTCGCTCAGCAACTTGCATGGATGCAGCACGAGCCAATTGGTTGGAGTTACCCTCAACAAAACTTTCAAAAACAAATTTCTTATTTAAATGACTGCTCTTGTAATCAACGGTCTTTTTTGGGGTCGCTTTAATTTCAGCAGAATTAGCAGAGACATTCACTTGCGATCTAAATGATCCTGAGGAGCTCGAATCAGAATCAGTATTCGAAGTTTTACTTCCAATTTCAATAGAAACTGATTTAATTTCATCACCACAAAGCTGATTAATTAATTCTTCGATTCGAGAAAAGAAATGTTTTTTAACCCAATCGACTACAAATCGATTAGGTGCAAACAAAATCAAACGTTGCTCATCAGTGTGAGCTTGTAAAGGGCGCAACCAAGTATTGAATTGTTGAGCAGAATACTCATCTTGCAATAGACCTAAACATTTTTGCCAAACGGATGCTGACAC